>NZ_JAFCLT010000005.1:0-565119 GCF_018130885.1 Bradyrhizobium sp. KB893862 SZCCT0404
TTGGCGTTGTTCGGCTCCTGCTCGAACTTCACCAGCTGATTGTCGACGGTGTCCAGGCTCTCGCTGGTCTCCGTCAAGAACTCCCGCAACAGATCATCCATCGGATACGCCTTACTGAGCTGGACTTCGACGCCTGGGCCGCGCCCGGAATTCGGCGGAAGTCTCCTCTCTGGATCGTTAGACAACCCCTTTCACGGTCCCGTTAATTTCATCCTCCGTGCTAATACGGATATTGAAGAGAAGTTTGCGCTTTGCCCGCGTACGCCAGCGCTTTTCGGCAAGACCGGAGCCGCGCCGTGACAAACGGAAGCGTTCGGTAAACATCCCGCTAAGGGCGGCCCGGCACGCGCGAAAAAGTTCTGCCCGTGAAGGGCGATAGGCGCGGCTTGGGCGAGACCGGCCACGGCCGGCAGCGCTCGCGCGATCATCGCATCATGCCGTGCCGCGATCGGCCGGGCCTGCAGTCGTGGTAAACGAACGCTTACCCCGCGGCCGATGCAGCCGGTGCCGCGCTAACCGAGGCGCGCGGCCGCGGCGACATTGTCGGGACGGTGCTCCGCGAGGCAGGCGTTGATGGCGGCGAGCAGCGCATCCGGCGTGAACGGCTTGCGCAGACAGCGTGCCGCGCCAAGCTCCAGCGCCATCCGGAGGAAGTCGGGCGCAGGTGAATTCAGATCCGCGAACGCGTAGCCGGACATCGCGATCAGCGGAATGGTGGGCGCGCGCTCGTGAAAGATCCTGATCGATTCGAAGCCGCGCATGTGCGTCGATGATCATCAGATCGAACTGTTCGTGCTCGAGCGCGCGCAGTCCCGCTTCGCCGCCATCGGCGATCGTCACCCGAAAATCGTTGCGCTGGAGATAGATCTCGATGGCCATGCACACCATCGGGTCGTCGTCGACAACGAGAATGTGGCGCAGACCTTCTGTCCCCGTTTGAGTTTCCCGTTTCGGCGATTCAAAAAATGAACCGTGGGACACGCCGTTCTCCTCTGATCTGGATCAAATATCGACGGTTGCGGACGCCAATGGCGTAGCCGGGGAAATGGCGGCGACGACTGCGAAATATGTGGCGGCGTCGCGGAAAGGCGCGAAGCAGTCGCGGATGGTGGATGAAAGGTGGCGGGCAAGGGAGGCGGCGCGGATCGAGCGACGCCCGATGGCATTGGAAAAGCAATGTCTGCCGCCCACCGAAAGCTTCCGGCTCATCAAGACCCCCTTGCCGGTTCTTCCCGACCGACACGTAGTTGGCGCCGGTCGCGCGCGAATCAGCACGCGATTCTTATTTCCGCCGCAAATGCTTCGGCCTGTCTGCCCTGCAACGGGTATATGGACAGCACCACAACCTCTACAATAGTCTTTTGTGGCTGCGCAACTGAGTGATGGAGGGGCGCGGCGCCGATCCTGGCTCGAACGCATGGGAATGATCCTGCATGACCACGAGCGGCCGCCCGTCCAATCAGTTGCTGCAGATGCTCGATGCTGCGGATTTCGATCTGCTGCGCCCGCATCTGGCGACGGTCGAAATGGTCAGGCAATCTGTCTTGGGCGAGGCCGGTTCCGCTCTGAGACATGTTTACTTCCCGCATGGCGGTTCCGTTTCGATCACCGTGAGCTTGTCCGACGGACAGACGATCGAGGTCGCGATGCTGGGGCGCGACAGCGTGGTCGGCGGCGGCGCGGCGCTTGCCGACGGCATTGCACCGGCGGACGCGGTCGTGCTCTTCCCCGGCACTGCATCTGCGCTGGAAATCGCAGCGTTCCGGACGATCGCCGCCACAAGTCTTTCGTTTCGAGGCCTGATCATGCGTCATGAGCAGGTTCTGCTTGCGCATGCGCAGCAGTCGTTGCTCTGCAATACGATGCACCCGGTCGAGGCACGACTGGCGCGCTGGCTGCTGCGGGCCCGCGACCTGTCCGACAACGCCAACCTGCCGCTGACGCAGGAAACGCTGGCACAGATGATCGGCGTGCGGCGGAACGCCATCTCGCTCGTTGCGCATGCGCTGCAGCGGGCCGGCATCATTCGCTACAGCCGCGGGCAGATCGAAATCATCGATCTGCCGGCGCTGAAGGCGACCTCGTGCGACTGCTATTCGGCGGTGAAGGCCTCGCATTCGCGCCTGCTCGGACCCCCGTAGCGACGTCTGCCGGGTGCAACCGCCTGCATGCCGCGGTGAACACAGCCCCGGGGGAGCGACCGCCGCAGCCGGACCTGTCCCAATTGCCAATATATCCCGGCGTGAACATGATGGAATTTGCCCGTGCCGGAATCGATGTCGCTTGCCGCGACGTCCTGAGTCAGGAGACGGGAGGCAATTTTGGAAACGATGGTGCGTCCATCCAACGGTTTCCTGTCCGCGCTGGCGGCGGATGACTTTGAGCTACTCCGGCCCTACCTGCGTACGGTCGAACTGCCGCACGAGGCCGTGCTGGTCGAAACGGGCGAGACGCTCAAGCGCGCCTACTTTCCCCACCGCGGCGTCATCTCGCTGGTGGTGAAGCTCGCCAAGGGCGAGCATGTGCAGGTTGCCATGATCGGCCGCGACAGCCTGCTCGGGACGCTCTCGACCATGGGCGACGCGTTCGCGCTGAATACGGCGATCGTGCTGGTTCCCGGCGTCGCGTCCATGATGGACCTCGACCGGCTGCGCATCGCGGCCGACCAGAGCCCCACCCTGCGGACACAGCTCACGCGCCATGGGCTCGCGGTCTACGCGCAGGTCCAGCAGACCGCAGGCTGCAACGCCGCGCATCCCGTGGAATCGCGGCTGTCGCGCTGCCTGCTGCACACCCATGACCTGTCGGGCGACTACCGGCTGCTGCTGACCCAGGAGGCGATGGCGCAGATGATCGGGGCGCGGCGCAACAGCGTGTCACTGGTCGCCAATACCTTGCAACACGCCAATTTCATCCACTACAGCCGTGGCCACATCCAGATCCTGAACCTGGATGGCCTGCGCCAGACGGCATGCGAATGCTATGGGATCGTGAAGGCGCAGTACGACCGGCTGGTCAGCCAGCGCTGACCGCTGGCTTGGTAAACCTGCGGCTAATCCAGGCCTGCAAACCCGCATCGTCCTGCTACCGGAACGGAAATTCGAATGCCGTAGAGATGGGCCGAGCCGCGCCGTGAGCGCCGCGCGACCAACGACCCGTGACCAGGACAGGCAGACCCATGTTTGAAGCGACCGTCGCGCCCGCGCAGGGAGCCTTCGAATTCGAGCCGGCGCGCGAGCCCGCCGCCTATGCGGCACTGGTGCACGAGATCGGCGAGGACGGCGCCGGCGAGGTGCGCGCCGTGTTCTGGAGCGAGACCAGCGCCCGCCTGCAACTGTTCCGCACGCTCTCGCTGGCGCAGCAGCACGCCAGGATCGCGCGCGAGGCCCATTCGCTGAAGAGCGCGGCCGGGACGTTCGGCTATGTCAGGCTCGCGGGCCTGGCTCTGCGGCTGGAGAAGACCGCAGCGTCGCTCGGCGATGCCGAATTCCACGAGCTCCTGGCGCAGATGGACGCTGCCTACGGCGCCGCCCGCGCGCAGGAGCCGCAGGGCTAGCGGACCGCGCTAAGCCCGCCGTACTTCTACGGTTTGTGATTTTTAGAGATGGCTAATGATAGGTGGCGATAGTCGCGGGAAACCAGGAGGGTTTCCATGTTCACCTACGAGACTGCGGACCAGAAAGAAGTCCGTCGCTTCCGCATCGCTCAATTCAACGGCCGCATGGCGACCGTGAAATCCGGCGAGTCCACGGTGACTGGCTTCGTGCGCTCGGTGCTGGAGCAGGAATCGACCACCCCTCCCCGCTGGACCATCACGATCATCCCGAACGCGGCGAAGGAAGAGCTCAAGCCGCTGCGGCCCTCCCCGCGCCTGCGTCCCTTCGCCGAAGACTATTTCTGAGCGCGATTTTCCGGTCCGCGCCGCGCATCGGCGGCACAAGACGAGGCCTCAATCGATCGAATGCAGCAGCGCCGCGCGGACGAGATCGGCGGTGTTGCGCGCGCCAAGCTTGCGCATCGCCTCGGCGCGATGGCTCTCGAAGGTGCGCGGGCTGATCTGCATCCGCAGCGCACCCTGCTTGTTCGAATAACCCTCGCTGATCAGACGCAGCACCTCGCGTTCGCGCTTGGTGAGCCGCTTCTGGCCCGACAGGCCGAGGAGTTCGGCGCTCGGCACGCGCTGGACTTGCTGTACGCGCGCAACGCTCGCTTCGGCGTCTTCGATCCGGGGCGGAAGCGCCGAGCCGCCCTTGTGGGGACCGGCGAGCTGCTTGACCAGGCCGCAAACGCGCTCGGTCTGCGCCAGCGCGTTCTCCACCACCCGCTGAAGGTAGACGCGGTCGCCGGCGACAGGGGCGAGCTGATCGCTGTGATGCTTGATCTCGCCCATGTAGAGCAGGAGCGCGGTGAGGGGACCGTTCAGCTCGCGGGCGATGGCGGCCGCCATTTCGTCTGCCGCTTTGGCCCGGGCGGCGTTCAGACGGACGAAATCGAGCTCTTCGGTTGGAGCAGTGCCGGTTTCGTACCATTCCGACGGCCGCGAATCGGCGGCCGTATCATTCTGTGACCCCATGTGACCTGTTTAGCGGAACCGGGGCGGGTCTGTGGTTAACTTTTTGCTCCGTAAGACTACGGTGATTTTGGCGGTTTTGCGCTAAAACATCGGCATCGGCACAATTTATGCTTGCGCGAAGCTTGCGGCGACCATGCAGGGGTTGAGGATTTCGCCCCGATTCCGGGCAGACAGGCTCGATTTCCTTAATCCGCCCTTCCGCCCCGGCGTCCGCCACCCCCGGATTTTACGGATTAATTAACGGCGACTTGCTTCTCTAGGGCACGATTGAGAGCGCGCAAATGCCTCCACGCATTGGGCCGGTAGGCCAGCTGGAATCGTTGCGGAAGATTGCGTGCCATGAACGAGATCGACCGGCTGTCGGAATTCTTGCAGAGGCTGACGCCGCTGTCGCGCAGCTGCCTGCTCAGCGAGCTCGAGCGTCTCGAGCTGTGCGGCATCGACATGCCGGGCTCGACCGAGATCCAGTCGCGCCTGCGCGCCGAGTTCCGCAAGGACGGATCCACCCAGGCGCGCGCCACCAGCCCGTCCCGCTATTTCTTCGCACCGCTCGAGCTGCTGCTGATCGACGGCGCACCCGAGCATGCCAATGCAGGGCGGATCTCGCGCAACACGCTCACGCCGATCTGGGAGTGGATCTGCCGCGACCTGCTGCCGACCATGGCGCGCGACTACGTCAAGGCGATCAACGACCAGGTGACCGCCAACAACCCGAAGGAAGTGCAGAAGATCGCGTCCGTCTTCCAGACCAAGGTCATCAAGGTCCTCGAGAACACCCTTAGCTCGGCGGAGAGCACCGAATTCGCCCGCGGCAAGCTCGCGCAATATACGGCGTCGCGCACCGCCTTCGACGACGTGAGGAAGATGCAGCACGTGCTGCGCGCCGGCGATGCGCTGCCGAAGTTCAACGAAAAGCTGCCCGAGAAGATCGCGAAATTCGACGACGGCAAGGTCACCCAGATCACCGCACAGCTCGACGCCTTCAAGAAGGCCCATCCCGATGCGCTGCCCTTCGCGCTGGCGCTGGTGGCGCGGCGGCTGAAGACGTCCTGGGAATTGGTGCGCCTCGCCACCAAGGCCGCCCCGAGCAAGGCCGCCGCCGACGTCGCCGCCACGCCCTATGCCTGCGTCGTTCCCATGGTGCTCGACCGGCTCGACGACAAGCGCCTCGCACTTAGGATCGCGCTCCGGCACAATCGGGTGCTGGTTGCCCGCGACCTGCTCAGCGAGATCTACGAGACCGAATATGCGCTCAAGGTCCGCATCGACGGCATCGAGGCCACCGAGTGGGGCATCCGCCTGCAGCAATTGATGGACGCGATCGCGGCGCTGGTCTCCGCCGAGGTGAGCCGCTTCCCGTCCAATGTCGGCCACATCCTCGGCTCGCGCCGGCTGCGCAGCCACGACACGCTCGGCGGCAAGCTCTCCTACCTCGCCTGGAAGGGCCGTGACGCCATGCAGGACGGCGCGGCGGCGTTTCGCAAATTGATCGGACAGACCTAGATCGGGGTTCGGCCGCGAGCGGCCGCCTTGAGCAGCGCGGCTAGCGCGGCAGGCACAGGAAGCGATCCATGAATCGCCCTGACACCACGAATCTGAACCACCAATACATCACTCGCCGCATCGACATAGCTGTAATCCTCGACAGCCCACCACCCGGCTATGGCGGAGCAATAGCCCAGTTGCGGCAATGCACATGTGATGCGGTTCACACTTTCGCCGTCGCGGCCGCGCGCATTGTCGCAGAACCGTCACGAGCGGCAGCGGAACATGCGCGTATCGCGCGAATATGAGTTCTTCGCCCGCAGGCGCCGCGTCTATCCTCCGGCCCATCGCACGCGCATGGGAAGGAAACCGCGATGAGATCGACCCGACGGACAATGACGATGGCGGCACTGCTGGCGGGCGCGCTGGCGCTCACGTCGACGACGATGGCGCAGACCTCGCCGCCGCAGGGGAGCGCGGCTCCGACCGCCGACAATGCCGTGCTGCTTACCGTCTTCCTCAAGCACGACCAGTCGCGGCCGCTGAACGAGCTGAATGCGCAGCTCGAGAAGCAGGGCTACTACAAATCCTTCCCGCCGCCCGGCGTCGAGGTCGTGAGCTGGTACGTCATGATGGGCATCGGCCAGGTGATCACGCTGCGCCTGCCGGCCTCGCGGCTGCGCGAAGTCAATCGCATCATCGAGGACACTGCGTGGGGTCCCTATCGCACCGAATTCTATCCGACCTACGACTACAAGGCGGTCGGGATGGCGCAACACGACAAGGCCACGAGCAATTGAGGCGTCCATTATTCAATTGGGCGAAACGCGAACGTCTGCGTCCTGATGCAGGACACCGGCCGCGCGCTTGCGTCGGCCGTGATGCTCGCGAATCTTCGACGCTGGCGGTGTCACGCAACCGTCACCCGCCACAGGCGTGAAAACTTCCGCAAAGAGATCCGAACAATTTTAGACGTGGTGCGCGCTTTAACGTTACCCAGATAATTCAACAATCGGCTGAAGCCTTCCTTATTTGAAACTGCTCCCGTCGCTAACACCTGTCGCGGAACGGGAGTGGTTTGCGATGAACGACGAAATTGTTGAACTCGCCGCGCGAAGGCCCAAGACCTTCGGACGGCGAAAGGTGACGCCGCGCGCGTGCGTCGCTGACGGCAAGCGCCACCTGCGCGCTTTCCTCGCTGAAGTGCTGGAAGATCTCGGCTTCGTCACCAGCGAATGCGCCAGCGCGGACGAGCTTCAAACGGTGCTGACGAGCGAATTGCCGGACCTGATCCTGCTCGGCATCTCCGCCGACGGCATCGAGCCCGGGAAATTTCTGGAGACGCTGGTGCGCGAGGCCTTCGACGGCAAGGTGCTGGCCGTCGGCGCGCGCGAGTCGATCATCGTCAGGGCCGTGCAGCAGGTCGGCGAGGAATATGGCCTTGCGATGCTGCCGCCGCTGACGACGCCCTTCGCCGCGGAGACGCTGCGCGAGCGCGTCGCGATGCTGCTGCCGGAAGAGCCGGCGCCGAGCCCCGCCGTGCATGTCGGCGAAGCCCTGCATGCCGGCTGGCTCGAGCTCTGGTACCAACCCAAGATCGACGCGCGGACGCTGATCCGCAGCGGCGCCGAAGCCTTGGTGCGGATGCGGCATCCGACCTGGGGCGTGGTGCCGCCGGCCTATTTCATTCCCGAGGCGCACGATCCGCACTTGCGCGACCTCTCGGAGTTCGTGATCGAGCGCGCCGTGCAGGACTGGCACTATCTGCTCGAGCACCAGAGCCCGGTCGATCTCTCGATCAACCTGCCGGCGTCCTATCTGAAGGAGCCGCACGCCGTGCACGATCTCTGCCGCCGCGTGCCGACGCATCCGGCCTTCGGCGGGCTGACGATCGAGATCGACAGCGAGGAGGCGATCCGCGACCTCGATCACCTCGCCGAGGTCGCGCGCGAGGTGCGTCTGCACAATATCGGCCTGTCGATCGACAATCTCGGCGCCAACTGGCCGGAGCTGATGGATCTCGGCAAGATCCCCTTCATCAAGCTCAAGGCCGACCGGCACTTCGTCACCGGCAGCGGCGATGACCGGTTGAAGCGCACGGTGTGCCGCCACATCGTCGAGCTTGCGCAAGGCTACGGCGTCGGTGCCATCGCCGAAGGCGTCGAGAGCCGCGCCGATCTCGTCGCCGCCAACGAGCTCGGCTTCGATCTCGTGCAGGGCTTCCTGTTCGGCAAGCCGATGCCGCTGAAGAAGTTCGCAAGGAGCGCGCTGACGCGGACGGTGCTGGACCAGGCGTGAGGCGCAAGCCTCACGCATACCTGCGCGCGAAGAAGACGCAGACGACCACGAGCGCGGTCGCGGCGATCATGCTCCAGGCGACCGGCTCGTGCAGCAGGAAACCGGCGAGCGCGAGGCCGAAGAACGGCTGCAACTGCTGCAGCTGGCCGACGCGGGCGATGCCGCCGACGGCGAGCCCGCGGTACCAGAAGATGAAGCCCACGAACATGCTGAAGACCGAGACATAGGCAAGCCCGATCCAGGCGGGCGCGCCTACGCCGTTCCACGACGAGGGCCAGGTCAGCAGCGCGAGCGGCACCATCAACGGCAGCGCGAGCAGCAGCGCCCAGGAGATCACCTGCCAGCCGCCGAGGCGGCGCGACAGCGCAGCGCCTTCGGCATAGCCGAGCCCGCACAGCACGATCGCCGCGACCATCAGGAGATCGCCGGTGAGCGAGGCCGAGCCGTCAGCGGAGAACGCGAAGCCGGCCACCGTGGCGCTGCCGAGCACCGCGAACAGCCAGAACAGCGGCCGCGGCCGCTCGCCGCCGCGCAGCACGGCGAAGACGGCCGTCGACAGCGGCAGCAGGCCGATGAAAACGATCGAATGCGCGGAGGTGATGTGCTGGAGCGCGAGCGCGGTCAGCAGGGGGAAGCCGACCACGACACCGACAGAGACGATGGCGAGCGAAGCGAGGTCGCTCCGCTGCGGCTGCGCCTGACGGATAACGAAGAGGACCGCCGCGCCGATCAGCGCGGCGATTACCGCGCGCGCCGAGGTCAGGAACAGCGCGGAGAAGCCGCCGACCGCGACGCGCGTCGCCGGCAGCGAGCCGCTGAAGATGATGACGCCGAGAAGCCCGTTGCCCCAGCCGCTGCCTGCAGAATGCATGTCCGTCCCATTCTCCTTGAGACGCGACACTCGGCTTTCCGCGCTGGCGGGACCAGTCACAATCCAATACAATCCGGCAAAACTGTATGGGTATGGAAGGTCATACACTTGGATGGCGAAGTGAAAGGCCGCGCCGGAACGCGCACCATCGACGTCATGGACGCGATCCGCGCCAAGATCGCCGGCCGCGCGCTCGGTGCCGGCGACCGGCTGCCGTCCATTCGCAGCCTTGCCGCGACGATGGGCGTTTCGCCCTCCACGGTGGTGGAAGCCTATGATCGCCTCGCGGCCGAAGGCCTGATCCGCGCCCGCCGCGGCTCGGGCTTCTACGTCTCCCCGACGGTCACGCCGCCACTCGCGCTGACCGAGGCCGAACCGCGCCGCGACCGCGCAGTCGATCCGTTCTGGGTCTCCAGGCAATCGCTCGACGCCGACGAGAGCGTGCTCAAGCCCGGCTGCGGCTGGCTGCCGCCGGACTGGATGCCGGAGGACGCGCTGCGCCGCGCGGCGCGCGCGCTTGCCCGCAACGATGCGAGCGTCCTGACCAATTACGGCTCGACATCCGGCGCCCTCGCGCTGCGCCGGCTGCTGCTGGCGCGCCTCGCGGAGGATGCGGTCGAGGCGTCGGTCGACCAGCTGATGCTGACGGGTTCGGGCACGCAAGCCACCGACCTCCTCTGCCGCTTCCTGCTTCGTCCCGGCGACACGGTGCTGGTCGACGATCCCTGCTACTTCAATTTCCGCGCGCTGCTGCGGGCGCATCAGGCCAAAATCGTCAGCGTGCCCTATACCGCGTCCGGCCCGGACGTCGCGCGCTTCGAAGAGATCCTCGGCAGCGAGCGGCCGCGGCTCTACATCACCAATTCAGCGCTGCACAACCCGACCGGCACAACGCTCTCGCTGCAGACCGCACATCGGCTCCTGACCGCGGCCGCCGCGCACGACCTCACCATCATCGAAGACGACATCTTCGGCGATTTCGAGCCGGAGCGCTCGCCGCGGCTTGCCGCGCTCGATGGCCTGAATCGGGTGATCCGTATCGGCAGCTTCTCCAAGACGCTGTCGGCCTCGGTGCGCTGCGGCTACATCGCCGCCCGCGCCGACTGGATCGAGCATCTCGTCGACCTCCAGGTCGCAACCAGCTTTGGCGGCCCGAGCCCGGCCGCGACCGACATCATCGCCAATATCCTGGCCGGCGGCGGCTACCGCAAGCACATGGACGAACTCCGGCAAAGGCTGACGCGGACACGGAGGGACGTGGCGCGGAAACTCCAAGCGTTAGGCGTCGAGCCCTGGCTGATGCCGCGCGGCGGCTTCTTCCTCTGGTGCCGCCTCGCGGGCGGGAAGGACGCCACCGCGGTCGCGCGCGCCGCGCTCGAGGAGGACGTGGTGCTGGCGCCGGGCAACGTGTTCAGCGTGGCGCAGACGGCGGCGGATTTCATGCGGTTCAACGTGGCGCATATGAGCGAACCGCGGATGTGGGATGTGCTGCGCAGGGCACTGAAGGCGAGCGCCAAATGATCGGCCGCCCGGGGCCGCCAGCCTCGCCTAGTTCGCCTTGATGCCGGCCTCGCTGATGAGCTTGCTCCATTTCGCGCTCTCGCTCTGGATGAAGCGGCCGAACTGTTCCGGCGACATCGGCGCCGGCTCTGCGCCGAGGGTCCGGATCTTCTCGACCACCGACGGGTCCTTCAGGGCTTTCGTGAAAGCTTCGTTCAATCTGCCGACGATGTCCGAAGGCGTGCCGGCCGGCGCGACGAGGCCGAACCAGCCAACAGATTCGAAGCCGGCGATGCCGCTCTCGGCGAGCGTCGGCACGTCGGGCAGGGACGGAAGGCGGCGCGCCGAGGACACGCCGATCGCGTTGAGCTTGCCGTCGAGGATCAATTGCCGCGACGCCGGAATATCCAGCACCGCGAAAGGGACGTGCCCCGCGAGGACATCGACCGTCGCAGGCGCCGTCCCGCGATAGGGGACCAGCTCCATCGCAATCCCGGTCTTCTGCGTGAACAGCGCGGCGGTCAGATGCATGGCCGTGGAGTTGCCGCCGTGTCCGATCGACAGCGCACCCGGCTTGGCCTTGGCGAGCGCGACCGTCTCCGCGGTGCTGTGCGCGGGGATATTCGCTGACGCGACCAGCACGAAGGGAATCTCCGCGAGCAGGGTGATGGGCGCGAGGTCCTTCAGCTCGAACGGCATCGATGAATTGAGATGCGGGTTCACCGTCAGCGCGCCCGCGGGGGCAACGCCGAGGGTGTAGCCGTCGGGCTTGGCCTGCGCCACCGCGGCCATGCCGATATTGCCGCCGGCGCCGGCGCGATTCTCGATCACGAGGCTCTGCTTGAGCTCGGCGGTGACGAGCGGCTCGAGCGCGCGGATGACGGTGTCGGCGCTGCCGCCGGGCGGGAAGGTCACGATGACCTTGATCAACTGCTCCGGATAGGCAGCACGGCTCGCCTGCAGCGGCAGCACTGCGATAGCCGCGGCCGCCAGCACGGCCAGGATGTGGCGCCTTGCAACGTGAAACACGTTCTTCCTCCCCGGTGCGTTCTTGTCATTGAAGTCCGGCCGGCGGCCTGCGCCACGGGCCGCATGCTCGAAGTCGCCCTACGCCGCGTCGCCGGTGATGCGCGCCAGCAGGCTCACTGGATTGTCAGGCACGACCTGCCCGCGCCAGGCGATGTGCTGATCGGGCCGCGCCAGCACCAGCTTTTCGGCATAGGCGCCATTGGCCTCGTCCGGCGCAATGTCGACCAGCGCGAGCGGCACGCCGCGTTCCTGCGCCGCCGATCGCAGCCCCGTCACGTCGATCGCCGGGTCGAACCGCAACAATGTGTAGCCGGCGCCGAAGGCATCATAGAGCGATCGTCCGTCGCGCAGGAACAGATGCGGCGCGCGGGCGCCGGGCACGGTGGACGGCGTGAAGCTGCCCATCGCGTAAGGCGGCGGAGTCTCGCCGTCATAGGCGATGATCGGCGACGCATCGTAGTAATAGCCAAAGTTCAATCCGGCGCAGCAATATTGCTGCACGTTGAGCTCGTAGGCCGCTTTGGCCAGCGTCGCACGTGCCGCCTGGCCGCGCGGCGTAGCGTCCTCGATCTCCGCAGGCACGCCGCCGCGCTGCGCCATCAGCTTCATCGCGTGCTCCATCGCAAAGCGCGACACCTGCTCGGTGATGGGCTGGCGCTCCGCCTCATAGGCATCGAGGATCGAGGCCGGCGCCCAGCCGTTCAGATGCGCCGCCAATTGCCAGGAGAGGTCGACGGCGTCGGCAATCCCCGCATTCATGCCGTAGCCCGCATAGGGCATCCACAGATGCGCGGCGTCGCCGCAGATGAAGACCCTGCGGTCACGGAAGCGATCGGCGACGAGGCGACGCCCCACCCAGTCCTCCTTGCTGAGGACCTTGTATTCGAAACGCTCGTCGACGCCGAGAATGGCGCGGATGGACCAATCGCGATCGACCGAGTCGAACTCGGGCTCGTCGGGTCTCAGATGGTTGTGGATCAGCCAGCGGTCGCGGCCGTCGATCGCGACCGTCGTGCCCGAGCGCCGCGGATTGAGCGAGAGCACCATCCAGGCCGGCTTGTGCGCACCCATCAATTCCCGGAGCTGCGGGGCCTCGATGAAGGTCGATTGCACGCGCTGGATCACCGGCGTGCCGGAGAGGTTGGCGCCGATCCATTTGCGAACGAGAGAACGGCTGCCGTCGCACCCGATCACGAACGACGCCTCGATGCGGAGCGAGCTTCCGCTATCGAGATCGCGCGCCAGCGCGACGACGTGGTCGTCGTGCTGCTCGATCTCAGTGATTTCGGTGCGCGCCAGGATCTTGATGCGCGGCTGCGCCGCGGCATGGCTGAACAGGATCGGCTCGAGATAGATCTGGTTGATCCGGTGCGGCGGCTCGGGCGTCGGCCACCAGGTGTCGGGACCGCCGGTCGCGCTATAGCGGCGCGCACGCGAGGGAATGTCGATGCGGCAGAGCTCGATGCCGGTCGCCGTGGTCCGGTAGGAGCAGTCGTTCGGGAAGTCGGCGGGCAGCCCTGCGTCGCGCAGCTTGGCAGCGACGCCGAGCCGGCGAAAAATCTCCATCGAGCGCGCCGAGACGTGATTGCACTTGACGCTGGGCGGATCGCCGGCATGGCGGATCTCCGCGACGACGACGTCGATCCCGCGTGAGGCCAGGTCCATGGCCGCGGTCAATCCTACGGGCCCGGCGCCCACGACCAGCACCTGCGTCCTCATGCTCGTTTCCTCTGTCGCCGCGGATTCGTTGACCCGCAGCATGCATTTTATTGCAGGCTCGCTTATAAGATAAGCCAGAAAGAACTCATCAATTCATGAGCATTTCCTATGAATGTCACCTTGCGCCAATTGCGCGCCTTCACCGGCGTGTATCGGACACGCAGCATCACGCGGGCCGCGCGCGAGCTCGGGATCACGCAGTCGGCCGCGAGCCTGCTGATCCAGCAGCTGGAGAGCCAGCTCGGCGTAAAACTGTTCGACCGCTCCACGCGCTCGGTGCAGCCGACGCTGGCCGCCGACGAGGCGTTCCACGCCGCCGAACGCATGCTGAGCGATGCGCTGGGCCTGTCGCGCCGCATGCGCGACCTCGCGCAGGCGCGCGCCGGCCGCGTCGTATTTCTGGCATCGGCCGGCGCCGCATCGGCGCTGATGCCGTCGGTGCTGGCGAAATTCCGTGCGGCCCATCCCGACATCGAGATCGACATGCGGGATGTCGCCGCCGACGATCTCGTTCCGCGCCTCGGCGCGACCGATGCCGAGTTCGCGATCGGCAGCGTGGAGGGCGAATTCGCCGACATGACGATCGAGACGCTGACCCGCGGCCGCCTCAGCGCGATCGGTCGCCGCACCGCGGACTTCGCCGCGCGGCGCGCGCTGACATGGGACGAGCTGGCGCAGTCGCCGACGATCGCGATGCGGCGCGAGACGCGGATCCGCATGCAGATCGACCAGGCCCTGGGCGCCCAGGGCAAGCGCCTCGATCCGACCTATGAGGTGACGCTGATCAACACCGCGCTCGCCATGACCGCCCAAGGCCTCGGCCTCGCCATCCTGCCCGCGACGATGCTGCCGGCCGACCAGTTCCCGACACTGATCGCAAGGCCGCTGGTGCGGCCGGCCATCACGCGGCCGGTGTCGCTGCTGCAGCGGCAGGGACGGACGCTGTCGCCGGCGGCGCAGGCGTTTGTGGCAACCGCGCGGGCGGTGCTGGCAGGGCCGTGACCGGGACTACTCCGCGAGATTGTGCTGTTGCCAGCGCAGCAGATAGGCCTGCAATCGCCAGATCAGCGCGGACAGCGCCACGCCGACCAGCATCAGCACGACGACGGCGACCATCATGCCCGAAGCTTCGGCGCGCGCCTCGGATTCGATGATCAGACGCCCGATGCCGCGCTCCGCGCCGATGAACTCGCCGACGATCACGCCGATCAGAGCGAAAGAAATCGCGGGCGTCAGCGAAGCGAACACCCAGGCCATGGTCGAGGGGATCACCACCGTGCGAGTGATCTGCCACTCGCTGGCGCCGAGCAGCCGCGCCGCGTTGATGAAGCCTTCGTCGATCGAGCGCGCGCCTTCGAACGTATTGAAGAACACCAGGAAGACGACCACGATCCACGACGTCACCACCTTCGAGGTATCGCCGATGCCGAAGGCCAGCACGATGATCGGCGCCAGCGCGATGCGGGGAATCGAATTCACCGCGGTGATGAACGGCTGGAAAATCGCGCTCAGCTTGTCGGAACGGCCGAGCACGAGGCCCGCGGCGAAGCCGCTGCTGACACCGGTCACGAAGCCGAAGAACGTGTTCTTCAGCGTGACCGCGGTCGCGATCCAGAGATTGTTCTCGGATCGCGCCATGCAGCGGGCGAACTCGCCATTGAACCAGCCGTTGAACACGCCGAGCTTGGACTTGAGGCAGCTCAGGATCAGGAAATGCTCGAAGATGTCCGAGGGCCTGGAGATGAAGTAGGGATCGAGCAGATCAGGCACGAGCCAGGGAAGGCGGTCGTGCAGCGCGTATCCCCATTGCCAGATCGCCAGGAAGCAGACGCAGATCAACATCTGCCAGGCGAAGGTCCTGCCGGCGTGGCGCGCGCGTCTCATGGCTTGCGGCCCTTGATGAATTCCTCGCCGAGCGAGTGCCAGATCAGCTGGAACAGCTCGGCATAGCGCGGCGTCTCCCGGATTTTCACGGCGTTGCGCGGGCGGGCAAAATCCACCTCGAAGCTCTCCTTGATCCGGCCGGGCCGCGCAGAGAACAGGATGATGCGGTCCGCCAGCGTCAGGGCCTCGCCGAGGTCATGCGTCACGAACAGCACGGTCTGCTGCTCGCGCTCCCAGATGCGCAGCAGCACGTCGTGCATGTCGATCTTGGTGTGGGTGTCGAGCGCGCCGAACGGCTCGTCCATCAGCAGGACCTGCGGCTCGACGACCAGCGTTCGCATCAGGGCGGCGCGCTGGCGCATCCCGCCCGACAAGGCGGAAGGATAGGCATTGCCGAAACCCTCCAGCCCGGCCTGCTTCAGGCAGGCATTGACGCGATCCTTCCGCTCCGCCACCGGGACGCCGGCGAGCTCGAGGCCGTAGCCGATGTTGTCGGCAACGGTGCGCCAGGGAAACAGGGTATCGCGCTGGAACACATAGCCGACGTCAGGCGTCGCCTGCCCGTGAATGACGGGCGTCCCGTCAATCAGGATCTGGCCGCTGGTCGGCTTGAGCAGCGTCGCGATCATGTTGAGGACGGTGCTCTTGCCCGAGCCGGAGGGCCCGAGAAGAGCGACGAACTCGCCGCGCCGGACGTTGAAGGAAACGTCGCGCACCGCCTCGATCGCGGTCCCCGCCAGCTGGAACGTCTTGCACAATCCACGCACGTCGATGCGCCGCGCGTCGGGCGGCGCGTCGACCTCAGGCGCGTGGAGGGCCCGCACGCTCAAGCGGGATAGGCCTTGCGCGCGGCTTCGATGAAGGTCGTGTTGACGACGTCGGCCATCGCAAGCGGCTTGATGCCGGTCATCTCGCGGAACCAGACCTTCTGGCCACGTTCGAAGCTGGCCGCATCGATGACGCAATCGTAGTCGGTGACCTTCTTCATGACGCCGCAGTCGAAAATGTTCGCATCGCGCGACGTGCTCCCGACATAGGGCTCGATCGCGTCATAGATCTCTTCGGGCGAGTGTCCCTTGATCCACTGGGTCGCGCGCCACAGCGCCGTGACGAACGCCTGCATCTTCTTGGGGTCCTTGTCGATGCTCGACTGCAGGCAGAAATGCGAGGTCACGGGAACCTTGCCGCCGATATATTTGGCCCAGACCGCCTCGTCCGTTCCGTCGAACAGCAGCGCGCCCCAGCCCTGCTCGACCGAATCCTTCAGGATCGAAGGCGAGTTGATGAGAACGTCGACCTGCTTGGTTTTCAGCGTGCCCATCATGGTGTCGACATTGCCGGTGCCGATCCAGGTCACCTTGTCGTCGAGTCCCATGGTTTCCATGTAGTAGGACGCCCAGACGTGGTTGGTGCCGCCGAGCGAGGACACCGAAACGATCGGCTTGCGTCCATCAGGCCGCTTCCACTTCGCCAGCGCTTCCAGCGTGGTGATGCCCTGGTCGAACAGATCCTTACGGATGATGAAGATCGCCGCGTTGCTGCGGGTATCGACGGGCATCAGCACGCGCGCGGCGCGGCCGTGGTTGCTGAGCTGCATCGGGTGGGTGATGTCGCCGATGCCGATATCGCCTTGCGACGACGCAATGATCTCGCGGGTCTTCACGCCGCTGCCGCCCTGGATCAGCTTGCAGTCGAGGCCGGCCTCCTTGAAAAAGCCGATGCGGTCGGCGACGAACTGCGACTGATAGACCGGAATGGCCACCGGATAGATCACGCGGCCGGACGGATTGTCCGCCCAGGCCCGCCCCGCAGCCATGGTGGCACCGGCGCCGGCGACAATCGTCAGCGCAGACCGTCTGGTGATCCCAGTCCTCATCACGCGTGCTCCCTCTCTTTGCCCGCCACTTTATCGAGCGCGTTCAGCACCGCATCGCCCATTTCCTGGGTCGACAGTCTTCTTGCGCCGGGTTCGGCGATATCGGCCGTTCTTGCACCGCTGGCGAGGGCCGCATCCACGGCCTTCTCCAGCAGCACGGCATCATCAGGCCGATTGAGGGTGATGCGCAACATCATTGCGACGCTGAGGATCGAGCCGAGCGGATTGGCGATGCCCTTGCCGGCAATGTCGGGCGCGCTGCCATGGACCGGCTCATAGAGCGCCTTGCGGCGCCCGAGCCGATCAGGCGGCCCGAGCGAGACCGACGGCAGCATGCCGAGCGAGCCCGACGCCATTGCCGCACAATCGGAGAGAATGTCGCCGAAGATGTTGCAGGTCACCATGACGTCGAACTGCGAGGGTGCCCGCACGATCTGCATCGCGGCGTTGTCGACATAAAGATGCGTCAGCTCGACATCGGAGAATTCCGCCTGATGCAGCGCAATGACCTCCTCGCGCCACAGCACGCTGGTTTCCAGCACGTTGGCCTTGTCGACGGAGCAGACCCGGCCCTTGCGCGTCCGCGCCAGCTCGAACGCGGTTCGTGCCACCCGGCGGATCTGGCTGGTGGTGTATTGCTGGGTGTTGAAGCCGCGGCGCTGGCCGTCCGGCAGCGTTTCGATGCCGCGCGGCTCGCCGAAATAGATGCCGCTGGTGAGCTCGCGGATGATGATGAAGTCGACATCCTTCAGCACCGAGGCCTTGAGCGGCGCCGAGTCCGCCAGCGCTGGACTTGCGACGATAGGCCGGAGATTGGCATAGAGATCGTACTTGCTGCGCAGCGACAGCAGGCTGCCGGCCTTGCGCGCGGCCGGCGGAACCTCCGTGGTCTCGGGGCCGCCGGTCGCGCCCCAGAGGATCGCGTCGGCCTCCTCCATCGCCTCGACGGTGTCATCAGGCAATACCTTGCCTGTCGCGAGGTAAGGGATGAGTCCGTATTGCGCTTCGCGCAGCGCGACGGGAACGCCGCGCCGGGCCGAAAACCATTTGAGGATGCGATGGGACTGGTCGGTCACCTCAGGGCCGATGCCTTCGCCGCCGACCACGGCGACCTTGATCATGTTCGAGAGCGTGTTCATGCCTGATGTGTCCTGACGATTATCGTGCAAAGTGAATCCACGGCCGCGCGGTGCGGTCCGATGCCTGGAAAGCGCGGATCTCCTGGTCGCGCCGCAAGGTCAGCGAAATCTCGTCCAGGCCTTCGAGCAGGCCTGCGCGCCGGCGCGGATCGATCTCGAAGACGTGCCGTGTGCCCGACGGCGAGGTGACCGTCTGCTCCACCAGATCGACGCTGAGACGTCCCGCGCCCTGGCTCGCTTCGATCTCCGCGGCGAGGCTGTCGATGACCGCCTTGTCCAGCACCACCGGCAGGATGCCGTTCTGGAAGCAATTGGCGAAGAAGATGTCGCCGAAGCCGGAGCCGATGATGGCGCGGATGCCCATCTCCTGCAGCGACCACACCGCCGCCTCGCGCGAGGAGCCGCAGCCGAAATTCGGCCCCGTGACCAGGATTTCCGCCGCGCGATACGGCTCGCGGTTGAGGATGAACTCGGGATTGTCAGAGCCGTCGGGCAGATAGCGTAGCGATCCGAACGCCCATTTGCCGAGATGGCCGCGGACGGAATTTCCGATCATGCGGTTGATGCTGATGATGACGTCGGTATCGACGTTGGTGCGCATGATCGGCGCGGCAATCGCGGTCAGCTTGTTGAAGGGCTCCGCCATCTAGCGCTCCATGGTCCGGACGTCGGCGATGGCGCCGGAGATCGCCGCCGCCACGGCCATTGCCGGGCTCGCCAGATGAGTGCGGGCACGCGGCCCCTGCCGGCCGATGAAATTCCGGTTCGAGGTGGACACCGAGCGTTGGCCGGGTGGCACGGTCTCGCCGTTGGCGGCGAGGCACATCGAGCATCCGGGCTCGCGCCATTCGAAGCCCGCCTCGGTGAAGATCTTGTCGAGCCCTTCGGCCACCGCATCGCGCTTGACGGTCTCCGAGCCCGGCACGACCCAGGCGCGCACGCCCGGCGCAACCTTGCGGCCGCGCGCGACCTCCGCTGCGGCTCTGAGATCGCTGAGACGGCTGTTGGTGCAGGAGCCGATGAAGACCCAATCCACCTTCGTGCCCGCGATCGGCGCGCCCGGCGTCAGGCCCATATAATCGAGCGCGATCTCGATCGCGCCGCGACGGGCGGGATCGGCGATGTCAGCGGGATCCGGGATGCGGCCATCGACACCGAGCACATGCTCGGGGCTGGTGCCCCAGGTGATCTGCGGAATGATCGTGCCGACATCGATCGTGACCTCGCGATCGAATACGGCGTCGCTGTCGCTCCGCAGCGTCCGCCACGCCGCGACGGCCTGCTCCCACATCTCGCCTTCCGGCGCATAGGGACGGCCGCGGATATAATCGAACGTCGTCTGGTCCGGCGCGATCAGCCCCATCTTGGCGCCGAGCTCGACCGACAGATTGCAGATGGTGAGCCGCCCTTCGATCGGCATGTCCCTGATGGCGCTGCCGGCATATTCGACGGCATAGCCGGTGCCGCCGGCGGCGCCGACATGGCCGATCAAAGCGAGGATGAGATCCTTCGCCGTGACGCCGAACGGCAGCTTGCCGTCGAACGTCACGCGCATGGTTTTCGGCCGGCGCTGGATGATGGTCTGGGTCGCCAGCACATGGGTGAGCTCGCTGGAGCCGATGCCGAAGGCGAGCGCGCCGAGCCCGCCATGGGTGCAGGTATGGCTGTCGCCGCAGACGATCAGGCAGCCGGGCAGGCTGAGGCCGAGCTCGGGTCCGATGACATGGACGATCCCCTGCCCCGGCTGGTCGAGATCGAACAGCTTGATGTTGCTTGCGGATGTCTCGGTCCGCAGCGCCGCCAGTAGCTCCCATCCGGTCTTGATCGTGCCGGCACGCGCCGACGCCGTCGAAATCGCGTGATCGGGCGTTGCGAAGGTCAGCTCGGGATTGTGGACCGGAATGTTGCGGCTTTTGAGGTCGATCAGGCCGCGCGAGCCGCCGAGGTCGTGCAGCAGATGGCGATCCACATGCAGCAGATCGGTGTCATCGCTGACCGCAGCAATGACATGCTGGTCCCAGATTTTGGCCAGCAGCGTACGACCGTGCGTGTCCACGATCCGTCCTCCCGTATTCGGCATCTCGTGTGCCGTGTTGCCGCCGATCATGCCGACCGGCCACGATGTTGGGAAGCAGGATAGAAGCGCGTCGCGCGAATGTGCAGTGACGGTTCGGCAGGGTGCCATCGCGGCAGGCGATGGCTGGCCGTCGCGACCTGCGATGTCAGCCCCTGTTGCGAACCAAAGTCAGCCGGTCGGAGACGCTGCTCGTGGTGAGACCCGCCTCGTCAGGGTTGCGCAAATGGTCCACCAGCAGCTTGGTCACCGGCGGCAGCGATTTGTAATCGCGCACGCCCATCACCAGCTCGCGCCGCGCCCAGGACTCATCGAGCGGAACGGTGACGAGGCTGTCGACGCCGTAGCGGCCGCGCACGATCTCGAGCGGCACGACGCCCACCCCCATCCTGGCATCGATCACCCGAAACAGCGCATCGAAGCTGCTGACGCGGATGCGGACCTTGAGATGCTGCCCGAGCGCCGCGGCTGCGCGGACGCACAGCGTCTCGATCGAGCTGCCCTTCTCGAGGCTGACGAAGTCGAAATCGACCAGTTCGCGGAAGCGGACGCTGCTCCGCCCCGCCAGCGGGTGGTCGCGCGGGACCAGCGCGACCAGGCTGTCGCTGCGATAAGACAACAGCTCCAGGTCCTGCCCGTCGATGTTGCCGCCGAAAATGCCAATGTCGGCCCGGTTCTCCATCACCGCGCGCACGATCGCGGGGCTCAAATCCTCCTCGATGTCGATGTGGACCAGCGGATGCCGCTCCAGGAACAGGCTGAGCTCGTCGGCTAGGGCTTCGAGGATCGCGGACTTGTTGGCGCAGACCCGGATCAGCCCGCGCTTGCCCTGCCGGTATCCCGTCAGCTCGCTTTCGAGCCTGGAGAGGTTGCCGAGGATGATGCGGGCATGCTCGAGCAGGGCGAAGCCGGCCGGCGTCGGCTCGATCCCCTTGGAATGGCGATGCAGCAGCTCGACCTGGAAGCGCTCCTCGATGTCGGAGATGCGCCGGCTGACCGCGGAGGCCGCGATGTTCTTCTTCTCCGCCGCCTTCGCGATGCTCTGCTCCTCCACGATCGCCACGAACAGCTGCAGCGTCAGGAGATCGATCTTGGCGGTCATCGGAGAGATCCTCGCGCGGGGCCATTGTAGCCTTCTTCAGCCGCAGCCAGTGACAACAGACCGGCGCGCGGCGTCCGTAGTCGATCAAACAAAAAGGTCGAAAACAACCCCATGCACAGTAGCCCACCACTGCAAGATCAATGACTTAGGCGCGGGCCGGAATCGGTGACGCCTCTCGCAGCGTTTCAAGGGCAAAACGAGAGGGAATCGCGGGTTTGGCTCGCCTGTCCGGCGCTCGCGCGGCGGCCGGTCGCCGCGAAGCCGCCCTCGCAGACGGTGCCGGCAAGCAGTTTCACGCCCCGAAGGCGATCCATCGATCTTTTCATATTTTGCAAAAGTGATGCTCGGACTGCGCCAATGGTTGGGAGAGTCTCAAGACTGTAGCCTTCGCTCAACGTGGCCATAACGGCCAGACTGAAACGAGGGAGGACTGCATCCATGGCGTTCGGCGTCTTCGTGCTGGCGCAGCAGCGCGGTGATCATGAGACCGCGCGACAGGGGCGCTCCGGATCGACGGTGACGAGAGCGCTGCCAAAAGCGTTGCTATGTCTCGTCGCCGCGACGATTCTGGCGCTCCAGGCGAGCACCGCGCGGGCGCAGACGGCCGCGGACTCGGCTGCGGCTTCCTGGCCGAACCGCGCGATCACCTGGGTGGTGCCGTTCGGGGCCGGCGGCGTCACCGATCTCGTCTCGCGCAAGATCGCGGAGCTGCTGCGGACGCGGCTTGGGCAGCCCGTGGTGGTGGAGAACCGGCCCGGCGCCGGCGGGACCATCGGGACGGAGTTCGTGGCCCGGGCGCAAGCGGACGGCTACACCGTGCTCTACGCCTCCGGCGGGCCGATGACGATCCAGCCGAATTTGGGGCTGACGAAGCTCAACTACGATCCGCTCAAGGGCTATGTCCACGTCCGCGGCGTGAGCTCGTCGAACCAGGTGCTCGTCGCGACCGCGGCTGCGCCCTACAACACGCTGGCCGAGTTCGTCGCCTACGCGAAGGCCAACCCGGGCAAGGTCAATTTCGGCTCCCCCGGCCCCGGCACCGCCCAGCACCTCGCCGGCGAGATGTTCCAGGCGGCCGCCGGCATCAAGCTGACCCACGTGCCCTACAAGTCGGGCTCGAGCCAGATGACCGACATGATGTCGGGCATCCTGGACGTCTCCTTCGACTACCTCACCGTGCTGAGGCCGCTGATCGACACCGGCAAGGTCAAGGTGCTCGGCACCACCGGCGCGGCGCGGATGGCCGCGCTGCCCGATGCGCCCAGTGTGCTCGAGGCCGGCTACCCCGACGCCGTCAATGCCGGCTCGACCTGGGTCTCGGTCCCCGCCGGGACCGACCCGAAAATCGTGGGCAAGCTCTCCGAGGCGATGGCCGCCGTGCTCGCCGACCCCGGCATCGTCGCCGACCTCACCACCAACGGCCAGGTGTCGATCGCCGACAAGGGACAGGCCGAGATGGTCCCGTTCATCGTGGAGGAGACGGCGCGGTATAAGCGGGTGATCGAAAGTGCGGGGATCGGGGAGCGGTAGCCGGGGGACGGGCGTGGATGGCGCGCACGTGAAGGAGCGGTTGGCTGCGTGGCGAAACGTGCTCGACGACGTCATGCTCAGGCTGGAGATCCGCAAAACGCCGAAGCCGCCGGCGCGCGAGATCGCGCTGGAGCTAATCCAGACTTAAGGCCTCTCCGGCTTCGAGCACGCCAAACCCGCGGCGCTCACCGGCTGCATGCGCCAGCGCGTCGCCATCATCAACGACGCTCGCCTTCGATCCCGAAGTGATACTGCTCGACGATAGGCGGATGTCTGGTAAACGTCGATTAATATCGCGGATCGCCCACCATTGACCAGTATTCGCGCTCCTGCGCGGCTTCGAGCTCTTCGAGCGACACGGGAATGAGCGAGAAGTCCAGGTTGTACATCGGTATCTGCCAGCTCCGATAAAGCAAGGCGAGATCTTTTTCCTCGGCCGTGTCGAGCATGAGGCCCTCAGCAAGAAGCCTGCGCAGTAGCCGCTCGGTCAATTTCTCGCCGTCGTGATGATCTTCCCTGTCCTTGTACTCCAGGCTTCCCCAGATGTCGGACACAGCCTGTAGACCACTAACAGTAAACATGCCGACCTGCTCCATTGCGCCGACGACTTGCAAGGCGGGCGGCACGAAGGTGTCGAGGATAGGAAAGCCAGTGTACGAATGACGCGGCGCGTTCCAATTCAACTCGCCGTCCTGATAGGCCTCGATGTCGACATAGAGCCTGCTTTCGCGCTGATAGATCGTCCAGTTGGGCAAAATGTATTCACCCGCGTGTCCTTCAAGAAAGTGGCCACGCCGCTGTTGATCAACGTACTCGCGGAGTTCTGCGAGGTGCATCGGCCTCCAGGAGACCGCTTCCGCATAGATCAGACGGGCCAGATGATCGTAGAACCAGCCCACGATACGGTTCAGTTTCGACGCGATCAGCTTGCGCGGGCAGCGCACGGCGTCCATGAGGATCAGGATCTTCGCGGCCTCCTCCTTCGCGAATCCTTCAAGCACCTGCGCTTCGCGCCCGTGCGCCTCGCGGAGTTGCTGCGACGACTGCCAGAAGCCTTGCGCGCTTTGGAGTATGATTGGCAGTCCCTCGGCAAGGAATTCGAGCCGCTGGCGGTGGTTGAGCTGGCAGAGACGCATGGCCTGGTGAAGCCCGATTTCCGGGCCCTTAGGTCTGCCTTTCCGGGTATCCATGTGCGAAATCTCGGTTTCGATATCGCTCGACCATGCCATCAATCGCGTTGGAAGCGGCTAACGAATCTATTATCCGCGTAACGGTAGTACGTACCGCGGAGGAGCTTGTGCCGGCAACAACAATGAACTTTCCGAGGCGGTTGGACATGGATGGTGTCCTGAAGCTTGGGAAGTCCCTGGAGGAATTGCCTCAAGCCGACGAATACGTGTTCGACTTCTCGCATTTTGGACACGCTGAGCCGTTCGGGATGCTGTTCGCCGCAGCTATCATCCAGGAATTTCTTGCTCGGCGCGGCGCTCGCGTGGCGGCCCAAAATCTCCAGGGGTGTGGATATCAGAGCCACATGGGATTCTTCCAGGCGATCGGTATCGAGCACGGCAACAAACCGGGTGACGCCGCAGGCGGGGAAAACTACCTGCCCATGACTTCGATGAACGTCGCAGCGTTAAGGCGAAAGGCTGAGCTTCAGGAAGTCCAGCTTGGTGATGTCATCCAGCGTGACGCGGAACGAATGGCGGAACGTCTTGCCCGCACCGACAAGGGCGACATATTCGACGCGCTTTCCTACTCGCTGCGCGAGATCATACGAAATGTCGCCGAGCACAGCGAGGCTCCGGACGTGCGGTTTTGCCTTCAACACTGGCCAACCAAAGCCCGGGTCCATCTGGCGCTTCTCGATTGCGGAATCGGCATCCGAAGGAGCTTGGAGCGCAACCCGCACTTGCGCATCGAAACAGATTTGGCGGCTTTGCGGCTCGCCCTCAGGCCCGGCATCTCGGGTAAGATGTACGAAGGAATGGCCCGCGATGAGAACAACAGGTGGGAAAACTCAGGATATGGACTTTACCTGACGAGCCGACTCGCCGCCCATTTCGGCAATTTCTGGTTTTTCAGTGGTAGCTCAGCATTGGCCTTGTCCGCCGACAGGGAGCGAACCGAAGCATGTTCATTCACAGGGACAGCCATCCGCATCTCGCTCGACACGCAGAAAATCAAGGGGACGAAGGGCCTTGTTGCCAAGTTCGTGGCGGAAGGTGAAGCAAGAGCTGCTGCGATCCCCGGCACCTCAAAAAGCGCATCGAAAGGATCGCAGGTCGGTTGAAAAGCCATCCGCCCGAAATCTCTATGATCACATGTAGAAGCGATACCGCGGATCCGGCGTCGTGCCGTCGAGCACATACTTGAGGATGTCACCGACCTGTCTCGCCGCCTTCAACGTGATCGGTAGCGCACCGTCGAACTGCGTGCCGTTCCAGTTCATCTTGGTCAAAGCGAGCGTCTCCTTGAGCAGCAGATTCCAGTCCGGCGTGTCTCGACGCTGCGCGTGCAGTAATAGCGGGTTGGGAACGTAGAGACCCGGGTAGGTCCGGAAAAAGTCAACGCTGCCGCGCGTGTAAAGGATGGTCTGGGCATCGTCGAGCCGCATCGCTGTCCCTCGCAGAGGCGGGTAGACACCGTTGCGGAAGAGCCGGATCGGCGAGCGGCGCGGCATCCAGATAAAGTCCGCGATCTCGATCTCGGATTGTTCGATGGCCCTCTGGAAGCCCTCACGCTCTTCGGGGTGGAAGCGCGACGTCTTGTGAATGACCAGGCGGGCAGGATAGTTGCCGTGCTCCTTCTTGTAGCTCTGCAGAGCCGTGCGTGTCAGGTTAAAGGCGTCCAGCGACGACAAATAGGGCTGCCGGTCCGCCTTGTCCTTCAGGCCCGGCCCCCTTTGAGGATCAACCCTTCGCCGCGCTCGTCAAACAGTTGAGCCGAACTCGTCTGTAGCGACGTCCCGTCGAGACCTTCGAAGAAGCTGACGCCCATGAACGTGGCCGAATACTCGCGCTGGTCGCGCACCATGCGCCAGGGCGTGCCGCCTCCTTTGTAGTAGAGGGCGCAGAAGAAATTCCAGGCACGCGTCGCCTCGTCCTGCACCTTACGCGTGGACAGTTCGGCAAGCTTACGCTTCACAACGGCGTCGTTGTCGTAGGTTGTGGGCCAGACGATCTGGATCGGAATCCGAAGCGCGAGTGTCGTGGCCTTCAGCGCGCCCCGAAAGTTTTCGATCTCCCGGTCGGTCACCGGCGCGTCCTCGGGCTCCTTCTCGTCGGCAGGAACGCCCTCCAGGTCGTCTTCCGACGGTTGGATCCTCATGTTACTTACCCGCTCGATGATCTCGACCGGGAGTGCGCAGATGACGACCTGGGGCGGTTGGTCCTGCTCGGCGAGGTCCTTGACCTCGTTCGTGAAGACTTCGACCGCCAGCGACACGGCCGTGTCGTCATCCTTCTCCGAGACAATGCGCGAGATCACGGACTGCGATAGCGTCCGGACGTGACGCGGGCCGACCTCGAAGCTGCAGCGAAACGGCCCCAAAATGGTGCTGCCGGGGAATTCAGGGAAGAGGTTCGGTTGACGGCTGTTCTTCGCGGGGATTCCGGATTCGCAGCGGCGCAACCAGTCACCGAGCTTTCCGACGGTCTGGGACGAGCCGACCACACCGAGGCGAATCTCCTTCGTCCGTTCGGTGGAGAAGTCGACGGGACCGTAGTGCATCAGGCCGAAGCGCACGTCGATGTGCCGGCCGTTGGCGGCGAATTCGAGAAGCGGTTCGGGAAGGTGGGAGAGGTCAAAGGAGCTCAAGCTGTGCCTTTTCCATTCTTGTCTTTTCCTCCTCGTCCTCGTTCTCCCGCCACAGATCGTCGTTGAGGCCGAATGGCAGGCCGGGCGCCGGGATCGTGGTGAAGACGAGCGGATCCTTGCGCAGCAGGTCCGGCTGCCGGACGAGGAAAGCCGTCCACATGCCGATGTGGCCGCGGACGCTCTGGTTCGTCTCCAACCGCTTAATGCCGCTCATCCTCTCGGCGGAGTATCGGGACTCGTGGTAGCCGTCGGAGGTGAAGTGATAGGTCGGCTCGACCGCCAAGTGCCACTCTTCGCCGATCCGGAGGAAGTGGGCGTGAAAGGCGTCGTGCCGAAAATAGGATGGCTTGTCGTCGTCCTTGCGCTTGTAGGACTTTACGACGCCGCGCGACGTGTTCTTCTCGAACGAACGATAGGGATAGATCCTGCTCAGTTTGCCTTTGCCGAGCTTCCAGAACAGGTACCGACCGTCCCGCCAGTAGGCCAGAGGCTCGCGGACCATCTCGCCGAGCGTCTTGTTCAGCAGTTCGACGAAGAGCCGCCGCGTCACTTCGCCCTCGGATTCGGTCCACTGCAGAGTCTCGATCGTCTCCTCGCTGCCTTCCTCGATCACGTCGCGGAATGGTGGCCTCGAGATGTCGCGGAAGCTGTAGATCCGCTTGCCGTACAGGATCCAGTCGACGGGCACGCTTTGATAACGCTCGACCAGAGACTCCCGGACCTCCGAATAGTTCAACGTCGTTTCGGCCACGTGCAGCGTCGTCGGGAAGGCAACCTTGAGCAGGTTGGTGTTGAGCGACTCTTTAACGCGGGTCGAGGGCACCACCCGTCCCGGTGCGGAGAAGCTGGCGACGGCGGCTGCCAGACCCGGCAGGGCGGCCTCGTTCACGGCATCCTTCGTTTTGTCAAAGATCACCTTGCGGGAGCGCCTGCGGTCGGCGTCCGCGAACCAGGTGTGAAGCGGCTTCCAGAAGATACGTTCGTCGCTGAGGCGGGCGAAGAAGAGGACGACAGGCACGTTGGAGCCGAGCCAGTAATCTAGATCCTCCTGTCTGCAAAGATAGCTAAAGCTTTCGTCGGTCTCCTCGGCGAGGCGACCCTCCCTCTGCGTCTTCAACTGCGCAGTGATCCACTGCGCCCGGACCTCGCCGGTTTCCGAATCCCTCAATTCAAGGAAGCCGTCGATGCCAGCGTCGAGCGGACCGTTCGGCTGGAAACTCAAACCGACCGACAGCAGTCGCATCCCCAGGAGGTGAACGCCCTGCTGGCCGATCCGCTGTTGCTCGGAAATCTTCTTCGCCATCACCGACTCGCCCGAACCTACACATTGTAGCGGTGGCGCAACGAAAACGAGAGTCCAGCCCGGAAGGCATCCTCTCCACAGAAAAGCCCTGTAGTCGCCTTTGGCGGCTACGCAAGATGCCTGCTCGGGGGTGTTGTCAATCGGCTCTGATCCCAACCATTCGGGCAGACCTTCCGCGGGCATCGAGACGCAGCGCGGCACGGCGGCGACCGGGATTCATGGTCAAAGGCGGGGCTCAGATGAGAAAGGGCCGATGCTCCTGCTCGCATCTGGGACAGGTCGCGGTCCCAACGTGTACCACGAGCCTTTTACGTAAAGCCGAAGTTTCGGGGCTTCCGGAGTTCGACATGGCGGAGAGGGAGGGATTCGAACCCCCGATAGGCTTGCACCTATGCCGCATTTCGAGTGCGGTGCATTCAACCACTCTGCCACCTCTCCTGAAGGCGCCATATAGAGGCAGGGCCCCTGTGGTTGGGGGCGTTAATAGGCGAGGATGGCGGGCCAGACAAGGCGCGAAAGGGGAAAATCCGCTGCCTCTTTCAGCCCCGCGCCAGCCTGGGGCTCCGTTCCCATGGGAATGGGACTCCGGGGATTGCTGTTTTGACGCGTTTTCCTGGCGCGAGCGGGCGTCCGCTTCGCTTGAAAGCCCTGGGTGAGGAACTGCCATGGAGCACCTGACGGTCACGGCCAACGGCGCCGAATTCCACGTGGTCCGCGCCGGAACGGGCAAACCGCTGCTCTTGCTGCATGGGTGGCCGGAATTCTGGCTGACCTGGGCGCCGGTGATGGCGAGGCTCATCGACCGTTTCACCCTGATCGCGCCCGATCTGCGCGGGTTTGGCGACAGCGACAAGCCGGATGGGCCTTACGGGCCGGACGGCCATGCCGCCGACATGCTGGCGCTGATGGAGGCGCTTCGTGTCGACCGATTCGGCGTGGTCGGCCATGACGTCGGCGGCGCCGTGATGCAGCCGCTGGCGCGGCAGGCGGCGGGGCGGCTCGCCGGGCTGTTCTTCTTCGATTTCGTCTATCCCGGCATCGGGCCGCGGATGGCCGCGCCCGACCGGCTCAACCACATCTGGTATCAATCTTTCCACCAGATGGAGATGGCGCCGGCGCTGGTCGGGGCGAGCCGCGAGAGCTGCAGGCTCTATATCGGCCACTTCCTGAGGGGTTGGGCGCATCGGAAGGACGCCTTCGACGACGTGCTCGACGTCTTCGCCGACAATTTCTTCAAGCCGGGCAATCTTGCCGGCGGCTTTGCGCATTACCGGGCCTCGCATGAAGGGCGGGTCGCGATGATGAAGGGCGAGGCGCCACGGCTTCCGCCGATCGAGGTACCGACCTGCGTGCGCTGGGCGGAGCACGATCCGCTGTTTCCCTTTGCGTGGACCGATCGGCTGGGAGAGACCTTTGCCGATCTCGATCTCGCAATGTTTCCCGGCGTCGGCCACTTCCCGCATCGGGAGGATCCGGATCACGCCGCGAGCGAGATCGCCGCGTTCTTTCAGCGCATCGGCTGGAGCTGAGATGAAGTCGGACCGGCGGCTTGCTCCGCCTCTCCCGCTTGCGGGAGAGCATAGGCCGCCCGCTGGCGGCCGTCCTAAGAAAACGCCGAGGCAAAGCCTCGGCTATCGCGCCCCGGGCGATGCGAAGCATCGTCCCGCGCGCGGCGGGTGAGGGCTCTCACCACGCAGGGACATACTCGGCAAATTCCTGGCAATCCCAACGCGGAGACACCCTCTCCCCGACCCTCCCCCGCAGGCGGGGGAGGGAGCGCACCTTCATCAAGGCACGCGTCGCATCCGATCATGTTTTGAAAAACGGGTGGGACCGCCAGACGCGGTAAACACTGGCGGTCCCGGTGCCGCTCATTGAAATACTGGCTGGGAAGGGCGGCTTCGCCTGCCAGGTGAGACGACGATTCGACCCTAGCGTGCGGCTGATGCGCCGCAACGCAATCCGGTCCTTAACCTAACCAGTCAAGGTTACTCCAGAGCCGTTTCCGTTCCGGCGAAGCCGGAACGGGGCTCTGGATTGTTGTTTTTGACGCGTTTTCTTGACGCGAACCGGTCTCCACTTCGCTCGAAAACGCTTTCTAGTCGGATTTGCCGCCATCCTTGTTGTTTTCCTTGGCTTTTTTCTTGCCGTTCTCCGTAGTCTCCCTGTCCTTGTCCTTTTCCTTGCGGCGGTTGGTGAAGCGGGCATTGCCGAGCCCGGTGCCGATGGTCAGCACGCCCCAGCGATCGACGTCCTGCATGAACGGCACCTCGGAGAGGCCCTGAACCACGCCGTCATTGTGCATCAGGATCGCGGTGTCGTGCTCGCCGATCACGGGGATGCCCTCGATCAGGCTCGCCGGCAGATTGAACTTGCTGCTCTCCCAATTGCCCGGCAGGTTCTGCGCGCCCTTCTCGATGGAGCCGTCCTCGTTGATGACGCCGGGACAGGCGATGCCGATGAAGGGCGCGAGCTTGAAGCCGTCGGTTTCGGCCTCGGTGATCAGCCCCTTCAGCATCTTGGTGAGCCGCTTCACCGCGCCTTCGCGCGTCGGCTCGTCGTCGGCGTGACGCCACAGCTCGGATTTGACGACCTTGGCCTTGGACAGGTCCTTTGCCTTTTTCCAGCTCGTTTCCACCAGGCCGCAGCGGATGTTGGTGCCGCCGATGTCGACGGCGAGGATGCTGTCATAGGCCTCGAAGATCCACGACGGCGCCAGATGCAGCGCGCCGATCAGGCCGGCTTCATCGGGGTGATGGCGGATCGGCTGCAGGTCGATCCTGAAATCCTCGGATTTCAGGATGATCTCGGTGCGCGCGATCGCAAGCTCGCCGAGCCTTGAATCGCGAAAGCCGCCGCCGACCACGATGCGCTCGGTCTTGGCCCACGCTTTTGTCTTGAGGAAACGGCGCGTGACGTAGGCGAGCTCCTGCGCAAAGTCCTCGATGGCGCTGTGCACCACCGCGGAGGCTTCGGTATCGTCGCCGACCAGGATCGCATCCAGCGTCTTCTTGCTGATGTTCTCCGACGGCTCCTTGCCGAACGGATCCTCGCCCGTTTTGCGCAGCGGCTTTCGCCAGCGTTCGAGGATCTCGCGGAAGGCGCCCTTGCTGGCGCGATCGCCGAGAAAACCGTCCTCGTCCTTCATCTCGATGTTGAAGCTGTCCACGTCCACCGACGGCAGCCGCCCGGCGCCGTGATGGGCGATGCCCGTCGTCTTGACCAGTTCGTCTGTTGCCATGGGAGCCCTCGCCGCGTACCTGTTTCGGCGGGGACAACGGCGGGGGAACCCGTTTGTTGCAGGGCCGGTCGAGATTCAGCGGAAGGCTGCCCGCCCGGCCAAATCCTTCAAATCCGGGCCATTTTCGGCGGTTTTCCTTGACTCGGCGCGCCCGGCGGCTATAAGTCCCACAGCCGGCGCGAGGCGTTTCTCGCGCCGCTTGTTTTTGCGTGGGTTTTCAATGGGATAACTCCCGCCCGCACAAAACGCATTAACCCATAGCGACTGACAAAAAGCCGACCCGGACGATGCTCGTCCCGAGGCCGGGATTGAACACGGAGAAAAAAACGATGTTCGCAGTCATCAAAACCGGCGGCAAGCAATACCGCGTCGTGCCGGATGATGTTCTCGAAGTTGGCAAGATCGAAGGCGAAGTCGGCTCGATCGTGCAGTTGAATGAAGTTCTGGTGCTCGGCGGTGACACGCCGGTGCTCGGCGTTCCCACGGTGGCCGGCGCCTCCGTTGCGGTCGAAGTGCTCGACCACAAGCGTGGCCCCAAGGTCATCGCGTTCAAGAAGCGCCGCCGCAAGAATTCGCGCCGCAAGCGCGGCTATCGCGACGAGATCACGGTCCTCCGCATCTCCGAGATCCTGGCCGACGGCGCCAAGCCCACCAAGGGCCCGCGTCCGAAGAAGGAGAAGGTGGTGAAGGAAGCCGCCGAATAACGAGATTTGATCACGCCCAATTCACGAATTGATGCGTGAGAAATCGTGAAATGATTCCGTCAAGGAATTGATCTAGAAATACGCAGGATTTCGGAGACGAGCCATGGCTCACAAAAAAGCAGGCGGTTCATCGCGCAACGGTCGCGATTCCAAGGGTAAGCGCCTCGGCATCAAGGCGTTCGGCGGGGAGGTTGTCACTCCCGGCAACATCATTGCGCGTCAGCGCGGCACCACCTGGCACCCCGGCCTTAATGTCGGCATGGGCACGGACCACACTTTGTTCGCCAAGATCGAAGGTCGTGTTGCGTTCCAGGCCAAAGCCAACGGCCGCACATTCGTATCGGTACTCCCGATCGCAGAGGCGGCTGAATAGACGGTGGATCAAATTGGAGTCCGCCGGGTCCTACCAAACCGGCGGAGTCCTAAAGATCTCAAGAGATCGAAGGCTCCAAGGGAGGCGGGAAACCGGCCTCCCCTTTTCTTTGACTTGCTCACTTTGACTTAGTGACTTTCAGGAGCCGGACATGTTGCAGGATTTCTCGAGCGCGACCTTGCGGGAGGCGAGACCGAGCGTCGTCGCCACCGAGCGGCTGACGTTGCGGCGGCCGACCCTCGCCGACGTCAGGACCATCTCCCAGCTCGCCAACGACCGCCGCGTCGCCGAGAACACACGCCGCCTCCCCCATCCCTATTCGCAGGACGACGCCGTCGACTTCATTCGCGCCACCTCCGAGCTCGGCAGCGAGACCGTGTTCCTGATCGAGCACGACAGCGGCCCGATCGGCATGGTCGGGATCGACTGCTCCACGCCTGGCAATGCCGAGCTCGGCTACTGGCTCGGCGTCGAGCATTGGGGCCGGGGCTTTGCCACGGAAGCCGCGCGCGGCGCGATCGACTTCTTCTTCGAGGAGTTCGAGGACGAGCATCTCTATGCCGGCGCGCGCGTCACCAACCCGGCCTCACGCAACGTGCTGGAGAAGTGCGGCTTCCAGTGGAGCGGCGTGCAGCTGCACCGCTTCCTGGCGCTGGGCTCCTCGACGCCCGTCGACTGCTTCCGCCTCTCGCGCGGCGTCTGGGCCTCGCTGAAGAGCTGGAGCAGCGCGCGACGGATGAGGTGAGTTAGGACGCTAAGCGCTGCTGCATTCTCCGCTGTCGTCCCGGGGCGCGACGAAGTCGCGAGCCCGGGACGACAGTGTGGGCGCGGCTACGCCGGCGGATTGACCTCTTCACTTGCGCGGCCAAGATCGCGCTCCCGCAAGTAAATATAGAACCCGGCGCCGATGATGATCGCGGCGCCGACGATGGTCGCGATCTGTGGCACATCGCCGAACACGACGAAGCCGAAGATCACCGCCCAGACGATCATCGAATACTGATACGGCACCACGACGCTGGCCGGCGCGAGCTTGAGCGAGCGGTTGACGCAGAACAGCGCGGTCACCGAGATCAGCCCCGCCAGCGCGAAGAACACGAGGCTGCCCGGTGTCGGCGGCACCCAGTTGAAGACCGACAGCACCGCGCCCAGCGAGAACGTGCCGACGAATTGCGACGATGCCATCACGATGTCGGGCGTCTTGCGCAGGCTGCGCGTGATCAGCATCAGCGTCGCAAAGGACAGACTGCCGCCGAGCGCGATCAGCGCCGGCAGGCTGACGGTCTGCGCCGACGGCCGCAGCGCGATCAAGACGCCGCAGAAGCCGATCAGGATCGCCGTCCAGCGCCGCCAGCCGACCTTCTCGCCCAGAAAGATCGCCGACATCGCGGTGACGAAGATCGGACCGGCGAGATAATAGGTGATGACGTCGGCGAGCGGCAGATAGACGGTAGCGAGGAAGAAGGCCGCGACCTCCAGCGTCGAGAGCACGACGCGAAACAGCTGCAGGCCCGGCCGCTCCAGATGCAGGAACTGGTGACGCTGCTTCCAGATCAGCGGCGACAGCAGGAGCAGCGCGGCAACGGCGCGCAGAAACAGCAGCTGCCCCACCGAGTAGGTCCCGACCAGGAACTTGCCCATGGCGTCGCCGAACGAGAACATGAAGATCGACAGCACCATGAGCGCGATGCCGGAAAGGCGCGCGGAGCGGTCGTCATAGGCGGAGAGATTCTTGAACAGGGACATTGAGCGCCGTTGTAATGGCATGGGCCACCGGGACAAGCCCGCTACGCCGAATTGAACGGATTGTCGCACTCCTCGCGTCGCGGTAGCGATAGAGGCCACACCGGGAAAAGAGCTCTGACATGACCGACTTCGATCCGACCCAGCACCGCATGATCCCCACGCAACGCTGGTTTGAGGATTTCGTCGTCGGCGAACGCTTCGTGCTGCCGAGCCGGACCCAGACCACCGCGGTGTTCGCGGCCTTCCAGACCGCGAGCGGCGACACCCATCCCGTGCACTACGACGTGGAATATTGCCGCAGCCGCGGCATGCCGCATCTGCTGGCCCACGGCTTCCAGACCCTGATCCACACTGCACCCGGAGCCGGCCTGTTTCCGTTCATGGTCGAGGACTCCCTGGTCGGCTTCCTCGAGCAGTCGAGCCGGTTCCTCAAGCCCGTCTACGCCGACGATACGATCTATCCCGCGCTCGAGGTCACCGAGCTGGTGCCGGGGCGCACGACCGGCGCGGTGACGCTGCGGAGCACGATCTTCAACCAGCGCAAGGAGCTGGTGCTGGAGGGGATGCAGAAATTCCTGATCCGGCGGCGGCCGGGCTAGCGAAGCCGTCTCGCGGAGCACGGGCGGAGCACGCGGAACCGCATGAACCGCGGCGGAGAAAGTGCCGACAAAGCCGGTGCACGCTCCGCATCATGATGGCCCGCAATGACACTGCTTCCGCCCTGCTCCGAGACATTCAAGCGTTCGCTGCAGCGCGCGACGTCGGCCGCCCGGGCGAAGGGACGCGCGCATCCCGGCCCGCAGGATCTGCTGATGGCCCTGATCGAGGACGAGGACGCAGCGCCGGTGATGCAGGCCTGCGGCATCGATCTGGCGCGCTTGCGGCGGGATGTCGAGGCCACTGGCGCGAGCGCGCCGACGACGGGCCTCGGTCATCTGCTTCAGAGTGCCTTCAACGAGGCCCAGCTGTCGGAACGGACGGTCGTGACGGGCGCCGACATGCTCGTCGAGCTGTTCGCCGACCCGGCCGGCCGCTTTCTTTCGGCGCAGGGCGCAACGCGCTACGACGCCCTGGTCTATCTGAGCCACGGCATCGCCAAGGGCGCAGCGCCTGATATCGAAGCCGATCACGGCGAGGCCTCCCGCCTGGAGGTCGTGCTGCTGAACGACCCCTACACGCCATCGGAGTTCGTGACCTTCGTTCTGGAACACGTCTTCGGGATGGACCGGGAGCGCGCAATCGCGATCGTGTTTGCGACCCATGCGCGCAAGCGCGGCTCCTGCGGGATCTTCCCCCGCGCCGAGGCCGCGGCGCTACGCGAAAAAATCCGGAATCTCGCGGCGGCCCGCCAGCATCCGCTCCGCTGCGTTCTGCTGCCGGTCGCCGACACCCCGGGCCACGACCGACCATTGCCAAATTGAGGCAAGAGCGGGAGTTGGGGGTTAAGCAAGGGCCGAAATTCGCGGAAATTCAGCCGATTTGCGGGTAAGTCCGGGTTGCCGGGCGTGCCCGGCTGGCCTACCTATGCCCCATGAAATTCCTCGACGAAGCAAAGGTCTATATCCGCTCCGGTGACGGCGGGAACGGCTGCGTGGCGTTCCGCCGCGAGAAGTTCATCGAATTCGGCGGTCCCTCCGGCGGCAATGGCGGCCGCGGCGGCAATGTCATCCTCGAAGTCGCGGATGGCCTCAACACGCTGATCGACTACCGCTACCAGCAGCACTTCAAGGCCCAGAAGGGCGAGAACGGCATGGGCTCGGACCGCCACGGTGCCAACGGCAAGAACATCGTGCTGAAGGTGCCCATGGGCACGCAGATCTTCGACGAGGATCGCGAGACGCTGATCCACGACTTCACCAAGGTCGGCGAGAAGTTCGTGCTGGCCGAAGGCGGCAATGGTGGCTTCGGCAACGCGCATTTCAAATCCTCGACCAACCGCGCGCCGCGCAACGCCAATCCCGGCCAGCCCGGCGAGGAGCGCTGGATCTGGCTGCGGCTGAAGCTGATCGCGGACGCCGGCCTGGTCGGCATGCCCAATGCCGGCAAATCGACCTTCCTGTCCAAGGTCAGCGCGGCAAAGCCGAAGATCGCCGACTATCCCTTCACCACGCTGCATCCGCAGCTCGGCGTCGTGAATGCCGACGGCCGCGAATTCGTGCTCGCCGACATTCCCGGGCTGATCGAAGGCGCGCATGAAGGCACTGGCCTGGGCGATCGCTTCCTCGGCCATGTCGAGCGCTGCCGCGTGCTGCTGCATCTGATCGACGCGACCTGCGAGCATGCCGGCAAGGCCTACAAGACGGTGCGCAAGGAGCTCGACGCCTATGGCGGGCAACTCACCGACAAGATCGAGATCGTCGCGCTGAACAAGATCGACGCGGTCGAGCCGGACGAATTGAAGAAGCAGAAAGACCGCCTGAAGCGCGCCGCCAAGAAGACCCCGCTGCTGCTCTCCGGCGTCACCGGCCAGGGCGTGAAGGAAGCCTTGCGCGCGCTCGTGGATGTGATCGGTGAGGCCCCGGTGTCGGCCAAGGCCAAGAGCGCCGCCGAAGCGGAGCCGTGGTCGGCGTAGCCGTCGTCCCGGCCTCGTGCGCAATTGCGCACGGGGGGCCGGGACCCATACCGCGTGATCTATCGGTTGCGCTCGGTAGAAGTACCGAACGACGAGTCTTCGCCAAACGTCTCCCTGTGGTTATGGGTCCCGGCCTTCGCCGGGACGACACTGAATGTGTGGCCGCACGCGCGCGCATCACTGGCAGGTTGTCACCGGCGCTCGAATATCGCAGCATCAAAAATCAAGAAACGACAGGGATAACCCATGGCGCGCGCGAAGAACGTTCTCTGGATCATGTGCGACCAGCTTCGCTATGATTACCTCGGCTGCACCGGTCATCCCACGCTGAAGACGCCGAACATCGACGCGATGGCGAAGCGCGGCGTGCTGTTCACCAAGGCTTACGTCCAATCCCCGATCTGCGGTCCGTCGCGGATGTCGTTCTACACCGGGCGCTACATGCGCTCGCACGGCTCGCACTGGAACGGCTGGCCGCTGCGTGTCGGCGAGCCCACGCTCGGCGATCATCTGAGCAAGATCGGCGTGCGCAACGTGCTCGTCGGCAAGACCCACATGGCCCCCGATCTCGAAGGCATGAAGGCGCTCGGCATCCCGCCGGAATCTGTCATCGGCGTCCACGTCTCCGAATGCGGTTTTGAACCTTACGAGCGCGACGACGGCCTGCACCCGACCGGACGGCCACGCCCGAAATACGATGAATATCTGCGCAGCCAAGGTTTTGAAGCCACCAATCCCTGGGAGCACTGGGCCAATTCAGGCGCGGCCGATGACGGCTCATTGCAGAACGGCTGGCTGCTGGTGCATGCCGACAAGGCCGCGCGCGTGCCGGAGGAGCATTCCGAGACGCCCTACATGACGCGGCGCGCGATGGACTTCATCAGCGAGGCCGAGACGGATGGCAAGCCGTGGTGCCTGCATCTGTCCTACATCAAGCCGCACTGGCCCTATATCGCGCCAGAGCCCTATGCCAGCATGTACTCGACCGACGACATGATCCCGGTGATCCGCTCCGAGCGCGAGCGGCAGAACCCGCATCCGGTGTTCGGCGCCTACATGGACATGCGCTACTCCCGCAACATGGCGCGCGACGATGCCCGCGAGAAGGTGATCCCGACCTATATGGGCCTGATCACCCAGATCGACGACCAGATGGGCGTGCTGATGCAGTTCCTGGAGGCGCGCGGCCTCTTGGAAACCACCATGATCGTGTTCACTTCCGATCACGGCGATTATCTCGGCGATCACTGGATGGGCGAGAAGGACCTGTTCCACGAGCAGTCGGCGAAGATTCCACTGATCATCATCGATCCCTCCAGGGAAGCGGATGCGACGCGCGGCACGCGCAGCGATGCGCTGGTCGAAGGCATCGACCTCGCGCCGACCTTCGTCGATTATTTCGGCGGCAAGGTGCCCGGCCACATCCTCGAGGGACGTTCGCTGCTGCCCCTGCTACGCGGCGAGAAGCCGGAATGGCGCAAGGTCGCATTCTCCGAGTACGACTATGCCATGCAGGACGTGCGGCTGAAGCTGAACCAGCCGATCGAGCGCTGCCGCCTGTTCATGGTGTTCGACGGCCGCTGGAAATACATCCACGCCTCCGGCTTCCGTCCGATGCTGTACGATCTCGAAACCGATCCGGAGGAGTATCTGGATCGCGGCGATGACCCCGAATGCGCCGGCATCATCGCCCGGTTGCAGGCCGAGCTGTTCGACTGGGCGCTGCATCCCAACGACCACATCACCACGCCGCGCGAGAAGATCGCGGCCTATGCGGACAATCAGCTGCAGGTGAAGGGCGGCGTCTTGATCGGCATCTGGGACGAGAAGGAACTCGCTGCGATCAAGGACGGCATCGCGCAGCGCGCGAAGATGTAGGGCGCTCTCCGCGAGTCGGCCTCATCGACACAATCGAACAACCATCCGCGCCGTCATTGCGAGCGCAGCGAAGCAATCCAGATTCTTTCCACGGAGAGATTCTGGATTGCTTCGTCGCAAGGGCTCCTCGCAATGACGGGAGGAGAGATTAATTCTCGATCTTGTATCCCGTCGCCTTGACGATCGGCTGCCAGAACGCGGTATTCGCGGCGAGCTCCTTCGACAGTCCTTCCGCATTGCTGCCCACCGGGATCAGGCCGATCGCGGTGAGCTTCTCCCTTACCTCGGGCTTGGCGAGCGCGGCGCTCGCGGCGGCGCCGAGCTTGCTCGCGAACTCCGGCGGGCTGCCGGCGGGGAGCCACATGCCGTACCAGGCGTCCGCGACGAGATCAATGCCGCTCTCCTTCAGCGTCGGTACCTCGGGCGCGAAGGGCGAGCGTTCCGCGCTCGAGACCGCGATGATCTTCACGCCCTTGGCGCGGTGCTGCGGCAATGCATCGGCCAGCGTCGTGATGCCGAACGAGATATGGCCGCCGACGAGGTCGTTGAGGATCGGCGCGCTGCCGCGATAGGGCACGCGCGTCAGGGGAATGCCGATATCCTTTTCGAGCTTGGAGCCCATGAAATGCGGAATGGTGCCGTTGCTGGGCACGCCGAACGAAGTCTTGTCCGGATGCGCCTTCAGCCACGCCACGAAGGCTTTGAAATCGGCAGCATCGGTCCCCGGCCCCAGCACGAGGGCGAACTCGAACCGCGCCAGCAGCGACACCGGCATGAAATCCTTCGCCGTGTCGAAGCTCGGCGCCGCCTCCACCATCGGCAGCAGATACATCGTGGGCCCTGTCGTCACCAGCACCATGCTGCCGTCGGGGCTTGCGCCCTTCACCGCCTTGATGCCGATCAGGCCGTCGCCGCCGGTGCGGTTTTCGACCACGAGGGTCCGTTGCAGCACCGGCGCCATCTCCTGCGCGATCAGCCGGCACAGCGTGTCGCCGCCGGCCCCCGCCGCGAACGGGAAGATGATCTTCGACAGCCCGGCCTGCGCCCCGCCCGCCTGCGTCAGCAGCGGCAATCCCAGGCATCCGGCCATGAATGTGCGGCGATCCATGCGTTTCCCCTCCAGCCCCATTTTGCTTGGCCGCAGTTAGGACCAGAGAAGCGTCCCGGACAAGGCCGACCTTCGCCGTTTACCATCCTGTTGCCATCCTGGCCGCCTTGCGCCGGCCATCGTCCTGCTGCAAAAGCAGGCCTTATCGGCGCCGCCCTCTCGCTCCGCCGTTTCCAACGCAGAGCAGATCGTCCAAGCGCGCCATGGCCAGCCCCGAACTCAGTCAATTCCGCCGCATCGTCGTCAAGGTTGGCTCCGCGCTGCTGGTCGATTCCGACAGGGGCGAGGTGCGGGCGTCCTGGCTCGCCGCGCTCGCCGACGACATGGCCAAGCTGCACAAGGAGGGACGCGACGTGCTCGTCGTGTCCTCCGGCTCGATCGCGCTCGGCCGCAGCCGGCTCAAACTGCCGCGCGGCCCGCTGAAGCTCGAGGAGAGCCAGGCCGCGGCCGCCGTCGGCCAGATCGCGCTGGCGCGGATCTGGTCGGAGGTGCTGGGAGCGCACGGCATCGACGCCGGCCAGATCCTGGTCACGCTCCAGGACACTGAGGAGCGCCGCCGCTATCTCAACGCCCGCTCCACCATCGGCAAGCTTCTGGAGTGGCGCGCGATCCCCGTGATCAACGAGAACGACACGGTCGCGACCACCGAAATCCGCTACGGCGACAATGACCGCCTCGCCGCGCGCGTCGCCACCATGGCGAGCGCCGACTTGCTGGTGCTGCTGTCCGACATCGACGGGCTCTACGACGCCCCGCCGAAGAACAACCCGAACGCCAAGCTCATTCCCGTCGTCGACAGCATCTCCTCGGAGATCGAGGCGGTGGCGGGAGATGCCGAATCCGAGCTGTCGCGCGGCGGCATGCGCACCAAGGTCGAGGCCGCCAAGATCGCGACGACGGGCGGCACCCACATGCTGATCGCCTCCGGCAAGATCGAGCACCCGCTGCAGGCGATCGCCGATGGCGGCCGCTGCACCTGGTTCCTGACGCCGGCCAATCCCATCACCTCGCGCAAGCGCTGGATCGCGGGCACGCTGGAGCCGAAGGGCACGCTGACCATCGATGCCGGCGCGGTGACGGCGCTGCGCGCCGGCGCCAGCCTGCTGCCGGCCGGCGTGATCAAGGTCGAGGGCCAGTTCGCCCGCGGCGATGCCGTGGTCGTGCGCGGCCCCGACACCAGCGAGATCGGCCGCGGCCTGATCGCCTATGACGCCGAAGACGCCGAACGCATCAAGGGCCGCTCCTCCCCTGACGTGATGGCCATCCTCGGCATCAGCGGCCGGGCCGAGATGATCCACCGCGACGATCTGGTGGTGGGCGGGTAGGGCTTTTTCCGTCATGCCCTGGCTTGTCCCGGGCATCCACGTTCTTGGTGCCGCGCGAAGGTCGTGGATGGCCTGGACAAGCCCGGCCATGACGCCGGGGGCTGGGTCAATGGCCGAGCCCCACCTCACCCGCCGAAGCCCTGCCATACCCTCCCCGCCCTTCGCAAAAGCGGGATTTCCGTGCTAGGACACCGCCTTAGCAGAAGGTTGACCCCATGGCCGCCCCCCTCAAAGCCGTTGACGGCAATGCCGATCTCCAGGCGCTGATGTCCGATCTCGGAACCCGTGCCCGCGCCGCCGCGCGCGTGCTGGCGCTGGCGCCGCCGGAGCAGAAGAACCGGGCGCTGGAGGCCATGGCGCGTGCGATCCGTGCCAACGCTGCGGCGATCCTCGCGGCCAATGCCGAGGACGTGGCGGAAGCGCGCGCCGCCGGCAGTGCGACCTCCTCCTTCATCGACCGCCTGACGCTGACGCCGGCGCGCGTCGAGGGCATGGCCGAGGGCATCGGCATCGTGCGCGGCATCGCCGATCCCGTCGGCATCGTCACCGAGAGCTGGCAGCGGCCGAACGGCATGACCATCGAGCGCGTGCGCGTGCCGCTCGGCGTCGTCGGCGTGATCTTCGAGAGCCGGCCGAACGTTGCGGCGGATGCCGGCGTGCTGTGCCTGAAGTCGGGCAATGCCGTGATCCTGCGCGGCGGCTCCGACAGTTTCCGGTCGTGCCGCGCCATCCATGACTGCCTGGTGCAGGGCCTGCGCGAAGCCGGGCTGCCCGAAGCCGCGATCACGCTGGTGCCGACGCGCGACCGCGCGGCGGTCGGCATGATGCTGTCAGGGCTGAACGGCGCCGTCGACGTTATCGTGCCGCGCGGGGGAAAAAGCCTCGTCGCACGCGTCGAGCAGGAAGCGCGCGTGCCCGTGTTCGCGCATCTCGAAGGCGTCAACCACGTCTATGTCGATGCCAGCGCCGACCTCGTCATGGCGAAGTCGATCGTGCTCAACGCAAAAATGCGCCGCACCGGCGTCTGCGGCGCGGCCGAGACGCTGCTGGTCGATCGCGCCGTGGCCGGCAAGGCCTTGAAGCCGCTGGTCGAGATGCTGCTCGATGCCGGCTGCGAAGTGCGCGGCGATGAAGCCGTGCAAGGGATCGATGCGCGCGTAAAACCTGCCAGCGCAGAGGATTGGGACACCGAATATCTCGACGCGATCATCGCGGCGAAGGTGGTGGACGGCGTCGACGGCGCCATCGCGCACATCCAGAACCACGGCTCGCACCACACCGATGCGATCGTGAGCACGGATGAGACCGCTGCGAAAAGATTCCTGAGCGAGGTCGATTCCGCGATCGTGCTGCACAACGCCTCGACGCAGTTCGCCGATGGCGGCGAGTTCGGGTTCGGCGCCGAGATCGGCATCGCCACCGGCCGCTTCCACGCCCGCGGCCCTGTCGGCGCCGAGCAACTGACGAGCTTCAAGTATCGCGTTCACGGCACCGGACAGACGCGGCCGTAAGTAACGTTGCAAGGCGGGGCATTGAGCAACAAATTCGTCGTGCCGCGTTTCGTGGCGCAAGCGGTCCCGCCCCACACGGAGGGCATGCGCATCGGCCTGCTCGGCGGCTCGTTCAATCCGCCGCATCAGGCGCATCGCGCAATCAGCCGGTTCGCCTTGACGCGATTGCAACTCGATCGCGTCTGGTGGCTGGTGACGCCGGGCAATCCGCTCAAGGAGAACGGCAATCTGCACGAGCTCGGCGAACGCATGCGAGCGGCGCGCGAGGTTGCCGACGATCCGCGCATCGAGGTGAGCTGTCTCGAATCCGTCATTCGCACCCGCTATACTATCGACACGATCAACACCTTGCGCCGCCGCTTCCCAGGCCTGCGCTTTGTCTGGATCATGGGCGCCGATAACCTCGCTCAATTCCATCGTTGGCAGGACTGGCGGCGAATCGCTGCCCAGGTGCCGATGGCAGTGATCGATCGGCCGCCGCAGAGTTTTCGCGCCCTCGCCTCACCCGCCGCCCAAGCGCTATCTCGTTACCGTCTGCCCGAGAACAAGGCAGCGCTGCTTGCGGACAGGCGGGCGCCGGCCTGGGTGTTCCTGACCGGATTGAAGCTGAACCTATCCTCGACGGGCCTGCGGAACCCGGACGGGAGCTGGAAAGGGTCGGCGTGAGACAGCGTGTGCGGATCTGGGGCTCTCTGGCATATTGAAACCCTTAACCCCACATGATGTAGTGTAACCCGTGAGGGCCGGATTCGGCTCTCGCGATACAGTGAAAGGAATGGTCCCTGGCCACATCTGTATTGTCCAAGTCTGTTTTACCCAAGGTTGCTAAGCCTACGCGTAAAACATCGACCAAAGCTGCGGCCTTGCAGGCGCAACCCGACGCCGACAAGACGCTGAGCCTGATCCTCTCCCGCCTCGAGGATATGAAGGCGGAAGAGACGGTCACCATCGACCTTCGCGGCAAATCGGCATACTCCGACTACATGATCGTCACCACCGGCCGTGTGAACCGGCACGTCGGCGCGATCGCGGAGAACGTGACGAAGAGCCTCAAGGAAACCGGCATCAGGAACATCCACGTCGAGGGCTTGCCCAATTGCGACTGGGTGCTGATCGATTCCGGCGACGTGATCGTGCACGTGTTCAGACCCGAGGTCCGTGAGTTCTACAATCTCGAGAGATTGTACACGCAGGGCCCAGGGGCGGCGAAGGCGATCTAGAGGCTGACGAAGCCGATTTCGAATCGGCTGACGCGCATGCTAGCGTCGTGCGCGCGCAACCTGCGCGCGGCCTCGAAAACACGACCCTGAAACATCATGCGCGTTGCTGTCATTGCGGTGGGCCGGCTGAAGCAGGGCCCCGAACGGGAGCTTGCCGACCGCTATTTCGAGCGGTTCGACGAGGCCGGCCGCAAGCTTGGATTCCGCGAGCTCAGCATCCACGAGATTCCCGAAAGCCGGGCGCGCGACGCCGCGACGAGGATGACCGAGGAGGCCGCGGCGATCTCGGCGCATATTCCCGACAAATCGATCCTGGTGGCGATGGACGAGCGCGGGCAGAATCTGGAGTCCACCGTATTCGCACGGCATCTCGGCCGCTGGCGCGACGAGGGGGCCGGACATACAATATTCATGATCGGAGGGGCGGACGGACTTTCGCCCGAATTGCGCCGTAAGGCCAAGCTCGCGATCGCGTTCGGCTCTGCGACCTGGCCGCATCAAATGGTCCGCGTCATGCTTCTGGAACAGCTTTACCGGGCCGCCACGATTCTGGCCGGCCATCCCTATCATCGCGCATGATGCGCGCCACACGAGCACCTTTGCCTAACGCGATGCGAGCGCCTGTCCTCAAACTGCTGGTTGCGAGCTTCGCAGGCGCAAGCGTCGCGCAAGCTTACGCAAGCCTCGCGCAAGCTCAGACCGCAGCGCCGGCGCCCCAGACCGCGGCCGTCTCGCCCGATGCGATCAAGCAGCGCGAGCAGGAGCTGGAAGCGGCGCGCGCCAGGCAGAAGAGCGCGGAGGAAGCCCAGGCCAAGCTGAAGGCGGAAATCACCACGCTCGGCCAGGACCGCACCCAGCTCAATCAGCAATTGATCGACACCGCCGCCAATGTGCGCACCGTCGAGACCAAGATCGACGAGGCCGAAGCGCGGCTGAAGACGCTGAACGGCCGCGAGCAGCAGATGCGCTCGTCGCTCGATTCGCGCCGCGCCGACATCGTCGAGGTGCTGGCGGCCTTGCAGCGCGCCGGCCGGCGCACGCCGCCCGCCCTTCTCGTGCGCCCCGAGGATGCCCTGCAATCGCTGCGCACGGCGATGCTGCTCGGTGCCGTGGTGCCGGAGCTGCGCGGCCGCGCCGAGAAGATCGCGGGCGAGCTCGGCGAGCTCGTGGCGTTGCGCAAGAACATCGCGAGCGAACGCGACCAGCTTGCCGCCGACCGCGACAAGGTCAGGAGCGACCAGACCCGCCTCACCGCCCTGATCGACGAGCGGCAGCGCCAGCAGTCCGCGCGCGAAAAGGACCTCGACGCCGAGAGCTCGCGCGCCATCGCGCTCTCGCGGCAGGTCGGCGACCTCCAGGGCCTGATCACCAAGATGGAGCAGGACCTGCAGAGCGCGGCCAAGGCGGCTGAAAAGGCGGCCGAGGCGGCACGGCAGGCCGAGGCCAAGGAAGCCAAGCTGGCAGCGGCAAATGCAGCCGCAAGCGCCAAGACCGGCCCCGCTGTTTTCAAGGACCGCTCCCGGACCATCCCGGCGATTGCCTTCGCCTCGGCCAAGGGGCTCCTGCCTCTTCCGGTTAACGGTAACAAGATCAGGGACTTTGGCGGTTCCGACGGGGTCGGCGGGGTCCAGAAGGGCATTTCGCTGGCCACCAAGCCCGGCTCCCAGGTCACGACGCCGTGTGACGGCTGGGTGGTCTATTCAGGTCCGTTCCGCAGCTATGGACAACTCTTGATCCTCAATGCCGGTGGCGGGTATCATGTCCTGATCGCCGGGATGGAGCGCATTTCGGTCAACATCGGTCAGTTTGTGCTCACGGGGGAGCCAGTCGCGACCATGGGGTCGACCTCTCAAGTCGCCTCCATTCTCGCCACGAACGCGAGTCAACCTGTGCTGTATGTCGAGTTCCGCAAAGACGGCACTCCAATCGATCCAGGCCCATGGTGGGCCGCAAATGAAGGCGAGAAGGTTCGCGGATGATGCGCAAGACTTCAGTTATCCTCCTCAGCGCGGCCACCGGTGCGGCGCTGACGCTGTTCGCGACCCAGCCGCGCGCGGTCTTCATGGGCTCCAGCGCGCGCGCTGCCACTGCGGACACCTATCGCCAGCTCAATCTGTTCGGCGACGTCTTCGAGCGCGTGCGCTCCGACTATGTCGAGAAGCCCGACGACACCAAGCTGATCGAATCCGCCATCAGCGGCATGCTCACCGGCCTCGATCCGCATTCGAGCTACATGGACGCCAAGAGCTTCCGCGACATGCAGGTGCAGACCCGCGGTGAGTTCGGCGGTCTCGGCATCGAGGTCACGATGGAGGACGGCCTGATCAAGGTGGTCTCGCCGATCGACGACACGCCCGCTTCGCGCGCCGGCATCATGGCCAACGACATCATCACCAACCTCGACGACGAGGCGGTGCAGGGCCTGACCCTGAACCAGGCGGTCGAGAAGATGCGCGGCCCGGTCAACACCAAGATCAAGCTCAAGATCATCCGCAAGGGCCAGGACAATCCGCTCGACGTCACGCTGGTGCGCGACAACATCCGCGTCCGCTCGGTGCGCGCGCGCGTCGAGGCCGACGACATCGCCTATATCCGCATCACCACCTTCAACGAGCAGACCACCGAAGGCCTGAAGCGCGAGGTCGCCAACCTCTCGAATCAGATCGGCGACAAGCTCAAGGGCTACATCATCGACCTGCGCAACAACCCGGGCGGCCTGCTCGAGGAAGCGGTCACCGTCTCCGACTCGTTCCTGGAGAAGGGCGAGATCGTCTCGACCCGCGGCCGCAACGCCGAGGAGACCCAGCGCCGCACCGCGCATGCGGGCGACCTCACCAAGGGCAAGCCGGTCATCGTGCTGGTCAACGGCGGTTCGGCCTCGGCGTCGGAAATCGTCGCCGGCGCGCTGCAGGACCACAAGCGCGCGACCATCGTCGGCACGCGCTCGTTCGGCAAGGGCTCGGTGCAGACCATCATCCCGCTCGGCAGCGGCAACGGCGCGCTGCGCCTGACCACCGCGCGCTACTACACGCCGTCGGGCAAGTCGATCCAGGCCAAGGGCATCGTGCCCGACATCGAAGTGCTGCAGGACGTGCCGGACGAGCTGAAGTCGCGCACCGACACCAAGGGCGAAGCTTCGCTGCGCGGCCACCTCAAGAACGACGGCGACGAGAAGACCGGCTCGCAGTCCTACGTCCCGCCGGACGCCAAGGACGACAAGGCGCTCAAGCTCGCCGACGATCTGCTCCACGGCATCAAGAACAGCGCCTCCGCCGCGCCCACTCCGGGCACCGACAAGGCCGCGACCGACAAGCCCAAAGCAGCGAACTAAGGTCGGCGAACTAAAGTCGGCGCCACGCGCGATCTTCCGAAAAGGGCGGCTCCTCGAGCCGCCCTTTTTGCTTGGAACTCCTGCCGCCCCCGGCCTATCCCGGCCTGCCGCCGCTTGACCTCGGCGTGGTATCGTCGGGATCAGTGATTCGGGATCGCGCATGACTGAAACGGCCGATGATCTGAGCGCCCCGCTCGGACAGGACAAGCCGCGCCGGAAACGGCGGCCGCGGCTGCCGTTCACGGCCATGCAGCTGCTGGCCGTCCTGCTCGGCCTGTTCCTGGTCACCTTTGCCGGCTTCGCCATCTTCAACAAGGACCCGCTCGGCGGCGAGCCGATGACGCGGATCGCGATCCGCGAGCCCAGCAAGGCCGCGGACGAGAAGCCGGCTGCCGCCGGCCATGGCTCCGAGAGCAAGCCGGAGGGCAAGCACGAGGCCAAGGAAGCGCCCAAGCAGGCGGGCGAGCAGAAGACCGTCACCATGATCGACGGCTCCACCGGCGCGCGCCACGACGTGGTGATCGGCGCCGGCGATGCCGCCGACAAGGGCGAGGCGGCATCCGCGCCGCCGCCCGTCATGGCCGGGATCGACCCGAAGCTGCTGGAGAAGTCGCGCTACGGCATGATCCCCGCAATCTCCGGCGACCTGAAGCCGTTCAACGTCTATGCGGCGGATGCCGACCGCGCCAAGGCCGCCAAGATGCCGGTGGTCGCCATCGTGATCGGCGGGCTCGGCGTCGGCGCCGCCAAGACCACCGACGCGATCATGAAGCTTCCGGCCGCGGTGACGCTGGCCTTCACGCCCTATGGCGCCGATCCCGGCAAGCTCGCCGAACGGGCCCGCGCCCAGCGCCACGAGATCTTCCTGCAGCTCCCGATGGAGCCCTACGACTTCCCGGACAACGATCCGGGCCCGCAGACGCTGCTGACCTCGCTTAGCCCCGACCAGAACATGGACCGTCTGTACTGGCACCTCAGCCGGATGCAGGGCTATGCCGGCCTGACCAATTTCATGGGCGCCCGCTTCATCGCCACGGAGCCGGCAATGCAGCCGATCATCCGCGAGGCGGCCAAGCGCGGTCTCGGCTTCTTCGACGACGGCTCCTCGCCGCGCAGCATCGCGCCGCAGGCGGCGGCGAATGCGTCGGTGCCGTTCGGCAAGGGCGACATCGCCATCGACGTGGTGCCGACCCCGGCCGAGATCGACCGCGCCCTGACCAAGCTGGAATCGGCGGCCCGCGAGCGCGGCGTCGCCGTCGGCACCGCCTCGGCCCTGCCGGTCTCGATCGACCGCGTCAGCGCCTGGACCAAGACATTGGGCGACCGAGGTATCCTTTTGGTGCCATTGACAACCGCGATGCTGAAATCAAAATCCAGCTAAATCAACGGATTGGTACGGCGCGGGTCCTACGGGGCCTAAAATGCCCCACCAAGTGCACGCAAGAGGTCTGGCGGAATGGCGCGTTACGAGGATCTGCCCTACCGGACCTGCGTCGGTGTGATGCTGATCAACAACAAGGGCCTGGTGTTCATCGGCCGCCGTGCCGGCGGCATCGAGCATGTCGACGACACCCATGTCTGGCAGATGCCGCAAGGCGGCGTCGATCCCGGCGAGGACACCTGGGAAGCCGCCAAGCGCGAGCTCTACGAGGAGACCAGCGTGCGCTCGGTCGAGCGGCTCGGGGAGGTGCCGGACTGGCTGATCTACGACATCCCGCGCACCGTCGCCGGCCGCGCCTGGAAGGGCCGCTACCGCGGCCAGCGCCAGAAATGGTTCGCGGTCCGCTTCACCGGCAAGGACAGCGAGATCAACGTCGAGAAGCCCGGCGGCGGCGGCCACAAGGCCGAATTCGTCAGCTGGCGCTGGGAGCCGATGAAGAACCTGACCGAGCTGATCATCCCGTTCAAGCGCCCGGTCTATGAGCGCGTCGTGAAGGAATTTTCGTCGCTTGCGGACGACTAAATCAAATTGTCACCCCGGGTTCGATGCTAAGCCATCGCCGGAGTGACAACGAGAGATCCGCGCGTGACCACTGAAAAGCCCTACCGCCCCAACGTGGGCATTGCCCTGTTCAACGCCGAAGGCCGCGTGCTGATCGGGCACCGGTTCAAGGGTGACGGGCCCGAGATCATCCTGCCGGGCCTCGACTGGCAGATGCCGCAGGGCGGCGTCGACGAGGGCGAGAACCTGCGCGATGCCGCGATGCGCGAGCTCTGGGAAGAGACCAGCGTCGTCAGCGCCGACTATCTCGGCGAGACCGATTGGTTCACCTACGAGTTTCCGCCCTACGACGGCCCGCAGACGCATCGCCTCGCAAAGTTTCGCGGCCAGCGCCAGAAGTGGTTCGCGCTGCGCTTCACCGGCAAGGACGACGAGATCGATCCGCTGACGCCGCGCAACGGCCAGCCCGCGGAGTTCGACGCCTGGCGCTGGGAGCGCCTCGACCGCGTCGGCGACCTCGTGGTGCCGTTCCGGCGCGAGGTTTATCAGGGCGTGGCAAAGCAGTTCGCGGCGTTCGCAAACTGAAAGAGCGAAAACAACCCCATGCACAGTAGAACTGGGGTTGAAGTCATTACGGAATTTCGAGCGCCGTCGGGGCGACGGTGCGCAATCCATCACAGGTGCCCAACCTCTCCCGCTTGCGGGGGGAGGTCGGCGCGAAGCGCCGGGTGGGGTTCTCTCCACCCAGGGAGTGTCCCGCTGTGGAGGGACCCCCACCCCAGCCCTCCCCCGCAAGCGGGAGAGGGAGCGCATCTCGCTCTCGGTCGCGATCTGGCCCAATCTGAGCTTGAGCTAATTGATCGGGCCCACCGTGAACGGGCCGATCGCGATGACGTGGCAGTCGCTGTCGCGTTTGGCGCAGTCGGCGAGCGCGGTGTTGACGGCGGTCTGCTCGTCGGCGGCTTTCAGGCCGAGGCCGGGGCGGCCGGCGGTGCCGACGGCGACGGCGTTCCAGCCCATGGCTTCGCCGAGCTTGCGCACGACCTCGTCGCGCTGGTCGGCGATGATCGAGGCATTGCTCGCCGCACGGAAGAAGCCGGTGATCCTGAGCAGGGCCGGGATCGGCACGACGAAATTGTCGTCGATCGCGATGACCATGCAGGCGACGCCGGCGATCGCGCCGCACGACTCCAGTGAACGCCGGGCCGCGTCCTCGGCGGACGACGCGCCCAGCACCATGAAATATTGTCCGCCCGGTCCGAGCGCGACCGAGCGTGATTTTGCCGCCGGCACGAACATGTTCTCGAGCCGGACTTTCTGCGGATCGCGCACGATCGGAAAGTCCTTCGACGCGAAGGCCCGCTCGGTCATGGTGTCATGCCGGAAATAGGGCGCGGGCGGCATCGGTGGCTTGCCGTGGCTGTAGACGACGTTGTTGCCGACCGCATAGAGCTCGCAGCGCCGCGGCGATTGCGCGGCATCGGCGCGCTTCTGGCACTGCTCGATCGCGCCGTTGCGCGCGGCTTCCTCGCTCGGCTGGTTCAACACCGAGCCGGTGAAGCCGCCGACATTGAGCGCGAAGGCCTTGTAGTCGCCGGCCGCGGAATAGTCGCCGGCGAGATAGTTGCGGACGCGCTCGTTGATGAAGGGAACGCTGTCGGCGGCGAGCTTGCCTGTCATCGGCGCGGCGGACGGTGACGGGGTGGGCATCGGCGCCATCGCAGCGCCGGCATTCGACGGAGCCATCGGGGCCATCGGCGCCTTGGCCATCTGGGCCGGCATCGGGCTCGGCGCCATGGCGGCGGCCGTCGGTGTCGGGCTCGGCGACGCGCTCGGTGCCGCGGGTGCGACTGCTGCGGTGACGGTCTGCTTGAGCTTGGTGTTGTAGAGGAAGCCCGAGACGACGATGGCGACGACCGAGACGACCGCAACCACCAGCGGCCACATCCACACCGGCGCCGCGGCCACCTTCGAGGCGGCCTTCTTCACCTGCGGTTTGGAATAGGTGCCGTCCTCGCGCCGCATCGCCACCATGTAGGCGTGCACCGGCGTCGGGATGTTCTTCACCTCCTGCGCGCCGATATCGGCGAACTGCACGGACAGCTTGTTGGCGACCTGCTCGTGCACGGCGCGGGAGACGCAGATGCCGCCGACCTCGGCAAGGCCCTCCAGCCTTGCTGCGATGTTGACGCCGTCGCCCAGGAGATCGCCGTTGCGCTCGACCACGTCGCCGATGGTGATGCCGATGCGGAACGACATCTGCCGGCTCGGCGGATAGGCCATGTTGCGGGTTCGCAGGCTCTCCTGGATGTCGATCGCGCAGCGCACGGCATCGACCGCACTTGGAAATTCCGCGAGCACGGCATCGCCCGCGGTGTTGAAGATGCGGCCGTTCGCCTTGGCGATGAAATCATCGATGACTTCGCGGTAGGAGGCCAGACGCCGCAGCGTCTCCTCTTCGTCTTCCGCGACCAGCCTCGAATACCCGGCAATATCGGCTGCGAAAATCGCCGCGATCTTGCGTTTCATCTGTGACCGCCCCGGAACAAATTCGCGGGGGGGAGAATGCCGCTATCTCCGGCGCGGTGCAACAAAGTTTCAGCGCCCGCCACGGGTCTGTGACGAGCGCTGAACCTGTTCAGGAATTTGAGCTTGAGCCCCGGAGCGGCTGCGCCGGGGCTTAGTGCATAGCCGTCGAGTTGAGCTGCTGCTGGATGCTCTTGTAGTGGTCGAGCCGCTCGATGGCGTGATCGAGCTCGCCGCCCTCGTGCTCCTTCAGGCCTTCTTCCATCTCGGCGATGGTCTCGGCGAACTGGGCGCGATCGAGCTCGTCGAGCGAGGTCGCGACGTCGGCGAGCACGGTCAGGCCGCTCTCGGACACTTCGGCGAGGCCGCCGAGCACGATGACCTTCTCATGACGGCCGCCGGCGGTGATGGTGAGAATGCCGGGCCGGATCGCAGCCACGACCGGAGCATGCCCTGCCAGCACGCCGAAATCACCCTCGACGCCGGGGATGTCGACCTGGTCGACCTCACCCGAGAAGGCGAGCTTTTCCGGCGAGACGAGATCGAAGTGGAAGGTGGCCATGGTGTTTCCGCTTGCTTCGCTTGTCACCCGCGGGCTCGACCCGCGGGTCCATCAATCAACGAAAGTTCTCTCTCGATGGATCGCCGGGACTTTAGCTTGAAGACACGCTTCGCGCTTTAGCCCGGCAATGACGAGATGCTTAGGCCGCTTCCGCCGCCAGCTTCTTGCCCTTCTCGACCGCCTCTTCGATGGTGCCGACCATGTAGAAGGCGGCTTCCGGCAGGTGGTCGTACTTGCCTTCCACCAGGCCCTTGAAACCCTTGATGGTGTCGGCGAGGTCGACGAACTTGCCCGGCGAGCCCGTGAAGATTTCGGCGACGTGGAACGGCTGCGACATGAAGCGCTCGACCTTGCGGGCGCGGGCCACGGTCAGCTTGTCCTCTTCCGAAAGCTCGTCCATGCCGAGAATGGCGATGATGTCCTGGAGCGCCTTGTAGCGCTGCAGCACCTGCTGGACCTGACGGGCAACCGCGTAGTGCTCTTCGCCGACGACCAGCGGGGAGAGCATGCGCGAGGTCGAGTCGAGCGGATCCACCGCCGGATAGATGCCCTTTTCAGCGATCGAGCGCGACAGCGTGGTGGTCGCGTCCAAGTGCGCGAACGAGGTCGCGGGCGCCGGGTCGGTCAAGTCGTCGGCCGGAACGTAGATGGCCTGCACCGAGGTGATCGAGCCCTTCTGCGTGGTGGTGATGCGCTCCTGCAGCGCGCCCATGTCGGTCGCGAGCGTCGGCTGATAACCCACGGCGCTCGGAATACGACCCAGCAGCGCCGACACTTCCGAGCCGGCCTGGGTGAAGCGGAAGATGTTGTCGACGAAGAACAGCACGTCCTGGCCCTTGTCGCGGAAGTCTTCCGCGATGGTCAGACCGGTCAGCGCGACGCGGGCGCGGGCGCCCGGGGGCTCGTTCATCTGGCCGAACACCAGCGCGCACTTCGACTTCACGCTCGGATCCGGATTCTTCGGATCGGCGTTGACCTTGGACTCGATGAACTCGTGATAGAGGTCGTTGCCCTCGCGGGTGCGCTCGCCGACGCCGGCGAACACGGAGTAACCACCGTGCGCCTTCGCGACGTTGTTGATCAGCTCCTGAATCAGCACGGTCTTGCCGACGCCGGCGCCGCCGAACAGGCCGATCTTGCCACCCTTCGCATACGGAGCAAGAAGATCGACGACCTTGATGCCGGTGACGAGAATTTCAGCTTCGGTCGACTGGTCGGTGTAGGTCGGCGCTTCCGCGTGGATCGGGCGCAGGGCTTCGGCCGTCACCGGGCCGGCTTCGTCGATCGGCTCGCCGATGACGTTGATGATGCGGCCGAGCGTACCTTCGCCGACGGGAACGCGGATCGGCTCGCCGGTGTCGGTCACTTCCTGGCCGCGGACCAGACCTTCGGTCACGTCCATCGCGATCGTGCGCACGGTGGACTCACCGAGATGCTGCGCAACTTCCAGCACGAGGCGGATGTTGCCGTTCCTGGTTTCCAGCGAATTGAGAATGGCCGGGAGGTGGCCGCCGTCGAACTGAACGTCGACAACGGCGCCCATCACCTGGGTGACGCGACCGACCGGGTTAGCTGCTGTAGCCATGAAGCTCTCCTTCGAAATTCTTTACTTGAACGACCGTCGTGAGTTCGTGCGTCAGACCGCCTCGGCGCCGGAGATGATCTCGATCAGCTCCTTGGTGATCTGGGCTTGACGGGTTCGGTTGTAGATCTGGGTTTGCTTGCGGATCATTTCGCCGGCATTGCGGGTGGCGTTGTCCATCGAGCTCATCTGCGCGCCGTAGAACGAAGCGTTGTTCTCGAGCAGCGCGCGGAAGATCTGCACCGCGATGTTGCGCGGCAGCAGGCCCGAAAGGAGTTCGTCTTCTTCCGGCTCGTATTCGTAGGAGGTCGACGGCGCATTCGCCGCCTTCTCTTCCACCACCAGCGGAATGAGCTGCTGCGCGGTCGGGACCTGGGCGATCACCGACTTGAACTGCGCGTAGAACAGCGTGCAGACGTCGAACTCGCCGTTCTCGAAACGGGCCAGGACCTTCTTGGCGATGTCCTCGGCGTTGACGAAGCCGAGCTGACGAACGCTGCGCAGGTCGAGATGCTCGACGATCTGCTTGTCGAACAGACGGCGGAGCTGCTCGTAGCCCTTGCGGCCGACGCAGAAGAACTTCACGTCCTTGCCCTGCGCCATCAGCGACTGGGCGCGCTCGCGCGCGAGACGCACGATCGAGGAGTTGAAGGCGCCGGACAGGCCGCGCTCGCCGGTGCAGACCAGCAGCAGGTGAACCTGGTCCTTGCCGGTGCCGCCAAGCAGCGTCGGCGCGCCGGGCGAACCCGCGGCTGCGCTGGCGATGTTTGAGATCACCGCACTCATCTTGTCGGCGTAGGGGCGTGCAGCTTCGGCCGCCTGCTGGGCGCGGCGCAACCTGGACGCAGCGACCATCTGCATGGCCTTGGTGATCTTTTGCGTCGCCTTGGTGGAGGCGATGCGCACGCGCATGTCTTTAAGTGACGCCATTCTTCGTTCACCCCGGCGGTTCGACCCTTACGGCCAAGCCACTAGCCTATCCCTGTCGTCATGCCCGGGCTCGTCCCGGGCATCCACGTTCTCCGTCGTCCACGCACAAGACGTGGATGGCCGGGACATCAGTTGCGAAGACGCGCTTCGCGCTTTAGCCCGGCCACGTCGGCGTTTAAGCAAAGCTCTTCGCGAAGCCTTCGACCACCGACTTCAGCTTGGCAGCGACGTCGTCGGAGAGATCGCGGGTGTCGCGGATCGAATTGAGGATGTCGGCGTTCTTGCCGCGCAGCAGCGACAGCAGGCCGTCCTCGAACGCACGTACCTTGCTGACCGGAAGCGGGTCGAGATAGCCGTTGGTGCCGGCCCAGATCACGCAGACCTGCTCTTCCATCTTCAGCGGCGAGAACTGCGGCTGCTTCAGAAGCTCGGTGAGGCGCGAGCCGCGGTTCAGCAGGCGCTGGGTCGAGGCGTCGAGGTCGGAGCCGAACTGCGCGAACGCCGCCATTTCGCGGTACTGCGCGAGCTCGCCCTTGATCTTGCCGGCGACCTTCTTGGTGGCCTTGGTCTGCGCCGACGAACCGACGCGCGACACCGACAGACCGACGTTCACCGCGGGACGGATGCCCTGGAAGAACAGGTCGGTTTCCAGGAAGATCTGGCCGTCGGTGATCGAGATGACGTTGGTCGGGATGTAGGCCGACACGTCGTTGGCCTGGGTTTCGATGACCGGCAGCGCCGTCAGCGAGCCCGAGCCCTGGTCCTTGTTCAGCTTCGCCGCGCGCTCGAGCAGGCGGGAGTGCAGATAGAACACGTCGCCGGGATAGGCTTCGCGGCCCGGCGGGCGGCGCAGCAGCAGCGACATCTGGCGGTAGGCGACGGCCTGCTTCGAAAGGTCGTCATAGATGATGACCGCGTGCATGCCGTTGTCGCGGAAGTACTCGCCCATGGTGCAGCCGGTGAAGGGCGCGATGTACTGCATCGGCGCCGGATCGGACGCGGTGGCAGCGACGACGATCGAATATTCGAGCGCGCCCTGCTCTTCCAGCACCTTCACGAACTGCGCGACGGTCGAACGCTTCTGGCCGACCGCGACGTAGACGCAGTACAGCTTGATGTTCTCGTCGGGCTGCGCGTTCAGCGGCTTCTGGTTCAGGATGGTGTCGAGCGCGATCGCGGTCTTGCCGGTCTGACGGTCGCCGATGATCAGCTCGCGCTGGCCGCGGCCGATCGGGATCAGGGCGTCGATCGCCTTGAGGCCGGTCGCCATCGGCTCGTTCACCGACTTGCGCGGAATGATGCCGGGCGCCTTGACGTCGACGCGCATGCGCTTGTCGGCCTGGATCGGGCCCTTGCCGTCGATCGGGTTGCCGAGCGCGTCGACGACGCGGCCGAGCAGGCCCTTGCCGACCGGCGCGTCCACGATGGCGCGGGTACGCTTGACGGTCTGGCCTTCCTTGATCTCGCGGTCGGCACCGAAAATAACGACACCGACGTTGTCGGTTTCGAGGTTCAGCGCCATGCCGCGGGTGCCGTTCTCGAACTCGACCATTTCACCGGCCTGGACGTTGTCCAGACCGTAGACGCGGGCGATGCCGTCGCCGACGGACAACACCTGTCCGACTTCGGAGACTTCAGCTTCCTGGCCGAAATTCTTGATCTGGTCCTTGAGGATCGCGGAAATTTCCGCGGCGCGGATGTCCATCAGCCTGCCTCTTTCATCGCGTGCTTGATCGAATTGAGTTTGGTGCGAAGCGAACCATCCACCATGCGGCTGCCAAGCTTGACGACGAGGCCACCGATGATCGAGGGATCGACTTTCACGTTCAGCGCGACGTCCTTGCCGGTCACCGACTTCAGGGCAACCTTGAGGGCGTCGAGATTCTTGTCAGAGAGCGCTTCCGCCACCGTGACATCGGCCGTCGTCTCGCCCTTGAACTTGGCGACAAGGACGCGATAGGCGCGGATGACGTCGGCCACCGCGAACAGGCGGCGGTTGGCGGTCAGCACTTTGAGGAAATTGGCGGAGATGCCGGCGATGCCGGCCTTGGCCAGCACGGCCGAGAGGGCCTTGGACTGGGCATCGGCCGCAAACACCGGACTGCGGACGAGGCGCTTGAGATCAGCGCTTTCGTTCAGCAGACCCTCGAACTTGTCGAGATCGGCTTTGACCTCGTCGACCATTTTCTGGTCGCGGGCCAGTTCAAACAAGGCCGTTGCATAACGGCCGGACACACCTGAAACGGACGTATCTTCTGCAGCCACAGACGCGCTCTTTTAGCTGTCAAATTCGCAAGGGAAAAACCGTCGCCACAAAGCGGCGCCTAGCGATCCAAGCCCTTGGAATTCAAGCGGGACTTTGATTTCCGGCCGACACGGGAAGTGCCGGGTCCGTTAAAATCGCGGCTTTGCTAACATAGCAGGCGCGCACGTGCAACATGACGCCAAATTAAAGGCATGACGTTCTGTCGCCAGTTCGTCGCAGTCCACGACACTTCTTGGGTGATCCGGGCGACGGCCTGCCACGTCACGGAATTGCCGTGAGCCTTACGGCGGCATCGCGCCGTTTCGTTCCCGCCCTCAGCGCATAGCGGCCATGAACACGGATCGCTGAGCCGTGACTCGGACCGGACTGCCAGCTCTTCCCGAATACTTACCCAATTCTAAACGCCAGGTGTGATGACTTCATTCTACAGTATTCGCAAGTATTGAACTGGTTAAAGAATCCTTAAAGAGAAAGATTACGGAACATCGGCTGCAATATCGGTGCCAGTCACAAGATATTACAGAGCGACACGTAACGGATTTACTGCCCAATTCACGCCGCATTGGGAATCGAAACGCCAAACCGCTCACAAACTTACGGGGGCTCCACTAGCCACATGTGTGGCAATACTAGCTTAGGGACCACTAAATGCTGTCTTTGAAGACGCTGGGCTCTGTGACCCGGCCGCGCACGGCGATCGCTTTCGTTGCCGCAACTCTCATCGTCGGTGGAACTGCCACCGAGGCTTCCGCCAAATCCCGGCATCACCGCCATCATCATCACCGCCACCACGCCCAGGCCGATACCAACGCGACTTCCGATTGGCGCAATGCCAACGCCGCGATGACGCCGTCGCAGGGCACCGGCCGCAGCTTCTCCGGCATGGCCTCCTATTACGGCAACGAGTCCGGCAGCCGGACCGCCTCGGGCCAGCGCTTCAACCAGAACGCCATGACCGCAGCGCACCGTTCGCTGCCGTTCGGCACCAAGCTCCGCGTCACCCATGGCGGCCAGAGCGTCATCGTCACCATCAATGACCGTGGCCCGTTCATCCGCGGCCGCGTGCTCGACCTCTCCACGGGCGCTGCCCGCGCCATCGGCCTCACCGGTGCCGGCGTCGGCCGCGTCACCGCGGAAGTCGTCTCCTAAGGGGCGCTAAAGCGCCTCTACCGACCAGCGCAGTTCCCGTCATCGTCCGCGGACATTGTGAGCGGCGGGATCAGCCCGGGTGAAACAAGCCCGCCGTCTTGGGGGACGGCGGGCTTTTTGTTTGTCTTCGTGAGCGATTTCGTAGCCCGGATGGAGCGCAGCGAAATCCGGGAAAGTGCCACCTGCGGAAAGACCGCCCCGGATTGCGCTTCGCTCCATCCGGGCTACGGGCGCTCTCTCCCCCGTCATTGCGAGGAGCCCTTGCGACGAAGCAATCCAGACTGCCTGCGCGGAACACTCTGGATTGCTTCGCTTCGCTCGCAATGACGGGGAGAGAGCGGGGGACCCTACAAGAAGTGCCGTAGGGTGGGCAAAGGCGCGGAGCGCCGTGCCCACGATTTCTCGGGATGGGAAGAATTCGTGGGCACGCTTCGCTTTGCCCACCCTACGAGAGCTCGAGGTTTACAAAAAGCTCTGCGGGTCGACGTCGACCTCGAGCTTCAGATTACCAGTCGTCTTCGGGCACACCGCGAGCCAGTTGCGCAAATAGTCCGACAGGTCGAATCCGCGCGCCGATTTCACCAGGATGCGGAACCGGTAGCGACCCTTGATCACCGCGAGCGGGGCTTCGGCCGGACCGAGCACCACGACGCGCTCGTCGCGCGGGGCGAGCGCCACCAGCCTGCGGCCAAAGCCCTCCGCGTTCGGGCGGTCGCCTGCGGAAATGATCAGGCTCGCGAGGCGGCCGAACGGCGGATAGAGCGTGCGCTCGCGCAGGTCGATCTCGCTGTCGTAGAAGGCCTCGCGATCGCAGGCGATCAGCGCCTTCATCACGGGATGATCGGGCTGATGGGTCTGCAGATAGCCGACGCCGCGGCCCTGCTCGCGGCCGGCACGGCCGATCACCTGGTTGAGCAATTGCCAGGTGCGCTCCGCCGCGCGCGGATCGCCATTGCTCAAACCCAGATCCGCGTCGACCACGCCGACGAGATTGAGCCGCGGGAAATTGTGGCCCTTGGCGACGAGCTGGGTGCCGATGATGATGTCGACGCGGCCCTCGGCGATCTCGGCAAGTTCCGAGCGCATCGTCTCGATCGAGGTGATGAGATCGCTCGACAGCACCATGGTGCGCGCGTCCGGGAACAGCGCGGCGGCCTCTTCCTGCAGGCGCTCGACGCCGGGGCCGACTGCGACCAGCGATTCCTCGGCCGAGCAGTGCGGGCAGAGATGCGGGCGCGGCATCGAGAAGCCGCAATGGTGACAGACGAGGCGCTGGCGGAAGCGGTGATCGACCAGCCAGGCATCGCAGATGGTGCAGGCGAAGCGATGACCACAGCCGCGGCACAGCGTCAGCGGCGCATAGCCGCGGCGATTGAGGAACAGCAGCGCCTGCTCGCGCTTCTCGATCGCCTTCTTGATCTCGCCTGCAAGCCGTGGCGAGATATAGCGGCCACGCGCAGGCGGCTCGCGGCGCATGTCGATGGCCTCGATATGCGGCATGTGCTGGCCGCCGAAGCGCGAGGGCAGCGCGACGCGCTGATAGCGGTTCTTGCGCGCATTGACCTCGGATTCCACCGACGGCGTGGCGGAGGCCAGCACGACCGGAATTTTTGCGATGTGCCCGCGCACCACCGCCATGTCGCGGGCGTGGTAATGCACGCCCTCGTCCTGCTTGTAGGCCTGGTCGTGCTCTTCATCGACCACGATGAGGCCGAGATTGGCGTAAGGCAGAAACAGCGCCGAGCGCGCGCCGACCACGACAGGCGCGCTTCCGTCGGAGATCGCAGCCCAGTTGCGCGCGCGGGTGCGCGGGGTGAGTTCGGAATGCCATTCGATCGGGCGCACGCCGAAGCGCAGCGCGAAGCGGTCGAGGAACTGGCCGGTGAGCGCGATCTCCGGCATCAGGATCAGCGCCTGCTTGCCGCGGCGCATGACTTCCGCGACGGCCTCGAAATAGACCTCGGTCTTGCCCGAGCCGGTGACGCCGTCGAGCAGCGCGACGTGGAAGGTGCCGTTGGCCGCGAGCGCGCGCATCGCATCGACGCCGGCACGCTGCAGCGGCGAGAAATCCGGTCGGCCGAATTCCGGATCGGGAGCCGGCGGCGGCGCAGGCGGCGGCATCGGCTCGACCGTGAGCGTGCCTTCATCAACGAGGCCGTCGATCACGCCGGCGGAGACGCCCGCTTCCTTCGCCGCCTCGGACTTGCCGTGCAGCAGCCGGTCCGACAGCACCTCGATCACGCGCGCCCGCGCCGGCGTCAGCCGCTTGGGGGGATCGCCTGTCAGCCGCACGCCGGGGCGCACCCGCTCCGGGCCGAGATTTTCGCCCATCCGCAGGCACATGCGCAGCACCATGCCGCGCGGGCTCAGCGTGTAATTGGCGACCCAGTCGACCACGGAACGCAGCTCGGGCTTGAGCGGCGGGAGATCGAGCTTCTCGCTGACCTCCTTCAGGCGATTGTGCAGCCGCGGATCGGGATTGGCGTTTTCGCCCCAGACCACGCCCAGCACCTCGCGCGGCCCGAGCGGCACACCGACGAGATCGCCCGCCTTCAGCTCCATGCCGCGCGGGATCTTGTAGGAATAGGTCTGGTCGAGCGCGACCGGCACCAGCACGTCGACCATGCGGGTCGCGTTGGCGGGGGCGGCGTTGCTGCGCGAGGTATGATCCATGAGGAGAGAATCGGAACCTTGGGGCCTTCAGGCTAGCGCCGCGGGGCGGCCTTAGCGAACGGTAAACGGATGTGATGCGATATACTGTGCGGAATCATTACGTCCAGAGCGCATGAGCAAAGCGGCCGCCCCCCAGATCGAGCTCGCCAGCGCCGATCCCTCGATCGCGCAGGAGATGGCGCGCTGGCTGTCGCATCTCGGCGCCGAGCGGCGGCTGTCGCCGAAGACGCTGGAAGCCTATGGCCGCGATTTGCGGCAGTGCCTGGATTTCCTCTGTGCCCATTGGGGCGAGCGCGTGACGCTCGACCGCTTCGCCGCGCTGGAAGCGACCGATGTGCGCGCCTTCATGGCGATGCGCCGCGCCGACGACATTGCCGGCCGTTCACTGATGCGCGCGCTGGCGGGCCTTCGTTCCTTCGGCCGCTTCCTCGAACGCGAAGGCAAGGGCAAGGTCGGCGCGCTCTCCGCCATCCGCGCACCGAAGGTCGCAAAAAGCCTGCCGAAGCCGCTGCCGATGGCCTCCGCAAAGCGTCTTGCCGATGCCGACGAGCGCGCCGGCGAGGAACGCGAGACCTGGATCCTCGCGCGCGACGCCGCTGTGATGGCGCTGCTGTACGGCTCGGGCCTGCGTATCTCCGAAGCGTTGGGGTTGAAGCGCCGCGAGGTGCCGAAGCCCGGCGAAGGCGACGTGCTGGTCGTGACGGGCAAAGGCAACAAGACCCGCATGGTGCCGGTGCTGCAGAACGTGCTGGAGCTGGTGCAGGAATACGTGGCGATGTGCCCCTACCCGCTACCGGCGGAAGGGCCGATCTTCGTCGGCGCGCGCGGCGGCCCGCTCTCGCCGCGCATCATCCAGCTCGCGATGGAGCGGCTGCGCGGCGCGCTCGGTCTGCCCGACAGCGCCACGCCGCACGCGCTCCGCCACTCCTTCGCCACGCATCTGCTCTCGCGCGGCGGCGATCTGCGCGCCATCCAGGAATTGCTCGGCCATTCCTCGCTCTCGACCACGCAGATCTATACCGGCATCGATTCCGAGCGCCTGCTGGAAGTCTATGCGAGCGCGCATCCGCGGCGCTGACATGGCGGCTCAGTTGCCGAGATATTCGATCCCGTAGACGTAGTTCGAGCCACGTCCGACCTCGACGCTGACCACCGGTTTGAATCTCTCCAGCCGTTCGTACAGCGGCGCCGTGACCTTCACCGTCTGACCTGCGATGCGGATGAGATAGTCCACCCGTCTGCTGCCGGTCGACCTCCACGCACGATCGACGCGGCCTTCGATCACGATCCGCGACGTGAGGTGATCGAGCACCAGCATTCGTCCGGCATACAAAGCAAGGCCGGCGCCGAGCAGCACGATCAGGATCATGAACGCGAGCGGCTTCGCCCTGTCGCGCCATGAGCCGTAAAGCGGCTGTCGCAGCTGCGAGCCGATCATCGCGAGGCCGAAAACGACGAGGCCGACATGAACGTCATTGACGGCGATGATCGAGCTCTTGTCATAAAACAGCAACAGGCCGAGATAGATCGCGCAGACCACCAAGACGATCTTGCCGATGAACGGGAAAGCCGCGCTGTTGCGGGCCCTCCATAGCGCAAGGGCCGCGAGGACAATGAACGGCCAGAAGCAGGCTGCGATGAATTCCGCGGTGCTCATGGGACAGGACTAGAGCAGCCCTGAACGCCAGACCATTAATTGCAACCGCCTTGGCGCTTGGCACTTGCGCCCGTCGCGCGGTTCGGTCAATCGTTGGTAAATGAGCAGGAGGGATTTATGAGCGCACATGAAAGCATGGAGCATGCCGAGCACGCCGAGCACGCGTCCGGATCGAACAAGAAGATCGCGCTCCTGATCGCCGTGCTGGCGCTGTTCCTGGCGATCTCGGAAACGCTCGGCAAGGGCGCCCAGACCGAATCGATCAGCAAGAACGTCGAGGCCGCCAATCTCTGGGCGTTCTTCCAGGCCAAGACCATCCGCCGCACCGTGGTGCTGACCGCCTCCGAGCAGGGCAAGCTGACGCTGGCCGGTGCGACCGACGACGCCCAGAAGGCGCTCGTGCAGAAGCAGGTCGACGACTGGACCAAGACCGCGGCGCGCTACCGCTCCGAGCCCGAGACCGGCGAAGGCACCGAGCAGCTCGCCGAGAAGGCCAAGCATGCCGAGCACGAGCGCGACGAGGCGACCGCGAAGTACCATCATTTCGAGCTGGCCTCCGCCGCCTTCCAGATCGGCATCGTGCTGGCCTCGGCCACCATCATCACCGGCATGATCGCGCTCGCCTATGTCGGCGGCATCCTGACCCTCGCCGGCCTGCTCATGACCGCGCTCGGCCTGTGGTGGCCGCACCTGGTGCATTTGCATTGAGGGGCTGAGGCAGGGTTCTCGGCGCGTCATTGCGAGGAGCCCTTGCGACGAAGCAATCCAGACTGCCTCCGCGGAAAGATTCTGGATTGCTTCGCTGCGCTCGCAATGACGGAGGACAGAGGCGCGTGCCTCCGCCAGCTCAGCGCGCCTCGTGCACGCTCTTCCTGAAACGCTGGATCAGGCGCAGCGTGCGTGACGACCAGCCTTCGCCGTTGCCGGCGATCAGCTCGCGGATGCGGCGCTTGATCGGGTCGACCATCTCGTGCGCCTTGGCGCGCACCTTCAGCACGAGTTCGTAGATCCGCTCGAACCAGTGCATCTCCAGAAGCTTGTCGCGCGTGACGTCGAACACGAAGGCGGTGACGCCGACGCCGAGCATCTTCGCGAACAGGAACGTGGACACGCCGCTGAACCAGTATTCGTGAGCGAGCAGCCACAGGCCGACCAGCTTGAGCGGAAACAGCGGGATGATCGGCACCGCGAAGATGATCAGCGTCATCGACGGCGACAGCGCGTCGACGCGGTCCGACAGCCATTGCTTGAAGCGCGCGAGCGGGATGGCTGCGACAACCCGCGCGACGATCGGCTCGAGATGGTCCCATAGCCATGCTTCGATCAGGAAGATGATCGCAAGCAGGACCCAAACCGGTTGCAATAGGCGGCGCAGCATGTGTTTCCCGCCCGATTCGTCGCTGGGCGCGAGCCTACATATGGATGGCCCGCTTGCCGACTGCAAGCGCGGCCTCCTTGACGGCCTCCGAGCGGGTCGGATGGGCGTGGCAGGTCCGCGCCAGATCTTCCGCACTGCCCCCAAATTCCATGAGAACACAGGCTTCATGGATCATTTCGCCGGCCTCAATGCCGATTATGTGCACCCCGAGCACGCGATCGGTCTTCGCATCTGCGAGAATCTTCACGAAACCATCGGTGGTCTGGTTGACCTTGGAGCGGCCGTTGGCGGTAAAGGGAAACTTCCCGACGGTATAGGCGACGCCCGCCTGCTTCAGTTCTTCCTCGGTCTTGCCGACGGAGGACACTTCCGGCGTGGTATACACGACGCCCGGGATCACGTCGTAGTTCACGTGGCCGGCCTGGCCGGCGATGATCTCGGCAACCGCAACGCCCTCGTCCTCGGCCTTGTGCGCGAGCATCGGGCCGGCGACGACGTCGCCGATGGCATAGACGCCCTTCAGGCTGGTGGCGAAATGCGGATCGATCTGGACGCGGCCGCGATTGTCCAGCGCCACGCCGGCTTCCTTCAGGCCGAGGCTTTCGGTGTAGGGCACGCGGCCTATGCAGACGAGAACGACGTCGGCTTCCAGCGTCTCGGCGGCGCCGCCGGCGGCGGGCTCGACGGTCGCCTTCAGCGTCTTGCCGGAGGTGTCGACGCCGGTGACCTTGGCGCCGAGCTTGAACGCAAAGCCCTGCTTCTCGAGGATGCGCTGGAATTGTTTTGCAATTTCGCCGTCCATGCCGGGCAGGATGCGGTCGAGGAATTCCACGACCACGACTTCGGCACCGAGGCGCTTCCACACCGAGCCGAGCTCGAGGCCGATCACGCCGGCGCCCACGATGAGGAGCTTGCCGGGGACCTTGTCCAGCGACAGCGCGCCGGTCGACGACACGATGCGCTTCTCGTCGATCTCGATGCCCTTGAGGCGCGCGATGTCGGAGCCGGTGGCGATCACGATGTTCTTGGTCTCGACCACTTGCGACTTGCCGTCGGCGGAGACTTCGACCTTGCCGGTGCCCAGGATCTTGCCGGTGCCCTTGAGCACGTCGACCTTGTTCTTCTTCATCAGGAACTCGACGCCCTTGACGTTGCCGTCGATGCCCTGCTGCTTGAAGTTCATCATCGCGGGAAGATCGAGCTTCGGCGACGAAACGCTCACGCCCATCTTGGCGAAGGAATGCCCGGCTTCCTCGAACATCTCGGAGGCGTGCAGCAGCGCCTTGGACGGCATGCAGCCGACGTTCAGGCAGGTGCCGCCGAGCGTTGCGTTCTTTTCGATCACGGCGACTTTCATGCCGAGCTGGCTGGCGCGCACTGCGCAGACATAACCGCCCGGTCCGGTGCCGATGACGACGAGATCGTAGGTAGCCATGAGAGAAAGTCCCGTAGGTTTAGCGTGATGGGGATGTGTCAGCGTCCGCGCGGCGCGTCAGCGTCCGCCGGACACATCGAGAGTTGCTGCGGTGATGTAGGAAGCCTCGTCCGACATCAGCCAGACGATGGCATTGGCGATTTCATCGGCGGTGCCGACGCGCTTCATCGGCACCATATGGGCCAGACGATGGGCGCGGTCGGGCTCGCCGCCGGCGGCGTGAATTTCCGTATCGATCAGGCCCGGCCGGATGCCGGCGACACGAATGCCTTCGCCCGCGACCTCATAGCCGAGGCCGGTGGTGAAGGAATCGATCGCGCCCTTGGACGCGGCATAGTCGACATAGGTGTTGGGCGCGCCGAGACGCGCCGCGACCGAGGACAGGTTGACGATGACGCCACCCTTGCCGCCGTGCTTGGTGGACATCCGCTTCACGGCCTCGCGCGCACAGAGGATGGAGCCGGTGACGTTGACCGCGAGCACGCGCTGGATGCGTTCGGCCGACATCTCGTCGACCCGCACGCCGCTGGTGCCGACGATACCGCCATTGTTGACGAGCGCGGCCAACGTGCCGAACTTGTCGGCCTGCTTGAACAGATCGAGGATGTCGCCCTCCTCGGCGACATCGCATTTCACCGCGATCGCCTTGCCGTTGCCGGCCTCGATCTGGGCGACAACCTCATCGGCGGCCTTCTTGTTGCTGGCATAGCCGACCACGACGCGATAGCCGCGCGCAGCCGCCGCAATCGCGGTCGCCCGCCCGATGCCGCGGCTGCCGCCGGTGATCACAACGACTCTATCCGTCACGCGCGCCTCCATGGTTCGACATGCGCCGTCGCGCAGGGAGGCGACGGCGCTCGCAGAGCATCAGGAATCAGAGATCGAGCACCAGGCGCGCCGGATCTTCCAGGCTCTCCTTGACGCGAACCAGGAAGGTGACGGCTTCCTTGCCGTCGATGACGCGGTGATCGTAGGACAGCGCCAGATACATCATCGGGCGGACCTCGATCTTGCCGCCGATCACCATCGGCCGCTCCTGTATCTTGTGCATGCCGAGGATGCCGGACTGCGGCGCGTTCAGGATCGGGGTCGACATCAGCGAGCCGTAGATGCCGCCATTGGTGATGGTGAAGGTGCCGCCCTGCATCTCGTCGATCTTGAGCTGGCCGTCACGGGCGCGGCGACCGAAATCGGCGATGCCCTTCTCGATGTCGGCGATCGACTTGTGGTCGCAGTCGCGCACGACAGGCACGACGAGGCCCTTGTCGGTGCCGACGGCGACGCCGATGTGATAGTAGTTCTTGTAGATCAGGTCGGTGCCGTCGATCTCGGCGTTGACGGCCGGGATGTCCTTCAGCGCCTGCACGACGGCCTTGGTGAAGAAGCCCATGAAGCCGAGCTTGCTGCCGTGCTTCTTCTCGAACGCATCCTTGTAGTGCGCGCGCAGCGCCATGACGTTGGTCATGTCGACCTCGTTGAAGGTCGTGAGCATGGCGGCGGTGTTCTGCACGTCCTTGAGGCGGCGCGCGATGGTCTGGCGCAGGCGGGTCATCTTGACGCGCTCTTCGCGGGCGGCGTCATCGGCCGGCGACGGCGCGCGGACCTGAACGGCGGCGGCGGGCTGGTTCACCGGGGTCGGCGCGGAGGCGGCGCGCTCGATCGCGGCGAGCATGTCGCCCTTGGTGACGCGGCCATCCTTGCCGGAGCCCGGAACGGTCGAGGCGTCGACACCGCTCTCGGCGGAGAGCTTGCGGACAGACGGGGCAAGCGGCGCATCGGCCGGCGGCGCCTTCGGCGCAGCAGCCGGAGCCGCAGCGGCAGCAGCCGGCGCAGCAGCAGCGGGCTTGGCGGGCGCAGCGGCGGGCTTGGCAGCGCCGACGCCATCGGTGATCTGGCCGAGCAGCGCACCGACCGCAACGGTGGCGCCATCGGCGGCGATGATCTCGCTCAGCGTGCCCGCCGACGGCGCGGGGACTTCGATGGTGACCTTGTCGGTCTCGAGCTCCACCAAGGGCTCGTCGACGGCGACCGGGTCGCCAGCCTTCTTGAACCAGCGGCCGATGGTGGCCTCGGTGACGGATTCGCCGAGCGTCGGCACACGAATTTCAGTCATGGTCTTTTCCTTAAGGAGATCGCCGGTGCGGTCATGAATTTCAAATGCCATCGCCCGCCAAAGCGGGCGATCCAGTACGCCGAGACGTCAGTGATCAGCACGAGCGCCGCGAAGTACTGGATGACCCGCCTTTCGGCGGGGCATGACGCAGTTCAGAAAGTTCAGCTCAGTGCTTCGTCCAGGAATGCCTTCAGCTGAGCCTGATGCTTCGACATCAGACCCGTAGCGGTCGCGGCGGAAGCGGCGCGGCCGACATAACGCGGACGCCGGCTCGCGCCGTTCACCTGGTTCAGCACCCACTCCAGATAGGGCTCGATGAAGTGCCAGGCACCCATGTTGCGGGGCTCTTCCTGGCACCACACCACTTCGGCCTTCTTGAAGCGCGACAGCTCGGTCACCAGCGCCTTCAGCGGCACCGGATAGAGCTGCTCGACGCGCATCAAATAGATGTCGTCGATACCGCGCTTCTCGCGCTCCTCGTAGAGGTCGTAATAGACCTTGCCGGAGCACAGCACGATGCGGCGGACCTTCTCGTCGGGGACGAGCTTGATCGCCTCGTTCGGCAACATCTGGGCGTCATCGTACAGGATGCGGTGGAAGGTCGTTCCCTTCGCGAGCTCCTCGAGACGCGAGACCGCCCGCTTGTGGCGCAGCAGCGACTTCGGCGTCATCATGATCAGCGGCTTGCGGATCTCGCGATGCAGCTGGCGGCGCAGCGCATGGAAGTAGTTCGCCGGCGTGGTCGGGTAGACCACCTGCATGTTGTCTTCGGCGGACATCTGGAGATAACGCTCCAGACGCGCCGAGGAGTGCTCCGGTCCCTGGCCCTCATAGCCGTGCGGCAGCAGGCAGACGAGGCCGGACATGCGCAGCCATTTGCGTTCGCCCGAAGAGATGAACTGGTCGAACACGACCTGCGCACCGTTGGCGAAGTCGCCGAACTGGGCTTCCCACAGCGTCAGCGTGTTCGGCTCGGCGAGCGAATAGCCGTATTCGAAGCCGAGCACCGCTTCTTCCGACAGCAGCGAGTTGATGACCTCGTAATGGCCCTGCTCGTGGCCGAGGTGATTGAACGGCGTGTAGCGGCTCTCGTCTTCCTGGTCGATCAGGACGGAGTGACGCTGCGAGAAGGTGCCGCGCTCCGAATCCTGTCCCGACAGGCGGACATGATGGTTCTCGTTGAGCAGCGTGCAGAACGCCAGCGCCTCGCCGGTCGCCCAGTCGATGCCGACGCCGGTGTCGATTGCCTTGGCGCGATTGTCGAGAAAGCGCTGGATGGTGCGGTGGACGCGGAAGCCGTCCGGCACCTTGGTGATCTTGCGGCCGATGTCCTTGAGAACAGGGAGATCAACGCCGGTGACGCCGCGGCGCGCGTCCTCCTCCTGGTCGGCGATCTTGAAGCCGGACCACTTGCCGTCGAGCCAGTCGGCCTTGTTCGGCTTGTAGGAGGTGCCGGCCTCGAACTCGGCGTCGAGCCGGGCGCGCCAGTCGGCCTTGAGCTTGTCGACCTCGCCCTCGGTGACCACGCCTTCGGCGATCAGGCGCTTGGAGTAGAGCGTGAGGGTCGAGGGATGGGCCGCGATCCGCTTGTACATCACCGGCTGGGTGAACGCGGGCTCGTCGCCCTCGTTGTGGCCGTAGCGGCGATAGCACCACATGTCGATGACGACGGGCTTGTGGAATTTCTGCCGGAACTCGATCGCGACCTTGGCCGCGAACACCACCGCTTCCGGATCGTCGCCGTTCACGTGGAAGATCGGCGCGTCGATCATCTTCGCGACGTCGGACGGGTAAGGCGAAGAACGGGAATAGCGCGGATAGGTGGTGAAGCCGATCTGGTTGTTGACGATGAAGTGCACGGAGCCGCCGGTGCGGTAGCCCTTCAGGTCGGACAGGCCGAAGCATTCGGCGACCACGCCCTGGCCGGCGAACGCGGCGTCGCCGTGCATCAGGAGCGGCAGCACCGAGATACGCATGTCCGGCGGATCGCCATGCTGGTCCTGCTTCGCACGCACCTTGCCGAGTACGACGGGATCGACGATCTCGAGATGCGAGGGATTGGCGGTCAGCGACAGATGGATACGGTTGCCGTCGAACTCACGGTCCGAAGAGGCGCCGAGGTGATACTTGACGTCGCCGGAGCCTTCGACCGCGTCGGGATTGGCCGAGCCGCCCTTGAACTCGTGGAACAGGGCGCGGTGCGCCTTGCCCATCACTTGCGTGAGCACGTTGAGGCGGCCGCGATGCGGCATGCCCAGCACGATCTCCTTCACGCCGAGATTGCCGCCGCGCTTGATGATCTGCTCGAGCGCGGGGATCAGCGATTCACCGCCGTCGAGGCCGAAGCGCTTGGTGCCGGTGAACTTGGTGTCGCAGAACTTCTCGAAGCCTTCGGTCTCGACCAGCTTCATCAGGATGGCGCGACGGCCTTCGCGGGTGAACGAGATCTCCTTGTCCGGCCCCTCGATGCGCTCCTGGATCCAGGCCTTCTGCGCGGCGTTGCTGATATGCATGAACTCGACGCCGAGCGTCTGGCAGTAGGTGCGCTCGCAGATCGCGGTGATCTCGCGCAAGGTGCCGTATTCGAGGCCGAGCACGTGATCGAGGAAGATCTTGCGGTCGAAATCGGCTTCGCTGAAGCCGTAGGTGCGCGGGTCGAGCTCCTCGCGGTTGCGCTGGGCTTCGATGCCGAGCGGATCGAGCTTGGCGTGGAAGTGACCGCGCATGCGGTAGGAGCGGATCAGCATCAGGGCGCGGACGGAGTCGCGCGTGGCCTGGAGCACGTCGGCGGAGGAGATGTCGGCGCCCTTGGCCTGCGCCTTGGCGACGATCTTGGCGCCGACCGCCTTCTCGACTTCGGCCCAGTTGCCGTCGAGGGCGGAGGTCAGGTCATCCTTCGGGGTGAGCGGCCAGTTGTCGCGTTCCCAGGACGGGCCCTCGGCGTTCTTCCGGACGTCGGCGGGCTGGTCGTTGAGGCTCTTGAAGAACTCCTGCCACTCGGCGTCGACCGAGGACGGGTCCTTCTCGTAGCGGGCGTAGATTTCGTCGATGTAGGTGGCGTTGGTGCCCTGCAAAAAGGATGACAGGGCAAAGGCTGCGTTCGCGTCCTGGCGAGACATACTTGAGTTCCTGGCGATTTCGGTTCGCGCATAACAAACGGCGCTGGCGTCGAGCTCCCCGGCAGAGGCTCGACGCGACAGGCACCCTTTACCCTATTTGCTGCGAAACTTCGCCCGGAAAAGCACGAAGAAGTGAATTAGCCCTTCAACTTTTCGGCAAGCGTGTGCCCGAGGCGGGCGGGCGACGGGGACACTGTAATCCCTGCCGATTTCATCGCCTCGGTCTTGGAACCCGCGTCGCCCTTGCCGCCCGAAATGATCGCGCCGGCATGGCCCATACGGCGGCCGGGAGGTGCGGTGACGCCGGCGATGAAGCCGACCATCGGCTTCTTGCGGCCACGCTTGGCTTCGTCCTTGAGGAACTGGGCGGCGTCCTCCTCGGCGGAACCGCCGATCTCGCCGATCATGATGATCGACTCGGTCTTGGGGTCGGCCAGGAGCATTTCCAGGACGTCGATGAACTCGGTGCCCTTGACCGGGTCGCCGCCGATGCCGACCGCGGTGGTCTGGCCGAGGCCTTCCTGGGAGGTCTGGAACACGGCTTCATAGGTCAGCGTGCCCGAGCGGGAGACGATGCCGACCGAGCCGGTCTTGAAGATGTTGGCGGGCATGATGCCGATCTTGCACTCGCCGGCGGTCATGACGCCCGGGCAGTTCGGCCCGATCAGGCGCGACTTGGAGCCGGCCAGCGAGCGCTTCACGCGGACCATGTCGATCACGGGAATGCCCTCGGTGATGCAGACGATCAGCGGGATCTCGGCGTCGATGGCTTCGCAGATCGCGTCGGCCGCGCCCGGCGGCGGCACGTAGATCACCGAGGCGTCGGCGCCGGTCTTCTCACGCGCATCGCGCACGGTGTCGAACACCGGCAGGCCCAGATGCGTCGAGCCGCCTTTGCCCGGCGAGGTGCCGCCGACCATCTTGGTGCCGTAGGCGATCGCGGCCTCGGAGTGGAAGGTGCCGTTCTTGCCGGTGAAGCCCTGGCAGATGACCTTGGTGTTCTTGTCGATCAGGATGGACATGAGGTCTGCTTTCGCGAAACTAACAGAGTGAAAGGGTCAGTGGATGCGGCGGTAGACGCCGGTGAGGACGTCAGCCCAGCCTTCCGCGTCCGGCGAGAACTGGATCTTCAACGAGTAGGATTGGTCGTCGATGATCTCGTAGACGTGGCGCGCATTGCCGCGGAGCGAGCCGCGCACCAGAGTCAGGGTCTTGCCGACCCAGCCGCCGGAGGCGGGCGAGGGCGGCGTGTAACCGAGCGAATCGTACCAGAACAATTTGTAGGTCCGGTCGTCGCGGTCGTAGGTGAAGAGGCCGTGGGTGGCGAAGCTCTGCTTGCCGTCGCGCATCTGGACCGCATCCTGGATCAGGTAAAATCCGTTGAGGTCCATGCGCGCGACGACGTGCGAGGTTGCCGAACCGCCCGCCGTCCAGCGCGACGGGAAGACCACCTCCTCACCATCCCATTCGCCGGCGAACGCGGCGAGGCGCGCATGTTCGGTGAGCGGAGATGATGCGGCGAGATGGTCCTGGGTCATGGCCTTAGCCTCCCTTGACGGCCTTCACGATCTTCTGCGCGGCGTCGTCGAGATTGTCGGCGGGCACCACGTTCAGTCCGGATTCACGGATGATCTTCTTGCCGAGCTCGACATTGGTACCTTCGAGGCGGACCACCAGCGGCACGCTGAGGCCGACTTCGCGAACCGCAGCCGTGACGCCCTCGGCGATCACGTCGCACTTCATGATGCCGCCGAAGATGTTGACCAGGATGCCCTTCACGTTGGGATCGGCGGTGATGATCTTGAAGGCGGCCGCGACCTTCTCCTTGCTGGCGCTGCCGCCGACGTCGAGGAAGTTCGCCGGCGCCATGCCGTAGAGCTTGATGATGTCCATCGTCGCCATGGCGAGACCGGCGCCGTTGACCATGCAGCCGATGTTGCCGTCGAGGGTGACGTAGTTGAGGTCGTACTTCGACGCCTCGATTTCCTTGGCGTCTTCCTCGGTCTCGTCGCGCAGCGCGAGCACCTCGGGATGACGGAACAGCGCGTTGTCGTCGAACGACACCTTGGCGTCGAGCACACGGAGCTGGCCCTGCTTGGTCACGACCAGCGGGTTGATCTCCAGCATCGCCATGTCCTTGGCGACGAAGGCCGTGAACAGCTGCGCGGTGAGCTTCTCGGCCTGCTTGGCGAGGTCGCCGGAGAGCTTCAGCGCGTTGGCGACGGTGCGGCCGTGATGGCCCATGATGCCGGTGGCGGGATCGACGGAGAAGGTGACGATCTTCTCGGGATTGTTGTGCGCGACGTCCTCGATGTTGACGCCGCCTTCGGTCGAGACGACGAACGAGACGCGCGAGGTCTCGCGGTCGACCAGGAGCGAGAGGTAGAACTCCTTGTCGATGTCGGAGCCGTCCTCGATGTAGAGGCGGTTGACCTGCTTGCCGGCGGGGCCGGTCTGGATCGTCACGAGGGTCGCGCCGAGCATCTGCTTGGCGAACTCGGAGACCTCTGCGGCCGACTTGGCGATGCGGACGCCGCCCTTGTCGCCGGCCGAGGCTTCCTTGAACTTGCCCTTGCCGCGGCCGCCGGCATGGATCTGGCTCTTCACCACATAGACCGGACCGGGCAGCGCCTTGGCAGCAGCTTCCGCGTCGGCGGCCTTGAGAACCGGGACGCCCTTGGAGATCGGCACGCCGAACTCACCCAGCAACGCTTTGGCCTGATATTCATGGATATTCATATGGTCGCTCCCTGAACCCGCGGGCGGTGACCTCTTGGGCCCACCTCAGTCTTGTGGCTGGCATACCATATACCACAGGAACTGCAACCCGGATTCTTTGACATCGGAAATCTGGACTACCGAACCGGAGGCCCGCCCCGGTCAGAAGGGCTCCGGAAGTGAAACCGCCGAAGACCGGTTTTTCGATCTTCGGCGGGGTGTTGCTTGCGCCTTAGCGGCCGAGAAGATCGGGGGCGATCTTCTTGCAGGCGTCTACCAGGCCCTGCACCGCGCCGACCGACTTGTCGAAGGCCTCGCGGTCCTTGCCGGCGAGCTCGATCTCGACGACACGCTCGACGCCCTTGGAGCCGATCACGACGGGCACGCCGACATACATGTCCTTCACGCCGTATTCGCCGTTGAGGTACGCGGCCGACGGCAGCACGCGCTTCTTGTCACGCAGATAGCTCTCGGCCATCGCGATCGCGGAAGCGGCGGGGGCGTAGAAGGCCGAGCCGGTCTTGAGCAGGTTGACGATCTCGGCGCCGCCGTTGCGGGTGCGGTCGACGATCTCGTCGAGGCGTGCCTGCGAGGTCCAGCCCATCTTGACGAGGTCGGGCAGCGGGATGCCGGCGACGGTGGAGTACTTCACCAGCGGCACCATGGTGTCGCCGTGGCCGCCGAGCACGAAGGCGGTGACGTCTTCGACCGAGACGTTGAACTCGTCAGCCAGGAAGTAGCGGAAGCGCGCGGAGTCGAGCACGCCGGCCATGCCGACGACCTTCTTGTGCGGCAGGCCCGAGGCCTTCTGCAGCGCCCAGACCATCGCGTCGAGCGGGTTGGTGATGCAGATGACGAAGGCGTCGGGGGCGTACTTCTTGATGCCGGCACCGACCTGCTCCATGACCTTGAGGTTGATGGAGAGGAGGTCGTCGCGGCTCATGCCGGGCTTGCGCGGCACGCCGGCGGTGACGATGCAGACCTTGGCATTGTCGAGCGCCTCGTAGGAGTTTGCGCCGGTGTAGTGGGCGTCGAAGCCGTCAACCGGCGAGGACTGCGCGATGTCGAGCGCCTTGCCCTGGGGAACGCCCTCGGCGATGTCGAACATCACGACGTCGCCCAGTTCTTTCAGGCCGATGAGGTGAGCCAGCGTTCCGCCGATCTGACCGGAGCCAATCAAAGCAATCTTGTCGCGCGCCATGTGAACCTGTCCTTTAGACATCCAAGGAGGGAAAAACTGATGGGTGGTTATCCCTTTCGTCTCCCCCGTTCAAGTCGGGGGATGCCCATTTGTCGGGCTTGCCGCGTATACAAGCGCATCCCTGTCATTCCTGCCCGCTTGCGCGCCGTTAACCCGAAAGTCACGCACCGGATTTCGCCCTCGCCCGCGACAGCGGAGGGGTGCGGAATGACAGCGCTGGCAAATAGGACTTAAGTCTCCACCAGGCCCTTGGTGGAGCCGCTGGCGGTGGAATCCTTGCGGCCGTGCGCCAGCGCCAGATAGGATTCCGAGCTCATCTCGATCAGGCGCGAGGCGGTCCGCTTGAACTCCATGGCCTCGTTGCCCTCGGTGGCGAGGTAGAGCGAGATCGGGTTGGCGTCGGCGGAGGCCATCAGCTTCACGGCATTGTCATAGAGCGTATCGATCAGCGTGATGAAGCGCTTGGCGGCGTTGCGCTGGGAGAAATCCATCACTGGAATATGGTCGACCAGGATGGTGTGATAGTCGTGCGCGAGCCTGAGGTAGTCGGATGCACCGAGCGGCTTCTCGCAGAGATCGGCGAAGGCGAACCGCGCCACGCCATGGGCCGAGCACGGCACGTGCAAGATGCGGCCCTTGATCGTGATGTCGCGCGACTTGCACTTGGCATTGCCGGTCATCTTCACCCAGGCGCGGTTGAGCGCGGCATCGGCATCGCCGTCGGCCGGCGTCAGCCACATCGGCACGCCCTGCAGCTTCTCCAGCCGGAAGTCGGTGCGCGCATCGAGCCGCGCGACGTCCATGTGATCGGTGATCTGCTTGATGAAGGGCAGGAACAGCGAACGGTTGAGGCCGCCCTTGTAGAGATCGTCGGGCGCGACGTTGGAGGTCGCAACCACGACGGTGCCGAGCTCGAACAACTTAGCGAACAGGCGCCCCAGGATCATCGCGTCGGCGATGTCGGTGACGTGGAATTCGTCGAAGCAGAGCAGCCAGCTCTCCTCGAAGATCGCCGTCGCGGTCAGCGCGATGACGTCGCTGTCTGCGATCTCGCCGCGCGCGATGGCCTGGCGATAATCGTAGATGCGCTCATGCGCCTCGGCCATGAATTCGTGGAAATGCGCGCGACGCTTGTGCTCGACGCTCGCGTGCTGGAAGAACAGATCCATCAGCATGGTCTTGCCGCGGCCGACCTCGCCATGGATGTAGAGCCCGTGCGGCGCATCGTCCTTGTCGCTGCTGCTGAACAGGCGGCTGAGCAGGCCCTGCTTGCGCGCGGGCTTGTAGGTCGCGAGCCGCTGGTCGAGCGCCGCATAAGCCTCGGCGACCTCGGCCTGCGCAGCATCCGGCTCGATCGCACCGGATGCGATTTCAGCCTGGTATGCCTCGCGGAATGAGGATTCTGGGGTGGAGAGCATGGCCCTTTACCGCCAGAGATGGGCGGAAATTGCAAGCCGTGAATTGGTGCGGGGCGCTATGCGTTCCGTGTCCCGGACGCGCTGCAGCGTGTAACGCTGCTGCGCAGAGCCGGGACCCACTATTTCGTTCATCGCGGAATGCTGGGCCCCGGCTCTACGGCCGGGGCACGAGAGCGCAGCTACTCACACAGCTCGTAGGCGTCCTCGACGACATAGGGGCCACCGCCCGTCGATGCGCGCGACGAGAACAAGACAAAACGCTCGGCCATGAACGCCTTGCTCGGGAAGTAGCCGCGGATCGAGAGATAGTCGGCGACGTCGCGGTCGGAGGCGTCGTGCAGACGGGCCAGCGTGACGTGAGGGATGAACTTGCGTCCCTCGGGATCGAGACCGATCCGCTGCATCATGCGTTCGAGCTCGGCCTGCAATTCCATCAGCGGCTTGCTCGGCGCGATGGTCGCGACCACTGCGCGCGGCTTGCGACCACCAAAACTTGTCAGCCCCTGCACCTTCACCTCGAACGGTTTGCGGTCGACGCGAAACAGCATCGATGCGATCTCGTTGGCGGAGACGCCGTCGATATCGCCGATGAAGCGCAGGGTGACGTGATAATTTTCGGGATCGATCCACCGGGCGCCGGGAAGGCCGCCCCGCAAGTTGGAAAGCGACTGGCCGATCTCGGCCGGAATTTCCAGACCAGTGAACAAACGCGGCATCGTTTCGCACTCCCGATGCTTGGGCACGGCCCTCGAGCGAGAACCATATCCAAATTAGAGCCGGCGACGAATCACCGGTACCCTGATTCCTATCGCAGTTGTGTGACTCTGCGAAGCATCGCGCGCCTGACCCCGGGAAAACCCTGGGAATTAGGGTTAGCACTGCCTGCTTTTCAACGCCGGTGCTCGGTTATCGTGCCAAGGAATGCCTCCACCGTGGGCATGATGTTGCCGACGATGATGTCGACGCCCGCCGCGGTCGGATGGATGCCGTCGGCCTGGTTGAGCTTGGCGTCGGCGGCAACGCCCTCGAGGAAGAACGGATAGAGCGGCACGTCGAATTTTTTCGCCAGATCCGGATAAATCGAATTGAAGCGCGCCGCGTAATCGGCGCCGTAATTCGGCGGCGCCACCATGCCGCACAGCATCACCGGAATCCTGCGCGCCTTGAGACGCTGGACGATGTCGGTGAGCGCGGTGCGCGTCAGGGCGGGATCGATGCCGCGCAGCGCGTCGTTGGCGCCGAGCTCGACGATGACGCCATCGGTTCCGTCGGGCACCGACCAGTCGAGCCGGTCGCGGCCGCCGGAGGAGGTGTCGCCGGACACCCCGGCATTGGTCATGTCGACCGCTATGCCTTTGGTTTGCAAGGCTTTTTGGAGCTTCGTGGGGAACGCATCCTGGGCCGGGAGGCCAAGGCCGGCGCTCAAGGAATCGCCGAGGACGACAAGCTTCAGCGGTTTTGTCGCCTCCGCCCAAGCCGGGGTCGCCATCGTCATCAAAGCGAGCATCAACACGGCTATGTGCATGAACATTCCGTAACGCCTCTCGACCGCGCCATCGGACTTGCCATATGACCGGACCATGGACACTCGCATCGAACCCTCTTCCCTCGCCGCTGCCGCGGACACCATTGCCATCTCCAACGTCAATCTCTCATTGGGCACAGGCGCGGCACGCGTTCACATCCTCAAGGATATCAGCCTGCGCGTCGCCTCGGGCGAGACGATCGGCCTGATCGGCCCGTCAGGCTCGGGCAAATCCACGCTGCTGATGGTGATGGCGGGGCTGGAGCGTCCTGATAGCGGAGAGGTGGTGGTATCGGGCACGCCTTTCAATGCCCTCGACGAGGATGCGCTCGCGCGCTTCCGCGGCCGCCAGGTCGGCATCGTCTTCCAGTCCTTCCATCTGATCCCGACCATGACGGCGCTGGAGAACGTCGCCGTGCCGCTCGAGCTCGCCGGCAATCCCGACGCCGCAAAGCGCGCGGCGCAGGAGCTGCACTCGGTCGGCCTCGGAGATCGCCTGCATCATTATCCGACGCAGCTCTCCGGCGGCGAGCAGCAGCGCGTCGCGCTCGCCCGTGCGCTGGCGCCCGATCCCGCGATCCTCGTCGCCGACGAGCCGACCGGCAATCTCGACGAGGCCACCGGAAAGCAGATCGTCGACCTGCTCTTCACCAAGCATGCCGAGCGCGGCATGACGCTGGTGCTGGTGACGCACGATTCCTCGCTCGCGCATCGCTGCGATCGCGTCATCCGCCTGCGCTCCGGGCGCATCGACACGCAGACCGCGCCGGCATGAGCGCAGCTAGCGAACCGTTCGCGAGGCCGAGCGCCGTCGCGCTGTCGCTGCGCTATGCCTTGCGCGAATTGCGCGGGGGCTTGCGCGGCTTCTACGTCTTCATCGCCTGCATCGCGCTCGGCGTGATGGCGATCGCCGGCGTCGGCTCGGTCTCGGCGAGCCTGTCCGACGGCCTCGCCCGCGAGGGCCGCACCCTGCTCGGCGGCGACGTCTCGTTCGTGCTGTTCCAGCGCGAGGCCAAGCCTGACGAGGTCGCATTCCTGCGCTCGCGCGGCACGGTCTCGACCGCCGCCACGCTGCGCGGCATGGCGCGTGCGGCCGACGGCCAGCTCGCGCTGGTCGAGATGAAGGCCGTCGACGACAGCTATCCGATGCTGGGCCAGCTGACGCTTGCGCCGCCCATGCCGATGTCCGATCTGCTCGCGATGCGCGATGGCGCATTCGGCGCCGCCGCCGATCCGACGCTGCTCGCACGGCTCTCCCTCAAGACCGGCGACCGCGTCACCATCGGCAGCGCAACGTTCCAGATCCGCGCTACCGTCGAGGCCGAGCCCGACAAGCTCGCCGGCGGCATCGGCTTTGGTCCCCGCTTCCTGATCAGCGAGGCCGGCCTGAAGGCCACCGGGCTGATCCAGCCCGGCAGCCTGGTGCGCTGGGTGTACCGGGTGAAGCTGCCCGATACCGCCAACAGCGAGCGCGCCACCGAGACCTTCATCGCGGACGCGCGCAATGCCGCGCCGCAGGCCGGCTGGGAGATCCGCAGCCGCTCCAATGCCTCGCCGCAGCTCGAGCGCAACATCAACCGCTTCACGCAGTTCCTGACGCTGGTCGGCCTCGCCGCGCTGCTGGTCGGCGGCGTCGGCGTCGCCAATGCCGTCAAGAGCCACATCGACCGCAAGCTCGAGGTGATCGCGGCGTTCAAGGCCGTCGGTGCGACGGGGCGCGACGTGTTCGGGATCTATCTGGCGCAGGTGGTCCTGCTCGCCGCGATCGGCTCGGTGATCGGCCTTGCGCTCGGCGCCGCCATGCCGTTCGCCATCGTCGGGCTGTTCGGCAAGCTGCTGCCGCTGCCGGTGGTGCCGGCCGTGCATGCCGACGAGCTCGCGCTGTCCTTCGTCTACGGCCTGCTCACCGCGCTCGCCTTCGGCCTGTGGCCGCTCGCCCGCGTGCACGACGTGCCGGTGGCCGCGCTGTTCCGCGACACCATCAGCTCCGAATGGCACCGGCCGCGCGCGAGCTACCTCGTGTTCATGGCGGTCGTGATCGCGCTGCTCATCGCGGTCGTGATCGGGCTCTCCTTCGACAAGCGCATCGCCGCGGTGTTCGTGGCCTCCTCCGTCGTCGTGTTCGCCCTGCTTCGCGGCATCGCCGCCCTGCTGATGACGATCGCGCGCCGGCTGCCGCGGACCCGGCTGCCGATGCTGCGGCTGGCGATCGCCAACATCCACCGGCCGGGCGCGCTGACGCCGTCGGTGGTGCTGTCGCTGGGCCTCGGGCTCGCCGTGCTGGTCACCATCACCCAGATCGACGGCAATCTGCGGCGGCAGTTCCTCGCCGCCCTGCCCGACCGCGCCCCCTCGTTCTTCTTCATCGACATCCCGAGCACCCAGGCCGAGCAGTTCGACGGCTATCTGCAAAAGATCGCGCCCGGCGCCAAGGTCGAGGACGTGCCGATGCTGCGCGGCCGCATCGTCGCCGCGCGCGGGGTGCGCGCCGAGGAGCTCAGGCCCACCACGGATTCCGAATGGGTGCTGCAGAGCGACCGCGGCCTGACCTACACGGCCGAGATGCCGAAGGGGTCCAAGGTGGTCGAGGGCGAGTGGTGGAGCGCGGACTATTCCGGCCCGCCGCTGGTCTCGATGGAGAAGAAGATCGCCGACGGGCTCGGCCTCAAGCTCGGCGACGAGGTCGTGGTCAACGTGCTCGGCCGCGACATCCCGGCGAAGATCAGCAATCTGCGCAACATCGACTGGCAGGGGATGGGCATCAATTTCGTCCTGGTGTTCTCGCCCAATGCCTTCAAGGGCGCCCCGCACACCCACATCGCGACGCTGACCGAGGCCGGCGGCGATGCCGCCGGCGACGGCAAGATCATCAAGCAGGTGGCCGACGCCTACCCCATGGTGACCAGCGTGCGGGTGCGCGAGGTGATGGAGACCGTCGGCTCTGTCGTGACAAACCTGGCGCTGGCGATCCGCGGCGCCAGCGCGGTGACCCTGATCTCGGCCATCCTGGTGCTGGGCGGGGCGCTGGCCGCCGGCCACCGTCACCGGGTCTACGATGCGGTAATCCTCAAGACCCTGGGCGCGACGCGGCTGCGGCTGCTCGGCGCCTATGCGCTCGAATACCTCCTGATCGGGCTTGCCACCGCGGTGTTCGGCGTGATCGCCGGCAGCGTCGCCGCCTGGATGATCGTGACGCGGCTGATGACGCTCAGCTTCGTCTGGCAGGCGGGCAGCGCGGCGGGCGTGGTGGCGGCCGCCCTGGTCGTCACCGTCGGCCTCGGGCTCGCGGGAACGCTGCTCGCATTGAACAAAAAGCCCGCTACCGTGTTGCGCAATTTGTGACAAAAGGTAGCGGCGGGCGGCGCAGGAGCGAAATCGCACGATTCCTGCGATTAACCACGACCGCTCGTCTGGATTGTGGGCGAGGGCGACATTCAGCCGCGCGTGGACGGTTGCAGCGAATGTGTTAGTTTCCCACATATCGAATGGGTTCGGAGCCCCGATTGTTAGCCAAAATTTAGTCGGCAGGCATCGGTATCCGAGATAGAATTTGACGTACCGGCGGCATGGCGACCCTCATGCCGGACCGGACCAACCAACGGGATTTCGACCATGTCGGACCTAGACCGTAACTACGCTTCTCCTTTCGGCAGGGCCGCCGGGCGTGTCGACGCCGCGACGGTCGATGCCGGCCTGCGCGCCTATATGCTGCGCATCTACAATTACATGAGCATCGGCCTGGCCATCACCGGCCTTGCCGCGCTCGGTGTCTACATGGCTGCCGTGACTGACGTCCCGACCGCGGACGCCGTTCGCGTCGGCAAGATCTTCCTGACGCCGTTCGGCTACGCGATGTTCGTCAGCCCCCTGAAGTGGCTGTTCATGCTCGCGCCGCTCGCGATGGTGTTCGTGATCTCGGCGGGTATCAACCGTCTCGCCCCCTCGACCGCCCAGATCCTGTTCTGGGTGTTCGCGGCGCTGATGGGTATCTCGCTGTCGTCGATCTTCCTGGTGTTCACCCACACCTCGATCGTGCGGGTGTTCTTCATCACCGCGGCGACGTTCGGTGCGCTGAGCCTCTACGGCTACACCACCAAACGTGACCTGACCGGCATGGGCTCGTTCCTGTTCATGGGCCTGATCGGCATCATCATCGCGAGCCTGGTCAACCTGTTCCTGGCGAGCTCGATGCTGCAGTTCATCGTGTCGGTGGTCGGCGTGCTGGTGTTCGCGGGCCTCACCGCCTGGGATACGCAGCGCCTGAAGAACGATTACATCTACGGCTACGCTTCGGCCGGCGGTGAAATCGCAGAGCGTGCGGCCATCACCGGCGCGCTGTCGCTGTACCTGAACTTCATCAACCTGTTCACGCTGCTCCTGCAGCTCCTCGGCCAGCGCGATTAAGCGATCGACGAGAGAACGGACACGAACCCCGGCCGAGAGGCCGGGGTTTTTGTTTGGGCCGGTGGGGACGTGCTCCCGTAGCCCGGATGGAGCGAAGCGCAATCCGGGACGATCGGGCCCGCGGATGCACCTGCCCCCGGATTTCGCTGCGCTTCATCCGGGCTACGCGGGCAATTCAATAGTCCCTCCACGGACGCATTTCTGGATTGCTTCGCTGCGCTCGCAATGACGATGGGGAAGCAGCGTTGCCCCTTCCAGCGGCCGGGCGAACGCCCTAATCTTCCCCCATGACCGCACCTGACATCAGGCCCACGACCGAGGCCGACCTTCCCGCCATCACCGCCATCTACCAGCAGGCCGTCCGCGAGGGCACCGCGACGTTCGAGCTGGATCCGCCCGACCTTGCCGAGATGACGCGCCGCTACCGCGCGCTGGTGGACGGCGGCTATCCCTATTTCGTCGCGATCCTCGACGGGCGCGTGGCCGGCTATGCCTATGCCGGCGCCTACCGGCCGCGGCCGGCCTACCGCTTCACGGTCGAGAACTCGATCTATCTCGATCCGTCCTTCCACCGCCGCGGCATCGGCTCCCTGCTGCTGGACCGGCTGGTCACCGAATGCGAGGCGCGCGGCTTCCGCCAGATGATCGCCGTGATCGGCGATTCCGCCAATGCCGGCTCGATCGGCGTCCACACCAGGGGCGGCTTCAAGATGATCGGCACGCATCCCAATGTCGGGCTGAAATTCGGCCGCTGGCTGGACACGGTGATGATGCAGCGCGACCTCGGCGAGGGCGCGAAGACGGTGCCGGGGAAGTAGGGCCCGCGAGGGGATCCTGTAGGATGGGTAGAGCGCAGCGATACCCGGGAACACGGCAAGCAAAGTCCCGGATGTCGCTTCGCCGGGCTACAAAGATCGCCACATCACAGGTCCCGTAGGGTGGGCAAAGCGGAAGCGTGCCCACCAAATCCCGGCGATCGAAAAAGAACGTGGGCACGGCGCTGCGCGCCTTTGCCCACCCTACGGCACCGGTCGTGCCGCTGGCTCCCGTAGCCCGGATGGAGCGCGGCGAAATCCGGGACAGGTTCCTCTGTGGATACAGCGGCCCCGGATTGCGCTGCGCTCCATCCGGGCTACGGGACTGCCGCTACACCACCGCCAGCTTGCGGTCGATCGCCAGCAGCACGCGCTCGAGCTCGTGGCCGCGGCGCAGGATCAGGCCGGTCGCCGAGATCACGCTGTACATGCCCTGCTTGCGCGCGAGGCGCGGGTCCTTCTCGATGCGATAGATCGGAACTTCCGAGGCGCGGCGATAGACCGAAAACACTGCCCGGTCCCTCAGGAAGTCGATGGCATAGTCGCGCCACTCGCCGTCGGCCACCATGCGGCCGTAGAGATTGAGAATGCGGTGCAGCTCGAGCCGGTTGAACGTCACCCGGTTCGCCTGCGCGCTCGCAGCGGCGGGATGCGCCGCCGCGCGCTGCCCGCTCGGATCAGCATCCTCCGGCGTCAGACTCATGGGAAGCGCTCCTCATTGCACAGCACGACCCGCGTCCGCGAAGACCGTCCCCGGAACGGCGGATCATGACAGTTGCATGATTGCGCCAACCGTTCCCCGCCGCAAGGCCCTCGATGGAACTCGCCCGCTCAACCCATGGAATCGGGTGCGAATCACCCTACACGCAGGGGTGGAACTTCCTCGCGACGAAGCGTCACGGGATCGTGCTCAAGAATCTTAGTCTCGCCGCTTTTCCGCCAAGCGCCTGCCGCCCTGCATTGCGAAAAGACGTGTGTGCGTTGACCCGGTCCTTTCGGTTCCGGATTCCTCAGCCCCCAGCCCCCCGGGGTCGAACAGGATCGGGTCTGTACGCGCGACAAGGAGGGCCAACGCGAGTTGGTCCTTTTTTGTTTGTGTCGGACTGTTTCCGGCGCGACGCCCCTCTCTCCGAACATCCGCGCGAAGATTCTCACCCCTCATCCCGAGGAGCCGCGAAGCGGCGTCTCGAAGGATCGAGGCCGAGCTGCGTCAGCGCACACGGCCTGCATGGTTCGAGACGGCGCTGACGCGCCTCCTCACCATGAGGAGTGAAAGTGACTACGACGCTTGAGAGAGACGGAAATCGAATCAGTGCAGCGAGGTGTACGCCGCACCTAACATCGGGCCCGGCTTGTCGCGGCTGCCGTCCTGGATGTAGACCACCGCGCCGTCGACGCCGTCGCGCGTGAGGTTCTCCAGCGGCACCGTCCAGCTTTCGGGACGCCCGGTCCAGTCGCCGACCTTGAGCAGGTTGCGCACCACGTTGTGATAGGTGACCTGCTGCCCGCGATTTTCGCCGCGGCTGATCGCGATCGGCACCGACTTGGCGATGGAGCAGATCCAGACCTCGCCATGCGAGACCCCCACCGGCTCCTTGCTCGCGGCCACCGACACGTTGATCTGCTTGCCCGAGAGCGACATCGACACCGGCACGCTCATCACGCCGGTGCCCTTGTCGGTCTTGCCGATCGCGCTTTCGATGCCGGCGCGATCGCTGCCGATGACATGCGTCGAGCCGTTCACCACGACCTGCGGCGTGTAGACCTCGCGGTCACCGCGCATGCGCGAATAGGCCCGCTGCCGTGCGGAGAAACGCGAATCCGCCAGCGTGTCCTTCCAGCCGAGATAGTCCCAATAATCGATCGGCATGCTCAGCGCGATGATCGAGGGATCGCTGGAGAGATCGCCGATGATCTTGTCGGCGGGCGGGCAGGACGAGCAGCCCTGCGAGGTAAACAATTCGACAACGGCGCGGGGATCGGCGTGGGCGGGACGGATGACGGCGACGATTGCGCAGATGCCGAGTGCTCCCGACCAGAGAGCGCCGGACCAACGTGAAATCAGATGAGAAGCCGTCATTGTCGTCATGTCGAACGCCGCACACCAAAGTCCGTGGAAGGGGGAATCTTATCGCCTGATGGTCACCGTAGTCTTACGGGGCGCGGCACGCTCAACCGTCCAATGCGATTTTCCGCCGGACGGGCCCATCTGAATCATGCCGCAAACGCGCGAAGGCGGCCTTGTGATAGGCCGCCTTCGTTTAACCTTCTACTCACGTCGCAGTGAGCCACCGTTCACAAATTCGCGCTTAGGCCGCGAGCTTGCGCAGCACGTAGTGCAGAATGCCGCCGTTCCGGTAGTAGTCGAGCTCGTCCAGCGTATCGATGCGGCAGAGCAGCGAAACGCGCTGCAACGAACCGTCGCCGGAGACGATTTCCGCGGTCAGCTTCTGGCGCGGCTTGAGGTCGCCGACCAGGCCACGCAGCGTGACCTTCTCGTCGCCCTTGAGGCCGAGCGACGACCACGAGGTGCCCTCTTCGAAGGTCAGCGGCAGCACGCCCATGCCGACCAGGTTCGAGCGATGGATGCGCTCGAAGCTCTGGCAGATCACGGCGCGAACGCCGAGCAGACGCGTGCCCTTCGCAGCCCAGTCGCGCGAGGAACCGTTGCCGTATTCGGCGCCGGCGAACACGACCAGCGGCACCTGCTCCTGCTGGTACTTCATCGCGGCGTCGTAGATCGACATCTGCTCGCCGTCGGGCCAGTGCTTGGTGAGGCCGCCTTCCGGAATGTTGCCGTCAGCGCCCTTGAGCATGAAGTTCTTGATGCGGATGTTGGCGAAGGTGCCGCGCATCATGACTTCGTGGTTGCCGCGGCGCGTGCCGTACTGGTTGAAGTCGGCGGGGCGCACCTGGTGCTCGCTGAGATACTTTCCGGCGGGCGAGGTGAGCTTGATCGAACCGGCCGGCGAGATGTGGTCGGTGGTGATCTTGTCGCCGAACATGGCGAGGATGCGCGCCTCGACGATGTCGGTGACCGGCTCCGGCTCCTTCTTCATGCCGTCGAAGTAAGGCGGGTTCTGCACGTAGGTCGACGACATGTTCCAGCGATAGGTCTCGCTCTCGACGGTCTTGATCTTGCGCCAGTTGGTGTCGCCCTTGAACACGTCGGCGTACTTCTTCTTGAAGATCGACGCGGTCACGAACTTCTTCATGAAGGCGTTGATCTCCTTCGTCGTCGGCCAGATGTCCTTGAGGTACACCGGCTTGCCGTCCTTGCCTTCGCCGAGCGGCTCGACGGCGAGGTTCTTGGTCACGCTGCCCGCGAGCGCGTGGGCGACGACCAGCGGCGGCGAGGCCAGATAGTTCGCCTGCACGTCCGGCGAGACGCGGCCTTCGAAGTTGCGGTTACCGGAGAGCACGGCGGCGGCGACGATGCCGTTGTCGTTGATCGACTTCGAGATCTCCTCCGGCAGCGGACCGGAATTGCCGATGCAGGTGGTGCAGCCGAAGCCGACCAGGTTGAAGCCGACCTTGTCGAGATCGGCCTGCAGGCCGGAGTCCGCGAGATAGCCCGCGACGACCTGGCTGCCCGGAGCCAGCGAGGTCTTCACCCACGGCTTGGCCTTGAGGCCCTTGGCGGCAGCGTTGCGCGCGAGCAGGCCGGCGCCGATCAGCACGCTCGGGTTCGAGGTGTTGGTGCAGGAGGTGATGGCGGCGATGACGACGTCGCCATGGCCGATCTCGTACTTCTTGCCTTCGACGGCGAAGCGCTTGTTGGGCTCCTCGGCCTTCTTGTACTCGGTGCCGAGTGCGAGCGAGAAACCTTCGGCGACCGACGGCAGCGCGATGCGGCCTTCCGGACGCTTCGGGCCGGCCATCGACGGCACGACGTCGGCGAGGTCGAGCGTCAGCGTTTCCGTGAACACCGGATCGGCCGACTTGGCGGTGCGGAACAGCCCTTGCGCCTTCGCATAGGCCTGCACCAGCGCGACGCGCGCCGGAGCGCGGCCCGAGGTCTTGAGGTAGTCGATCGCGGCCGCGTCAACGGGGAAGAAGCCGCAGGTCGCGCCGTATTCCGGCGCCATGTTGGCGATGGTGGCCTTGTCGGCGACGGAGAGATTGTCGAGGCCCGGACCGAAGAACTCGACGAACTTGCCGACGACGCCGAGCTTGCGCAGCATCTGCGTGACCGTGAGCACGAGGTCGGTGGCGGTGACGCCTTCCTTCATCGCGCCCTTCAGCTTGAAGCCGACGACATTGGGCAGCAGCATCGACAGCGGCTGGCCGAGCATGCAGGCTTCCGCCTCGATGCCGCCGACGCCCCAGCCGAGCACGGCGAGACCGTTGACCATGGTGGTGTGGGAGTCGGTGCCGACGAGCGAGTCGGGATAGGCGACCTCGAAGGTGCCGGTCTTCTTGCCGACCGTCATCTTCTCCTTCTTGGTCCAGACCGTCTGGGAGAGGTATTCGAGATTGACCTGGTGGCAGATGCCGGTGCCGGGCGGCACGACGGAGAAGTTTGAGAACGCCTTCTGGCCCCACTTCAGGAACTCGTAGCGCTCCTGGTTCTGCTTGTACTCTTCAGTGACGTTCTTGGCGAAAGCCTTGTTGTCGCCGAAGAAGTTCACGATCACGGAGTGGTCGATGACGAGATCGACGGGGACCAGCGGGTTGATCTTCTCGGCGTCGCCGCCGAGCTTCTGCATGGCATTGCGCATGGCGGCCAGATCGACCACCGCGGGAACGCCCGTAAAATCCTGCATCAGCACGCGGGCCGGGCGGAAGGCGATCTCATGCTCCAGCGACTTCTTGCGCAGCCACTTCGACACCGCGACGATGTCTTCCTTCTTGACCGAGCGGCCGTCCTCGTTGCGGAGGAGGTTCTCGAGCAGGACCTTCATCGAATAGGGGAGTTTCGAAATTCCCTTCAGACCATTCTTCTCGGCCGTGGGCAGGCTGTAATAGACATAGGTCTTGGCGCCGACCTTGAGGGTCTTTTTGCATTTGAAGCTGTCGAGCGAGGTCATGTAGGAAATCCCAATTGTTAGTTATACCCGGCAGGGTATTTTAACACCGTCAGCATAGCAGGCTGGGTCGCTTGCAGGGGCAGGTTGAGTTGCTGCATCAAGTAGTTCCGGGCTTATAGAAGCTTTCTAACCGCGCCGCCACAGCCACAATCGTGCCGCAGCAATTGCCGAGCCAAAAATTCCCATGCGCTACCCCAAGATTTCCTGAGGCCTGGCTTTGAGCGGATTGAACCGAGCCAAGATGCAGCTGTCCGGACGCGGGGTCACCTGCGTGCGCGGCGGGCGCGAAGTGTTTTCCGGGCTCGATTTCGCGGCGGCCTCCGGCGAGGCCGTATCGGTCGTGGGGCGCAACGGCGCGGGCAAGACCTCGCTGCTGCGGCTGATCGCGGGCCTGCTCATTCCGGCCGGCGGCACGATCGTACTGGACGGCGGCGACGCCGAGATGACGCTGCCCGAGCAGTGCCACTATCTCGGCCATCGCGACGCCCTGAAGCCGGCGCTGAGCGTGGCGGAAAATCTGGCATTCTGGGCCGATTTTCTGGGCGGCGAGCGTTTCGAGGCCGCCGAGAGCCTTGCCACCGTCGGCCTCGACCATGCCACCCATCTGCCCGCCGGCTTCCTGTCGGCCGGCCAGCGCCGCCGCCTCTCGCTGGCCAGGCTGCTGACCGTGCGCCGGCCGGTCTGGCTGCTGGACGAGCCCACCAACGCACTGGATGTGGCGGGACAGGACATGTTCGGCAGCCTGATGCGGGAGCATCTTTCCCGGGGCGGCATGATCATCGCGGCCACCCATGCCCCGCTGGGGATTGATTCGCGGGAGCTGCGGATCGGGGGGGCGGCGTGAGGCATTCCGACCCTCAGCTTTTCTCGCGCGTGCAGCGTTCGGCGGCGCAACCCGAGCTCTATAGGGGTCACGTGATACCGAGCTCCGCTCTCTCCGTTCCCTCCCCCCTTGCGGGGGAGGGCCAGGGAGGGGGGTGCCACACGGCAGGACGTTTCGGTTCTAGCGTTGGGAAGGCAGGCGCACTGCTGCTGATGACTCGCACCAAACGCGCATCTCGCCCGGGGCTACCCCTCTCCCCCGCCCTCCCCCGCAAGGGGGGAGGGAGCGCAGTTTGCTTGGAGCGCGAGCCGGGCTTCCATAGCTGCGCCTACGGAAGGGCCACCCCATGACCGCCCTTGCCGCCCTCATCCGCCGGGACATCCGGATCGCGCTCCGCGTCGGCGGCGGGGCGCTGATCGGCGTGCTGTTCTTCCTGACCGTGGTGGTCCTGATGCCGTTCGCGGTCGGACCGGATCTGGCGCTGCTGTCGCGGCTGGGGCCGGCGATCCTGTGGCTCGGGGCGCTGCTGGCGAGCCTGCTGACGCTCGACCGGCTGTTCATGGCCGACCATGAGGACGGCTCGCTCGACCTGATCACGATGAGCCGGACGCCCCTGGAACTCGCCTGCGCAGCCAAGGCGCTGGCGCACTGGCTGGCGGCCGGCCTGCCGCTGATTGTCGCAACCCCCGTGCTGGGCCTCTTGCTGAACCTCGACATGGTCGCGACCGGCGCGGTGGCGCTGACGCTGCTGGCCGGCACGCCCGCGCTGACGTTCACGGGCATGATCGGCGCGGCGCTGGCGGTGACGCTGCATCGGGGCGGACTTTTGATGGCCGTGCTGGTGCTGCCGCTGTCGATTCCGGTGCTGATCTTCGGCGTCGCGGCCTCGCAGGCCGTGATCGTCGGTCCCATGACGTTCGGCGCGCCATTCTCGATCCTGTGCGCGCTGTCGCTGGTCAGCCTCGTGGTCGGCCCGTTCGCGGCGGCGGCGAGCCTGCGGCATGGCCTCGACTGAGATGAGCGCGGCCGCCTTGACCCCGATCAACTTTCGTGGCGCGCTTTTATGCTGATTGCGTGAGCATCAACCGGTGATTATCAAGATACCATGACGCTGATCGACCTCGCCAATCCCACACGGTTCCTCGCGCTGACGGCGCGCCTTCTGCCGTGGCTTGCGGGTGCGACCGTGGTCCTGCTCGCCATCGGCCTCTATCAGGCGGCGCTGGCGCCCGACGACTACCAGCAGGGCGCGACCGTCAAGATCATGTTCATCCACGTGCCCAATGCCTGGCTGTCGATGTTCGTGTGGGGCGTGATGAGCATCGCCTCGCTCGGCACGCTGGTGTGGCGGCATCCGCTCGCCGATGTCGCCGCGAAGGCGGCCGCCCCGATCGGCGCCAGCTTCACCTTCCTCGCGCTGCTGACGGGCTCGCTGTGGGGCCGGCCGATGTGGGGCACCTATTGGGAATGGGACGCGCGCCTGACCTCGGTGCTGATCCTGTTCCTGATGTATCTCGGTCTGATGGCGCTGTGGCGCGCGGTCGACGATCCCTCGCGCGCGGCCCGCGCCGCCGCGGTGCTGACGCTGGTCGGCGCGATCAATCTGCCGATCATCAAGTTCTCCGTCGACTGGTGGAACACGCTGCACCAGCCGGCCTCGGTGATGCGCATGGGCGGCTCGACGCTCGACAAATCCTTTCTGGTTCCGCTGCTGCTGATGGCGATCGCGTTCACGCTGCTGTTCGTGACGCTGCACCTCGCCGCGATGCGCAACGAGATTCTGCGCCGGCGCGTCCGCTCGCTGCAGATGATGCAGGCGAGCCGCGTCGCGTTTTCGAGCGGCGCTCGCGAAGACGGCGCGTCGAAAGAAGTCGGGGCCACGTGATGATGTCGCTCGGTCCCTACGCGTCCTTCATCGTGACGTCCTACGCCGCTGTGGCGCTGGTGGTCGCGATCCTGATCGGCTGGATCGCGCTCGACTATCGCAGCCAGACGGAGCGTCTGCGCGAGCTCGACCGTAGCGGCGTCACCCGCCGCTCGGGACGCAGCGCGGTGGACGCGTCATGAGCGATCAATCGACCTCCGCGCCGGCGCAGCGCCGCACCTTCCTGATGGTGCTGCCGCTGATCGCCTTCATCGGCCTCGCCGTGCTGTTCTGGTTCCGGCTCGGCAGCGGCGATCCCTCGCGGATTCCCTCCGCGCTGATCGGCCGGCCGGCGCCGCAAACCATGCTGCCGCCGCTCGAGGGCCTGCAGGACAACGGCACGCAGGTGCCCGGGCTCGATCCCGCCGCCTTCAAGGGCAAGGTCAGTCTGGTCAATGTCTGGGCGTCCTGGTGCGTGCCTTGCCATGACGAAGCGCCGCTGCTGACGGAGCTGGCGAAGGACAAGCGCTTCGAGCTCGTCGGCATCAACTACAAGGATGCGGCCGACAATGCGCGGCGCTTCCTCGGGCGCTACGGCAACCCGTTCGGCCGCGTCGGCGTCGACGCCAACGGCCGCGCCTCGATCGAATGGGGCGTCTATGGCGTGCCCGAGACGTTCGTCGTCGGACGCGAGGGCACCATCGTCTACAAGCTGGTCGGGCCGATCACGCCGGACAATTACCGGACGGTGTTGTTGCCGCAGATCGAGAAGGCGTTGAAGGCGGCCGGATCTTAGCGCCGTTCGTGCCCCGGACGCTGCGCAGCACGAAGTGATGCGCTGCAGAGCCGGGGCCCATGTCACTGCGCGACGTGTTGCCTTCTGGGTCCCGGCTCTGCGCAGCAGCGCAATAGCGCTGCAGCGCGTCCGGGACACGAGACCTAACTACCCCTTCCTGACATCCCCCGCCTCGGCCTCGCTCGCCTCCAGCGATGCCGGCTCGATGCCGTAGCGCTTGGTCAGCGGCATCTGGGCGATGGCGAAGATCATGGTGATCGGGGTGACGCCGAACACCTTGAAGTTCACCCAGAAGTCCGTGCTCTGGGTGCGCCAGACGATCTCGTTCAGCACCGCCATGCCGGCGAAGAACAGCGCCCAGCGCAGGGTCAGGATGCGCCAGCCCTGCGGCGTCAGATTGAACATCTGGTCGAACATCACGGCGATGAAGGAGCGGCCGAACAGCAGGCCGCCGCCGAGGATCGCGGCGAACAGGCCGTAGATGATGGTCGGCTTGACCTTGATGAAGGTCTCGTCGTGCAGCACCAGCGTCAGCGTGCCGAACACCAGCACGATCACGCCCGTCACGATCGCCATGATCGGGATGTGGCGCGTCACCACATAGGAGGCGGCCATCGCCGCGACGATCGCGACCATGAAGGCGCCGGTCGCGGCGAACAGATTGAACTTCGCATTGACGAAGAAGAACACGAGCAGCGGTCCGAGCTCGGTCGCAAGCTTGAACAGCGGATGCGGCTGGGTCTTGTCCATTACGTACCCTTTTTTACGTCATCCCCCGCGAAGGCGGGGGATCCAGTATTCCGAGACGCCAGTGATCTGCAACGAACGCTGCGGCGTACTAGATGCCCGCCCCCGTGCGCAATTGCGCACTAGGCGGGGCATGACGAGAAACCTACGATTCGATTCCGGCGATGGCGCGGGCGAAATCGCGCGCGGTGAACGGCGCGAGATCGTCGACGCCTTCGCCGACGCCGATGAAGTGCACCGGCAGCTTGAACTTCTCCGCGAGCGCCACCAGGATGCCGCCGCGCGCCGTGCCGTCGAGCTTGGTCATCACGAGGCCGGTGACTCCGGCGGTGCGATGGAAGGCCTCGACCTGCGACAGCGCGTTCTGGCCGACAGTAGCATCCAGCACCAGCAGCACGGCATGCGGCGCAGTGTCATCCACCTTGCGGATCACGCGCACGACCTTTTCGAGCTCGTTCATCAGCTCGGCCTTGTTCTGCAGGCGGCCGGCGGTGTCGATCAGGAGAACGTCGATGCCCTGCTCCTTCGCCGCGGTGAGCGCATTGAAGGCAAGACTGGCCGAATCGGAACCTTGCGCACCCGCGATGACCGGCGTCTTCGTCCGCTCGCCCCAGACCTTGAGCTGCTCGATGGCCGCGGCACGAAACGTGTCGCCGGCGGCGAGCATCACCTTGCGGCCTTCGCCGGCGAATTTCTGCGAGAGCTTGCCGATGGTGGTGGTCTTGCCGGAGCCGTTGACGCCGACCACGAGGATCACGAACGGCTTCTTGCCCGCGTCGATCACGAGCGGCTTTGCCACCGGCGCCAGCACCTTCTCGACTTCGGTGGCGACGACATCCTTGACCTCGTCGGCCGAGATCGCCTTGTCGTAGCGCCCGGTGCCGACGGCGTCCGCGATCCGCACCGCGACCGAGGTGCCGAGGTCGGCGCGCAGCAGCACGTCCTCGATGTCATCGAGCATGGCGCGGTCGAGCTTGCGCTTGGTGACGAGGTCGGCGACCGCGGTCCCGAGCGAGGACGAGGTCCGCTTCAGCCCGTTGGACAGGCGGCGCCACCAGCTCAGCTTGGGGGGATCTGACGTGGTATCGTTCATGGCGGGGGTGTGTTAGCCGTTCCCGCCCTTAAACGAAAGTCTTGCAATTGCTCGATGTTCCCCAATTGACCGCCGACGAGATCATGGCCCGCGTGCTCCATCGCGACGGGCTGATGCTGATCATCGACAAGCCGGCCGGCCTGCCGGTGCATCGCGGACCCAAGGGCGGCGCCAATCTGGAGGATTCCTTCGACGCGCTGCGCTTCGGCCTGCCGCGGCCGCCGGTGCTGGCCCACCGGCTGGACAAGGACACCTCAGGTTGCCTCGTGCTCGGCCGCCATCGCAAGGCGACCGCCTCGCTGGGCCTGCTGTTCAAGCACGGCAAGATCGGCAAGACCTACTGGACCGTGGTCGAAGGCGGGCCTGCCGAGGACGAAGGCACCATCGACATGCCGCTCGGACGGCTCAATGCCGAGCGCGGCTGGTGGCAGAAACCGGATCCGGAAGGCCAGAAGGCGGTCACCAACTGGAAGGTGATGGGCCGGGGCGACGGTTTCACCTGGCTCGCCATGGAACCCGTGACCGGGCGGACCCATCAATTGCGCGTGCATTCCTCGGCGACCGGCTGGCCGATCTTCGGCGATAACATTTACGGCAACGGCCCGCGCTTTGGCGAGCCGAAGCTGCATTTGCACTCCCGTGAGATCGTGGTGCCGATCTCCCGGAACAAGGAGCCGGTCCGCGTCGTGGCCCCGGCGCCGCCGCATATGCACGAGAAGCTCCGTGCCTGCGGGTGGAACGGGGAGTAGGCGCCGCAAGTTCGATGCACCTCTCCCGCTTGCGGGAGAGGTCGGCGCGTAGCGCCGGGTGAGGGCTCTTTCCTCTGGGGGATTGTCCCTTTGTGGAGACACCATCTCCCCACCCCTCCCCCGCAAGCGGGGTAGGGAGCGCAGCTCCACCGCGGCCACACCTCGTTGTCATGGCTCCATGGTTTACGAAACGTTCAGTGCTCGCCTCTAATGATAGCGGTTGCTTAGAACAAGCTTCCGTCAATCGCTCAGGACGAGCCGCGCGTCATGTCCAAGGCCGAGTTATCGATTATCGACGAGGTCGAATCCGCCATTCGACTCGGCTCGGCGGAGAAGGGCCTCGAAACGGCCCGGCGCGTCACCGACCTGTTCCTCTCCTCCGCCGGCAGCTTTGACGACGAGCAGATCGCGCTGTTCGACGACGTGCTCGATCGCCTGATCGGCACCATCGAGCTGCGCGCGATCGCCGACATGGGCGCGCGCGTGGCGCTGGCCGAGATCAGCACGCAGCTTGCGCCGATCGCGCAGGCGCCGCCCTCGGTGATCCGCCGCCTCGCCAACAATGACGAGATCCGCATCGCCGGTCCCGTGCTGCAGGAATCCGCGCGCCTCGACGACGGCGAACTGGTGAAGATCGCCTCCAGCAAAGGCGAGCCGCATCTGCTCGCGGTCGCCGGCCGCTGGTGGCTGAAGGAGATCGTCACCGACGCGCTGCTGGCGCGCCGCTATCCCAGTGTCAGCCGGCGCCTCGCCGCCAATCCCGGCGCACGCGTGTCGGGCAATGGATTTTCCCTCATCGTCGGGCAGGCCGAGAGCGATCCCGAGCTCGCAATCAGCGTCGGCGTCCGTGTCGACCTGCCGTCGGAGCTGCGCCGCCGGTTGCTGCGCTCGGCGACCGACGCGGTGCGCACGCGTCTGCTGTCGCGCGCGCCGCCGCACTTGTTCGAGGAGATCCAGACCGCGATCGCCGCCGTCACCGTCGGCGTCGAGCGCGAGATGTCTGCCGTCCGTGACTTCGAAGGCGCCAAGCGCGCCATCGCAGGCCTCAAGGCCACCGGCCAGCTCAACGAGGCCATGCTGCTCGGCTTCGCCAGGCAGCGGCGCTATGAAGAGACCGCCGCGGCCCTCGCGGCGCTCTCCGGATCGACCGTCGAGGTGATTCGTCCGCTGATGCAGAGCCTGCGCGAGGATGGCCTGTTGGTGCCGTGCAAGGCGGCGCAGCTCAGCTGGGACACGACCGTCGCCGTGCTCGAATCCCGTTTCGCGACAGGCGCGATGAAGCCCGCGGACGTGGCGAGGGCGCAAGGGCACTTTGCGAGGATGACGCCGGAGAACGCGCGGCGCACGCTGCGGTTCTGGCAGGTGCGGGCGTCGTAGGGGAGCGCATTTGGCGCGCACTGCGGCCAAATACTCCGCTGTCGTCCCGGCGAAGGCCGGGACCCATAACCACAGGGAGCAGTTTGGCGAGGGCCGGCAGTTACTCTGCTTTGTTGGGACAGGCACCGCGCATCATCCATAGATCACGCGGTATGGGTCCCGGCCTTCGCCGGGACGACGTTGGAGATGCGGCGGCGCAACTCACCGCAACCGATTACGTCCGCAGCCGCTCGCCATCACTCCCGGCGATCCTGCGCGGCACCACACTCCCCACCCGCTCGCCCGCAATCGCCACCGGCAGATAGTGCTCCGTCCGCCCCTGCCCTTCGCTTTCGATCAGCACATCGCGTGTCGCGCCGATCTCCGCTTGCAGCCGGCGGCGCAGCGCGGCTTCACCCGCGGCCCGCAGCCGCTTCGCGCGCTCCTTGATGACATTGCCCGCAACCTGCGGCATCCGCGCGGCGGGTGTGCCGGGGCGCGGGGAGTATGGGAAGACGTGCAGGAAGGTCAGGCCGCATTCCTCGACGAGATCGAGCGAGCGCGAGAACATCTCCTCGGTCTCGGTCGGAAAGCCCGCGATGATGTCGGCGCCAAACGCAACATCGGGACGCAGGCGGCGGACCTGGTCGCAGAATGCGATCGCATCGCTGCGCAAATGCCGCCGCTTCATGCGCTTCAGGATCATGTCGTCGCCGGACTGCAGCGACAAATGCAGATGCGGCATCAGCCGCGCATCCTCGGCGATGGCATCGAGCAGGTCGCTGTCCGCCTCGATCGAATCGATCGAGGAGATGCGCAGGCGCTTGAGCTCCGGCACATGCCGCAGGATCTGCTTCGTCAGCATGCCGAGCTTCGGTGCGCCGGGCAGATCAGTGCCATAGCTGGTGAGATCGACGCCGGTCAGCACGATCTCGGCATGGCCGCGCTCGGTGAGCGCCCGCACCTGCTCGACCACGGCGCCCATCGGCACCGAACGTGAATTGCCGCGGCCGAACGGGATGATGCAGAAGGTGCAGCGATGGTCGCAGCCGTTCTGCACCTGCACGAACACCCGCGGCAGCCTGCTCGCAAAACCGTCGATCAGATGCGGCGCCATCTCCTTCACGGCCATGATGTCGCTGACGGCGATCTTTTCGCTCGCTCCGATGTCGAACGCATCGCGCGTCTCGCGCCACGCTTCGCCGCGCATCTTGTCGTCATTGCCGACGACGCGATCGACCTCGGCCATGTCGGCGAACATCGCGCTTTGCGTCTGCGCCGCGCAGCCGGTGACGACGATGCGCGCCGAGGGGCGCTCGCGCTTCAACTTGCGGATCGACTGGCGCGCCTGCGCCACCGCCTCGTTGGTGACGGCGCAGCTGTTGATGACGATGGTGTCGGAAAGTCCCGCGCCTTCGGCTTCGCGGCGGATCACCTCGGCCTCGAAGGCATTGAGGCGGCAGCCGAAGGTGACGATGTCGACAGGCATTACCCGACCGGCGCGAACAGCGCCGGATCGAAATTGCCCTCATATTCGAAGGTCGCCGTGCCCGTCATCAGCACGTGGTCGTCGCGCTCGCGCCATTCGATGCCGAGCTTGCCGCCGGGCAGCGTGATCTCGACCTTGCGCTCGGCGCGCTTCAGCCGTGCGGCCGCCACGGCCGTGGCGCAGGCCGCCGAGCCGCAGGCCCGGGTCAGGCCCGCGCCGCGCTCCCAGGTGCGGATCGTGATGTGCTCGCGGTCGACGATATGGGCCAGCGTGATGTTGGCGCGCTCGGGGAAGATCGGGTGGTTTTCCAAGAGCGGACCGAAGCGCCCGAGATCGTAGGCGTTGACGTCGTCGACCCAGAACACGGCGTGCGGATTGCCCATGCTCACGACAGCGGGCGAATGCAGGATCGGATTGTCGATCGGCCCGATCTGCAATTCGATGTAGCGGGTGTCGCGAAACTCTTCGGCCAGCGGAATGTCCTGCCAGCCGAACTTCGGCGCGCCCATGTCGACGGTGTAGAGGTCCGGCGCCGGACCCTGCCAGGCATTGAGCAGGCCAGCGGCCGTCTCGAACGTCGCCGTGGCCTGTCCGGTCTTCTCGAAGATGCGGCGGACCACGCAGCGCATGCCGTTGCCGCAGGCACCGGCTTCGGAGCCGTCATTATTGTAGATGCTGATGAAGGCCTCGGTGCCGTCGAGCCGCGGCTTCTGCAGCACCATGAGCTGGTCGTAAGCCACGCCGCCCTGCGCGGACGCCACTGCGCGGGCATCGTCCGGCGTGACCTTGCCCGCGGAATCGCGCATGTCGACAACGACGATCTCGTTGCCGATGCCGTTCATCTTGGCAAATGCATGGTTGGCCAGCGCGCTCATGAAAATTCCCGAATTTCGCCCGTCTTATATGGCGATCCTTGCCCGCTTGGCCAGTGATTTGCCGCCGGCAGCCGGGACCTGCCATGACGCATCTGTCATGGGACGAATTCGGCGCTCGCGTGTTAGAACGGCGCGGTTCGCGCGAACCGGGACGCGCGGCCAGGTTAAGGCCTTGGTGGGTAAGGTCTTGATGAATTAGGGCCCTGACGAAGCAGGGCCTCGGGGAGAATAGAATGACCAGTTTTCGTCGTCTCGCTCTGGCCGCGCTGATCCCGGCAGCGGCCATGTCGTTTGGCCTGATGTCGTTTGGCCTGACGCCGCTTGGGCTGTCAGGCGCCCTGGCGCAGTCGCCGAGCCCGGCGCCGGCTGCCTCGGCAAGCCCTTCGCCTGCGCCATCGGCCTCGCCCGCCCCGGCCGCGAGTGCATCGCCCGCCCCTGTCGCGACACCGTCGCCGGCGGCCAGCGCCTCGCCCGCGCCTGCAGCCTCGCCGTCACCCGCCGCCAGCGCCTCGCCCAGCCCGCAGGCCCCGCCGCCCGCTGCGGCCGCCACCCCCGCGCCGGTGCAGACGGCCGATCCCTTTGGTCTCGAGACCACGCTCGAGCCCAAGAAGGTCGTGATGGTCAAGGGCACCGCCAATTGGGACTCGGCCTTCGATACGCTGGTCGATGCCTTCAAGGCGCTGAACACGCTGCTGGACAAGCAGGGCATCAAGCACGCCGGCAACTCGATGATCGTCTACACCTCGACCGACGACACCGGCTTCACCTTCCTCGCCGAGATCCCGGTCGACCAGGATCCGAAGAACCTGCCCAAGGACATGAGCATCGGCAAATCGCCGGAGGGCAAGGCGCTGAAATTCGTCCATCGCGGCTCCTACGACAACATGGACAACACCTATGAGGCGATCACCAATCACCTCGACGACAAGCGACTGGAAGCCAAGGACACCTTCATCGAGGAGTACCTCACCGATCCCCTGAAGACGGCGGAGGACAAGCTCGTGATCAATGTTTTCGTACCGCTGAAGTGAGAGTGATGAAAAAGCCTGCCGTACTCGCCGCCGTCCTTGCCACCACGCTGCTGGCAGCGCCCGCGCGCGCCGACGATTTTCCCTCCGCGATCTCCGTGAGCGGCGAAGCCTCCGTGTCGGTCGCGCCCGACCTCGCGCAGATCGACGCCGGTGTCGCCAATGACGCCAAGACGGCGAAGGAAGCGTCCGATGCCAACAACGCGGCGATGGGCAAGGTGCTGCTGGCGCTGAAGGGCACCGGCATCGCCGAGAAGGATTACCAGACCTCGCGCCTGTCGCTGCAGCCGCAATACGGCCAGAACAAATCTACCGGGGCCTCGCCCGTGGTCGGATTCCGCGCCTCCAACCGCGTCACCGTCAAGCTCCGTGACGTGAGCAAGGTTGCCGGCATCATCGACACGCTGGTCAGCGCCGGCGCCAACGACATCGGCAACATCTCGTTCGAGGTCACGCAAGCCTCGAAGCTGCTCGACGATGCGCGCGAGCAGGCGGTGGCCGATGCGCGGCGCAAGGCGGAGATCTATGCGAAGGCCACCGGCGTAACGCTGGGCGCACCGCTCAGCGTGTCGGAGGGCGGCGCTCCGGTGCCGCTGTTCAAGGCGCGGATGGCAACGGCCCCGATGGCCGCGCCCGCAGCGGTTGCGCCGGGCGAGGAAACGCTGTCGGTGACGGTGAATGTGAGCTGGGCGATCAAGGCGAAGGAATAATAAGTCTCGTGTCCCGGACGCGCTGCGGCACGCAGTGACGCTGCGCAGAGCCGGGACCCAGAAGGCTGCCGTCGAAGAGACGCTGCGCCGCGTCCGGGGCACGAGCGGGGGATGCGGCGCGACCTAAATCTCCACCACCTGCCCCGGCTGCATCGCCACGAACCGCTCCTGCGGGATACTTGCCGCATCGAGCGCTTCCACCAGTGCCTTGGCCGGCGCGTCGATCGCTTCATCCGTCAGCTGGAACGTGCCGTGGTGGTGTCCGAGCGCGGCCTCGGCGCCGCAATCCGCCAAAGCCTTCACCGCGTCTTCCGGGTTCATGTGCTGGTCGCGCATGAACCAGCGCGGCTCGTAGGCGCCGATCGGGAGGATCGCGAGGCGCAGGGCCCCGTGCTTCTCGGCGACGCGGCGGAAATGCCGGCCGTCGCCATAACCGGAATCGCAGACGACGTAGATTTTCCCGGCCGGCGTTTCCAAGACAAAGCTCGCCCACAGCGCCTTGTTGCGATCGAACATGCCGCGGGCGGTCCAGTGCCGGGTCGGCACCAGGTTTACGGCGATGCCGCCGCCGAGCTCGACACGGTCGTGCCAGTCGAAGGCCTCGGCCTTGATGGTGGGATCGGCGCCGCGCATCGTCACGTCGTTGCCGAGCGGGGTGACCACGCGCGGGGCGAAATTCTTCGCGAGCCGCGACAGCGTCGCCATGTCGAGGTGATCGTAGTGCCCGTGCGAGACCAGCACGACGTCGATCTTCGGCAGCTTCTCGAAGGCGATGCCGGGATCGTTGTGCCGCTTCGGCCCGGCGAAGCTGACCGGCGACACCCGCGACGACCAGACGGGGTCGACGAGGATGTTGAGCCCGCCGGTCTGAATCAGCCAGCTCGCGTGCCCGACGAAGGAGAGGCGCACCTTGCCGCCATCGACCCGCTGCGGCGGGGTGTCGGCATGCGGGTTCGGGACCCAGTCCGGCCAGGCCGCCCGCTGCCGCTTGCCGCCGAGCTGCCAGCGCAGCACCTGACGAAGCGATTTCGGCGGCGCCCCATCCGGATCGAAGAAGTGCAGGCCGTTGAAATGGTCGGAGGCAGGTCCGTCATAGGTCTTCATGCTGGACATCCAGAGGGAGGGAACACCGACCAGAGCCCCGGTTCCGGCAAGCAGTCCGAAAAAGCGGCGGCGGGTGACCGGCACGGGCAGGGCTTCTAGGGATGGAGGGGGCGGTAAGACATCACCGTCTATATGGGCCGGGCGGCGTGAAAAGGAACCCGTCGCAAAAAAAGACGCATTTTCAAGACCTTGCCCTGGCAGGGGCCGGCCCTCGCCCTAACTTTCCTTGACTTTTGGGCGGGAGCGGCGTTTAACCCCGCCACTTTCTCGGAAAGGCTTTCTTTTCGACCCGCCGACCGGCCCTGGAGGCCGGAGGTCAACGCCCGACAGCGCGATGCGCCCTCGGGCGCAAAGGTGTTTGGAAGATCGTTCGGCCAGGGAAGTGGCGTCATCCCCCGCGAAGGCGGGGCATGACAGTGGTGAACGCGGCAACCCTGCGCGAGCAGGACAAGGGACAACGGCATTGTTCGACAATCTGTCGGAACGGCTTGGTGGCATTCTCGATCGTCTGACGGGGCGCGGTGCGCTGACCGAAAAGGACGTCGACGCCGCGATGCGCGAGGTGCGCCGCGCGCTGCTGGAGGCCGACGTCGCGCTCGAGGTCGTTCGCAGCTTCACCGAGCGCGTCCGCGAGCAGGCGATCGGCGCGACCGTCGTCAAGTCGGTCACCCCCGGCCAGATGGTGGTCAAGATCGTCCATGACGAGCTGATCAACACGCTCGGCGCCGAAGGCCAGACCATCGACGTCAATTCCGTGCCGCCGGTGCCGATCATGATGGTCGGCCTGCAGGGCTCCGGTAAGACCACCACCACCGCAAAGCTCGCCCGCCGCATGGTCCAGCGCGACAAGCGCAAGGTGCTGATGGCCTCGCTCGACGTCTATCGTCCGGCGGCGATGGAGCAGCTGGCCGTGCTCGGCCGCGACCTCGATATTCCGACGCTTCCGATCGTCGCCGGCCAGCAGCCGCCGCAGATCGCCAAGCGTGCGCTGGAAGCCGGCAAGCTCGGCGGCTACGACATCGTGCTGCTCGACACCGCCGGCCGCACCACGCTCGACGAAGAGATGATGGCGGAAGCCGCGGCGATCAAAGCTGCAGCGAACCCGCATGAAGTTCTGCTGGTCGCGGATAGCCTCACCGGCCAGGACGCGGTGAATCTCGCGCGCGCGTTCGATCAGCGCGTCGGCCTCACCGGCATCGTACTCACTCGTGTGGACGGCGACGGCCGCGGCGGCGCCGCGCTGTCGATGCGCGCCGTCACCGGCAAGCCGATCAAGCTGATCGGCACCGGTGAGAAGACCGACGCGCTGGAGGATTTCCACCCCGATCGTATCGCCGGCCGCATCCTCGGCATGGGCGACGTGGTCTCGCTGGTCGAGCGCGCAGCAGCCAATATCGACGCCGAGAAGGCCGCGCGCACCGCCGAGCGCATGCGCAAGGGTCAGTTCGACCTCAACGACATGCGCGAGCAGCTGCTGCAGATGTCCAACATGGGCGGCATCAGCGGCCTGATGGGCATGATGCCCGGCATCTCCAAGATGAAGAACCAGATCGCGGCGGCCGGCATCGACGACAAGATCCTGAAGCGTCAGGTCGCGATCATCGACTCCATGACGCGCGACGAGCGCCGTCATCCTGACGTGCTCAAAGCAAGCCGCAAGAAGCGCATCGCGGCCGGCAGCGGCCAGAGTGTCGAGCACGTCAACAAGCTGCTCAAGATGCACCGGAACATGGCCGACGTGATGAAGGCCATGGGCTCGGGCAAGCGCGGCCCGCTCGCCGGCATCGCGCAGGCGATGGGCTTTGGCGGCGGCATGAAGATGCCCTCGCCGGAAGAGATGAAGGCGCTGCAGGAGAAGATGCAGAGCGGCGGCCAAGGCTTGCCGAATCTGCCGAAGGATCTGCCGGCCGGTCTTCGCGGCGGCCTGCCGAATGTCCCCGGACTGACCGGGCTGAGCGGCAAGCCGACATTGCCGGGCCTCGGCGGTTTCCCCGGCAAGAAGAAATGAGGAATTCGTCGCACGGGATCGCAACCGGTCTTGTGTGACGCGGAATACCAATCAACCGAACAAAACGTACTTTGAAGGAGAACTGAATGTCCGTCGTTATCCGCCTCGCCCGCGCAGGCACCAAGAAGCGTCCCGTCTATCACGTCGTCGTCGCCGACTCGCGTTTCCCCCGCGATGGCCGCTTCATCGAGCGTCTCGGCTATTTCAACCCGCTGCTGCCGAAGGACAACGAGACCCGTCTCAAGCTCGACATGGAGAAGGTGAAGTCCTGGCTCGCCAAGGGCGCGCAGCCGTCGGACCGCGTGATGCGTTTCCTCGACGCCGCCGGCGTCAAGAAGCGCGAAGCGCGCAACAACCCCGAGAAGGCCGTGCCGCGCAAGGAGCGCAAGGCGCAGGCCGAAGCCGCCGCGAAGGGCTAAGGCTAGATCATGTCGGCGCTGGTCTGCGTCGCGCGGATCGGCGCCGCGCATGGTGTGCGCGGTGCGGTCAAGCTGTGGACCTTCACGGAGGATCCGTTTGCCGTGCGCCGCTATGGTCCGCTGCTGTCCAAGGACGGCAAGCGCCAGTTCGAGGTCGCGACGGCGCGCGAGGCCAAGGACCATCTGGTCGCGACGTTCAAGGGCGTCGCAACCCGCGATGACGCCGAGCGCCTCAACGGCATCGAGCTCTACGTCCCGCGCGAAAGACTGCCCGCGACGGACGAGGACGAATATTACCACACCGACCTGATCGGGCTCGCCGCCGTCACCACGGATGGCGAGCCGCTCGGCCGCGTGCTCGCGATCCACAATTTCGGCGCCGGCGACATCATCGAGATCGCACCTCTCAAGGGCGCGACGATGCTGCTGCCGTTCTCGAATGCAGTGGTGCCCGAGGTCGACCTCAAAGGCGAACGCGTGGTGATCGCGCTGCCGCAGGAGATCGAGGGCGACCGGGACGAGGACGAAGCCCCGAGTCGTCCCGGCCTAGTGCGCAAAGCGCACGGGGGCCGGGACCCATAACCACAGGCCGGAATTTTTCGCTAAGCTGATCGCTCCAGCCATCGCAAAACGAAGTGCGGTGGCTATAGGTCCCGGCCCCCGTGCGCTTTGCGCACTAGGCCGGGACGACAGCAACTGAGATCGAATGACCAACCCCTCCCCCTGGCGCGCGACCGTGCTGACGCTATTCCCGGAGATGTTTCCGGGGCCGCTCGGCGTGAGCCTGGCCGGCCGGGCGCTGGCTTCCGGGCTGTGGGAGATCGAGGCGCGGGACATCCGGGCCTCCGCCACCGATCGCCACCGCAGCGTCGACGACACGCCGGCCGGCGGCGGCCCGGGCATGGTGCTGCGAGCGGATGTTCTGGCCGCCGCGATCGATGCCGCCGGGATCACCCCGGAGCGGCCGCGCCTGCTCATGAGCCCCAGGGGTCGGCCATTGACCCAGGCCCGCGTCAGCGAACTCGCGCAGGGCCCCGGCCCGCTGATCGTCTGCGGGCGGTTCGAAGGGATCGACCAGCGGGTGATCGACGGACGCGGCCTGGAGGAGGTCTCGATCGGCGATTACGTGCTGTCCGGGGGCGAGATCGCCGCCCTGGCCCTGATCGATGCCTGCGTCCGGCTGCTGCCGGGGGTGATGGGCAAGGAAGCCTCGGGAACCGAGGAGAGCTTTTCGGACGGCCTGCTCGAATACCCCCAATACACCCGCCCGCAGCTGTTCGAGGGGGCCCCGATCCCGGAAATCCTGACCTCGGGCGACCACGCCAAGGTTGCGAGCTGGCGGCGGGCACAATCGGAGGCCCTGACGGCGGCCCGGCGGCCTGATTTATGGGCCCAAATCCCGCCTAAGCCCCCGAATCGGGCCGGTCGCCAAAAAACGCCAAAAAACAAGACAGACGGGTGACAAACGCTCCGGCTTGCCTTATAGGAGCGGCCAAATCCGCAATAGCTGGATAGACGAATTTCGCGCAGCCCCCGATCTGCGGCTGGGCGCGCCGATGGAGATTACCCCATGAACCTGATCCAACAGCTTGAAAAAGAGCAGTTCGACAAGCTCTCCGCTACCAAGGAAATCCCGGAATTCGCCCCCGGCGACACCGTGATCGTCAACGTGAAGGTCGTCGAAGGCGACCGCACCCGCGTGCAGGCCTATGAAGGCGTCTGCATCGGCCGTTCCGGCGGTGGCCTCAACGAGAGCTTCACCGTCCGCAAGATCTCCTATGGCGAGGGCGTCGAGCGCGTGTTCCCGCTGCTCTCCCCGATGATCGACTCGATCAAGGTGGTGCGCCGCGGCAAGGTGCGTCGCGCCAAGCTCTATTACCTCCGCAACCTTCGCGGCAAGTCGGCCCGCATCGTCGAGAAGCAGGACCGCCAGGCGGCCGTCGGCGAGTAAGCTTCGCCACCAGGCTACGTCTTTCGAAAGCGCGGGGCTCGGCTCCGCGCTTTTTTGTTTGGCTCCGCTGTCATTGCGACGAGCCCTTGCGACGAAGCAATCCAGACCGGCTCCGCGGATGCATTTCTGGATTGCTTCGCTGCGCTCGCAATGACGGCTGAAACTCTCGCGCTTTAACTTCCGCGTGCTATATAGCTTCTAGAATGTTTCCAGATCTGACCAGCTTCGCCCCCGTCCAGCGCATCGTCATCGACGATCGCTCGCGGCTGCCTGGCCGGTTCTTCGGACGCTTCGCGACCTCGGCAACGTCAGAGCTTACGCGCGCAGCCTAAAAGCTGCGCTGACGATTTTGTTGCCCGCGCGCAAGCCGCGCTCATCGCCTTCACACATTCTCCGGAGCTTAAGCTCATGTCCAAGCCGACCACATTGTACGACAAGATCTGGAACGACCACCTGGTGCACGAAGCCGAGGACGGCACCTGCCTGCTCTATATCGACCGTCATCTGGTGCACGAGGTGACCTCGCCGCAGGCGTTCGAAGGCCTGCGCGCCACGGGCCGCAAGGTCCACGCGCCCGAGAAGACGCTCGCCGTCGTCGACCACAACGTGCCGACCACCGACCGCACCAAGCCGAATCCCGACCCCGAGAGCATCGAGCAGATCAAGGCGCTGGCCGAGAACGCCAAGGAATTCGGCATCGAATATTACAACGAGTTCGACAAGCGCCAGGGCATCGTCCACGTCATCGGCCCCGAGCAGGGTTTTACGTTGCCCGGCACCACCATCGTCTGCGGTGACAGCCACACCTCGACGCACGGCGCGTTCGGCGCGCTCGCGCACGGCATCGGCACCTCCGAGGTCGAGCACGTTCTGGCGACGCAGACGCTGATCCAGAAGAAGGCCAAGAACATGCGCGTCACCGTCGACGGCAAATTGCCTGACGGCGTGACCGGCAAGGACATCATCCTGGCCATCATCGGCGAGATCGGCACCGCGGGCGGCACCGGCTACGTGCTGGAATACGCCGGCGATGCGATCCGCGCGCTCAGCATGGAAGGCCGCATGACGGTCTGCAACATGTCGATCGAAGGCGGCGCCCGCGCCGGCCTCGTCGCGCCCGACCAGAAGGCCTACGACTTCCTGCGCGACCGTCCGAAGTCGCCGAAGGGCGCGGCCTGGGACGCGGCGATGCGCTACTGGGAGAAGCTGCGCTCCGACGAAGGCGCGCATTTCGACCACGAGCTGCGCCTCGATGCTGCAAAGCTGCCGCCGATCGTGACCTGGGGCACCTCGCCCGAGGACGTGATCTCCGTGACCGGCATCGTGCCCGATCCCGACAAGATCGCGGACGAGGCCAAGCGCCTCTCCAAGCATCGGGCGCTGAAGTACATGGGCCTGACCGCGGGCACGAAGATCACCGACATCAAGCTCGACCGCGTCTTCATCGGCTCCTGCACCAACGGCCGCATCGAAGATTTGCGCGCGGCGGCGAAGATCGCGGAAGGCAAGACCGTTTCGGCGAGCGTCAACGCCATGGTGGTGCCGGGCTCCGGCATCGTGAAGGAGCAGGCGGAAGCCGAGGGTCTCGACAAGATCTTCATCAAGGCCGGCTTCGAATGGCGCGAGCCGGGCTGCTCGATGTGCCTTGCCATGAACCCGGACAAGCTGAAGCCGGAAGAGCGCTGCGCCTCGACCTCGAACCGCAATTTCGAGGGCCGCCAGGGCTTCAAGGGCCGCACGCATCTGGTGTCGCCGGCAATGGCCGCGGCCGCGGCGATCGCGGGCCACTTCGTCGACGTCCGGGACTGGCGCTAAGCTGCTCCCTGCAATTGTAGCGATCGCGGCAAACCGCCGTTAATCGCCGGCAACGACACTGCGTCCTCGCGACGGTTTCGCGAGGATGCCTCATGGCCAACAAGCCTGAATATGTCGATCTGATCAGCGAGGCGACGCGCCAGCACCGCCGGCGCGCGACACCGCTGCGCGTCGTTGCAAAGCCTGAGCCTGAGGAGACTTCGAAGCTCAGCCGCTGGCCGCCGGCCATATTCAAGCAGTGGAAGCTGGAGAACCTGACGCGGTGGAAGGCTTCGTCGTGGAAGCTGAAGGATTGGCTCTAGCAACTCTCTCTGTCATGCCCGGGCATAGCCGTCCGCAGGACGGCGTCGCTTCCGCTCGCCTATGTCCCGGGCATCCACGAACTTTTCAGCAAGCTCCAAAAACGTGAATGGCCGGGACAAGCCCGGCCATGACGAGTGCGGAGCTAGCAGCTCACATCACCAATAGTAGCGGTACGGATTGTGCCAGCGGTGCCAATGGTGCCAGCGGCAGATGCGGCGCGGGCCGTAATAGGTCCAGATGACCCGGCAGCGGCGCGGATAGTGATAGTAGGGATAGTAACCGCCGTAATAGCGCCGGTGGAAGTGGCGATAGCCGAAATGGGGGCGATAGCCCCAGTGGCGGTGATAGCCGCCGTAATGACGAAACCCGCCGTAACGAATGCCGCCGCCATGAAAGGCCGGCGCGGCGCGGAAACCGCCGCCATGAAAGCCGCCGCCGCGGAAGCCGCCGAAATGTGCTCCGCCACCGCGGAAGCCACCGCCGCCGTGAAAATGTCCGCCACCGCCATGCCCGCCGCCGCCGCCACCATGCCGGACCTGCGTGACGAGATCGTCGGTTGCTGCTTTCGTCGCGGGTGACGTTGCCGGATTGATCAAGGTGAGCGCTTCAGCGCGCTGCGCACTCCCGGCCGACAGCATCAGCGTCGCGGCCGCCGCAATCCCGAGCAAGCGCATCGGGCTTGCCCTGAGACCCAAACTCCTCAGCATGGACTTCTCCCTGAATTTGGACAGCGGCATTGTGGCGCAGCGTCGCGCGCCGCCTCTGTTCATTTGCAGTCGCTCCCGAGATTAAGTTACGGACAGCGACGTGAATGCCTCATGAATGAATGCGTTTCCGCCGCGACGTGGTGCCACAGGGAATTTCGAGATGACCGTCTATGCGATTGCGCAATTGAAGATGACTGACCGCGCGGCCTATGACCGCTATCAGGCGCGCTTCTTCGACGTGTTCAGGCAGCACAACGGGCGACTGCTCGCGGCCGACGAAAATCCGCGCGTGCTCGAGGGCGCATGGCCGCACGACAAGCTTGTCATGATGTCGTTTCCGGACGAGGCCTCGTTTCTCGCCTTCTCGAACTCGCCCGAATACGAAGACATCTCGCGCGATCGCAAGGCGGGCGCGCAGGCGACGGTGCTGCTGGTCAAGGGATTTGCGCCGGGCGGCTAGAGCGTCACCAGAACGGCCCGTAGCCGAACACGAAGGGCGTGGGCACGCCGTAGGGATAGGGACGGTAATAGACAGGCCGCGCGTAATAGCGGGGATCACGGCGCACGGCAGGCCGCACGACGACGTGGGCCCGCGGATGTCGCCGCGCATCGAAAACCGCGATGCCCGCCGACGCCTCGGGTATCGTCGCCCTGTGCGCAGCGGAGGCGCGAGGCAGGCCCGCGGCAAGCGCGACGGCAACGACGGCCAGTGCAATCCATCTCGCCATGACGACCCTCACGAGGCCTCCACGCTGCGCGTTGGCCTCGGGCGTCAGCCCCGGCGCCAGTAGCAGCTCATATGCGGCGTGATCACGGTGCCGCTGGGCCGGTGTTCCTGGACATAGGCGACATTGCATTCGCGCACAGCGTCAGGGCCGGGATTGTAGCGCGGATAGACGCCGTCAGGCGTGTAATAGGGTGTGACGCGCAAGCGCGCCGGAGGCCGCCTGCGCGGCGGGGGGACATCGTCGGGCAAGACCGCCTGGGCCAGCCGGATCTCGGGCCCGGCCGTCTGGGCTTTGGCCTCGGTGCCGACAAAAAAAGTCGAAAACAACCCCATGCACAGTAGAACCGGTACTGCTGTTCCCGCCCGCATCACATCACCACTGGCCTGAGCCATCCCCTTGATGCGCCGTACGCTCCTCGTTTTCGCGCGCGACGTCAACGCTCCTTCTTGGCGAGGTCTTATAAAGCGGGATGCATCGCTGCGGAACCCGCGGTAAGACAAAAGCCATGTGGACGGAATTGAAAGCGCCCTCGCTGGCCGAGATGGAAGCGATGGCCCATGACGTGTTCGAGCGCCTGCCGGCGGAATTTCGCGGCCTCTGCGAGGGCGTGATTCTCCGTGTCGACGACTTCCCCACCGAGGAAGTGCTGGACGAGATGGAATGCGAGAGCGAGTTCGACCTGCTCGGCCTGTTCCAGGGCGTCGGCCTGCCCCAGCAGAGTCTTGGCGACGTGGCGCGGCTGCCCAATATGGTCTGGCTCTACCGCCGGCCGATCCTGGATTATTGGGCCGAGCACGACGAAAGCCTCGGCCATATCGTCCGCCACGTCCTGATCCACGAGATCGGCCACCATTTCGGCCTCTCGGACGACGACATGGCCGCGATCGAGGCTCAGGCAGAACAGGACGCGGATTGATCAAGGCGTTGTGCAGAGAGAAGCATCGTCAGCCGATAGTCGGGCCAGCCCGCGAGAGACAGCGACACCTGCTGATAATGCAGCAGCCCCATCGTCGGATGGTTGAACGCACGCTCGCCGCCTTCGCGGGCCAGAACGCCCTGGGTGTCCCAGCATCGTTCGAAATCAGTGCTTCCCAGTCTCAGTTCCTCCACGAGACGGCGAATCTCGGGATCGTCGGAATAGGCGGTCACCGCAGCGCGGAACTCTGCCACGACGCGACGCGCACGGGAGGTCCAGTCGAGGATCAGGGTTTTGGCTTCAGGCCTGAGGAAGATGTAGCGCAGCAGATTTTTTTCGCCGTCTGCATCGAGCCATCCTGCAAACAGCAGCGACGCTTTCGCATTCCAGCGACGTGCGCGCCATGTGCGATCGAGGATGTAGGCGGGACCGTCGATCGCGTCGACGCAGGCCAGGATCTCCTCGGGTGGATCATCTCTGTGGCCCGGCCGCTCGGGATCGCGCTTGCCTGCGACTTCGAACAGATAGCTGCGCTCGGCCGGTGACAGGCGCAGTCCGCGGGCGAGGCGCGCAAGCGCGGGAGCAGAGACGGACACATCGCGCCCCTGCTCGATCCAGGTGTACCAGGTGACGCTCAATCCGCAGAGCTGAGCGACCTCCTCACGCCGGAGGCCGGGCGTGCGTCGTCGTGGTCCGGCGGCGAGGCCGAATTCTGCCGGCGACTGGCGCTCCCGGAGCGCCCGCAGGAATGCGCTGAGCGAGAGAGCCGGAGCGGGTGGAACCTGTCCCTTCATGGTGGTTCTTATACCAGCATAACTAGTCTTCTTAAACTGGTACCTTCAGCATGTTAGAGTCGGTCCGGAAAGGATGAGCAGACATGGGCAAGCAATTCGGCAGGATCGAACCCGAGCACCAAGCTTTCATCGAGCGGCAGAAGATGTTCTTCGTCGCGAGCGCCCCGCCAAAGGGACGCATCAACGTGTCCCCCAAGGGCCTATCGTCGTTCCGGGTCCTCGGAGACACCGATGTCGCCTACCTCGACTGCACGGGCAGCGGCAGCGAGACCCGCGCGCACCTGATGGCCTCGGACGACAGGCGGTTGACCATCATGTTCTGCGCTTTCGAAGGCCCGCCGATGATTTTGCGGCTCTATGGCCAGGGCCGATCGCTGATGCGTGGTACGCCGGAATACGCCGATCTCGTTCCGCAGTTCGAGGAGATTGCCGGCGCCCGCCAGATCGTACGCCTCTCGGTGGACCTCGTGCAGACCTCATGCGGCATGGGCGTGCCGCTGTTCGACTACAAGCAAGAGCGCGGCAGCCTCGTGCGCTACTGGGCGGCGCGGAGCGTCGACAATTTGCGAAAATACTGGGGCCTGAAGAACACCAAGAGCATCGACGGCCTGCCGACCGGCTTTGTCCCTGACAGCATGGCTCCGCAGGGCTGACAGATCAGGTCTGACAGACCAAGATTGCCGAATCCGGCCTAGGATTTACCTGCTAACCGGGCTAAACAGCCCTCCCTGACGACAAACCGGGAAGCCCAAGATGGACAAGTTCACCACGCTGGAAGGCGTCGCGGCGCCGCTGAAGATCATCAATGTCGACACCGACATGATCATTCCGAAGCAGTACCTCAAGACCATCAAGCGCACCGGCCTTGGCAAGGGGCTGTTCTCCGAGCAGCGCTACAAGGACGACGGCAGCGAGAACCCGGATTTCGTCCTCAACCAGCCCGCCTATCGCAACACGAAGGTGCTGGTCGCCGGCGACAATTTCGGTTGCGGCTCGAGCCGCGAGCACGCCCCCTGGGCGCTGCTCGACTTCGGCATCCGCTGCGTGATCTCGACCTCGTTCGGCGACATCTTCTACAACAACTGCTTCAAGAACGGCATTCTGCCGATCCGCGTCAGCCAGGAAGACCTCGACAAGCTGTTCGACGACGCCGAGCGCGGCGCCAACGCGACGCTGACCATCGACCTGCCGAACCAGGAGATCCGCGGCCCCGACGGCGGCAAGGTCAAGTTCGAGATCGACCCGTTCCGCAAGCACTGCCTGATCAACGGCCTCGACGACATCGGTCTCACGATGGAGAAGAAGGCCTCGATCGACACCTACGAGGACAAGCTCAAGCACGAACGCGCCTGGGCCTGATGTTCGACTTTCGTTAAAGCCCCGGCGTCGAAAGCGCCGGGGCTTTTTCTTTGCCCTGATTATCCGTAGAACTTTGCCTCATGCTGCCCGAGATCGTCACCTTCTGGCATGGCCCGATGGACGCACTGCGCCAGACCTGTCTGCGCTCGCAGATCGCTGCCGGCCACAAGGTCACCGTCTACAGCTTCGACACCATTCCCGGCCTTCCACCGGGCGTCGAGAATGCCGAGGCCGAGGCGATTCTGCCGCACGCGTTTTCCGAACGGTTGCGGCCGCCGCAGCCGGACGGCAGCTGGCGCGACTGGACCACGCTGCAGTTCAGCGACTTCTTCCGCATGAAGCTGATGGCGAAGGGGCTCGGCCTCTGGCTTGATGCCGACGTGCTGCTGCTCAAGCCCATCGAGATTGATCCGGCAAAACCCTATTTCGCCTGGGAGCGGCCGCGCCAGCTCGGCAATTCCGTGATCTATCTGCCGCCCGAGCACGGCATCGTCAGCGCCTTCGAAGAGCTGATGGAGCAGGAGGAGCTGACGCCGAACTGGCTCTCGGTCCGCCATCGCATCACCTTCATGATGCGCCGCCTGCGCGGCGGCTCGAACCGCCTGTCGGACATTCGCGTCGCGATCTATGGTCCGGCGGCCCTCACCGCGCTCGCGCGCCGCACTGGTGAACTGGAGAACGCATTGCCGAAGCAATCGTTCTACGCCGTGCATGCCGAGCCAAAACTGTTCTTCGATCCCTCGAGCTATCTCGGCCTCGTCACCAACCCCGAGATCATCGGCCTGCACATCTCGCCCAAGGGCCGCGGCCGCGAGAAGCCGATTCCCGGCAGCCTGTATGCGTGGGCTGCGGAGAGGTTTGCGTAACTCTGTCTGTTGCGCGGCGCTCTCGTGCCCCGGACGCAGCGCAGCACCCCCTTGGTGATGCGCTGCTGAGCCGGGGCCCAGCAAGCCGCACGATGGGTCCCGGCTCTGCGCAGCAGCTTTGCACGCTGCAGCGCGTCCGGGACACGAGAGCAGTAACCCCTTCCCAATTTGATCCAGCGCAACGCGCTCCTGCACCATTGTGCCTAGTCTGGCTTCAATTCCACGACCCCAACGGAGCCTCGCATGAGCACCGCAAGCAGGCCTTATCCCATCGTCCAGGACCTCATCGAGTCCTTTGCCAGCTGGCTCAAGCATCGCCGCGAGATGAACGAGATGCGGCAGCTCGATCGCGCCGATTTCGACCGGATCGCGAGCGATCTCAGGATCGCGCCCGACGATCTGCAGGAGCTGGTCCGTCACGGCAAGCATGCCGCGAGCGAGCTGCCGAAGATGCTGGAGCAGCTCGGCATCAGCACCGAAGCGCTCGGCCGCGCCCAGCCGCTGCTGTTGCGCGACATGGAGCGGGTCTGCTCGCTCTGCAACAACAAGGGCCAGTGCGACCGCGATCTCGCAGACGGCACCGCCGCGGAGAACTATCACGGCTATTGCGGCAACGCCGCGACGCTGGAGTCGCTCGACCGCGCCGAGCACGCGCAGCGCTGAGCGGCGCGACGCGGCTGCTGCGCGTCAGAAGTCGACCGACATCGACAGCCAGAGCGTCCGCGGCATGCCGCTGATGACGTAGCCGGTCGGATTGCCGATCCAGTAGCGCTTGTCGAACAGATTGGTGACGGATGCGCGGAATGTGGTCGGCCGCCCGGCCAGGCTGGTTGCATAGCGCGCACCGATGTCGAACGTCATCCACGCGGGAACGCTCTGAATGTTGTCGGTGCTGACATAGGCCCGGCTGGTGTAGATCGTGCGAACCGTCGCCGTCAGCCCGGGCAGGAATGGCGTATCCCACTCGACGCCGAGATTGCTCTGCCAGCCCGGCGCGCCGACCGCATGATTGCCGTCATTGAGGTGCCCTTCGGTCTTCGTGAGCCGCGCATCGAGATAGGTCACACCGCCCAGAACCCGGATACCAGGGCCGACCTCGCCGAACGTGTTGAGCTCGACGCCCCGGTTTCTCTGCTCGCCGTCGAGGCCGTAGATCTTGGTGACGGGGTCGACCACGCCGCTGGGCAGGCTGATCTGGAACGCCGCCAGGCTCGCGCCGAAACGGCCGAGATCGAGCTTGGTGCCGACCTCGTATTGCCTGGTCTTGAAAGGAGCGAACACGGCATTGGTGTTGGCCGCGCCGGCCGGCGGCGTAGGGCCGGGCGAAAGCCCTTCGATGTAACTGGCGTGGAATGACACTTCCTTGATCGGCCGCACCAGCAGGGCGATGGAAGGCGATGTCGCGCTCTGGTCGTAATGGGTGCTCTGCAGACCACTCGCGGGATCGAAGCTGTTCGCGATGACCTGCTGCTGCCTCGCACCGACGATCACCTGGAGCATCCCGTTCATCATCGAGAGCGTGTCGGCAACGCCGACGCTTCGCAGGCCGAGAGAGCCGGACTTGCCTTCGGCGAAGGACGACACTGGAGCGCCGGGGCGGGCGAGCAGCGTCGGCGTGTAGATGTTGGTGAGATAGTTTCCGTAATTGGTCTGGCCGAGCCAGTCCGTCCGGTCCAACACGCTGCCGCTGACGACGACCTCATGGCCGACTGGCCCTGTGTCGAACCGCGCCCGGACACCGGCCTCGCCGGAAACGGCCTCGGACTTGCCGGTTTGGAAGCGCGACGTCGAAAGCGCATCGCCCGAGGTCGTGAGGATCGTCGCGCCCGGCGCCTCCCGCTTGTCGTAACCGAACTGGTTGCCGCCGACGGCGCCGAACACGGTGACGTTGTTCGACAGGTCGTATTCGGCGCGCGTCAGGCCCGTGAGGCTCTTTGCGCGGGCATAGTCGAAGGGCTGGGCGAGATTGATGCGGGGATCGGGCGCATTCGGCACCGCAATGCCCTTGACCGGCGTGTAGCCACGCGCCGCAGCCTTCATCCAGTCGTCCTGATAGATGACGTCGGCCGACCACCGGAAGCGCTCGCCCCGGTAGTCGACGCCGAGCGAGCCAATGCCGTCGCGCACCGACTGACGATCGATCGTGGTGTCTCCACCGTCGAAGCCGCCATTGAACCGGACGCCCCATTGTTTCTGGTCGCCGTAACGGCGCGCCACGTCGACTTCCGTGCCGAAGCGGGCGTTCGACATGTAGCCGACCGTCAGACGCGTCAGGTCTTCGGAGGCGCGCTTGGTCACGACGTTGACACTGCCCCCGATGCTTCCCTGCGGAGCCATGCCATTGAGGAACGCCCCGGGGCCCTTGAGCAGTTCGATGCGCTCGATCGGCGCCGGGTTGACGCGATAGGCCGGCACGAGACCGTACAGCCCGTTCAATGCGATCTCGCTGTTCTCGACGCGAAAGCCGCGAATGGTCAGCGCATCATAACGGTTGCTGCTGCCGATGGCGGCGCGGACCGACGGATCGGAATTGGTCAGAACCTCTGCGACGCTGGTCGCTTGCTGGTCACGGATGGTCTTCTCCGTATAGCTGGTGAGGCTGTACGGCGTATCCATGTAGTCCTTGTTGCCGAGCAGGCCGAGCTGGCCGCCTCGCGCCACCTGTCCGCCGACATAGGGCACCGGCGATGCGGCGCGCTGCGCACCGACCGTCGCGGGCGAATTCGCAGGCGGCGCGCTCTGGCGCGCATCAGCCTGACGCCGCGCGCGCACTGAATTCGAAGATTGCTGCCGCCGCACGGGAACGGCGCGGCGCTCCGGCGCGGATACGGCAACCGGAGGCAGCGACTGCCCGGATCCGGCCGGCGGTTGAGCGTTGGATTGCTGGGCGAATGATGATGTCGTGGTCAGCAGCACCGATACGGACACGAGCCAAAATGCGCGCGTGCCATTCAAGTCGTAGATCATCGTACCCCGGCGTCTTTTCTTATTGATACCCCGTCTCATCGCGCCGATGAGACACAAGGTGCAATAAACAGCGGGACGGGTGCCGCCAAATAGAACGCATCTGAAATAGAGAGCATCTAATGTATTGGATGCGATCCCGGGGGCGAGGCGCAGACGCGAACGTCGTCGACTCATGTCGTGAGACCGCGCAGCTCGTTGATCAAGCGGTCGCGACGCACGCCGGCACGACGATGCCGGCCAGCAGCGCCGGCAGGATCACGCGTGAGACAGAATATTGATCAGTCGTCCGTAGGGATCGCGGACATAGAACCTGCGCACGCCCCATGGCTCTGTCGCAGGCCCGTACTCCAATGCGATGCCGGCGCGCTCCATTCGGCGCAGCGCCTCATCGAGATCATCGACCTCGATCGACAGATCGGGCACCGGCGTGCCTGAACCGCCTTCGCTGGCAACGCTGAGCTGGGGCGCCATGCTCGTCGACGCTGCGAATGTCGCGATCCAGCCCTGGTCCATGACGACCTCGAGGCCGAGGATGTCATGGTAGAACCGGCGCGCCAACGACACGTCGGCAGCCGCGACGTTCGTGACGATGCGTTTCACTTTCATGGCGCCGGCCCAGCTTGCTCGGCCCGTGGCTAGCCCTTGCTCATCGCCGCGATCGCGTCCGCGATCTCAATCGTACGCCGCGCCATGTCGGCGTGCAGGCGCTCCACCATGGCGCCATCGAGGCGGATCGCGCCGCGCGAGGCGTTCTCCGGCAGCTCGAATGCCGCGATGATCTTTCGCGCGCGGGCGACTTCCTCTTCGGGCGGCGTGAAGATCGCGTTGCAGGCCTCGATCTGCGAGGGATGGATCAGCGTCTTGCCGTCGAAGCCGAGGTCGCGGCCCTGCGCGCATTCGGTGGCGAAGCCATCGGGATTGGCGATGTCGCTGTAGGGGCCGTCGAGGATCTCGAGGCCGTGGGCGCGCGTCGCCAGGATGCAGTGGGTGATCATCGGGACCATCGCGGCGCGGCCGGGCATCATCCGGATGCGCGTCTCGCGCGAGATGTCGTTCGGGCCGAACACGAAGCCGGAGAGACGCGTCCTGGGATCGCGGCCGGCGGCGGCCAGCTCCTCCGCATGCAGCACGGCGCGCGCGGTCTCGATCATGGCCCAGACCTTCACCGTCGGCGCGGCGCCAAGCTCGGCGAGGCTGCGGCCAATCGCGTCGAGATCTTCGATGCTTGAAACTTTTGGAACCAGGATGCCGTCCGGCGATGCCTTGGCGGCCATCGCCACGTCGTCGGCCCACCAGGGTGTGTCGAGGCCGTTGGTGCGGATCAGGATCTCGCGCTTGCCGAACCCCTTGGCTGCGATCGCGGCGGCGATCCCGTCGCGCGCCGCCGCCTTGGCTTCGGGGGCGACGGAGTCTTCGAGATCGAGGATCAGGCCGTCGGCAGCGAGATTCCTGGCTTTTTCCAGCGCACGGGGATTGGAGCCGGGCATGAACAGATGGCTGCGGCGCGGGCGGGTCATGCGAATGGTCCTTCCGGTTTCCTCGTCTGTGTTCTGACCCGAGCCGATAGCACCCGGCGTGCCTATTCGAAAGGCTTGTTCGCCGGTCGGCTCTATGGTTAGGCATAGGCCATGATCACATTCCCGAAGTCCCTGTTGGAAGGCTACAACGCCTTCGCCACCAACCGGCTGCCGGCAGAGCAGAGCCGCTATCGCGAGCTGTCGGTCAAGGGCCAGTCGCCCGAGGTGATGGTGATCGGCTGTTGCGACAGCCGCGTCTCGCCCGAGGCGATCTTCGACGTCGGTCCGGGCGAATTGTTCGTCGTCCGCAACATCGCCAACCTCGTGCCGGTCTACCAGCCCGACGGCAACGCGCATGGCGTCTCGGCGGCGCTGGAATATTCCGTGACGGTGCTGAAGGTGAAGCACATCGTCATCCTCGGCCACGCGCAATGCGGCGGCATCCGCGCCTTCGTCGACAAGATCGAGCCGCTTACGCCCGGCGACTTCATCGGCAAATGGATGCAGATGTTCATCAAGCCGGGCGAAGTGGTCGAGCAGCGCGACCACGAGAGCATGGCGCAATTCGTCGAGCGCATCGAGAAGGCCGCGGTGTTCCGCAGCCTGGAAAACCTGATGACCTTCCCGTTCGTGCGCAAGGCCGTCGAGAGCGGCCAGATGCAGCTGCATGGCGCCTATTTCGGCGTCGCGGAAGGAACGCTGTTCGTGCTGGACAAGGCGAGCAAGGAATTCAAGAGCGCGCGGAGCGTGGTGTAAGCCTCTCGCCGCCTGGCTTGAATTCGTAGGGTGGGCAAAGGCGCGAAGCGCCGTGCCCACCATCTCTCCCGATTAGATGCAGGTGGTGGGCACGCTTCGCTTTGCCCACCCTACGGCAACCTGCCTTAGGCCGCCTTCTTCTTCGCGGTGATCAGCTTGCGGTTGATCAGGACTTCCGCGATCTGGATCGCGTTGAGGGCTGCGCCCTTGCGAAGGTTGTCGGACACGCACCACAGCTCGAGACCGTTCTCCACCGTCGCGTCCTCGCGGATGCGGCTGATGTAGGTCGCGTCCTCGCCGGCCGCCTCATACGGCGTGGCGTAGCCGCCGGGCTCATGCTTGTCGATGACGAGGCAGCCCGGCGCCGTACGCAGGATATTGCGCGCTTCGTCGGCGCTGATCGGATTCTCGAACTCGATGTTGACGGCTTCGGAGTGGCCGACGAACACCGGCACGCGCACGCAGGTCGCGGAGAGCTTGATCTTGGGATCAAGAATCTTCTTGGTCTCCGCCATCATCTTCCACTCTTCCTTGGTGTAGCCGTCCTCCATGAAGACGTCGATCTGGGGAATGACGTTGAAGGCGATGCGCGCGGGAAACTTCTTATTGACGATCTCGCTGTTGGTGTAGACGGCCTTGGTCTGCGAGAACAATTCGTCCATCGCATCCTTGCCGGCGCCCGACACCGACTGATAGGTCGCAACGACGACGCGCTTGATGGTCGCCTTGTCGTGCAGCGGCTTGAGCGCGACCACGAGCTGCGCGGTGGAGCAGTTCGGGTTGGCGATGATGTTCTTCTTCTTGAAGCCTTCGGTCGCGGCCGCGTTCACCTCGGGCACGATCAGCGGCACGTCCGGGTCCATGCGCCAGGCCGAGGAATTGTCGATCACGACCGCGCCGGCGGCGCCGATCTGCGGCGACCATTCCTTCGACACCGAGCCGCCGGCCGACATCAGGCAGATGTCGACGTCGGAGAAGTCGTAATGCTCCAGCGCCTTGCACTTCAGGGTACGATCGCCATAGGAGACCTCGACGCCGACGCTGCGGCGCGACGCCAGGGCCACGACCTCGTCCGCGGGGAATTTGCGCTCATCCAGGATGTTGAGCATTTCCCGTCCGACATTGCCGGTCGCGCCGACGACTGCGACTTTGTAACCCATCGTTCACTCTCCGACGAAAAAGCCCGTTCCTGAAGCTGACGCTTAAACAGGAAGAGCAGCGCTTCTATGCGAGAACCGGCCTCAAGACAACGTTGGACCATGCCTGAAGGCCGTGGATGCAGTCGCCTGAGGCCAGGACGGCCGTTAGCCCTACCCAGATCCATCTGACGCTCGCAGCCTTCGCCGACGAGGTGGTCGGCACGGTGGCGCGTCTGTTTGCCTATGTGGGGGCGCTGGTCCTGTTTGCCATCCTGGCCCTGGCGGGCCTCGGCCAGCTCCCCGAGCTGCGCGACGACGAGCCGGCTGCGAAGCCGGGCTGGGGGGTGGCCGACCGCTCGCATCCGGCCTTCGCCCTCAGTCGGCTGGATTCATCCGATAAAACAGTCTCTTACACCATCTTCAGGCATCCGGAAGGCGGCCGGAAGGACGTCATGCGCTGGACCGGCGAGACCGACAAGCCCGTGGCACAGCTCGAGATCTACCGCGAGGGCGGCGAATTCGACGTCGCCCGCCCGGCGACCGCCGACCTCGCCGTCCAGATGGGACTCGGCCCGACCACGCTGCTGGAGCAGGCCGGCCTGATCGACACCAAATTCGGTCCCGTCGCCCTGTTCCGGCCGGCCGGCACGGCCAAGGGCAGCTGCCTCGCCTACCTCAAGCGCAGCGAGGAGCCGGCGCTGCAGATCTCCGGCTTCTCCTGCCAGGGCGATACGCTGCCGGCCCAGCGCGCGGCCGTCGCCTGCACGCTGAACCGGCTGACGCTGCTGACCTCCGGCAACGAGCCGAAGCTGGCGGAATTGTTCGCCCGTGCCGAGCTGAGGCGCCGCGGCTGCGACGCCCAGGGTTCGCCGGACTGGCTGCTCGGCGCCGCCAACGCGCAATTGCGCGGAGCGCTTTGAGGCACATCAAGCTCAAGTGGCTGGTTTGCATGCAACTTTTGCCGATGCGCCCGATTATTCCGGGCTGGTGTGACCCAATAGACCTAGTTGCGGCCACCCCGGCCGCGCTAGTATGGGGCGAAATCGACTGGCGGCGCGCCGCCTGAAGGGGACGTGATGAGCTCGAATTTTTCTGCCGCGAACAAACTGGCGACCTGGCTTGCAGCGGGCGCCGTGGTTGCGATGGCCTTCGCGACGCCGGCTGCGGCCGACACCAAGACCAAGCGCTATGACGAGCGCGGCCGGGTTTACTACGGTCCGAGCGGCCCCAACGCGGTGTATCAGCAGGGCCGTACCCGCATCTATGTGAGCAAGCGCTCCTGGCTCGACGGCGGCACCGAGGTCAATCCGGGCGACCGCAAGTTCACCGACTACGCCTTCCCGCCGGCCGTGGGCTATCCCTCCTTCGCCCGCGAGAACCTCAACCGCCCGATCGATCGCCAGCCGCTCTCGACGCCGGCCGACATCGGCGGCTATCCGCAGAATTTCCCGCTGTACTGAGCAGGCACGACGACCGAATCAAAAGGCCGGGCTCACGCCCGGCCTTTTTCGTTGGTGCCGTAGCGTGGGTTACGCGCAGCGACAGCGCTTTCGCGCAGTCGCAGGGCTAACCCACCCTACGCATTCGCCGCCGGATCATAGCGCCGGCAAAACTCCTCGATCGCCTCGGAGCGGAAATCGGCGAGACGCTCGAAGATCAGCTCGTCCGGCCAATCCCACCAGGCGATGCGGCGCAGGCTGGCCGCGACGGCGTCATCGAAACGCTTGCGGATGGCGCGCGCGGGGACGCCGCCGACGATCGTATAGGGCGCGACATCGCGGCTGACGACGGCACCGGCGGCGATCACCGCGCCGTCGCCGACATTCACGCCCGGCAGCAGGATCGCGGCGTGGCCGATCCAGACGTCATTGCCGACGATGACGCGATCGCCGCGGCGGTCCGCGAAGAAGTCGCGGTCGCGGCTCGCGGCCGCCTCGTAATATTCGGGGACGTAGGTGAAGCGATGCTGCGATGCGCGGCCCATCGGATGATTGGGCGCGCCGATCCGGACCGAATTGGCGATCGCCGTGAACTTGCCGATGGCCGCGTCGGCGACCTCGCAATTCTCGCCGAGATAGGAGTAGTCGCCGAGCGAGGCATATTCGATGCGGGTGTTGGCGAGGATCTCGCAACGCCGCCCGATCTGCGCCTCGCGCCGGCGCACCGTCTCATGGATGAATGTTTCCGCTATTTTTGGGCGGGGCGAATCCATGAGGCGGCTCCGAGAACAGGTGCGTAGGGTGGGTTAGCCGAAGGCGTAACCCACCACTGTTTGCCTCCGCGGCAACAAAAGAGGTGGGTTACGCCGAGCAGATGCGCTTTGCGCATCTGCTCGGCTAACCCACCCTACGAATGCGATGCTCGCCTTACGCGTGCAGCTTCTGCAATTCCTTCAGGATCGCCTCGCCCATCTGCGTGGTCGAGGCGGCTGTGGTGCCTTCCGATTTGATGTCGGCGGTGCGCAGGCCGCTGGCGAGCACCGCGGCGATCGCGGCGTCGACCTTGTCGGCGAGATCGCCCATGTCGAAGGAATAGCGCAGCGCCATGCCGAACGACGAGATCATCGCGATCGGATTGGCGAGGCCCTTGCCGGCGATGTCGGGCGCCGAGCCGTGCACGGGCTCGTACAGCGCCTTGCGCTTCTTGCTCTTGACGTCGACTTCGCCGAGCGAGGCCGAGGGCAGCATGCCGAGCGAGCCGGTCAGCATCGCCGCGATGTCGGACAGCATGTCGCCGAACAGATTGTCGGTGACGATGACGTCGAACTGCTTCGGCCACTTCACCAGCATCATGCCGCCGGAGTCGGCAAGCTGATGCTCGAGCGTGACGTCGGGGTATTCGCGCTTGTGGACCTGGATCATGACCTCGTTCCAGAGCACGCCCGACTTCATGACGTTGCGCTTCTCCATCGACGTCACCTTGTTCTTGCGCTTCCGGGCAAGCTCGAAGGCGACGCGGCCGATGCGCTCGATCTCATAGGTGTCGTAGACCTGGGTATCGATGGCGCGCTTCTGACCGTTGCCGAGATCGGTGATGGTCTTGGGCTCGCCGAAATAAACGCCGCCGGTGAGCTCGCGCACGATGACGATGTCGAGGCCCTCGATCGCATCGCGCTTCAGGCTCGAGGCGTCCGCCAGCGCCGGGTAGCACACCGCGGGACGCAGGTTGGCGAACAGCGCCAGATCCTTGCGCAGGCGCAGCAGGCCGGCTTCGGGGCGAACCTCGTAAGGAACGGCATCCCACTTCGGGCCGCCGACCGCGCCGAAGATGATGGCATCGGCGGCCAGCGCCTTGGCCATGTCGCCCTCGGAGATCGACACCTTGTGGGCGTCATAGGCGGAGCCGCCGACGAGGCCGGTGTCGGTCTCGAACTTGGCGATCCCGGCCGAATTGAGCCAGTCGATCAGCCGCTTCACCTCGCCCATCACCTCGGGGCCGATACCGTCGCCGGGGAGCAGCAGCAATTTGTGGGTCGCCATGATCGTTCTTCCTCCGTTTCGTCATGGTCGGGCATGACGGCATCTCGTGAATTTCGGCCGGAGTGCTAGAGCGGCGTTGCGCGCTTGGCAAGACACCATTGCCGCGCTGCGGCTGTGCAAGGCGGGTGGGGCCTGCCACAGTGCGTGGGCCGGAGTAGCCCTTGCACGCGCCTGATCGCCCCCTGCCCGACGCGCACCCCGCGCGGCTGATCCTGACCTTGTCGCTGGCGGCGACGGTCGGGCTCGGCATCGGCCGCTTTGCCTATGCCCTGGTGCTGCCCGACATGCGGGAGGACCTCGGCTGGTCCTACTCGGCGGCCGGTTTCATGAACACGATCAACGCCGTCGGCTATCTCGCGGGCGCGCTGGTGGCATCCCGGCTGATCCAGCGGGTCGGCTGGGCGGCGGCGATCCGAATGGGAACCCTGGCCTGCGTCGCCGCGCTCGCCACCTGCGCGCTGACCGGGAATTTCGTCGCGCTGAGCCTCGCGCGCCTCGTGCTGGGCCTCGGGGCCGCGGCCGGCTTCGTCGCCGGCGGCGCGCTGGCCGCGGGGATCGCGCAGTCGCGCCCCGAACGGGCCAATTTCCTGCTCAGCCTGTTCTATGCCGGGCCCGGCATCGGCATCCTCGCCTCCGGGCTGATCGCGCCGTTCACGCTGCAACATTTCGGGCCGGGCTCGTGGTGGATGGTGTGGTGGGCGCTGACGCTGCTGTCGGCCGCGATGACGATCCCGCTGTTCCTGATCCGCATCGAGAGCCGGGCGCGCTTCTCGGAAGGCAGCCACGCCGCCTTCGCGCTTCCGCCCGTGCTGATCTACCTCGCGGGCTACTTCCTGTTCGGTGCCGGCTACATCGCCTACATGACCTTCATGATCGCCTATGTGCGCGACGGCGGCGGCGGAGCCGCGGCGCAGGCGGCGTTCTGGAGCCTGATCGGTCTATCCGCCTTCGTGACGCCCTGGGTCTGGCGCGGCGTGCTGGCGCTCGACCGCGGCGGGCTCGCCACCGCGATCATCCTCGGCACCAACGCGTTAGGAGCGGCCCTGCCGATGCTCGGCCATTCGCCGGCCTGGCTCGCGGTCTCGGCCATCGTGTTCGGTGTCGCCTTCTTCGCCGTGGTCGGCTCGACCACCGCCTTCGTGCGCTTCAATTATCCGCCGGAGGTGTGGCCGACCGCGATCGCGGCCATGACGATCTCGTTCGGCGTCGGCCAGACGCTCGGGCCGATCGTGGTCGGCGCGATCACCGATGCGCTGGGGAGCCTGAGCTACGCGCTCAATGTGTCGGCGGCGTTGCTGGCGCTGGGGGCGGTGGCGGCGCTGTGTCAGCGGAAGGTGGGGCCGGCGAAATAGCCAAATAATCGGTGTCGTCCCGGCGAAGGCCGGGACCCATACCGCGTGATCCATCAATTGCGGCAGGTAGAAGTACCGAACTGAGAGTCTTCGCCAAACTACTCCCTGGGGTTATGGGTCCCGGCCTTCGCCGGGACGACGATGAGGTTAGCTCCGCGGAGCTAGCTCCCGCTGAACGAATTGTAGCCCTGGTCTTCCCAATAGCCGCCCTTGTACTCGTTGGTGACTTCCATCGAGACCACGTATTTCGGGTTCTTGAAGCCGAGCTTGGTCGGCACGCGGATCTTCATCGGGAAGCCGTAGGCGCGCGGCAGGATTTCGTTGCCGTATTTGAACGTCATCTGGGTCTGCGGATGCAGCGCGCTGCGCATGTCGAGCGGCGAGTTGTAGCCGTCCTTGTCGGCGCACTGGAACCAGACGTATTTCGCGCGGGTGTCGGCGCCGATCAGCTTGAGGAAATCCCGCAAGGGCGTGCCGGTCCAGCTGCCGATCGCGCTCCAGCCCTCGACGCAGATGTGCCGGGTGATCTGGTTGACCTGCGGCAGCTTGTAGAGCTCGTCCAGCGTCCAGGACTTCTTGTTGTCGACGAGGCCGCGCACCTCGAGCTTCCAGTCCGCAGCCGCGATGTCGGGCGCGTCGTCGAGATCGTAATAGGCATTGAACGGGAACGGCTTTGTAATCGCGCTCTCCGGGAAGGTCGGCGCCAGCGCATCGGGATTGAAGATGAAGGCCTGCACCGCATCGTTGAACTTCGAGACCTGCGCCAGCAGCGTATCGGCCGAGGACGAGTCCACGACGTCGCAGCCGGTCAGCAGCGTCAGTGCACCCAGGCTGGCGCCGCCGGCGATGAAGCGGCGGCGGGTGAAATCCGGCATCGTCTTGATGGCGTCCTTGATCAGCAGCCGCTTGTCGACGCCGGGGATCAGGAATGAACGCTTGGCCATGGCTTGCTCCTTAGCGTCCGATGATCATCGCGCGCAGGCTCTTCGGCACCAGCAGCGCGAGCAGGACGTGAATGACGAGGAAGGCGCAGATCGCGGCCATGCAGAAGAAATGCACGTAGCGCGCGGTCGGATAATCGCCGAACAGCATCACGAGGTAATAGAACTGCACCGGCTTCCACATGCCGAGGCCGGAGAGCACGATCAGCACGCCGACCGCGATGATGCCGGCATAGAGCAGGCGCTGCACGTAATTGTAAACGGTGAGATCGTCATGGCCGAGCTTGAAGGTCAGGGCGGCCCTGACGTCGTGCAGCACGCCCGACGGGGTGATCGGCAGCAGTTTCTTGCGGAAGCGCCCGGTGGCAAAGCCGGTAATGAGATAGGCGAGGCCGTTGACCATCAGCAGCCACATCGCGGCAAAGTGCCAGAGCAGGCCGCCGCCGAGCCAGCCGCCCAGCGTGTACTCGCGCGGGAAACTGAAGCCGAACAGCGGCGAGGCGTTGTAGATCTGCCAGCCCGACAGGATCATCAGGATCATGGCCAGCGCATTGATCCAGTGCATGACGCGGACCCAGGCCGGCTGGATCACTTTGGCGGGGGTGGCGCCGACCTGCTCGTCGGTGACTGTGAGGCTCGACATGATGGTTCCGTCCTGAACGTCGCGTGACACCGATTATACGCCGATGCATCGGCTTTCGTTACGCCTTCGCACGGCATCGAATCGATGCCCGCAGGCTATCATGGTCACAAAAAAGCGAGCCGGGTGCCCCCGGCTCGCCGTTTTCGTCGCACCCGGTTCGGGGATGAAACCTGATGGCGCGGTGTTACGTCGCCGGCATCAGCACGGTGTCGACCACATGGATCACGCCGTTCGACTGATTGACGTTGGAGATCGTCACCATCGAGGTGCCGCCCTTGGCGTCGACGATCCAGACCTTGCCGTCCATCTTCTTGACGGTGAGCTCCTCGCCTTCGGCGGTCTTCAGCTTCTTGCCGTCGGTGAGGTCGGAGGCCTCGAGCTTGCCGGGCACGACATGGTAGGTGAGGATCTTGGTCAGCGTCGCCTTGTTCTCGGGCTTGATGAGGGTGTCGACGGTGCCGGCCGGCAGCTTGCCGAAGGCGGCGTTGGTCGGCGCGAACACCGTGAACGGGCCCTTGCCTTCCAGCGTCGGCACGAGGCCGGCCGCCTTCACCGCCGCCACCAGCGTGGTGTGGTCCTTCGAGTTGACGGCGTTCTGGACGATGTTCTTGGACGGGAACATCGCGGCGCCGCCGACCATCACGGTCTTCTCCTCGGCACGCACAGGCGCGACGACGGTCGCGGTGACGGCGAGGGCGCTGAAGGCGGCGGCAGCGAGATAGGCAATGCGCTTCGACATGGAGAGTCTCCCGATTGAATTGAGACCGGCACGTGCCGGTGCTTGAGTTGGGGCAACAACGGCGCTTGCAGCAGTTTGACGTGAAGCAGCGCCGTCGTTGGCCGAACTACGGGAGGGTTTGCGATGCGGTTTCGGGAAAAACTTCTTTGTGATGCGTGAAACTATGCGCGGGGATGTTCGTGGGGGCGCGCCAAGCGGACGGTGCCGTAGGGTGGGCAAAGGCGCGCAGCGCCGTGCCCACCATCCCTCTTCGCATTGACGAGTGGTGGGCAGGCTGCGCTTTGCCCACCCGACGGCAATGATGCCCGTTGCGGCAGTGTACCCGCCTCAATCCCTGTTGTTCGGCGTCTGGATGAAGCCGCGATTATGCGTCGGGCTGATCAGCAGCTCGTTGATGCAGACGCGCGGCGGCATCGAGGCGATGAAGGCGATGGTGCGGCCGAGGTCTTCGGGTTGCAGCATCTTCGCCTGCTCCGCCTCGCTCGGCACCACCGGGCGCAGCTTCAGGATCGGCGTCGCCACCTCGCCCGGCATCAGGCAGCAGGCGCGCAGGCCATTGACGCATTCGTCCATATTGAAGGAATGGGTGAGCGCCAGCACCGCGTGCTTGGTGGTGGTGTAGGCCGGGCCCGGCATCTTCGAGACGTGACGGCCGGCCCAGGACGAGACGTTGATGATCGAGCCGTCCTGCTGCTTGCGCATCGTCGGCAGCACCGCTTGCATGCAATAGAGCACGCCATTGAGATTGACCTGGACGAGCTTGTCCCAGCCTTCCAGTTCCATGTCCTTCCAGCTGCGCTTGGGAACATTGATGCCGGCATTGTTGACGAGCAGGTCGATGCGGCCGTGCCTGGCGACGATCTGATCGGCCGCCTTCCGGGCCTCTCCCGCGTCAGCGACGTCGAGCGCGATGGCCTCGGCGGCTCCGCCGGCCTTGGCGATCTTCGCAACCACGGTATCCAGGGCATCTTTGCGGCGGCCGGAGACCACCACGATCCAGCCGTCGGCAGCCAGTGCCTCCGCGCCGGCCTCCCCGATCCCGCTGCCTCCGCCTGTCACCCAGGCCACGCGTTTCCCACCTTTGGTCATGCAAACTGTCTCCGTTGCTTCATTGGGGCGGTTTTTGCTAATCCAGCCCTCGGTTTTGACCGGCCTTGTCAGTCTTGCGGTCGAGGAAATCTTGCATGAACCAAGCAGCCAACGCCAACCTGTTTTCCCGCCTGTTCGACGGCCTCGACGACCCCAAGCGCCTCGCGATCGAGACGCAGGACGGCGCCCATATCAGCTATGGCGATCTGATCGCGCGGGCAGGCCAGATGGCGAACGTGCTGGTGGCGCGCGGCGTGAAGCCCGGCGACCGCGTCGCGGTGCAGGTGGAAAAATCGGTCGCCAATATCGTGCTGTATCTCGGCACGGTGCGCGCCGGCGCGGTCTATCTGCCGCTCAACACCGCCTATACGCTCAATGAGCTCGATTACTTCATCGGCGATGCCGAGCCCTCACTGGTGGTCTGCGATCCCTCCAAGGCGGAAGGTCTCGCCCCGATCGCCGCCAAGGTGAAGGCCAAGGTCGAGACGCTGGGACCTGACGGCAAGGGCTCGCTGACGGATGCCGCCGGCAAGGCGAGCAGCGAGTTCGCCACCGTCTCGCGGGCCAACGACGATCTCGCCGCGATCCTCTACACGTCGGGTACCACCGGCCGCTCCAAGGGCGCGATGCTGACCCACGACAATCTCGCGTCGAACTCGCTGTCGCTGGTCGATTACTGGCGCTTCACCGACAAGGACGTGCTGATCCACGCGCTACCGATCTACCATACGCACGGCCTGTTCGTGGCGACCAACGTGACGCTGTTCTCGCGGGCGTCGATGATCTTCCTGCCCAAGCTGGATCCTGATCTGATCATCAAGCTGATGGCGCGCGCGACCGTGCTGATGGGCGTGCCGACCTTCTACACACGGCTTCTGCAAAACCCCGCGCTGTCGAAGGAGACGACCAAGCACATGCGCCTGTTCATCTCGGGCTCGGCGCCGCTGCTCGCCGAAACCCATCGCGAATGGTCGGCGCGCACCGGGCATGCCGTGCTCGAGCGCTACGGCATGACCGAGACAAACATGAACACGTCGAACCCCTATGACGGCGAGCGCGTGCCGGGCGCCGTGGGCTTCCCGCTTCCCGGCGTCTCGGTGCGCGTGACCGAGCCGGAGACCGGCAAAGAACTGCCGCGCGACGAAATCGGCATGATCGAGGTCAAGGGCCCGAACGTCTTCAAGGGCTACTGGCGGATGCCGGAGAAGACCAAGTCCGAATTCCGGCCCGACGGCTTCTTCATCACCGGCGACCTCGGCAAGATCGACGACAAGGGCTACGTTCACATTCTCGGCCGCGGCAAGGATCTCGTCATCTCCGGCGGATTCAATGTCTATCCGAAGGAGATCGAGAGCGAGATCGACGCCATGCCGGGCGTGGTCGAATCCGCCGTGATCGGCGTGCCCCATGCCGATTTCGGCGAGGGCGTCACGGCCGTGCTGGTCTGCAACAAGGGCGCGGATGTCACCGAAGCTGCGGTGCTGAAAGCGCTCGACGGGCGCCTCGCAAAGTTCAAGATGCCCAAGCGGGTGTTCGTGGTCGACGAACTGCCGCGCAATACGATGGGCAAGGTGCAGAAGAACGTGCTGCGCGATACTTACAAGGATATTTACGCGAAGAAATAGGAGCAAATGCTCCGGGGCTGGGGGGGGGACATGAGACGCGAGCAGGCAGTCCGGATCAACGATCGTCTCCTTGATGCCTGCGCGGCATTGGATCGAGCCCGTGTAGCTATTGCCGACCTTGGCAAGGCCGAGCGTATTGAGCTCGATGACCGGCTCGAGGAGGTCCTCGGCACCTTAGAGGACGAGTTGCTTCAGCCGATCTATGATCAGCATCCGGATCTGAAGCCTCCAAGGCCCGATCGAGAATCGAATAGTGATGTCTGCGAGCTCACGTGGGACGAGGTCCAGCTGCCGCCGGGAGTAACCGAGCAGCAATTCGATGAGATCATTTTCTCGGTGATGAAGCCAACTTGGCGGAAAACCGCGATGATGGTCATCTATGTGATGGACCGCTGCAAAGAACTCGGATTGGCGATCGAAGGCCAGGTGATTGCCGCGCGACTAAAGGTACTTTCCGATTCCGATCGCATCGAAGGCATTGGCAATATCCAATCGTGGCTTCACAGCGAAGTGCGATTGAAGGATTAAGCCACCTTCCGATTTTTTGGCTCTGCTCTCTCCGCCGTCATTGCGAGGAGCGAAGCGACGAAGCAATCGAGACCGCCTCAGCGGAAAGATTCTGGATTGCTTCGCTGCGCTCGCAATGACGGAGGGTGTGACGGCTACTGCCCGGCCACCAGGCTCATCACAAACCGGCTTCCCACGATAAACAGATAGCACCCGAACGCGACCTCCAGCGTGCGCTTCGACATCGCATGCGCGGCTCGCACGCCGAGCGGCGCGGTGACGAGGCTCATCGGCATCACCAGCACGGCGCCGATCAGCGAGACGTAGCCCAGCGCGAACGGCACCTGCAGCGCTGCGACGGCGGGATAGGTCGCCGCGGCCGGCCAGCCGGCGTAGATGTAGCCAAGCGCGCCGGGAATCGAGATCAACACGGCGAGCGCCGACGAGGTCGCCACCGCCTGGTGGATCGGGCGGCCGTAGAACGTCATCAGCAGATTCGAGAACAGGCCGCCGCCGATGCCCATCAGCGTCGAGAGGATGCCGACGCAGAAGCCGTAGACCCGCATCAGGGGACCTTTCGGCAGGTCGTCGCCGAATTTCCAGCCTTCGCGTGCGAAGATCAGGCGCGCTGCGGCCGAATAGGCGACGCAGACGAACACGATCTTGAACAGCTTCTCCGGCGCATAGCGCGCGATCACGCTGCCGCAGACGACGCCGATCACGATCGGCAGCCACCACACGCGCAGGATCGTCATGTCCACGGCGCCGCGCTTGTAATGCGCCTGGAACGAACGAATCGATGTCGGGATGATCACCGCGAGCGAGGTGCCGATGCAGAGCGGCATGCGCACCTCCAGCGGCACGCCGGCGATACGGAAGCATTCGTAGAACACCGGCACGAGAATCGCGCCGCCGCCGATGCCGAACACGCCGGCCAAAAATCCCGAGAGCGCGCCCGTTGCGATCAGCAACAGCGCGAGCTCGACGATCTCCTTGATATCAAGACCTGCAATCACCCCTGACCTGCCCCGGCGACTGGTCGCAGCGTCTCCGAAGCGCGCGTTCGGAGTTGGCTACGCGCCAAGCTCTAGGCGATCTGATTTGTGCGGTCGACCGCTGCGTTCGCTGTCTTGGGTGGGATGCAGGCCGCGCATATCCGTCCACGCTGCGAAAAATCAGTGCGCCCAACGGAAATTGGCGACGTCGCTTTGGCCGATCGATCGGCCGCTCGCGGCGTGAACTGACTGGTTCGAACGCCGGACGGTCGAAGGCGGGTTAGAGCCGTTCCAATAGCAATTTCAATGCGCCTCACCCGTCGCCGCAAAGTATGAATACGTATTCCTTCCTTAGTCGGCATACCGCCCCTCTGGTATACCAAGACCCTGATTGGCCTTGTTTCATCAAGGGCCTAGGGCTGAACGACGGTTCGATTTATGGCGATTTGGTGATTGCGCAGGCCAAACCGACTCCGTAAATAGAGCCGACCTTTCGCGATCCCCGCGCGCCCTCTGCTGGGCCGCAATAAAACATCAAAAGCCCATGACCGCACGGATCGAACGACCGCTTTCACCACACCTGCAAGTCTATCGCTGGACCTTGACGATGGCGCTGTCCATCGTTCACCGCGCCACCGGTATCGCCCTTTACGTCGGAACCCTGCTGCTGGCCTGGTGGCTGATCGCGGCGGCGTCCGGCCCCGCCGCCTATGCCCATGTCCAGGCCTTCACCGGCAGCATCATCGGCCGCCTGATTCTGTTCGGCTACACCTGGGCGCTGATGCATCATATGCTGAGCGGCATCCGGCATTTCGTCTGGGACCTCGGCTTCGGCTTCAAGGCCAATGAGCGCGAAGCGCTGACATGGGGCGCGCTGATCGGCGGCATCGTGCTGACGGTTCTGATCTGGATCATCGCCTATGCGACCGGAGGCGGACGATGAGCGCGACCGATACGCCCAAGCGCAGCATGCGCACCCCGCTCGGCCGCGTCCGCAATCTCGGCGCCGCCCATTCCGGCACGTCCGACTTCTGGCGCCAGCGCATCACCGCCGTCGCGATGACGCTGCTGATGATCCCGGTGCTGGTGATCATCGTGATGCTGTTCGGCCGCAACCAGGCCTTCGTGGCGCAGACGCTCGGTTCGCTGCCGATCGCCGTCATCATGCTGCTCTTCATCGTCGCCAGCGCCTGGCACATGAAGATCGGCATGCAGGTGGTGATCGAGGACTACGTCCATAACGAGAAGCTGAAGCTCGTCTCGGTCATGCTCAACAACTTCTTCTCGGTCGCCGTGGCACTGGCCTCGATCTACGCGATCCTGAAACTTTCTTCCGGAGTGTAACCCATGGCCGCTGAGACCAATGGCAAGGGCAACGGCGCTCCCGCCACCAACGGAAAAGCCTATCCGATCGAGGACCACACCTACGACGTCGTCGTGGTCGGCGCCGGCGGCGCGGGCCTGCGCGCCGTGGTCGGCTGCAGCGAAGCCGGCCTGAAGACGGCCTGCATCACCAAGGTGTTTCCGACCCGCTCGCATACCGTCGCGGCGCAGGGCGGCATCTCGGCCTCGCTCGGCAACATGCACAAGGACGATTGGCGCTGGCACATGTACGACACCGTGAAGGGGTCGGACTGGCTCGGCGACCAGGACGCGATCGAATACATGGTGCGTAACGCGCCCGACGCGGTCTACGAGCTCGAGCATTGGGGCGTGCCGTTCTCGCGCACCGAGGACGGCAAGATCTACCAGCGTCCGTTCGGCGGCATGACCACCGAGTTCGGCAAGAGCCAGGCACAGCGCACCTGCGCCGCCGCCGACCGCACCGGCCACGCCATGCTGCACACGATGTACGGCCAGTCGCTGCGCCATGCGGCCGAGTTCTTCATCGAGTTCTTCGCCATCGACCTGATCATGGACGACCAGGGCACCTGCCGCGGCGTCATCGCGCTCAAGCTCGACGACGGCACGCTGCACCGCTTCCGCGCCCAGACCGTGATCCTCGCCACCGGCGGCTACGGCCGCGCCTACGCCTCCTGCACCTCGGCGCACACCTGCACCGGCGACGGCGGCGGCATGGTGCTGCGCGCCGGCCTGCCGATGCAGGACATGGAGTTCGTGCAGTTCCACCCGACCGGCATCTATGGCTCGGGCTGTCTCGTCACCGAGGGCGCCCGCGGCGAAGGCGGCTATCTCGTCAACTCCGAGGGCGAGCGCTTCATGGAGCGCTATGCGCCGTCGGCGAAGGACCTGGCATCGCGCGACGTCGTTTCGCGCGCGATGACCATCGAGATCCGGGAGGGACGCGGCGTCGGCAAGAAGAAGGATCACATCTTCCTGCATCTCGACCATCTCGATCCCGCGGTGCTCGCCGAGCGGCTGCCGGGCATCTCCGAATCCGCAAAAATCTTCGCCAATGTCGACGTGACGCGCGAGCCGATCCCGATCGTGCCGACCGTGCACTACAACATGGGCGGCATCCCCACGAACTATCATGGCGAAGTGCTCACCAAGAAGGACGGCGACGACAACGCGATCATCCCGGGCCTGATGGCGATCGGCGAAGCGGCCTGCGTCTCCGTGCACGGCGCCAACCGCCTCGGCTCCAACTCGCTGATCGACCTCGTCGTGTTCGGCCGCGCCGCGGCGCTCCGCCTCGCCGAGAAGCTCACGCCCAATGCCAAGCAGCCCGAGCTGCCGGCGAATTCGTCGGACCTCGCGCTCGGCCGTCTCGACCACTACCGCTACGCCTCCGGCGGCACCCCGACCGCGAAGCTGCGCGAGGGCATGCAGAACGTGATGCAGACCAATTGCGCGGTGTTCCGCACCGGCGAAGTCCTGAGCGAAGGCCAGCACCTGATCGAGAAGGTCCACAGCGGCATCACCGACATCGCGGTGTCCGATCGTTCGCTGGTGTGGAATTCCGACCTGATCGAGACGCTGGAGTTCGACAACCTGATCTCGCAGGCGGTGGTGACGATGGACTCCGCCGCCAACCGCACCGAGAGCCGCGGCGCGCATGCCCGCGAGGACTTCTCCGCGCGCGACGACAAGAACTGGATGAAGCACACGCTGGCCTGGCTGGACGACAAGGGCAAGGTCAAGATCGAGTATCGCCCGGTTCACGACTACACCATGACCAACGACGTGCAGTACATCCCGCCGAAGGCGCGCGTGTATTGATCACCACTCGTCATGCGCGGGCTTGACCCGCGCATCCATCTTCTCAAAGGCGATGGATAGCCGGGTCAAGCCCGGCAATGACGGGAGAAACCAGAGGCCAGACGAATGGTTGAATTCGCACTTCCGAAGAACTCCAAGATCACCGGCGGCAAGACCTGGCCGAAGCCCGCGGGCGCGACCGAGCTGCGCGAGTTCAAGGTCTATCGCTGGAATCCGGACGACGGCAAGAATCCGAGCGTCGACACCTATTACGTCGACACCCATGATTGCGGTCCGATGGTGCTGGACGGCCTGATCTGGATCAAGAACCACATCGACCCGTCGCTGACCTTCCGCCGCTCCTGCCGCGAAGGCGTCTGCGGCTCCTGTGCCATGAACATCGACGGCCAGAACACGCTCGCCTGCACCCGCTCGATGCACGACGTGAAGGACGGCGCGGTGAAGATCAACCCGCTGCCGCACCAGCCCGTCGTGAAGGACCTCGTCCCCGACCTGACCAATTTCTACGCGCAGTACGCCTCCGTCGAGCCGTGGCTGAAGACGACCTCGCCGACGCCGCAGAAGGAATGGCGCCAGAGCCACGAGGACCGCGAGAAGCTCGACGGCCTCTACGAGTGCATCCTGTGCGCCTGCTGCTCGACCTCCTGCCCGAGCTACTGGTGGAACAGCGAGCGCTATCTCGGCCCCGCCGCGCTGCTGCAGGCCAACCGCTGGGTCTCCGATTCGCGGGACGAGGCGACCGGCGAACGCCTCGACAATCTCGAGGACCCGTTCCGCCTCTATCGCTGCCACACCATCATGAACTGCGCCAAGGCCTGCCCGAAGGGCCTGAACCCCGCGGAAGCCATCGCCGAGCTCAAGCTCAAGATGGTCGAGCGCCAGATCTAGCATCGTTCATGCTACGGCCCCCGGCCATCGCGGCCGGGGCATGCCACGGCCGGCAGCATTTTGAGTAGAATTTGCCGCAACGCGCGTGACGGGCGATTCGTCGTAATACAACCAAAGATTACGGCCATAAGCCGCTTCCTTCCCGGCGGGAAGTTCAGTTAAGCTCTCCGGTCTGGGACCGGAGCGAACGTGCACGGCGCGCAACGCAATTCGCTGAGACTGTTGCAGTGGATGATGGCTGCATCCCTGGCGCTGCCGATTGCGCTGTTCGTGATCGCCTCCACGATCTCCTACAACTCCACCCGGGACATCGCCGACCGTGAGATCCAGCGCACGCTCGACGTCGCGCATGAGCACGCGCTCAAGGTGTTCGAGACCATCGACCGCAGCCTGTCCGAGCTCAACGAGGTCGTGCGCGGCCTTCCCGACGAGGTCATCCGCGCGCGCGAGCCGGCGCTGCACCGCCGGCTGAAGCGGCTGGCCGATTCGCTGCCGCAGCTCAAATCCGCCTGGATCTTCGACGCGGACGGAAAGGCGCTGGTCAACAGCCTCGCCTCGCCGCCGCCTGAACTGGGCTTTGCCGACCGCGACTATTTCTATGTCCATGTCGACCAGAGCATAGGCTCCTTCATCGGCACGCCGCTGACGCCGCGCCCGCCCTACCAGGGAGCGCGCTTCTTCGGCGTGAGCCGCCGCCGCGATTCCGACGACGGCCGCTTCATCGGCGTGATCCAGGCCTCCGTGCTGCCGGAATATTTCGAGAGCTTCTATGCCCGGATCGGCTCCGATCCCGGCAGCTTCTTCGCCATGGGGCGCACCGACGGCGTGATGCTGGCGCATTTCCCCCGGCTCGACCGCGACCTCCGGCTCGATCCAAGCGGGCCGGTCGGCCGCGAGATCGCCGCGCACCCCGCGCAGGGGCTCATGACGATCGCCTGGCCGTCGGACGGGATCGAGCGCCGCATCGGCTACAGGCGCGTCGCCGAATATCCGATCTATGTCAGCGCCGGGCTCGAGACGTCGGCGATCCGTGCGCGCTGGTACGCGACCATCGGCCAGCATCTGGTGTTCGGCGTCCCCGCCACCGCGCTGCTGTTCCTGCTGCTCGCCTTCGCATTCCGGCGCACCCAGCATCTCCAGGCCGAGGCCGCCAAGCGGCGTGAGGCCGAGGAGGCGCTCAAGCACAGCCAGCGGCTGGAGGCGCTCGGGCAGCTCACCGGCGGCGTCGCGCACGACTTCAACAATCTGCTGACCGTGATCCGCGCCTCGGTCGATCTGCTGAACCGGCCGCAACTCACCGAAGAGCGGCGGCAGCGCTACATCACGGCGATCGCGGATGCGGTCGCGCGCGCGGCCCGGCTGACCTCGCAGCTATTGGCCTTCGCGCGGCGCCAGACGCTGAAGCCGGAAGTGTTCGACGTCGGCGAACGGATCCAGTCGCTGCACGACATGCTCGCCACGCTGCTGGGCCCCGCGATCGAGATCAAGATGCGGCTGCCGGCGGAGCCGTGCCTCGTCAATGCCGATGCCAGCCAGTTCGAGACGGCGCTGATCAACATGGCGACCAACGCGCGCGACGCCATGCAGGGCAAGGGCCGGATCAGCTTCACCGTCGAGGCGGCGGCGAGCGTTCCGGGCAGCCATATCTCCGGGGACCTCGGCTTCGTCGCCGTGACCGTCAGCGATACCGGCGTCGGCATTCCCGCCGCACGGCTCGGGCGCGTCTTCGAGCCGTTCTTCACCACCAAGCAGGTCGGACACGGCACGGGTCTCGGCCTGTCCCAGGTGTTCGGCTTCGCCCGGCAATCCGGCGGCGAGGTGACGGTGGCGAGCGAGGTCGGACAGGGCAGCACCTTCTCGCTGTTCCTGCCGCGCGTGCCGGCGGAGCTGCTGCCGCGGCGGCAGGCGCCTGACACCGCGCCCGCGGCCGGCAGCGGCATGTCGGTGCTGCTGGTCGAGGACAATATCGAGCTCGCCAATTTCGCCGCCGACGGGCTCACCGAGCTCGGCTACAGCATCACGCTGGTCGACAATGCCGCCGATGCGCTCGCCGAGCTCGTCGTGGACGCGGATCGTTTCGACGTCGTGTTCTCCGACGTGGTGATGCCCGGCATGACCGGGCTCGACTTGGCGCGGGCGATCCGCGATCGCAGCATCGGCGTGCCGGTCGTGCTGACCACCGGCTACAGCCAGGCGCTGTCGCAGGAGGGCAGCCTCGGCTTCGACCTCGTGCAGAAGCCCTATTCGATCGAGGAATTGTCGCAGGTGCTGCACCGCGCCGCGCGGCTGCGGCGGGTGCGCGACGGCGCCGCCGAATAGCAGTAACATGGAACCGGCTGGAACCGGCTGAGTTCCCTCGCGTTACCCGGCCATGCAAAAGCCGGCCAGACAACGCGAACAGGGCAAGACGCCCATTGTCGAAATCAAGGGCGAGAACGGCGACGAGGTCGCGCCGCCGCCGCCGGAGGTGCTCGAACCCGATCCCGAGCTGTCGCCCGAAGAGGCCGAGCAGGCGCGCAAGGATTACCTGCTCACGCGCTTCTGGATCAGCGCGCGCGGCTTCTGGAGCCGCAACGGCGACCGCCTCGCCTGGCCGTTCTCGCTCGGGCTCGGCGTGCTGATCGTCCTCACCGTCGCCTTTCAGTACGGCATCAATGTCTGGAATCGCGCGATCTTCGACGCCATCGAGAAGCGCGATGCGGGCACCGTCTTCCATCTCACGGCGGTTTTCTTCCCGCTCGCGATCGGCAGCATCGTGCTCGGCGTCGCGCAGGTGTTCGCGCGCATGAGCATCCAGCGGCGCTGGCGGGGTTGGCTCACCAGCAGCGTCCTGACCCGCTGGCTCACCAACGGCCGCTACTACCAGCTCAACCTCGTCGGCGGCGACCACAAGAATCCGGAATACCGGATCGCGGAGGATTTGCGCATCGCGACCGATTCGCCGGTGGATTTCCTCGCCGGCGTCACCTCCGCGCTGCTGTCGGCTGTGACCTTCATCGTCGTGCTCTGGACCATCGGCGGTGCGCTCACCGTCACGCTTGGCGGCTCCACTGTCACCATTCCCGGCTTCCTCGTGATCGCGGCGATGCTCTATGCCGCCATCGCCTCCGGCTCGATCGTGGTGATCGGCCGGCGCTTCGTGCAGGTCTCCGAGGACAAGAACCAGGCCGAGGCCGATTTCCGCTACACGCTGACGCGCGTGCGCGAGAACGGCGAGAGCATCGCGCTGCTCGGCGGCGAGGAGGAGGAGCGCGGCGGCATCGATCGCAACTTCACTGGCGTGCTGCGGCAATGGGCGCGACTCGCCGGACAGCATATGCGCACCACGCTGGTGTCGCAGGGGTCGAGCCTCGTTGCCCCCATCGTCCCCCTCCTGCTCTGCGCGCCAAAGTTCCTCGACGGCAGCATGACGCTGGGACAGGTGATGCAGGCGGCGTCGGCCTTCACCATCGTGCAGAGCGCGTTCGGCTGGCTGGTGGACAATTATCCGCGGCTCGCCGACTGGAACGCCTGTGCGCGCCGCATCGCCTCGCTGATGATGTCGCTCGATGGTCTCGAGCGCGCCGAGCAGGGCGACGGTTTCGGCCGCATCAAGCGCGGCGAGACCAGCAACGACGCCATGCTGGAGCTGCACGACCTCTCGGTCACGCTGGACGACGGCACCGCCGTGGTCGGTGAGACCGAGGTCGTGATCGAGCCCGGCGAGCGGCTGCTGGTCGCCGGCGAATCCGGCACCGGCAAGAGCACACTGGTGCGCGCCATCGCGGGGCTCTGGCCGTGGGGCGGCGGCAGCGTCAATTTCCATGCCGACCGGCGCCTGTTCATGCTGCCGCAGCGGCCTTACGTGCCCTCGGGATCGCTGCGCCGCGCCGTCGCCTATCCCGGCGCCGCCGAGAACTGGACCGGGGAGGAGATCGGCGAAGCGCTGCACAAGGTCGGTCTCGATCATCTCAAGGAGAAGATCGAGGAAGAGGGACCGTGGGACCAGACGCTGTCAGGCGGCGAGAAGCAGCGCCTCGCCTTCGCACGTCTGCTGCTGCACAACCCCGACATCGTCGTGCTGGACGAAGCGACCTCGGCGCTCGACGAGAAGAGCCAGGACAAGATGATGCAGATGGTCACCGACGAGCTGCCCAAGGCGACCATTGTCAGCGTCGCGCATCGCGTCGAGCTGGAAGCCTTCCACAGCCGCAAGATCGTGCTGGAGCGCCGCAAGGGCGGTGCCAAGCTCGTCAGCGACATCGACCTGATCCCGCGCAAGGGCAAGCGCAAGCTGCTCGGTCGATTCCTGAGGCAGCGCAAGGCGCCGAAGAAGGCGGCGTGAACTCCGTAGCCCGGATGGAGCGCAGCTCAATCCGGGAATCGCGCCTCAAGCAACGAAGGCCCCGGATTTCGCTGCGCTCCATCCGGGCTACATTCTTTCCCCTTAGCGTTGGAGTCCCCGCCAAAACCGGCTATGCATGCGCCGCCTGCAACGAGGACCTGCTGCTTGACGCCCGACAATGCCCCTTCATCCGCGCCGTTCGGCGCGTTTGCGCCGAATGCGGCGCAGGCCGCGATCATTCGCCTCGCGCAGCAGTCGGGGCTGAAGCGCGGCGCGTTCCGGCCGTGGATGTCGCGGCTGGTCAATCTGCTGCGCGGCGGCCCGATCGACGTGCAATATCAGGGCGCCTCGTTCCGCTTCTATCACCAGGGCAGCGCCACCGAGCGCGGCGCGCTGTTCAATCCCGACTACAATCTCGACGAGCTCGATTTCCTGCGCCAGCACACGCCAGCGGGCGGTGTGTTCGTCGACGTCGGCGCCAATGTCGGCACTTTCGCGCTGGTGATGGCGCGCCAGGTCGGCACCACCGGCAAGGTGGTCGCGATCGAGCCGCATCCCCTCACCTTCGGACGGCTCGCCTTCAACCATGCCGCATCGAAAGCAACACAGGTGCGCCTGGTTCAGGCCGCAGCGGGCGACAGCGACGGCGAGTTGATGATCGAGAGCGGCGGCGGCAATCTCGGCGCCACCCATGTCGTCACCGGCACGGCGAGCGCGGAAGCCATCAAGGTGCCGTCACTGCGCCTGACCCGCATTCTCGACGAGGCCGGCGTTGCCCGAGTCGATTCGCTCAAGATCGACGTCGAGGGTTTCGAGGACCGGGTGCTGATCGGCTTCTTCCGCGACGCGCCGCAATCGCTGTGGCCGCGCGCGGTCGTCATCGAGCATCTGTCACAAAACGAATGGCAGCAGGATTGTATTGCCGACATGGTCGCGCGCGGCTTCACGGTCGCGCGCAAGACGCGGAGCAATACGTTCCTGTCGCGCTGACGGGAGCAGGCAACGGAGGTTTGCGATGATCGACCATCTGGGTTTCTCCGTCTCCGATTACGAGCGCGCGAAAGCGTTTTATGCGAAGGCGCTGGCGCCGCTCGATTACAGCCTGATCATGGAAGTGACGGCGGAGCAGACCGGCCACGCCGCGGCAGCCGGCTTCGGCGCAGGCGGCAAGCCCGATCTCTGGTTCGGCGCCGAAGGCGCCATGAACAAGCCGGTGCACATTGCGATCACCGCGAAGGACCGCGCCACCGTGGATGCCTTCTACAAGGCGGCGATTGCCGCCGGCGGGCGCGACAACGGACCTCCGGGCATCCGCCCGCATTATCACGCGAACTATTACGGCGCGTTCGTGCTCGATCCCGATGGCCACAACATCGAGGCCGTCTGTCACGCGCCGGAATAGACGGGTTCCGGCTGGAACATCGCATCCCGCGGGCCGTTATCGATCCTTGCAGCAAGGAGTACGATATGGCCAACGACAATGCCCGCGACGTCGACCGCGTTTGGGATCTGATGAAGAAGATCGGATTCGCGATGCTGGTGACGCGCGACGGCGACAAGCTGCGCGCGCGGCCGATGAGCGCCTATCTCGATCGCGACGCGAACACGATCTTCTTCCTCACCGACGCGCGCCGTCACAAGGACGAGGAGATCGCGCGCAATCCCTCCATCAACCTGTCGTTCGCCGATGCCGGCAGCCAGAAATATGTTTCGCTGACCGGCACTGCCGACGTCTCCAACGACCGCGCGAAGATCAAGCAGCTGTTCACGACGCCGGCGAAGGCGTGGTGGGACTCCGCGGAGGATCCCAATATCCGCGTGCTCAAGATCACGCCTGACGACGCCGAGTTCTGGGACTCGCCGGGCACGGTGATCTCCTATGTGAAGATGGCTGCCGCGGCGGTGACGAACACGCGTCCCGATATCGGCGAGAACCGCAAGGTCTCGATGTGACGCCGATCGAGCCGCCCGAGATTCCGCCATCGACACCGGGCACTCCGACCGAGCCGCCACCGGGGATTCCGCCCGGCAATCCGCAGCCCGAGATCACGCCGCCGGTGCGCGAGCCCGGCGAATCACCGCGGCCCGACGAATTGCCGGGCCGCATGCCCGAAGAGATTCCATCGCGCGGGCCGAACGGACCGCTCACTCCCAATCCCGCGACGGACGCAATGCCGCCGCGGATCGCATATGAGGCGAAGCATCACATGTGAGGCGATTGCAACGTACGCCTGAATGCGCAATGAACGTCACCATAGTGAGGTGATTTGCGTGCAGAAATAAATCGGGCCACGACCGCTTCGCCCGCCACAATGCGGCCTAACGCGTAGCTGTTCATCCCAACACTTCGTCAAAGAACCTTCCGGGGAAGTTCACCATCATGACCAACCTTCGTTTCGTGCTGCTTGCGACGTCGGCTCTCACCGCGATGCAATTGGCCAACACCGCATCGCATGCGCAGGGCGCCTCGCCGCTCGTCGTCGCGCAGGCCCAGCCACAGCAAGAGACTGGCCCTGACGGAAAACCGAAGCAGCCGCCGAAGGGCCCGCCAGGCGCCGCGCCGCCTGCAGCCCCGGCACGCCCGGCCGCACCGCCGCCCGCTGCGGCACCGCCTCACCCGCCCGCTGCGCCTCCGCCGGCTGCAGCGCCCGCGCGCCCTGCCGCGCCGCCGCCCCCGCCGCCTCCGCCTGCGGCCCGCCCGGCTCCGCCGCCGCCTCCTCCGCCGCCTGCCGCCCCGAAGCAGCCGTCGCCGCCTCCGGCCGCGGCTCCGCAGCAGCATGCCCCGACCCCGCCGCCTCCGCCGCCGCCCGCGGCACGACCGGCTCCCACGCCGCCTCCCGCCGCGGCTCCGCAGCACACGCCTCCGCCTCCGCCGCCCCCTGCGGCGGCGCGCCCGGCGCCTGCGCCCACGGCGACGCCCCCGGCTCCTCCGCCCGCAGCACCGGCGGTGCGACCTGCCGCGCCCGCCCCGGCCACCACGCCGGCTCCGGCCGCAACACCTGCGCCGACCGCGACGCCCGCTCCGGGCGCAGCGCCGGCTGGCCGCCCTGGCGTGCCACCGCCGCCGCCCGGCGTGCGCCCCGGTTCGCCTCCGCCGCCGGCGGGTTCGCCGGCCCCAGGGGCCGCGCCCGCTCCGACGGCAACCCCGGCCCCCGGTGGCACTGCGACGCCGCCCGCACGTCCGGGGTCAGTGGCACCGGCTCCCGGCGCAGCACCCGCTCCGGCCGTAACGCCAGCTCCTGGCCAGCAGGGTGGAACGCCGCCTGCCGGCGCGCCCGCGGCCGGAACGCCGGCTGCGCCGCCCCAGGCCGGCAACCTGCCCGCACGGCCGCCCGCGCCTCCCGCCGGTGCCGCGGCACCGACAGTCGTGCCGGGCTCGCCGGCCGCAGCGCCGCCGCCCGACCGGGCGCAATACAGGCCGCCGACGGTTGCGCCGGCCTTCCGCGCCGCGCCGACGGTTGCAGCACCGCTGCCGCCGCCGCCCCGTCCGCAGCAGCGTGACCTGACGCCGCTCGCGATCGGTGCGGGCGTGGTGGCCGGTGCGGTGATCGGCGCGACCATCGCCGACATGCACAGCCAGCGCCGCGAGGTCGTCGAAGGCGGCCGCACTGTCTACACCGAGCCGGACCGCATCATCATCCGCGATCCGGGCGGGCAGGCATATGTTCGCGGCAACGACCTCTATCGCTTCCGCTACGGCGCCCGCGACATCCGCACCGACACCGTCGGCGGCGAAACGCGGACGGTCGTGGTGCGTCCCGACGGCAGCGAGGTCATCACCGTGGTCGCCGCGGACGGTTCGCTGCTGCGGCGAATCCGCAGGGACCCGCGCGGACGCGAGATCGTGATCATCGACAACAGCTATCGCGATCCGCGGGCGGTCGGCGGCTTCTATGTCGACGTGCCGCCGCCGGTGGTCAACATCCCCTACGATCGCTACATCGTCGACGCCCAGGAAGCGTCGCCGGACGTGATCTACCAGACCATGCGGGCACCGCCGGTGCAGCGGATCGATCGGCGCTATTCGCTCGACGAGATCCGCTACAGCCCGAACGTCCGCATGCAGATGCCGAGCATCGACGTCAACACGATCAACTTCGAAACGGGATCGTGGACCATCCCACCGGACCAAGCGGCGCGGCTGCAGGTGATCGCCGACGGCATCAACCAGGCGCTCCAGGCCAATCCGCAGGAGGTGTTCCTGATCGAGGGCCACACCGACGCGGTCGGCAACGACGTCGACAATCTGTCGCTGTCGGACCGCCGCGCGCAGGCCGCCGCCGAGCTGCTGACCCAGCAGTTCAACGTGCCGGCGGAGAACCTGACGTCGCAGGGATACGGCGAGCAGTACCTGAAGGAGCAGACGCAGGGGCCGAGCCTGATCAACCGGCGCGTCACCGTCCGCCGCATTACGCCGCTGCTCAACGGCGGCCAGGCCAACGCGGCACCGCCGCCGCGCTGAGGCGACACGCATCAATGCAAATGGCCGGGAGCGATCCCGGCCATTTTTGTTTTGAGCTCTCGTGCCCCGGACGCTGCGCAGCACGCAGTGATGCGCAGCAGAGCCGGGGACCACGCACTATGGATGCAGTTGGATTTGGGTCATGGGTCCCGGCTCTCCGTCGCACCGCTTCGCGCTGCATCGCGTCCGGGACACGGATGGAACGCGTAGGGTGGGTTAGCCGAAGGCGTAACCCACCTCTTTGATTTCCGTGGTGACGGAAGTGGTGGGTTACGCCGAGCAGATGCGCTTCGCACATCTGCTCGGCTAACCCACCCTACGATTTCTACGACGACGTCAATCAGCCCTTGTCGCTCTCGAGCTTGAAGATCTGCGAGCCTTCGCTGCCCGACAGCAGGCCGGTCTTCGAATAGAGACCGAGCTTCGTCCGCGTGTCGGCGATGTCGAGGTTGCGCATGGTGAGCTGGCCGATGCGGTCGCCCGGCGTAAAGGCTGCGTCCTCGACCTTCTCCATGCTGAGCCGCTCGGGCGCATAGGTGAGGTTGGGGCTCTCTGTGTTGAGGATCGAATAGTCGTTGCCGCGGCGCAGCTCCAGCGTCACCTCGCCGGTGACGGCGCGCGCGACCCAGCGCTGCGCGGTCTCGCGCAGCATCAGGGCCTGCGAGTCGAACCAGCGGCCCTGATAGAGCAGACGTCCGAGCCGCATGCCGCTGATGCGGTACTGCTCGATGGTGTCCTCGTTGTGGATGCCGGTGACGAGGCGCTCATAGGCGATGTGCAGCAGCGCCATGCCGGGCGCCTCGTAGATGCCGCGGCTCTTGGCCTCGATGATGCGGTTCTCGATCTGGTCGCTCATGCCGAGGCCGTGACGGCCGCCGATGGCATTGGCCTCGAGGAACAGCGCGACGGGATCGGTGAAGGTCTGTCCGTTCAGCGCGACCGGCTGGCCTTCCTCGAAACGCACCACGACCTTCTCGGCCTTCACAGTGCAGTCGTCACGCCAGAACGGCACGCCCATGATCGGGTTGACGATCTTGATGCCGCTGTCGAGGCTCTCGAGATCCTTGGCCTCGTGCGTGGCGCCGAGCAGATTGCTGTCGGTCGAATACGCCTTCTCGGCGCTCATCTTGTAGGCAAAGCCCTGCGCGGTCATGAACGCCGACATCTCGGCGCGGCCGCCGAGCTCGTCGATGAACTGCTGGTCGAGCCAGGGCTTGTAGATTTTCAGGCTCGGATTGGTGAGCAGGCCGTAGCGGTAGAAGCGCTCGATGTCGTTGCCCTTGAAGGTCGAGCCGTCGCCCCAGATGTTGACGCCGTCCTCCTTCATCGCTGCGACCAGCATGGTGCCGGTCACCGCGCGCCCGAGCGGCGTGGTGTTGAAATAGGTGATGCCGCCGGTCGAGATGTGGAAGGCACCCGACTGGATCGCGGCGATGCCTTCGTGCACGAGCTGCGTGCGGCAATCGACCAGCACGGCCTTCTCGGCGCCGAATGCCTCCGCCTTGCGCGGGATCTCGTTGTAGTCGGCCTCGTCGGGCTGGCCGAGGTTTGCGGTGTAGGCGTAGCAGCGCGCGCCCTTCTGCTTCATCCAGAGCAGCGCCGCAGAGGTGTCGAGACCGCCCGAAAAAGCGATGCCGACTTTCTCACCCTTGGGCAGGCTTTTCAGGATCGTGGTCATGGGGCTTCCAATCGGTCTCAAGGGGCTGATGAAGGTACGGGCTTGACCGCGCGAATATCAAATTTCGCGGGGGTCGGCACGCATTTAATGGCTCAAATCGAGGGTTCGGGGCCGGTCTTGCGGCCGAACAGGCGCTGGCGGAGGCGGTAGCCGGGCGCGGCCAGCCGGGTCAGCGCGGCGTCCACCGCCGCGTCCGAGAACCGCGTCCGCGGCCAGCGGTAGATCAGTGCGTAGGCCAGCCAGATCACGACGAAGGTGACGAGGCCGGCGATCGAGACGTCGGTGAAGAAGTGCCCGCCGAAGGCCATGCGCAGGGCGCTGGTGACTGCGCCGAAGATCACCGCCGCGGTATAGGCGAGCGGCCGCCACGCCGGCGGCGCCAGCGCGGCCGGGGCCAGCGTCCAGAACGCGGTCGCGCCCTCGCCGGAGAAGAACGAGCAGTTGCGCGCGCAGCCGCCGCGCGGATCCCACCAAGGCACGAACTGCTGGTCGCCGGCGAACTGCGTCACCACCACCGGACGCGGCCGCCCCCAATAGGTCTTGAACGTGAGGTTGGTGAGGATGCCCGCCGACAGGATGATCGTCGTCAGCAGGAACACCATCGCGCGCCCCGACACCATCAGCGGCCGGTCCGGCCGAAACAGTTTGACCACGAGCGCCACCAGCGAAGGCAGCACGAACGCCCAGGCGATCCACATTGCCGCGTCGCGCGCAAAGCCGGCCCAGCCGACCGATTTGAGCGGAAAGGTTTTGGTCTCGGGGTCGAAGAACAGCGACGCCAGCTTGAGATCGAGCTCGGGATAGAGGCCGAAAAGAACGCCGATCACGAGCCACAGCGCCAGGCCGATGAAGAGTCCGGTACGGTTCATGGCGCGCGGTTTAGCGGAGTGGGACGGGGATGGAAACCCTTGCGGGCGTCATTCCGGGATGGTCCGAGGGACCAGACCCGGAATCTCGAGATTCTCGGATACGCAATTGCGCACCGGAGCTCGATGCTTCGCATCCCCCCGGAATGACGCACACAAATCACCGCGCATCCTGCGTTGAATTCGCCGGCAATGGCGGAGGCGGCTTGCGCGGGGGCGGCGGTTCGCGCCAGGCGCCGGCGTTGCGGCCGGCGACCAGCCAGTAGACGACGCCGGCGACGATGCCCGCACCCGTCATGATTTCCAGATGCCGCCGCACGATGCCCTCGAACTGCAGCGTGTCGGAGTGGAAGGGAACGAGGCCGAGATAGCAGGCAAGCCCGACAAGGCCGCCGCCGACGGCATAGGCGAGCGCGCTGCGGATGTAGAGCGCTTCGGTGATGGCGACGATCACCGCCGCCGGCACCAGCGCGAAACCCGAGACGAAGATGAAACCGAAGCCGAGCAGGATGTCGATCGCACCCTGGTCGACGGGACCTGCGCCGAGATCGGCGAACTCCGGAAACAGCAGCGCGCCGACGACGATCATGCCGCCGACGAAACAGGCGGCCAGGAAGCCGATGAAGATGACGATGAGGCGGCCGATCAGGGACATCAAACGGGCCTGTTGAATATCACCGTCATTCCGGGACGGTGCGCAGCACCGGACCCGGAATCTCGAGATTCCGGGTTCGCGCTTCGCGCGCCCCGGAATGACAGCCTATAAACATAGATGGCCGGGACAAGCCCGGCCATGACGAGAGTGCGCGGAGCACGCATTCATCAATCCGTCATCGCCATGGCGCGCAGCGCCTGGCGTTCGCGCGCGCTGAGCTTTTCCGTCTCCGACTTGAGCTGGCCGCAGGCGGCGAGGATGTCGCGGCCGCGCGGGGTGCGCACCGGCGAGGAATAGCCGGCATTGAAGATGTATTCGGAGAATTTTTCGATCTGGTCCCAGTCCGAGCACTCATAGGCGGTGCCGGGCCAGGGGTTGAACGGGATCAGGTTGATCTTGGCGTGGATGCCCTTGAGCATCTTCACCAGCAGCTTGGCGTCGTCGAGCGAATCGTTGACGCCCTTGAGCATCACATATTCGAAGGTGATGCGGCGCGCGTTGGAGGCGCCGGGATAATCGCGGCAGGCCTGCAACAGCTCCTTGATCGGATATTTGCGGTTGAGCGGCACCAGCTCGTTGCGCAATTCGTCGCGCACCGCGTGCAGCGAGATCGCGAGCATGACGCCGATCTCCTCGCCGGCACGCACGATGTTCGGCACCACGCCCGAGGTCGACAGCGTGATGCGGCGGCGGGAGATGCCGATGCCTTCGTTGTCGCCGACGATCAGCAGCGCATCGCGCACCGCGTCGAAATTGTAGAGCGGCTCGCCCATGCCCATCATCACGATGTTGGTGACGCGGCGCGTGCCGTCCTCGCGATCGGCCCAGTCGTTCAGGCGGTCGCGTGCGACCATGATCTGGCCGACGATCTCGCCGGCGGTGAGATTGCGCACCAGGCGCTGGGTGCCGGTGTGGCAGAACGAGCAGTTCAGCGTGCAGCCGACCTGCGAGGAGACGCAGAGCGTGCCGCGGTCGGTCTCGGGGATGTAGACGCACTCGACTTCATGCGCCTTCTCGACATTGTCGCCGCTCGGCAGACGCAGCAGCCATTTGCGGGTGCCGTCGTTGGAGATCTGCTCGGCCACCACTTCGGGCCGATCGACCGTGAAGTGCTGCGCGAGCTCGCCGCGAATGCCCTTCGAGATCGAGGTCATGTCGTCGAAGCTCTGGGCGCCGCGGAAATAGAGCCAGTGCCAGAGCTGCTGCACGCGCATCTTGCGCTGCGCCGGCGCGACGCCGATCTCGCCGAGGCGATCGGCCAGCTCGCTGCGCGACAGGCCGATCAGCGACGGTTTTGCCGGCGGCACATAGACTTCGAGCGGAGTCTTCTCCACCAATGTTGCGTTGTGCGGCTCGGTCGTCGGTTGCATTGAATGGACCTGGTTGATTGGTCGTTCCGGGGCGGCGCGAAGCGACGAACCCGGAACCTCGAGATTCCGGGTCTGGTCCTTCGGACCATCCCGGAATGACGGAAGAAAATCTGGAACCGCCCCTATATAGCAACCGGAACCGCCGATTGCGACCTTATCGCCCTCAGCCTTAACGACTAGGCGTTACCGCCTACAATCCTGGGCGATCTTGTCGAGCGCCTGGGCGAGGCCCTTCAGCGAAAATGTGTCGGTCGTCTCCGTGCCCTTGGCCGAGACGCCCTTGACCACGAGATCGGCGGATTTGCGCATGGCCTCGACCATCCGCTCCTCCTCGGCCGCGTTCTTGATCCAGAGGCCGTCGCCCTGCGTGTACATCGCAAAAGCGGCGCCGCCGACCTCGACCGATGATTCCGAGCCCGGCTTCAGCGCGTAGCCGATCATGACCGAGACTTCGTTGTTCACCTTTTCCGCCGGCCGGGTCGAAACGAACGCGTAGGCGGGATCGCGCGGCCGATTCGGCGGGTTGGTCTTCGAGGACGAGGGTTTGGCCAGCGCGAAGCAGACCTTCTTGCCGTTGGGCGTCGCCGAATAGGCGCCCCAGGTGCCGAACTGGCCGATCAGCGTGGGCTCCGCGCCACCCGCAACCGCCGCAGCCGGGCCCGCCGGCTTGCTCTCGGGCTTTGCAGCGGTCTTGGCCGCCGTGTTGGCTGCCGGTGCAGCGGCTTTGGGTGCTGCAGCCTTGGGCGCCGGTTGCGCCGTCTGAGCCCGCGCGGAATCAGTGATTCCCCACGCCGCCACGCCCATCATCAAAGCCAAAGATAGCACCCGCCACATGGTGGAGTGGTTCCCTCAATATTGTGACTGGAAGATGGCCCGGCCGCGCTTTGTCCCCGGTGCAGGGATAGCCGGGAAAGTCCAATTTGGGAAGGCAGTTAGCGGGTCAGCCTTTGGATCGCGGCGCGCTGGGCGGCCCATTGCGCCTCGGTCCAGCCGAGCAGGTCCTCGGCGCCGGAACTGCGCAAATGCGCGCCACCGTCGATCACCACCATCTCGCCATTGATGTAACCCGCACGATCGGAGACCAGGAAGCTGGCGAGGTCGGCGAGCTCGCCGTGCTCGCCGGTACGGCCGAGCGGGTTGCGCGCGGTCCAGCCCTCGTCGCGGCCTTCGGGGCGAAGCTGGCCCGATGCGCCCGATGTCGGGAACGGACCCGGCGCGATCGCGACGGTGCGGATGCCCTTCGGGCCCCATTCCACGGCAAGACTTTTGGTCATCGCCAGCACCGCCGATTTCGCCATCGCCGACGGCACCGTGAAGGCGCGTCCGGTGATAGTGGAGGTCGAGAGAATCGAGAGCACGACGCCGCCATGCCCATCCTCGATCCAGCGCTTGCCGGCGGCGAGCGTGCAGTACATCGCGCCGTGCAATGTCGGCGCGAGGATCGCGTCGGCCGCGCGAAAGGAGAGATGCTCGCTCTGCGCGATGAAGGTCGCGGCAGCATTGTTGACGAGAATGTCGAGCGGTGCCTCGCGCCAGATCGTGTCCATCATGCCGTCCACGGCCGCACCGTCGCGGATATCGCAGGCGATGGTGGTGACCTTGCCGCCGGTCTGTTCGCGCATCTCGTTCGCAGCTGCCTCGAGCCGCTCGTGCTTGCGGCCGCAGATCACGAGCTCGGCGCCGAGCGCGAGGAAGCGCCGCCCCATCGCAGCGCCGAGACCCGAGCCGCCGCCGGTGACGAGGATGCGCTTGTCCCTGAGCAGACCCATTTCAAACATCGTTTGAATCCCTTTCTCCGCGGGGTTCGTCATTTCGAGGAGCAAAGCGACGAAGCAATCCAGGCTATTTCCGCAGGACGGACTCTGGATTGCTTCGCTTCGCTCGCAATGACGAGGATAAGCCGGTGCTCGGCCTCAGACAAAGAATCCGGATTGTCGCCCGTGGCTAAATCCGGCAAAACCGATCCAACTATAATTCCACTCGAAACGCTCCAAGGTGCCGCCATGAAAGCCATCCTCTGCTCGCAATATTGCCAGCCCGACGATCTCGTTCTGGCAGACGTGCCGGATCCGGTGGCGGGTCCCGGCGAGGCCGTGATCGCGATCAAGGCGGCGGCGCTGAACTTCTTCGACATCCTGATGATCCAGGGCAAGTACCAGATCAAGCCGCCGTTCCCGTTCTCGCCCGCCGCGGAAGTCGCCGGCGTGATCGAGAGCATCGGCCCCGGCGTGACCGACCTCAAGGTCGGCGACCGCGTCGTCGCCTCCTGCGGCCACAACGGCGCGCGCGAAAAGATCGCGCTGCCGGCGGCCTCGATCGTCAAGATCCCCGACAATCTCGACTATGACCGCGCGGCCGGCATCATCATCATCTACGGCACCGCGCTGCATGCGCTGGAGGATCGCGCCAGCCCGAAGCCGGGCGAGACGCTCGCGGTGCTGGGCGCCGCCGGCGGCACCGGCCTTGCCGCCTGCGAGCTCGGCAAGCTGATGGGCCTGAAGGTGATCGCCTGCGCCTCCTCCGACGAGAAGCTCGAATTCGCGAAGAAGCATGGCGCCGAGCTGACGCTGAACTACGGCAAGGAAGATCTGAAGGAAGGCCTGCGCAAGCTGACGGACGGCAAGGGCGTCGACATCATCTTCGATCCGGTGGGTGGCGCCTATGCCGAGCAGGCGCTGCGCTCGATCGCCTGGGAAGGCCGCTTCCTGGTGATCGGCTTTGCCGCCGGCGACATCCCGAAGATGCCGCTGAACCTTGCGCTCTTGAAGGGCTGCGATATCCGCGGCGTGTTCTGGGGCGCCTGGACCAGGCTCAACCCGGCCAAGAACCGCGCCAATCTCGAGAAGCTCGTGAAGTGGACGGCGGAAGGAAAGATTTCATCGCATGTCGACCGCACCTTCCCGCTGGCACAGACCGCGGACGCGCTGAAGGTGCTGGCGGGACGCCAGGCCATGGGCAAGGTGATCCTGCATCCGTGAGGATGCGAGGCACGCCATCGCCACATGCTCGCTGTCGTCGCCCGGCCAGTGCGCAATTGCGCACCAGGGCCGGGCGATCCAGTATTCCAGAGACATCAGCGATTTAGCCGAGACGCCGCGGCGTACCGGATGCCCCGGTCAAGCCGGGTCATGACAGCGAGTATGAGGCGAGGTGGATGGCCATCGCCGCTTCTCGCGCGACATCGCGCCCTCGCGCGCATGGTAAAATCCCCTCAACCATTGCGGCCAAAATTGCGGTGCATTCCGCCGCCTCGCCGTAATCAAACCCAAATATCTCCAGATTCGCGCAAACGGCCGTCGTTTTTTGGGCTGAATCGGACGGCGATTTACCGGTTCCAGTTTGCGGGGCGCTTCTGGACAAAAAACAAGAAGACTGAAGCCGGGACTGCCCCTGCGTTGCGTCAGTAATGGGGAGCATCACACCATGGAGACGACGGCCTACCGTCTGTCGAAGGAGTCGCGCGCGCTCGACTCCGATCGATCTGCATCACATTCGTCCACCACGTCCTACATCCGTGCGCGCGCAAAGCGCGCCGATCTTCCGCAGGACGATCCAATTCCGCTGTTCCTTTCCGATCCGCTCGGAGCACCCGACCCGCGGGAATATGCGCCGCTGGCGCTGCGTTCCAGAACCTGGATCGCGTATCGCGTTGCCGCTGCCGGGCTTGCGATATCCGCCGCGGCGATTGCGGCCGTACTGTTTCAATCCGATCTGCGCGGCCTCGTCGCCGGCATCGGCGGCAATTCTCCGGATGCAGCTTCCGTACAGGCCGCAGCGGTCGTGAATGCACCCGCTGCACGTCAGACCCCGCTGAAGGATCCGGCCCGCGTGACCAACGCGATGCTGGCGAGCGCCGACAAGCAGGAGCTTCCGGCGCCTTCGACACCAAGCCGCGAGGCGATTGCGACCGCCTACCAGACCGCGCTGCAAGCCCAAACCCAAAGCCAACCTCCAGTGCAGGTCCAAGCGCCGACGCCGGCGCCCGCGCCCGTCGCGGCGCAGCCGGCACCGCCCGAGCCAGCCAGGACGCTCGACGCCGACACGCTGGCAGGGCTGATGACGCGCGCCAGAAGCCTGATCGGAGTCGGCGACATCGCCGCCGCGCGCCTGCTGCTCGAACGCGCCGCCAATGCAAAAGACGCAACGGCCGCGCTTCTGCTGGCGCAGACCTATGATCCGGCCGTGCTCGGCACCAGCGATGCGCGAAGCGTGACGGCCGACGCGGCAGCCGCACGCGACTGGTACCAGCGCGCGGCAACGCTTGGATCGGCGGAGGCGCGCCAGCGCCTTGCCCGGCTCTCGAACTAATCAGGGGACATCATGCGTAACGCTTTGAAAGTGGCGCTTGCCGCCATCATGACGATCTGTGCCGTCGCCGCTCGCGCCGAGCAGACCGAATACGATCCGGCCAAGGTCTCGGACAGCCTGAAGGCCATCTTCCAGTTCGGGTCGAGCTCGACCAAGCAGTCGCTGAACGCCAACACCGTCACGCTGATCACCGGCACGATCGGCGGCACCTATGTGCAGTTCGGCGCCGACCTCGCCTCGGTGCTCGACGACGGCAACAGGATCCGCGTGCTGCCGATCGTCGGCCGCGGCTCGGTGCAGAGCGTCGCCGACATCCTGTTCCTGCAGGGCGTCGATCTCGGAATCGTGCGCGCCGACACGCTCGACTATCTCGAGCGCAAGGGCTTTGCCAAGGACATCAAGAAACAGTTCACTTACGTGACCAAGCTCTACAATGAAGAGATGCAGGTCATCGCGCCGAAGTCGGTTGCGACGCTGAAGGACCTCGAGGGCAAGAAGGTCAGCGTCGATCTACCAAATGGCGGGACCTTCGTCACTGCACTGACGGTCTTCGAGCGGCTCGGGATCAAGGCGAACTTCGTCTACGTCGAGCAGCGCATCGCGATGGAGAAGCTGAAGGCCGGCGAGATCGACGCGGTCATCGTGGTCGGCGGCAAGCCGTACAAGTCGGTCTCCACTTTCGGCAACGACGGCCGCTTCCATCTCGCCAAGGTGGACTACGCCAAGCCGCTGCAGAGCGACTATCTGCCGGCAACGCTGACGGCCAAAGACTATCCGAACCTGGTCAAGGAGGGCGAGAGCGTGGACACGATCGCGGTGCCCGCGGTGCTCGCGGCCTATAATTGGGCGCCCAACACCGAGCGTTATCGCAAGCTCGCGCTGTTCGTGGACGCGTTCTTCACGAAATTCCCGGCGCTGCAGAACCCGCCCTTCCATCCCAAATGGAAGGAGGTCTCGCTCGCGGCGCCGCTGTCCGGCTGGAACAGGTTGCCGGTGGCGCAGCAATGGCTCGACAAGCACGGCGTCGAGCCTGTGACGCGGCAGCGCTTCGAGGCGTTCCTGAAGCAGAGCCCGAACGCTGCGCAGGTCTCCGACGCGGACAGGGAGACGCTGTTCAAGCAGTTCCAGGTCTGGGACGCGGAGAAGGCGCGGGCGGAGACGGGAAAGAAGTAGTGGTTGTCGTTGCGACCAATGGTGTCGCAGGCAGCACCCACACTCTCAGTGTCATCGCCCGGCTTGACCGGGCGATCCAGTACTCCGTGACGCCGGCGATTGAATCGAGAGGCCACGGCGTACTGGATTCCCCGCTTTCGCGGGGAATGACAGCGGTGGGTGTGGTTGAATCGCCCCTACTGCGCCCTCTCCCCCACACCGCGCTTCAGCGCGGCGCGGGCGGCTTCGCGGTGTTCGGGCGTGATGTGAGTGGCGACCATCCGGATGGCGGTGGCGAGCACGGCGGCGTCATCGGTGAAGCCGAGGATCGGCATCACGTCGGGAACGAAGTCGAGCGGCAGGATGAAATAGGCGATCGCGCCCAGCAGCGATGCCTGGACATGACGCGGCGTCTGCAGGTCGAACGCGCAGTAGTAAGCCGCGAGAAGATCCTCGGCGAACGGCAGCTGTGCGGCGACGCGCTTCAGCTTGCGCCAGAAGCGGCGGCGCACGCTCTCACGATCTTCCGCGAGCCGATCGGCCGGCTCGAAGCCGACGCTGTGCTCGGCAGCCATGCTCCAACTCTCCGTTCATCGAGGGGCGGCGGATCGCCGCATGCCCTGCTGGTCACAAGATGGGGATGCGGCCCATCGCTGCAAGATGTCAGCCTGGTGTCAGCTAGGCCGTAGACCTGGCCATGGCGTTCATTGCCTTGGCGAGCTCGATGTCGAGCGCCGTGACGCCGCCGGCATCATGGGTCGAGAGCACCACCTCCACGGTCTTGTAGACGTTACGCCATTCGGGGTGATGGTCCATTTTCTCGGCGACCAGCGCCGCGCGGGTCATGAACCCGAAGGCCTCGTTGAAATCCTTGAAGACAAAGGTCTTTGCGATCGCGTCGCGACCCCCGACTTCGGTCCAGCCCGGGATACCACCCAGGGCCTGCTTGCGTGCGTCCGCCGCCAGCCGTTCTGCCATGATCGCCTCCGTGCTTCAGGGGAACTTTTACCCTAACACCGTGCTTACGGTCCCGGTTCACGCGGATTCGCGCCGATCCGCTAACCATGACGGAGATGTAACCCCGGCGGACAGGAAATTTGCTACAATTGTGGGCCTAAATTGCCGGCCGAGATGAAGCTGAGCCTGAAACGCCTGTTTGGGAGATCGATGACCGGGGGTCTGGACCTGGCCGAAGCGCCCTCTCCGCCTTCGCCGCGATCCGCGGCGCGGAAGACGGCGCTCGTGTCTCTGGCGCTGGTGCTTGCCATCATCGGCGCGCTCGTCGGCGGCTATTATTTCGCGATGCGCCCCGTGACGCTGAAGATCGCGGTCGGCCCCGCCAACAGCGACGACGTCAAGGTCGTGCAGGCGCTGACGCAAGCCTTCTCCCAGAACAAGAGCCAGGTGCGGCTGCGCCCGATCCAGACCGACGGCGCCACCGCCAGCGCCGAGGCGCTCGCCGGGGGCAAGGTCGATCTCGCCATCGTGCGCGGCGACGTCGATGTGCCGAAGAACGCACAGGCGGTCGCCACCTTGCGCAAGAACGTTGTGGTGCTGTGGTCGGTCCAGGGCAAGGGCAAGAAGAAGGGCCCCAAGATCACCAAGATCGAGCAGCTCGCCGGCCATCGCGTCGGCGTGGTCGGCCGCACCCAGGCCAACGTCAATCTGCTCAAGGTGATCCTGCAGCAATACGGCGTCGATCCGGCCAAGGTCGATATCATCCAGTTTCCGGCCAACGAGGCTGCCGAGGCGATCAAGTCCCAGAAGGCCGACGTCTATCTCGCCGCCGGTCCCGTCAACAGCAAGATCACGGCGGACGCGATCGCCGCCTCCACCAAGGATTTCGGCGCGCCGACCTTCATCGCGATCGATTCCGCGGATGCGATCGCGCAGAACCATCCGGTCTATGAAGCTTCCGAGATTCCCGCCGGCACCTTTGGCGGCTCGCCCGCCCGCCCCGACGACGAGGTCAAGACCATCAGCTTCGCGCACCACATCGTGGCGCGCAAAGCCGTGTCCGAAACCTCCATCGCGGCGTTCACGCGCCAGCTGTTCGCCGTGCGGCAGCAACTGGTGACCGAATTCCCGCTGGCGGCGAAGATCGAAACTCCCGATACCGACAAGGATGCGGTGATCCCGGTGCATCCGGGCGCGGCCGCGTTCGTCGACGGCGAGGAAAAGTCCTTCCTCGACAAATACAGCGATTACATCTGGTGGAGCCTGATGGCGCTCTCCGCCATGGGCTCGCTCGGCGCCTGGTTCGCCGGCTATCTGAAGAAGGACGAGCGCGACAGCAGCAACCATCAGCGCGAGCGCCTGCTCGACATGATCGCGGCGGCACGCAAGAGCGAGACGACGGAAGAGCTCGACCAGATGCAGGCCGAGGCCGACGACATCCTGCGCGATACGCTGCGCTGCTTCGATCACGGCGCAATCGAGGAAGCCGCGCTCACCGCCTTCAACATCGCGCTCGACCAGTTCCACGCCGCCGTCGCCGACCGCAAGGCGGTGCTGTTCAGCCTGCAGCAGAACCTGCAGCGCACGGGCGCGCAGTTCAGGGCCGCCGGCAACGCCTAAAGGCTTGCGCGCGTAATTGCTGCGTCACATTGTCTCAATATAGCTTCCGCCCGTCATTCCGGGGCGCGCACACGCGCGAACCCGGAATCTCGAGATTCCGGGTCTGGTGCTTGCGCACCATCCCGGAATGACGGTGCGAGACGGGCACAAGCCAGCCAGCGAGCCAGCCATGAAGATCAAATTCTCCCGCCGCCGCTTCCTCTCAACCGGGGCCGGCGCGCTCGGCGCTGTCGCGATGCCTTATCTGTCGCGCGCGGCCGACCGGCCGGCGGTCACCCATGGCGTGCAGTCGGGCGACGTCACCGTCGACGGCGGCGTGGTCTGGGCGCGCGCCGACCGCCCCTCGCAGATGCTGGTCGAAGTGGCGACGACGGAATCGTTCAGGGATGCCCGCGCGCTGCCGCCGATCGCAGCGCTCCCCGAGAGCGACTTCACCGCGAAAATGCTGATCGAGAACCTGCCCGGCGGCCAGGATATCTTCTATCGCGTCCGTTTCCGCGATCTCTCCCACAGCGCGATCGAGGGCGAGGCCGTCGTTGGCCGCTTCCGCACCGCGCCCACCGACCGCCGCGACGTCAGCTTCGTCTGGGGCGGCGACGTCGCAGGCCAGGGCTGGGGCATCAATCCCGATGACGGCGGCATGTTCACCTTCTCCGCGATGCGCAAGCACCGTCCGGATTTCTTCCTGCACTCCGGCGACACGATCTATGCCGACGGGCCCATTGCATCCGAGGTGAAGCTCCCCGACGGCAAGATCTGGAAGAACGTCACCATTCCGGAGAAGGCCAAGGTCGCCGAGACGCTCGACGAATATCGCGCCGCGCACAAATACAATCTCACCGACGACAATCTCCGCGCCTTCAATGCCGAAGTGCCGATCTTCGTGCAGTGGGACGACCATGAGGTGACCAACAACTGGTCGCTGTCGAAGGATCTGCCGGCGGCTTACAAGGTGCGCGACATCGAGTTGCTCGCGGCCCGCGCGGGCCGCGCCTTCCACGAGATGTACCCGATGCGCGAGAGCATCAACGAGCCCGGCCGCGTCTATCGCCAGATCTCCTACGGTCCGCATCTCGACGTGTTCGTGCTCGACGAGCGCAGCTATCGCGGTCCCAACGGCGCCAATCTCGAAACCGCCTACGGTCCGGCGAGCTACTTCCTCGGCCCGGACCAGATCGCCTGGCTCAAGCGCGGCCTTTTGAATTCGCGTGCGACATGGAAGGTGATCGCGTCGGACATGCCGATCAGCCTCGTCGTCGCGGACACGCCGCAGGGCGGCTCGGAAGCCGTTGCGCAGGGCGATGGCCCGGTGCGTGGCCGCGAGTTCGAGATCGCCGACATCCTCCGCTTCATCAAGCTGGCGCCGGTCAGCAACACGGTGTGGCTGACGGCGGACGTGCATTACGCCGCCGCGCATTACTACGATCCGAACAAGGCGCAATTCCAGGAATTCGAGCCGTTCTGGGAGTTTGTCTCGGGCCCGCTGCACGCCGGCACGTTCGGACCGAACGCGCTCGACAACACGTTTGGGCCCGAGGTCCGCTTCGTCAAGGCGCCGGGCAAGGACAGCCAGAACCTGCCGCCCTCCGCCGGCATGCAGTTCTTCGGTCACGTCAAGATCGACGGCGCATCCGGCCGGATGACCGTGACCTTGCGCGACCGCGCCGACGTCGCGCTGTGGTCCACCACGCTCGATCCGAAGCAGGCCTGACCGCTAGCCGGCGGCTCGGACCTGGAGCGCCGCCTCCAGCGCGTCGCTCGAGCACGGCTTCTGCAGCCGCGGCTGGCCGGCGAACTCGGGCGGAATCCGCGCGTCGGCACCGTAGCCGGTGACGAACACGAACGGGATCCCGAGCGCGACCAGCCGCTCGGCGACCGCAAAGCTCTTCTCGCGGATCAGCTCGACATCGAGCAGCGCAAAGTCGGGAGCCCGCATCGCGATCGCGTCCAATGCCTGCGTCACCGAGCCGACGGTCCGCACGCTCGCCACCCCGAACCCGATAAGACGATCCTCGAAATCGATCGCGATGATCGGGTCGTCCTCAACGATCAGAACATCGGCCGGGCGGCCTGAGCCATTGGGAAGTGCAGGTGCCATGATCGCATCTTGGGTGGGGGTTTTCGGATCAGGACTGCCGCGACACGATGCCTGCGCCCAGCGCATCGGAGGGTTCCCGGAACGAAACCCACCACATCGCAGTTCTTCCGTCTGTCCACTTGTGCACACAGGAAGTGGGAGGAACTCGCTAATGTGGAGAGGAGGACAGGGGGTCACGATGGATGCGCGGATCGACAAGACGAGCGAGGTCGAAAGCCGGCCGGCCAACAATCTGCTGCGGCGCCTGAGCCCGGCGGACTATGCCCTGCTTGCGCCCCACGTGACCGTCGAAGACACCGCCGCGAGCCATTTGCTCTACAATCCCGGTGACGATGTCCAGGTCGTCCACTTCCCCTGTGGACCGTCACTGGCGACCTTCCTGGTGCCCAACGAGGACGGCCGCGACGTCGAGACCATCCTGGTCGGCCGCGAGGGCGCGGTCGGCGGCATCGTCAGCGAAGGATTTTTGCCCGCCTACACCCGCATCTGCGTCAAGTTCGGCGGCCCCTTCGCGCGTATTCATGTCGCCAAGCTCGAAGCAGCCAAGCTGCGCTCGGCGTCCTTGCGCAACATCTTTGCCCGTTACGCCGACTGCCTGCTGGCGCAGATCTTCCAGTCCACCGCCTGCAACGCCATCCACTCGATCGAGCAGAGGACGGCGAAATGGATCCTGGCTGCGATGGAGCGGACCGGCGACGAGAGCAGCGTGCCGCTGACGCATGAGCAGCTCGCGACGCTGCTCGGGGTCGGGCGCAGCTATGCCAGCCGCGTGCTGCAGTCGTTCAGGACCGAAGGCGTGCTCGATACGCGGCGCGGATCGATCCTGGTCCGCAACCGAGACGGCCTGCGCCTGCGCGCCTGCCTGTGCAACGAGGCCGTGAAGATGCACTTCGAGGAAGTGCTGCGCGGCGTGTACCCGACCGAGGAGCGGCAGGCGGGTAGCGGGTGAGGTCTTTTCCCCTTCTCCCCCTTGCGGGAAAAGGTGGCGCGCGCACTGCGCGCGCCCGATGAGGGGTTCTCTCCGCGAACTCGCCTTGATGCGAGAGACCCCTCAGCCAAGCGAAGCCGCGGCCGACAGCGTCGCCGCCCTCTCCCGCAAGGGCAGAGGGCACAGCAATGCACCGCACGCGCTTTTAAACGCGACCGTGTTATACTACCCCCGCATGAGCGGGGCCTTCCTTCACACTGTCTTCGACATCGCGGCGTGGCTGGCGGCGGCTGGCGCCGTCTACTGGCTGTCGCGACAGGGCCTGCGGTTTCCGGCACAATCCTTCGAGCTGCCCTATGTCGCCGCGCTGGTGTTCGGCGCAGGCCTTGGCGCCTATCTGTTCGGATCCGCCAATCTCTGGCTGTCGGGCCAGAGCGGCATCGCGCGCTCGGTCGAAGGTGCGCTGGCCGGCGGCATCGTGGCGATCGAGCTCTACAAATGGTCCGCCGGAATCACGGTACGGACCGGCGCGCGCTTTGCGCTGCCGCTGGCTCTGGGCATCGCGATCGGGCGGCTCGGTTGCTACTTCGCAGGCCTCGACGATTTCACCTATGGCACGCCGACGACGCTGCCGTGGGGCCATGATTTCGGCGACGGCGTTCTGCGCCATCCCGTGCAGCTCTATGAGAGCGCAGCCATGGCCTTGTTCGCGCTCGCTTATGTGGCGGCGGCCTTGAACCGGAATGCGTTCGCGATCACCAATGGTTTCTACCTGGTTCTCCTCTATTATGGGTCGCAGCGCTTCCTATGGGAATTCCTCAAGCCCTATGGCGCGCTGATCGGCCCCTTCACGCTGTTTCACCTGCTGTCGCTGTCCATCCTGCTCTACGCCGCCGTCATGCTGGCGACGGCGCCCAAAGCGAGACCTGTGCATGAACGCGCCGTTGCGTAAGTCGCGTCCCTACATCTTCTGGGGCCAGACTCAATCCCTCTGCGAAACCTGCCTGAAGCTGGTGCCGACCAAGATCCAGATCCTCGACAACGAGGTCTGGTACGAAAAGCGCTGCAAGGAGCACGGCGTTCAGTCGACGCTGGTCTCGACGGATGCCGCCTATTGGCGCCTGTGCAAGGATTTCATCAAGCCCGGCGACCGGCCGCTGCAATTCCAGCACCGCACCGAATTCGGCTGCCCCTATGATTGCGGCCTCTGCCCCGACCACGAGCAGCATTCCTGCCTGGCGCTGATCGAGATCACCGAGCACTGCAATCTCACCTGCCCGGTCTGCTTCGCCGATTCCGCGCCGGCGCGGACGAAATTCACGCCGCTCGCGACGGTCGAGAAGATGCTCGACGCACTGGTCGCCAGCGAAGGCGAGCCCGACCTGGTGCAGCTTTCCGGTGGCGAGCCGACGCTGCATCCGGATTTCTTCGAAATCCTGGACGCCGTGCGAGCCCGTCCGATCCGGCACGTCATGATCAACACCAACGGCCTGCGCATCGCCCGCGAAAAGGATTTCGTGGCGCGGCTCGCCGAGAACAGGCGCGGGCTGGAGGTCTATCTCCAGTTCGATTCGCTTCAGCGCGATGCGCTGGTCAATCTGCGCGGTGCGGATTTGCGCAAGATCCGCCAGCAGGCGCTGGAAAATCTCGAGCATTACGGCGTGTCGACCACGCTGGTCGCGACCATCAAGCGCGGCGTCAACGATTCCGAGATCGGCGACATCGTTCGCCACGCCCTCACCTGGAAGTGCGTGCGCGGCGTCACGCTGCAGCCGGTGCAGGATGCCGGCCGCAACGAGAATTTCGACAAGACCACCGACCGCATCATGCTGTCGGAGATCCGCAACCGCGTCGTCGAGACCGGCGTGTTCGGCGACAAGGACATGATCCCGCTGCCCTGCAATCCCGAAAGCATCTCGATCGGCTACGGCCTGCGCAATGGCGAAAAAGTACTGCCGCTGACCTCGCTGATCCCGCAGGAGCAGCTCGTTGCGGTGATGCCCAACACCATCAGCCCGGAAAAATATCCGATGCTGCGGGAGAAATTCGTCGACCTGTTCTCGCTGTCGTCGGGGCCATTGAACACGAGCGAGCGGGTCTGCGAGCTCTTGTGCTGCCTGCCGAGCTTTCAGGTGCCGGAAGGGCTCTCCTACGAGAACGTCTTCCGCGTCACCATCGTGCAGTTTCTCGACCGCTTCAATTTCTGCGTCGGCAACGTCAAGCGCAGCTGCATCCATTTCGTGACCGAGCAGGGCGCGATCATTCCGTTCGACACCTACAATCTGTTCTACCGCAACGGCAAGATCGACGGCATCCGCGCGGAGCTGGCCGCGCAGACCTATCGGGAAGCGAGGCAGGGCGAGGACGTGCCGCGGTGAGCGATACCGGTGCGCCCCCTCCGCTTCCGCCTGATCCATCTCCGCCGCGGAATGCCCCGCCCGCGATAGACTCGTCCAGAGGCTGTCTGGCGGCGTTTCTCGTCACGGCAGGAATCCTCTTGCTCCTGCCTGGCTTGTGCACGGAAACCTTCTTTGGCTTTGAGCTCCATAAGCCGAACGACCCACCACTTGTCGTCATCGCTTTCAACGCTGCTCTTGTCGGCGTGGCACTTGCCGTCATGGGCATCGTGATTGGAATCAACCGGCTTGCCGCCGGCTTAATCTTGCTATTGCCAGGTGCTTGCACCGTGGTCGCAAGCGGTGGGTATATCGGCCGTTCCTCTTTTGCTCGGATCACGCCAATCACTTTCACGGTTGCATTCGTCGGATTGATCCTGATCCTGATCGCATTGGCGCAACGGCGATGAACGACGCGCCCCCGCTACCCCCTCGTACACCGGAGCCACGCAGCGGTTGCATGACCGCTTTCATGGTCATCATCGGCATCCTTCTCCTCCTTCCAGGCGTCTGCCTGCTGAGCTTAGATGGCAGGGGCCCGCTCGGCCTGATCGGATTGGCACTGAGCGTCGCCGCCGCCGTCCTGTTGCTTGCCGCCGCGATCAGAAAATGGGGAGTGGGGCCACCGCCATCATGAGCAATCCTGACAGCCAGCAACCACCTTCCGCCCTTCCGCCCCCTCCTCCGCTCCCGCCACGCAGCGGCTGCCTCACCGCGCTCATGGTGCTCGGAGGGATCATCATGCTGCTGCCGGGCCTCTGCGCCCTGCTGTTCGGCGGGGCCTCGGTGATCGACGGGGGCAAGATCGATTCCGACATCGCCCCGCTGGTCTTCCTGGGACTGGTGGTCGGTATTGGGGGCGTCGTCCTGATCTGGGCGGCCATCAAGGGGCGAAAGGCCCCCGTCCATCCCGGAACCCAGCCCTAAGCCCCGGGAATTCCCGGACAAAATTCAGTCAACCAAGGGCCAAAGAACACATTGTTTTTTGGCGGTTTTTGCATATATTGCGCCGCAACGCACAGGGCGCCCGGTCTGATATGGCCGGGCTTCCTTTTTGGGCGGAAAGCGCCCCGTTTCCAGTCTTCCAGCGTTGTTTCGAGAAGAGGTCCCGGTCCGACCGGCGAGATCGCGCTTAACCCATTGTTCGATCGCAAAGAAGCTCACACATGAACCTTCGCAACATCGCCATCATCGCCCACGTCGACCACGGCAAAACCACCCTGGTCGACAAGCTGCTGCAGCAATCCGGCACCTATCGCGACAACCAGAAGGTCGCCGAGCGCGCCATGGACTCCAACGATCTGGAGCGCGAGCGCGGCATCACCATTCTGGCCAAGTGCACCTCCGTGCATTGGGGCGACACCCAGATCAACATCGTCGACACCCCCGGCCACGCCGATTTCGGCGGCGAGGTCGAGCGCATCCTGTCGATGGTCGACGGCGTGATCGTGCTGGTCGACGCCGCTGAAGGCCCGATGCCGCAGACCAAATTCGTGGTCAGCAAGGCGCTCAAGCTCGGCCTGAAGCCGATCGTCGCCATCAACAAGGTCGACCGTCCGGACGCCCGCATCTCCGAAGTCGTCAACGAGGTGTTCGACCTGTTCGCGGCGCTCGACGCTACCGACGAGCAGCTCGACTTCCCGATCCTCTATGGATCGGGCAAGAACGGCTGGATGGCCGACTCGCCCGACGCTTCGCATGACGTCGGCATGAAGCCGCTGTTCGAGCTCGTGCTCAAGCATGTGGCGCCCCCCGTGGTCCAGGAAGGCCCGTTCCGGCTGCTCGGCACCATCATCGAGGCCAATCCCTATCTCGGCCGCATCATCACCGGCCGCATCGCGTCGGGTTCTGTGAAGCCGAACCAGGCCGTCAAGGTTCTGTCGCGTGAAGGCAAGCTGATCGAGAACGGCCGCATCACCAAGATCCTCGCGTTCCGCGGCCTCGAGCGCCAGCCGGTCGAGTTCGCCGAGGCCGGCGACATCGTCGCCATCGCGGGCCTCACCAAGGGCACCGTCGCCGACACCTTCTGTGATCCCACGGTCGAAGAAGCGTTGCAGGCGCAGCCGATCGATCCGCCGACCGTGTCGATGACATTCATCGTCAACAACTCGCCGCTCGCCGGCACCGAAGGCGACAAGGTCACCAGTCGCCTGATCCGCGACCGCCTGCTGCGCGAGGCCGAAGGCAATGTCGCGCTGCGCGTCGTCGAGTCCGCCGACAAGGACGCGATGGAAGTGTCCGGCCGCGGCGAATTGCAGCTCGCGATCCTGATCGAGACCATGCGTCGCGAGGGCTTCGAGCTCTCGGTGTCGCGTCCGCGCGTCGTGTTCCAGAAGGACGAAGCCACCGGCCAGACCCTGGAGCCGATCGAGGAGGTCGTGGTCGACGTCGACGAGGAGCATTCCGGCGTCGTCGTGCAGAAGATGAGCGAGCGCAAGTCCGAGCTGATCGAGATGAAGCCGTCCGGCGGCAACCGCCTGCGTCTGGTGTTCTACGCGCCGACCCGCGGCCTGATCGGCTATCAGGGCGAGCTGATGACCGATACCAAGGGCACGGCGATCATGAACCGCCTGTTCCACAATTACTTGCCCTACAAGGGCCCGATCCAGGGCCGTCGCAACGGCGTGCTGATCTCGAACGACCAGGGCGAGTCGGTGGCCTATGCCATGTTCAAGCTGGAAGACCGCGGCCCGATGATGATCGAGCCAGGCTGGAAGGTTTATCGCGGCATGATCGTCGGCGAGCACACCCGCGACAACGATCTCGAGATCAACGTGCTCAAGGGCAAGCAGCTCACCAACATCCGCACGACCTCGAAGGACGAAGCCGTGCGCCTGACCCCGCCGATCCGCATGACCCTGGAAAAGGCGCTGGCCTATATCGAGGACGACGAGCTGGTGGAGATCACCCCGAAGTCGATCCGCCTGCGCAAGAAGCACCTCGATCCGAACGAGCGCAAGCGCGCGGAAAAGGCCAAGGAAGCGGTGGCGTAAGCGGCCGCTCTCTCGTGCCCCGGACGCAGCGCAGCGCGATAGCGGTGCGCTGCTGCGCCGGGGCCCAGACGTTCTCTCCTGCACATCACCTTGGGTCCCGGCTCTGCGGAGCGGCGTTACACGCCGCACCGCGTCCGGGACACGAGATCGGCATATCCGCCCGGCTTCAGCACACCCAGCAGACGTGCTAGAGCCCGCCCATGACCTCCCTCCCCTCCTCCGTGGACGTCGCGATCATCGGGGCCGGCGCCGCCGGCCTCGGCGCCGCGCATGCGCTGGCGGGCTCAAACCTCTCCATGATCGTGCTGGAGGCGCGGGGCCGGCTCGGCGGCCGCGCCTGGACCGTGCAGGCCTCGCCGGAGGTGACGTTCGACGTCGGCTGCGGCTGGCTGCATTCGGCCGACAGGAACTCCTTCGTCGCAATCGCCAGACAGCTCGGTTTCGAGGTCAACAAGGACCTGCCGCCCTGGCGCGAGCGCGCCTATGGCGATGCCTTTCCGCAAAGCGAGCGCGACGACTTCATGCGCGCGATGGACGCGTTCTATGAGCGTCTCTGGCAGGTTGCGCAGAAAGGCAAGGACGAGCCCGCGAGCCTGAGCCTGGAGTCCGGCAATCGCTGGAATCCGATGATCGACGCCGTCTCGACCTACATCAACGGCTGCGAGCTGAAGGACATGTCCACGCTGGACTGGGACGCCTATGAGGACACCAACCTCAACTGGCGCGTCCGTCGCGGCTACGGCGCGCTGGTCGCGGCCTATGGCGCGCCCTGCCCGGTGGCGCTGAACTGCGAGGTCACGCTGATCGATCACTCCGGCAAACGCATCCGCATCGAGACCTCGCAGGGCACGCTCGCCGCCGACAAGGTGATCGTCACCGTCCCGACCAATCTGATCGCCGACGAAGCCATCCGCTTCTCGCCGCCCCTTCCCGCCAAGGTCGATGCCGCAGCCGGCCTGCCGCTCGGCGTGGACGACAAGGTGACGCTGGCGCTCGAGGGTGCCGAAGCCTTCCCGAAAGAAGGCAATTTGCGCGGCGCGACCATGCGCACGGAGATGGGCACCTATCACATCCGCCCGTTCGGCCAGCCCTGCATCGAAGGCTTCTTCGGCGGCAGCTTCGCCCGCGCGCTGGAAGATGCCGGCGAAGGCGCCATCGCCGCGCACAGCATCGACGAGATCGCGAGCTTTCTCGGCAACGACATCCGCCGCAGGCTGAAGCCGCTCTACGAGTCGCGCTGGGCGCATGATCCCTTTGCGCGGGGCTCGTATTCGCACGCGCTGCCGGGGCATGCGGGAGATCGTGCCGTGCTCGCCGCGCCGGTCGATGGGCGGCTGTTCTTTGCCGGAGAGGCGACGTCGCCGGAGTTTTTCACGACGGCACATGGGGCAAGAGACAGTGGGGAGCGCGCGGCGAAGGAAGTGCTGGCGGCGAAGCGCTAGCCTACCCCAGCGTCGTCCCGGCGAAGACCGGGACGACACCGAGTTTGTGGTGCAGCCGTCCTTCACAAGGACGAACGACGCTACTCGATGACCCGCGCCCGCAGATCCGCATCCGGCACGAAGCACGCGTCATACCTTCCGAAGATGCGATAACGATTGCGTGCGATGAGGCTGTAGACGGGGTCGCGCAACGGCTTCGGCACGGCAAACAGCCCGCGCACCCAACTCCAACCCGGAAGTTGCGACAGCACCGTCAGCGCCGCGTCGGACTTCATGAAGACTTCGCCGCCATGGACGACGGCGTTGGTATCGGGATCATCGGGATCGATGCCGAACGTGCGCGCCAACCGCGCCCCGTAATCCGACTGGATCGGCGTGAACCGGAACCGCCTCGCCGTGTCGCGCTTGGCAACGAAGCGGACCCAGCGCGAGCAGAAGATGCAGACGCCGTCGAACAGGATCATGTCGTCGTCGGGCCACTTAGCCATCAGCGATTATCCAGCATCAAGAGCGCGACCAGCATCAGCACGATCGCCGGCCCCGTCTTCACCAGCGCGCCGAGCGGCTCGATCCAGAGGTCGGGTGTCAGGATCGCCGCACCGAACATGTAGCCGAGCGACGCCAAAATGCCTGCGACGAGCCCGACCGCAGCCGTGCGGCGGAAGGCGATCAGCACGCCGATGCTCATGTCCATCAGGCTGGTGCCGATGGTGATGGGATCGACCAGCGCGGGCGGGAAGTGATGCGCGGTCAAAATGCCGGCGGCGGCGCGGTAGGACACGAACAGCGCGATGAAGCCGGAGACGAGCCAGAACGCGACCAGGCTCGCGAATATCAACGCCTTCACGAGGAACAGCCGCGCGAACCATTTGTCCTGGATGGTCGCGGGATGGCGCCCGATCGCATCCACCAGCGTCTTGGGAGCGATGCTTGTGGCGGCAATCCACGCCGAGGGATCACCTCGCACGCCGCGGCGGAGCTCGGCGATGGCCGTGGAGCGCATCGGCGGCATCCAGCCGAGCATGTTGGCGAGATCGCCGATTGCTGCGCCGAGATCCAGCATGAAGCGCGGCATCGCGATGCGTCGCCAACCGGCCGTGCCGAACGCGACACGGAGCTGCTTGATGACGCCGGCCATGGTGACAGGCTCGGCTTGCATCAGGTCCCAGCTCACCGCCCTCACCGAGTCATCGTTAATCTCGCGCGCGGCGAACCAGGCGATGGTGGCGGCGATGTCTTCGACCGCGACGGGCTGGAACGGCGTCGCCATCTCCTTGTCCGGCAGATCGACGGGAAAGGCGGCGAGTGCGCGCAGCATCGCGCTGCCGCCATAGGCGGACGGCGCGATCACGAAGCCGGGCCGCAGGATGGCGTGAGGAATGCCGGATGCCGCGATCAATCGCTCCGCCTCGCGTTTGGTCGTCGCAAAGGCGGTGCGATCCGCCTCATGTGTGCCGGGAATCGAGATGTGCACCAGCCGGATCGCGCGGCCGCTGCCGCCGATCGCCGCAAGCAGGCGAGCAACGAAATCGCGATGCACCGCGCCGGTGTCGCTGCCGGGGCCGTCCTGGAGCACGCCGAGGCAGTTCACGACGAGATCGACGGCGTGGTCGCCGAGCAGGCGCGCCAACGTAGCCGCATCGAGGGAGAGGATCGGCAATTCGAGATCCAGCGCGCTCATCTTCTGCGCAGGCGAGAGGCTGCGCGCGACGCCGACGACACGGAATCCCCGCATGCGCAAATTGTCGGTGACGAAGCGGCCGATCAGGCCGGAGGCGCCGAGCACGAGTATGGTGCGCTGGTTCATCACGCCTCTCAAAACGGTTTCGCGACCATCAGCCACAGGATCGCCATCGTCGCACCGAAGCCGGGGAAGCCGAACGCGAACCAGCGGCGGAACAGCACGAAGTAACGCTCCGGCAACGCGGCGTGCTGAGCGGCGGCCTTGCGCGCGAGATCGCGCATCTCGATCTGCATGAACACGACAGGCACCCAGAACAGGCCTGCGATGGCATAGAGCGCCAGCGACGCGAGCAGCCAGCGCTCCGTGATCGGCGTCGCGGACAGCATCATCAGCAGGCCGCCGCTGAGCGGCTGAAGGATCACGGCCGACAGCGTGAAGATCGCATCCGCGATCACCACCAACGAAGCGGTCCGCGCGATGAACTCCGCATCGTAAGTACGATGCGCCATCAGCATGAAGAAGGCGATGCCGGTCCCGGTGCCGAGGATGACGATGGCGCCGAGCACGTGGAGGAATTTGACCAGGAAATACAGCGTCATGGCTTCTTGGTCGCCACAGGCTTGGGCGGGTTCAGCGCGCGGGCGAGCTCACCGCTCGCGGCTTTGACGCCGGCCTCCGTCTCGATCATCGCATGGCCTTCGCCGCCGACGGCCGGCAGGACGTGAAAGTCTGTCTTGCCGCCAGCGCCGCGAAACGCTTCGGCAAGCTTCTGCGAAAATGCAGGCGCGAAATAGCTGTCATTGGCGGCAACGAGCCACGAGACGGGAATGCGCGCCGCCCCGCCGAACTCCGCAGCTGCCGCGACAAGCGTGTTGGGCGCGCAGATCCGGTTCGGTTCGTCATTGGCGTGGCCACCTCGTCCCGGCGCGAACGCGATGATGGTCGAGATCGTCTTTGGATCGGCATTCACAAGCGCCAGCGCACCCCAGCCGCCGGCGGAATGGCCGATCACGATCGCGGCATCCTTGCGGATGAAGTCCTGCTTGCGCAAGAACTCCAGCGCGCGCGAGATTTCGTCCGCGGTCGCGCGGCCGGCGCGCGCATAGTCCGCTTCGTCGCAGCCGCCCTGATCCTCGACATAGCGGCCACCGGTCGCACCATGGCCGAGCCGTTCCGGCACCAGCACGGCAAAGCCGCGCGCAACGAGAAACGCGGCGAGCGCGCGGTACTCCGGTTGCGGCATTTGCGCACGACGCAAGCCGTTCTGCGTCGAGGCATGCGCGATGACCGCAAGGCGGAACGGGCCGGCACTGGCGGGACGAAACAGCAGGGCATGCGCGGCCATGTCGGCATCGGGCGAGGGCACCCGCCACTCTTGCCGGCGAAACGGCGCGCCCTCGTCGCCCGACGCGCCGAACGTGACCTGTGCGCACACAGGCGGCGCAGTCAGCAAGGCCAGCAGTGACAGGAGTGCAAAGGCGTTGATGAGTCGCATGAATTGCCGGAGGCGAACACGGACAGCGATGGCCACACTAGTAGGAACGAATCAGCAAGGGCGGACTTTCTGCGTTGCCATTGCCGTTCATTCGTTGCCGCACACGAGTTTTGCACCGACGCATGGCACGCCGGTGCCATTCGAATTGGCGTCTTGTCTTCTTTCGGGACAACATGGTTAAAATACTGATGCAGAAAGTCCACACGTTAACCGATAATTAACGATAGGTCTTGCCGCCGGCCCGGCGACTTGGTTTGATTACGCCCATGAGCACAACCCTGATCGAGGTCCGGCCGGCCAAAGCTGCAGATGCAACTGCGGTGGCGACCACCCATGACGAAGCCTGGCGTTCGGCCTATCAGGGCATCATTCCCGGCGCCGAGCTGGAGAAGCTGATCAACCGCCGCGGTCCGCAGTGGTGGGACAGCGCGATCCGCAAGGGCAGCCGCGTCAGCGTGCTGGTGTTCGGCGACAAGATCGCAGGCTACGCCAATTACGGCCGCAACCGCGCCCGCAGCCTGCATTTCGACGGCGAGATCTACGAGCTTTATCTGCGTCCCGAGTTTCAGGGCCTCGGCTTCGGCCGTCGCCTGTTCGCGGCCGCCCGCCGCGATCTGATGCAGAGCGGTTTGAAGAGCATGGTGGTGTGGGCGCTCTCGGACAACGATCCCGCGACCGAGTTCTACCGGGCTCTCGGTGGTCGCATGGTGGCGCGCTCCTCGGAGCGTTTCGGGCCGAAGTCGCTCGACAAGGTTGCCTTCGCCTGGACTAATTAAAACTTGGACCAACTCAAATTTGGACCAATTGAGCTGCTGAAAGCTTAGCCGGCAGCGTTTCCCATCCGTCGATACCGTTTGCCCATTGCGCCGGTGATCGCTGGATTCATTTTTTCACAAAAACACGATGGATTGGCGCGCCAAGCCCGCGTAAGACAGCGCCGAAAATCGCTGCCGGGCGCGATTTAACCTCGGCAACAACGGAGCCTTGAATGCGTATCGATGCGATCTCGATCGGAAAAAACGTACCCCACGACATCAACGTCATCATCGAAGTCCCCGTGGGCGGCGAACCGATCAAGTACGAGATGGACAAGGAGGCCGGCACGCTCGTCGTCGACCGCTTCCTGTACACGCCGATGCGTTACCCCGGTAACTACGGCTTCATCCCGCACACGCTGTCCGACGACGGCGATCCCTGCGACGTGCTGATCATCAACACCCGCGCCATCATCCCCGGCGCCGTCATGAGCGTGCGCCCGGTCGGCGTGCTGTTCATGGAAGACGAGGCCGGCGGCGACGAGAAGATCCTCGCAGTGCCGTCGTCGAAGCTGACGCAGCGCTACGACAAGGTGAAGTCGTACTCCGACCTGCCCGACATCACGCTGCAGCAGATCCAGCACTTCTTCGAGCACTACAAGGATCTCGAGAAGGGCAAGTGGGTGAAGATCCTGCGCTGGGGCGGCCCGGAGGAAGCGCACAAGCTGATCCTCGAAGGCATCGAGCGCGAGAAGAAGAAGAAGGGCTAGGATTCTGTGTCCCGGACGCGGCGCATCACCAAGTGATGCACCGCAGAGCCGGGACTCATGGCGCCGCTTGCGCTGGGCCCCGGCTCAGCAGCGCACCGTTTCACGCTGCGCCGCGTCCGGGGCACGAGAACTCAGCTACACCGCCGGCTTCGGCAACCCTGCGATCGCGCACGCCGCGCGCAGCGTGTTCACCAGCAGGCACGCCACCGTCATCTGGCCGACGCCGCCGGGGACCGGCGTGATGGCGCCGGCAACGCCGAGAGCTTCCTGATAGGCGACATCGCCGACGAGACGGGTCTTGCCGTCCTCTTTGGGGATACGGTTGATGCCGACGTCGATCACCGTCGCGCCCGGCTTCAGCCAGTCGCCGCGCACCATCTCGGGCCTGCCGACCGCGGCATAGACCAGATCGGCCTGCTTCACGAGCCCGGGCAGGTCGCGCGAGCGCGAATGCGCGATCGTCACCGTGGCGTTCTCGTTCAGCAGCAATTGCACCAGCGGACGGCCGACCAGGTTGGAGCGGCCGATGACGATCGCATTCATGCCTTCCAGCGAGGCATGCACGCTCTTGGTCAGGATGATGCAGCCGAGCGGCGTGCAGGGCGAGAGCGCCTCGAGGCCGCCGGCAAGCCGGCCGGCATTGTTCGGATGCAGCCCGTCGACGTCCTTGGCCGGATCGATCGCGTTGATGACGGCTTCGGTGTTCAGCCCCTTGGGCAGCGGCAATTGCACGAGGATGCCGTGCACGGCCGGGTCGCGGTTGAGCTTTGCGACGACGGCCAGCAGATCGGCCTGCGAGACGTCGGCCGGCAGCTTGTGCTCGAACGAGGCCATGCCGGCGGCCTGGGTCTGGGTATGCTTGGAGCGGACATAGACCTCGCTGGCGGGGTCGTTGCCGACCAGCACCACCGCCAGGCCCGGGACCAGATTGTGCTCGCGCTTGACCCGCGCGACCTCGTCGGCCACGCGCGCACGGAGCTTGGCAGCGATGACTTTCCCATCGATGATCTCAGCGGTCATGTCGGTTCCTCAGTCTGTCGATTTCGCGTCTGCGGATCTGGCCTGGACGAGCTGGCGCAGGGCTGCGCCGAGCCGCGCCGGATCGCCGTCGACGGCGATCTGCTTCAGCCGCGAGGTGGCTCCGGACAGCAGCTTGACGCTGGCTTTGGGCACCCCGAGGGATTTCGCCAGCAGGACCAGAACGGCCTTGTTGGCCTCACCGCCATCGGCGATCGCCCGCACCCGCACCTTGAGCACGCTGCGGCCATCGGCCAATTGCTCGATCCCGTCGATGTCGTCGCGGCCGCCGCGCGGCGTCACGCGCAGCGCGATGCTGATTCCAGCGGCCGAATAGCGCCAGGGTTCCCCAGATGCTGGTTTGGCAACCAAGGCGCTCCAGCCTGCTCAGATCACGTTCGGGTAGATGTAGTACAGGATCACCCGTTCGATGAACATGATGATCAGGATCAGGATGATCGGCGAGATGTCGAGGCCGCCGAGGCTCGGCAGGAAATTGCGAATCGGTGCCAGCACCGGCTCGGTGATCCGGTACAGGAACTCGGCCACGGCCGACACGAACTGGTTGCGGGTGTTCACCACATTGAAGGCGATCAGCCAGGACAGGATCGCGGAGGCGATCAGCAGCCAGACGTAGAGGTCGAGCACGATGATGACGATGTCGAGAACGGCACGCATGATTTTCTAGGACTCTGGCTTTTGAAGACTCTGGCTCTGGAAAACGCTGGCCGCGGTCGGGATTGACGCCTTTTGCTAGATATCGGTTCCCCCCCGCCCAAACAAGGGAAGTCGGTGCCGGGATGGCTAAAACCGGGTTACACGCGTCCTTGACTTGACCCTGCCGGGGACTTAAATGGCGCCCGGTTGTCGGCCGCGTTCACCAGAGCGGCCAGCAAAGGGGCCATAGCTCAGCTGGGAGAGCGCGTCGTTCGCAATGACGAGGTCGGCGGTTCGATCCCGCCTGGCTCCACCAGCCTTCGCAGGCTGCGCCTGCTTCGGCTAGGCAAGCCTTTTTCGTAGCGAAGGCTGTCCCGCCATAGCCCGAACGGCGGCGGCGGACTCTCCCGATGCAAGCCCCTACCTCCCCGTAAACCGCGGCGGCCGCTTCTCCATGAAGCTTGCCACGCCCTCCCTGAAATCACTCCCGTTCAGCGCCACCATCATTTCGCGGTTGGCCTCGATGGTCGCCTCCGCCAGCGTCTGGAACGGGACCTCGTAGAGCTGCCGCTTGATCACGGCCATCGCGCTCGGCGAGACGAAATCGGCGAGGTCCCGCGCATAGGCATAGGTTTCCTCGCGCAGCGTCTCGGGCGAGGCGAGCCGGTTGACCAATCCGATCCGCAAGGCTTCCGCGCTGGTCACGCGCCGTGCCGACAGCAGGAGATCCATCGCATTGGCGTGGCCGACGATGCGGGGCAGCATCCAGCTGATGCCGTGCTCGGCGATCAGCCCGCGCCGGGCGAAGGCCGTGGTGAACACCGTATTGTCCGCGGCAAAGCGCAAGTCGCAGTAGAGCGCATGCACGAGGCCGATGCCCGCGGTCGCGCCGTTGAGCATGGCGATGACGGGCTTCTTGATCGCGGGATAGAAGCCGTAGCGCGTCTGCCAGTCGGGCCGGCGGTTCATGTCGAACGGCGGCAGGTTCGATGCGCGTCTCACGTCATCGGGATCCAAGCCCTTCAGCGCATCCATGTCGGCGCCGGCGCAGAAGGCGCGGCCCGCGCCCGTCAGCACGATGACGCGGACATCATCGTCCGCGTTTGACGCTTCCATCGCATGGCGCACGTCGCGCTCCATGACCGGCGTCCACGCATTCATGCGATCCGGGCGATTGAGCGTGACGGTCGCGATCTTGTCGCTCACCTCATAGAGGATGTGTTCGTAGGCCATGACGCTCTCCCTGTGCTGCCGGCACGCGTTTGCGCGCGCTCGTTAGGAACGAGCCTAGCATATCCAGGAGTGAGGCAAGGACTTGCGCGAAGCCGCGATCACTCGGCGGCTTGTGCCAGCACCGGCCGCCGCGCCAGCCAGTCGCCGATGAAATGATCGAGCCAGGCGCGCTCGGCCGCGTCATACACGGCACGGTCCGCAAAATGATGATGCCGCTCGCGCGCGCCGGGCGCGCTGAGACCGTCATAGCCGCGCGTGGTCCAGCAATGCATCATCGCGTAGGTCACATCAGGGTGGAACTGAACGCCGAAGGCATTGCCGGAGCGATAGGCCTGGATCGGAAAATCATCGCCTTCCGCAAGCAGCTCGGCGCCGGCAGGCAGCTCAAAACCCTCGCGATGCCAATGATAGACCTGCGCCGGCCAGTCCGGGCAGAGCGCGCGTCCCGCAGCTGTGGGGCGGATCGGGTAATAGCCGATCTGCGTCAATGCCTGCGCATGCGGCGCGACGCGGGCGCCCAGCTGCATCGCGAGCATTTGCGCGCCGAGGCAGATGCCGAGGAACGGCCGCTGTTCGCGAAGCGGAATTTCAATCCAGTCGATCTCGCGCCGGACGTAATCGTCGGGATCGTTGGCGCTCATCGGACCGCCGAAGAACACCGCGCCGGCATGCCGGTCGAGCGTTTCGGGCAAGGGATCGCCGAAGCGGGGACGGCGGATGTCGAGGCGATGGCCGAGCGCACGCAGCGCATTGCCGACGCGGCCGGGTGTCGAGGATTCCTGATGCAGGATGATGAGAACCGGCAACTTCGTTCCGGAGGCGGCCGCGCCCGGCGTCCTTCCTGGGAAGGGCACCACCTCTGCGCCACCAAACCTGTTCGTCCGGAACGACATGGCCTCTGCGAGTGCTATCGGTTCACATCGCCAGCATAGCTAAGCGAAGGTTAACATCGTGTGAGTTTGCGCACACATGCTCCACAACTGAAGCAAGCTCCGGGCCACTACGGACGCCTGGGGCTGCCTTCAGTGCCGCTGCCGCTGGAACCGGCTGGTGGCCGACAGGATGAAGTCGCGCGGGAAGAACCGCAGCGCGAACGGCACAATCTTGATGCCGAGACCGGGCAGGACTGCCCGTTTATTGGCCATCAGGCCGCGATAGGCCTGCTGTGCAACGACGGCGGCGGAGACATTGAGAAGGGCGGTATCGTGTCCGGCTCCGACGCCGGCGCGCGCCTGGAATTCGGTGGGCACCGGCCCGGGGCAAAGCACGGTGACACGAACGCCGCGCGGCGCGAGCTCCGCCCGCAGCGCTTCGGTGAACGAGATCACATAGGCCTTGGAGGCGTAATAGACGGCCATGCCGGGGCCCGGCAGGAAGCCGGCGACCGATCCGACATTCAGAAGCCCGCCCTTGTTCCTGATGAGATGATCGGCAAAACGCAGCGACAGATCGGTCAGCGCCCGCACGTTGACATCGACGATGCCGACCTGCTCGACGCGGTCGCGTTCGATGGCATCGCCGAACACGCCGAAGCCGGCATTGTTGACCAGATGATCGAGCTCGACGCCTTCGGCGGCGAGTGCCGCGGCAATCTTCTCGCCGGCATTCGCGTCCTGGAGATCGCAGGCGATCACGATCGGCTTCTTGCCGCCCTTGGCGGCGAGCTCGTTCGCGAGCGCCTCCAGCCGGTCTGCCCGGCGCGCCGTCAGTGCGAGACGGTGTCCATTGGCGGCAAACACGCGCGCCAGCTCCGCGCCTATGCCAGCCGAGGCACCGGTGATCAACGTTACCCGCTCAGTCACGATCGATGTCTCTTGAATTGAAGTTTTTTGGCCCCGCAATGGCGGAACGAGAGCATAGGCCGTGCGCGACAGGCAAGCGGCGCCAGCCGCATGGCCGCTTGAGCGAATATCAGGGAAAGCAGAAAATCCGGGATTTTACGGGCGAATCCGGACCGCGACCGGCTACATTAAAGTTTCGTCATGTGCTCCGCACAACCGCTGCTAGGCAGGTTTGCGCGCGGGTCAGCCGCCGACGGCGCTGTCCTTGACCTGGCCGCCGGCACGCTCCGCAACGGCGTGCTTGAGCTCGATCCGGTCGCGCTGGGAAATCCCGAGCAGGTCGGACGCACGCCAGACGACATTGTCCTCGAACTCGGAGACCTGGCCGTCGGCATAGACCAGCTCCCACATCATCTGCACGATGCGCTTGCGGCCGGCTTCGTCGAGCGACCGCATGATGACGCTGGTGAAATGATACAGATCGACCGCATCGCCCTCGACCTGGGTCGCATCGGCGATCAGCCGGTCGGCGGTGCCGCGATCGAGCCCGAAATGGCTCTCGATCAGGCTGTGCAGCTTGCGCTGCTCGGCCGCGCTCGGCTGGCCGTCCAGCGATACCACGTGGACCAGCAACGCGGTCGCGGCGAGCCGATAATCGCTGTCGCCGAATGCGCGGTCCTGCGCCTGGGGGGCAACAATGTCGGCGATGAACTGGCGCAGGCCGTCGAGCATAAGGTCCTACCAAAATCGATGCTGCCGCGGGGGTGCGGCAGCTACAGGCATTATATGAGAGGGAAACTCAATTGGCGCAACGTGCGTCAGTTCCGCACGCGCATTACGTTTCGGCAATCCTGGGCAATGTAATCGAGAGACAATCGGCAACCAAGTCCACCAGTGTCGTCCCGGCCTGGTGGCGCAATTGCGCACGGAGGCCGGGACGACACCAACTACGGAATTTCGTACACCACCATCTTGTCGGCGATGCCGCGCAGCGCGGCCTGTTTCTGGATCGGCTTGATCGCGCGCCGCTCCAGCACCTCGGCGACCGCGGGCGCGTCGAGCACGGGACCGGTGATGTGGATCTCCTGCGCGGTCGACAGGCTCTGCACACGGGCGGCGATGTTGACGGTCTGGCCGAAATAATCCTGCCGCTCGTTGAGCATCACGGCGAGGCACGGCCCTTCATGGATGCCGATCTTGACGATGAGGTCGGTGGTGCCGCGCTGCTTGTTGAGCTCGTCCATCGCCGCGCGCATGCGCAGGCCCGCGCCGATCGCGTGCTCGGGACGGATGAAGGTCGCCATCACGGCATCGCCGATGGTCTTCACCACCGCGCCCTTCTCGGAGGAGATGATCTCGAGCAGCGCATGGAAATGCGCGCGCACGAGATCAAAGGCGGCGAGATCGCCGACACGCTCGTAGAGCGCGGTCGAGCCCTTCAGATCGGTGAACAGGAAGGTGAGCGAGGTGATCTGCAGCCGCTGGTCGAGACTGAGATTGTCCGCCTTGAACACATCGCGGAACGTCTGGTTCGACAGCATCCGCTTCGCCGTGAGGAACGGCTTGCGCTTGCCGATGAGGTGATGAAGCGCCTCGGCGGCGATGAACACCGACGGAAGCACGCGCACGCCGGCCTGGTTCTCCATCGACAGCCGCAACGGGCCCGGCCGCATCACCGTCGTCCCCGTCGGCGCCTGCACCTTGTTGTACATGATGGCGAGCTGCTGGCGGTCCTTGGTCGGCTCGCCCTGGACGTCGATGAAATGGGCGGCGTGCGTCACCGGCTCGAAGATGATGACGAAATCGTTCGGCAATTGCAGTGACATCGTCGCCTTCTCGCCGGCCGGAAGCTCCATGGTGTCGAGCGTGACCTCGTTGGCGAGCGTCGCAAACGATTCCTTGTTGAAGTCGACGCCCGAGCTCCAGAATACCTGCTTGAAATACTCCCACACCGGAAGCGTATCAGGATCGTGCGCCGCGATGCGCCGGACGCGCGGGTTCACGGTGAAGGAGACCTCGACCTGGTCGTCGACGGAAGCCTTGTAGCCGCAGGCACAGAGCGCGCAATGATAGTCGTCGGGCTTGAGCGCCTTCAGCGTCGTGTGGGCACCCAGCACGCCGCCGCAGCCAGGGCAGAGCACGTTCCAGCCGAGGTCGAACAGCCCCAGCCGCGCCGCATGCAGGAACGCCGAGATCGCGTGCTCTTCGTCGACGCCATGCTGCCTGGAGAAATCAAGGACATTGACGCGGTTGAGCTCGTGATCCTCGCCGTCCTCGATGAGGCGCGCGATCTCGTCGACCACCTTCGCATCGGCGGTCTGCTTCAGAACGGAAAACTGGGCCTGGATGTCGCTCATGGCGGGCTCTATCTCGGTTGAATCACGCCATCGGCCAGGCAAGTGCCTGTCATCGACGCGTGATGCGGAACATGGGTGAGTGGTCCGGCTGGGTCGTGACGACGCCGAGCGGGATCACGGGATTCGCCGCGTCGGCGAGCTCGACGCGGAAGGCGCCGATCAGCCGTGCCAGCGCCAGCACGGATTCGGCCTGCGCGAACGGCGCGCCGACGCAGACGCGCGGGCCCGCGCCGAACGGCAGATAGGCGAAGCGGTCGGGCGCCTCTTTCGACATGAAGCGCTTTGGAATGAACGCGTTCGGCTGATCCCACAGCTTCTCGTGCCGGTGCAGCAGCCAGGGCGCGATCATGATGATGTCGCCCTTGCCGATCTCGACGCCAGCGGCGTTGTCCTTCTCGCGCGCAGCCCGCGCGACCAGGAACGCCGGCGGATACAGCCGCATCGTCTCCTCGGTCACCGCGCGGGTGAACTTCTGGCGATCGATGTCGGCCATGCTGTCGAGATGCTCGCCGCGCGTCTCGGAGGCGACTTCCTCCTGCGTCTCCGGGTCGAGCGCGAGCAGATAGAGCGCCCAGAACAGCGCGGTCGCCGTGGTCTCGTGGCCGGCGAGGATCATGGTCGCGACCTCGTCGACGAGCTGCTCGTCGGAAAAGCCCTTGCCGGTCTCAGGGTCGCGCGCGGCGTCCATGAGGTCGAACAGGTCGCGCGGCGGCGCGCCGTCCTTCTTGCCCATCGCGCGCCGCTCGGCGATCAGCATCGAAACGAATTCGGTCCAGCGTTCGCGGAAAAGGGCGCGCGCCCGATCCATCGGGGTCGGCCAGGACACCGGCAGCAGCATGTCGAGGACATACGGCCGTCCGAGCCGCTCGCCATATTCCATGACGAAGTTGCGCAAGGTTGCGCCGTGCCGGTCCATGCCGAACGAGAACATCGTGCGCCCGGCGATCTCGAGCGTCATGCGCTGCATGATCTCGCGCAGATCGACCGGCTCGCCCGTGCGCGTGTCGAGCTTGGCGATGGTCTCGTCGAGCACCGCCGTCATGTGCGGAACGAGGTTCGCGGTCGCGCGCGGCGTGAATGCCGGCGCGAGTGTGCGGCGCTGAAACGTCCAGGAGTGCCCCTCCGCGATCAGAAGGCCGTCGCCGAGCACGGGGCGCAGCATGCGGATGCCGGCCGGCGTGCGCGTGTAGTTCTCGTAATTGGTGAGCAGGACATGCCGGATCGCATCCGGCTGGTTCAGGATGAAGCTGTTGCGGAGAAAGAAGCGCCCCTTGATGACCTCTTCCTCATAGGCGCGCTGGCCCCAGGTCGCGATCATGTTCCGGCGGATCACCGCCAGGCGGCCGAAGAACGACATGTCGTCGGGCGCGCGCGGCGGAGCCGGGGGGATGATGGGCCGACGCACACTGGCGATATTCATGGCTCACTCCCGAGAGATGTGACGCAGGTCAATAGCTAGTAAGTCAGCTCGGCAATCGCAATCCTGTTCTCGGCGGCCGGCCAGAGGCGTGCCACAATCTGTTCTTCGCCGAACTGGGCCACGATGTTACGCCCGATCTCCGTCGCGGGAAGGCGCAGTGTCGCTGCCGCATCCGTGGGCACGCCCGGCTTGACGTCGGCGGGCTCCTTGCCGTCGAACAGCACCACGTCGCGCGGCAGGCCGAAATAGCCGCGCGGACGCGACATGATGACGACCGCACCGGCGCCCTTGTCGGCCGGCCCGAGCGGACGCGCAGGCCGCAGATGCACGACGTCCGACGAGCGCGGGAAGGGCGAGCGATAGATATGCGTGGTCGGCGCGTCCGGTGAGGTCAGGACGAATTCGAGCGACCAGCCGGATTCGACCTGCGCCGGCCCCCAGCGGCCGTCGGCGCCGGTCTTCGCGCTGTGCACTGCACTGCCCTTGCGCTCGCCGGTATCGGGATCGACGCGGAAGATATCGACGGTTGCGCCCGCCACCGGACGATTGGTCTGCACGCCGCCCGGCGTACCCGTGACGAGGCCGTTCAGCCGGACGACTTGCTCCGGCACGATCGCGATGCGCGCGGGCTCGCTGCCGGCGATGAACTTGTAGATCTCGCGGAAGGCGCGCGGGTGGAACGCCACCTCGCGATGGTCGAGCGCGCCGAGCACGAGATTGGTGGCGCCCTTCAGCTCGGGCCCTTCATTGGTGACGCCGGTCGGCGTCCCGGGCTTGCCGATGAAGCGGCCGTCAGCCTGTGCGTATTTGTCCATGCCGTCACTGCGCAGCGTGAGGAAGGCAACACCCGGCGTCACCTCGCTCTCGCCCTCGTTCAGGCCGCGCAGGAACGGGCCGCGGCCGTTGAACTCGTTGTTGGGCTGGTCATCGGTCGCGAACACGCCGTGATTGGGCGTGCCGCACAAAACGGCGTGGCTGACATCGCCGGCACCGCCATTCCTGATGACGTTGCGGATCGCGTTGCCGCCGCGCGAGCTGCCGACCAGGGCCACGCGCGCCGCACCGGTCCGGCGCTTCAGTTCAGCGATGGCGGCGGCAAGCTCGCGGCGCTGGTCCTCGGCCGAGGAGCGGCCCGCCTGCTCGACCTTGTCGTCGCTGCGGGCGAGCGGATCGGTGAAATTGATCGCCATCATGCGATCGCGCGCGATGCCGTTGGATTCCATCCGCCACAGCGTCGTCATCCAGAGCGCGTCGTAGTCGCCATTGCCGTGGACGAACAGGATCGGCGGGACCTGCCCGTTTTGCGCTGCAGGCGCCGTCTGGGCCAGCGCCCCCGCCCGCAAGCTCGCAACCGCGAAAGGCAGGCTGCCCGCCCCCAGCAGGATCGTCCGTCGCGACAGCCTCATTTGTTCCTCTCCGGCAAAACCATCTCTTTGCACCGCTTATAGCGGCCTAACCACTGGACAGCGAAGGACTTTCGCGGGCATCACTGGACCTGCCGGAATTGCCCAAAGATCACTCCAAGACCACTTCTGCCAGCCCATTTGGAAGGGGATATGACCGAGCAGCCGAACCGTCAGACATTCGCCGGCGACGGCATCACCGCCCCGCTGCGGTTCACCGTATTCCGGCGCATCTGGCTCGCCAGCCTGCTCTCCAATCTCGGCCTTCTGATCCAGGGCGTGGGCGCGGCCTGGGCGATGACGCAGATGTCGGCGTCCGCCGACCAGGTGGCGCTGGTGCAGACGGCCCTGATGCTGCCGATCATGCTGATCTCGATGCCGGCCGGCGCGATCGCCGACATGTATGACCGCCGCATCGTCACCCTGGTCTCGCTCGCGATCGCGCTGACCGGCGCGAGCGCGCTGACGGTGCTGGCCGGGCTCAAGCTGATCACGCCGGAAACGCTGCTGGCCTTCTGCTTCGTGGTCGGCAGCGGCAACGCGCTGTTCGGGCCGGCCTGGCAATCCTCGGTCAGCGAGCAGGTGCCGCCGGAAGCGCTGCCGTCAGCCGTCGCACTGAACGGCATCAGCTACAACATCGCGCGCAGCTTCGGTCCCGCGGTCGGCGGCGTCATCGTCGCAGCCCTCGGCGCGGTGGCGGCGTTTGCCTGCAACGCCATCCTCTATCTGCCGCTGCTGGTGGTGCTGCTGATCTGGCGCCGCTCGGTGGAGCCGTCGCGCCTGCCGCGGGAAAAGCTCAACCGCGCCATGGTCTCGGGCTTCCGCTACATCACCAATTCGCCGCCGATCAAGATCGTGCTGTTGCGCACGCTGGTGATGGGCCTGATCGGCGGCGCCATCATGGCGCTGATGCCGCTGGTCGCGCGCGACCTCTTGCATGGCGGCGCGCAGACTTACGGCATTATGCTCGGCGCCTTCGGCATGGGCGCGGTGGTCGGCGCGCTCAACATCCACGAACTCCGCAAGCGCATGAGCGGCGAGGCCGCGATCCGCGCCTGCACCATCTCGATGGCGTTCGCGATGGCCGCGCTCGCCGTGAGCACGGAGCCGGTGCTGACGGCCGCTGCGCTGGTGCTCGCCGGCGCGGTGTGGATGGCGGCGGTCGCGCTGTTCAACATCGGCGTCCAGCTCTCGGCGCCGCGCTGGGTCGCCGGCCGGTCGCTGGCGGCCTTCCAGGCCTCGATTTCCGGCGGCATCGCAATCGGCGCCTGGGGCTGGGGCCATCTCACCGACTATGCCGGCGTGGAGGTCGCGCTGCTGACGGCGGCCGGCCTGATGCTGATCTCGCCGCTGCTCGGAGTCTGGCTCACCATGCCGCGCGTCGGCGCCCGCAACGAGGACGCCGAGGTGCTTGCCGACCCTGAAGTCAGGCTGTCGCTCACCGGCCGCAGCGGGCCGCTGGTGGTCGAGATCGAGTATCGCGTCTCCCAGGAGAACGCGCGCGCCTTCCACAACGTGATGCAGGACGTGCAGCTCTCGCGCCAGCGCAACGGCGCCTACGGCTGGTCGATCGCGCGCGACATCGCCGACCCCGAATTGTGGACCGAGCGCTATCACTGCCCGACCTGGCTCGATTACTTGCGCCAGCGCAACCGTTCGACGCTGTCCGAACGCGCGCTGCATCAGCAGGCGATCGACTTCCACATCGGCCCCGAGCCGGTGCGCGTCCGCCGCATGCTGGAGCGTCCGTTCGGCTCGGTGCGCTGGAAGGAGGAGACGCCGGACCGCGCCAGCGAGGAGGTGCTGCCGGTGGTCGCGACCGCGGCGGGCAGCAGCACGTAGGGCTTCTTCTCCGTCGTCCCGGCGAAGCTGCGTAGCCCGGATGGAGCGCAGCGCAATCCGGGGTTCTGTCTCCGCGGTGAGATTTCCCGGATTACGCTTTCGCTCCATCCGGGCTACGGCAATCGCTACTGCCCGTGATCGGTCAGCACCTTGTCGCAGCCCTTGCTGAGACGGGTGCGATTCTGCTTCAGGCACGCCAGCACGGCGCCATCGCCATTGTTCATCACGGCGCGGCAGAAGCGGCTGACATCGCGCGCGCACGCGTCGTGTCCAGGCTGCTGTTGCGCCGACGCAGCGGATGCGCACAGGAGCAGGGAAATCATCAAAAGAAATCTGGTCATCGCATAATGCCTCTTACCCGGAAGAAAGTGCGGGCGAAGCTAGTGCGACGATCCCTCGGCCGCAACGGCTTTATTGCCGGCTACATGGCACCGCCGCGTGGCCCCGGCCTGATGCCGGGGCGCATCGCGAGGGGGAGCTTGTCAGATCGCAACGCCTGCGGCGTTGCGCATTCTCTTACTGCTTGTCCTGTGCGTCAGCGACCTTGCGTGAGGCGCCCTTGGCGAGGTCCTTGTCCATCACCGCGCGGCAGCCGGCGCTCAGATCCGAACGGTGCTTCATCATGCACGCGGTGATCTTCGGGATGTTGGGGATGTCCGCCGAGCACAGGCGGAAAGCATCGCCGGTGCACTGCTGCTGCGCCTCGGCCGAGAAGGCGAAGCTCGAAGTGGTCGAGATGATCGAGACGATCGCGGCGAAGCCCAGCGCCAGGCTGGCGTCGCGGATCTTGCTACTCAGGGACTTGGTCGTGAACGAGGTGGTCATTTGAAGCTCCCATTGGCACCGCCTTGGCGGGCCCGTTGTTAATGGGAACTACGATGCTCCAGCAAAACAGTTTCCACTGTGATGACGGTCACGGGCGACCCACCTTCTGTGAGGTCGGTCACTTTGGCGCACCCCGCTGAAATTCCTCCGCAACCGCCGTCGTGTTGGTGTCACGTTAACTGTTCCTTCGCATTAATGGCTCGTCGCGCGGGAGATTCCGCAGGTTTGGTTGCGTAATTGGAAAGAGTAGCGATGCGTAATGCGTTGGGCCTGATGCTGGCCAGTGTAGTTGCGGCGGTCGTGATCGCCGCCGGCGGTTGGTTTTATTATTCCTCCAGCGCCGACCATGGCGCCCCCAAGACAGTTGCCGCCCGTGCCGCCGACCCGTTGCCGGCACCGGCGAAGCTTGCGGCCAAGGATGACGTCACGACGACCGCGACGATCGCGGTGAAGCCCGCGACGATGGCCCAGGCAGCCGCGCCTGCGCCCGCTCCGGTCGCGCCGGTTCAACCGAAGCAGGCCTGCGCCAATCCGAACGCGCTCGGCGTCTCCCGCGTGGTCGAGATCGACACCACCGGCGGCCCCGGCTTCGGCTTCGACCATTTCAAGCAGTTCGACTTCCTCACCGACAAGGAGGTCGTGCTGACCTTCGACGACGGTCCGTGGCCGGTCAACACGCCCGCCGTGCTGAAGGCGCTCGCGGATGAATGCACCAAGGGCCTGTTCTTCTCGGTCGGCAAGCACGCGACCTATCATCCGGAGATCCTGCGCCAGGTGCTGGCCCAGGGCCACACGGTCGGCACGCACACCTGGTCGCACGTCAATCTGAACGGCAAGAAGATGACCGAGCAGATGGCCAAGGACGAGGTCGAAAAGGGTATCAGCGCAGTGAAATTCGCGCTCGGTGCCAACCCCGCGCCGTTCTTCCGCTTCCCGCAGCTTCAGCACAATCCGGCGATCGTGAGCTATTTCGGCACCCGCAACGTCGCGATGTTCTCGACCGACATCGACTCCTTCGATTTCCGCAAAGGCGCGACGCCGGAGAAGATCATCGAGACGGTGATGACGCGGCTCGACAAGCTCGGCAAGGGCATCATCCTGATGCACGACTTCCAGAAGCACACCGGCGAAGCGATGCCGGCGCTGCTCGCCCGCCTCAAGGCCGGCGGCTACAAGGTCGTGCAGATGAAAGCCAAGACGACGCTTCAGACGCTGCCGGAATATGACGAGGCGCTGATGAAGGACATGAAGGTTCCGACCGCCAGCACGACCATGCGTCCGATCTCAAGCGTGGTGCAGACGGTTTCGCAGTAAGCGCGATCAGATCCAAAACTCTTGCGTGATGGCCGGGCTTGTCCCGGCCATCCACGTTTTTGGGCATTACGGCGAGAGTTGAGGACGCAGCCGCCTTACCAGTAGATGCCGTGCCGATGCAGCTCGCTGATGATGCGGCGCTCGGTCCATTCGCGCTTGTGCTTCGGCTTCTCCGCCCTTGCCGTCTTCGCAGGCCTGGTGGTCGCGACCGGCGCCGGCGACGATGCCGTCGTGGTCGTGGCCGTGGTCGTGGTCGCGGTTGCGGTTGCAGCAGGCACGGTCGCCGCAGCGGGCACGGGAGGTAACGACACTGCCGGCGGACGATCGGAATATTTCGGCGCCTCGGCCACCGGTGCGACTTCGCTCACCTGCGAGGCGGGCGTGGCGATCGGCGCGGCTTGCGGAGCGGCGGACTGCCCGGCCATTCCGGACAGCGACAGGCTGCGGTCGCCTGCATGGGCGGATGCAGAAGCCAGGATCATGGCGGCGACCAGAACGATCTTGCGCATGTGAAATCTCCCCGTGTTTGCCTGATGCGGACACTACGGGAGTGGGGGCGCAGGATTATGTGACAGACCTCACCGAGACTGTGATCGAGCAGGATCGGCAGTGAGAGAGTGTCGGCTTGCCGGGCCGAAGCTGGCAAAGCCAGCGAAGGCTGGTGCCGCAAGAGGGATTCGAACCCCCGACCCCGTCATTACGAATGACGTGCTCTACCGACTGAGCTATTGCGGCAACCTTGCCGGGACCAAAGCAATGCCGGCCCCGATACGCGCGCTTCTGATATCGGGCATGGCCCGAATTGGCAAGAACAAGCGGGGTTCGAAATCCGCCTCACGCCCCCCAGCGGGACCAGAATCCGCGCCAGCCGCCGGCCTGGGCCTTTGGCGTGCCGATTTGTTCCGTAAATTCATCGCTCGGCCCCTCGTCATCGATCCCGGGATCGTCGGGCGCACGGACGATCGGGATGACGGCGGGGATCGGGGCAGGGGCGGGCTTGCCGAGGTCGGCGCGGGTCCGGAACACCGGGGTGGCCGCGACCGGCGTTGATTCGGTGGGCTCGGGGGCCGGTTTGGCTGGCTCGGCGGGCGCCAGGACCGGCTCGTCCTTGACGGTTTCCTTGACGGTTTCCTTGACGGTTTCCTTGGCTGTCTCCTTGGCGACGCCCTTGGACGCTTCCGGGACGACTTCCTTGGCGGCCTCAGCACGAGGAGAATTGTCCTGAGCGGCGGGCGCGGGAGCCGGAGCGGCCGGTTCCACCGGGCTCTCGCTCGGAGCCGCCGTCACCCGCTTCGGCGGCGGGGCAGCCAGCATGGCCTCCTCGAAGGCCGAGGATTCGATCGTGGGGCCCTTGTCGGAGGGAAGGCTCGCGACCGGCGTCTGCCACTGGAAGGCGTCGAGGCGGCCGGTGACCGGCGAGACCGGGCGCCAGCGGTCGCTGACATAGCCGTCCGCGGTCCAGGCCGGATCGTGGCGGGCGCGCACGGCGCGCAAGGTCCAGGCGCGGGCACGGCCGCTATCGCCGTGCTCGGCGCGCTCGATCTCGGCCATCAGCATCGCCACGCGCTGGGTCGGATCGTTGATATAGGGCGCCAGCACCGCGCGCGCGCGGGCGAACTCCGAAGCGTCGATCGCGGCGCGCGCGATCGCGAGCTGGCCCTCGACATGACCGGGCTTGTCGGCCGACGTCTTGGCCGCGAGCGTCTCGACCCGCTGCAGGCGCTGCCGCGCGGAATCGCCGAGCTTCACATGGGCATAGGCGTCCGCGAGATCGGGATGCGGATTGGCGAGCCAGGCGGCCTCGACCAGCTTCATGGCGCGGCGCACCTGATGCGCCTCGCTCTCGAATTTCGCGGCGAGCACGGCGGCCGGCACCAGGGTCGGCGCCAGCTTGATCGCCTCCATCACGCTCTCGCGCGCGACGTCGCGGTCCATGCTCTCCAATTCCAGCGCGCGCGCCGTGAGCAGCACGCCGCGCTGGCGACGATAGGTCGGCTTGTCGATCAGGCCGGTGGACAGGTTCGACTCGAGGATCGCGAGCGCGCCGCTCCAGTCACCGCGCGCGCAGCGGAAGCCGAGCACCGCATGCGAGGCCCAGGTCGAGGACGGCGACAGCTTGATCGCCTCCTCCGCGATCATCACGGCGCCAACAGCATCGTCGGCACGCTGCGCCTCGATGAACAGGCCGCGCAGGCCGAGCAAACGCGTGTCCTCGCGCTCGGCCATGGCGCGGAAGACGCGCTGGGCCTCGTCGCGATTGCCTTCGAGCTGGGCCGATTGCGCATGCAGCAGCAGCGCGAGCGGATCGTTCGGCGCGTGCCGCCGCGCTGCTTCGGCGTGGCGGCGGGCCAGCGCGGTGTCGCCATGACCGATCGCGAGCAGGCCGTGGGTGATGGCCTGGCGGCCGCGCGCGTGGCGCTTCTCGTGACGGCGCTGGCGCATGCGACCCGGCGTGCGCCAGATCGTGGTCAGGATGCTCCAGAGCAGCACGATCGCCACGGCAAACACGCCGAGAAGGAGCACGAACACCGGAATGGTCGGCGAGGCTCGCCAGCCGCCCCAGGTCAGCACGACCTCGCCGGGCTGGTCGGCAACCCAGGCCGAGCCCGCGCCTGCGAGCGCAATCAAGACAAGGAAAAGGACGATGCGAAGCATGGCGATCCCTAATTACGCGCGGATTGTTGCGCGAATCTTACTGCGTAGACTTGGCGAGATCCGCCATGGCATCGTCGGCGAATTTGCGGGACGCGGCGAGCGCGGCGTCGCGGGCGTCGGCCTTCTCGAGCCAGCCCTGCGCCGGCACGCGATCGGCCTCGGGCAGCGTCTTCAGCTCGCGCCGCGCCTCGACGAAATCGTTGCGCAGCGCCGCGGACGTCACCCGCGCGACGATGGCGCCGCGATCATTGCCGACCCCGTCGGTGCGCTCGATGCGAACGAGCTTCGATGCACCCGCCTGCAGACGCTCCACGAGGCCGGCATTCGCGGCCGGAGCCTCCGGAGGCGGCGACAGTTTCGGCACGATGGCGAGCAGCTCGCGGCTCAGCGCGACCGGCGTCGGGATGCCCGACGATGCGAACGTATCGAGCGGCTTCAGCATCTCGGGCTTGGCGGCGAGCGACCGCGCCGCGGACAGCTGCGACTGATAGGGATCGCCATGGCGCACGGCGACGTCGAGCAAGGTGGCTGCGACCACGAAGCGCAGCGGCTTGTCGTCCAGCTTCTTTGTCTCGGCGATCTTCTCGCCCTGCTGCGCGAGCTCGGCGCGTTCGGTCTTGCTGGCGCGCTCGAGCTGCGTGACGCGGTCGGCGAGTGCGGCAAGATCAGGCGATGCAACGGGCGCCGCGGACTTTGCGTCATTCAGCGCACCCGCGGTCTTGTCGGATTGCGCGCGCAGATTGGCGATGTCGCTGCGCAGGGCGCTCGCCGATTTCTCCAGCGCGTCGATCCGCGCCGCCATGGCGGGATCGGCGACGGGCTTGCCGGCCTTGGCCTCGACCGCGGCGACGCGCCCGCTCAGCGCATCGACCGTCGCGCTGGTCACTTGCGGCGCGGCCGGCGGAGCCTGCACGGCGGGCCAGCCCAGCATCCAGCCGACGCCGATCACGACCGCTGCGGCCGCAGCACCGGAGAACGGTGCGATGATCCAGGGGGAAACCGGCCGCGAGGCGGCGGCGGGCGCAATGGACGGCTGCTCCTCGGCCGACTCGGGCGTTGGCTCGGGTTGAGGCTCCGGCTTGGCCTCTAACTCCGCCTCTGACTTGGCCTCCTCGATCTTGACCTCGTCATGCGCGGCCTGCTCGGCCGCCGGCTGAGCCTCGGGCTCGCCCGCAACGTCCTGCGGCTGGGTCGAGACTTCGGTTGCCTCCAGATCGATGGTAGGCGGGGTGCGCTTGGCACGACCGGTGTCGGGAGCCAATCCTGCGTCTTCAGGCTTGTCGTCGGCCATCGTGACGGTTCCTCACACTTCCATACCTTACACAGATCCCGGGTGGACCTAAATCGCGCCGGATTGGGCCCGACCTCTTACGCCAAACGGGTACGCAAAGCACGCTCCAAGGTGTCAAATAAGGCATTTTCGTCCGGCGTCGCGGCCACCAGAACCTGCGAGGCACCTGCATCGCGCAGCACGCCCGCGACCGTCTCGGACAGGCAGCATTGCGGGATCGCCAGCGCCGAGATTTCGACGCCCTCATCCCGCGCCGCATCCAGGAACGCCCTCGCACTGCGCCGGGAGTAGTGCAACACCGCCTCGACGCCGTGGGCCGCGAAGCCCTCGCAGACCTCGCGCGGCAGATGCTTGACCGGCGCCATGCGATAGGTGGTCTGCGTGACCACGTTGAATCCTTCCGCGTCGAGCTCGCCGCCGAGATCGCGCGACAGATCCGCGCCGGCAAGATAGAGCAGCGTGCTTTTCTTCTTCAGCACCTTGTCGCGCGCGCTTCGAATGATTTTCTCGCGCAAGGAAGCGGCATCGCCGCCCGCGACGATGACCTCGCCAAAGCCGGCGTCGCGCGCAGCAGCAGCGGTGTGCTCGCCGACCGCGAACAGCGGCAGCTCCAGAAGGCCAAGGTCCCGCAATTGCGGCGCGATGGCGCGGATCGCATTGGCCGACGTAACGATGACGGCGCCATAGCCCGCTTCACTCTCGTCGTGAAAGGCGACCGGCTCGAACTTGAGGACCGGCGCGAGCAGCACCACATGTCCCCGCGCGCGCAGATTTCCCGCCGTCGCCTCATTGTCGGGATGCGGCCGTGTGACAAGAATGGACATCGCTCGTGTTCCCGAACCGCGTAACGGTGAGGCATTCGACGGGATGGCTTGCTTCGTGACGATTGCGCAAGCCAACCCCGGAATGCTACCGGATTACCAGAACTCCGCTTTGCGGATCAGTGCAAGGGCGCAAATTGGATAACGATTCGCCAATGCTGGTATTGGGCATCGAAACCACCTGCGACGAAACCGCCGCGGCGGTGATCGAGCGCGCGCCGGGCGGCCGCGGCAAGATCCTGTCCAACATCGTGCGGTCGCAGGTCGAGGAGCATGCCCGCTTCGGCGGCGTGGTGCCGGAGATCGCCGCCCGCGCCCATGTCGACGTGCTCGACGGGATCATCGACCGCGCTATGCACGAGGCCGGCATCGACTATGCCCAGCTCGACGGCGTCGCGGCGGCCGCGGGGCCGGGGCTGATCGGCGGCGTGATCGTCGGGCTCACCACCGCGAAGGCGATCGCGATGGTGCATGACACGCCGCTGGTCGCGGTGAACCACCTGGAGGCGCATGCGCTGACGCCGCGCCTCACCGACGGCATCGATTTCCCCTACTGTCTCTTCCTCGCCTCGGGCGGCCACACCCAGATCGTCGCGGTCACCGGCGTCGGCCAATATGTGCGGCTCGGCACCACCGTCGACGATGCCATCGGCGAGGCCTTCGACAAGGTCGCGAAGATGCTGGGCCTGCCTTATCCCGGCGGCCCCCAGGTCGAGCGTGCCGCCGCGAGCGGCGATGCCACGCGCTTTGCGTTCCCGCGGCCGATGCAGGGACGTCCCGACGCCAATTTCTCGCTGTCGGGATTGAAGACGGCGGTGCGCACCGAAGCGAGCCGACTGCCCGAGATCACGTCGCAGGACATCAGCGATCTCTGCGCGAGCTTCCAGGCCGCGGTGCTGGATTCGACGGCCGACCGGCTTGGCGTCGGCCTCAAGCTCTTCCGCGAGCAGTTCGGCGCGCCGCGCGCGCTCGTGGCCGCCGGCGGCGTTGCCGCCAATCAGGCGATCCGCGGCGCGCTGCATGAGGTCGCGCGACAGGCCGGCACGCAACTGATCATGCCGCCGCCCACGCTCTGCACCGACAACGGCGCGATGATCGCATGGGCCGGTGCCGAGCGCCTCGCGCTCGGCCTGACCGATACGATGGAAGCGCAACCGCGTGCACGCTGGCTGCTCGACGCCAATGCCACGGCACCCGCGGGCTACGGCAAGACGCGGGCGGGATATTAGATGACCGCGTTCCAATCCGTTGCGGTGATCGGCGCGGGCGCCTGGGGGACGGCGCTGGCGCTGGTGGCGGCGCGGGCAGGGCGGAACGTCACCCTCTGGGCCCGCAATGCCGAGCACGCCGCGCGGATCGCATCGACCCGCGACAATCCGCGCCTGCCCGGCGTGCGGATCGCTCCGGAGATCGTGGTGACGAGCGATCTCGCGGAGGCGTCGCGCGCGGAGATGCTGCTGATCGCAACGCCGGCGCAGCACCTGCGCGGCACGGTCAACATGCTGGCCTCGCATCTCGCAAAGCCTGTCCCGGTCGTCGCCTGTGCCAAGGGCATCGAGCACGGCACCCATAAATTCATGACCGACGTGATCGCGGAAGCTGCGCCGCATGCGCAGCCGGCGATCCTGTCGGGGCCAAGCTTTGCCGACGACGTCGCGCGCGGCCTGCCCACCGCGGTGACGCTGGCGGCGAAGGACGAAGCACTGGCGAGCCGCCTGGTGCAGGCGCTGGGCTCGCCGACATTCCGCCCCTATCACTCCACCGACATCCGCGGCGTCGAGATCGGCGGCGCGGCCAAGAACGTGCTGGCGATCGCGGCCGGCATCGTGGTCGGCCGCAAGCTCGGGGCCTCTGCACATGCCGCGCTGACCACGCGCGGCTTCAGCGAGCTGGCGCGGCTCGGCCGTGCCTGCGGCGCGCGTGCGGAAACGCTTTCGGGCCTCTCCGGCCTCGGCGACCTCCTGCTGAGCTGCTCGACCGCACAATCGCGCAATTTCGCGCTTGGCATTGCGCTCGGGCGCGGCGAGGCGGCGCCGGCCGGCAAGCTCGCGGAAGGCGCCTTCACCGCGCCGGTGCTGGTCGAGCTCGCGGCGGCCGCGAATGTCGACATGCCGGTCTCGCAAGCCGTCGCCGCCATCCTCGACAGCAGATTGACGATCGATGCCGCGATCGAGGGGCTGCTGACGCGGCCGTTCAAGGCCGAGGAGTGAAGCGCGCCCTCGCCTCGCAGGTAGCACTTCACGGCCTCTGCACGCTGGTCTAGCCTAGCGCCACACCGCAGGATCCCGGTCCAACAACAACGAAGCGGATCCAGGGGAAGAACGCATGCGCAAACCGCATCATGCGATCGTTTCGATCGCCATCGCCGCACTCACTGCCATTGCACTGCCGACCGCAGCCTGCGCTCAGGCCGCGGTCTCCTATGACGAGCTCGCCAAGAACGAGGCGGCCGCCAATGCCGAAAACGGCAAGCGGGTCGCACCCGTCAAGTCGATCGTCAATCCCTCCAACGACGTCAGCTCCGACATGCAGGCCATGATCGGCGCACCGTTTCCGCCGCACTTCAATGCAGATCCGAAATCCGCGAGCGAATGGAAAGAGCTGATCGACCGTCGCGCAAAGCTGTCGATCGCGAACGTTCCGGCCATGAAGGAGAAGCTCGGCGTCAAGGTCGAGGAGACGAAGATCGCCGGCGTGCATTGCTTCGTCGTGACGCCGAACAGGATCCCGCCGGAGAACCGGCGGCGCCTTCTGGTCCATGTCCATGGTGGCGGCTATGTGTTCGGGCCCGGCGAAGCCGCGCTGCCGGAAGCGATCATGATGGCCGGCTTCGGCGGCTTCAAGGTGATCTCGGTCGACTACCGGATGCCGCCCGACTTCCCCTATCCCGCCGCGATGGACGATGCGATGGCGGTCTGGAAGGAGGTCACCAGAACGCATGACGCGCGACGGATGGCGATCTTCGGCACGTCGACAGGCGGGGCGATGACGCTGGCGATGGTGCTGCGGGCCAAGGACGAGAAGCTGCCGAAGCCGGCCGCGATCGCGCCGGGCACACCGTGGTCCGATATCGACAAGGTCGGCGACACCTATGCCAGCAATGAGTGGGTCGACAACGTGCTGGTGACCTGGGACGGCTGGCTCGGCCGCGCCGCAAAGCTCTATGCCAACGGCACCGACCTGAAGAACCCCTACATCTCGCCGATCTATGGCGACTTCAAGGGCTTCCCGCCGACGATCCTGACCTCGGGCACGCGCGACCTGTTCCTCAGCAACACGGTTCGCACCCATCGCAAATTGCGGCGCGCCGGCGTCACCGCCGACCTGAACGTCTATGAAGGCCAGTCTCACGCGCAGTACCAGTTCAACATCAGCGCGCCGGAGACGAAGGAAGCCTTCACCGATATCGCAAAATTCTTCGATCGACATCTGAAGGAGTGAGCACCGCGATGGATATCGGATGCCCGCGCTTGTCGCGGGCATCCGCGTGCCCTAAACATCGCGGCGGCGTATCAGGAACGGGACAGATGGCGATGAACTACTGGCTGGTGAAATCCGAACCGTCGGTGTGGTCGTGGGACCAGCAGGTCGCGAAGGGCGCCAAGGGCGAAGCCTGGACCGGCGTGCGCAATTACACCGCCCGTCAGAACCTCGTGAACATGAAGAAGGGCGACAAGGCGTTCTTCTATCATTCCAACGAGGGCAAGGAGATCGTCGGCATCGTCGAGATCATCAAGGAAGCCTACACCGACCCGACCGACAAAACGGAAAAGTTCGTCTGCGTCGACATCAAGGCCGACAAGCCCTTGAAGACGCCGGTGACGATGGCCGCGGTCAAGGCCGAGACGAAGCTGAAAGACATGGCCCTGGTGAAATATTCGCGCCTGTCCGTGCAGCCGGTGACGGCGGAAGAGTGGAAGCTCGTGTGCAAGATGGGCGGGATGTAGGCGTTGCCGTAGCCCGGATGGAGCGCAGCGCAATCCGGGATTCGCGCATTCGGAAAGACCGTCCCGGATTACGCTTCCTCCATCCGGGCTACGAGCCAGCCTGCCGCTCCGCCAGCGCAAACACCTCGCAAGGCACTGCGATGCCGCGCAGCGAATGCGGTCCGAGTGCAATCAACGGCATCTCGGTCTCGGCAGCAAGCGCGCCCGACACCAGCACGGTCCGGCCGAGCTGCTTGCACAATCCTTCGAGCCGGCTGGCGAGATTGACCGCGGGACCGATCGCGGTGAAGTCGAGCCGGTTGGCGGCGCCGATATTGCCCCACAGCATTTCGCCGAGATGAAGCGCCGCGCCGAACGCGAGCGGCGGCAACCCTTGGGCACCGCGCTCCTTGTTGAGATAGGCCATCCCGGCTTCGGCGGCGCTTGCAGCACGCAGGGCGGCATCACACGCGCGGCGCGGCGAGGCCTCGAGCACCGGAAAGATCGCGAGCACGCCATCGCCGATGAATTTCAATACTTCGCCGCCGAAGGCGTGAACCGCACCGGCGATGCGGTCGAACCAGGCGTCGAGCGCCGCAATGACCTGGGCCGGCGGCGTCGTTTCCGACAAGGTCGTGAAATTGCGCAGATCCGCATAGAGCAGCGCGGCCTGGATGGTCTCGCCGAGATCGCGCCGCAGCGGCGCCGCCAGCACCCGCTCCGCGCTGCGCTTGCCGAGGTAAGCATCGAGCGTCGCCCGCAACGTGGCGCGCGCGGCAAGCACGGCAAGCGGCGTCGCGGCGAAGCGCGCGGCCTGGCGCAATCGTTCGATCTCATCCGCCGTGAACGGACGCGGTCCGATCCAGCCGAGCAGCGGCCCATCGGATCGTCCGACGGCGTCTTCGTGCACCTCGCCGCCCGCGACGTCGCGCAGCCAGCGGCGGCCGGCGTCGTTGGGCGGATCGGGCGCAAGCCCGCCCGGTGCGAAGCCGAGTGCTTCGATCACCTCGCCGCTTTCGGCGCGCCATAACCACGTCCGCTTCGCGATCAGCGGATGCGGCACGTCCAGCGTCAGAGCGCCCGCCGCCAGCGGCACGCCGTCGGCGACCAGATGCGCGCCGAGTTCCGCGAGCAGGCGGTCAGCCCCGGAACAATCTTGGGCGGCATCGACGAGCCAGGCGAGGGTCGGGGCAAGTTGCATGGTCCGATGATGACGAAGCAGGGTGGTGTTTGTCACGGGCAATCCTTGACGGAGCGCCGCGCCGCCGCCATGTCCCATGGTCTGCTCAAGGCAGGACCAGGGATGATCGCCGATGACCGAACCGTTCGTCGTACGACGCGAGACCCAGATCGCGGCCCCGCGTGCCACCGTCTTCGCCTATCTCACCGACCCCGAGAAGATCCTGAGCTGGATGGGATCCGACGCGACCACCGAGCCGCATCCCGGCGGGCTCTATCTGCTGAAAGGCATCGGTCCGCGCGACGGCGCCGCCCGCGGCGCGTTCCGCGAGGTCGTGCCGGTGCATCGCCTCGCCTACACGTTCGGCTGGGAGGGCGGCCAGGAAGTGCCGCCCGGCTCGAGCCTGATCGAGATCGACCTGATCGAACGCGACGGCGGCACACTGCTGCGCATGACCCATAGCGGGCTGCCGAGCGAAGCGCAGGCGGCCGCGCATGCGACGGGGTGGGCGCATTACCTGGAGCGACTCACGATCGCAGCCAGCGGCAAGGATCCCGGCCCGGACAGGGGTGTCACGACCAAGTCGTAGTTCTCGTAGGGTGGGCAAAGCGAAGCGTGCCCACCACTCGTGCCTCAATCGCGAGATCGTGGGCACGGCGCTTTGCGCCTTTGCCCACCCTACGAGAGCAGTGCTGCTACGGCAGCACGCCGCTAAACCGCCGCGGTCGCCACCACCTGCGCCAGCAGCTGCTCGCGCCGCGCCTGGGAACGCTGGCCCTTCATCGTCGCCGCAAAACGTTCGAGGATGCCGTCCTCGAAGGCGGTGACGATGGTGTCGTGCACGTAGCTCTTGCGGCAGATCGCCGGCGTGTTCGACAGCTTGTCGGCGGCGGCGCGGATCGCCTCCAGCACCTGCTTCTTGCGCCCGCGCTGGCTGGTCGCCGGCGTGATCCGCGACAGCGATTCCACCACGACGGCGGACGCCATCAGCGTGCGGAAATCCTTCAGCGAGATCTTGATGCCGGCGATCTCGCGCAGGAACGCATTCACCTGCGTAGTGCTGACCGCGCGCACGATGCCGTAGGCATCGCGATATTGGAACATGCGCTTGCCGGGAACGCCCTGCAGAATGCCGATGGCGCGCACCAGCTTGGCCGCGTCGCACTCCTTGCGCACCGCCTTGCCGCCCTTGGCCTTGAAGGTCAGCACGAAGCTGTCCTCTTCGAGCGTGACATTGGCCTTCAGCAGCGTGGTGGCGCCGCGGGTGCCGTTGAGGCGGGCATAGGATTCATTGCCGGGACGGATCGCGGTGCGCGCGATCAGCTCGATCACGGCCGAGAGCGCGAACTCGCGCGTCGGCTCGTCGCCCGACAGGAACGCCGAGACCTTGCGCCGGATTTTTGGCAGCGCGCCGACGAGCTTTTCCAGGCGATGCGCCTTGCGGTGCTCGCGGACCTTCTCCCAGTCGGCGTGATAGCGATATTGCAGCCGGCCCGCGGCATCGCGCCCCACCGCCTGGAGATGCGAGCTCGGATCGGCGGAGTAGCGCACCTCGCGATAGGCCGGCGGCACCGCCATGGCGTGCAGGCGGCGGATGGTGCGGGCGTCGCGGATATGGGCGCCGTTGGGGCGGACGAAGGAATAGCCCTTGCCGCGCCGGATACGGCGGATGGTCAGCTCGTTCTGGTCGCCGAGCCGCAGGCCCAGCTCCTTGGCGAGTGCCTCGACCGCCGCCGGGGAGGCCGAGTCGAACGCCTTTTTCGGGCTGGGACGGGTGGAACCGGCCGGTTTCGGCCATTGTCCGAGGGCTTTAGCCAGCGCAATGGCAGCAGGATCGGCCGAAGCGGGCCGCATCGTCCCGAGATTCTGCTGATCCATCATAGTGTTACGCCTTGGCCCTGTCTGTTACCGTTCAATGCCGCTGTTCTATTGTTTGTTCCCTGCGGGTCTCTTTGGACCCGGGTTAGCCACTTAGGGTGTTCCGAACCGCATTGCGAGTCCCGAATCAGTGAGAAGCGGTTTCTAAATACCTCCTGCGACGCATGGGCGCCGTGCACAGGCCTATTCCGGCGAACTGGGTAAAGAGCCGAAAGCCGTCTCCCGGCCTGTTTCAGATTTGCGACAGCCGGCGGTTGTGGCTTGATTCTCCGCATGGCCGGCGGCTCGCCGAAGGTTCAGCTTGTGCTCCTTGTCGGGCCCGGTTAGCCCGACGCATAATCGGTTCAACGATGAAGTCGGCGCGCCAGTCACCTGTGCTCGGCTTGCCGTATCTGGAGGGAAGCATGTCCGAGAAGATCTACGACGTCCCCGCGGAATGGGCCAAGCGCGCCTGGATCGACCAGGCCAAGTACAAGGACATGTACGCCCGCTCGATCTCGGACCCGAACGCGTTCTGGGCCGAACAGGCCAAGCGCATCGACTGGATGCACGCGCCGACCAAGATCGAGAATGTTTCCTTCGCGCCCGGCAACATCTCGATCAAATGGTTCGAGGACGGCATCCTCAACGTCGCCTACAACTGCATTGACCGGCATCTGCCCAAGCGCGCCAAGCAGACCGCGATCATCTGGGAAGGCGACGATCCCTCGCAGTCCAAGCACATCACCTATCAGGAGCTGCACGACGAGGTCTGCCGGATGGCCAACATCCTGCGCACCCGTAACGTCAAGAAGGGTGACCGAGTCACGATCTACCTGCCGATGATCCCCGAGGCCGCCTATGCGATGCTGGCCTGCGCGCGGATCGGCGCGATCCACTCGGTGGTGTTCGCGGGCTTCTCGCCCGACAGCCTCGCCCAGCGCATCAACGACTGCCAGTCCAAGGTGATCATCACCGCGGATGAAGGCCTGCGCGGCGGCAAGAAGGTGCCGCTGAAGGCCAATGTCGACGCCGCGCTCGCCAAGGCCGACGGCGTCGACTGGGTCGTCGTGGTGAAGCGCACCGGCGGCCAGGTCGAGATGAATCCGTCGCGCGATCTCTGGTATCACGACGCCGCCAAGATGGTGACGACCGAATGCCCGGTTGAGCACATGCATGCCGAAGACCCGCTGTTCATCCTCTACACCTCGGGCTCGACCGGCCAGCCCAAGGGCGTGCTGCACACCTCGGGCGGCTATCTCGTGTTCGCCTCGATGACGCATCAATACGTCTTCGACTATCACGATGGCGACATCTACTGGTGCACCGCCGACGTCGGCTGGGTCACCGGCCACAGCTACATTCTCTACGGGCCGCTCGCCAACGGCGCGACCACGCTGATGTTCGAAGGCGTGCCGAATTACCCGGATAATTCCAGGTTCTGGAACGTCATCGACAAGCACAAGGTCAACATCTTCTACACCGCTCCGACCGCGATCCGCGCGCTGATGCAGAGCGGCGACGAGCCGGTAAAGAAGACCTCGCGCGCCTCGCTGCGCCTGCTCGGCTCGGTCGGCGAGCCCATCAATCCCGAAGCCTGGGAATGGTATCACCGCGTCGTCGGCGACGACCGCTGCCCGATCGTCGACACCTGGTGGCAGACCGAGACCGGCGGCATCCTGATCACGCCGCTGCCGGGCGCGACCAAGCTGAAGCCGGGCTCGGCGACGCAGCCGTTCTTCGGCGTCGTGCCTGAAATCGTCGATGCCGACGGCAAGGTGCTGGAAGGCGAGACCACGGGCAACCTCTGCCTGACGCGCTCGTGGCCGGGCCAGATGCGTACGGTCTATGGCGACCACGCCCGCTTCGAGCAGACCTACTTCTCGACCTACAAGGGCAAGTACTTCACCGGCGACGGCTGCCGGCGCGACGCCGACGGCTATTACTGGATCACCGGCCGCGTCGACGACGTCATCAACGTGTCCGGCCATCGCATGGGCACCGCGGAAGTCGAGAGCGCGCTGGTCGCGCATGAGAAGGTCTCGGAGGCCGCCGTCGTCGGCTTCCCGCACGACATCAAGGGCCAGGGCATCTACGCCTATGTCACCCTGATGGCCGGCGTGCAGCCCACCGACGAGCTGCGCAAGGAGCTCGTGACCTGGGTGCGCAAGGAGATCGGTCCGATCGCCTCGCCCGACCAGATCCAGTTCGCGCCGGGCCTGCCCAAGACCCGCTCCGGCAAGATCATGCGCCGCATCCTGCGCAAGATCGCCGAGGACGAACCGGGCAGCCTGGGCGACACCTCGACGCTCGCCGATCCCGCCGTGGTCGACGACCTCGTCAAGAACCGGCAGAACAAGAAGTCGGCGTAGGAAAACTCTCGTGCCCCGGACGCAGCGCAGCGCCGACCCCTGGCGATGCTAGGCATCGTCCAGTCGCGGTGCGCTGCAGAGCCGGGGCCCATCGGTCCGCGCAAAGAAAGAGCTGGGTCCCGGCTCCGCGCAGCAGCGCAAGCTGCAGCGCGTCCGGGACACGCGCCTGCCTTTCGCGCCCGCACCCTCAAAACAACCGCGGTTCACATCCTCACGCGCTTGTCAGCGCGCGTGACGGCGCGCCGGTATCTTTCCCGCCGAGTGTTGTTTTCAAGTCATTTACTTTATTTCGAACATTTCCTTTGTTCCCCCTGCCGGCCCGCCCCTGGCGGCCGCGCTTGGAAACCATCCGGTTAACGGGCGCGGTTAATACTGTGTGGGCGAGCGGGCAATTTCCGGGTTTGCGTAGATTTGGACGACCCGTTCGGGGCAACGGAAGGGAAGCATTGATGTCGATGAGGATTGCTGTGGCGCTGGCCGCCACCATCGGGGCAGGGGTCTTGATGTCGACCGCAGCCGAGGCGCGGCCGGAAATGGTGGGGGCCCACCTCGCCGACTATTCGCCGGGCACCATCGTGGTCAAAACCAGCGAGCGCAAACTCTATCTGATCCTCGATAACGGCCACGCCGTCCGCTATCCTGTCGGCGTCGGCAAGTCCGGCAAGCAGTGGGCCGGCACCACCCGCATCGACGGCAAGTACCGCAACCCGGCATGGTCGCCGCCCGCCGAGGTGAAGCGCGACAAGCCGCAGCTTCCCGACGTCATTCCCGGCGGCTCGCCGCGCAACCCGATGGGCGTCGCGGCGATGACGCTCTCCGGCGGCGAATACGCCATCCACGGCACCAACGTGCCGGGCTCGGTCGGCGGCTTCGTCTCCTATGGCTGCATCCGCATGCTCAACGACGACATCACCGATCTCTACGGCCGCGTCTCCGTCGGCACGACGGTGGTCGTGACGCGCTGATCGCCGTAAATCCCAAAGAGTTGAAAGAGCCGCGTCGATCGACGCGGCTTTTTTTATTGCCAGACGCGCCAGCCGCGCGCGCACCAGCCGTCGCGATGGCCGCCATTGTAGCTGCGCACGTAACCGCCCGCGAGCAGCGCGGCCGAGACGTTGGCGGTGCGCTTGGTCGCGACGTCGGCGAGCACGCGCCCGTATTTATCCTGGCCGAGATTGAAGATCGTCACGCCTCCCTGGCCAAGCAGATTGCGCAGCGCAGCGCTGGCGGCCTCGGCCTTGTCGAGCTCGTCCTGACAGGACGCTTTCATTTCGGGCGCATCGATGCCGCGCAGGCGAACGCGGACAACGAGGTCGCGGCCGTCGCGCGGACGAACGCGCGCGAGAAAGGTATCGCCGTGGTGCGGATGACGTCCACTGCCTCGCGGCTATCGGGATGACCGGCGCGCTGAATAACAATCTCGGCATCGCGCGACTGTCCGTCGTCTGCATGCGGAATGGGCCAGTTTGTCCCGTGCCGGAACGTGAGCACGATCGCGACCGCGATGCCGACCACGAACATCCACGGCAGCAATCCGGAGAAGCGGCGGCCAAACGGCGAGCCGCGGTAGGAGGACCGGTAGGGATGGCTGGGATCGAAGCGCGGCATCCGCGCACGCTAGGGCTGAGTCGGCTGAGCCGGCAAGAGCACGTGAAACCGGCGCGTGAAACGGCGCCTCAGAAGTCCGAGGCGATACCTTTGCGCTCCCAATCGCCATAGCGGGTGGGCTCGGGCCCCTTTGGCCCCTGCAATTCCTTGGGCGCCGCTTCCGCATGCGCAGCAGCAGCCTGCCGGCGCGCCTCGGCCTCGGCCAGCGCACGCTGGGCGGCCGGCGATAGCTGCTTGCGATCGGGAACGGAGGGCTGATCACTCATCAAGCGGTTCCTAGCGCAGGATCACGATGCGTGCGAGGTCAAATATCGCATTGCTGAAATGGCGATAGTGGGCTGTAAACGCGAGAGGCCATTCTTACATTTGGCATATTCGCGTGCCACACATCGACTCCTCTAGGCATGCGCCCATATCGGCGGAACTGCCGCTCGCTCAGAACCTTGTTTCCGCATGCCCTCTCAACGTTTTGCCCCTCCGTCCGAAGTGCCTGGTCTTGCGGCGCGGCGGATTGCCGCCGATATCGTCGATGGCGTGCTGCACAAGCACCGCACGCTCGACGATCAGCTTGACGGCGGCGGCGCCCATCCCGGACTGAAGACGCTGGCCGACCGCGACCGCGCGCTGATGCGCCGCCTGGTCGCCACCGTGCTGCGCCGGCTCGGCACGCTCGGCCATGTGATGTCCCGCCTGCTCGACAAGGGCATCCCTTCCGACGCGCCCCGCGCGCAAAGCGCGCTGCTGATCGGCGCCGCACAGATCCTCTGGATGGACGTGCCCGATCACGCCGCGGTCGATCTCTCCGTCCGCCTCGTGCAATCCGACCGGCGCGCCGCGCGCTATGCCGGCCTCGTCAATGCCGTGCTGCGCCGTTGCGCGCGCGAGGGCAAGGCGCTGGTTGACGAAGTCGCCAATCAATCGCTGGATCTGCCGCCCTGGCTGCTGGCGCGCTGGAGCACGCATTACGGCGAGGCGACCGCGCGCGACATGGCGCTGGCACTTGGCCACGAGCCGTCGCTCGATCTCACCGTGAAGTCGGATGCCGCGCAATGGGCGAGCCGCCTGCACGGCGAGACGCTGCCGACCGGGACGGTGCGGATGCTGCTGCACGGCTCGGTGACGATGCTGCCCGGCTTCGCCGAAGGACAATGGTGGGTGCAGGACGCCGCCGCCGCATTGCCGGCCCGGCTGTTCGGCGACATCAAGGGCAAGTCCATCGCCGATCTCTGCGCCGCGCCCGGCGGCAAGACCGCCCAGCTGGCGCAGGCCGGCGCGCAGGTCACCGCGATCGACCGCTCCCCCGCCCGGGTGGCGCGGCTGCGCGAGAACCTGACGCGGCTGTCGCTCCAGGCCGAGACCGTCGTTGCTGACGCCGTGGAGTGGGCCGGCCCGCCTGAGGGCTTCGACGGTATCCTGATCGATGCGCCCTGCACCTCGACCGGCACGATCCGCCGTCACCCCGATGTCGCCTGGCTCCGCCAGGAATCCGACATCGCCGCGCTGACCGCACTCCAGCAGCGGCTGTTGAAGAAATCCGTCTCGCTGCTCAAGCCGGGCGGCACGCTGGTCTACTGCACCTGTTCGCTGGAACCCGAGGAGGGCGAGCAGGCCGTGGCCGCGCTGCTGGCCTCCGAGCCCGCGCTTCGCCGCGTCCCGATCACAGCGTCGGAGGTCGCCGGACTCGCCGAAATCATCACCGCCGACGGCGACCTGCGCACCCTGCCCAGCCATCTGCCGAACGCCGATCCCAAGCTCGGCGGGCTCGACGGATTCTACGCAAGCCGGCTCGTTAAATCCTGATTTTGCACCGGTTTTTGCAACTCCGACACTGATTCGTCCCGTTCAAGGTGGTGTCAGGCGACCGATTTTGGGATTAATAAGGATTCGTCGGAATCCTCCCCTTCAAGGCAAGGCGTGTCGGTCGCTCAACGCAGACGTATCTCGACGCTGGTCATGAACCGCTTCGCGCGGAACGTGCTCGCGCGCGCGAGCGGCGGCTCGGTTGCGCTCTCGCGGGTCTGGCCCGGACGCACCGACCGGCTGATCATCGCGCCGCATGACTTACGCACCGCCGATGCGACGCGCGCCGCCGAGATCTATGCCGGCCGCTTCGTCTTCGCCGGCAAGATCGTCAATTGCCACGGCCGCTCGATCTTCGATCTTGAGCCGCCGTCGGAGGATTGGGAGGTCGCGCTGCTCGGCTTCGGCTGGCTGCGCCATTTGCGCGCCGCCGACACCGCGCTGACGCGGGCCAATGCCCGCGCGCTGGTCGAGGACTGGATCGCCAACCCCGCCAACAAGCGCCGCCCCGTCGCGCGCCGCGCCGACGTGCTGGCGCGCCGCGTGATCTCGCTGCTGTCGCAGGCGCCGCTGGTGCTCAACGACACCGACAACAAGTTCTACCGCCGTTATCTGCGCGCGCTCGCCCGCGAGATCCGCTTCCTGCGCTACACCATGGTCGACATTCCGGACGGAGTGCCGAAGCTGCAGGTGCTGATCGCGCTGTGCTATTCCGCGCTGTGCCTCGCCAACCAGGCGCGCCACATCCGCAGCGCCTCGAAGAAGCTGTCGGACGAATTGCAACGGCAGATCCTGCCCGACGGCGGCCACATCTCGCGCAATCCGGGCGCACTGATCGAATTGCTGATCGATCTCTTGCCGCTGCGGCAGACCTTCGCCGCGCGCAACATCGCGCCGCCGCCGGCGCTGCTCAACGCGATCGACCGCATGATGCCGATGCTGCGCTTCTTCCGCCATGGCGACGGAAATTTCGCGCTGTTCAACGGCATGAGCGCGACACCGTCCGACCTGCTCGCCACGCTGCTCGCCTATGACGACACCCACGGCGCGCCGATGGCGAACATGCCGCATACCGGCTTCCAGCGCCTCGATGCCGGCCAGACCACGCTGATCATCGACACCGGCCCGCCGCCGCCGGCCGGCGTCAGCCACGACGCCCATGCCGGCTGCCTGTCGTTCGAACTGTCCTCCGGCATCAGCCGCATCGTCACCAATTGCGGCATGCCGACCACGGGCCGCGACAATTGGCGGCCGTTCGCGCGCGGCACCGCTGCGCATTCGACGCTGACCTATCACGAGACGTCCTCGTGCCAGTTCGTCGAGATGTCGGCGATGAAGCGGCTGCTGCACGGTGCGCCCGTCACCAGCGGCCCGGTCGAGGTCGAGAGCTATCGCGAGGTCGTGCAGAACGGCACGCTGCTGACGACGTCGCATGACGGCTATCTCTCCAAGTTCGGCGCGATCCACCGCCGCGTCCTGATGATCGCCAATGACGGCGCGCGCATCGACGGCGAGGACACGCTGTCGCCGCCGCAGGGTGGACGCTTCAAGGGCGCGGACGCCGATTTCGCGTTGCGCTTCCACCTGCATCCCGCAGTGAAGGCGAGCCGATTGTCGGACGCCCGCGGCGTCATGCTGGTGCTGCCGAACCGCGACGTCTGGACCTTCGAGGCCCTCGACGACAAGGTGGACCTCGAGGACAGCGTGTTCCTCGCCGGTAATGACGGCCCGCGCCGCACCGCGCAGATCGTGATCCGGCAGGACGCGCGGCAGGCGCCCTCGATCCGCTGGAGCTTTGTCCGCTCCACGGCCTCGCCGGCGGTCACCAACGCGCGCCGCAACGCCCGCCGGGAGCCGGAACTTCCGCTGTAAACAGGCGCGATCCGGACCTATCTACCCGTTGAGACGAACGCCAAAAGCTGCTATCGAGCGCTCGTTCGCGCGACTGGCGACCTTGGATGGAGCACCATCGGGAAGCGCGGGCCATATCCGCCGCGCGCCTGGGCATAGACACTCCCTGAACAGAGGATCTTGCTCATGACTGACCATCCCCGCCGCGTCACCCGCGCCTTTCTCTCCGTTTCCGACAAGACCGGCCTCATCGAGTTCGCGAAAGCGCTTGCCGCGCACGACGTCGAGCTGGTCTCGACCGGCGGCACCGCCAAGGCGATCGCCGCCGCTGGCCTCAAGGTGAAGGACGTCTCCGAGCTCACCGGCTTCCCCGAGATGATGGACGGCCGCGTCAAGACGCTGCATCCGAAGGTGCATGGCGGCCTGCTCGCGATCCGCGACAACAAGGAGCACGCGGAGGCAATGAAGGCGCACGGCATCGCGCCGATCGACCTGCTCGTCGTCAACCTCTATCCGTTCGAGGCGACCGTCGACAAAGGCGCGGGCTTCGAGGATTGCATCGAGAACATCGACATCGGCGGTCCCGCGATGATCCGCGCCGCCGCGAAGAACCATGACGACGTCGCCGTCGTGGTCGAGGCCGACGACTACAAGGCCGTGCTCGACGAGCTCGCCGCCAACAAGGGTGCGACCACGCTGAAGCTGCGCCGCAGGCTTGCGGCAAAGGCCTATGCGCGCACCGCGGCCTATGACGCCGCGATCTCAAACTGGTTCAACCGGCAGCTCGAGATCGACGCGCCCGACTTCCGCGCCTTCGGCGGCAAGCTGATCCAGTCGCTGCGCTACGGCGAGAACCCGCACCAGACTGCGGCGTTCTATGCGACGCCCGACAAACGCCCCGGCGTCTCCACCGCACGGCAGCTCCAGGGTAAGGAACTCTCCTACAACAACATCAACGACACCGATGCGGCCTATGAGTGCATCGGCGAGTTCGACGCCAAGCGCACGGCGGCCTGCGTCATCGTCAAGCACGCCAACCCCTGCGGCGTCGCGGAAGGCACGAGCCTCGTCGACGCCTACCGCAAGGCGCTGGCCTGCGATTCCACCTCGGCGTTCGGCGGCATCATCGCGATGAACCGCGCGCTCGACGCCGATACCGCGCGCGAGATCACGAAGATCTTCACCGAGGTGATCATCGCGCCCGACGCCAGCGAGGAAGCCATCGCCATCATCGGCGGGAAGAAGAACCTGCGTCTGCTGCTCGCCGGCAGCCTGCCCGATCCGCGCGCGCCCGGCCTCACCGCCAAGACGGTGGCGGGCGGCCTCCTCGTGCAGAGCCGCGACAACGCCGTGGTCGACGACATGACCTTCAAGGTCATGACCAAGCGCGCGCCGACCGACGCCGAGATGCGCGACCTGAAATTCGCGTTCCGGGTCGCCAAGCACGTCAAGTCCAACACCATCATCTACGCCAAGGACCTCGCCACCGTCGGCATCGGCGCGGGCCAGATGAGCCGCGTGGATTCAGCGCGGATCGCGGCGCGCAAGGCGCAGGATGCGGCGGCCGAGCTGAAGCTCGCCGAGCCGCTCACCAAGGGCTCGGTCGTGGCGTCGGACGCGTTCTTCCCCTTCGCGGACGGCATGCTCGCCTGCATCGAAGCCGGCGCCACCGCCGTGGTGCAGCCCGGCGGCTCCATGCGCGACGACGAGGTGATCAAGGCCGCCGACGAGCACGGCATCGCCATGGTGTTCACGGGCACGCGGCATTTCCGGCACTGAGGTCGCAGTTATGAGCGTAGCCCGGATGGAGCGCAGCGAAATCCGGGTTTCGCAATCTCACAACGGCTGCCCCGGATTGCGCTTCGCTCCATCCGGGCTACGGACTGCGGCTAATCCCTCACCCGCATCAGCAGCCCCAGCCCGGCGACGAAGAACACCACGAGCACGGCCATGCCGGCCTTCTGGCTTGCCGTGGTCGCCGTAAGCACGCCGATCAGAAGCGGGCCGATGAAGGACGTCACCTTCCCGGTCAGCGCGAACAAACCAAAATACTGCGCGATGCGGTCCTTCGGCGCGAGGCGGATCAGCAACGTGCGCGACGCGGCCTGCAACGGCCCGCCGGCGGCGCCGATGAGACAGCCCAGCACGAGATAGGCGCGCTCGGCCGCGCTCGAGAACAGCGGCGCGCCCGGCAGCGGCGGCGCCACCTTGACGAACAGCACGCTGTCCTTGTCGACCAGCAGGATCGCCGCCACGGCGAGCAGCAGGACCAGCAGGCTGCCGGCGATGACGCGCTTCGGCCCGAGACGATCATCCAGCTTGCCGCCGAGCCATGCGCCGAACGTGCCCGCGATCGCGAGCATGATGCCGAAGGTGCCGATCTGGATGGTGTGCCAGCCGAAGGTGCCGGCAGCATAGATGCCGCCGAACGCGAACAGCGACACCAGGCCGTCGGTGTAGATCATGTTAGCGAGCAGGAACGCCGCGAGCGATTTCTGCTGCGGCAGGCTTCTGATCGATTGCTTGAGCTCCAGCAGGCCTTCGCGCAGCGCCTCGCGCACCGGACGCTTCGCCGGATAGTCCGGCGTGAACAGGAACATCGGCGTCACGAAGATAATGAACCACAACCCGGTCAGCGGACCCGCGGCGCGGTCGCCCTGGTGCGTAGCGGGATCGAGCCCGAACAGCGGCGTGAAGCCGAGCAGCGTCCGCCCGGTCTCGGGATTGGCGGCGAGGAAGCCGAGCACGATGATCAGGCTGACGATGCCGCCGACGTAGCCCGTGGCCCAGCCGGTGCCGGAGAGCCGGCCGATGCGCTCCGGCGGCACCAGGGTCGGCATCATCGCGTTGTTGAAGACGGTGGCGAATTCCGCGCCGACGCTGGCGAGCGCGACCGCCGTGAGCAGCGGCGGGATCACTGAGGGATCGCCGGGCTTGCCGATCCACAGCGTGCAGGAGGCCAGCACCAGCAGCGTCCCGAACGCCGCGATCCAGGGCTTCCTGCGGCCGGACGCATCCGCGATGGCCCCGAGCACCGGCGACAGCAATGCGATGGCGAGACCCGCGGCCGCCATTGCAAAGCCCCACAGCGATTGGCCCGTGGCCGGATTCGGCGCGATGCTGGTGGCGAAATAGGGCGCGAACACGAAGGTCGTGATCAACGTGAAATAGGGCTGCGCGGCCCAGTCGAAGAAGATCCAGCTGACGACAGCCGCGCGCGGCGGATAGGTCCGCTGCGCCCCGGCGATGCGCGCATCGTGGGCGATCGTCGTCATTCCGAAGTCCTCATCACGAACAGTTTTGTCTCTCTTGGCGCAAACGGTATAGCATTAAGGAGAGGCGTGTGAACTGGCCCGCGGCCACGGCGGAATTTTGATAATGTCGTCATACTGGACCCGGCGGAGTTTTTTTGCGTTCCTCGCCACTCTGGCGTTTGAACTTGCGCCCGCAACCGCACAGGATGCGCGGCGGACCTACATGCCGCCGCCGCTGGATTCGGTGCGCGCCGTTGCCGCCGAGCACGGCATGGTGGTGGCGCAGGAGAAGATCTCCGCGCAGGTCGGCGCCGACATCCTGCGCCGTGGCGGCAATGCGGTCGATGCCGCGGTCGCAACCGGGTTCGCCATGGCGGTGACCTATCCGCGCGCCGGCAATATCGGCGGCGGCGGCTTCATGGTGATCCATTCCGCCGAACGCAACGAAGACATCGCGATCGACTACCGCGAGACCGCGCCGGCCGCGACCACGCCGCAGATCTTCCTCGGTCCCGATGGCAAGCCCGACGCCGCGAAGTCGCGCGATTCCGCGCTCGGTGTCGGCGTGCCCGGCACCGTCGCAGGGCTGGCGCTGGCATTGGAGAAATACGGCTCGGGCCAGTTCACGCTGGCGCAACTGCTCGAGCCCGCGATCGCACTCGCCCGCGACGGCTTCATCGTCAGCGACGACATCGCCGACAGCCTGCCGGGCTGGCACCGGCGCCTCGCACGCTGGCCGTCCTCGGCGAGGATCTTTTCGAAGCCCGACGGCAGCTCGCTCGGCGAAGGCGACCGGCTGGTGCAGAGCGACCTTGCCGAGACGCTGTCGGCCGTCGCCGCACAGGGCGCGCGCGGCTTCTACGAGGGCCCGGTCGCGGACAAGCTCGCCAAGGCGCTGTCGGATGCCGGCGGCATCATGACGACGGACGACCTGAAGACCTATCAGCCGGTGATCCGCACGCCGGTACGCGGCACCTATCGCGGCTACGACATCGTCTCGATGCCGCTGCCGTCCTCCGGCGGCGTGGTGCTGATGGAAGCGCTCAACATCCTCGAAGGCTTCCAGCTCGCCGACCTCAGGCAGGGATCGCCAGCATCGCTGCATCTCCTCGTCGAGGCCATGAAACGCGCCTATGCGGATCGCGCGCGCTATCTCGGTGATCCCGCTTTCGTCAAGGCGCCGATCGAGACGCTCACGTCGAAGGACTACGCCGCAAAGCTGCGCGCGGGCATCGCCGTCGATCGCGCCACGCCATCGCAGCAGCTCGTGTCCGCCGCCGACGCGCCGCGCGAGGGCAGCAACACCACGCATTTCTCCGTCGTCGACAGCCGCGGCAATGCGGTCAGCAACACCTATACGCTGAATTTCAGCTACGGCGTCGGCCTCGTCGCCGAAGGCACCGGCGTACTGCTCAACAACGAGCTCGACGATTTCACCGCGGCGGTCGGCGCCTCCAACGCCTACGGCCTCGTCGGCTTCGAGCCCAATCTGCCCGGGCCCGGCAAGCGGCCGCTCTCCTCGATGTCGCCGACCATCGTGCTGAAGGACGGCAAGCCGGTGCTGGTCACCGGTTCGCCCGGCGGCAGCCGCATCATCTCCACCGTGCTTCAGGTGATCGTCAACGTCCTCGACTACAGGATGGACGTCGCCGCCGCCGTGGCCGCGCCGCGGCTGCACCATCAATGGATGCCGGATGAGGTGCGCGTCGAGCGCGGCTTCCCGGGCGACGTCCTGTCCGGGCTGAAGGCCATGGACCACGTCATCGTCGAGCCGATGGGACAGACCTCCGCCAATTCGATTCTCGTGACGGCGAACGGTCCCCTCGGCGCGCCCGATCCGCGCACGCGCGGCGCGGAAGCCGCGGGGCAGTAGCCCCGTCCGTGCATGGCACGGCAGCGCGGGCCTGCTTGCAGCGGCCGGCGCGCATGCTACCACCGCGCGGCTTTGGAGAAATAGCCGAGGAAACGCACATGACCACAGCCGATCCGAACCAGCGCATCGAACGCGCCGAGATCGAGGACACCAGCCTTCTCGCCTTCTATCGCGACATGAACGCGCCGGAGCGGCGGACATTCTGGGCCTGCGCCGCGGGCTGGGCGCTCGACGGCATGGACTTCATGATCTACCCGCTGGTGATCGGCACCATCATCGCGCTGTGGAAGGTCGATGCGGCCTCGGCAGGTCTTGCGGGCACCGTGACGCTGCTGGCCTCCGCCATCGGCGGCTGGCTCGGCGGCTATCTCTCCGACCATATCGGCCGGGTCAGGACGCTACAGATTACCATCATCTGGTTCTCGTTCTTCTCGCTGGTCTGTGCCGTCGTGCAGAATTTCGACCAGCTCCTGATCGCGCGCGCCGTGCTCGGCCTCGGCTTCGGCGGCGAGTGGGCAGCAGGCGCCGTGCTGATGGGCGAGGCGATCCGGCCGCAATATCGCGGCCGCGCGGTCGGCTCGGTGCAGTCGGGCTGGGCGGTCGGCTGGGGCCTCGCGGTACTGTCGCAGGCGATCCTGTTCTCGCTGCTGCCGCCGGAAATCGCATGGCGCTGGATGTTCGTGATCGGCGCGCTGCCGGCGCTGCTGGTGTTCTACATCCGCCGCTCCGTCACCGAGCCCGAGGTCGCGGCCGAGGCCCGTGCCAAGCAGGCCGCAAGCGGCGATCGTCCGGCGCTCTGGGAAATCTTCTCCGGCCCGATCCTGAAGACCACCGTGCTGGCGTCGCTGATGGCGACAGGCTGCCAGGGCGGCTACTACGCCATCACGTTCTGGGTGCCGCAATTCCTCACCAAGGAGCGGCATCTGTCGATCGTCGGCTCGACCGGCTATCTGTCGACGCTGATCATCGGCTCCTTCATCGGCTATCTCACCGGCGCCTGGCTCGCCGACCGGATCGGCCGTCGCAATTTGTTCCTGATCTTCTCGATCGGCGCCATGGCGGTGGTGCTGCTCTACACGCAGCTGCCGCTGAACAACGAGATCCTGTGGGTGCTCGGCTTCCCGCTCGGCTTCTTCGCCTCGGGCTATTTCTCGGGGATCGGCGCGTTCCTGACGGAGCTCTATCCGACGCGGCTGCGCGGCTCGGGCCAGGGCTTCTGCTACAATTTCGGCCGCGGCATCGGTGCGCTGTTTCCGTTCCTCGTCGGCGCACTGTCGGCGACGACGTCGCTCGCAAACGCGATCGCGATCTTCGCAGTGGTGGCCTATGTGCTGTTCTTCATCGCCGCGTTCGCGCTGCCGGAGACGCGCGGCCGCGTGCTGCACGCGGATTAGCGGAGAGATGTCGTTCCGGGGCACGCGAAGCGTGAACTCTGGTGCGCAATTGCGCACCTGAGAACCTCGAGATTCCGGGTTCGGTGCTGCGCACCGCCCCGGAATGACGGGGCTAGCTACCGCCCCACCTGATACGGCCCGCCCTTCTCCAACGCGCGCGCATAGGCGGGCCGCGCATGGATACGCTCCAGGAACGCCATCGCCCTGGGATGGCCCTGCTCGAGCCCGCCGCGCGCTTGTGCTGCTTCCAGCGGAAAGCTCATCTGGATGTCGGCCGCGGTGAACTCGTTGCCGGCGAACCACTCGCTCTTCGCAAGCTCGCCTTCCCAATAGTGCATGTGCTGCTTGAGCTGCGGATTGACCAGCGCGGTCAGCGCCTGGTTCGAGACCTTGCGCACGAGGGGACGCAGCAGCGCCGGCGCGCGCTTCGGCATCAGCGTGAACAGCAACTTCAGCAGCAGCGGCTGCATCGCCGAGCCCTCGGCGTAGTGCAGCCAGTAGGTGAAGCGCAGCCGCTCCGGCGTATCAGGCGGCGGGATCAGCCGGCCGTTGCCGTAGGTGGCGATGAGATATTCGATGATCGCGCCGGACTCGGCGATGGTGTTGCCGTTGTCGGTGATGACGGGCGACTTGCCGAGCGGGTGGATCGCGCGCAGCTCCTTCGGCGCACGCATGTCGGGCTGACGCTGATAGCGCACGATCTCATAGGGCACGCCCAACTCTTCGAGCAGCCACAGCACGCGCTGCGAGCGGGAGTTGTTGAGGTGGTGAACGGTCAGCATCGTGGATCCCCGGGGCTAGGCATAGTCGATCGGCCGGGCCGTTCGTGCCAGCCCGGGAACACAATGTCGAGCACCGGGTGCGGATATTTTCACCCGGGTATATTGACGTTCAGAATTTACCCGGGTATTAAACCGCCCAACGTCAGCAAATATGGCAATGATTCCAATGCAGAAGATTTTCACCGCCTTCCAGGGCCAGCGGCGCCTGGTGTCCGGACCGGCAGGCGAGGTCGCGCTGGTCGTCAAGCGGGTGGCGTCGCGGCCGGACGAGCCCATCATCATCTTCGAGGACGCCACGGGCCGGTCGATCGATTTCGATCTGCGCGGCGGGGATCGCGAGGTGCTGGCACGCCTCGCAAAGCTTCTCCCGCCCCCGGTCGAGGAGACCGCATCGCCGAGCGAGCCGCGCGGGCGCGGCCGGCCGAAGCTCGGCGTGGTCGCGCGCGAGGTGACGCTGCTGCCGCGGCACTGGGAGTGGCTCGGCGCGCAGCCGGGCGGCGCCTCGGTCGCCTTGCGAAAACTCGTCGACGAGGCACGGCGCGCGAGCGGCGACAAGGACCGCGAGCGGCAGGCGCGCGATGCGGCCTATCACTTCATGTCGACCATGGCCGGCAATCTGCCGCAGTTCGAGGAGGCCTCGCGCGCGCTGTTCGCCGATGACCGGCGCCGCTTCACCGGACTGATCGCGGACTGGCCGACCGACGTCCGCGACCACATCGTCAAGCTCGCCTACAGCGACCGCGCCTAAGGGCGCGCTCTCTCACAACCCCATCGACAGCCGAGCCGCGCATTGCGCGGCAACGGCTTCGCACGCCCTGATGAAAGGCCGATCCATGTCCGCTCCAAAACCGCTCTGGACGACGTTCCTCCGCTTCCTCGCACCGTTGATGCTGAGCAATGCGCTGCAATCGCTGTTCGGCACCGTCAGCAATGTCTATCTCGGCCAGATGATCGGCGTCGACGCGCTCGCCGCGGTATCGGCGTTCTTCCCGGTGATGTTCTTCCTGTTCGCCTTCGTTATGGGCCTGAGCACCGGCGCGACCGTGCTGATCGGCCAGGCGTTTGGTGCGGGCGAGCCTGGCAAGATCAAGAGCGTGGTGGGGACCACGCTCGCAGTCGGCCTCCTGCTGTCGGTCTCGGTCGCGCTGGCCGGCGGGATCTTCAGCCGGCAATTGATGACGGTGCTCGCGACGCCCGCTGACATCCTCGACCAGGCCAGCGCCTATGCGCGCATCATGCTGCTCACGATGCCGCTCGGCTTCGTCTTCCTGCTGATGACTGCGATGATCCGCGGCGTCGGCGATGTGCTCACGCCGCTGCTGGCGCTGGCACTGTCGACGACGATCGGCCTGATCCTGACGCCACTATTGATCCGCGGCCTGTTCGGATTGCCGCCTGCCGGCATCACCAGCCCGGCATGGGCGGCAGCCATCGCCAACACACTGACGCTGATGGCACTGGCCGCTTATCTGCGGCGGAAGAAGCATGCGCTGGTCCCGAACGCCGCCTTGCTGCGCCATCTCAGGCTCGATCGCGCGATGCTCGGAAAAATCCTCGGCATCGGCCTGCCGAGCGCGATCGGCATGGTGGTGATGGCGATCGCCGAGCTGGTGCTGCTCGGCCTCGTCAACGGCTTCGGCTCGAACGCCACCGCGGCCTATGGCGCGGTCAACCAGGTGATGGGCTATACGCAGTTCACGGCGATGTCGATTTCGATCGCGGTCTCGATCCTCGGTGCACAGGCGATCGGCGGCGGCGACAGGGCGCGGCTCGACGCCATCGTGCGCACCGGTCTTGCGTTCAACATCGTCCTGACCGGCGGGCTGGTCGCGCTGATCTACCTTGCGCCGCGCGCCGTGCTCGGCATCTTCATCACCGACGGCGCCGTGCTCGATCTAGCGAAGCGATTGCTCGACATCGCCCTGTGGAGCTCGGTGCCGTTCGGTCTCGCCACCGTGTTCTCGGGCGCGATGCGCGCCGCCGGCGTCGCCTTCACGCCGATGCTGCTGTCGATCTTCGCAATCGTCGCGATCGAACTGCCGGCCGCGATCATCCTCAGCCGCACCATCGGTCTCGAGGGCGTGTGGGCCGCCTATCCGATCGTGTTCTGCGCCATGTTCCTTTTGCAGATGGGGTATTACCTGCTGGTGTGGCGCAGGCGAGCGATCCGGCGTCTGGTCTGACCGGTCAAAGTATTATGACCATCATTAAACAATGGACCTGTGGCGCGGCCTGCGCCACAATGGAGAGAAAGGTCAGCTCAGAAAGCCAGATCAGGGAGAATGAATTTGACCCGCACAGCCCCGCAATTCCTGTTCGATTTCGGCAGCCCGAACGCCTATCTCAGCCATCTGGCGATCCCGGCGATCGAACAGCGGATCGGCGTCAAATTCGAATATGTGCCGATCCTGCTCGGCGGCATCTTCAAATCGACCAACAACAAGTCGCCGGCCGAGACGCTCGCCGGCATCAAGAACAAGCGTGAATTCCAGCAGGTCGAGACCGGGCGCTTCATCAAGCGCTTCAAGGTCCAGCCCTATGTCTTCAATCCGAATTTCCCGGTCAACACGCTGAACCTGATGCGCACCGCGATCGCCGCACAGCGCGAAGGCGTGTTCGAAAAATACGTCGAGGCCGCCTTCCACCACATGTGGCGCGAGCCGAAGAAAATGGACGATCCCGAGGTTGCGGCGAAGGCGCTGGCGTCCTCCGGGCTCGATGCGCAAAAACTGTTCGCCCGCGCGCAGGAGCCGGAGGTGAAGGCCGCGCTGATCAAGAACACCGAGGAGGCGGTCGCCCGCGGCGCGTTCGGCTCGCCGACCTTCTTCGTCGGCAACGAGATGTTCTTCGGCAAGGAGCAGCTGCGCGAGGTCGAGGAGATGGTGCTGGAGAAGTGATCCCGCTTCTCCCTGAAAACGAGTAGTCTCGTCAGTGTCGTCCTGGCGAAAGCCAGGACCCATAACCACCGAGGGTTATTGCTAGGACGAGCTGGTGCTCCAACTTGTCCGATAACGAGCAGTTGGGGTAATGGGTCCTGGCGTTCGCCAGGGCGACGGTAAGAAACAACAATAAGGAATTTCCCATGCGTATCCTCGTGGTCGGCGCCGGCGCCATCGGCGGCTATTTTGGTGGCAGGCTGTTGCAGGCCGGCCGCGACGTTACCTTCCTGGTGCGCCCCAAGCGCGCCGGCGAGCTGGCGAGCGCCGGCCTCGTCATCAAGAGCCCGAACGGCGACGTGACCTTGAAGAATCCGCCGACCGTTCAGGCCGACGCGCTCAAGGACAAGTTCGACGTCGTGCTGCTGAGCTGCAAGGCGTTCGACCTCGACGACGCCATCAAGTCGTTCGCGCCCGCGGTCGGACCGAATACGGCGATCATCCCCATGCTCAACGGCATGAAGCATCTCGACATCCTCGATGCCAAATTCGGCAAGGGCCGCGTGCTCGGCGGCCTCTGCGCCATCGCGGCGACGCTGAACGAAAAGCGCGAGGTGGTGCAGCTCCAGCCGATGCAGTCGCTCAATTACGGCGAGCGCGACGGCAAGCTTTCGGACCGCGTCAAGGCGATCGACGAGGCCTTCAAGAGCGGCATCAATGGCGCCACCGCCAGCCAGAACATCATGCAGGACATGTGGGAGAAGTGGGTGTTCCTCTCCTCGCTGGCAGCAAGCACCAGCCTGATGCGCACCTCCGTCGGCAATATCCTCGCCGCACCCGGCGGCCGCGACTTCCTGCTCGGCATGCTCGACGAGACCAGCGCGATTGCGACCGCCTCCGGCTATCCGCCGGGCGGGCCGTTCTTCGAGCGAGTGAAGGGCAACATCACCGCCGAGGGCTCGCCCATGACCGCCTCGATGTTCCGCGACATCAAGGCGGGGCTGCCGGTCGAAGCCGATCACGTCATCGGCGACCTCATCGCGCGCGCCGATGCCGCCAAGGTGCCGGTGCCGAAGCTGCGCATCGCGTATACGCATCTGAAGGCGTACGAGAAGCAGCGGGCGGGGTAACTCCGCACGCGATCGTCGTCCCGGGGCGCGCGCAGTGCGAACCCGGGACCCATAACCACAGGGAGTGGTTATGGCGCGAGCTGGTCACCACGAGTCTTCGCCAAACTTGACGCTGTGGCTATGGGTCCCGGGCTCGCGCTTGGCGCGCCACGGGACGACGGCGCGGGCAACAGCCGCGCGCTACTTGAAATACGCCAGATAGTGCGAGACCGCCGTGATCTCCTCGTCGCTCATGTGATAGGCGACGTCGGCCATCGCGGCGACGCCGCCGCCGACGCGCACGCCGGCCTTGTAGTCGCGCAGCGCCTTGACGAGATATTCCTCGCGCTGGCCGGCGAGCCGCGCCACCGCCTTGGTGCCGGCAAAGCTGTCGGTGTGGCATGACGCACAGCGGCGGCCGACGGCAACCTGCGCGCCCTTCTTCGACAGGTCCGGATCGCTGTCTTCCGCTGCCTTCGGCGGCGTCATCTGCGAGAAATAGGCGCCGAAATTGCGGATGTCCTCGTTGGTGATCTCTTCCACGATCGGCTGCATCTGGTCGTTCTTGCGCGAGCCTGCGCGGAAGAACACGAGCTGCCACTGGATGAACTGATCGGGCTGGCCGGCCAACGAGGGAATGTTCTCCGTCTGCGAAATGCCGTTCTCGCCGTGACAGCCGGAGCAGACGGCCGCCTTCTCCTTGATCGCAGCGTTGTCGGCGGCATTTGCGGGCACGAATGCGAGCACCGCGAGCGAGAGTGCGCCGATGGCATACGAAGAAAACTGTCGGCGCATGGTGGGGATTCCGATCTGTCGAACGCGTCATTACGAGGCGAGCGTCGCCCGCAATCCATAACCACGATTTGGGGTCATGGGTTCCGGGCTTGCGCTGGCGCGCAATCCGAAACGGCGTCGAAGTTGAAATGAAAGAGGCTGCGGCCGTCGCGCGGTCGCAGCCTCCGTTTCGTCTTGCGCTACTTCTTGCTGTAGCTGATGCGGTAGATCGCGCCGGCCCAGTCGTCGGCAACGAGGATCGATCCATCCTTGGCGAGGATGATGTCGTTGGGACGGCCGAGATAGCCCTGATCGCCCTCGAGCCAGCCGGAGGCGAACACCTCCTGCTTGGCGTTCTTGCCGTCGGGCCCGACGATCACGCGCATGATGCGGGCGCCCTGGTACTTGTGCCTGTTCCAGGAGCCGTGCTCGGCGATCAGGATGTTGTTCTTGTAGTCGGCGGGGAATTGATCGCCGGTGTAGAACTTCATGCCGAGCGGAGCGACGTGTGCGCCGAGGTTCAGCACGGGCGGCGTGAACTCGGAGCACTTGTGGCCCATCGCGAACTTGTCGTCGGGCAGGTTGCCCTGGTGACAATAGGGATAGCCGAAGTGCTCGCCGATCTTGTTGATCATGTTCAGCTTGTCGCTGGGCAGATCATCGCTGATCCAGTCGCGGGCGTTCTCGGTGAACCAGAACTTGCCGGTCCGCGGGTCGACGTCGCCGCCGACCGAATTGCGGACGCCGAGCGCCCAGATTTCGGCGTTTCCGGTCTTGGGATCGACGCGGCGGATCTGCGACACGCTGGTCGGGGGAATGCCGACATTGAAGGGCGGGCCGAACGGCAGGAAGAACCAGCCGTCCTTGTCGACGGCGATGTACTTCCAGCCATGCGCGGCATAGGACGGCATATCGTCATAGACGACCTTGCCCTCGCCGGGATTGTCGAGCTTGTTCTCGATGTCGTCGTAGCGGATCAGCTTGTCGACCGCGATGACGTAGAGCGCACCATCCTTGACGGCAAGACCCGTGGGCATGTTCAGCCCCTTGAGGATGGTCTTGACCTCTTTCTTCCCGTTGTTGTCCTTGATGGCATAGACGTTGCCGAGGCCGAACGAGCCGACGAACAGCGTGCCCTTGCTGCCCCAGGCCATCTGCCGCGCGGCGAGAACGCCGGGCGCATAGACCTCGATCTTGAAGCCCGGCGGCAGCTTGATCTTCTTCATCATCGTCGCCAGCTCGGCCTCGGACGCGCCGGTCGGCGGCCCCGAGGGCGGCGCGAGGCCCTTCTGCGCCTCGGTCTCGTCGCCGAGGAACCAGTCATCCGGCGGATGGGTCCAGAATTCCTTGGTGCCGGATTCGTATTTCTTCAGTGCCCGGTTTTTGTCCTGTTGCTGCGCATTGACAACGCTGGTCCCGGCAAGAAGGGCCACGGCCGCAAGCGCCAACACGGATCGATGGAACATCGATGTCATCGCGTCACTCCCCTAAGGCAGCCGTCAGGGCTGCACGTTCTTTGTTTTGCTGGTTTGAGTAGGCGAAGTTCGGAGTCTGTCGAGAGGCAGACGCAAAAAGGTTAGCACATCTGCGGGCGGTGAGAAGCTGGCCGCGTGCGCTGTGATTGCGCTCAGTAAAAATTGAGACTGATTTGCTCCCGGCGCGCGCCGGCCGGCAACAACGCTCTCGCTGCAGCGCGGAATCAACTTCGCGCGCGGCCAATTTTCAGGCAGCGCGAAGTGGCATCAAAACAAAACTTCGAAAACAACCCCATGCACAGTAGAGCGGCGCCGGCCCGGCTTGCTCCCGGTGGCGCCGCACAGACACTTGATGCATCGGGCAAAATGACGAATGCGGCGCTTACGGGGCGACGGGGTAGGGACCGTCGTTAAACAGCGTATCGTGATAGCCCTTCGCGCCGACCTCGCGCGCCAGCGCGCTGCGGAAATCGCGGCCGTCGCGAAGGCAGCGCAGCACATGGGCGAAGTCGAATTTCGGCCGCCAGCCGAGCTCGCGCCGGGCGCGCTCGTTGACATAGACGCGGTCGATCTGCGGAAACAGGCGCCAGCCGCTCGCCGCATAAAGCGCCTCGCAGTCGGGATGGAGCTCGCGGACGACACCGGCCGCATCACGCGCAAGCGGGGCGAGGTGGCGCTGCTCGAACGGGCTCGTCGCCGAGACGATGTAGCGGCCAAAGCCGATCTTCTGTGCGCGCTCGACCGCCAGCAGATGCGCGCTCACCGCGTCCGCGATGTCCAGCCGGCGATAGAGCAGCTCGTTGGCCTGCGCATTGTCCAGTGCATAGGCCGATCGCATCGCCGGATCGTCATCGTCCTCCGGAAAGAAACGCGAGGTCCGCAGGACAACGACCGGCAGACCGCGCTCGCGGAAGAACAGCTCGCACAGATTCTCCGCCATCAGCTTTGTGGTGCCGTAGATGTTTTTCGGCACCGGCGCCAGATCTTCGGTGACCCATACCGCGGCCTGCCCGGCTTCAGGGCGAAGCTGCGAGCCGAACGCGCTGGTCGTGCTGGTGAAGACGAAGCTTTTCACGCCGGCGGCCACCGCCGCCTCGAGCAGATTGAGCGTGCCGGTGACGTTGGTGTCGACGAAGTCCTGCTTGGAGTGCGTCGCCACATGCGGCTTGTGCAGCGTCGCCGAATGGATCACGACGGTGACGCCGTCCATCTGCTCCCGCACGAAGCCTGGGTCGACGATCGAGCCGACGGCATCGGTGAAGGGCGAAGGCTTGAGATCGATGCCGCGCGCAGGCGAGCCGCGGCCGCGGAGCGTCCGCAGGGTGGCCTCACCGAGATGGCCGGCGCTGCCCGTAACCAGAATTGTCATTGCAAACCCCATACAGCCGCCACCGGCGCGGAAAACCGCGGCCCGGTCTGGTTTGGCTGGATGCTCTGGGAAAAATTGGAGCGGGCGAAGGGGCTCGAACCCTCGACCCCGACCTTGGCAAGGTCGTGCTCTACCACTGAGCTACACCCGCATCCTGTGTCGGTCGCATGACGCGCCGGCAACGGCTGTCGTATGCCAAAAGCGGGCGGCGAATGCAACAGCTACCGGAGGGATAGATTCGCTTCTTGAGGCCCTATATCGACCCCGAATGCGACCGAATCGCCCGAAAACGTCCTGGAACCGCCGAATCGGCCGCCCCGGATTGAAATTCGGCCGTCCCGGCCCAATTTTAGGGGCCGACAACACAGCATATGAATCGGCGACGTGCTAAAGAGCCGCCATTCCAGACATCAGACGAGGGGATCCCGTGACGATCATCGACCAGGGTAACGGAGCGGCGGGCCCGGCTGCGGCCGATCTGATCAAGGACACCACCACCCAGGCCTTCGTGAAGGACGTGATCGAGGAATCGAAGCGCCAGCCGGTTCTGATCGACTTCTGGGCGGAGTGGTGCGGCCCCTGCAAGCAGCTCACGCCCGTGCTGGAAAAGGCGGTCAAGGCCGCCAAGGGCAAGGTCAAGCTGGTCAAGATGAACATCGACCAGCACCCGGCGATCCCGGGCCAAATGGGCATCCAGTCGATCCCGGCCGTGATCGCCTTCGTCAACGGCCAGCCGGCCGACGGCTTCATGGGCGCGGTGCCCGAGAGCCAGGTCAATGCCTTCATCGAAAAGCTGACCAAGGGCATGACTGCGCCGGGCGAGCCGAATATCGCCGAGATCCTGCAGGAGGCCGAGGCCGTGCTCGCCGAGGGCGATGCCGCTGCGGCTGCCCAGATCTACGCGGAAGTGCTGCAGTATGATTCGACCAACATCGCGGCCCTTGCAGGCCTTGCGAAGTGCTACGCCGTCTCCGGCGCGATGGAGCAGGCCAAGCAGACGCTGGCCATGGTGCCGGAATCCAAGCGCAACGATCCCGCGGTGAAGGCGGTGCAGACCGCGATCGATCTCGCCGAGCAGGCGCAGCAGCTCGGGCCGGTGGCCGAGCTGGAACAGAAAGTCGCCGCAAACCCGCTCGATCATCAGGCGCGGTTCGACCTTGCCACCGCGCTCAACGCGCAGGGCAATCGTGCCGCCGCCACCGACCAGCTGCTCGAGATCGTCAGGCGCGACCGCAAGTGGAATGACGACGGCGCCCGTAAGCAGCTCGTGCAGTTCTTCGAGGCCTGGGGCGGCATGGATGATGCAACGGTCGAGGGACGCAAGCGCCTGTCGACGATCCTGTTTTCGTAGGCGTTTTGTTGCTGGAGCATGATCTTGGCGGAAAACCGCAGCACTCTTTGCGCTAACGCGGCCCTTCGGGTCCGGATCATGCTCTAGCCAGTCAGCGGGGACCAGATGCCGATCAACATCGAATATCGCGGACCCGCCGACCTCCCCGAGATCATTCCGGTGTTTCCGCTGCCGGGCGCGCTGCTGCTGCCGCGCGGCCAGATGCCGCTCAACATCTTCGAGCCGCGCTACCTCGCGATGGTCGACGATTCCTTGCGCGACGGCCATCGCCTGATCGGCATGATCCAGCCCGACGTGGCGCACTCGCCGAAGAATTCCGACAAGCCGGCGCTGTTCCGCGTCGGCTGCGTCGGCCGTATCACCCAGCTCGCCGAATCCGGCGACGGCCGCTACATCCTCGAGCTCACCGGTGTCGCGCGCTTCAAGGTGGTCGAGGAGCTCGAGGTGCTCACCGCATACCGGCAATGCAAGGTGGATTTCTTCGCCTTCGTCGACGATTTCACCGCGCGCATGGGCGAGGACGAGGTCGATCGCGAGGCCCTGCTGTCGGTGCTCGCGGACTTCCTGAAGGCCAATAATCTCAAGGTGGACTGGGAAGGCGTCGAGAGCGCGCCCAACGAGGCGCTTGTCAACGCGCTGGCGATGATGTCGCCTTACGGCCCTGCCGAGAAGCAGGCCATGCTTGAGGCGCCCGACCTCAAGACGCGCGCGGAGATTTTGATCGCGGTCACCGAGATGGATCTCGCCAAGAAGCGCACCAGCGGCGATCCGCCGCTGCAGTGAGAATCCGGCGGCTCACGCCGCGCGGGTGGATGCGCCAAAAACTCGCCGCAGCAGTTTGACGACGTCGGATGCGGGCATCGGCCGGCTGAAATAGTAGCCCTGCGTTTCGGCGCACCCCTCCTCGCGGAGGATGTCGAGCTGCTCCTTGGTTTCGACGCCTTCGGCGGTCGTGGTCTTGCCGAGGCTGACTGCGAAACGGACCACGGCTCGCGCGAGATGGCGCGCTTCTGCCGGCGCGCTGGACAGTTCGTGGACGAAACTGCGGTCGATCTTGACCTTGTCGAACGGGAATCTCTGCAGGAAGCTCAGCGATGAATAACCGGTGCCGAAATCGTCGAGGGCAATCCGCACGCCGAGCTCGCGCAGCTGGGCGAGCACCGCAAAGACGGCTTCGCTGTCGTGCATGATCACCGTCTCGGTGACTTCGAGCTCGAGCCTGTGCGGCGCAAGCCCTGAACTCGCCAGCGCGCCGACGATCACCGGAACGAGCTCCTTGCTCCTGAACTGCGCGGGAGACAGGTTGATTGCGATCCTGACATCGGCGGGCCATTTGGCGGCTTCCGCGCAGGCGGTTCGCAGGACCCATTCTCCCAGCGGCACGATCAGGCCGGTCTCTTCCGCGAGCGGAATGAATTCGCCCGGCAGGACCAGGCCGCGCTTCGGGTGATGCCAGCGCAGCAGGGCCTCGAAGCCGCTGGTCTTGCCGGTCGCGGCGTTGACGAAAGGCTGGTAGTGAAGCTCGAACTGACGGCCGGCCAGCGCGGCCCGCATGTCGCGCTCCAAATTGCGCCGCGCATGCATGAGCTCGTCGAGCTCCGGCTCGAAGAAGCGGAATGCACCGCGTCCGCCGCTCTTGGCCGAGTAGAGCGCGAGATCCGCGCACTTCAGGATCACGTCGGAATCGTTGCCGTCGCGCGGCGCGATGGCAATGCCGATGCTGGTGCCCACCGTGACCCGATGATCGCCGAGATCGAAGGGTTCGCAGAGCGCCTTCCTGATGGCCTCGGCAAGGGCGGCGGCCTCCACGGCCGGGTTGGTCACGTAATCGATCACCGCGAACTCGTCGCCGCCCAGTCGCGCGATCAACGCGGTTTCCGTGACGCATCCGCGCAAACGCTCGGCGACGGAGCGCAGCAGCGCATCGCCCGACGGATGTCCGAGCGTGTCGTTGACCTCCTTGAAGCGATCGAGATCGAGCATGAGCACGGCCAGATCGAGCCCGCCGTTGCGCGTCACCGCGATCGCATGCTCCATCCGCTCCCTGAGCAGCACGCGGTTCGGCAGATCGGTCAGCGCGTCGTGTTGCGCCATATGGGTGATCTTGGCCTCGGACCGGCGCTGCTCGGTGACGTCGAGATGCGTGGCCACCCATCCGCCGCCGGCCATCGGCTGTCGCGTCACGCAGATCAGCCGGCCGTCCGCAAACTCGTCGATCCTGCTCGAGACCGCATCGAACGGCAGGGCTGCCAGCCTCGAGATGAACTGCTCGGCGGCGCCCTCGCTGGGATCGCCCTTGAGAATGCCCTCCACGATACGATGCCGGATGATGTCGGCGTGCGAGGTCCCCGTCCGCAGCAGTTCCTGCGGCAGCCGATAGAGCCGGGCATAACGCTCGTTGCAGACGACGAGCCGCTTCTCGGCATCGAACATGCAAAGACCTTCGACCATGTGATTGATCGCGGTGTCCAGCCGGAGCGTCTGATCCCGCAGCTCCTGCTGGGAGTCTTCGAGCTGCTGCCGGGCGACCGAAAGCTCGCTGATGATGCCCTCGAACCTTTCGGTTCTGCTTGCCAGACGACGATCGGCCAGCACGCCGATCAGGCTCATCCCCAGCACGGACAGCGCGACACCGGCGATGGCGAGCGCGAGGAAAGCCGGAGACAGCGAAATCGTATCCGTCGCGAGGGTGGGATCCGGTGCAATCTGCACGGCACCCATGGCGGTGAAGTGATGCGATACGATGGCGAGCGTGAGCAGGACTGCCGCCGCCAGCATGCCCCGAAAGTCCTGCCGGGAGAGGGCAACCGCCAGTGCCGCATAGGCGAGACACGTGCCGACAATGATCGAGACGAGCACGAGGTCCAATGACCAGCTGACCCGGCCGGGCACTTCAAGGGCCCACATCCCCAGATAGTGCATGCTGGCGATGCCGCCGCCGATGATGACGCCGCCTGCCGCCGCGCTCCACCGGGGAGACGCGCCGACCGCAACACCGAAGCCGACCGAGGTCAGCAGCATGGCCGCCGCAAGCGAAAACGCGGTCAGCACGAGGCCGTAGCCGGTCGTGACACCAGGCTCGTAGGCGAGCATCGCGACGAAATGCGTGGCCCAGATTCCGTAGCCGATGGCCGCGCCGGCGATCGCGATCCAGACCCACCGCGTTCTCGCCCGCGTCGCGATGGCGCGATGAAAGATACTGGCCGCGACGATGCTTGCGGCGAAGCAGACCAGACCTGCGAGCACAACGAGCCGCCAATCGTGCTCGGCCGTCAGGCAGGAGAAAACGCGGAACATGCAATATAGCTCCATCGCCAATGGTGCCGATGGTGTACGCGGTAGACGTTGATCGCGTTAATTTTGTGCAACGCCCGATTGCATACTTACCGGGCCGTTAACGATTCCAGTTCGATTCAATTTGCCGGCATGCGCGGAAGACCGCGCCCGGCTGTGCGGAGAACGGAACAACGAAAGGCTAGTGGTGGCCGCGGATGCGCTTGCGGCCGGTGATCATCGCGCGGATCAGGTTCTCGCGCTGGAGAAGCCCCATCAACAGCACGCCCACCACGTGCAGCACGACCAGCACGATGACCGCGTCCGATGAGTAATGGTGGGTGTCCTCGACCCACCAGACGCCGAAGAAGGTCACGGTGACCGACATCGCGCCCGTGATCGTCGAGACGGCGATGGCGAGCAGCAGCGCCACCAGCATCAAGGTGCCGGCGGGATTGAGTCCGATATAACGGCCGGTGATGCCGCGGCGCAGATTCCAGAGATAGCGTGGCGCGGCACGCAGCCTGACGCCGACCATGCGGAAGCGCGAATAGCGGCTTCCCCAGAAGCCCCAGACCAGACGGAAGGCGAGCAGCCCAAGCACCGTATAGCCGACGATGCGGTGAAGCCGATCGTAGACCGTGGGTGTGAACCAGGCGGCGAGAATGCCGGCCGCAAACGCCCAGTGCCAGAGACGGAGCGGAAGGTCCCAGACCGCAACCGTCCGTGAAACGGCCCGATCCGCGGGGGCCCTGTCGGACGCCCCGCGCGCTTCTGTCCCCGCTTCGTCGATCAAGCCAGGATGATCCTTACCTCTGATCTTACTTGGCGATCGTGTGCTTCAGGCTGAGATCTTCCGGGCTGTAGAACAGCTCGTACAGCTTGCCTTCCTTGACGCCGTAGACCTCATAGCACGAGCCTTCGATCTTCGAGCGCCGCACTTCGTAGCCAAGCGCCTTGGCCTTGGCTTCGGCTTCGCTGGCCGGCTTCCACGACGCCTTGTCGAGCTTGGTGCAATCCTTGAAACCGTCGGCCATGGCCGCCGATCCCGTGCCAATCCCGATCGTCAGTGCAATGGCAACAACACGAATGACCTTCACGAACGTATCCTCCTCTGTCGTGAGCGGCGCGGAGCCGCGAAGCGGCACCGAAGGAAGCAAAGGAGGGAGTGAAGTCAATCCGTTCGGGCGAGCGCAGGTTTAGATAAGTTCTAACCGCGGCCAAAAGCTGAGTGCTCTTGGTACGCGACGCGCCCGCTGCGGCCTTACGCCTCACGGGATCAGGGGATGCCGAAGGAGGCTTTGGCAGTTGCGCTAGCCCGCGCTTCACGCCTCTGGAGAGGTGCGCCGCAGCCAATCCGTCCAGGTGAGATGCCCGCGCACGCCCTGGCTTACGACAAAACCCATGCCGCGCGCCTTCGTCTCCGAAAGATCGATCGGCAGGATCCTTCGATGCAGGCGTCTCGCATCCTGATACTGGCGGGCAAAGGCGACGAGATCGAGAGCTTCCGGCCCGCCGATCTCCGTGCGCACGCCGCGCTCGCCGTCGAACGCGCAGGTCACGACGTGGTCGGCAACATCGGACGTATCGACCGGATCGAACCGCGTCGTCGGCACCGGCCACACCGGAAGCCACGAGAGACCTGCAAGCAGCCTGTCGAGCAGATAATAGAACGGCATCGCGCGAACGATCGACCAGGACAGGGCGGATGCGCGCACCAGCCGTTCGCCGGCGAGCTTGACCCGCGCGTAGGGCAGGGTCGCCTCGTCGAGGCCGACGATCGAGACATGGAGAAAGTGCCGCACCCCGGCTTTCTCGCCGCATGCCAGCAGCCGCTCCGTTCCTTCGACGTCGACCGCCGAAGGCGATCTGAAGAAGTCGATCGGGCGGATGCCGCCGCGCCGTGCGATCGGCGAGAAGGTCGCCGCATGAATGACCGTGTCGACGTCATGCAGCGCATCCTGCAAGCCTGCGCCGGCGGCGAGATCAGCTGCGGCCCATTCGACATCCGAGCGCACGCCCGGCGTGCGCGCAAGAACGCGGACGCGAGATCCGGCGCGAACGAGACGATCGACGATATCGCGGCCAAGATGTCCCGTGCCTCCGGTGACGAGTGTCAGCGCCATGGCTCAGCTCCCGTCGGCCTTGCGCGGCTCGCCGGTGGGAACCAGCACGGTTTCGCCGGTCGCAACGCGTGTCAGATCGTCCCGCTCATCGGCCGCGAACAGCTCGGCGCGCGCGAACACCTGTCTGCGCCCGGCGCGAAGCGTCGTTCCGCTGGCGACGAAATAGCGGCCGACCGCCGGCCTCAGGCAATTCATCGAGAAATGCGACGCCGTGACCGCGCCCACGAGCGTTGCCGCCGCAAAGCCGCAGGCGGTGTCAAGCAGGGCCGCGATCAGACCGGCGTGCAGATGACCGGAATACTGGGTGAGGTCGTCCCGCCAATCCATGCGGATGGTCACCTCACCCTTGCCCGCCGCAATCACTTCAAAGCCCATGGCGCGGTTGAACGCGGCGGAGGCGTTGACCGCGTTGATTGCCTGCAGGTCGAATCCGCCGGGCTCGCTCATGCAGGGCTCCATCGCGGGGCACGGTTCTCGAGGCTGCTTCTGACGGCCTCGATGTGATTGGACGCGCCAAGCAGCGCCGCCTGTTCGGCAGTTTCTGCGGCAAGACCGGTCGCGGCGTCGGAGGTCGCGGCCAAGTTTAACAGGCGCTTGGCCGCGCGGACGGCGTCGGGGCTGCGGCTCGCGATCTCCTGCGCCATGGCGAGCGCCGCCGCCACGGGATCGTCAGTGAGGCGCGTTGCAAAGCCGTAGGCGAGCGCTTGCTCCGCAGAAAAGACGCGGCCGGAATAGGTCAGCTCACGCACGACATCGTCGCGCGCGAGATGGCGCATCAGCTGCGTGCCGCACATGTCGGGCACGAGACCCCATTTGGCCTCGATGATCGCGAGCTTTGTTCCCGGCGCGAGATAGCGCAGGTCGGCCCCCAGCGCGAGCTGGAAGCCGCCGCCGAAGGCAACACCGTGCACCGCTGCAATCACCGGCACCGGCAGCTCGCGCCAGAGCCAGACGAGATGCTGGGCGTAGTTCGCAACGCCGTGGGTCCGGCGTGTCAGGTCGATGGACGGGAGCAGATGGACGGGAGCAACGGATCGCCATTCGTGGTGGCGAGAAGGCGGTCGAGATCGAGGCCCGCGCAGAAAGCGCGGCCCTCGCCCGAGAGAACGACGGCGCGGACGTCCTTGCACGTGCCGAGCCGCGAGCCTGCAACGATGATCGCTTCGAACATCGCGGGATCGAGTGCATTCATCTTGTCCGGACGGTTCAGCCGGAGATGGGCCACGCCGTTCTCGATGGTCAGTCGAACGCGATTGTCCATGATGCCGCTCCGCTTCACTGCGTGGCTGTTCGGCTGGAGGTTCAATAGCCGGCGACAGCCAGCACCACGACGACGCTGAGCATCATCCAGCCGAAATGCCGGCCGCGCGTGGCCCAGGCATTGGCCAGCGCGGAGACGCCAAACACACAGGCGAGGGTGGCGACGATCCAGTGGCGTGCCGGCTCCGAGCCCATCAAGGGCGCCGCGATCAGGAGCACACCGCCGCCGATCCAGGCGACGGTCGAGGCCTGCCAGACCAGCCGGATCAGGGTGCGGAGCCGTTCCGGCTCGATGCTGGCGCGTGCAAAGACCTTGGCCTCGCCGAGATAGCCGTGGATCAGCGCGACGACGATGGTCAACACGCCGGCACATTGGAGCAGGAGATCACGCATCGACTTCTCCATACAGTTATGTAGGGTGAGATAGCGGCTGGCCTGCCGCCTGTCAATACACTAGTGTATGGTGTCATTCCCGGGAACCGACATGACCGAGCAGCTTTCCGCCGACGACTGGATCAAAGAGGGGCTGAAGGCGCTCGCCAAGAGCGGCTTCACGGCGCTGAAGGCCGATCCGCTGGCAAGGGCCATGGGGGTGTCGCGCGGCAGCTTCTATTGGCATTTTGCCGATCTCGGCGCGTTCCACGCCGCGGTGCTGAAGCGCTGGCGCGAGATCGCCGCGGAGCAGATCATCGCCGACGTCGAAGCCGCCGGCGACGAGCCGCTGAAGGCGCTGCTGCGGAGGTCATTCGGCGCGCGGCTCGATCTCGAGCGCGCGGTGCGCAACTGGGCCGCGTTCGATGCGGGCGCGCAAGGCGCGGTGCGCGCGATCGACCGCCGCAGGCTGGACTATATCGAGGAGCAGCTCACGCTGCGCGGGCTGGACCGGGCGACCGCACAGGTCCGCGCGCAGATCCTCTACTGGACCTTTCTCGGCTTCGCCCTGTCGGCAGCGCCGGTGCCCGCGGCGCGGCTCCAGGGCATGATCGACGAGATTCTGCGCATGGTGTCCGCTTGAGGCGACCCGATGGGCGATGGCGGATTTCTGTGCTAGAGGCAGCCGAACGCCGGAGACCAAAATGAACACGCCGACCGAACGCCCCGAAGCCAGCGTCGATCCCAAACTGCTGGAGATCCTGGTCTGTCCGCTGACCAAGGGTCCGCTGGAATTCGATTCCGCAAAGCAGGAGCTGATCTCGCGCAGCGCCAAGCTCGCCTACCCGATCCGCGACGGCATCCCGATCATGCTGCCGGAAGAAGCGCGCAAGATCGATTGAGGGTTTGTGGCCGGGATGGAGCTCCGTCATTTGGCCCGATAGCCGCGCCGCCTCTCGGTGTCGTCCCGGCGAAGGCCGGGATCCATACTCCGCAGCAAGAGTTATGCGAAGATTCGGAGCGACCAGCCCACGCCAAACCACGCCCTGTGGTTATGGGTCCCGGCCTTCGCCGGGACGACGGCGACGGGTGTAGCGCGAGCGCCCCTTACAGCGCCTCGCCCTTCAACAGCCTGGGCACCTCGCCCGTCAGCCCTGCGGCCTGCCGAATAAAAAGGTTCTTCAGCGGCGGGGCGCGGTCGACGAGGCCGAGGCCGATGTCGCGCACGGTGCGCAGCAGGGTCGACTGGTTGGAGAACAGGAAGTTCAGCGAGTTGGTGGCAACGCCCATCGCCATGGTGTCGAAGCGGCGCCAGCGCTGATAGCGCTCGAGCACATCGGCGCCGCCGAGATCCATGCCGAGCCGCGCGGCATCGACGACGACCTCGGCCAGCGCGGCCACATCCTTCAGCCCCATGTTGAGGCCCTGGCCCGCGATGGGATGAATGACGTGGGCGGAATCGCCGACCAGCGCGAGACGGTCGGCAATGAAGGAACGCGCGACGAAATAGGACAGCGGGAACGCGCGCGGCTTGTCGAGCGCCTTCACCTCGCCGAGATGCAGGCCGAAGCGCTGCTCAAGCTCGGCGTGGAACTCCTCGTCGCTGAGCGCGATGATGCGCGCAGCCTCGGCCCGGCGCTCGGTCCAGACCAGCGACGAGCGTTTTCCGGTCAGCGGCAGGATCGCGAAGGGGCCCGCGGGCAAAAAGTGCTCCTCGGCGCGGCCCTCGTGATCGCGCTCATGCCCGACGGTGACGACGATGCCGGACTGGTCATACTCCCAGCCATGGGTGGCGATGCCGGCGCGCTCGCGCAGCTTCGACCGCGCGCCGTCGGCGGCAACCAGGAGGCTGGCGGCAATCACGCTGCCGTCACCGAGTGTGACGTCGATGCCCTCCGCGCGCGCGTCGTAGGAGGCGACCGTGGTGGCGCGAAGGTCGATGCCCGCGGCCTCGGCGCGCACCACCAGCGCATCGATCAGGCGGCGATTCTCGACCATGTGGGCGAAGGGCTCGCCCGGCGCGACATCGCCGGCAAAATTCAGGAAGACGGGCCGCGTGGCGTCCTCGAGCCTGGAATCGGTGACGACCATGTCGAGGATCGGCTGTGCCTCGCCCCTGACGTCGTCCCAGGCGCCGATCACCTCGAACAGACGGCGGCAGGCAGCCACGATCGCGGTTGCACGGGGGTCGCGGCTCGGGCGCGTGCTCAGCGCGGGATCGGCGACGATGACGGGGATCTCAGGCCCCAGCCCCTGGCGCAACGCCAGAGCCAGCGCGAGGCCGGCAAACGCGCCGCCGCCAATAACAATGCTACCCTGTACCGACATACCCAAATTCCCGGTCAAATCCTGGTCTTGCTAGCAGACTTGAGCTGGGCGAAACAGTGCGGTGAAACAAGGGCGGAACGGCCCCATTCCGTCATTCCGGGTTCATCGCTGGTGCGATGCCCCGGAATGACGGGTCTTTTCGAGAGCATTCCATGTCCAAAAGCCTGTTCGACCTCATTTCGATCCTCGACCTCGAACAGCTCGAGGTAAACCTGTTCCGCGGCAACAGCCCGAAGACGGACTGGCAGCGGGTGTTTGGCGGCCAGGTGATCGGGCAGGCGATGGTCGCGGCCTGCCGCACCGTCGAGGGCCGGCTGCCGCATTCGCTGCATTGCTATTTCATTCTGCCAGGCGACCCGAAGGTCCCGATCATCTACCAGGTCGAGCGCCTGCGGGATGGCAAGAGCTATTCGACCCGCCGGGTCACCGCGATCCAGCACGGCAACGCCATCTTCTCGATCATGGTCTCGTTCCATGCCGAGGAGGAAAGCGCCTTCGATCACCAGGACAAGATGCCTGACGTGCCGCCGCCGGAAAAGCTGACCGCCGAGGAGGTGGCCAAGCAGCCGATCTTCAAGGAGATGCCGGAGTTCATCCGCCGTTATTACGAGATGGATCGTCCGATCGAATTGCGTCCCGTCGAGATCGGCCGCTATTTCGGCCAGAAGGTCGACGACGGGCGCATCAACATCTGGATCCGCACCGCGGCGAAGCTGCCCGACGATCCCGCGCTGCATCTGTGCGCGCTGGCCTATGCCTCGGACTTCTCGCTGGTCGACGCGATCATGGCGCGCTATGGCCGCACGCTGTTCGACAAGGCCATGATGCCGGCGAGCCTCGATCACGCGATGTGGTTTCACCGCCCGTTCCGCGCCGACGAATGGCTGCTCTATGCGCAGGATTCGCCGAACGCGCGGGGCGGCCGCGGCCTGTCGCGCGGCCTGATCTTCAAGCCCGACGGCACGCTGGTGGCGTCCGTCGCACAGGAAGGCTCGGTGCGCGAGCGCAAGGCTTGATCCCGAGAAGTGGGAACCGGTTCTCGGACGAGATCATGCTTCGGAAAAGAGTCTGAGCGGCGTCAGCCGCCCTGCAGTCCCGTCGCCTTGATCACCGGGCCCCATTTGCGCCGCTCCCGCGTTTCGAACCGCGCAAGGTCCGCCGGTGTCCCGCCGGCCGGATCGAGCCCCAGCTCGTGCAGCCGCTTCCTGGTCTCGGGCAGGGCCAGCGCCTTGGCGAACTCACCGTTCAGAAGCTCGATGATGGCCTGCGGCGTATCGCGCGGCGCGTAGAAGGCATTCCATCCGGCCATCTCGAAATCAGGCACGCCCTGTTCGGCGACGGGCTTCACGCCGGGCAGCAGCTCGCTCGGCTTCAGCACGGTGATGCCGAGTGCCTTCAGCTTGCCGTCGTCGATCTGGGTGCGTACCGCCGTGACCGTGTCGATGATCAGCGGCACCTGCCCGCCGAGCACGTCGGTCATCGCGGTCGCCGATCCCTTGTAGGGAACGCCGAACATCGGCGCGCCGGTGACGTCCTTGAGGAACTCGAAGATGACGCGCGCCGTCGTGCTCGGCAAGGCGATGTCGATCCTGTCAGGCTTTGCCTTCGCAGCACTGATCAGGTCGGCGACGCTGTTTCCGGCAAACGACGGACTGGCCGTGATCACCAGCGGCAGCTTGCCGACCAGGATGATCGGGGCGAAATCCTTGTCCGGCGCGAACCCCATCGACGGATACATGAACTCGTTCATGGTCTGGGTAGCGTTGGTGCCCATCAGCAGCGTGTAGCCGTCGGGCTCGGAATGCGCGGCTTGCTCGGCGCCGATATTGCCGCCGGCGCCGGGCTTGTTCTCGACATAGAAACGCTGGCCCAGCGTGCGCGACAGATGGTCGGCGAGATATCGCGCGACGACGTCGGTGCCCTGGCCGGCCTGATAGGGAACGATGATCTTGACGGGCCTGGTCGGATAGGTCTGCGCGAGGCTCGCGCAGCTCCATAGCAGGGCCAGCCATCCCACGGCCCATCTCGCGGATCTCAGCATGCTCGTTTCCTCTCGTTATGATTGTTTTGGTCGTGTTCTTGTTGGCCGTCTCAGCGTTGGGCGGTGTCCTTCCGTTGCGGCGACACGATTCCGGTCTCGATCAGGCCGTTGATCGTACGCTCATCGAAACCGGCATCCGCCAGAATGTCACGGGCATGCTCACCGAAGCGGGGCGGGCGCCGTCCGGCGCCGCCGGGGGTCCGGGCTAGCTTGACCGGAATGCCGGGCGCGCGATGGCCCTCGCTCTCGACCAGCATGTCGCGGTGAGCGACATGGGCTTGCGCGAACGCCTGCGGCACGGTGTTGACGGCGCCCGCGGGAACACCGGCCTGCATCAGGTCGCGGCAGAGCGCCTCCGATGTGAATTTTGCCAGCGTGCGTTCCAGCTCAGCGCGCAACGCGGCGACGTGAGCAAGCCGGTCGGCGTTGGTCCTGAAGCGGGGATCGTCGAGCAGGTCGACGCGCGCGACCTTCTGGCAGAAGCGGCGGAACTGGCCGTCATTGAGGATGCCGAGGAAGATCTCGCCATCGGCCGCCGCGAACTTGTCGTAAGGCGCGATGTTGGGATGGGCGCTGCCGAGACGGCCGGGCGTATTGCCCGAGCAGAGCCAGTTCGCCGCATGCGGCACCAGCAGGCCAAGCGCGGTGTCGAACAGCGTCACCTCGACGCGCTGCCCCCGTCCGGTCCGCTCGCGCGCCGCCAGCGCCAGCAGGACGCCGGTGAGCGCGTTGTAGCCGGTGACGTAGTCGACGATGGGTACCCCGACGCGCGTCGCGCCTGACTCCTGCGCGCCGTTGATGCTCATCAGGCCGCACATGGCCTGCAGCACCGCGTCATAGCCCGGCAGGCCGCCGAGCGGCCCGTCGGCGCCGAAGCCCGAGATGGCGCAGTAGATCAGGCGCGGGAAGCGCTCCGACAAATGCGCCTCGTATCCGAGCCCCCAGCGCTCCATCGTGCCGGGCAGGAAATTCTCCAGCAGCACGTCGGCACCTTCCAGCAGGGCTTCGAGCACCGCCCGCCCATTGGCTCGCGACAGGTCGAGCGCCATGCCGCGCTTGCCGCGATTGACGGCGCTGAAATACGCCGCCTGCCCCGCCGCATCGAAGGGCGGGCCGAGACCGCGCGTCTCGTCGCCCGCCGGCGGCTCGATCTTGACGACGTCGGCGCCGTGATCGGCCAGCATCTGCGTGCACAGCGGTCCCGCCAGCACGCGCGAGAGATCGACGACCTTGAGGCCGGTCACCGCTCCGCGCGTGAGATCAGGTGCGGGCATGCTCATGCGCCCAGTTGGTTGCTGTCAGCTGCGGCTTGGCAGTTCGACGATACCGGTTCCGAGCACGGAGAGCTCGTCCTCCTGGTTGCGCGCCTCCTGCTCGATCTCGACGAGGTGACGGCCGTTCTCGACGAATTTGCGCTTCACCTTGCCCTTGATGAACAGGATGTCGCCCTCCGGATTGTGCCGGCGGATCTTGCAGGTCGCGCGCCGCAGGAAGCCGTCGTCGCCCATCCAGTTGGTGAGGTGATGGGTGAGCCAGGAGCAGCGCTCCGGACCGTAATCATAGGCGCCGGGCGCGCCGACCTCGAGCGCGAACTCCTCTTCCCAGTGCACACGCTCGGGGCAGTCGGGGATATTGAAGCGGTTCGGGATGCCGAGGCCGCGATGGGCGTCGGCGAGCTTCCAGGCGAGCTTGTTGGCGCGGATGTAGAGGCCGCCCCAGCCCTGCGCATAGGCGATGAAGCCGGTGACCGTCATCGGGCCCTTCAGCATCACCGGCAGCGCCTCGCCTTCGGTGACGTCCTGCCAGTAGCGTGGACGCGAACCCTGAACGCGCTCCTCGGCGTAGTGCTTGTAGGCGGCGGCCAATTCCTCGTCGCTGTAGCGGCGCGGCGCGCGGGCCTTCACTTCCTTGTACTTGGTGCCCTGGTCGCGCGCGTGGTCGCGCTCGGTGCGGAAGCACCAGCTGTCGGCTTCGGCGACGAGATCGCCCTGCTGGTTGAAGAAGTCGACGTGATAGGTCTGCTGGATGGCGCGGCCGGCGAAGCGGGTCTGATGCTCGACGAGATCCTTCAGCTTGGCCTCGGTCGAAATCACGTCGTTGCGCCGGACCGCCTTGTGCCAGGTCCAGTCCGCACCCGACCACATGGCGTGGACGCCGGGCAGCCCGCCGACATAGCCCGACACGATGCGGCTGGTCGAGAACAGGAAGCTCGGCAGCGCGACGATGCCGCCGTAAGCGGACTTCGCCGCGTAGTCGGGATCGCACCACAGCGGATTGTCGTCGCCGATGCCGTGCGCGTAGTGACGGATGTTGTCGCGCGTCGCCTCGTAGCACCAGGGCTCGGCGGTCACGCCGATGGAGACGCCGATGCGCTTGCGCAGATCGTCGAGACCCTCTTCGGTGATCTTTGGAAACCTGGTTTCGATCTTGTCCAGCATGTGACGTTCCTCTCCTTAACTCGTCGCTTCTGATTGTCGGGCGGCCTGCTCGCGGTCGCGCAGCACCTTGCGGTTGACCTTGCCGGCCGGCGTCTTCGGCAGCTCCGCGACGAAGCTGACGAGACGCGGATATTCGTGATGGCTGAGGCGCTGGCGCACGACGTCCTGGATCTCATGCTCGAACGACGCATCGCCCGCCCGCTCCGTGACCACGAACGCCTTGACCACCTGCCCGCGCAGGGGATCGGGCACGCCGATGGCCGCGGCCTCGCGCACCTCCGGGTGCTTGAGGATCGCGTCCTCGATCTCGACGGCGCTCATGGTCCAGCCGGCGGAGATGATGACGTCGTCGGCCCGGCCGCCGTGATAGAAATAGCCGTCTTCGTCGATGCGCCCGAGATCCTTGGTCGCGATCCACTCGCCGCGGCGCCAGACCTTGAGCTCGCCGGTGACGCCGGTCGCACACGGCTTGCCCTCGGCGTCCTGCACCTCGACGCGCCCGCCGGGGATCGGCTTGCCCAGCGATCCCGGCTTGACCACGAAGTCGCGCGCGCCGGGATAGCTCACCAGGATCACGCCGATCTCGGTGGTGCCGTACATGCTGCAGACCTGATGGCCGAACGTCTCGCTGATGAAGGTAGCCGTCTCGCTGTCGATCGGCTCGCCGGTGAACGACATCTTCTCGAGCACATAGCGGTAGCGCGGCGCGGCACCCGAATTGCGCATCATGCGGTAATGCGTGGCAGCCGCGGAGATGTTGGTGAAGCGATGCTGCTCCAATGCAGCCAGCAGCCGCTCCGGATTGAACTTGCCGGCATAGGCTCCAATGGTGATTCCGAGCGCCAGCGGCGCCAGCGTGCCATGCCAGAGTCCATGCCCCCAGGCCGGCGACGACGGACAGATGAAGCGGTCGCCGGGACGCAGGCCCGTGCCGTACAGCGCCGCCACCATCAGCGTGACGATCGAGCGATGGGTGTGCTTGACCGCTTCGGGCAGCTCGCGCGTCGTGCCCGACGTATATTGATACAGCGCCATGGCGTCGGCCGCCGTATCGGGCGTGAAGTGCGGCGCGAAGCGCAGCAAGCCTTGCAGGAACGTGTCGTCGGCGACGACGACCTCGGTGCCGATGCCTGCGAGCAGCGATGCCTTCTCCGCATTCGTCACGATCAGCCGCGGCTTGCAATCGTCGACGCGCAGCTTGACGCCGTCGGGTCCGAACAGCGTGAACAGCGGCACCGCGATGGCGCCGGCCTTCATGGTGCCGAACACCGCCACGTAGAATGCGCGCGACGGTTCGAGCATGACCGCGACGCGATCGCCGGGCTTGACCCCGCGGCTCACCAGATCATGCGCGAAGCGCGAGGACTCATCCGCAAGCTCGGCAAAGCCCAGCACCTCGTCCGGGCCATCGGCGCGAACGACGATCACGGCCGGATTGGAACGACCGGCGTGCCGGTCGATGCATTCATGCGCGATGTTGAGCTGGGCGCGATTGCCGTCGAACAGCTCCCAGAGCTTCTCCGGCGAGAAGATCGTCTGCGCGGCAGCGTAGCTCGTGTAGTCGGTCAGCCTGGTCATGACCGGCAAGATACCGACGACGCGCTAATTGTCAAATAGCGTTATTGATTGTATATGTACAATTACGACGAAGCGAGGACCGGCCTGCTTGCGGCGCTCCTCGACAGGTCCCATCGAAGCTCCGTCGTGACGAGACGGTGTTGTTGCACTCCGCACCCTGTTGTACCGATACGATCATGCCGAATGCCAAATCACCTCGTGTCCGTGCTGTCCCTGCGGTCACGCGCGCCGTCGCCATCCTCCGCCTGCTCAGCCGCAGCCCTGCGCCACAGAGCCTCAAGGCGATCGCGGAAAGTCTCGACCTGGTGCCGAGCACCGCGCTGCACATCGTGCGCGCGCTGCTCGCCGAGGATCTGCTGCAGGTCGATCCGCAGACCAAGCGCTACAGCCTCGGCGTCGGCATGCTGCCGCTGGCGCGCGCCGTGTTGGAGAATGCAGATTTTCCCAGCCTGATGCGGCCGAAGCTCGAGGAGCTTTCAAGCCGCTACGGCGTCACCGCGATCGGAGTCGAGGTGCCGGATCTCGACAACATGATCGTCGTCGCGCTGGCCCGCAGCCAGGCGCCGGTGCGGCTGCATGTCGATATCGGCAGCCGTTTTCCGGCGCTGATCAGCGCCACGGGACGCTGCGTCGCCGCCTTCAGCGGCCAGCCGGAGAAGGAGATCGAAAAACGCTTCCGCCTGCTGCGCTGGCACAACGCGCCGACCTATGACGCCTGGCGCAAGGAAGTCGACCAGGTGCGCAAGCAGGGCTTTAGCATCGACCGCGGCAACTACATTGCCGGCGTGACCATCGTCGCCGTTCCGGTCCTGAACGCGAAGGGAACGATCTCACACACGATCGCGGCCGTCGGCCTCGGCAGCCAGCTCGAGCGCGCAACCTCGCTGGCGCTGGCGCGCGACATGCGCACCGTTGCGGAAACCATCGCTCCGCAACTGTCGATACACGCCTGACACGGCGTGCGTGATCGAAAGCCTCACGCGGCTTTCGCCGTGCCGCGCTCGACGAGCACGAACTGCGCCATGCTCCAGGCGAAGTACCAGCGCAGCAGCCACGGGATCGGAATGATGACGAGACATCCGAGGGTGAAGGCGACGGTGCGCCAGAGCAGCTGAAGACCGGTGCCGACGAAGATCATCTCGCGGCGCGTGCCGCTGACGCCGCGGCAAATCCACCGCATCCACGCGGCCATCACCCAGGCCCAGCCGATGATCGTGAACACGGACAGAAACATCACGATCTGCCAGCCGATGAACCCCCAGACGCTGCCGGTGAACGTCATCGGAATCGGCTGACCATTCGAGCTCAGATTGGCGACGACCCAGCGCATGACGATCCAGGACAAGACCGCCTGAACCGGGATCGACAAGATCTGAAGGATGCTGTCGATATAGCCAGCGTAGCCCACCAGTCCCATCGCAACGAAGACATACCAGATGTCTCCGACCTGCCCGGTGAAGGCGAGGTTCGGCCGCTGCGGAACGTGAATGCGCGGGAACAGCCAGCGATAATAGCCTGTCGCGGTCCAGGGCGCGGGGATCACCAGCGCATTGCCGACGACCAAGAGGACGCACCATCCCAGGAACGACCAGAGCGGCAGGTCCACCGAGAGCGGACCTCCGCCCGGGCGATCACCGACGGGCAAGGATGGCGGCGCGGATGCGCCGGGCAGGAGGCCCGGCACTTCGCGGGCCTTCTGCCAGCCCGCCATCCCGTCCGCCCAGACCAGAGTGTCGGAATCCACGGCGCCCTGGGCGATGAGATCGCGGAATTGCGTCTCGGGGAAGGGACCCTTCTGCTGGCCTCCGGATGCGTAAAACCAGATTCGGTTCGACATCTCGTCGTGATCCGGAGCCAGCGGAAGCTTACATGCGCGCCTGCGATCCGCGCGGTGCGAGCTCGGTCTGCGAGGCGAACCAGTTCATGATCCAGCGATAGACCCACGGGATCGGAATGATGAGGCTGCACAGGATGGCAGCCACGATGCCGCGCCAGAGAATATCGAGGCCGCTGCCGCGGAACACGATCTCGCGCCGCGTGCCTTCAATGCTGCGGCAGAACCAGCGCATCTGGGCCGCGGCAACCCAGGCCCAGCCGATGATGGTGATGATGGAGATTGCGAACAGCAGGTTCCAGCCGATATAGGCCCAGACCGAACCCGTGAAGCTGAGACCGAGCGGCTGCCCGTTGGACGCGAGGTTCGCGACCATCCATTTGATCAGCAGCCAGTACAGAACGATCTGGGCGATGAACAGCAGGTTGCTGAGCAACTGGCTGCCGATGAAGCCGATCACGATCGCCAGGACGATGAAGCCGAAATACCACGGCACCAGCGTCATCGCACTGCCGGTGAAGCTGAGGTTGGGGCGTCCGGGAACCTTGACGCAGGGCACGATCCAGTTCGTGTACCAGACGAACGCCCACGGAGCCGGGATGACGAAGATCATTCCGATCAGCAGGACGATCGTTCGCCAGGTGAACTCGAGGATGCCGAAATCGACCGCGAGCGCTCCGCCACTGACGGCGCCGCCGTAACTGCCGCCGCCCATCATGGGCGGGCCACCGGCCGGGATCATCGGCGGTGCGCCACCGCCTCCGAGCAGGCCGGGAATCTCGGCGGCCTTCTGCCAGCCGGCCATGCCCTCGGTCCAGACCAGCGTGTCCGGACGGACGACGCCCTGGGCGACCAGGTCGCGGAATTGCCCTTCAGGGAAGGGCCCCTGCTGCTTGCCCTCGGATGCGTAGAACCAGCTCGCCATGAAACGTCCCCCTTGAACTTACTTATGTACCGGCCAAGGCGCTTAGGTTCACCGCTTCGGCTCACCGCATCCATGCCAAAAATGCATTGTGAAGGATGAACGGCTGCCCTGTACAGAGGCGGCCATTCACATGGCCGTCCCTGGCCAAACGTTTTTCCGCTTCAATCTGCAACTTTTTTATGCCATTTGCCGCGAAAGATGCCAGATTGACGCTGCGCCGGGGACATACGGCGCGGCGCATCCCGGGGAATAGGCCTGACCATGAAACTTGTCGTCGCGATCATCAAACCCTTCAAGCTCGATGAGGTCCGCCAGGCCCTGACGGCGATCGGCGTCCACGGCATGACCGTGACCGAGGTGAAGGGCTATGGCCGCCAGAAGGGCCACACCGAGATCTATCGCGGCGCCGAATATGTCGTGAACTTCCTGCCGAAGCTGCGCATCGAGATCGCGGTCGCCTCCGACGTCGCCGACAAGGCGGTCGCCGTGATCACGGCGACGGCGCGCACCGGCCAGATCGGCGACGGCAAGATCTTCGTCACGCCGATCGACCACGCCCTGCGCATCCGCACCGGCGAGACCGACAGCGACGCTCTGTAGACTTTGGTTTTGACGCGTTTTCTTCACGCGAACCGGTATCCACTTCGCTCGAAAACGCTTTGAAAAGTAATCTTCGATCGCACCGGGCAACGACGCCACAGCGTGCGACGCCAATTGATGCCGGGGGGAACGATATGGCGGGATTGTTGCGCCGCGCAGCCGCTATGGCTGCGCGAATTGGACTTGTGTCGGTTATTGCCGCGCCCGCATACGCCGCGGATTCCGAGATCAGCACCGCCGACACCGCCTGGATGATCGTCGCCACCGCGCTGGTGCTGATGATGACGATCCCGGGGCTCGCGCTGTTCTACTCCGGCATGGTGCGCAAGAAGAACGTGCTCGCCACCATGGCGCAAAGCCTCGCCGCGGTGACGATCATCTCCATCCTCTGGGTCGCGTTCGGCTATTCGCTCTGCTTCGTCGGCGACGGCCCGTGGATCGGCACGCTCGACCGCTGGTTCCTGGCGGGCATGACCCTCGACAGCGTCAACCCGGCGGCGAAGACGATCCCGGAAGCGCTGTTCATGCTGTACCAGATGACGTTCGCGATCATCACGGTCGCGCTGGTCGCTGGCTCGGTCGCCGACCGCATGCGGTTCTCGGCCTATCTGCTGTTCTCCGTCGCCTGGTTCATCTTCGTCTACATTCCGCTGGCGCATTGGGTGTGGGGCGGCGGCTTCCTCAACAGCATGGGCGTGCTCGACTTCGCAGGCGGGCTCGTGGTGCATCTGTCGGCCGGAACCGCCGGCCTCGTCGCCGCGAAAGTGATGGGACGCCGTCATGGCTACGGCACCGAAAATCTCTCGCCGTTCGATCTCTCGCTCGCGGTGATGGGCACCGGCCTGTTGTGGGTCGGCTGGTTCGGCTTCAACGGCGGCTCGGCGGGCGCGGCCAATTCGCGCGCGGTGCTGGCGATCATCGCGACGCATCTTGCGGCCTGCTCCGGCGCGCTGACCTGGGGCGCGATCGAATGGTCGACCCGGCGCAAGCCCTCGGTGCTCGGCATGATCTCGGGCGCGGTCGCAGGCCTCGGCACCATCACGCCGGCCTCGGGCTTCGTCGCGCCGTGGCATGGCATCTTGATCGGCATCGTCGCCGGCGCGGTCTGCTACTGGGCCTGCACCTGGCTGAAGCACCGCTTCAACTACGACGACTCCCTCGACGTGTTCGGCGTCCACGGCATCGGCGGCCTGACCGGGACCCTGCTCGCCGGCGTGTTCGCCACCAGCGCGATCGGCGGCACCGCCGGCCTGCTCGAGGGCCATCCGCGGCAGTTGCTGATCCAGCTCTACGGCGTCGCAGTCACCTTTGTCTGGGCGGGGGGCGTCAGCTTCATCCTGCTCAAGCTGGTCGGCCTGTTCGTGCCCTTGCGCGTCTCCCGTGAGCACGAGCTCGAAGGACTCGATATCTCGCAGCACGGCGAAGCTCTGCAGTAAGGGCCTGGCAATAAGCACTCGGCGAGAGAGGACTTGCACGACACATAAGTAAGTGCTTATGTGTCGGCATGATCGAAGCCGACATCTTCAAGGCGCTGGCCGACCCGACGCGCCGAAAGGTCTTTGAAAAGCTCGCTGGCGGAAGCCTCAATGCCAGCGCCTTGCGCGACGGTTTGGAGATCAGCCAGCCGGCGATGTCGCAGCATCTCTCGGTGCTGCGCGCGGCAGGCCTCGTGCGCGAAGAGCGGCAGGGCCGATTTGTGAATTACGAAGTCGATCCGGACGGCATCGCCGCCATCGGAGTATGGCTCGCGCGTTATCGCGCCTATTGGCCGAAGCGCATGGAAGCCCTCGCTGACCTCCTGAAGGACATGGACCAATAAGGATCTGGATCAATGAGCGATGCAGTCGAATCTGATCGCCCCGACACAAAGCTGGTGCTTGAATATGAGTTCGATGCACCGCCGGCAAAGGTCTGGCGCGCAGTGACCATTCCTGAATTGCGCGAGCGCTGGCTGCCGGATTGCGATCTTGCCGGCGCCGAGCCGGAGACATCGATTCCGGGCGAAGAGGTGCGTTATCGGCTGCGCGATTCCGAACCGCCGTTTCGCGAGAGCCACGTCATCTTCAAGATCGAGCCGAACGAAGACGGCGGCACACGCTTTCGCATCATCCAGCAGGCAATCAGCGTAAAGCTGCCACAAGCAGCCAACAGCAATTGCTGCCTGATGCGCGCAGCCGCCTAACCACAACCAGACATCATCACCTGCAGACATGGAGGTCGCCGATGCGCGACATGCTTCAGCTCGTCCCTATGGTCGTCGAACAATCCGCGCGCGGCGAACGATCCTTCGACATCTACTCGCGGCTGCTGCGCGAGCGCATCATCTTCCTCAACGGCGAGGTCAATGATGCGATGTCGGGCCTCGTCTGCGCGCAGCTGCTGTTCCTGGAAGCGGAGAATCCGAACCGGCCGATCAATCTCTACATCAATTCCTACGGCGGCGTGGTCACCTCCGGCCTTGCGATGTACGACACCATGCAGTTCATCAAGGCGCCGGTTCACACGCTGTGCATGGGCACCGCGCGCTCCATGGGCTCGTTCCTGCTGATGGCCGGCGAGCCCGGTCACCGCGCCGCGCTGCCCAATGCCAGCCTTCACGTGCATCAGCCGCTCGGCGGCTTCCAGGGCCAGGCGTCCGACATCCTGATCCACGCCAACGAAATGCAGGAAACCAAGCGGCGCCTCATCCGCCTCTATGCGCATCATTGCGGACGCTCCGAGGAGGAGGTCGAACGGACGCTCGACCGCGACCACTTCATGACCGCGCAGCAAGGGGTCGAATGGGGATTGATCGACCGGGTCTTTGCGGAGCGGGAGGCCGCCTGACGGGCGGTCAGCGGCCCCAGCCGGATACCACTTAGGGAGTCCAGGGCGGCGCGGGCTGGCCGGCCGGTGAGCGCGCATCCCATGAGCAGGACGGCGGGCTATCCGGTATTCCGCGGCGCGGACACGCCCGTTCATGGGCTTTTGATGTAATTAGATACCACCAGGCTGCCCGGCGCGTGAGCAACATTGTGTCGGCCGCCTGTCATGCCTGCATTTTGAGCAGATGTGGTCAGGTTTTGAGCGCGACGTAATAGCGCACTGCACCGCAATACCCGTCCGGCGCGAAAACACCCGTTTTCATAGTCCGTTAGGCAATGCACCCGATCTGGCACGGCATTTGATTCTAGGGGTCCCGGCTGTGCCCGCGTAGTGAAACTTCTCCCTCGTGGCGAACCAGTCGAGACACGCCCGGCCACGTCCGGACCGGGCCCAAGCGGGGATAGGACCCATGAAAATTGTTATGGCGATTATCAAGCCATTCAAGCTGGAAGAAGTCCGTGACGCCCTGACCGCCATTGGCGTTCACGGTCTCACGGTGACGGAAGTCAAGGGATATGGCCGTCAGAAAGGCCATACGGAAATCTATCGCGGCGCCGAATACGCCGTGAGCTTCCTGCCCAAGATCAAGATCGAGGTCGCTGTCGCCTCCGATCAGGTCGACAAGACCATCGACGCCATCACGTCCGCGGCGAAAACCGGACAGATCGGCGACGGCAAGATCTTCGTCATCAACCTCGACCACGCGGTCCGTATCCGCACCGGCGAGGCCGATGCTGCGGCCCTCTGATTTCGCGCTCAACCTTATCCAATCAGGAGTGAATAATATGACGTTCAAGCGTCCCTATGGCGCGGGATTGGCGGCTCTCGCAGTCGGCCTGTTCGCTGCGACCGCAGCCTACGCCGAGCCAACGGTCAACAAGGGAGACAACGCCTGGATGCTGACATCGACAGTGCTGGTGCTGTTGATGACGATCCCCGGCCTCGCGCTGTTCTACGGCGGCCTCGTCCGTTCCAAGAACATGCTCTCCGTCCTGATGCAGGTGTTCTACACCGTCTGCGTCGTCACCGTGATCTGGGCCGTGTACGGCTACAGCCTGGCCTTCACCGGCGGCTCCGACTTCATCGGCGGCTTCACCAAGGCCTTCATGATGGGCGTCACCACCGACTCGAAGGCTGCGACCTTCTCGGTCGACGCCAACATCTCGGAGCTCATCTACATGTGCTTCCAGATGACCTTCGCGGCGATCACGCCCGCCCTCATCGTCGGCGCCTTCGCCGAGCGCATGAAGTTCTCGGCGATCGCCCTGTTCATCCCGCTCTGGGTCACGCTGATCTACTTCCCGATCGCGCACATGGTCTGGTACTGGCCCGGCCCGGACGCGATCCAGGATGCGGCCAAGGCTCTGGCTGCGGCGGGTGATGCGGCGGCGAAGACCGCGGCTCAGGCCAAGCTCGACGAGATCAACGCCGACGCCGGCTGGATCTTCAAGAAGGGCGCGATCGACTTCGCGGGCGGCACCGTGGTGCACATCAACGCCGGCATCGCAGGTCTCGTCGGCGCTCTCCTGATCGGCAAGCGCGTCGGCTACGGCAAGGAGCTGATGGCTCCGCACTCGCTGACCATGTCGATGATCGGCGCCTCGCTGCTCTGGGTCGGCTGGTTCGGCTTCAACGCCGGCTCCAACCTCGAAGCCAACGGCGGCGCTGCGCTCGCCATGACCAACTCCTTCGTCGCCACCGCAGCCGCCGCGCTGTCGTGGATGTTCGCAGAGTGGATCGTGAAGGGTCATCCGTCGGTGCTCGGCGTCATCTCCGGCGCTGTCGCGGGTCTCGTGGCCGTCACGCCCGCCGCCGGCTTCGCCGGTGTCATGGGTGCGATCGTCCTCGGCCTGGTGGTCGGCGTGGTCTGCCTGTTCTTCTGCACCGTCGTGAAGAACGCGCTCGGCTACGATGACAGCCTCGACGTGTTCGGCGTCCACTGCGTCGGCGGCATCGTCGGCGCTCTCGGCACCGGCATCCTGGTGAACCCGGCCCTCGGCGGCGCGGGCATCATCGACTACACCGCGATCCCGCCGAAGGTTGCCGATTACGACTTCGCGGCGCAGATGGTCTCGCAGATGTGGGGCGTCGGCACCACGCTGGTGTGGTCGGGCGTCGGTTCGGCGATCCTCTACAAGGTCGTCGATGTGATCGTTGGCCTCCGCGCCAATGTCGAGAGCGAGCGTGAAGGCCTCGACATCACCGAGCACACCGAGCGCGCCTACAACATGTAACGCTCTCCTCCCGGGCGCGGTCTCCTCGGGGGCCGCGTCCACTCCTACGGTTTGGGCACATACCCGGCAATGCCCCGACCGTTGAGGGGCTCCAGCGCAAGTTGGAGCCCCTTTCTTTTTGTCTTCTTTTGGGCCCGCGCGGCGAAGAAAGAGATTGCCATTCCGCTCGGCCGGCGCAGAAATACCAACCACAACGAAAAACAACGGGAGGTCGTCATGCGTTTGGAAGGCGGATGCTATTGCGGCGCGGTGCGCTACAAGGCCGAGGGCGATCCGATGATGCAGGCGCAGTGTCACTGCCGCGAATGCCAGTACATCTCGGGCGGCGCGCCCAACACCTTCATCGCGATGCCGGCGGCCGGCTTCAGCTACGTCAGCGGCCAGCCCAAGCAGTTCACGCGCAAGGACCTCGAGCGCGCGGTGACGCGCGAATTCTGCGCCGAATGCGGCACGCATCTGGTGACCAAGGTCCCGGGCCTGCCCGCAGCGATCCTCAAGGTCGGCACGCTGGACGAGCCGAAACAATTCCAGCCGCAGATGGCGATCTACACCTGCGACATGCAGGAGTTCCACGCGATCCCTGCGGGCATGAAGACGTTCGAGAAGCTGCCGGGGCACTGAGCGCGCCGTATTGCGACGCTCGTCGTGCCCGGGCTTGCCCCGCCTGCGCGGCCAGAGCCGCTTCGACGAGGCGAAGGCCCGGGCATCCACGTTCTTGAGCGCGGCAGGAAAGATCGTGGATGGCCGGGACAAGCCCGGCCATGACGTTGCCGAAATATCCTCGCCCCCACAGCGCCAGCAGTCGTCGCTTTCGACGAAAAGCTGCGGCCTTGGTCAGCCGCCATGCATCCCGTTGTTATCCGGCCCCATTTTTCCCGCTCTGGACGGGGCCGCCGGCCGATGGTTAATCGCGTCTTAACCTCGCCCTATCTATGGTGAACTGAACCGCTTCCCGCCGGCGCCTTGGTGCGACCGGCCGTTCCAAGAGTACTGGCGCCCAGAATGGTCATGACCGCTTCAACCCGTGCGCCGCTGGACGGTGGAAGCTCCAACAACGCACGCTCGCCCTTCGTCCGGCTGAACGAGCTGCTGGCGCCGCATCAGCCCGGCAAGCCCTTGATTTCGCTCGCGGTCGGCGAGCCGCAGCATCCGGTGCCGGATTTCGTGGGCCCGGTGCTGGCCAAGCACATCGCCGATTTCGGCCGCTACCCGATGAACCAGGGCACCGACCCGTTCCGGCAGGCCGCGAGCACCTGGCTGTCCTCGCGCTTCAAGCTGCCGCGACAGCTCGACCCTAAGAGCGAGATTCTCGTCCTCAATGGCAGCCGCGAAGGGCTGTTCCTCGCCGCGATCGCGGCCGTCCGCTATGTCGGCCCGAAACCCGGCAAACCCGCCATCCTGATGCCGAACCCGTTCTATCCGGTCTATGGCGCCGGTGCCGATGCAGCGGCCTGCGAACAGGTCTATCTGCCGACCACGGTCGGGAACGGCTTCCTGCCCGATCTCGATGCCATCGATGAAGCAACGCTCGCGCGCACGGTGGCGTTCTATCTGGCCTCGCCCGCCAATCCGCAAGGCTCGGTCGCCTCGCGCGATTACTTCACGCGCCTGAAGGGTCTCGCCGATCGCTACGGCTTCATGATCCTCAGCGACGAGTGCTATTCGGAGATCTACACCCGCGAAGCACCGGGCAGCGCGCTCGAATGTGCCGGGCCCGATTTCACCCGCGTGGCCGCGTTCCAGTCGCTGTCGAAGCGCTCGAACCTTCCGGGCCTGCGCGTCGGCTTCGCCGCCGGCGACAAGAAGTTCATCGGCATGTTCCTGGAGCTGCGCAACATCGCGGCGCCGCAGGTGCCGGTGCCGCTCCAGCACGTTGCGACCTTCGCCTATGGCGACGAAGCGCATGTCGAGGAGAACCGCAGGCTGTACCGGATCAAGTTCGATCTCGCCGACCAGATCATCGGCAATCGTTACGGCTATCGCCGGCCCGATGCCGGCTTCTGCGTCTGGCTCAATACGTCCGAGATCGGCGACGACGTGTCGGTGACGCTCAAGCTGTTCAAGGAGGCCGGCGTGCGCGTGGTGCCCGGCAGCTTCCTGGCGCGGCAGCAGCCCGACGGATTCAATCCCGGCGCAGGCTACATCCGCCTCGCGCTGGTGCAGGATGGCGAGACCACGGCGCAGGCACTGCACCGCCTGGTCGAGACTCTGGGTTAGGCGGGGCCCGTGAGCATGTCGGCAATCGAACGCGTCATTCCTCTGGTCGGCCATCTGCCGCCCTCGATCCGCGAGGGGCTGGCGCGGCGCATGCGCGAGCTCACCGGCCTCGGCCTGATTGGCCTGTCGGGCGTTGCATCGGCGGCGCTGATGACCTGGTCGGTGCAGGATCCCAGCCTCAGCCACGCCACCTCGCGCCCGATCCGCAACATCCTCGGTTATGCCGGCGCGATCGGCGCCGACCTTGCGATGCAGATCCTCGGGCTCGGCGCGATCATGCTGGTCCTGACCGTCGCGGTCTGGGGCTGGCGCATGATGACGCATCGCCCGTTCGACCGCGAGGCGCTGCGGCTCGGCTCCTGGATTCTCTGCACCGTGATCGCGGCGGGCTTCGTCAGCTGCTGGCCGCATGGCGGCGCATGGCCGCTGCCGACCGGCCTCGGCGGTGTGGTCGGCGATGCCCTGGTGCGCGCGCCCGCGGTGATCTTCGGGCCGCCGGGCACGATCTATCGCATCATCCTCGGCACGATCCTGTTCGCCGCGATGGCAGCGACGTTCCTGATCGCTTGCGGCCTCGGCGCGCGCGAGCACGATGACGAGCTTGCCGATATCGAGGATGAGGACAAGCCGCTCGACGAGGACGAGGAGAGCGATCGCGGCTCGGTATCGCTGGGCTGGCTGTTCCATGCGCTGATGAGCACGAAGGCGCGGCTGATCTGGCTGTGTGGTGCCGCCTACCGTTCGCTGGTGTCGAGCGGGCCGAAGACCAAGGCGGTCGGCTTCAGCCGCCAGGAGCCCAATCTCGGCGGCGGCCGCGCCGCGCCCTCGATCTCGCCGCAGGCTGAGGACGAAGACTACGAGGACGAGCACGAGGAAGCAGAGGAAGACGAGGAGGAGGAAGAGGAGGAGCCCGCCGCGCGCGCGCCGAAGAAGAAGGCTGCGCCGAAGGCCGCGTCCAAGAAGGGCGACAAGTTCGAGCTTCCCTCCGTCTCCGTACTGGCCGCGCCCAAGGCCGGCGATCGCCAGCCGCTCAGCAAGGCCGAGCTGGAAGCCAATTCGCGCTCGCTCGAAGGCGTGCTGCAGGATTTCGGCGTGCGCGGCGAGATCGTGAAGGCCAATCCGGGTCCCGTGGTCACGCTGTACGAGCTGGAGCCGGCGCCCGGCATCAAGTCCTCGCGCGTGATCGGCCTCGCCGACGACATCGCGCGATCGATGAGCGCGCTGTCGGCGCGCGTCGCCGTCGTGCCCGGCCGCAACGCCATCGGCATCGAGCTACCGAACGCACATCGCGAAAAGGTCTATCTGCGCGAGCTGCTCATCGCCAAGGAAGCGACAGACACGGTGGCCAAGTTGCCGCTCTGCCTCGGCAAGACCATCGGCGGCGACCCTGTCATTATCGACCTCGCACGCACGCCGCACATGCTGATCGCCGGTACCACCGGCTCGGGCAAGTCGGTCGCGATCAACACCATGATCCTCAGCCTGGTCTACCGGCTGCGCCCGGACCAGTGCCGCCTGATCATGGTCGATCCGAAGATGCTCGAACTCTCCGTCTATGACGGCATCCCCCATCTGCTCACGCCCGTCGTGACCGACCCGAAGAAGGCGGTGGTCGCGCTGAAATGGGCGGTGCGCGAGATGGAAGAGCGCTACAAGAACATGGCCAAGCTCGGTGTGCGCAACATCGACGGCTACAACACCCGCCTGCTCGAACTGAAGGCCAAGGGCGAGGAGCCGACGCGCACGGTGCATACCGGCTTCGACAAGGAGACCGGCAAGGCGATCTACGAGGAAGAGAAACTCTCGCTCGATCCGCTGCCCTACATCGTCATCATCGTCGACGAAATGGCCGACCTGATGATGGTCGCCGGCAAGGACATCGAAGGCGCGGTGCAGCGTCTCGCGCAGATGGCACGCGCCGCCGGCCTGCACGTGATCCTCGCGACGCAGCGTCCGTCGGTCGACGTCATCACCGGCACCATCAAGGCCAACTTCCCGACCCGCATCGCCTTCCAGGTCACGTCGAAAATCGACAGCCGCACCATTCTCGGCGAGATGGGCGCCGAGCAGCTGCTCGGCCAGGGCGACATGCTCTACATGGCCGGCGGCGGCCGCATCAGCCGCGTGCACGGACCGTTTGCCTCCGACGAGGAAGTCGAGAAGGTGGTGCGTCACCTCAAGACGCAGGGCCAGCCGGAATATCTCGAGGCCGTTACCGCCGAGGAGCCGACCGAGGACGAGGACGGCGCGGTGTTCGACGCGACAGGCATGGGCGGAGATGGCGGCGGCGACCTCTTCCAGCAGGCTGTGGCGATCGTCAAACGCGACCGCAAGGCCTCGACCAGCTACATCCAGCGCCGCCTGCAAATCGGCTATAACCGCGCCGCTTCGCTGATGGAGCGGATGGAACTGGAAGGCATCGTCGGACCCGCCAACCACGCCGGAAAACGCGAGATTCTGGTCGAGGAAGAAGACAGCCATATGTGAGGCGAGGAGCCTCTAAACATAATTTCACGTAGAATCGATATCTGCTTTTGCCCAAAATCACGCTAAAAGGCGCCTAGCCACACAGGACGACGCGTTGATCAGACACAAGGACATTCGATTCGCCGCCACCATCGCCGCGCGTAGCGCGCGGGTCGCGGGCGTGCTTCTCGTCACCGCCGCGATGGTGACTGCGTCGTCCTTTGCGCAGAACGTGCCGGTGCCGAAGCCCGCGCCGAAGGGCCGCGATGGCGCCTCCGCCGGCGGGCCGGCCGTCACCGGCGCGATGCAGACGCCGCCTAATCCGGTGATCCCGGATCCGCGCCGCAACGTGCCGAGCAGCATCTTCCAAACCTTCGATGCCAACCAGAAGGCGCAGGCGGCCAAGGTCAGCGCGTACCTGTCGTCACTGCAGACCCTGGTCGGGAATTTCGTCCAGGTCGGCCCCGACGGCAGCAAGACGCAGGGCGATTTCTACATCCAGAAGCCGGGCAAGGTACGCTTCGAATATGACGCACCAAGCCCGATCGACATCGTCGCCGACGGATCCTCACTCGTGGTGCGCGACCGCAAGCTCGCGACCCAGGACGTCTATCCGCTGTCGCAGACGCCGCTGCGCTTCCTGTTGTCCGACCGCATCGACCTGATGAAGGACACCAATGTCGTCAACGTCTCGGCCGACGACGTCTTCGTCAGCGTCACCATCGAGGAGAAGCAGGCGCTCGTCGGCACCAGCCGCCTGCTGCTGATGTTCGGCGCCAAGGACGGCCAGCTCAAGCAGTGGACCGTCACCGACCCGCAGGGCTACGACACCACCATAGCGGTCTACAATCTGGATTCGAGCAAGAAGCTCGACCCCGGCATGTTCAAGATCGATTTTACGAACTACGGCCCGTCGCCGGGATAGCTGCGTAGGGTGGGTTAGCCGAAGGCGTAACCCACCACTTCCGCCACCGCAGAAACCAAAGAGGTGGGTTACGCTGCGCTAACCCACCCTACGATTCCACGCCTGTGGACAAGCGTTTTCCCCCCGCCAATCCATGCTAAGACGCAATTCCCATGCGTCTTTCCCTGACAACCTGGAACATCAACTCGGTGCGGCTGCGCATCGACCTGGTCGCGAAATTCCTCAAGAGCGCGCGGCCCGAAGTGCTGTGCCTTCAGGAAACCAAGTGCATCGACGACGCCTTTCCGCTGAAGCGCTTCAAGCGGCTCGGCTATGAGCATGTCGCGCTGAACGGGCAGAAGGGCTATCACGGCGTCGCCATCGTCTCGAAGATTCCGTTCGAGTCGAAGGACATCCGCACCTTCTGCGACAAGGTGGATTCGCGGCACATCTCGGTGTCGTTCGGCGAGAAGGCGGGCATCGCAAAGCCGCTGGTGCTGCATAATTTCTACGTGCCCGCGGGCGGCGACATTCCCGATCCCGCGCTGAACGAGAAGTTCGATCACAAGCTTCGCTTCCTCGACGAGATGAAAGCTTGCGAGCCGCTGCATCCGCGCGGCGAGGATCGTCACATCCTGGTCGGCGATCTCAACGTCGCCCCGCACGAGAACGACGTGTGGTCGCACAAGCAGCTTCTAAAAGTCGTCTCGCACACGCCTGTCGAGACCGAGAAGCTGAAGGCGGCGCTCGAAGCCGGCGAATGGGTCGACGTCGCGCGCGACCGCATTCCCATGTCGGAGAAGGTCTATACGTGGTGGAGCTACCGCTCCGCCGACTGGACCGTCGGCGATCGCGGCCGCCGTCTCGATCACATCTGGGTCTCGCGCGCGCTAAAGGACGCGGTCAGCGATTTCAGGATTCTGCGCGATGCGCGGAGCTGGGAGCGTCCGTCGGACCATGTGCCAGTGACGGTGACGCTGGACGTTTGAGATCCGTAGCCCGGATGGAGCGCAGCGAAATCCGGGGCATCTTTCATCGGGCGAGAATCCCGGATTGCGCTACGCTCCATCCGGGCTACGGCACTACACCTCTCAGCTCGTCAGCTTCGCGCCCGCCATCAATATATCGCTCGCGATCTGACTTGATCGCACCGCGAACTCGTCGCGCAGGCGCACGGCGGCGGCGGGGTCGCTTTCGAGCACGCGCTGGAACAGGCTGCGCGCGACGCGGATGACGGAGGAATGCTCCAGCGCGATCGCGCTCGACGGCCGCTTCATCGGCACCACCAGCGCGAGCTCGCCGATCAGCGCGCCGGGACCTGCGATCATCTCGGCGCCGGCGCCGTCGTCGACCCGGAAGGCGCCGCGCTGGACCACGAAGCCGGCATCGGCATCGTCGCCGAGATTGAACAGGACGTCGCCGCGGACGAAGTCACGCTGCTCGGAGCCGATCGCCAGCATGCGCAACGAGGCGTCTCCCAACAGGCGCAGTGTCGGGACACGCTCGAGAAGCGCTACGTCGTCGTCGATTGACATTCAGATCCGAGGCTCAAGGGCGCGCCATCTAAAACGATTCGCACGCCCCCAAAGCGTATCACGGCACCAGCTTGTAGCCACCGGCTTCCGTGACCAGGATCTCCGGATTGGCGGCATCCTTCTCGATCTTCTGGCGGAGGCGGTAGATGTGGGTTTCCAGCGTGTGGGTGGTGACGCCGGAATTGTAGCCCCAGACCTCCTGGAGCAGGGTCTCGCGCGAGACCGGCATCTGGCCGGCGCGATAGAGGAAGCGGAGGATCGCCGTTTCCTTCTCGGTGAGGCGGACCTTGCGGGCATTGGCCGCGGTCAGCATCTTCGAGCCCGGACGGAAGGAGTAGGGGCCGACCGAGAACACAGCGTCCTCGCTGGCCTCGTGCTGGCGAAGCTGGGCGCGGATGCGGGCGAGCAGCACGGCGAAACGGAAGGGTTTTGCGACGTAGTCGTTGGCGCCGGATTCCAGGCCCAAAATCGTGTCGGAGTCGGTGTCATGCCCGGTCAGCATGATGATCGGAGCCTTGAAGCCGCCCTTGCGCAGGGAGCGGACGACTTCGCGGCCGTCAGTGTCGGGCAGGCCGACATCCATCAGAACCAGATCGGGGGAATTGGCCTTTGCGGCGCTCGCGCCCTTGGCGCCGGTATCGACGGCGGAGGCTTCAAATTCTTCGTGCAGCGATAATTGCTCCACCAACGTATCGCGCAGATCGGTATCGTCATCCACGATCAGGATCTTGCGGGCATTGGCCATAGGGTATCATCCTTTTGGGGCCGGCTCGGCGCGCATGCATGCCGCACCCAGCCGCGAGGGGAAGTTTAGGGGTCGCCGTTATTATTGTTGTTCGTGTTGAAGTAGTGGGCTGTTACCGATTCTCAAGCCAGAACCACTCTAACTCAGAATAGCAGGCCGTTTTGATGAATGTCCTGTAATGAATTCGACATTGCACGTTCACATGAAAAACAACGCCGCTTCAGGTACTTACGCCCGAAATCGACGCTCCGGACCGCTGTCGGCGATCCGCGTTAAGCCTGCTGCCGGGAATCCGCGCCGGGGCTGGCTGACGGCCGGACCGCTGACGATACCGGTGGCGCTGGGGCGCGGCGGCATCCTCGCCAACAAGCGCGAGGGCGACGGCGGGACCCCGCGGGGCAGCTTCCGGCCCAAGCGCCTGTGGTGGCGCGGCGATCGGCACAGCCGCCCGCAGACCTTCCTGCCGGCGCGAATCATCACCGCTACGGACGCCTGGTGCGAGGATCCCAACGACCGCCACTACAACCAGGCCATCCGGCGCGGCGAAGGGCAGGGCGGTGACCGGCTCAAGCGGGCCGACCATCTCTATGATTTCATCATCGACATCGACCACAACACCAGGCCGCGCATCGCCGGTCGCGGCAGCGCCGTGTTCCTGCATCTGGCCCGCGACAATTTCGGCCCGACCGCGGGCTGCGTTTCGATGACCAAGGCGGCGATGTTACAATTGCTGCGAAGGCTGGGACCAAGAACAAGAATCATCATCGGGTGAGGGCACATGCTCGAGAAAGATCACATCGCCGCCGCATCGCGCGTCCTCGTCCAGCATTGGCGCGATGGCAGCAAGCTCGACGCGCTGGAGACGAAGCTGAGGCCGCAGAGCCGCGCCGACGGTTACGCCATCCAGGCCGTGCTCGAAACGCAGTCGCCCGGACTGTTCGGCTGGAAGATCGCGGCAACGAGCGAGTCCGGCCAGAAGCACATCAATGTCTCGGGACCGCTGGCCGGCCGCATCATGAACGACACCGTGATCGCCGACGGCGGCACCGCGTCGATGAAGGGCAACGCGATGCGCGTCGGCGAACCGGAATTTGCCTTCCGCATGGGCCGCGACCTGCCGCCGCGCGCGACGCCATACACCGTCGACGAAGTGCTCGCCGCGGTCGGCAGCTTCCATCCCGCGATCGAGATTCCCGATTCGCGCTTCACCGATTTCGCCGGTGCCGGCGAGGCGCAGCTCATCGCCGACAATGCCTGCGCACATCTGTTCGTGCTGGGCGCAGCGACATCGGCGGATTGGCGCGCGATGGATCTGGTCGAAGAGCGGCCGCAGATCACGCTGCGCGGCGAGCGCTATATCGGCCACGGCAGGAACGTGCTCGGCGACCCCCGCGTTGCGCTGGCCTGGCTCGCCAACGAGCTCCGCGGGCTCGGCATCACCTTGCGGGCAGGGCAGGTGGTGACCACGGGCACATGCCATCCGCCGCTGCCGATCCAGGCCGGCGATCATCTTGCGGTGGATTTTGGCGCGCTGGGGAAGGTGTCGGTGGGGTTTGTGTAACCACCGCCGTCGCTGCGAGCCCATCTCTCTCCACACGTCATTGCGAGCGCAGCGAAGCAATCCAGAGTCCCTCCGCGGAAAGATTCTGGATTGCTTCGCTGCGCTCGCAATGACGAAATCGACAGCCGTTGCCCGGCACGCGCCTCGCTAACGGCTCCTACCGATGCCCGAAGATCGCGCTGCCCACGCGCACATGCGTGGCGCCCAGCATGATAGCGGTGGCGAAATCGGCGCTCATGCCCATCGAGAGATTCTTCAGTCCATTGCGCGCGGCGATCTTGGCGGTGAGCGCGAAATGCGCCGCCGGCGGCTCGTCCACGGGCGGGATGCACATCAAGCCGGAGATCGTCAGCCCATAGGTGTCGCGGCAGCTGGCGAGGAAGGCATCGGCCTCACCAGGAGCGATGCCGGCCTTCTGCGGCTCCTCGCCGGTGTTGATCTGGACGAACAGCTGCGGACTCTTTTTCTGGGATTCGATTTCCTTGGCTAACGCTTGGCAAATGCTGGGGCGGTCGACCGAATGGATGGCGTCGAACAGCGCGACCGCCTCTTTCGCCTTGTTGGATTGCAACGGCCCGATCAGATGCAGCGCGACATCAGGGTAAACGGACGTTAAGGCCGGCCACTTGCCTTTGGCCTCCTGCACCCGATTCTCGCCGAATACGCGCTGTCCGGCGGCGATGACCGGGGTAATTGCATCAGCGTCGAAAGTCTTGGACACCGCGATCAGCGTGACGGAGGCGCGATCGCGGCGCGCTTCCTTGCAGGCGCGTGCAATTTCAGCCTCGACCGAAGCGAGTCCATTTGGTGAATGGCCGGTTACCGGCGCGGCGCTGTCTTCTGTCATGATGTCGGATTGTCCGTGATCGTAACGGAGGTAAGTCCAATTTTACCGAGTTCAAGAAAGAGTTTTTGAACCCTTCGCTTTACCTTAGCCCGCGGGGTGGGCAGCGAAGATGGCAAACGTCAGTTTCAACCGCAAACGAGCGAAACTCAAGCAGGTTCTCGGGATCCGGGCGCGGCTTGCTTTGCTCGCGGTCATTCTGGTTGCGCCCCTGATGCTCGAGCGCATTCGCTCGCTCGAAGATGCGCGCACGCGCCAGATCGCCCAGGCCGCAGCCGAATTCACCACCGTCGCAAGACACAGCGCCGATGCTCAGCGCGAGGTGATCTCGTCGGTCGAGACCATCCTGAAATCGGAAGCATTCATCCGCGCCTCTGCCGGCGGCATCACCAAGAGCTGTGACGTGCTGCGCGCGAGCCTGCCGTCGAACCTGCCCTGGATCCGTACGCTGCTGATCGCCGGCCAGGACGGACGCATCCAGTGCGCCACCAACAACATGTATGTCGGCCTCGACCTCAGCGACCGGCCCTATTTCCAGCAGGCGCAGGAGACCGGACGCTTCGTGCTGAGCGACTTCATCCTGTCGCGGCCGGTGCCGACGCCGACCGTGATGGCGGTGTATCCGGTGTCCGCGTTCAGCGGCGTTGCCGATGCCGTCGTGCTCGCCACGGTCAACCTCGACTGGATGTCGAAGGTCATGAACAATCTCGGCGGCCGCGCCGGCATCACTGCCGTGCTGGTCGACAGCGCCGGCACCGTGCTGGCCGCCCCCGCCGACCAGCACAGCGCGGTCGGCCGTCCGCTCGACAACATGCCGCTGATGTCCGCGATCGCCGACAAGGCGCTACGCTCGGACCAGGACGAAGGCTCGCTCTCCTTCCTCGCCGCCGACGGCTCGCGCCGCGCGGTCAGCTACATCCGCATCGCCGGCACCAATGCCCGCCTGATCGCCAGCATCGACGAAGACAAGGTATCCGCGGCGGTGAGCCGCGACATCCGCACCGCCTATCTCCAGCTTGCCTTCGTCGTCGTGTTCGTCCTGCTCGGCGCGCTGATCGCGGCCGAGAAGCTCGTGATCAAGCCGATCGAGATGCTGGCCGACATGGCCAAGCGCCTCGGCGAGGGTGATCTCTCCGCGCGCGCGGCGCGCAACCGCCTTCCTGCCGAGTTCGTGCCGCTGGCCCGCGCCTTCAACGCGATGGCCGCGCAGCTCAGCCAGCGCGAGCGCGAGCTGATCGCGAGCAACGACCGCCTGACCGTGATGGCCTCGATCGACATGCTGTCGGGCCTCGCCAACCGCCGCGGCTTCCAGAGCCGGCTCGACTTCGAGTGGATGCGCGCGCAGCAATATGGCAGCGACCTCGCGCTGCTGATGATCGACGTCGACCATTTCAAGCTGTTCAACGACACCTACGGACATCTCGAAGGCGATTCCTGCCTGACCCGGCTCGGCGAGTCGCTGTCCGGCATCGCCGCCGACACGATGGGTTTTGCCGCACGCTATGGCGGCGAGGAATTCTGCTTGCTGCTGCCGAACACGGACGTGAACCGCGCCGTCGAGATCGGCGAGCAGGTGCGCGCGGCGGTGCTGAAGCTGTGCCTGCCGCACATCACCTCCGCGCACATGATCGTCACCGTCTCGATCGGCGTTGCCGCGACGAGGCCGAACGAGGCCTTGCGTCCTGGCGACCTCATCGAAGCCGCCGACGCCGCGCTCTATGCTGCCAAGCATCGCGGCCGCAACAATGTCGTCGAGCATGGCGTACAGATGATCGAGACCGGCACCGCTGCCATGATGATGGCAGCCAGCGCTTAACTTGCCGCGTCGGCGCGATCGAGCTCGATCTCCGTCACCACGCGATTGCGGCCGCCGCCCTTGGCGAGGTAGAGCGCGCGGTCGCAGCGCTCGATGAAGTCGGCGATGGCCTCGCCGGAACGATACTGCGCCACACCGATCGAAATCGTGATGTTGGGCAGGACCTCGCCGGTCGAGCGGCGCGTGATGGTGGATTCCGCGATCGCGCGCCTGATGCGCTCGGCGGTCTCGGCACAGGCGGCAAGATCGGCGCCCGGCAGCACGGCGATCAGCTCCTCGCCGCCATAGCGCGCCGGCAGGTCGTGCGCGCCGACCTTCTCGCGCAGCACCCTCGCCATCAAGCGCAGCACCTGGTCGCCGACGCCGTGGCCGAAGCTGTCGTTGAAGGTCTTGAAGTGGTCGATGTCGATCAGAAGCACGCTGAGCGGCTCGCCCCAGTCGGCCGTCGCCTGCGCCTTGCGCAGGAATTCGTCGAGCGCCCGGCGGTTGGCAAGGCCCGTCAGCGTGTCGGTCCGCGCCCGTTCCTCGGATTTGGAGAGCGAGTCGCGGATCACGTCGAGCTCGCGGGCCTTTTCGGCAAAGCCCGCCTCGAGGCGGGTCGCCCTCGTGGCGGCGCGTGCCAGCTCGTTCATGAGCTGGGCGACCAGCGCCTTCGGATCGAGGCCGGACTTGCCCTGGTCGGCGGCCTCGCTGATCGCCTGCATCTGCGAATGGTTGTCGGCGATCGCGGTGGTCAGAAACTCCTTTGCCGCGCCCATCAGGGCGTGCAGGCGCTCCGAGGTGCTGGTGACGACGGCACTCACTTTGGGAGCGATGTAGGTCTCGAACAGGCTCTGGTTGGTTTTGCTGTCGAAGGGACGGTTGTGGTCGATCAGGAGATCGATGGCGTTGCGCAGATCGTCCTGGCCGCCCGCGAAATACTGGAACCAGACCGCAAAATTGGTCGGTGTCGGCGGAATCCCCTGCTCGGCCATGCTCCGCATCGCCCGTCCGGCGATGGAGGCGGCATAGTCGTAGTCGGGATCGTCGAAACTGGCGTCCATTGGAAGTATTTTTGGGGTCCTGGCCGACCGCAAATTCGCATCGACCCCTTAATCACATCCCAACGGCGCCTCGGTAGTTATGCGGAGCCGCCCGGGGAGGTCCCCAAGGTGCGGCAACCCATTGACCCCTTACGGACTTCTATGGCCTAGTCCGGCCTCTTTAGGACGGCCGAACCCACGAAAACCCAACGATTCCATGACCTCCGAACGCTATAACGCCCGCGATTCCGAACCCCGCTGGCAGGCTGCCTGGGACCAGCAGGCGATCTTCGTCTCGAAGAACGACGATCCGCGGCCGAAATACTATGTGCTCGAGATGTTCCCCTACCCGTCGGGGCGCATCCATATCGGCCACGTCCGGAATTATACGCTCGGCGACGTGCTGGCCCGCTTCATGCGCGCCAAGGGGTTCAACGTGCTGCACCCGATGGGCTGGGACGCTTTCGGCCTGCCGGCCGAGAACGCCGCCATCGAGCGCAAGGTGGCGCCGAAGGCCTGGACCTACGACAACATCGCCGCAATGAAGAAGCAGCTCCGCTCGATCGGGCTGTCGCTGGATTGGAGCCGCGAATTCGCGACCTGCGATCCCACCTACTACAAGCATCAGCAGAAGATGTTCCTGGACATGCTCGCGGCCGGCCTCGCCGAACGCGAGAAGCGCAAGCTCAACTGGGACCCGGTCGACATGACCGTGCTCGCCAACGAGCAGGTGATCGACGGTCGCGGCTGGCGTTCCGGCGCGATCGTCGAGCAGCGCGAGATGAGCCAGTGGGTCTTCAAGATCACGAAGTACTCGCAGGAGCTGCTGTCGGCGCTGGACGGGCTGGACCGCTGGCCCGACAAGGTCAGGCTGATGCAGCGCAACTGGATCGGGCGGTCGGAGGGCTTGCTGGTCCGCTTCGCGCTGGACGCGGCGACGACGCCCGCCGGCGAGAGCGAGCTGAAGATTTTCACGACGCGGCCGGACACGCTGTTCGGCGCGAAGTTCATGGCGATCTCGGCGGATCATCCGCTGGCGCAGGCGGCTGCCGCAAAGAACCCGAAACTTGCCGAGTTCATCGCCGACATCAAGAAGATCGGCACCGCGCAGTCGATCATCGACACCGCGGAGAAGCAGGGTTTCGACACCGGCATCCGCGCGGTGCATCCGTTCGACCCGAGCTGGAAGCTCCCGGTCTATGTCGCCAACTTCGTGCTGATGGAATACGGCACCGGCGCGATCTTCGGCTGCCCCGCGCACGACCAGCGCGACCTCGACTTCGTCAACAAGTACAATCTCGGCAACACGCCGGTCGTGTGCCCGGACGGGCAGGATCCGAAGACGTTCGTGATCACCGACACCGCCTATGACGGTGACGGCCACATGATCAATTCGCGCTTCCTCGACGGCATGACGATCGAGCAGGCCAAGGAAGAAGTGGCGAAGCGCCTCGAGGCCGAGCTGCGCGGCAACGCGCCGGTCGGCGAGCGTCAGGTCAATTTCCGCCTGCGCGACTGGGGCATTTCGCGCCAGCGCTATTGGGGCTGCCCGATTCCGGTCATCCACTGTCCGAAGTGCGACGTGGTGCCGGTGCCCGACGCCGACCTGCCGGTGGTGCTGCCGGAGGATGTGAGCTTCGACAAGCCGGGCAATGCGCTCGACCATCACCCGACCTGGAAGCACGTCACCTGCCCGAAATGCGGCGGCAAGGCTCAACGCGAAACCGACACCATGGACACCTTCGTGGATTCGTCCTGGTACTTCGCGCGCTTCACCGATCCCTGGAACGAGACCGCGCCGACGACGCCCAAAGTTGCCAACCGGATGCTGCCGGTCGACCAGTATATCGGCGGCGTCGAGCACGCGATTCTGCATCTGCTCTACAGCCGCTTCTTCACCCGGGCGATGAAGGCCACCGGGCACATCGCGCTGGACGAGCCGTTCGCCGGCATGTTCACGCAGGGCATGGTGGTGCACGAGACCTACCAGAAGGCCGACGGCACCTGGGCGCAGCCGGCCGAGGTGAGGGTCGAAGGCGCCGGCAACGACCGCCGCGCCACGCTGCTGAGCACCGGCGAGGCGGTCACGATCGGCCCGATCGAGAAGATGTCGAAGTCGAAGAAGAACACGGTCGACCCCGATGACATCATCGAGACCTACGGCGCCGACGTCGCCCGCTGGTTCATGCTGTCGGACTCCCCGCCCGACCGCGACGTGATCTGGAGCGACGAGCGCGTCCAGGGCGCCTCGCGCTTCGTGCAGCGGCTGTGGCGGCTGGTGAACGATTCCGCGGAACTCGGCAAGGCCGCACCGGCGGCCCGGCCGGCCAGCTTTGGCCCGGACGCCACCGCCCTGCGCAAGGCGGCCCATGGCGCGCTGGACAAGGTCACGACCGGGATCGAGCGGCTGCACTTCAACGTTTGCCTCGCCCATATCCGCGAATTCGCCAACGCCTTCTCGGAAGTACTGCAGCGTCCCGGCCAGCCGTCGGCCGATCTCGCCTGGGCAATCCGGGAGGCCAGCCAGATCCTGGTCCAGCTGTTCTCGCCGATGATGCCGCACCTGGCCGAGGAGTGCTGGCAGGTGCTGGGGCACTCCGGGCTGGTTTCGGAGGCCGATTGGCCCCAAATCGAACGCGATTTGCTGGTTGAAGACAGCGTGACCCTGGTGGTCCAGGTCAACGGCAAGAAGCGGGGCGAGGTCACAGTTGCAACAGCGGCCCAGAATCCGGAAATCGAGGCTGCCGTTTTGGCCCTCGATGCGGTAAAACTGGCCCTGGACGGCAAGCCCGTCCGCAAGGTGATCATCGTCCCCAAGAGGATCGTGAATGTTGTCGGCTAGGTTCCGTATCGCAGCCCGCTTGCTGGCGGTGGCCGCATTGGCGGCGCTGACGGCCGGCTGCTTCCAGCCGATGTATGCCGAGCGTACCGACGGCACCCCCGGCCTGCGCGAGAAGCTGATGGGGGTCGAGCTGCCCCCGATTGCGAAGCCCAATGCCTCCCGCGAGGCCCGGGTCGGCGTCGAGGTCCGCAATGCCCTCGCCTTCAAGCTCTACGGCTCCGCCACGGGCATGCCGCCGACGCACCGCCTGGACATCCGCTTCAGCTCCAGCCGCTCGTCCCTGATCGTCGATCCCAACACAGGCCTGCCGAGCAGCGAGAATTACGGCATCGACTGCCAGTACAATCTGGTCGAGGTCGTCAGCGGCAAGTCGGTGATGAGCGGCACCACGTTCTCGCGCGTGTCCTACGACATGCCCGGCTCCTACCAGCGCTTCTCGCGCAACCGCGCGGTGCGCGACGCCGAGGACCGCGCCGCCAACGAGATCGCCGAGAACATCAATACCCGGCTCGCCTCGTTCTTCACCGCGGGTACGTAACCACTTCCGTCATTCCGGGGCTCGCGAAGCGAGAACCCGGAATCTCGATCCCCAACCTCTGGATTCCGGGTTCGCCCTTCGGGCGCCCCGGAATGACAATCGGGCCCGATGGTCGCGCTGCGCGGAAAAGAGATCGACGCCTTTCTCGCCCGCCCCGATGCGGGCCGGCCGATCATCCTGCTCTACGGTCCCGACGCGGGCCTCGTGCGCGAGCGCGCCGATGCGCTGATCGCCTCGGCGGTCGACGATCCCAATGATCCCTTTGCCATGGTGAAGCTCGACGGCGACGAGCTGTCCGCCGAGCCGTCGCGGCTCGTCGACGAAGCCATGACGGTGCCGCTGTTCGGTGGCCGCCGCGCCATCCGCATCCGCGCCGGCTCGCGCAGCTTTGCCAGCGGGGTCGACACGCTGGCCGAGATGAGCGTCAGGGATTGCCGCATCGTGATCGAGGCCGGCGAGCTGCGGCCGGAATCGCCGCTGCGCAAGGCCTGCGAAAAGGCAAAGACTGCCGTGGCGATCGGCTGCTATCCCGACACCGAGCGCGACCTTGCGAAACTGATGGAGGACGAGCTCCGCATCGCGAACCTGCGCATCGCGCAGGATGCCCGCGCGGCGCTGATGTCGTTTCTCGGCGGCGACCGTCAGGCCTCGCGCAACGAGCTGCGCAAGCTGACGCTCTACGCCCACGGCAAGGGCGAGATCACGCTCGACGATGTGATGTCGGTGGTTGCGGATGCGTCCGAGCTGAAGCTTGATCCGATCGTCGACGGCGCCTTCGCCGGCCGGCCCGACATCGTCGAGACCGAGTTCGCCAAAGCCATGATCGCCGGCACCTATCCCGGCGTGATCATCTCGGCCGCGCAGCGCCAGGCCGCGTGGCTGCACAAATCCGCGCTTGCGATCGCCGATGGCCAGCCTGCCTCCGCCGTTCTCGACGGCGGCTATCCGCGCCTGCATTTTTCACGAAAGCCAATGGTCGAAACCGCGTTGCGCAATTTCAGCGTCGCGCGCCTCGCCGCCGTGATCGAGCAGCTCGCGACCGCCGCGCTCGACACCCGTAAGCAATCGACCCTCGCCGCCGCCATCGCCCAGCGTACGCTGATGGCGATCGCCGCGAATGCGAGGCGGCGGGGTTAGGCGCAGCTCTCTCCACGTCATTGCGAGCATAGCGAAGCAATCCAGAGTCCTTCCGCGGAAAGATCCTGGATTGCTTCGCTGCGCTCGCAATGACGACGTGGAAAGAGATGCGCCCCTGATGATAGAGCGAAGCGCCAAACCCGTCATCCTGAGGTGCGAGCCGCGCGGCGCAACGCGGCGCGCGGGGAGCCTCGAAGGATGAACGGCCGAGATACAGCCGAGCCGTCGCCCTTCGAGGGCCGCTGAAGAAGCGGCCACCTCAGGGTGACGGTGATAGAGAGTCGGAGCGTCTACAGCGCGCCCTTCGCCAGCCGCTTCATCACCTCGTCGAGCTGATCGAGGTTGCGATAGTTGATCTGGACCGAACCGCCGGGGTCGCGGTGATTGACCGTGACCTTGAGACCGAGCGCGTCGCTGACGCGCTTTTCCAGATCGATCGTGTCGGGGTCCTTTTCCTTGCCACCGGTCGCGCGCGCCTTCTGCGGCTTGCGCTCCGGCACGCCCTCTTCATGCGCGAGCGCCTCGGTCTGGCGGACGTTGAGGCCTTCCTCGACGATACGCTTGGCGGCCGCGATCGGATCGGGGACGCCGATCAGCGCGCGGGCGTGGCCGGCGGAGAGATCGCCGCTGGTGATCAGGGCTTGCACCTCGGCCGGCAGCTTGGTCAGCCGCATCATGTTGGCGACATGACTGCGGCTCTTCCCCACGACCTTTGCGATGTCGTCCTGGCTGCGCTTGAACTCGTTGGCGAGCGCGTGATAGCCGAGCGCCTCTTCCATCGGGTTGAGATCTTCGCGCTGCACGTTCTCGACGATCGCGAATTCGAGCGCGTCGCTGTCGCTGATGTCCACGGGGACGATCGGCACTTCGTGCAGGCCGGCCATCTGCGAGGCACGCCAGCGCCGCTCGCCGGCGATGATCTCGAAGCGATCCTGCGTGCCCTTCACGGGGCGCACCACGATCGGCTGGATCACGCCGTGCTGCTTGATGGACTCGGAGAGCTCCTTCAGCTCCGTGTCCGAAAACGTGCGGCGCGGATTGCGCGGATTGGCCTTGATGAATTCGATCGGCACCTTGCGCTGCGCGCGCGGACGGTCGACGTGCTGAGCCTCGCCGCCGACGTCACCGATCAGACTTGCAAGACCCCGGCCCAGTCGCGAACGCGCTTCGTCGGCCATTGCCAGCTCCCTTGGATTCACTTGGCAGCACTCCAGAACTGAATTGTCGTAACGAGTAGGATGGGTAGAGCGAAGCGAAACCCATCGCTGTTCGTGCGTGTGATGATGGGTTTCGCTTCGCTCTACCCATCCTACGAACTACGGCATCGTCAATGCGTGACGCGCAGCTCGCGCTCGCGCTGGATCACTTCGGTGGCGAGGCGCAGATACGCTTCGCTGCCGACGCATTTAAGATCGTAGACCAGCACCGGCTTGCCGTAGGACGGCGCCTCCGAGATGCGCACGTTACGCGGGATCATGGTCTTGTAGACCTTCTCGCCCATGAACTGGCGGACGTCGGCGACGACCTGGTTCGAGAGGTTGTTGCGCGAGTCGAACATGGTCAGCACGATGCCGTGGATCGACAGGTTCGGGTTGAGCGTCGAGCGCACCTGCTCCACCGTCTGCAGCAATTGCGACAGACCTTCGAGCGCGAAGAACTCGCACTGCAGCGGCACCAGGATCGCATCAGAGGCTGCCATCGCGTTGACCGTGAGCAGGTTGAGCGAGGGCGGGCAGTCGATCAGAACGTAGGTGTAGTCGGCGTCCGGCGAGACGTTGTTGTTGAGCGCGCCGATCGCATCGCGCAGCTTGAAGGCGCGGCCGGGCGTGGTGCCGAGCTCGAGCTCGAGGCCGGAGAGATCCATGGTCGACGGCGCGATGTGCAGCCGCGGCACCGCGGTCGAGACCACCGCTTCGCGCAGCGGCGCTTCGCCGATCAGCACGTCATAGGTCGAGCAGGAACGGTTGCGGCGATCGATGCCGAGACCCGTCGAGGCGTTGCCCTGCGGATCGAGATCGACGATCAGGACGCGCTCTCCGATCGCAGCGAGTGCCGTGCCGAGATTGATCGCTGTGGTTGTTTTTCCCACGCCGCCCTTCTGATTCGCCAGCGCGAGGATGCGCGGGTGGCCGTGCGGGACGTCGTTGGCTTCTTGGGCCGTCTGGTCTTGCTGCGGTTCGTCAATCGCGCTCATCGAAATTCCCCACTCACCCCTGAACGCTTCAGCTGCGCCGTTCGGCGGCATTGAGCTCCACGATCCAGCCGTCCCCTGTACGGCTTTCATGGAGCTGCGGCTGAATATTCCAATATTTAGCGGCTTCGGTCAATTCAGCCTCTACATCTTGACCCTTGAGAAATAACGCCTTTGCGCCCTGGCGCATCAGCGGCTCCGCAAAGCCGATAAGTTGATGTAGCGGAGCCAGTGCGCGCGCGGTGACGCAATCGACGGGGCCGGTGATTCTATCCACATTATCCCCGATCTCAGCGAGATGTACGACTCCCGGAGAGGTGGTGACGCGGATCGCTTCACGCAAAAACGCGGCCTTCTTGGCGATTCGTTCGACGAGGTGGACGCTCGCGCCAGGGACCTCGGCCATGACGGAAGCCAGCACGACGCCGGGAAAGCCGCCGCCGCTGCCGAGATCGGCCCAGCGTTTTGCACCGGGCGCGAGAGCGACGAGCTGGAGCGAATCAGCGATGTGCCGGGTCCAGAGGTTGGGCAGGGTCGAGGGCGCGACAAGATTGGTCTTGGCCTGCCACTCCCGCAGCAGCGCGATGTAGCGATCGAGCCGGGCTTCGGTTTCACGTGAAACGGGAGCGAGCTTGAGCGCCGCTATCTTGTCAGCGGCGATGACCGCGTCGAGCGACTGATCGTTGGCGCTGGCCTTGTCGATCTTCGGCTTGGCCGGGGCCGGATCGGATCGGCGAGCGGCTCCCTCACCTGCTCCGGGTTTTCGGGAAAGCGGTCTGTCTCCGCCCGGTCCGCGCTGTTTCACGTGAAACGCCTATGCGATTGCTTTGGAAGTCTTCCGTGCCTCACGGCGGAGATAGGCCGCGAGGATGCCGAGCGCCGCCGGCGTCATGCCATCGATCCGTCCGGCCTGGCCAACGGTGAACGGCCGCGCTTTCTCCAGCTTGGCGCGGACCTCGTTGGAGAGACCGGGGACGAGGCTGTAATCGACCTCCAACAGCACCATGCCCTCGTCGCGCCGGAAGGCTTCGACGTCGGCGCTCTGGCGCTCCAAATAGACATCGTACTTGGCGTCGATCTCGAGATGCGTAGCGATGACGGGATCAATGGCGGACAGCTCCGGCCAGATCGCACGGACCTGACTCCAACCGATGTCGGGATAGGCCATCAATTCGAAGGCCGAACGGCGCTGGCCGTCCCGGTTCAGGGACAGTCCGTGCTTGATCGCCTCGTTCGGGGTGATGGTCAGCGACTTCGAGAGCGTACGAGCCGCGTTCAAGGCGTCCATCTTGGCGCGGTGGCGCCGGGTCCGGGCACTTCCGACGCAGCCCAGAGCGATACCCTTCTCGGTCAGGCGCTGATCGGCATTGTCGGCCCGCAGTGTCAGCCGGTATTCGGCGCGCGAGGTGAACATCCGATAGGGCTCGCTGATCCCGCGGGTGACGAGGTCGTCGATCATCACGCCGAGATAGCCGTCCGCACGGTCGAACACCGTCAGCGCGGCACCGCTGGCGCAGAGTGCCGCGTTCAGCCCTGCCACGATGCCCTGCCCGGCGGCTTCCTCATATCCAGTGGTGCCGTTGATCTGTCCGGCCAGGAAGAGACCGCGCAGACGCTTGGTCTGCAGGGTCGGATCGAGCTCCCGGGGATCGATGTGGTCGTATTCGATGGCATAACCCGGACGGACCATCTTCACCTGCTCGAGGCCGGGAATGCTGGCGAGGATCGCAAGCTGGACCTCCTCGGGCAGCGAGGTCGAGATGCCGTTGGGATAGACCGTGCTGTCGTCGAGCCCTTCCGGCTCAAGGAAGATCTGGTGGCCGTCGCGGTCGCCGAAGCGGACGATCTTGTCCTCGATCGAGGGACAATAGCGGGGACCAGAGCTCTTGATCTGGCCGGAATACATCGGGGAGCGATGGACGTTGGCCCGGATCACCTCATGGGTCGCCGCCGTAGTCCGGGTGATCCCGCATTGGATCTGCGGGGTCGTGATGCGCTCGGTCATCACCGAGAACGGCTCCGGCGGCTCGTCTCCGGGCTGCATTTCGACCGCGGACCAGTCGATCGTGGTGCCGTCCAGACGCGGTGGAGTGCCGGTCTTGAGCCGTCCCAGGGTGAAGCCGGCACGTTCGAAGGAGGTCGAGAGACCCATCGCGGGGGCCTCGCCGACCCGGCCGGCCGGCCAATTCTTCTCACCGAGATGGATCAGACCACGCAGAAAGGTGCCGGTGGTGACGACAACGGCCCCTGCCCGGAACTCCCGGCCATCGGCCAGGCGCAGTCCGGTCACCCGGCCATCGGTCACGATCAGCTCGTCGGCCTCACCTTCAATGACCGAAAGACCATCGGTCTCCCGGATCGCGGCCTGCATCGCTGCCGCATAGAGCTTTCGGTCCGCCTGGGCCCGGGGACCACGGACAGCGGGACCCTTGCGGCGATTGAGGACGCGGAACTGGATGCCGCCGGCATCGCCGACCCGGCCCATCAGGCCATCCAGGGCATCGACTTCGCGGACCAGATGACCCTTGCCGAGACCACCGATCGCGGGATTGCAGGACATCGCGCCGACGGTCGAGAAACGGTGCGTCACCAGAGCCGTCGCCGCGCCCATCCGGGCAGACGCAGCCGCGGCCTCACAGCCGGCGTGGCCGCCGCCAATCACGATGACGTCGAAACTCTCTCGCTCTGTTCGCATGCGCGGACTTCTATCCCAGAGGCGGGAAAGCCGGAAGTGGAAACTGGGGAGGCGGGTGTTTCACGTGAAACGGAGTGCGGGAGGTCCGGGCAGTTTTTCGAAAACAACCCCATGCACAGTAGACGGGGTGTTGAAGGGGCTGCTGTTTCACGTGAAACAATCCTCGCCCGGCGGAGGAGCTATCAGCAGAAGCAAGACGGCCCGCCGCGACCGTCATTCCGAGCGTAGCGAAGCAATCCAGAATCCCTCCGGTGAGGCAGCCCGGATTGCTTCGTCGCAAGGGCTCCTCGCAATGACGGGGACTAAGAGCCGCGCTCGCCATTACCGTCGCCGTCCGCGAGGCGACGCCGCACTACGGCCAGTTCCCATCTCTGACAGCATCAGTGTTTCACGTGAAACAAAAATGTAGCCCGGATGGAGCGAAGCGCAATCCGGAGAACCTATCGGTCCGGCACGAGCGACCCCGAATTGTGCCTCGCTACATGCAGGCTACGACATGGGTAACGGCCGGATGTTTCACGTGAAACACAAGCAATGGAACAAGCGCTAGTTCTACATTGAAGAACTAGCGCTACTTTCCGATGCAGAATTTCTGGAAAATGGCCCCAAGGACGTCCTCGACGTCCACCCGGCCGAGCAGGCGACCCAGGGCATAGGCCGCAGCGCGCAGCTCTTCGGCGGCGAGCTCTTCGCCCTCTTCTACAAGGTCCAGACTCCGGCGCAAGCTGTCGGACGCCCGGACCAACAGATCTCGTTGACGGACCCGGGTGATCACCGCGCCCTCGCTCGCTCCAAAAAAATCGGCCGCGAATGTCACGAGCGCTTCGACCAGCTCCGGGATCCCGTCACCCCGGCTCGCCGAGATTCCAAACTCGCCGCGAGACTTACCCGGCCCGGTTCCCCCGAGATCGATCTTGTTCCGGACGATCCAGATCGACCCGTCCGCCCGATCACCGCCTCCGGTTTTCCGAAGCGACTGGATTGCCTCCGGATCGACCGACCGGCCGTCCTCGACCAGCCACAGGACCAGGTCCGCATCTTCGGCCCGCGCCCTCGCCCGACGCACGCCCTCCTGCTCGACCGGATCGTCGGTCTCGCGAATACCGGCGGTGTCGATGACGGTGACGGGATAGCCGTCGAGGTCGAGCTGCACCTCGATCACGTCACGCGTCGTGCCGGCGTATGGCGAGACGATCGCGACCTCGCGGCGCGCGAGCTGATTCATCAGCGTCGATTTGCCGACGTTCGGCTCGCCGGCGATTGCAACCACGAGGCCGTCGCGCAGGCGTTCAGAATGTCCCTGTGCCGCAAGGACTCTTGTGATTTCGTCGTGCAGCGCTCTGATCGCCTTGATCGCCGGCGCCCGCAACTCGGCCGGCACGTCGCCTTCATCGGAAAAATCGATGCCGGCCTCGATCAGCGCGGACGCCTCGATGATGCGTTCGCGCCAGTCGCGCGCGCGGTCGCCGAGCAGGCCCTGCAACTGGCGCAGCGCCTGGCGGCGCTGGCGGTCGGTGTCGGCGTGGATGAGATCATCGAGGCCCTCGGCTTCGGTCAGATCGAGCTTGCCGTTCTCGAAGCTGCGCCGCGTGAACTCGCCGGGCTCGGCCGCGCGAATATTCTGAATTTGCGAAATAGCGGAGGAGAGCGCCGCCAGCACCGCGCGGCCGCCATGGACGTGAAATTCGGCGACGTCCTCGCCGGTCGCGCTGCCCGGCGCCGGAAACCAGAGCACGACGGCATCGTCGATCGGCTGACCCGCGCCGTCATTCAGCAGCCGGCGGCTCGCCTGCCTCGGCGCCGGAAGTTTTCCCGCGAGGGTCGTCAGCACCAGGCCCGCTTGCGGACCCGAGACGCGCACCACGGCGATCGCACTCGGCGCTCGGCCGGACGACAGCGCAAAGATGGTCTGGTCTCGCGGATGCATGGCCTATTTGTCCGGCTGGCAGGGAAAACGCAAATGCGGTTTTCCAGACAGCCTCAGGCGCCCGTTTTGCTGCGGTTCCCGGCGCAGCAAAATCTATATTGCGATGCAATAAATCACGCAGCAATTTGCTGCAAAACCCGATCCTGCCCCAGGATAAGTGCCAGCCAAAGTCAAGTATAACGTAGTTATATCAACAACTTCCGAGAGGATTGAGCTTACGTACCGGATGCTCGCCTTGCTGCAATTCTCCGCAGCAAAGCCGCACAAACAAAAAGGGCGCCCGAAGGCGCCCCTTAAATTCGTATTGCACTGCACTCAGGTGTTCATGGAGTCGAAGAACTCCGAATTGCTCTTGGTCGAGCGCAGCTTGTCGAGCAGGAAGTCGATCGCGTCCATCGTGCCCATCGGATTGAGGATGCGGCGGAGGACGTACATCTTCTTGAGCACCTGCGGATCGGTGATGAGCTCCTCCTTGCGGGTACCGGAGCGGGAGATGTCGATCGCCGGGAAGGTACGCTTGTCCGAGACCTTGCGGTCCAGGATGAGTTCCGAGTTACCGGTGCCCTTGAATTCTTCGAAGATGACTTCGTCCATGCGGCTGCCGGTATCGACCAGCGCGGTCGCGATGATGGTCAGCGAGCCGCCCTCCTCGATGTTGCGGGCGGCACCGAAGAAGCGCTTCGGGCGCTGCAGCGCGTTGGCGTCGACACCGCCGGTCAGCACCTTGCCGGATGACGGCACAACGGTGTTGTAGGCACGGCCGAGGCGGGTGATCGAATCGAGCAGGATCACGACGTCGCGGCCATGCTCAACCAGGCGCTTGGCCTTCTCGATCACCATCTCGGCGACCTGGACGTGGCGCACCGCCGGCTCGTCGAAGGTCGAGGACACGACCTCGCCCTTCACCGAGCGCTGCATGTCCGTGACTTCTTCCGGACGCTCGTCGATCAGCAGCACGATCAGATAGCATTCGGGATGATTGTGCGTGATCGAGTGCGCGATGTTCTGCATCAGCACCGTCTTACCGGTGCGCGGCGGCGCGACGATCAGCGCGCGCTGGCCCTTGCCGATCGGCGCGACGATATCGATCACGCGTGCAGACAGGTCTTTCCGCGTCGGATCGTCGATTTCCATGCGGAAACGCTGGTTCGGAAACAGCGGCGTGAGGTTGTCGAAATTGACCTTGTGCTTGGCCTTTTCCGGGTCCTCGAAATTGAGCGTGTTGACCTTCAGCAGCGCGAAGTAGCGCTCGCCCTCTTTCGGGCTGCGGATGTGGCCTTCGATGGTGTCGCCGGTGCGCAGGCCAAAACGGCGGATCTGCGAGGGCGAAACGTAGATGTCGTCCGGACCGGGCAGGTAATTCGCATCGGGCGAGCGGAGGAAGCCGAAACCGTCGGAGAGCACCTCGACGACGCCTTCGCCGACGATGTCGGTCTCGGCCAGCGACAGCTGCTTGAGGATGGCGAATAGCAGCTCCTGCTTGCGCATGGTGCTGGCGTTCTCGACCCCATTCTCTTCCGCGAACGAGACGAGCTCGGCCGGGGTTTTCGACTTGAGGTCCTGGAGTTTAATTTCCCGCATTGGGGTGGTCCTGTGGGGTACCGAGAGAGGGGGGTGCGAGGAGGCTCTGAAATGCGGACGTGAGAAGATAAGGTCCGCAGGTCTGGCAAGGTTAAGTGCCGGTGGGGGCTTCAAACCTGATGCGGTGTCCGGCCTTCAAAGAAGCTCAGACACAACCACATCCGCCTGCGTTGGGTGGGATATCGATAATATAGAAAATCGCTTCCCCCTCCGCAAGCCGAAGCGCTGAGCTAATCGTCGCGCGGCCTGCCTAGAACGGCTTCACGATCACCATGATGACGATGAGAATCATCAGGACGGTCGGCACCTCATTGATAATCCGATAGAATTTCTGGCTCCGCGGGCGCCGGTCGGCGGCGAAATCCTTCAGCCAGCGGGAAAAAAAGCCGTGGACCGCGGACAGCGCCAGGACCAGTGCCAGTTTTACGTGCAGCCAGCCAAACGTGAACCAATGGCCGGACCAGGCGAGAAACAGCCCGGCGAGCCAGGTCACGATCATCGCCGGATTGATGATCGCCTTGAGCAGCCGGCGCTCCATCACCTTGAACGTCTCGGACTGCTTCGAGCCGATCTCGGCTTCGCAGTGATAGACGAACAGCCTGGGCAGATAGAGCATGCCGGCCATCCAGGAGATGACGGCGATCACATGCAGCGCCTTGATCCAGAGATAGACGTCTTCGAACATTTTCGCGGCCCGGCTTGCTGCCCAGCGAAAGGAACTGGGGATAGTAAGAACTCGTTAAGGTCTCACACTGCACACATATCCGTCCGTAGCGCCTTCCTCAAATCTAGAATCTTAGATTCTTAAGGTTTGAGTCTGAGTGACCGTGGATTGGACTCACGCAATTCCGTCCGCGAGTTCGCGCGCGCTTGTTCACATCCGTCAACATGTCCCGAGCCGGTCCGGTCTGTTCCGATAAGTCGTCCGGACTCAACGGCTTGCGTGCGCCTGTCTTCAGCTTGTCAAAGGGGTTATCCGAGCAATCCCGCTTCCCGGCCGGAGAGGCGCGGGACTTGTTCTGAGGGGCAGCGGTGTGAAGAAAATTGGCACTTGTCCCGTCCCTGGTGTCGCACATCCCTTTCCGAGGGGTTAAGCTCCACAGAAATCCACAAACTGCCCCGCCCTCATCCCAAGAGTTTTTGTGCCGACCTCGAACAATTATTTCCATCTGCACCTGGTCTCCGACTCCACCGGCGAGACGCTGATCACCGTCGCGCGGGCCGTTGCCGCGCAATACGCCAACGTGACGCCGGTCGAGCATGTCTATCCGCTGGTGCGGAGCCAGAAGCAGCTCGACCGCGTGCTCGACGAGATCGAGGAAGCGCCGGGGATCGTGCTTTTCACGCTGCTCGAGAAGGACCTGGTCGCCAGGCTCGAGGACAAGTGCAAGCAGATCAATGTTCCGAGCCTGTCGATCATCGGGCCGGTGATGCAGCTGTTCGAAGCCTATCTGGGCGCAGCGACCACCGGCCGCGTCGGCGCCCAGCACGTGCTCAACGCGGAATATTTCAAGCGTATCGACGCCTTGAACTACACGATGATCCATGACGACGGTCAGCATGTCGAAGGTCTCGACGAGGCCGACGTGGTCCTGGTCGGGGTGTCCCGGACCTCGAAGACGCCGACATCGATCTATCTCGCCAATCGCGGCATCCGCACCGCCAACGTGCCGCTGGTGCCCGGCATTCCCGTGCCGGCGCAGCTGGAGACGTTGACGCGGCCGCTGGTGGTGAGCCTGCATGCGACGCCGGAACGCCTGATCCAGATCCGCCAGAACCGCCTGCTCTCCATGGGCGCCGAATCCGGCAGCGACACCTATACCGACAAGCAGTCGGTCACCGAGGAGGTCGCATTCGCGCGCAAGCTGAGCGCCAAGCACGACTGGCCGCTGCTCGACGTCACGCGGCGCTCGATTGAGGAAACCGCGGCGGCGATCATGAAGCTCTATAGCGACCGTCAGCGCAACCGGCCGTTGGACTAGCCGCTGCGATGGGTTTGTGGCGCGGCAAAACTCCGCTGATCCTGGCCTCGCAGAGCAGCGCGCGCAAAATGCTGCTCGCCAATGCCGGGCTGGAATTCAATTCCGTCACCGCCGATATCGACGAGCGCGGCATTCAGGCTGCATCAAAACTGTCGGACCCGCGCGAGATCGGCCTGTTGCTGGCACGCGAAAAAGCCAAGGCAGTCTCCGCCCTTCGTCCCGGAAGTTATGTGATCGGCGCCGACCAGACGCTGGCGCTCGGCAACCGTCTCTTCAACAAGCCGGCCGGCCGCGCGCAGGCGCTGGCGCAACTGCGCGATCTCGCCGGCAACAGCCACGAGCTGAATTCCGCGGTCGCCGTGGCGAAGGACGGCAAGATCGTGTTCGAGGATTTGTCGGTGGCGCGCATGACCATGCGCCAGATGAGCGAGGCCGAACTGTCGGCCTATCTCGACGCTGCCGGCGACGCCGTGACCACCAGCGTCGGCGCCTATCAGCTCGAGGGCCTCGGCATCCATCTGTTCGAGCGCATCGAGGGTGACCATTTCACCATTCTCGGCCTGCCGCTGCTGCCGCTGCTTGCGTTCCTGCGCAGCGAACAGCTAATTGCGGTGTAGATGCGAGAGAAGGCTGTGGCTTGATGCGGATCCTCGGACTGACCGGCTCGATCGGAATGGGCAAATCCACCACCGCGAAATTGTTCGCGGAGGCCGGCGTGCCCGTCTACGACGCCGACGCCGCCGTGCATCAGCTCTACGAGGGCGAAGCGGCGCCGGCGATCGAGGCCGCCTTCCCCGGCACCACCGTCAACGGCAAGGTCGATCGTCCCAAGCTGTCGGCGCGCGTGGTGCACGATCCCGCCGCGATCAAGCAGCTCGAGCAGATCGTGCATCCGATGCTTGGCGCCTCCCGGCAGAAATTCTTTGCCGATGCGGAAGCCGCCAAGGCCCCGGTCGTGGTCCTGGATATTCCGCTGCTGTTCGAGACCGGCGGTGAGAAGCGGGTCGATGCGGTCGTCGTCGTCTCGACCTCGCCGGAACTTCAGCGCGAACGCGTGCTGGCGCGCGGCACGATGGACGAGGCCAAGCTCGATGCCATCATCGCCAAGCAGACGCCCGATGCCGAGAAGCGCAAGCGGGCCGATTTCGTGGTGGATACCTCACACGGACTTGAGCCGGTGCGCGCCCAGATCAAGGACATCCTGGCCGAGGTCGTTAAGATGCCGCAGCGGCGAGCCTGATTCGCCGTCTTACACGGCCTCTCATTTCTCCCCGGGATCATGCGCGAAATCGTCCTCGACACCGAAACCACCGGCCTCGATCCGCTCCGCGGCGATCGTCTGGTCGAAATCGGCTGCGTCGAGATATTCAACCGCATGCCGACAGGACAGACCTATCACGTCTATATCAACCCCGAGCGGGACATGCCGGCGGAAGCGTTCGCCGTGCATGGGCTGTCGGCCGAGTTCCTGTCGACCAAGCCGCTGTTCCACGAGGTGGTCGACGCATTTCTGGAGTTCATCGGCGATGCGCCGCTGGTGATCCACAACGCCTCGTTCGACATCAGCTTCATCAATGCCGAGCTCGACAAGATCAAGCGCGTAGCGATCCCGCGCGAGCGACTGGTCGATACGCTGCTGCTGGCGCGGCGCAAGCATCCGGGCGTGTCGAACCGGCTCGACGATCTCTGCTCGCGCTATTCGATCGACAATTCACACCGCACCAAGCACGGCGCGCTGCTCGACGCCGAGCTGCTCGCGGAAGTCTATGTCGATCTGGTGGGAGCCCGGCAGTCGCAATTGCTGCTGGCGTCGGACAGCGAAGAGATTCGGGTCAATTCCGCCGGCGATGCGCCGCGGCGGCAGCGTTCGATGCCGCTCACGCCACGGGTCTCGGATGCCGAGCGGGAGGCCCATCGGGCCTTCATCGCGACCATGGGCGAAAAGGCGATCTGGAACGAGTATCTACCCCCTCCAGTCGCCCCTCCGGCTGGTTAAGCCCGTAAAGTCGGGCTTGAAGATCAGGCCTGGCCGGTCTGGCCACCCTGAGCGGCCATTTGCCGCTCCATGTTCTGGCGATAGAGGCCGACGAAATCCACGGGGTCCAGCATCAGCGGCGGGAACCCGCCGTCACGCACGGCGGTGGCGATGATCTCGCGGGCGAACGGGAACAGCAGGCGCGGGCACTCGATCATGACCAGCGGGTGCAGGTTCTCCTTGGGAACGTTGACGATCCGGAACACGCCGGCATAGGCGAGCTCGAACGAGAACATCACCTTACCGGCGGTCTCGGCCTTGCCCTCGACCGACAGCGTCACCTCGAATTCCTGCTCGCTGAGGTTATTGGCGCCGACATTGATCTGGATGTTGATCTGGGGCGGCTGGCCCTGCTGCTGCAGCGAACCCGGGGCGTTCGGATTCTCGAACGAGAGGTCCTTGGTATATTGCGCCAGCACGTTGAGCTGGGGAGCCTGGGCCGCCTCGGGAGGGGTGCCGTTACCGTTGGTCATCGAAGTGTCTCCTTACCCGATTGGGGCTGAATTTCGCGGCGGTTGGCTACCATAGGGCTGCCTCGTTCCACAAGGACGAACGGTCCCGGATCGGGTTTCCCGGGCCGGGCCCACAACTGGGACGTTCACCCCGGCTTCCGATCTAATCGCACGTTAAACGATTGAAGATGCGCGATTTCCGGGCAGGATCGGGTTTCCCCTTAAGCATAAAACGCGCTACACTCGACGCTGTGCCAAAAGGCGCCATTGGCCGGGCAAGATTTCGTGCCTACATCCCACGGACCAGACGCGCGGCACCCAAAATGGTGATGTAGACTTGCCGTTCCCGCGTGGAACGGTCTACTGGCCGGAACGATTTTCCCGGCGAGACCCTTCTAGAGAAGACCAGAAAGCGAATACGACGTGGACATCTACACCATCATCTTCCTGGCGTTGGCGGTCTTCATCTTTCTGAGGCTGCGCAGTGTGCTGGGGCAGCGCACCGGCAACGAGCGGCCGCCGTTCGACCGCACCGCCGCGCGCAATGCGCTGGGGGGTGCCCAGGACAACAACGTCGTGACCATGCCGGGCAAGGTGATCGACCAGGCCCCGCTGGCGCCGACGGCCGAGCCGACCCCGCCCTCCGATCGCTGGAAGGGCCTGACCGAGCCGGGCACTGCGCTGGCGCAGGGTCTCGACGCGATCGTCGAAAAGGATTCCACCTTCGACCCCCGCCATTTCATCTCCGGCGCCCGCGGCGCCTACGAGATGATCGTGCTGGCCTTCGCCAATGGCGACCGTCGCGCGCTGCGCGACCTGTTGTCGTCGGAGGTCTATGAGAGCTTCGACGCCGCGATCAAGGACCGCGAGAAGAACGAGCAGAAGACCGAGACGCGCTTCGTCTCGATCGACAAGGCAGAACTCGTCGGCGCCGAGATGCGCGACCGCACGGCCCAGCTCACGATCCGCTTCGTTTCGCAGATGATCTCGGCCACCCGCGACAAGGCCGGCAACATCGTCGACGGCAGCGCCGACACGGTCGCCGACATCACCGATATCTGGACTTTCGCCCGCGACACCACCTCTCGCGATCCGAACTGGAAGCTGGTTGGCACCGGAAGCGCGAATTAAGATACTCCTGAAGAACGGCGCGACGGCGCTCTGTGCGGGCCTCGTCGCGCTGTCATCGTTTTCGCTCGGCGCCGAGGCGGCGCGGCGCCACTACCGCGGCCATCATCACCACATCCCGCAAGTGCCGGCCGCACCGCCGCGGGCCTTGCCCTATCCGCAGCTCCCTTTGCCGTTCGAGATTTCAGGCGCGCAATATCTGCCGCTGGCCTGGACCGACGTGAAAGGCTGGAGCGACGACAATCATCTCGCCGCCTACAAGACCTTTCGCGCCAGCTGCAAGTCGATCAATGCGCAAACCGGCGCGTCCGAGCCGAAGGCGCTTGGCGGCTCGTTGAGCGAACCGTGCCGGGTCGCCAAGACGCTCGAGCTCGGCGACGATGCCAGGGCCAAAACCTTCTTCGAGGAGAATTTCGCGCCGCTGCGCATCTCGCGCCTCGGCGAGCCCGACGGTTTCGTCACCGGCTATTACGAGCCGGTGCTGGAGGGGTCGCGGACGCAGACCGACGTTTTCAATGTCCCGGTCTATCGCCGGCCCTCGAACCTGTTCGTGCGCGGCTACAAGCAGGACTCCGTCAGCCTGCCCAACAAGGGTCCGGTCTATCGCAAGATCGGCCGCCGCAAGCTGGTGCCCTATTACGATCGCGGCGAGATCGAGGACGGCAAGATCGCAGGGCGCGGGCTGGAGATCGCCTGGCTGAAGGACCCGACCGACCTGCTGTTCGCGCAGATCCAGGGCTCGGCGCGGATCAAGTTCGACGACGGCGGCGTCGTGCGCCTCAACTACGACGCCTACAATGGCTATCCCTACACCGCCGTCGGGCGTGTCCTGATCGAGCGCGGCATCGTTCCGAAGGAAGAGATGTCGATGCAGAGGATCCGGGAATGGATGGCGCAGAATCCCGACGGCGCCAAGGAGCTGCGCCGCCAGAACCGCTCCTACATCTTCTTCCGCGAGGTCAACCTCTCCGACAAGGACGAGGCGGTGGGCGCGCAGGGCATTCCGCTCACGGCCGGCCGCTCGATCGCGGTGGACAAGGCGCTGCACGTCTACGGCACGCCGTTCTTCATCGAGGGTGAGCTGCCGATCGACTCCGAGCGCTCGAAGACGCCGTTCCACCGGTTGATGATCGCGCAGGACACCGGCTCGGCCATCATCGGGCCCGCGCGCGCCGACCTCTATTTCGGTGCCGGGCAGGAAGCCGGCCGCGTCTCCGGGCGGCTCCGCCATCCCATGCACTTTGTCATGCTGGTGCCGAAAGGCCTCGATCCCAGCATGCGCGCGGCGAAGTTGCCGGTGCCGGACCCCAGGCCCTCGGAGAAGATCGCAAAGCTGTTTCCGCAAACCGACCCGGTCAAGGCGGGGACGCCTGCTGCCGCCGCGGCGCCGGGCAAGAACGAAACGGTTGCCACCGCCGGGCCTGTCCCGCTACCGGTGCCGCGTCCCGCGATCGAGCCCGCGCGCGAGCCGCGCCGGCCAGTGAAGAATCGTTCCCATCGGCAGCAATGAAACGCTCGTCCCGTCCGCCCGTGCTGGAGCCTCGCCCCTCGCCGCGCCGCCGCGCGCTGAGCGAGGAGGAGCGCGCGCTGTGGGACCTTGTCGCCAAACAGGTCAAGCCGCTCAGGAAGCATCGCGTGGCGAAGGCGCATGCCGCCCCGCCCGCCGGGCCTTCGCCCGTGGCGCAGGCGAGCCGGCCATCGCAGCCGGTGAGGCCCGTTGCCGCCGCAGCGGCGCCGCGTGTCGCAAAGCCGGCGGTCCCGCCACTGGCGCCGCTCGGCAAGCGCGAGCGCACAAAACTGTCGCGCGGCCGCAGCGAGATCGAGGCGCGGCTCGATTTGCACGGCATGACCCAGATGCGCGCCCATCGCGCGCTGACCGGTTTCCTGCACCGCGCCCATCATGACGGCCTGACCTTCGTGCTCGTCATCACCGGCAAGGGCCGGAGCGGCGGCGAAAGCGGCGTGCTGCGCCGCCAGGTGCCGGAATGGCTCAGCCTGCCCGAATTCCGCGCCTTCGTGGTCGGCTTCGAGACAGCGCATATCGGCCATGGCGGCGAGGGCGCGCTGTATGTGCGGATCAGGCGGGCGAGGTTTTAGCAGCGGCAAGCTCGGTGCAACCTCTCCCGCTTGCGGGAGAGGGAGCGCGCGGTCCGTGTGGCTAGGCGTAAACCCTAAAACGGCCGGACGATCCCGACGCGCGGGATCAGCGTGACGACCAGGCCGAAGATGTTGGTCTTCTGATCTTCCGCCGGAATCAGCGCTGTCTCCCGTGCGGCCGGCAGCATCCTCACCGCATGCAGGATCAGAAACATGCAGACCGCCCAGTTCGAGATCCAGCGCGAATAGTCGAACACCATCGCGAACATCACGAGATAGGCGAGGCTGACGCCTGCTAGCGCGGCGATGACAAGGCGGCCGTGCGTCTCGCTTTTGAGCGCGCCGATCAGGTTCGCGAAGACGCGCCAGAGCGGCGTGTGCAGCCAGATCAGCAGCGCGAACACGGGTACGCCGAGGATGTTGTGCGGCAGGCGGCCCCAGGTGTCGGCAACCTCCTTCGCCAGCGGCTGGTACCAGATGTAGGCGAATTGCAGCAGATCTGTCCGCGATGGATCTGCCATCCGGGTCTTCAGATAGGCGACGAAGTCCGCCTCGGGAATCGGCATCGTTCCCAAAAATTGCGCGGCGAAGAACAGCGCGGCGACGACGGCGAGGGCGACCACGCCGAATGCGACATTGCCGCGATGGCAGCCGTAGCCGAGGTAATGCCGGATCACGACGATCGTGATGATGGTCGGCACGTACATCAGGAGATGAATGTGGTGGATCAGCACGAGCGCGATCGAGAACACCGCCGCCGTCGCCACGAACAGCAACGAGCCCGCCGGCATCAGGAGCAGGACGATCGCCAGCGCGCAGCCATAGATGTCGAAATGGCCGAGCGTGTGCATGAAGTTCTTGAGGAAGAACGGCGAGCCCGCGGTGAAGACGAACAGCGGCAGCGTCTTCGCGGTGAAGCCGAACGTCTTCTGGAACAGTCTTGCGTACAGCCCCGCTGTCACCAGCCACGCCGCGCCGCCGAGTGCGAACACCAGCCAGACCGGCACCTTGTCGGTGAACAGCGCGACGATCGCCCCGATCAGCGCGCGCTTGATGAAGCCGAGATGGTAGTCGACGAGGAGATGGATGTAGGGGACGTAAGGCGGCAGCTGGATCTTGTGCACGAACACGCCGGCGATGACGGCGGCGTTGATCGCGAGCAGCAGGCGCCAGGGGTTTTGCAGGATTTGTTTCAACAAGGACCGTCAGGGGTAATGGGTCCTGGCTTTCGCCAGGACGACGGTCCGATAGATAGCGGACTAGCCCAAAATTACAAAATAAACCGGCTCAGATCCGCATTCTTGGCGAGGTCGCCGACGTGCTTCTGTACGTAATCGGCGTCGACCCTGATGGTCTCGCCGCTGCGGTCGGGGGCGGTGAAGGAGATCTCGTCCAGCACCCGCTCCATCACGGTCTGGAGCCGCCGCGCGCCGATGTTCTCGACGGTGGAATTGACGGCCACGGCGACGTCGGCCAGCGCGTCGATCGCGCTGTCGGTGATGTCGAGCGCCACGCCCTCGGTCTGCAGCAGGGCGACATATTGCTTGATCAACGACGCCTCGGGTTCGGTCAGGATGCGGCGCATGTCGTCGCGGGTCAGCGCCTGCAGCTCGACGCGGATCGGCAGGCGGCCCTGCAATTCCGGCAGCAGGTCGGACGGCTTTGCGACGTGGAAGGCGCCGGAGGCGATGAACAGGATGTGGTCGGTCTTCACCGCGCCGTGCTTGGTCGAGACCGTGGTGCCCTCGATCAGCGGCAGCAGGTCGCGCTGCACGCCCTCGCGCGAGACGTCGCCGGCGGCACGGCCTTCGCGCGCGCAGATCTTGTCGATCTCGTCGAGGAACACGATGCCGTTGTTCTCGACCGCGCTGATCGCCTCGAGCGTGAGCTGCTCGGTGTCCAGCAGCTTGTCGGACTCCTCGTTGACGAGGATCTCGTGCGAGCCTTCCACCGTCAGCCGCCGCGTCTTGGGACGGCCGCCGAGCTTGCCGAAGATGTCGCCGATCGAGATCGCGCCCATCTGCGCGCCCGGCATGCCCGGGATCTCGAACATCGGCATGCCGCCGCCGGAGGATTGCGTCTCGATCTCGATTTCCTTGTCGTTGAGCTCGCCCGCGCGCAGCTTCTTGCGGAAGGATTCCCGCGTCGCCGAGCTGGAATTGGCGCCGACCAGCGCGTCGAGCACGCGCTCCTCGGCGGCGAGCTGCGCCCGCGCCTGCACGTCCTTGCGCTTCTTCTCGCGCACCTGGGCGATCGCGACCTCGACGAGATCGCGGACGATCTGCTCGACGTCGCGGCCGACATAGCCGACCTCGGTGAACTTGGTCGCTTCCACCTTCAGGAACGGCGCGTTCGCGAGCTTGGCCAGCCGCCGCGCGATCTCGGTCTTGCCGACGCCGGTCGGCCCGATCATCAGGATGTTCTTCGGCAGCACCTCTTCGCGCAGGGAGCCTTCGAGCTGCTGCCGGCGCCAGCGGTTGCGCAGCGCGATCGAGACGGCGCGCTTGGCGTCACCCTGGCCGACGATGAAACGGTCGAGTTCGGAAACGATTTCGCGGGGAGAGAAGTCTGTCATGGGACCTTAGCTAGGGTCAGAAGCGGGCCGGGACAAGCCGCTTTTTTCGGCCGTCAGATGATCGGCGGACCCGATTGCCATTGTTTCACGGCTTCGATCGGATGGATCAGCATCAGGATATTCAGCGTCAGATTGTCGCGAATATGGAGCGCCAGCATGACCTCGAAGGCGAGGCCCAGCAGGACGGTCGCCGACACCGGCAGCACGCGCGCGGCGAGGAACCCGAGCATCATGGCCAGATTGTCAGAAACCGAGTTGACGATGCTGTCGCCGAAATAGTCCAGCGAGATCGTGCCGGCACGGTAGCGCTCGATGATGAAGGGCGAGTTCTCGACGATCTCCCAGGCGCCCTCGATCAGCATGGCGATGATCAGCCGCGCCGGCCAGGAGAGAGGCAGGAACGGCAGCCGCGCGAACAGCAGCCAGGTCAGGCCGTAGAACAGGAAGCCGTGCAGGATGTGCGAGAAGGTGTACCAGTCGGCGATGTGCTGCGAATTCTCCGAGCTGTTCACCACGCCGTGCCAGAGCTTGACATAGCCGCAGGTGCAGATCGGCACGCGCCCCATCGCGAACAGGATCGCGGCCTGCAGCACCAGCAACGATAGCGCGATGCCGGCCCAGCCGAGCGGCGGAAACGCGGTCTTGGCGGTGGAGGTCGCAGCGAGTGTCATGCGTCTCGGATCATCAGGAGGGCGGGACCGTCGGGCGTGACGATAACATGCTGCGGGATAAATCCAGCTTTCTCATAGGCACGAATGGCGCGGCCATTGGCAGGGCTCGGATCGATCACGATACGCGGCACGCCACGCGCAAACAGCTGGTCGATGAAGGCACGGATGAAGGCCGAGCCGTGGCCGCATCCGAGCATTTCGGCCTCGCCGATGAACTGGTCGAGGCCGCGCGTTCCTTCCGGCTGCGGCCCGAAGCCGACGTGCCATTCGCCGAGCCGGTAGCACTGGAGGTAGGCGAAGGGCCGGCCGTCCAGGCTGACGATGAACTGCGACAGATCAGGATGATCGAGGTCGCCTCCGACGAACTCGAGCGTCTCCGGATCATGCCACCATTCGGCGACATGAGGCGCATCCAGCCACTGCCTGATCAGCGGCATATCGGCCGGGGTCATCGCGCGGAAGGTGTAGATGGCGGTCATCTAGCGGCCATAGCGGTGCTGCGCCCCTTTCCCGCCTGCGGGATAGGTTGCACCGAGCGCGGGGCTAGTCCTTGGGACAAAGGACCCTCCGGCCTACCCGGTCGCCAGGCTCTCGATGGTCAGGTTGCGGTTGGTGTAGACGCAGATGTCGGCGGCGATGTCGAGGGAGCGGCGGACGATGGTCTCGGCGTCCTTGTCGGTGTCGAGCAGGGCCCGGGCGGCCGCCAGCGCGTAATTGCCGCCGGAGCCGATCGCCATGACGCCGGCCTCGGGCTCGAGCACGTCGCCGGTGCCGGTCAGGACCAGCGAGACGTCCTTGTCGGCCACGATCATCATGGCCTCCAGCCGCCGCAGGTAACGGTCGGTGCGCCAGTCCTTGGCGAGCTCCACGGCGGCCCGGGTCAGCTGCCCCGGATACTGCTCGAGCTTGCTCTCCAGCCGCTCGAACAGGGTGAAGGCGTCGGCCGTGGCGCCGGCGAAGCCGCCGATCACGTCGCCCTTGCCGAGCCTGCGGACCTTCTTGGCGTTGGACTTGATCACGGTCTGGCCGATCGAGACCTGGCCGTCGCCGCCGACCACCACCCTGCCGTCCTTGCGGACCGTCAAAATCGTGGTGCCGTGCCAGCCGGGGGAGCTGTTCTGGGAATCCTGCATGAAATACCTCGTTGTCCGGCCTGATTTAGGCGGTCGGAGACGGGCGCACAACGGGCCGTTCCGGGCCGAATTTCGCTCACCATAGGCAGAAGTAGAGGCCCCGCCAGCCGTTCCCGCAGTAGCGAAGGTGTCATTTGGCTGTTAATAGACTGGCGTTTTCGGCTCCGAGCACGACCCGGAAAAGTGGGTACCGGTTTTCCGAGAGGGTCAGGCTCAAACGAAGGTGAAAGCCAGCTTTCAATGCGCACCGCGACGATCAAGCGCAAGACCAAGGAAACCGACATCGAGGTCTCCGTGAACCTCGATGGCACCGGCGTGGCCAATATTGCGACCGGCATCGGCTTTTTCGACCATATGCTCGATCTCCTCGCCCGCCATTCCCGCATCGACCTGACGGTCAAGGCGGTGGGCGACCTGCACATTGACTATCACCATACCACCGAAGACACCGGCATCGCGCTCGGCCAGGCGGTCAAGCAGGCGCTCGGCAACATGGCGGGCATCACCCGCTATGCCGGCGTGCACATGCCCATGGACGAGACGCTGTCGCGCGTGGTCATCGACATTTCGGGCCGCCCGTTCCTGGTGTTCAAGGCCGACTTCCCTCGCGACAAGATCGGTGAGTTCGACACCGAGCTGGTGCGCGAGTGGTTCCAGGCCTTCGCCATCAACGCCGGCGTGACTCTGCACGTCGAGACCCTATATGGCGATAACAGCCATCATATCGCCGAGTCCTGCTTCAAGGGTCTGGCGCGGGCGCTGCGCACCGCCGTTGCGATCGATCCGAAGGCGGCGGGCGAAATCCCGTCTACCAAGGGCTCGCTCGGCGGCTGACATCTTCGTCTTGCGGCATACGCTGCCGGCGGCATCACTGAATTTAGAGAGCGGGGCATCACCATGCCTGTCTACACAGTTCATGCTCCCTTCCCTGGCGGCGCCGATCTGCGCGCGACCGACAAATTCGTCTTCGTGCGCGACGGCTTCCATTTCTGGGCGATGATCTTCGGCCCGTTCTGGCTGTTGTGGAACCGGCTGTGGCTCGTGCTGATCGGCTGGCTGATCTTCATGGCCGCCTTCTATGCCGGCCTCTCCAGCCTCGGCATCGGCCGCAGCTCGATCTTCTTCGCCGATATCGTCATCGCGCTGCTGATGGGCCTCGAGGCCTCCAGCCTGCGGCGCTGGACGCTGTCGCGCGGCAAGTGGCGGCAGCTCGATATCGTCGTCGCAGACGACCATGACACCGCCGAGCGCCGCTTCTTCGAGCGCTGGAGCCAGAAGCAGCACGGTATCGTCAACGATCAATGGGCCGTCGACCGCGGCGGTCCGCCGCCGACCCGCGGCACGCCGGGCCAGCAGTTTTCGAACCCGCCGCCGATTCCGGCCGGCGGCATCATTGGGTTGTTTCCAGAACCGGGAGGGTCAAGATGAGCGTCGCCATCATCGATTACGGTTCCGGGAATCTGCATTCCGCCGCGAAAGCCTTCGAGCGCGCCGCGCGCAGCCTGGAGAGCCCGCAAAAGGTCTTCGTCACCAGCGATCCGGACCAGGCCTATGAGGCCGACCGCCTGGTGCTGCCGGGCGTCGGCGCCTTCGCCGATTGCCGGCGCGGGCTCGATTCCGTCAACGGCATGGTCGAGGCGATCACCGAAGCGGTGCGCGTCAAGGCGCGGCCGTTCTTCGGCATCTGCGTCGGCATGCAATTGATGGCAAGCCGCGGCAAGGAGCACGTCATCACCGAGGGCCTGAACTGGATCGGCGGCGACGTCGAGAAGATCACGCCGCGCGACGAAAGCCTGAAGATCCCGCACATGGGCTGGAATACGCTCGAAGTGCTGCGCGAGCATCCGGTTCTGAACAGGCTGCCGCTCGGTCCCAAGGGCCAGCACGCCTATTTCGTGCACTCCTACCACCTCAATCCCGCCAGCGAGGCGGACGTGCTTGCGCGTGCCGACTACGGCGGGCCTGTCACCGCGATCGTCGCGAAGGACACTGCAATCGGCACTCAATTCCACCCCGAGAAGAGCCAGCGTTTCGGTTTGGCCCTGATCTCGAACTTCCTGCGATGGAAACCGTGATTCTCTTTCCTGCGATCGACCTCAAGAACGGCCAGTGCGTGCGCCTCGAGCAAGGCGACATGGCGCGCGCGACCGTGTTCAACCTCAATCCAGCGGCGCAAGCGCAGAGCTTCGTCGAGCAGGGCTTTGAGTATCTCCACGTCGTCGATCTCGACGGTGCCTTCGCCGGCAAGCCTGTCAATGCCGAGGCCGTCGAGGCGATGCTGAAGACGATCAAGATCCCGGTGCAGCTCGGCGGCGGCATTCGCGATCTCAAGACTGTCGAAGCCTGGCTCGACAAGGGCATCACCCGCGTCATCATCGGCACCGCCGCGGTGCGCGATCCTGAACTGGTGAAGTCTGCCGCGAAGAAATTCCCCGGCCGCGTGGCCGTGGGTCTCGACGCGCGCGACGGCAAGGTCGCGGTCGAAGGCTGGGCCGAGACCTCGCAGGTGACGGTGCTCGAGATCGCAAAGCGCTTCGAGGATGCCGGCGTTGCCGCCATCATCTTCACCGACATTGCGCGCGACGGCCTGCTCAAGGGGCTGAACCTCGATGCGACCATTGCGCTGGCGGAGGCCATCTCGATCCCGGTGATCGCCTCCGGCGGCCTCGCCTCGATCGAGGACGTCAAGGCGATGCTGACCCCGCGCGCGAAAAAGCTCGCCGGCGCCATCGCCGGCCGCGCGCTTTACGACGGCCGGCTCGATCCCGCCGCCGCCCTCACCCTGATCCGCAACGCGCGCGCGCCCGGGAGCTGACACATGTTCAAGGTGCGCGTGATCCCCTGCCTCGACGTCAAGGACGGCCGGGTCGTCAAGGGCGTCAACTTCGTCGATCTCAGGGATGCCGGCGATCCCGTCGAAGCTGCGATCGCCTACGACGCCGCCGGCGCCGACGAGCTCACCTTCCTCGACATCACCGCGACCCACGAGAACCGCGGCATCATGCTCGACGTGGTCCGGCGCACGGCGGAGGCCTGCTTCATGCCCGTCACCGTCGGCGGCGGTGTGCGCAAGGTGGACGACATCAAGACGCTGCTGCGTGCCGGGGCCGACAAGGTCTCGATCAACAGCGCCGCGGTGTCGCGGCGCGAGTTCGTCAAGGAAGCCGCCGAAAAATTCGGCGAGCAGTGCGTCGTGGTCGCGATCGACGCCAAGCGGGTCAAGCGCGCGGGCGGTGGCGAGCGCTGGGAGATATTCACCCATGGCGGCCGCAACTCCACCGGCATCGACGCCATCGAATACGCCCAGGAAGTGGTCTCGCTCGGCGCCGGAGAAATCCTGCTCACCTCGATGGACCGCGACGGCACCCGCCAGGGCTTCGACATCCCGCTGACCCGGGCGATCGCCGACAGCGTTCCCGTTCCGGTGATCGCCTCGGGCGGCGTCGGCAACCTCGACCACCTCGTCGACGGTATCCGCGACGGCCACGCCACGGCCGTGCTGGCCGCCTCGATCTTCCACTTCGGGGAATTCACCATCCGCGAAGCCAAGGAGCACATGTCCCGGCGCGGGCTGCCCATGCGCCTGGATGCCTGACGACTCCGCTTCATAAAAATGCTACACAGGCCGGTGGGACCGGCTCGTTCAGCCGGACGTGTTTTGAGTGCTCCCTATGCCGCGTTTCACGATCCACGACCTGGCCGAGACCATTGACGCCCGCGCGGCGTCCGGTGGCGAGGCCTCCTATACCCGCAAGCTCCTCGACAAGGGCGCCGAGCATTGCGCCAAGAAGTTCGGTGAGGAAGCAGTCGAAACCGTAATCGCAGCAGTCGAAAACGATCGCGCGCATCTGATCGCCGAAAGTGCCGACCTGCTCTATCATTTCCTTGTCCTGCTCAAGGCCCGCGGCGTAAAGCTGGAAGAGGTCGAAGCCGCGCTGGACAAGCGGACGAACATGTCTGGGTTGGAAGAGAAAGCGTCGCGCAAGAGCGGCAGCTAGCCGAGGTGGAGAGTCGCGTCATGGATGTCCGCGCACCCGAGCAGCAGTATAATCCGTACCGCATCTATACGCGCGAGGAGTGGTCGCGTCTGCGCGACGACACGCCGATGACGCTGGAGCCGGGCGAGTTCGACCGGCTGCGTTCGCTGCACGACCGCCTCGACTTGCAGGAGGTCGAGGACATCTATCTTCCGCTGTCGCGCCTGCTCTCGATCTATGTCGATGCGATGCAGCGGCTGTATTATTCGGAGCGGCAGTTCCTCAACATCCGCGACCGCAAGGTGCCCTACATCATCGGTGTCGCCGGTTCGGTCGCGGTCGGAAAGTCCACCACGGCCCGCGTGCTGCAGGCGCTCTTGGCGCGCTGGTCGCCCCGCCCGAAGGTCGAGCTGATCACCACCGACGGATTCCTTTATCCCAACGCGGTGCTCGACCGGCAGGGCATCATGCAGAAGAAGGGCTTTCCCGAAAGCTACGACCTGCCGCTGCTGCTGAGCTTCCTGTCCGACATCAAGTCGGGACGCCGACACGTCCGCGCGCCCGTTTATTCGCATCTGACCTACGACATCGTGCCGGGTCAGTGGGCCGAGGTCGACCAGCCCGACATTTTGATCGTCGAGGGCGTCAACGTCCTGCAGACCGGCAAGCTGCCGCGTGACGGCAAGGCGGTGCCCGTCGTCTCCGACTTCTTCGACTTCTCGGTCTATATCGATGCCGACGAGGCGGCGCTGCGGCGTTGGTACATCAAGCGCTTCCTGGCGCTGCGCGACACCGCGTTCACCAATCCGAAGTCCTACTTCAACCGCTATGCGCTGCTCTCGGACGAGGAAGCGACTGCGACCGCGACCGCGATCTGGGAACGCACCAACCTCGCCAATCTCGAGGACAACATCCTGCCCACCCGCCCCCGCGCGACGCTGATCCTGAAGAAGGGCGCTGATCACGTGGTGGAGAGCGTGGCGCTCAGGCGGCTGTAAGCGCGAGCGCTCCAGGGGGCCCGTCACCCCGCGCGACGGGTCAATTCCGCTCTTTCGCGCTAACGAAGATGTGCCACGCTGCCAGAAACATGGCGGCGACGAGCGGGCCAATGACGAATCCGTTCGCGCCGAACGTCGCAAGCCCGCCCAGGGTGGCGAGCAGCACGACATAGCTTGGCATCCGGATCGACTGGCCGACCAGGACAGGGCGCAGAAAGTTGTCGGCAAGACCGATCACGAAGGTGCCGAAAGCGAGCAGGATGATTCCCTTCGTGACTGCGCCTGCCACGAGCAAATAGAGGCCGACCGGCACCCAGACCAGGGCGGAGCCGAGCACGGGCAGAAGCGAGAGCAGCGCCATGATTGCGCCGGCCAGCAGCGGCGCAGTCAGGCCCAGCAGCCAGAAGATCAGCCCGCCAAGCGCTCCCTGGATCAGTGCAACCAGGATGATCCCCTTGATCGTCCCGCGAACCGAGAGGGTGAACGCATTCAGGAGCTCGGCGGTGTGGCTCGCCCGCAGCGGCAGCGCGGCGCGGATGCGTGCGTTCAGCTCGTCGCCGTCGCGCAGGAAAAAGAACAGCAGGTACAGCATCACGAGCAGGCTTGCGGCGAACTCCACGGTCAACTGACCGATGTTGAGCGCATGCCCGGCCAGCTGCTGGCCGGCCGGGACAACCAGACCCGAGAGGCGCTCCTTCAGGGCAGAAAGATCGATGCCGGCCAGGCGGTCTGAGATGGAAGTCGCCCAGTCAGGCAGCGCGGATTTCAGTTGCTGCAGGGGGTGAGCGATACTGATCTCCCCGGTCTGAACGCGCTGGTACAGCTCTCCTCCCTGATCGACGAGCGAGGCGATGATGACGGCCACGGGAATCAGGACCATGACGACGACGACGAGGACGATGGAGAGTGCTGCGAGGTTACGCCATTCCGGAAACGTTTCCAGGCACCGTCGATGGAGTGGCGCGAATATGATCGCCAGCAGCATGGCCCACAGCAATGCGCCGGAGAACGGCCAAAGCAGCCAGCCGAACGCGACGGAGATTGCCGCAAGCAAGACGAGGAATGAGCGGTCTTCCGATGTTCTCACGTGTCGCCGGCCTTTCAGTCGCTGCTCGCCGGACGTTGGTAGCACAGGACAGTGGCGCGGCGGCAAGTCACGCCGTCACGTCGCGCCAATGCCCGGGTTCGATGCGGTCTGTCACCTGCCGGCGCTGGCCAGCCAATCCGCAGGCTTGATGCGCCCCACGAAGGTGGCGGGCCCGGTGCTGTTGGCCTTGTAGACAAAGGCCTCGCCTTCCTGCACGTCGCCCGCGTCCTTGCCAAAGGCGTCAGTGATGTTGGTCTTGTGGGTGACCAGGACCGTGTTGGTGCCTGCCTGCACAGATGCATCGACGAGCTGACGCATGGCCTGTCCGGCCTTTGCATTTGCGCCGGCCGGGTTTGCCATTCCCGATGCACTGGCATTGCTGCTGTCCGTCAGCGCATCGAGCGGCCTGACCTCGCGGCCGGAGAGCAGCCTGCCGGTCTCGATCGCGCGGTTCAGCCGGCTGGTGTAGACCTCGCCGATCGGGATCGCGAGCGCCTTGACCGCCGCCCCGATCTGGCGGGCCATGTCCCTGCCCTTGTCACTGAGCTGACGCTGGGCGCTCATGTCGTCGAATCTGAAGGGGTAGACATCCTTTTGACTGTCGTCGGTGGCGGTGTGCCGGAACACCAGCACGTAGCCGCCTTGCTTCAGCGATGAGATGAGCTCCGGCGTATCGGCCGCGGCGCCCCGTGAGAGGCCGGCGAGAAGGACAATGATCGCGAGGCGCAAAAGCATACTCATGCGCAATATCCGCTATGCAATGCCCCGCAGGATGGTGGCGCGCCGTGCAGCCGATTTCAATTGTCGATTGCCGGTCGGGATCAGGTTATCGTGAAGTTGTGGGTCGGGTGCCGTAGGGTGGGCAAAGGCGCAAAGCGCCGTGCCCACGTTCTGCGCGTTTCATCAAAAGATGCGTGGGCACGCTTCGCTTTGCCCACCCTACGACATTCTATGTTGCGGCCGTGCATGTGCCCACAACGTCGTTGCGAGCGCAGCGAAGCAATCCAGAATGCCCCTGCGGAAAGACTCTGGATTGCTTCGCTGCGCTCGCAATGACGCGGTGGGAGCCCCGGCTACACCGCCAGATGCCGTGACGCCGCCAGTCCCGCCAGCGCCTCGTCGAGCTTCTCGCGGTCCAGCGGCTTGATCAGAAACCCGTTCATGCCGGCCTCGAAGCACGCATAGCGATCCTCCACCAGCGTGTTGGCCGTGAGCGCCAGGATCGGCGTGTGCCGGCCGCCGGTGGCGGCTTCATGCGCGCGGATGCGCTTTGTCGTTTCGATGCCGTCGAGCTGCGGCATTTGGATGTCCATCAGCACGAGATCATAGGGCGTGCCGGCCGAGCTGGCTGCGAGCCAGGATTCCAGCGCGGCCTCGCCGTGGACGGCGATGACGACGCGGTGGCCGAGCTTGGTCAGCAGCGAGCGCATCAACAGTGCGTTGATCTCGTTGTCCTCGGCGACGAGGATGGAGAGCCCTTTCGCCGGCGCCGCGCTGGCGGACTCGGCCGGCGGCTCCGGCGCGAGGTCGGGCGAGGCAACCTCCGGCGTCAGCGCGAGGCGTGCGGCGAGCGAGGCCGCGCGCAGCGGCTTGACCAGGAAGCCGGTGAAGGCGGGCGAAATCTTCTCGTGGCGCGAGCTCGACGTCAGCAGCACCAGCCGTTGCGGCGCATGCGCGCGCGCCGCTTCACCCAGCCGGTCGGCGATGGCCGAACCGATGGTGCGATCGACCAGCACCGCGTGCCATGAGCGTTCGGGCAGCAGCGCTTCCGCGGCCGTGGCGTCGCTCACGAGGCAGGTCTGTCCGCCCCAGCGCTCCAGGCGCCGGGCGATCAGCGAGGCCTCGATGCCCTCGGCGACGAGGAGCACGGATTTGCCGGTGAGGTCGGGGCTCGGGAAGGCGGTCTGTCCCGCGTTTCCTTGCGACGGTGCGAGCGGCACCGCGACCTCGAAGGTCGCGCCCCTGCCCGGCTCGCTCGTCAGCGTGATGCGGCCGCCCATGCGCTTGACGATGCGCTCGCTGATGGCAAGGCCAAGTCCGGTGCCGCCATAGGTGCGGGCGACGCGTTCGTCGGCCTGCTCGAATTCGCGGAAGATGCGCTGCTGCGCCTCGGGCGCGATGCCGATGCCGGTGTCGCGGACCAGGAAGCTGATCTCGTTCGGCCAGATGCCGGGCTCGACGATCAGCGCCACGCCGCCGTGAGCGGTGAACTTGATGGCGTTGCCGGCGAGGTTGAGCAGCACCTGGCGCAGCCGCGCGGCATCGCCGACGATCTCGAGCGGCAGGCGCTCGTCGACATAGGCGGCGATCTCGAGCTGCTTGGCCTGCGCGCGCGGCGCCAGCAGCTCGGTGATTTCCTCGATCAGGGTCGAGAGCGCGAACGGGCGCTGCTCGAGGTCGAGCTTGCCGGCCTCGATCTTGGAATAGTCGAGCAGTTCCTCGATCAGCGCCATCAGCGCTTCGCCCGAGGTCTTCACCGCGCGGGCGTAGGTCGCCTGCTCCGGCGTCAGATGGGTGTCGAGCAGCAGGCCGCCCATGCCGATTATGCCGTTCAACGGCGTGCGAATCTCGTGCGAGGCCATCGCGAGGAAGCGGGATTTGGCGCGGTTGGCGGCGTCGGCCTGGTCGCGCGCCTCCGACAGCGCGCGCTCGGTCTCGGTGCGGTCGGTGACGTCGCGCCCGACGCTCTGCAACTCGGCCGGCTGCCCGGCATCGAGCCGCACGTAACCTTCGCGCCAGGCGATCCAGCGCGCACCGAGCGGCGTCGTGATCTTCTGGTCGTGGATGCGGGTGCCGTTGCTTTCGCGGGCGCTGTCGCCCTGCTCCACCACGTCGAAATCGAAGCGCGTGCCGACCAGCGCACTGCGCGCCTGTCCGGCCAGCGCGCAATAGGCGTCGTTGGCGAAGGTGATGCGGCCCTGATGGTCGCGCAGCACGATCAGGTCGCCCTGTTGCTCGAACAGGCTGCGGGCGCGCTCCTCGGCTTCCTTCAGCTCCCAATTGCGGTCGATCAGCGCCTCGTTGTGGGCGGCCAGCGTGCGCATCCGCTTGTTGACGAAGCGCAGCCGCATGCTGAGCGTGGCAAGGCCAAGACAGGCGAAGGCGAACAGGAAGCTCGCGCCGATCGCGAATGCATTGGGGTCGTAGCCGGAATTCTCGGAGCGGCTGCCGGAGACAAAGCCATAGGCGCCGCCGAACGTCGCCGAGAAGATCATGAAGGAGCGGATCGCGAAGGCGATCCTGGGATGCCGCCGCCTGAAGCGGCGCATGCGCACCTTGATCCGGAACGTCCGACCCATCGCCACCCCGACTCTTGTCCGAAACCCCACCGCCGCTGCGTGCGACGATGTCGCGCCGACCTTGCGAACAGCTTGAGGCTTTGCGGCCGCCTCCAAACAGGGTTAGCGAGGTGTTAACGCCCTCAGAGCGAGGCGGCCTGGAAGGGGCGGCGGCCGTCGTGCGCGCCGACGATCAGCGCCGCCGCCTCGCGCTGCGAGAACGTCTTCGAGCGCACATAGATGCGGTAATCGGCGGGGCCGTCGGTCGAGAGATAGATCACCGGGCCGCCGTCGACCGGCTGCGCCGCGATGGTGACGAGGCGGTTTGCCGGACTGGCCTGGCAGGAATCGGTTTCGGAACCGAGGCCGTCGTCCACCACCGCGAAGTCCGCGGCGTCTGCATCCTCGGTGATCTGGACCTTGACGGTGGCGCGCGACGGATCGTCGGTGAAGGCGACATGGACGCCGGCGGTCCAGAACAGGGATGTCAGCTCGACGGAGGTTTCACCGAGGGCGATGCAGGGGTGCGAGACCGATCCGATCTCGCCGCGGGCAAACGCGGCTGCCGCCAGCAGGGGAACAACGGAGGCCAGGATCTTGAAACGCAACATGACACTCTACTCGCCAGGCCCGAGTGAACGACTCCAGAAACTCGGTGGGCCTTATGGTTTGCAGAGGGTAAAGGAAACTCGTTACCGCCGGGTTGATGCGCGGAATGATCAGGCCAGCTGCCGCACATCCTCCGCGAGTGCGCGGTAGGACAGCGCTTCGGCGAGATGCAGCCGGCCGATCCTGTCGGCATTGTCGAGATCGGCCAGCGTGCGCGCCACCCGCAGCACGCGGTGATAGCCGCGCGCCGACAGCCGCATGGTCTCGGCGGCGTCGCGCAGCAGTTTTTGACCCTGCGCGTCGGGCTTTGCGATCTCCTCCAGCACGGAGGCAGGTGCCTCGGCATTGGTGCGGACATGCGGCAGGCCGGCATCCGCATAGCGCGCGAGCTGGATGTCGCGCGCAGCCGCCACGCGCGCGGCGACTTCGGCCGAACCTTCGGCCGGCGGCGGCAGGATCAGATCGGCCGCGGTCACGGCGGGGACCTCGATGCGCAGATCGATACGGTCCATCAGCGGGCCGGAGATGCGCGACTGGTAATCGGAGGTGCAGCGATCGATGCGACCGCGCTTGCAGGCATAGCCGGGCTCGAAGGCGTTGCCGCAGCGGCACGGATTCATCGCCGCGACCAGCATGAAGCGGGCAGGGTAGGTGACGCGATGATTGGCGCGCGAGACCGAGACCTCGCCGTTCTCCAGCGGCTGGCGCAGCGAATCCAGCACGCGCGGATCGAACTCGGGCAGCTCGTCGAGGAACAGCACGCCCTGATGCGCCAGCGAGATCTCGCCGGGCTTGGCGCGGATGCCGCCGCCGGTGAGCGCGGCCATGCTGGCGGAATGATGCGGCGAGCGGAACGGCCGCTGCGATGTCAGCGCGCCGCCTTCGATCTCGCCGGCGACGGAGGCGATCATCGAGACCTCGAGCAGCTCGCCCGGCGACAGCGGCGGCAGAATGGAGGGCAGGCGCGCGGCCAGCATCGACTTGCCGGCGCCGGGCGCGCCGATCATCAGGAGGTGATGTCCGCCCGCGGCCGCGATCTCCAGCGCGCGCTTGGCGCTCTCCTGGCCCTTGATGTCGCGCAGGTCGAGTTTCGAGGCGGCGGCCTCGTGCACTTTCGGCGAGGGCCGCGACAGCACCTGCGTGCCCTTGAAGTGGTTGGCGATCTGGATCAGCGATTGCGCGGCGATGATCTGGATGTCGGGGCTCGCCCACGCGGCTTCCGACCCGCAGGCCGCCGGGCAGATCAACCCTTCCTCGCGCACATTGGCGCCGATCGCGGCGGGGAGGACACCGGCGACCGGCGCGATCGAGCCGTCGAGCCCGAGCTCGCCGAGCACCGTGAAGCCGGTCAGTGCGTCCGGCGGGATCGCGCCGATCGCCGCCATCAGGCCGAGCGCGATCGGCAGGTCGTAATGGCTGCCTTCCTTGGGCAGATCCGCGGGCGCCAGGTTGACGATGATCCGCCGCGCCGGCAGCGCCAGCCCCGAGGCGATCAGCGCCGAGCGCACCCGCTCGCGCGCCTCCGACACCGCCTTGTCGGGCAGGCCGACGATGGCGAAGGCCGGCAGGCCGGGCGCGACCTGCACCTGCACGTCGACCGCGCGGGCCTCGATCCCCTCAAAGGCGACGGTGGATACCCGTTGAACCATGCCGAACCAGCCTGCCCGTTTGCACAATCAAGGGTAGCAGGAGACTCGCCGTTCCGCAAGAACATTACGGGAACAGACTGGGACGTGAGCCCTAACCGATCGTCAACGGGACGCAGACACTACGTCTCGAATGCAAGCTTCTGTCCTCAGCACATCCCAACAAATGTCCGCTACTCCTAGGGGTGCGGGATGGGCCGTGGTCTAACGGGTGAAGAGTTCAAATGCTTGCAAATCGCCGGAGAAGCGAACGTCGGGTGTGCAGCCGGCTCGCCAAGATCCATTTTGGCGCGGGCTCGCTGCCGCGGGATTGCACGATCACGGATATCTCGGACGGGGGCGTGAAAGTGGTGGCGGAATTTCTGGAAGTGCCGCCGCAATTCACCATCATCTTCGCGCCGGACTATTCCCGCCAATGCCGCCTGCGCTGGCGCATCGGCTGCGAATTCGGCGCCGAATTCGTCGACTGACCCCGCCACGGGCGCGCGTCCTTAACGGGACTTTAGCGTTAATCGGCAAGCATCTCTGATCAGTTGCCGAGTGATCAGAGTATGTCCAAGCGTTCGTCTCTCGCCTCCCCCCCGGCGAGATTGCTGCTTCCCGCCCTCATCGTGGTTGCCCTCGGCGGTTGTCAGACGACTGGCATCGAGGACGTCACCGGCGCGCTCGGCGGCAAGACGGAAACAGCCGGCAAGGCCGACGCCAAGTCCGAGGCCAGAGCCGAGGCGAGGCCGGATATGGACGCGCTGCGCGAGCGCTACCGCGCCAAGCCCAGCGATCCCGCCATCGCGATCGAGTACGGCAAGGCGCTGCGCGCCAGCGGCCAGCGCGCCCAGGCCGTCGCGGTGCTCGAGCAGGCCGTGCTCGCCCATCCCAGCAACAAGGCATTGCTCGCCGGCTATGGCCGCGCGCTCGCCGACAACGGCAATTTCCAGCAGGCTTTCGATGTGCTCGGCCGCGCGCATTCGCCCGAGGATCCCGACTGGCGGATCCTGTCGGCGCAGGGCGCCGCGCTCGACCAGCTCGGCCGCAACGAGGAAGCGCAGCAATACTACGCAAGCGCGCTGAAGATCGTGCCTGACGAGCCGCAGGTTCTGTCCAACCTCGGCCTGTCCTACATGCTGCAAAACAATCTCTCGAAGGCCGAACAGGTGCTCGGCCGCGCCTATCAGCGCAATCAGAACGATGTGCGGGTCCGCGCCAATCTCGCGCTCGTGCTGGGATTGCAGGGCCGCGAGGCCGAGGCCGAAATCCTCGTGAAGGCCGATCTGCCGCCGGACCAGGCCGCGGCCAAGGTCACGGCGCTGCGGCAGGTGCTGGCCAAGAAACAGCAAAGGGCGGACAAATAGCCCGCCCTCTTCCGATCCCAGCGATTCCCGATCTCTAGGACGCCTTGCGATGCGGGGCGGGTCCGCGACCCGACCGGCCCTTCAGCTTCTTCAGCAGCGGCCCGAGCAGCGAGCGCTTCGGCTTCTTCACCTCGCCGCGGCCGGCGAGGCGGTTCGCCATGTTCTGGAACAGCTCGGTGGTGCGGTGGTTCTTGGCGACCTCCGCGATCATCTGGCCGTTATTGGCCGCGGTCGAGAACAGCTTCGAATCGAACGGGATCACCGCGATCGGCTGGCTCTCCATGGTCTTGGCGAACGCCTTGACCTCGATCTCGGCGCGCTTGTGCATGCCGACCTGGTTGATGCAGTACAGCGGCGGCCGGTCGTTCGGCCGCGCCGCCTTCAGCACGCTCAGCATGTTCCTGGTGTTGCGCAGGTTCGCGAGGTCAGGCTCGGCCACGATGACGATGTCGTCGGCATTGACCAGCGCGCGCCGCGTCCAGCCCGACCATTGATGGGGAACGTCGAGCACGATGCAGGGCGTGGTCATGCGCAGCGTGTCGAACACTGCATCGAACGCCTCGGCACCGAAATCGTAGACGCGGTCGAGCGTGGCGGGCGCGGCGAGCAGGCTGAGGCGCTCGCTGCATTTGGCGAGCAGGCGTTCCATCAGCGCGGTATCGGGACGCTCCTGCGACAGCACGGCATTGGCGATGCCCTGCACCGGGTCCTGATTGTAGTCGAGGCTCGCAGTGCCGAAGGCGAGGTCGAGATCGATCACGACGGAATCGAGCGAAAGGTCGCGCGCGATGGTCCAGGCCACGTTGTGCGCGACGGTGGAGGCGCCGACGCCGCCCTTGGCGCCGACCACCGCGATGACGCGGCCGGTGATGATGGCTTCGGAGGCCGAGAACAGGCTGCAGATCGAGCGGACCACGTCGAGCGTCTCGACCGGACCCACCACATAATCGTTGACGCCGCGGCGCACGAGCTCGCGATAAGGCGCGGTGTCGCTGGGGCTGCCGATCACGACCACGCGGGTGCCGGGATCGCAGACGCCGGCGAGATCGTCGAGACCTTCGAGGATGTCGCGCGTGCCGTCGGATTCGATCACGATCACGTTCGGCGTCGGCATCGACTCATAGACCTCGATCGCCGCCGCGAGGCCGCCTTCCCTGGCGGTGAGATGCGCCTTGGCGAGGCGGCGATCCTCGCCGGCCGCGGTCACCGCCTTGAGTGTCTGGTCGGTCTCGCAAAACGCCTGCACGGAGATGCGAGGAACCGGCGCGATGTGTTCCTCGGGGTGCTGCGGGTCGTCCGCCTCTTCGTCGTTGAAGCCTGTCATTTGCCTGTTTCGCTGAGTTTGGCCTTCTCGGCGTCGGGACTGGGGGTGCCGACCGGCGAGCCCTTGCGATAGCGATCGAAAGCGATGTCGCGCCGTGCGGTATAGACGGGGGTTTCGGCCCGCGGCTGCTCGAGGTCGGCGGGATTGTCGATCATCGCCGCGAGGTTACGCTGGCTGGCGCAGCCGAGGTTGAAGTAAGGCCGGTTCTCGTTGTAGCCGGGATCGAGGATGCTCGGGCCGACGTCCTCCGGCCACAGACCGCAGGGGCCCGCGACCGCGGCGATGCGGGAATAGCTGAGGCGGATGGTCGGCAGCAGGCCGGGATCCTCGGGCCGGTAGGGATGCCTGACGATGGCGCGCGAGGGCACGCCGCCGGACGCCAGCACGGAACGGATTTCCTGATAGGTCGCCGCCGCGGCGCGCGCATTCGAAGCGTCGACCGGCACGTCCACGACCACGGACCCGGTGCCTTCGCGCACCCACTCGCGCGCGATGCCAGCGACGTCGGTGTGCTGCGCGTCGGAGAGGCCGCCCCGCGATTTGCCGACGAAGATCACGATCGACTTCTTGGCTTCCTGCACCGCGATCGGGTGACGCTGGCGATAGTCGGTCGGCACCGTCTGGGTGACGATCTCGCCGGTGGTGTTGCAGGCGCCGAGCATGACGGAGAGTCCCGTCAGCGCCAGTGCGATGCCAAGGCCGCGACGTCGATCGGCTGTCATCTTCGTCATCGCTTGATCCCCTCTTGCCCCGTTCCCCAAGCCGGTCGTCTCAGTCGATGATGAAGCCGAAATCGCCGCGGACGCCGTCGATCGGATCGACGCGGCGGGCGATGCCATAGAGGCGGTTCATGCGGCCAAGCAGCGCCGTCTGCGCATCCGAGGCCGGCGCGAAGCCGTCGTCGGGCCGCGACAATTCCTTCTGGGCGACCGCGCGCACCACATAGGGCGTCACGATCACCATCAGTTCGGTCTCGTTGTTGACGTAGTCCTGGCTGCGGAACAGCGCGCCGAGGATCGGCACCTGGTCGACGCCGGGCAGGCCGTTGATCGCCTGCTTGGTGTGCTGCTGGATCAGGCCGGCCATCGCCATCGAGCCGCCCGAGGGAATTTCCAGGGTGGTTTCGGCGCGGCGGGTCTGGATCGAGGGAATGGTGATCGAGTTGGTGGTGTTCGACGACACCGCCTGCGTCACGGTGATCGCCTGCTGGTTCGACAGCTCGGAGACCTCGGTCATCACGCGCAGGCTGATGCGGCCTTCGCTGAGCACGACCGGCGTGAAGTTCAGGGAGATGCCGAACTTCTTGTAGGTGATCTGGGTGGTACAGACATGGGTGACGGGATCGCAGGCGTAGCCCGACGGGATCGGGAATTCGCCGCCCGCGATGAAGGTCGCGGATTCGCCCGAGATCGCGGTCAGGCTCGGCTCGGCCAGCGTGCGCATCACGCCGGCGCTTTCCATCGCGCGCATCGTGGCGCTGACCGTGGCAATGCCCTTGGCAAGGCCGGCGACGCCGAGCCCGTTGGTGCCGACGAGCGGGCCGCCGGACATCGTGAACGGGTTCGAATTGTTGAAGTTCACCACCGCGGTGCCGGCATTCAGGCTGGCACTGAGATCGACGCCGAGCTGCTTGACGATGTCGCGGCGCACTTCGCCGACGACGACCTTGAGCATGACCTGGTCGCGGCCGCGCACGACGATGTTGTTGACCACCTTGTCGGAGCCGCCGACCAGCTTTGCAGCGACGTCGCCGGCCTGCTGGGCCTCGACCGGGCTCGAGACCGAGCCGGTCAGCATCACGCTGTCGCCGACACCTTCGATCTGCACGCCCGGCAGCGACTGGCGCAGCGCCGTACGCATGCCGTTGAGGTCGCGCTTCACCGCGATGTCATAGGCGGCGACCTGCTGGCCGTCGGCGGTGAAGAACACGACGTTGGTCTGGCCGACCGTGCCGCCGATGATGTAGGCGCGCTGGGCCGAGCGGATCACCGCATTGGCGATCTTGGGATCGGCCACCAGCACGTCCTTGACCTCGCGCGGCAGGTCGATGACGACGGATTTGCCGACGCCGAGCGAGAGAAAACGCGTCTTCGCCGGCGCGATCGACCCGACCGACGTCAGGCCGAGATCCGGTACCTGCAGCGGCGCCTGGTCGCCGACCGGCGCCTCCGCGGCGCTGACCAGCCCGGGCGCTGCGAGCAGCCCCAGGATCAGCATCGCTCCCGTCCAGAACGTGCGTGCGCTGTTCCCCCGAATGCGCAAGCCCGTCCGATCATCCCCGTAGTTCATCCCATCCCCATCACTTCTGTGACGTCAGTTGCCGCGCCTGCACGCCGTAACGGATCACGTTGACCCCGCCACCGGACCGCTTGGCTGCGAGGTCCTCGGCGGTGAGTTCTGTTGCATTGACATCGACGATGCTGCGCAGCGCGAGCTGCAGCGTGCCGCCCTGGCGCGCGGCCGACAGCGTGGCGACCTGGTCGGGCTTGAGCTCGAGCGTGACGGTCTTGCCGAGCACGGCGTTCTGGCCGTCCTTTTCCTTCGGCGCCTGGTCGATCGCGAGCACGCGGATATTGGTCAGGATGACCTCGGACAGGATGAGGTCGTTGCCGGCGAGCGCGCCGTTGGCGTCGGGATTCTTCAGGCGGCGCGTCAGCACGATGTCGACGCGGTCGTTCGGCAGGATGAAGCCGCCGGCGCCGGTCTCGGCTGAAATCTCGGTGGAGACGGCGCGCATGCCGGACGGCAGGATCGCGGCCATGAAGCCGGAGCCTTCGGCGCGCACCAGCTTCTGCTCGCGGATCGGCTCGCCTTGCATCAAGGGCACGCGTGCGATCGCGCCGGCGATCTGGTTCTGGGCGTCGGGCCTGGCGTCGCGGCGGATGAAGGCGTTGCTCGCGGTCGCCGCCGGCCAGGACTGCCATTGCAGGTCGTCGGGCTTCACGGCCTGGCCGAGCTGGATGTCGTTCTTCGCGATCAGAACCTCGACCGTCGGCAGTTTTTCGGCGACGGGAAGCACGGGCGCGGGCGCATTCTGATAGCCGCTCGCCAGATACGCGGCGACGCCGCCGGCGCCCAGCGCGATGACGAGAACGACAATGCGTGCGGTGTTCATACACTTCTACTCTTACGCGGGGCACTCGAACCGCACCTGGCGGGTTCCCCCGTGTCGATGAGTAGGGAGTAAAAGTATAAGGGTTGTTGCGAGCCCGAACGTGATGGCCAGTGATGCTGCCAGTTTTGAGCAGATGGTGAACGTCGCGTTATCCGGTCGGCCAGTGGCCCCGTAGTTTCACGCGTGTGCGCTCCCGCGTTCGAACGAGGCGCGGGGCGTCATGGTGAACGGGTGGTTAGTGATGTGCGCGCGCTATCGTGCCAAAGCATCTGCGCCGGCACCCGTGATCCGTCATCCTGAGGTGCGAGTGGCGCGATGCAAAGCATCGCGCCGGGAGCCTCGAAGGATGAACGGCCCGGGTGCAGCAACGTGTAGCAACAGTCGGGCCGTCGCCCTTCGAGGGCCGCTGAAGAAGCGGCCACCTCGGGGTGACGGCGAGAGATTGAGGCGTGCAGCCGATCGCGTGATCCCGTATTGCGCGGAGCCTGTCATCGGGCGCGCATTCGCGCGACCCGGTGGCTTCATCCGGGCTACGAGCCGCCGCTTACTGGCAGGGATACCGCCGGCCGTCCTTGGCCGCGTACGTATTCGATGCCGGATCGTAGGAGCGGTAACGCTGGGCGCATGAGGTCGCGTGCTGCTGGGCGGCCGCCGCTTCCTGCTGCGCGGCGGCGGTGGCCGCACCGGCCGCGATGGCGCCGCCGATGAGGCCGCCGACCAGTCCGCCGACACCGGCGCCGTTGTCATAGCACGGTCCGTAACGGCACCAGACCTTCTCGGTCAGGGCCGGGACCTCGCCCGCAGCGCGCGCGACGCTCTGCAATGGAGCGGCGCTCGCGTTGGCCGAGAGCATTGTGGCGGCGGTCATCAAGACAAGCTTCAAGACATGATCGATGCGCATTGGATTTCCTGTTTCGCTTGCAACTTCACGGATGGTCGCGCTACCGGCCGGCCGCATCCACGACGCGGCAGAGATTGGCGGTGATGCCCGGCGCCACCTGGCCCGGCGGCATGATGAAGACCGCATCGACGCGGCTGCCCCTACCCTCCTTGCGAACGACGACGCGCAACGTCTGCGGCCGTCCGGACCCGGTGGTCTCCTGCTGCGTGGTCAGCGTGCCCAGCGCCTTGTCCACGTTCACGTCGACAAAGCCCTCCGCCAGAACGGCGCGGGAGACTTTGTCGAGGGCGGCGGCGGGATTGGCGGACGGGAAGATCATCCAGACCTTGTGGGTCGTGCCCGTCACCAGGGGAACGCCGCTCATCTGATAGTGATCTGCACAGCTCTCGGCCCGCGCCGGCATCGACGACGAAAGGGCCGTGAGCGCGATCGCGCAAATTGTTCTTGTCAGCATGCTTTCAATACCTGTTTGACGCAGTCGCGGGGATTTAGGCCAACCGCGCCGCAAGTCCATGCACGCCGTCGCATTCGGGATGGAGGCGTTCGGAATCCGGCCTGACGGCCGCCGCGCGCTTGCGCGATGTGGATGTTTGGTGCGGCAATCGGATATCGGGCGCGGGCGCCGGGCCTGAATTCACCCAAATTGTGCTAGCCTGATGATGCAGCTGCCGCACGAACGGACGCCCCGAACGATGGACACCATGGTCGAAGACATAATCGCCGCGCCGCCCGCACGATCGGGGTCGTCGTTTCAGGATCTGCTCGACATGCTCCGGCCGCACGGGATCAACGCGCAATCGGCGCCGAAGCCTGACGGATCGTTTCGCTGGCATGCGGATGTTGCGGTCGGCGCCGGCATGGACGTGGTGCGGGCGGAGCTGTCTGCAGGCTGGGACTGGCGCTATGCGTATGGCGGTTCGTCGGGCGAGCTCGCGATCAGCGTGCTGAACGCCGGCAAGGCCGAGATCGTCGTTGCAGGAAAGAGCGTACAGCGAACCTCATCCGACGTGGCGATCGTGTCGCTTCCGAACCTGCGGCAGCAGAGCGTGGAAGCGGTGGACGGACGATATTCGAGCGTCACGCTGACATTGCATACGGATGTGGTGACCAGGGCCCTGTCCGCGACGTTCGGAAACGCGGCGCTGGAAGATCTGGATCTGACGCCGAAGCTCGATGTGTCGAGCAGTGCCGGGCAGCTCCTGTGTCAGCTCATCCGTGCCAGTACCGCCGGCCTGCACGACGGAATCCTGGCGCGCTCGCCGAAAGCCAGCGCGCTGCTCTCGGAAGCCGCGATGCAATTGATCCTCGAGAATGTTCCGCACCGGCTGACCGACCGCTTGAGCCGCCATCCCGTGGATGCGCCGCCTCGTCATGTCAGGCGGGCGGTCGAATACATGCGGGCCAATCTTCATCTGCCGCTGACGATCGCGGATATCGCCGGCAATGCCGGGATCAGCGGCCGGTTGCTGCAATCGGGTTTCCGCAGGATCCACGGCACGACGCCCGTCGCCTATCTCAGGAAAATCCGGCTCGAGGCGATCCACGACGAGCTGTCGCGCCCGGAGAACCTGCTTCCGGTCAGCGAGGTCGCGCTGAAATGGGGCTTTACCCATATGGGCCGGTTTGCAGCGTCATACCGCTCGACATTCGGCCTGTATCCGTCAGAGACGGTGCGGCGTGCGCGGGGATTTTGCGGTTAGGCTACAAAGCTACTTCTTCCGCTTCTGCTCGATCACGTCCCAGACCTTCGCCGCCACATCGGGGCCGCCGAGCCGCGCGATGGCGCGGATGCCCGTGGGCGAGGTCACGTTGATCTCGGTGAGATTGCCGTTGATGACGTCGATGCCGACGAACAGCAGGCCGCGCTCGCGCAGCGCCGGGCCGACGGTGGCGCAGATCTCGCGCTCGCGCGGGGTGAGCTCGGTCTCCTGCGCCGCGCCGCCGCGCACCATGTTGGAGCGCAGATCGTCGGCGGCCGGCACGCGGTTCACCGCACCGGCGAACTCGCCGTTGACGAGGATGATGCGCTTGTCGCCGTGCTTCACCTCGGGGATGAACTGCTGGATCACCCAGGGTTCTTTGAACGTCACCGAGAACATGTCGTACAGCGAGCCGAAATTCATGTCCTGCGGCATCACGCGGAACACCGCCGCGCCGCCATGGCCGTGCAGCGGCTTCATCACGACGGCGCCGTGCTTGTCGCGGAAGGCGTTGATCTCGTCGAGGTCGCGCGAGATCAGCGTCGGCGGCATCAATTGCGGAAAATTCATCACGAACAGCTTTTCCGGCGCGTTGCGCACCGAGGCGGGGTCGTTGACCACCAGCGTCTTCGGATGGATGCGCTCCAGGAAGTGCGTCGAGGTGATGTAGGCGAGGTCGAACGGCGGGTCCTGGCGCAGCAGCACCACGTCGAAACCGTTGAGCGCCTCGCGCCGGGGCTCGCCCAGCGTGAAATGATCGCCGGGCTCGTCGCGCACCCTGAGGAGCTGGACCGGGGCCACGATCTCCTCGCCGACCATCGAGAGCTTGTCGGGCGTGTAATAGGACAGGCCATGGCCGCGCTTCTGCGCCTCCAGCAGCAGCGCGAAGGTGGAATCGCCCTTGATGTTGATGCGGGCGATGGGGTCCATCTGGACGGCGACGTTCAGTTTCATGGTCTGCCTTTCAGGTCGAGGCGTCGAATGCCGCCAACACATGGCGCGGAAGTGAGCGCGGCGCAATCAGCATGGCGTCGAATCGCAATTCGAATTCGGCATGCTCGGGATGCGCCACGAGCCAGCCTTGGGCGGCGTCGATGATACGTTGCTGCTGGCGCGGCGTCACTGCATAGGCCGCTTCGTCGAGGCTGGCGCGCGCCTTGACCTCGACGAAGGCGATGAGGTTGCGGCGGCGCGCCACCAGGTCGATCTCGCCATGCGGCGTGCGGAAGCGCTTGGCGAGGATGCGATAGCCCTTGGCCATGAGAAAGGCCGCGGCGCGGCTCTCTGCCGAGATGCCGGTGCGGAACGCGGCGACGCGCTCGGGCGAGGCGACCTTCGGTTCCGCAGGGGTCTCAGTCTTCGCCATCGCCGCCCCGCGAGTCTTTTGCGAGCTCGAGCGCGCGGGCATAGACCTCGCGGCGCGGCCGGCCCGACAGCGCGACCGCATGCGCCACGGCGTCCTTGACGCTGTGTGCGGCAAGCTGGTCGCGCAGGAGATCGTCGAGCGCATCCGACGTCAGCACCTCGGCATCGGCCGCCGGCGGCGCGATCACCAGCACGAATTCGCCGCGCGTCTCCAGCGTATCGGCGTCGCGCGCGAGCTCGGAAAGCGTCGCGCGCGATATCTCCTCGTGCAGTTTCGTGAGTTCGCGGCAGATCGCGGCCTCGCGCGTCCCCATGATCCCGGCAAGCTCCGCCAGCGTATCCTGCACGCGGTTGCCGGATTCGAACATCACCAGCGTCGCATCGATGCGGGCCAGTTCGGCCAGACGCGATTTTCGCGCGGCGGATTTGGCCGGCAAAAAGCCTTCGAAGAAGAAACGGTCGGTCGGCAATGCCGCGACCGACAGCGCCGCCAGCACCGAGGAGGGGCCGGGCAGCGCGTAGACGGCATGGCCGGCCGCGCAGACCTCGCGCACCAGCTTGTATCCAGGGTCGGAGATCAGCGGCGTGCCGGCGTCCGAGACCAGTGAGACCGAACCACCTGCCGCCAGCGCCTCCAGGATCTTCGGGCGCGCGGCCTCGGCGTTGTGCTCGTGATACTGCCTGAGCTGGGCCGAGATGTCGTAGCGCTCGGTCAGGCGGCGCGTGATGCGGGTGTCCTCGCAGGCGATGACGTCGACCCCGGCGAGCGTCTGCAGCGCCCGCAGGGTGATGTCGCCGAGATTGCCGATGGGGGTCGCGACCAGATGCAGGCCCGGCGCCGCCTTCGGGGCCGGGAGCCGATGGGCATCGATGGAGAAGCCGCGCGGGGCGGCGTCTGGGCCTTCAGGCGTATTTATCGGGGCCGGCTTTGCGCGCATAATGAAGCCAACTTAGGCACGATCCGCAGGGCTGGGAACAGTCCCTGGAAAAGATCGCGCCGAGGTGAGGGGTGAGGAACGGACGGGAATGTGATCGATCCGGGATCACGTCACGAGGGAGTGTGGGCCCTCGCGCCATATTCGCGACGGAAACACCGCCTTGATGCTGTGTGAGGAGCGGCGAACAGCTGGCCAGGACGGGAAGGCAGCCGTGTTAAGTGGTTATTATCCTTTTGTTTTGGTTAACTATTTGCCGACAATATGCCTGAATCCGCGGCTTGTGTCGCGGCCAAGAATGTTGTGACCGGCTGGCGATCGCTGGTCAGAAGAGAAGTTGCCATGCTGGGCCCGAGTGATCCGAAATCTCCTGTTCAGGGCCGCCTGCCGTCAGGGGCAACCCGGCGGAGCGCGCTCGGACTGTTGCTCGGCGCGCCCCTGTTGTCGGCCTGCGCCGGCGTGCAGCAAAGCCTCAGCCAGTTCTCCAACCCGTTCTCCAGCTCTTCCGCGCCGCCGGCCCAGCCGGCCGGTCCGCCGCAACAGGCGACGACCGCCGGCACCGGCGGGGTGAAGGTCGCGGTGATCCTGCCGCTCTCGGCCTCGGGCAATGCCGGCCTTGCCGCGCAATCGATGCGCAATGCCGCCGAGATGGCGCTGGCCGAGTTCCAGAATCCGAACATCCAGCTCCTGATCAAGGACGACAACGGCAGCCCGCAAGGCGCGCAAGCCGGCGCGCAGCAGGCCGTCGAGGAGGGCGCCGAGATCATCCTGGGGCCGCTGTTCGCGCAGTCGGTGCCGGCGGTGGCGCAGGTCGCGCGCACCCGCAACATCTCCGTCATCGCGTTCTCGACCGATTCCAGCATCGCCGGCCGCGGCGTCTATCTGCTCTCGTTCCTGCCGGAGTCCGACGTCAACCGCATCGTCGAATATTCCGCCAGCATCGGAAAGCGCTCCTTCGCCGTGCTGGTGCCCGACAATGCCTATGGCAATGTCGTCGAGGCTGCGGTGAAGGCGGCGGTGCCGCGGCGCGGCGGCCGCATCGTCGCGTTCGAGAAATACGGCGCCGATCGCGCCGCTCCGGCGCGCACCGTGGCGCAGCAGCTCGGCAGCGCCGATGCGCTGTTCATCGCCGATGACGGCGATGCCGTGGTTCAAGTGGCCGACGCGTTGACCGCGGCAGGCGCGAATCTGCGCAACATCCAGCTGCTCGGCACGGGCCTGTGGGACAATCCGCGCGTCTATGCGAGCCCGGCGCTGCAGGGCGGCCTCTACGCCGCGCCGGATCCGGCCGGCTTCCGCGCCTTCTCCGGCCGCTACCGCACCAAATTCGGCGGCGAGCCGATCCGCACCGCCACGCTCGCCTATGACGCGGTCGCCCTCGTCGCCGCGCTCGCGCGCACGCAAGGCACCACGCGCTTCTCGCCCGACGTGCTCACCAATCCTTCCGGCTTCGCCGGCATCGATGGCCTGTTCCGCTTCCGCGCCGACGGCACCAACGAACGTGGCCTTGCGGTGATGAAGGTGACGACCGGCGGCGGCGTCGCGGTCGCGGGCTCGCCGAAGAGCTTTGGGGCGTAGTCCGAGAGACGGTGCCGTAGGGTGGGTTAGCCGAAGGCGTAACCCACCATGCTTCCGCACACGCTGAACGAAGTTGGTGGGTTACGCCGAGCAGATGCGCTTTGCGCATCTGCAGGGCTAACCCACCCTACGAGAGCTCGCTACGCCGCGAGGTCCGCGACCACCGCATCCAGCACCGGGAAACCGCTGCTCGTCACACGCAGGCGGCCCGTCGCATCGACGGTGATCGCGCCTTCCTCACGCAGCAGCGTGATGCGCTTGGGATCGAGCGAGCGGCCGGAGAGCGCCTTGTAGCGCTCGGGGTCGATGCCCTCGGCCAAACGCAATCCCATCAGCAAGAATTCGTCGGCGCGCTCTTCGCTGTTGAGGAGATCGTCGGTGACGATTCCGTCGCCGTTGGTCTCGACCCGCATCAGCCAGGCTTCGGGACGCTTCTCGGTGGCGGTGGCATGGCGCACGCCGTCGATGTCGAGGCGGCCATGGGCACCGGGGCCGACGCCGGCATATTCCTCGCCGCGCCAGTAGACCAGATTGTGCCGGCATTCGGCGCCGCGCCGCGCGTGGTTGGAGATCTCGTAGGCGGGCAGCCCCAGCCTATCGCAGGTTTCTTGGGTGACGTCGTAGAGCGCGCGCGAGAGCGCTTCGTCCGGCGTCTTCAGCTTGCCGGCCTGGTGCAGGCCGAAGAACGGCGTGCCTTCCTCGATCGTCAATTGATAAAGCGACAGATGCTCGGCCGCCTCGTCGATGGCGTGCTGCAGCTCGTCGGCCCACATCGCCGGCGTCTGGTCGGGACGGGCGTAGATCAGGTCGAACGAATAGCGCTCGAACGAGCGGCGTGCGATGGCGACGGCATCGAGCGCTTCGCGCGCGCTGTGCATGCGGCCGAGTGCCTTCAGCGAGGCATCGTCGAGCGCCTGCACGCCGAGCGAAACACGATTTACGCCCGCGGCGCGATAGCCGGCGAAGCGCGTGGCCTCGACGCTGGTCGGATTGGCTTCCAGCGTGACCTCGACGTCGCCAGCGACGATCCAGTGCTTGCCGATGGCGTCGAGCACCGCGCCGACGGTCGAAGGCTGCATCAGCGACGGCGTGCCGCCGCCGAGGAAGATCGAGGTCACCTCGCGGCCGCCCGCGCGCGCGGCGGTCGTCGCGATCTCGCGCGCGAAGGCGGCGGCGAAGCGCGCCTCGTCGATCGCGGCGTGGCGGACATGGCTGTTGAAGTCGCAATAGGGGCACTTCGACAGGCAGAACGGCCAGTGCACGTAGACGCCGAAAGCTTCGGATTCCTGTTTTGACGCGTTTTCCTGGCGCGAACCGGTATCCACTTCGCTCGAAAACGCTCTAGCGCGGCTCAAGGCAGATCTCCGCCAGTTTCACGAAGGCGCGGGCGCGATGCGACAGGCCAAGGCCAAGCGGCGGCAGGCCGTGCTTCTCGATGCTGGTCATCTCGCCGAAGGTGCGGTCGTAACCATTGGGCAAAAACATCGGATCGTAGCCGAAGCCGGCGGTGCCGCGCGGCGGCCAGGCCAGCGTGCCATCGACGCGCGCCTCGACCTCTTCGAGATGATCGTCGGGCCAGGCAACGCAGAGTGCGGACACGAAATGCGCAGTGCGCTTTGCTGGCGTGGTGGCGCCTCGCTCCTGCAACAGGCGCTCGATCTGCGCCATGGCCGCGTTGAAATCCTTGCCCGGGCCGGCCCAGCGCGCGCTGTAGATGCCGGGGGCGCCGTCGAGCGCGTCGACCACGATGCCGGAATCATCGGCGAACGCGGGAAGCTTGGTCGCCTGCGCCGCCGCGATCGCCTTGATCGCGGCATTGCTGCGGAAGTCGTTGCCGGTCTCATCGGGTTCGGCGAGGCCGAGCTCGCCGGCCGACACCGCCTCGATGCCGTAAGGCGCGAGCAGCTCCTTCATCTCGGCGAGCTTGCCGGGATTGTGGGTCGCGATGACGAGCTTTCCGGTGATTCGGCGGTGCATGGCTTATTGACTACGCGACAGCCAGTTTCTGCAAGTCCACCAGGCGCGCGATGCCCTTCTGGGCCAGGCCGATGAGCTTCAGGAACTCGTCCTGCGTGAACGGTTCGCGTTCCGCGGTGCCCTGCACCTCGATGATGCGGCCATCGCCGGTCATGACGAAATTGGCATCGGTCTCGGCTTCCGAATCCTCGGCATAGTCGAGGTCGAGCACCGGCGTGCCGTTGTAGATGCCGCAGGAGATCGCGGCGACGTTGTCGCGCATCACGTTGGCCTTGATCATGTTGCGCGCCTTCATCCAGTTGATGCAATCGGCGAGCGCGACCCAGGCGCCGGTGATCGAGGCCGTGCGGGTGCCGCCATCGGCCTGGAGCACGTCGCAATCGACCGTGATCTGGCGCTCGCCGAGCGCTTCGAGGTCGACGATGGTGCGGAGCGAGCGGCCGATCAGGCGCTGGATCTCGACGGTGCGGCCGCTCTGCTTGCCGGCGGAGGCTTCGCGGCGGGTGCGTTCGGAGGTCGCGCGCGGCAGCATGCCGTATTCGGCGGTGACCCAGCCGCGGCCCTGGCCCTTCAGCCACGGCGGCAGGCGGTCTTCCAGCGTGGCGGTGACCAGCACATGGGTGTCGCCGAATTTCACGAGGCAGGAGCCTTCCGCATATTTGACCACGCCGCGCTCGAGCGTCACGGGGCGCAATTCGTCGGGCGCACGGCGGCTTGGCCGCATGGGAAATCCTCCAGAAATCTCGGAATTGGGCTGTTCGCGGTGCTTGTAGGTGGGGTGAGGGTGGGCAGCAAGGCTTTTTCGCCCCCGGTTTTCCACCCCGCAAACGCCACGCTTGTCAGAACCGTCCTGGATGGACAAATTATGAGCATCTGAGAGGAGTTACCGTCTGTGGCCCATCACGATCCGATCCATCTGATCGCGCCGCGCGCAGGCCTCGCCCAGCTCAACGAGCGTTCCCGCGACATCTTTCGTCAAATTGTCGAAAGCTATCTCGCGACCGGCGAGCCCGTGGGCTCGCGCAACATTTCCCGCCTGATCGCCATGCCGCTGTCGCCGGCCTCGGTCCGCAATGTCATGGCCGATCTGGAACAGCTCGGCCTGATCTACGCCCCGCACACCTCCGCCGGCCGGCTGCCGACGGAACTCGGCCTGCGCTTCTTCGTCGACGCCCTGATGCAGGTCGGCGACCTCAATGACGCCGAGCGGCAGGCGATCCAGAGCCAGCTCACCTCCGTCGGCCAGGCCCAGTCGGTCGAGGCCGCGCTGGACCAGGCCCTGACGCGGCTGTCGGGCCTGACCCGGGCCGCGGCCGTGGTGCTGACGCCGAAATCCAATGCGCGGCTGAAGCACATCGAGTTCGTCCGGCTGGAACCGGAAAAGGCGCTGGTGATCCTGGTCGGCGAGGATAGCCAGGTTGAAAACCGCGTGCTGACGCTGCCGCCGGGGGTTCCCTCGTCGGCGCTGACCGAGGCCGGCAATTTCCTCAATGCGCGCATCCGCGGCCGCACGCTGGCGGAGGCGCGGCTCGAGCTCGAAACCGCGCTCGGGGAGGCCCGTGCCGAGCTCGACCAGCTGACCCAGAAGGTGATCTCGGCCGGCATCGCCAGCTGGTCCGGCGGCGAGAGCGAGGACCGCCAGCTCATCGTCCGCGGCCATGCCAATCTGCTGGAAGACCTGCACGCGCTGGAGGATCTGGAGCGGGTCCGCCTGCTGTTCGACGATCTCGAGACCAAGCGCGGCGTGATCGACCTGCTCGGCCGCGCCGAGACCGCGGAGGGCGTGCGCATCTTTATCGGTTCGGAGAACAAACTGTTTTCCCTGTCGGGCTCCTCCACGATCATCTCGCCGTATCGGGATGCCGCCGGCCACATTGTCGGCGTTCTCGGTGTGATCGGGCCGACGCGGCTGAATTATGCCCGCGTGATCCCGACCGTGGACTATGCCGCCCGGATCGTCAGCCGCCTGCTGGGGGGCTGACCGGCATTTGCGCCGATCACGGGCGCTTGATTTTCGGAGCTTTAGGCACGATATCCGGGCCAACAATCCCTGGAAACGAGTTCGAGATTTGAGCCGATGACCGATCGAGACCGGCAACCCGAAGACACGACCGCGCCGAGCGGCGAGCCCGTGGTGTCGAAACCCTACATCATGCCCGACGATCCCGAACCGGGTTCGGTCGAGCTGTTGCAGAAGGAAGCCGCCGAGGCCCGCGACCGCATGCTGCGGACGCTGGCCGAGATGGAGAACCTGCGCAAGCGCACCGCCAAGGAAGTCGCCGACTCCAAGCTCTACGGTATCACCGGCTTTGCCCGCGACGTGCTCGACATCGCCGACAATCTCCAGCGCGCGCTCGATGCCGTTCCGGCCGAAGCGCGAGCGGCGGCCGATCCCGGCCTGACCGCGCTGATCGAGGGCGTCGAGCTCACCGAGCGCTCGCTGCTCAGCGCACTTGAAAAGCACGGCGTGAAGAAGCTCGATCCGCAGGGCCAGAAGTTCGATCCGAACTTCCATCAGGCGATGTACGAGGTGCCCGATGCGTCGGTGCCGTCAGGTACCGTCGTGCAGGTCATGCAGGCCGGCTACACCATCGGCGAGCGCGTGCTGCGCCCCGCTCTGGTCGGTGTCGCCAAGGGCGGCGCGAAGCCCGCGCCTGCGGCGAACAGCAACGAAGTGAACTGAGCCCGATCCTCATCCTGAGGAGCGCGCTCGCGCGCGTCTCGAAGGATGAAGGCCCGGCTCTCGCAGCTGGGCCTTCCATGGTTCGAGACGGCGCTGACGCGCCTCCTCACCACGAGGGTCTGGTCGTGCGCCCCGCCTACGCGCTCGCCGCGATATCCGCAGACTGAATCCGCTTCACGCCGGCCTTGGCCATGTCGGCCCAGGCCTTTGCCAGCGAGCCCTGGGTGTCGATGCCGCGGCAGGCGTCCTCCACGACATAGACTTCGAAGCCCGCCTTGCGTGCGTCCAGCGCGGTCCAGGCGACGCAGAAATCCGTCGCCAATCCCGCCACGAACACGCGCTTGATCTTGCGGCCCTTCAGATATCCCGCGAGTCCGGTTGAGGTCTTGCCGTCGGCTTCGAGGAAGGCCGAGTAGCTGTCGACGTCCTTGTGAAAACCCTTGCGGATGATGAGTTCGGCGTGCGGGATCGACAGGTCCTTCGACAGCGCAGCGCCGTCGGTGCCCTGCACGCAATGGTCCGGCCACAGCACCTGCTTGCCGTAAGCGAGATCGACGGTCTCGAACGGCTTCTTGCCGGAATGGGTCGAGGCAAACGAAACGTGGCCCGGCGTGTGCCAGTCCTGCGTCATCACCACGTTCGCGAACGATTTTGCCATCTTGTTGATGACGGGCACCACCTGCTCGCCTTCCTTCACCGCGAGGCTGCCGCCGGGCAGGAAGCAGTTCTGCACGTCGATCACGAGCAGCGCGGAGGCATCGTCCGGCTTGATCGACGCGGCCGCAAACAGCGCTGACGGCGCCAGCGTCGCGAACGCCGTCGTTCCAAGTGCTGCTAAAATCTGTCGCCGATCCAGCATCGTTCGCCTCCCCTTGGGATGATCCAACGGGGGAAGCCTAGTTCCGTTCGTATACGAACAGAAGCCCGAAAATGCGGCCGGCTTTGGTGAGGGGTTGGGCTCTCTCCGCGTCCCCCGCTGCAACCTCTCCCGCTTGCGGGGGAGGTCGGCGCGAAGCGCCGGGTGGGGGTTCTCTCCACATCGGGAGTGCCCCTATGCGGAGACACCCTCTCTCCAACCCGGAGGCGGGGGAGGGAGCGCATGTCGTACGGAGATGCAGCTACCCCTTCGGCTGAATCCCGTCGCGCACGGCGCGGAAGCGGGTGAAGGCGGCTTGCCACTGGTCGCGGGGGGCGCTGGCGATGATGCGCAGCGAGGCGCCGCCGCTGGAGAAGCGGATCCACTGCACCACGGTCACCGGCACCTTGTCCTTGCCGCTGACGCCGTCGATCCGGGTCTCAAAGCCCTGCTGGCCGTTGATGCGGATCGGCTCTGACATGGTCACGCGCGATTCGCGCACGCCGGGGATCTGGAGCGCGGCCTCCTGGGCGAAGCGCGCGCGGTCGTCGGCGGCTTGCGGGGTGGCGCCGATCAGGCCGAGGATCATGAAGGGCTTGGATTCATAGCCCGAGCCCTCATTGCCGTCGGCCAGGATGATGCTCGAGCCCGGCGCCAGCGTGCGGATGTCCTTGAAGTCGGCAAGATCGGTGATCTTGAACGGCATCAGCCCGATCTGCTCTTCGGCCGAGACCTGCTTGCGCGTGGTGGCACTCGCAAACATCTGCCGCACGGCTTCATCCGTGTAGATCTTGGTCGCATTCTCGGGGATCTGGACCGCGACATAGCCGGAGAAGCCTGCGCCCGGCACGATCATCGAATAGCGCTTCACCGGGGTGTCGCCGGCCTTGCCGCTCTCGGTGGTGAAGTAGGCGAGGCCCGCGGGCGTCTCGATCTTGTCCTGCTTGACGCCGCCGGTGCCGGCCGGATTGGAATTGAAGGCGCTGACGACCTCGCCATAGGCCGCCGGCGGCAGCTCGGTGATCAGCACCTTGACGTTGCCGTCCTCGCTCTCGAAGCCCGGAAAGGTCTTGGCCGTGCTGAGACCGACCAGGGGCACCATGCCGAGGCGCAGGCCCGGCGGGAAAACGGCATCGGCCGCCAGGGCCGGAAACGCGGAGGCAATAAGCAGGGCGAGCGCGGCGAGGGGGCGGGTCAGCTTCATGGGCACTCTGATTGGTTCACATTGAGGCCGTTCGATGGTCGGCCCTCGGGCGCTTTGTCGCGCGAAGCAGCCTTGGCGGAGCTGCCGGCCGGCCCGCCTTTTAGCGGGTTTGGCCCTGCCGTAACAGGGTGGGGGCGGATTGCGGCCGGCGGGGTGGCGGATCACCGGACCTGTTAATATTTCATCACCCGCAAGGGCGGTTGAGCCCGGATATCATCTCTTAAAACCCAATGTTTTCACGGCCGAAACGTGGTTTCGGTCCTTGCGGCCCCCTCCCCCCCTCCTATATGAGCCTCAATCATCGCAATATCGCGGATGTTTGATCTTAGGGGGTTTCGGTTCGGGTGCCTTCTGGGCCCAGCCAACCTGCCGCAAAAAGAAGGATATCAGGACCATGGGAAAGGTCATTGGGATCGACCTCGGCACCACGAACTCGTGCGTTGCCGTAATGGATGGCAAAAACGCCAAAGTCATCGAGAATTCCGAAGGCATGCGCACGACGCCTTCGATCGTCGCCGTCACGGACGACGGTGAGCGCCTCGTCGGCCAGCCTGCTAAGCGCCAGGCCGTTACCAATCCGGAGCGTACGTTCTTCGCAGTGAAGCGCCTCATCGGCCGCCGCTACGACGACCCGATGGTCGAGAAGGACAAGAAGCTCGTTCCGTACAAGATCGTGAAGGCTTCCAACGGCGACGCCTGGGTCGAGGCCGACGGCCAGACCTACTCGCCCTCGCAGGTCTCTGCTTTCATCCTGCAGAAGATGAAGGAGACCGCGGAAGCCCATCTCGGCCAGAAGGTCGACCAGGCCGTCATCACCGTTCCCGCCTACTTCAACGACGCCCAGCGCCAGGCGACCAAGGACGCCGGCAAGATCGCTGGCCTTGAAGTGCTGCGCATCATCAACGAGCCGACCGCGGCCGCGCTCGCCTATGGTCTCGACAAGACCAAGACCGGCACGATCGCCGTGTACGACCTCGGCGGCGGCACGTTCGATATCTCCATTCTCGAAATCGGCGACGGCGTGTTCGAGGTGAAGTCGACCAACGGCGACACCTTCCTCGGCGGCGAAGATTTCGACATGCGCCTCGTGGGTTATCTGGCCGACGAGTTCCAGAAGGAGCAGGGCATCAACCTGCGCAACGACAAGCTCGCGTTGCAGCGCCTGAAGGAAGCCGCTGAAAAGGCCAAGATCGAGCTGTCCTCGACGACGCAGACCGAGATCAACCTGCCCTTCATCACCGCGGACCAGACCGGGCCGAAGCATCTGACGATGAAGCTCACCCGCGCCAAGTTCGAAGCGCTGGTCGACGATCTCATCCAGAAGACGGTCGAGCCCTGCCGCAAGGCGCTGAAGGACGCCGGCGTCACCGCCGGTGAGATCGGCGAAGTGGTGCTGGTCGGCGGCATGTCGCGCATGCCGAAGGTCCAGGAAGTCGTGAAGCAGCTGTTCGGCAAGGAGCCGCACAAGGGTGTCAACCCGGACGAAGTCGTGGCGATCGGTGCCGCGATCCAGGCCGGCGTGCTCCAGGGCGACGTCAAGGACGTGCTGCTGCTCGACGTGACCCCGCTGTCGCTGGGCATCGAGACGCTGGGCGGCGTGTTCACCCGCATCATCGACCGCAACACCACGATCCCGACCAAGAAGAGCCAGGTGTTCTCGACGGCTGAAGACAATCAGAATGCCGTCACCATCCGCGTCTTCCAGGGCGAGCGTGAAATGGCGGCCGACAACAAGATGCTCGGCCAGTTCGACCTGATGGGCATTCCGCCGGCTCCGCGCGGCATGCCGCAGATCGAGGTGACCTTCGACATCGACGCCAACGGCATCGTCAACGTCTCGGCCAAGGACAAGGCCACGGGCAAGGAGCAGCAGATCCGCATCCAGGCCTCCGGCGGCCTGTCGGAAGCCGACATCGAGAAGATGGTCAAGGACGCCGAGGCCAATGCCGAGGCGGACAAGAAGCGCCGCGAGGCCGTCACCGCCAAGAACGAGGCCGATGGCCTGGTGCATTCGACCGAGAAGGCCCTGGCCGAGCACGGTTCGAAGGTCGCCGAGACCGAGCGCCGCGCCATCGAGGATGCCGTCAGCGACCTCAAGGAAGCGCTGAAGGGCGACGATGCCGAGGCGATCAAGGCCAAGACCCAGACGCTGGCGCAGGCTTCGATGAAGCTCGGCGAGGCCATGTACAAGCAGCAGGCCGAGGCCGACGCCAAGAAGGATGCGGCCAAGGACGACGTTGTCGACGCGGAGTTCACCGAAGTCGACGACGACAAGAACAACAAGAAGTCCGCATAAGCCCCAAGAGGGTCATGATGCGGACGGCTTGGACCCCACACGCTTCACCGGCCTCCCCCTTCAGGGGGGAGGCTGTCGTGTCGGGCGGTACGGGCGGGATGCCCGTTACGATCGATCAATTCCCAGCCGTTATTCTCAACGCCGCCATGCAGCCCTCTGCCACGACGCGGAAGGCTGCCTATATCGTCGCGTGGCGACGTTGTTTCGCTCCGACTTGACTCGCGATTGGATAGACCGAGCCTGCCATGTCCACCAAGCGCTGCTATTACGAAACCCTCGAAGTCGAACGCACCGCTGACGATTCCGTCCTGAAATCGTCCTTTCGCAAGCTGGCGATGAAGTTCCACCCCGATCGCAATCCCGGGGACGACACCAGCGAGGTCAAGTTCAAGGAAATCAACGAGGCCTACGAAGTCCTCAAGGACAAGGACAAGCGCGCCGCCTACGACCGTTTCGGCCACGCGGCCTTCGAGCAGGGTGGTGGCGGCGCCGGCTTCGGCGCAGGCTTCGCCTCTTCCTTCTCCGACATCTTCGAAGATCTGTTCGGCATGGCCGGGCAGCGCGGCCGTGGCGGCCGCGAGCGCGGTGCCGACCTGCGCTACAACATGGAGATCACGCTCGAGGAAGCCTTTGGCGGCAAGACCGCGCAGATCGAGATCCCGGTCTCGGTCACCTGCGAGGCCTGCTCGGGCATCGGTGCCAAGGCCGGCACCAAGCCGAAGACCTGCTCGACCTGCGGCGGCGCCGGCCGCGTGCGGCAGTCGCAGGGCTTCTTCACGCTCGAACGCACCTGCCACGGCTGTCAGGGCCGCGGCCAGATGATCGAGGACGCCTGCCCGTCCTGCGCGGGCCAGGGCCGCGTCACGCGCGAGCGGACGCTGTCGGTGAACATTCCCCAGGGCGTCGAGGACGGCACGCGGATCAGGCTCGCCGGCGAAGGCGAGGCCGGGGTGCGCGGCGGTCCGCCCGGCGACCTCTACATCTTCCTGTCGCTGGCCCAGCACCAGTTCTTTCAGCGCGACGGCGCGGACCTGCATTGCCGTGTGCCGATCTCGATGGTGACGGCCGCCCTCGGCGGCGAATTCGAGGTGCCCACCATCGACAAGGCCAAGGCGAAGGTGAAGGTGCCCGCCGGGACCCAGTCCAACCGCCGATTCCGCATTGCATCAAAAGGCATGCCCGTGCTGCGGTCGCGCCAGACCGGCGACATGTACGTCCAGGTCGTGGTCGAGACCCCGCAAAATCTCACCAAGAAGCAGCAGGAGTTGCTGGCCGAGTTCGAAAAGCTCTCATCCGGGAATACCCAGCCGGAAGCCGAGGGTTTCTTCGCCAAGGTCAAGGACTTCTTCGGTAATCGAGCGAACTGACTCGGCTTGACCATACCGCCTGCGGCCTATACGTCTTTATGACCATTTTCTGACACGCCGCGGTCCCGCGGTCCCGTCCGGTCCTGACATGCCATTGCCATCGTCCGCGCGTGCGTTGAAGAAGCCCCGTCTCGATGACGAGGTGCGCTTTCTGAGATCATGGATCGAAAAGCCCCTCCACATGGGCGCGGTGATGCCGTCGGGCAAGCTGCTGGCCCGGACCATGGCTCATTATGTCGACGTCGATTCCGACGCGCCCGTGGTCGAGCTCGGGCCCGGCACCGGTGCCATCACATCAGCGCTGATCGAGCGCGGCGTCGATCAGAAGCGTCTCGTCCTCGTCGAATACAATCCCGGCTTCTGCGCGCTGCTGCGTGATCGCTACCCGCAAGCCAAGGTCGTGCAGGGCGATGCCTACCGCCTGCGCGATACGCTCTGGAACGTGCTGGGTGCGCCCGCTTCGGCCGTGGTGTCCGGCCTGCCGCTGGTCACGAAACCGATGCTGACGCGGCTGCGGCTCATCCGCGACGCCTTCACGGCACTGGCGCCCGGCGCGCCCTTCGTCCAGTTCACCTATGCGGTGGTGCCGCCGATCCCGAAATCGCTGCCCGGCGTGTCCACAGAGGCCTCGGAACGGATCTGGATGAACCTTCCGCCGGCCCGCGTCTGGGTGTATCGCAAGGATTAATTCCGCCGGCTCCTTCTATGCGCGGCGGGTTCGTTTCGCCGAACGTATTGGATTGGATGTCAGCTCCGAAGATCCTGGTCATTCCCGGCTCGCTGCGCACCGGCTCGCACAATGCGAAGCTGGCGGCGGTCATCGCCCATGCATTCGCCCAGGCCGGCGTCGACGTCACCCGCATCTCGCTCGCCGACTTTCCGCTGCCGATCTACGACGGCGATCTCCAGGCGAAGTCCGGCGTGCCCAAGCACGCGATCAATCTCAAGCGCATGATCGGCGCGCATCATGGCGTGCTGATCGTCTCGCCCGAATACAATGCATCGGTGCCGCCGCTGCTGAAGAACGCGATCGACTGGGTCAGCCGCGTCCACGAGCTGCACGAGGCGCGCGGCGAGGTGTTTCGCAGCCGTGCTTTCGCGCTCGCAGGCGCTTCGCAGAGCCGCCTCGGCGCCGCCCGAGCGCTCCAGGCGTTGCGCCTGATCCTGACCTCCTGCCACGCCAATGTGATTGCCAGCCAGCTCACGCTCGCCTTTGCCCACGAAGCCTATGACGATATGGACAGGCTGAAGCACGAGAGCGATATCGCAGGGCTGAAGGAGCTGGTCGCGCAGTTGATCGACATTTCCCAACGCATGATGTGAGGTGACATGACGCCAGCCGAAATCGCCCCGAAAGACCGCCTGATCGTTGCGCTCGATCTGCCGAGCGTTGAGGCCGCGGAAGCGATGATCGCAAGGCTCGGCGACAGCGTCTCGTTCTACAAGATCGGCTATCAGCTCGCTTATGCCGGCGGCCTGCCGCTGATCGGCAAGCTCGCCGACAAGGGCAAGAAGGTGTTTGCCGATCTCAAGATGCACGACATCGGCAACACTGTCGCGCGCGGCACCGAGAGCGTCGCCAAGCTTGGTGCAACTTTCGTGACCGTGCATGCCTATCCGCAGACCATGAAAGGCGCTGTCGAGGGACGCGGCAGTGCTAGCCTGAAGATTCTCGCCGTGACGGTGCTGACCTCCTACAACGAGGACGATCTGCACGCCGCCGGTTATCGGCTCGGTGTCTCCGAGCTGGTCGAAGCGCGCGCGCAGCAGGCGCAGGTTCTCGGTGTCGACGGGCTGGTGTCATCGCCCGAGGAAGTCGGCAGCCTTCGCAAGATCGTCGGCCACCAGATGACGCTCGTGACACCCGGTATCCGCCCGGCGGGTTCGGCCAGCGGCGACCAGAAGCGCATCATGACGCCGGGCCGTGCGATTGCCGCCGGCGCCGACTATCTCGTCGTCGGACGGCCGGTGGTCGAGGCCGCCGATCCCAAGGCGACGGCAGAAGCCATTCACGCCGAGATCGCGCAGGCGCTTCGAGCATGATCCGGAAAAGTGCGCAGCGGTTTTCCAATCAGATCAGTCTCAAATAGAGACTGCCAACCACCGGACAACAAGGGAGAAGAACAATGGCAAAGGGCTACTGGATCGGACGCGTCGATGTGAGCAGCGACGAGGGCTACAAGCCCTATGCCGTCGCCAACGGTCCGATCTTCAAGAAGTGGGGCGGCCGCTTCGTCGTCCGCGCCGGCAAGTTCACCACCGTCGAAGGCGCCAGCCGCACCCGCAACGTCGTCATCGAATTCCCGAGCTACCAGACCGCAATCGACTGCTACAACTCGCCGGAATACCAGGCCAACATCAAGGTGCGCCAGCCGCACTCGGTCGCCGACCTCATCATCATCGAGGGCTATGACGGCCCGCAGCCGGCGGACGGCTGACGGATACCGTCATTCCGGGGCGCCCAAAGGGCGAACTATGGTGCGCAATTGCGCACCTGAGAATCTCGAGATTCCGGGCTCGATGCTGCGCATCGCCCCGGAATGACGGTGAACGTGGCGTCGCGCCCTACAATCCCCCTCGGTTGCCGGAACTCCATCCCCCCGCTACAACGGCCTCCGAAGAGGATTACACCATGTCCGACATGCGCTTGATTGTTGCAGGAGCCGGCGGCCGGATGGGCCGCGCGCTGGTGCGGGCGATTGCCGAGAGCAAAGGCGCGGTGCTGGCAGGTGCGCTGGAGGCGCCGGGCTCGGAGCTGCTCGGCAAGGATGCCGGCGTGCTCGCGGGGCTCCCCGCCAACGGCGTCAAGCTGTCGGCCGATCTCTGGGCGATGTCGAAGGAGGCCGACGGAATCCTCGATTTCACCGTGCCGGCCGCGACCATCGCCAATGTCGCGATCGCCGCCGAGCGCGGCCTCGTGCACGTCGTCGGCACGACGGGGCTATCGGGCTCCGACAACGCCGTGATCAAGAGCGTCACCAACCGCGCGGTGGTGGTGCAGTCGGGCAATATGAGCCTCGGCGTCAATCTGCTCGCCGCCGTGGTCAAGCGCGTCGCCAAGGCGCTGGACCAGAGCTTCGACATCGAGATCGTCGAGACCCATCACCGCATGAAGGTCGATGCGCCCTCGGGCACGGCGCTCATGCTGGGCCAGGCCGCAGCCAGCGGCCGCGGCGTCCCCCTCGACGAGCATTCCGAGCGCGGCCGTGACGGCATCACCGGCGCGCGCCGGCCGGGCAATATCGGTTTCGCCTCCTTGCGCGGCGGCACCGTGGCCGGCGACCACAGCGTGACCTTCCTCGGTCCGTTCGAGCGCCTGACGCTGTCGCACCAGGCCGAGGACCGCATGCTGTTTGCGCACGGCGCGCTCAAGGCGGCGCTGTGGGCGCACGGCAAGCCGCCGGGGCACTACTCCATGGCCGACGTGCTCGGCCTTTCCGACATCTGAACAAACATGGAAATCAGTTGATGAGTGAACGACTCCTCGTGCTCGTGCGCCATGGCCAGAGCGAATGGAATCTGAAGAACCTGTTCACGGGCTGGAAGGACCCCGACCTCACCGAGCTCGGCGTCAAAGAGGCCAAGGAAGCCGGCCGCAAGCTGAAGGCGCAGGGCCTCGTGTTCGACGTCGCCTACACCTCGGTGCTGACGCGCGCGCAGCACACGCTCGACCTCATCCTCGGCGAGCTCGGCCAGAAAGGCCTGCCGACCTCGAAGGACCTCGCGCTGAACGAGCGCGACTATGGCGATCTCTCCGGCCTCAACAAGGACGACGCGCGCAAGAAGTGGGGCGAGGACCAGGTGCTGATCTGGCGCCGTTCCTACGACGTGCCGCCGCCCGGCGGCGAAAGCCTGAAGGACACGCTGGCGCGCGCCCTGCCGTACTACGTGCAGGAGATCCTGCCCGGCGTGCTCAACGGCAAGCGCACCCTCGTCGCCGCCCACGGCAACTCGCTGCGCGCGCTGATCATGGTGCTGGAGAAACTGTCGCCGGAAGGCATCCTGAAGCGCGAGCTCGCGACCGGCGTACCGATCATCTACCGGCTCAACGCGGATTCAACCGTGGCCTCGAAGCTGGATCTGGCGGGGTAGGTTTCCGCCACAATGGCGGTGCCGTAGGGTGGGCAAAGCGAAGCGTGCCCACGCAGCGTCAGCGACTTAAGACAAATGGTGGGCACGGCGCTTTGCGCCTTTGCCCACCCTACGAGACCTTTGCCGGGACGGCGATTACTGCACCCCGACCCGCCCGGCTTCCCAGCCCAGCATCGCCTGCTTGCGGGTGATGCCCCAGTGATAGCCGGTGAGCGTGCCGCTCTTGCCGAGTGCGCGGTGGCAGGGCACGACGAACGAGACCGGGTTCCTGCCGACCGCAGCGCCGACGGCGCGCGAGGCCTTCGGGTTGCTGATGTTGCAGGCGATGTCGGAATAGGACACCGCGCGGCCCATCGGAATCTTCAGCAACGTCTCCCACACCCGCACCTCGAAATCGGTGCCGATCAGCACCACGCGCAGCGGCTGGTCGGGCCGCCAGAGTTTTGTGTCGAAGATGCGCGCGGCGAGCGGCGCGGTGCCCTCGTGATCCTCGACATAGGTCGCGTTCGGCCAGCGCCGCGTCATGTCGGCGAGCGCGATCTTCTCCTCGCCGGGATCGGCAAAGGCGAGGCCCGAGAGGCCGCGATCGGTCGCGATCACGATGGCGGTGCCGAACGGCGAGGGATGGAAGCCGTAGCGCAAGGTCAGCCCCGCGCCGCCGTTCTTCCATTCGCCCGGCGACATCGCTTCATGGGTGACGAAGAGGTCGTGCAGCCGGCCCGGACCCGAGAGCCCGGAGTCGAGTGCCGCATCGAGGATGCTGGCGGAATCCCGCAGCAGCCCCTTGGCGTGGTCGAGGGTGAGCGCCTGCATGAAGGCCTTCGGCGTGATCGAGGCCCAGCGGCGGAACAGATGGTGCAGTTCGTCCGGTGTGACGCCGGCCGCATCCGCCATCGCCTCGATGGTCGGCTGCGCGCGCCAGTTCTCGGAAATGAACGCGATCGCCCGGCGCACGGAATCATAGTCGCGCAGCGCTGCGTTCTGGGGGCCCGGCTTGGCCAAGCGCTGGTCATGGATCGCGAGTGTCATCATGACCGGAAATGTAGGAGAGGGGCGGGCTTGAAACCACCCGATTTCCGACGGGATTTCAGTTGATCGGATTGTAGGTCGGCCCGCGCTTGGCGGCGTTGAGTGCCTCGACCAAGCCTTTGTAAAAACTAGCCTTTTCCTCAGGCCCGAGGAACCTCGCGATGCGGATCTGGTGGCCGCGCGAGATCAGATAGAGATGCTCGATGCCAAAATCCTCGTCGACTTCCATGTCGAGGCGGACCCAGAGCGGATTGAAGGTCCATTCGGCGACCTGGCCGTGATGGCTGATGCGCCTCACGCGCAGTTCGGAGGTCGTGACCGTGATTTCCTCGCGCGCCCGGGCGGTGCCGAAATTGACCCTGAAGGCCCACCACACCACGAGCACGTCGAGACCGAAGAAGCCAAGCACGGGCCAGGCGCCCTTCATCAGGAAGGCGAGCCCGGTGGCAAAGCTGACGACGCTCAGGAACAGCATGACGGCGAGGAAGCCGGTGCGGTTCAGCGAGCGGTGCGGCGTCAGCAGCGCGGAGAAGATCTGAGGCTCGTTCTCGCGCTCAATTTCGTTGCCTGTGCTCATCGTCCCTCAGTATATCCCGATCATGGCGAAAATCACCCGCAAGCCGGTCCCGCGCAAAGCCGCCGTGCCGCAGAAAAAGGCAAAGGCGGCCATCGCCAAGCCCGCTAGGAAACCGGCCCCGGCAAAGAAATCGCTCAAAGCGACAAAGCCCTGGACGCCGGCGGAGATTCATGAGGTCTTCAGCCGCTTCCGCAAGGCCAATCCGGAGCCGAAGGGCGAGCTCGAGCACGTCAACCCGTTCACGCTCTTGGTCGCCGTGGTGCTGTCGGCCCAGGCCACCGATGCCGGCGTCAACAAGGCGACGCGGGCCTTGTTCGAAATCGCCGACACGCCGCAGAAGATGCTCGACCTCGGCGAGGAGCGTCTTCGCGAGTACATCAAGACCATCGGCCTCTATCGCACCAAGGCGAAGAACGTCATCGCGCTGTCGGCCAAGGTGCTCAGCGATTTCGGCGGCGAGGTGCCGCGCACGCGCGCGGAGATCGAGTCATTGCCGGGGGCGGGACGCAAGACCGCCAACGTCGTGCTCAACATGGCCTTCGGCGAACATACGATGGCGGTGGACACGCATGTGTTCCGCGTCGGCAACCGCACGGGGCTTGCGCCCGGCAAGACGCCGCTGGAGGTCGAGCTCGGTCTCGAAAAGGTGATCCCGGCCGAGTTCATGCTGCATGCCCATCATTGGCTGATCCTGCACGGCCGCTATACTTGCCTCGCGCGCAAGCCGCGCTGCGAGGTGTGCCTGATCAACGATCTCTGCCGGTGGCCGGAGAAGACGGTCTAGGACAAAACGGTTTGGGGTCATCCGTGAGTCAGCAGGAACAAATTTCGCCGCCACCGCCTGCCGCGCCGCCGCCAAAGCCCGCCCAGCCGCCAGCGACCTCGCTGTGGAGCCGGCTCGCGATCCCGTTGTTTGCCGTGATCGTCGCGCTCGGCTTCGTCGCGCTGGCGACGCTGCGTTTCGATGAATGGGTCGGCAATGAAGTGGTCCAGACCACCAATGACGCCTATGTGCGCGCCGAACTGACGCGGCTGGCAAGCCGCGTCTCCGGCGAGGTGCTGACCGTGGCAGTGACCGACTTCCAGCGCGTCAAGGCCGGCGATCTCCTGATCCAGATCGATCCCGCCGACTATCAGGCCCAGGTCGCGCAATCCGAGGCCGCGGTTGCCGCCGCGCAAGCCGTGCTCGACAATCTCTCCAAGCAGATCGAGCTGCAATATGCGACCATCGCGCAGGCCCAGGCCGCGCGGCTCTCGGCCGAAGCGCTCGAGATCGAGGCCCAGCAGGAGCAGGATCGACAGAAATCGCTGTCGCAGACCGAATCCGGCACGCGCCAGCGGTTCGAGCAGGCGGTTGCCGGCTACGCCAAGGCGCAGGCCGACGTGCGCGCCAGCCGCGCCGTGATCGCCGCCCAGCAGCACCAGCTCGAGGTCCTGCAGGGCACCAGGAAGCAGCGTGCCGCCGATGTCGAGGCGGCCAAGGCGACGCTCGCAAGCGTGAAGCTCAAGCTTGGTTATACGGCAATCACCGCGCCGTTCGACGGCGTCGTCGGCGAGCGCCAGGTGCAGCCCGGCGATTACGTCAATATCGGCACCAACCTCATCAACGTGGTGCCGCTGCCGAAAGTGTACGTGATCGCGAACTACAAGGAGACCCAGCTGACGCATGTGGCGCCGGGCCAGCCGGTCGAAATCACCGTCGACAGTTTCCCGCGCGAGAAGCTGCACGGCAAGGTCGAGCGCATCGCACCGGCGACCGGCGCGCAGGTCGCGCTGCTGCCGCCCGACAATGCGACCGGCAATTTCACCAAGGTCGTGCAGCGCATTCCCGTGCGCATCCAGCTCGACGCCAACCAGCCGCTGCTGGCGCGGCTGGTGCCGGGCATGTCGGTGGTGACCAGCATCAATACTGCGGGCGGCGATGGCGGAAAATGACGATGACCGCCGCGGACCGGTCTCGCGCGGCGGCATCGCACCCCAGCCGTTGTTCGCGGTGGCGGCGGTGCTGCTGGGCTCGTTTCTCACCAATGTCGACAGCCGCCTGACCACAGTCGGCTTGCCGGATCTGCGCGGCGCGTTCTCGCTCTCATTCGACGAGGGCGCGTGGCTGTCCACCGCCGGCATCGGATCGCAGATCTTGATCGCACCCGCGGTGCCGTGGCTCGCAACCGTGTTCGGTCTTCGCCGCGTGCTCGGCATCCCGAGTTTGATCTATGCCGTGATCTCGCTGATCGTCCCCCTCGTGCACGACTATACGACACTGATCGCGCTCAGCGTCGTGCACGGCCTCCTGCTTGGCACCTTCGTGCCGGCGACGCTGATGATCATCTTTCGCAATTTGCCGATGCGCTGGTGGTTGCCGGCGATCGCGCTCTATTCGATCCGCGTCGGTTTTGCGTTCGATACGTCGAGCTCGCTGGTCGGCTTCTATGTCGATCATCTCGGCTGGCAATGGGTCTATTGGCAGAGCGTGGTGATCGCGCCGCTGATGGGCCTGATGGTCTATCTGGGCACGCCGAGCGAGGCCGTGAACCGCGCATTGCTGCGCGAGGCCGATTGGGGCGGCATGCTGCTGCTCGGTACGTCGGTTTCGATGATCTACGCAGGCCTCGATCAGGGCAATCGCCTCGACTGGCTCGGCAACGGGACGGTGATGGCACTGCTCGTTGGCGGAGCCGTGTTGTTTGCCGGCTTCCTGATCAACGAATCTTTGGTGCGCCAACCCTGGGCCCATGTGGATGTGCTGTTCTCGCGCAACATCGGATTGGGCCTGGTCTTGATCCTGCTCTACACGCTGACCAGCCTCTCCAACTCGTCGCTGGTGCCGAACTTTCTCGGCACTGTCGGTCTGCTCAGGCCAGAGCAGAGCGGCCTCTTGTTGCTGACCTGGGGCGCGCTGCCGATGTTCGTGCTGGTGCCACTCTCGATCTGGCTGCTTCGCCATTTTGACACCCGTACCGTGACTGTGCTCGGCTTTGCCTGCTTCGCTGCCGCCAATCTCTGGGGCACCCAGCTCACGCATGTCTGGGCGCGCGAGGATTTCATCGGCATGTGGTGCTCCAGGCGATCGGGCAGTCGCTGACCCTGCTGCCGCTGATCATCACGCTGCTGTCGAACTCCGATCCGAGCCGCGCGACCTCCTTCGCCGCCTATATCCAGATCATGCGTCTCGGCGGCGCCGAGATCGGCGTGGCGCTGATGGGAACCTGGCTGCGTGTCCGCGAGCAGGTGCATTCCTTCTACATCGGCCAGAACCTCGCCGTCGGCGATATCGACGTGGTACGGATGCTGAAGCAGCTTGCCGATCATTTTGTCCCTCACGGGGCCGGATCGGCGCAGGCGCGCGCGGTCGGCACGCTCGCGGGACTGGTGCAGCGCGAGGCCAACGTGCTCGCCTATATCGACGGCTTCTGGCTGTGCTTCTGGCTCGCGATATCGGCGCTCGGCTTCATCGCGCTGATCACCCGCGCGCCGCCGGGCCCGTTCACACCGGCCCCGTTCGGCTTTGCCAAGATGCTGCTGCGGAAATGCGGCGTACGGGTCGCGTAGCGCCGGTTACCTCTCCCGCAAGCGGGAGAGGGAGCGCACTGTCACCGCATCTGCCGGGCCGGTTCGATCAGCTCGGGGCGCGGGCCCGACAGGCGCTTGTGCATGTGGACCATGAAGGCCATGCCGAAGATCGGCGTCGCCAGATTGACGATCGGGATCGAGACGAAGGCGGCGATGAAGAGGCCGGCGGTGAAGATGGTCGCGGCATTGTCGCGACGCATCGCCTTGGCGTCCTCCGGCGAGCGGAAGCGCATCGCGGCGAGCTCGAAATATTCGCGGCCCAATAGCCAGGCGGCGGCAACGAAGAAGATCAGGAAGCCGGCGCCGGCAAACAGCACCAGCGGCAGCGCGGCGAGATAGACCAAGATCGTCAGCAGCGCCGTCTTGACGCCTTCGAGGATCGCCTGGCTGAACGGCAGCGCCGTGCCCGGACGCTCGGCGGGATAATGCTCGCGCTCGACGATGTCGGCGACGTCGTCGACAAACAGGCTCGCCACCAGCGAGGTGATCGCGGGCATCAGGAAGATACCGCCGAACACGACGCCGAGCCCCGCCGCGATCGAGACGATCCAGGACAGGACCTCGAGCGAGGAATGCCAGCCCGGCCCGAGCAGGCCCTCCAGCCAGACCTCGCCGGAGGTCGCAAACCAGCTCAGCAGCCGCTGCAGGCCGATCGCCAGCACGGTGATCAGCACGAGCGCAAGCCCGATCGATCGCCACAGGATCGTGCGCATCGGCGGCGAGATCATTTGCGACAGCGCCTTCACGGCGGCATCCAGCATGGGGGACCCTCTGAGCTAAACTCTGCGCGAGAAGTAGAGATGCAATGTGGCTTCGGCAAGGGCGTGGGGTCGTTTCCCTTCTCCCCTTGCGGGAGAAGGTGGCGCGAAGCGCCGGATGAGGGGTTGTCTCCGCAAATTCTAGTGCAAGAGGTGCGCGCGGAGAGAGACCCCTCACCGTCTCGCCGCTGCGCGGCGAGCCACCCTCTCCCGCAAGGGGAGAAGGAAACGCACCGTCTGCGCGGCTAGTCTACTCGTGCCGGTGCCCGTGCTTCCTCGCCTTCGCATGCCTGCCCTCGCCGGTCGGGATCATCACCACGCGGCCGTAGCGCACGCCGCGTTCGGCGATGATGTGGTCGGCGAAATGCTTGACCTCGTCGGCGGAGCCGCGCAGCGCCGTCATCTCCATGCAATTGTCGTGGTCGAGATGGACGTGCAGGGTCGCCAGCGCGAGGTCATGGTGGCCGTGGAATTCCTGCACCAGCCGCTTTGAGAGATCGCGCGCGGCGTGGTCGTAGACATAGATGAGGCCGGCCACGCATTGGCCGGTCTGCGCGGTGTCCTCGGTGGATTGCTGCAGCCCGGCGCGCGCGAGATCGCGGATGATCTCGGAGCGGTTCTGGTATCCGCGCGCCTCGGCCGCGGCGTCGATCTCCGCCAGGAGATCGTCCTCGATCGTGATCGTTATCCGCTGCATCAGGTCCTCTCCGCGGGCACTGCCTAGTGCGTGATCCGTAGCCCGGATGGAGCGAAGCGTAATCCGGGACAGTTTCGAAACGTTGACACAACCCGGATTTCGCTACGCTCCATCCGGGCTACGCACATCTTACCGCGTTCCGCGCGCGTGGCGAGGGCGAGGGAGCAATGGCTTCACTGTCACAGCCGCGTCGCACGCAGCCGCAAGGCATTCCCGACCACGCTCACCGAGGACAGCGCCATCGCCGCCGCCGCGATGATCGGCGACAGCAGCACGCCGAAGGTCGGGTAGAGGATGCCGGCGGCGATCGGGATGCCGGCGGCGTTGTAGATGAAGGCGAAGAACAGGTTCTGGCGGATGTTGCTCATCGTCGCCTGCGACAGTTTTCGCGCGCGGACGATGCCGATGAGGTCGCCCTTGAGCAGGGTGACGCCGGCGCTCTCCATCGCGACGTCCGTGCCGGTGCCCATGGCGATGCCGACTTCGGCGGCGGCCAGCGCCGGGGCGTCGTTGACGCCGTCGCCGGCCATCGCGACGCTGCGGCCGGCCTTCTGCAGTTTTGTGACCACCGCGCTCTTCTGGTCCGGCAGCACCTCGGCCTCGACCTCGGCGATGCCGAGCCGGCGCGCCACGGCCTCCGCCGTCGTGCGGTTGTCGCCGGTCAGCATGATCACCTTGATGCCTTCTTCGGCCAGCGCCTTCAGCGCCTCCGGCGTCGAGGCCTTGACGGGATCGGCGATCGCGAACAGGCCGGCGAGCCGGCCGTCGACAGCCATGTTGATCACGGTGGCGCCGTCGCCGCGCAGCCGTTCCGCTTCGGTGTCGAACGCCCCGGTGTCGATGCCGATCCACGACAGATACCGGGCATTGCCGAGCACGACGGACTTGCCCTCGACCTTGCCGGTCGCGCCCTTGCCGGTCGGCGAGTCGAACTCCTCGACCTGGCCGAGGGTAAGCTGCTTCTCCTTTGCCGCGCGCACGATCGCGTCGGCCAGGGGATGCTCGCTGGCGCGCTCGACGCTGGCCGCGATGCGCAGGATGTCGTCCTCGGCAAAGCCGGCCGCAGGCACGATCGTGACCACCTTGGGCTTGCCCTCGGTCAGCGTGCCGGTCTTGTCCACCACCAGCGTGTCGATCTTCTCCATCCGCTCCAGCGCCTCGGCGTTCTTGATCAGCACGCCGCCTTGCGCGCCGCGGCCGACGCCGACCATGATCGACATCGGGGTCGCCAGGCCCAGCGCGCAGGGGCAGGCGATGATCAGCACGCTGACGGCGGCGACGAGGCCGAAGGCGAGCCGCGGCTCAGGCCCGAACCAGGCCCACGCCGCGAAGGCGGCGAGGGCGACGACGATCACTGTCGGCACGAACCAGCCCGCGACCTGATCGGCCAGCCGCTGGATCGGCGCGCGCGAGCGCTGCGCATCTGCGACCATCTGCACGATCTGCGACAGCAGCGTCTCGCGCCCGACCTTGTCGGCGCGCATGATGAAGCTGCCCGACTGGTTGAGCGTGCCGGCGATCACCTTGGCGCCGGTCTCCTTGGTGACCGGCATGGATTCGCCCGTCACGAGCGACTCGTCGAGCGAGGAACGGCCCTCGAGAATGACACCGTCGACCGGCACTTTCTCGCCGGGCCGAACACGCAAGCGGTCGCCGGCATGGAGCGTGTCGATCTCGACCTCATGCTCGCTGCCATCGGCATCGACGCGGCGCGCGGTCTTCGGCGCGAGCTGCAGCAGCGCCTTGATCGCGCCCGAGGTCGCATCGCGGGCGCGCAGCTCGAGCACCTGGCCGAGCAAAACCAAGACGGTGATGACGGCCGCGGCCTCGAAATAGACGGCGACCGCGCCGCCATGGCCACGGAACGTGTCGGGGAAGATCTGCGGCACGACGGTGCCGAGCACGCTGTAGACGTAGGCGACGCCGGTGCCCATTGCGATCAGCGTGAACATGTTGAGGTTGCGCGTCACGAGCGACTGCCAGCCGCGGACGAAGAACGGCCAGCCGGCCCACAGCACCACGGGCGTTGCGAACGCGAACTGGATCCAGTTCGAAAGCGTCTGATCAATCCAGTTGTGGGGTCCTGCGAGATGGCCGCCCATCTCCAGCACCACCGCCGGCAGCGCCAGCACGCCGCCGATCCAGAACCGCCGCGTCATGTCGGCGAGCTCCGGGTTGGGGCCGCTCTCCAGGCTCGCCACCTCCGGCTCCAGCGCCATGCCGCAGATCGGGCAGCTGCCGGGTCCGACCTGGCGGATCTCGGGATGCATGGGGCAGGTGTAGATCGTGCCTGCGGGCATCTCCGGCTCGGGCGCCTTGTTCTTGGCGAGATATTTTGCGGGATCGGCGGCGAATTTGGTGCGGCAGCCGGCCGAGCAGAAATGGAAGGTCTCGCCGTGATGTGTGAGGTGGTGTTTTGAGGTCGCGGGATCGACCGTCATGCCGCAGACGGGGTCCTTGACCCTGCCCCCGGCGTCGCCGTGGTCATGTCCGTGATGATGGGCATGGCCGGAATGATCGCCGTGGCCGCCGCAGCACGAGGTCGCCGCCGGCTTGGCCGGCTGTTCAGCTTTTGCGGAACAGCCGCATCCGGAATGCGTGTCCGCGTCGTGACGGTGCTCGTGTTCGTTGTTGTTCATTGTCATGCTCCGGCCTTGCCGATCGTCCCGCTGGGTCTTGCAACCAATACCCGGTAGGGGTATATAGAGCGCATGCGCAAGGACATCAAGGCATCTGTCGGAAAACGTCTCGGCCGGATCGAGGGCCAGGTTCGCGGCCTGTCAAAAATGGTCGAGGAAGACCGCTACTGCATCGACATCGTGACGCAGATCTCGGCGGTACGCGCCGCGCTGCGCCGGGTCGAGGAAGAGGTTTTGAAGGACCACGTCGCCCATTGCGTCGAGCACGCGATCTCGAGCGGCGACAAGGCCGACCAGCGCGAGAAGATCGCGGAACTGATGGCGGTGATCGGACGGGCGGAGAGGTAGCTCTTTACGTCATTGCGAGCGCAGCGAAGCGATCCAGACCGTCTCCGCGGAGGGACACTGGCTTGCTTCGCTGCGCTCGTAATGACGGTGGAGGGATGAGATCGGGCTGCCCCCCTGGCGTCGTCCCGGCGAAGGCCGGGACCCATAACCACAGGGAGTGGTTTGACGAAGATTAGAAGTTGATCGTGCGCCGGTACCAAGATCGTGTGCGATGGACAGATCACGCGGTATGGGTCCCGGCCTTCGCCGGGACGACACGTTACCTTAAGCCGCCATCTCCCGCGCCCGCGCGCGATACGTTGCGAGCTCGCTGAGCTGCACGAAATGCTCGCAGAAGGAGGCAGCCATCGCTGCGGGCTGGGCGTTCACTTCCTCAGCCGGAATTTCAACCGGCGTCTCTTCGTCAATCGCTTCAGGAACGAGCGGCGGCGCACGGAGCGTTTCTGGAAACACACTGAAAGTGCCCGCCACCTCCTCGAGCGGCTTTTGCTTGTCGGCCCAATGCAGGGCCGTGTAGTCGAATCCGTTGACGATGGTCGGCTTCACCACCTCGAAATAGGGCGAGATGTCGAAGTCGCGCGGCATGTAGAGCGAGGAATCGCGAATGTGCAGGATCTCGCGCCGTGCGGCGCGGCTGCCGGCCTTGGTGATCTTGGGCAGGATCGGATAGCGCACCGCGTCGAACGCCTGCGCGATCAGCGCCGAGCAGATGATCTTGGTGGGATCGCCCGAACCGAGCGCGATCATGCGGCGCCGCCAGCGCTGCGGTATCGGCAGCGGGAACAGGAAGCGCATCAGATCGAGGATGTTCTTGGTGTCGTAGCCGAAGCCGATGCGGTTGATCGCATAGCGGCACACCGTGGTGCGGTCCTCATAGGACAGCCCGACCGGGCGGCAGACACGGGTGTGATAGGGGAAGTATTTCGACAGCGGCGCCGAGGTGACGCCCTCGCCGATATTGGCCTCGATCAGCACATGCGGCTCGCCGTCGGGCTCTACCGCGCCCTCGATCGGACCGACATAGAGCGCAGCGTGCGACCAGGTCGACTGCGTCAGATATTTGATGATGCCGGAGATGCGGTTGTTGCCCTCGACCAGCAGCACGTCGCCGGGCTCGATGACGCCGCGCAGATGCTCGGGGTCGCTGGGCGTGAACGGCTCATAGCCCGGCACCTCCTTCGAGAGGTACGCGGCAATCACCTTGCCGACTGAATCTAGGACCGTCCCCATGTCGAACTCCCCCACAGCCTTTTCCGGCCGTCTTTTTTCCCTTCTCTATCATGGTCGAAACGTCTTGCAATTCGGTTCATCTCTCTGTGAGGTCAAGCACGATTGATTCACCATGATGGTTGCCGTGCAGCATCAGATGCGGCAAGGTTCGCGGGCTGTTCCCGTTTGCCGCAAGTCCCCGGAAACCATGACATGACAATCACGCGCCGTGGTTTCCTTATCACCTCGGCGGGCCTTGCCGCGCTGCCGGTGCTGCGCGCAAACGCCGCGCCCCTGCCGCGCGAGGCCGACATCGTCGTGATCGGCGCGGGTGCCGCCGGGATCGCTGCGGCGCGGCGCGTCATGGCCGCCAATCGCAAGGTCGTGGTGGTGGAGGCGGCGTCGCAGGTCGGCGGCCGATGCATCACGGATACCACGACCTTCGACGTGCCGTTCGACCGCGGCGCGCGCTGGATGCACAATCCCGAAACCAATCCGATGATCCGCCTGGCGCGCAGCGCCGGGCTCGACGTGGTGCAGGCGCCCTCCGGCCAGAAGATGCGCATCGGCCGCCGCAACGCACGCGCCGGCGAGACCGAGGAATTCCTGGCGGCGCTGGTCCGCGCCAACCGCGCCATCGACGAGGCCGCGCGCGGCAAGCTCGACACCTCCTGCGCCTCCGTGCTGCCGAAGGATCTCGGCGACTGGGCGGGCGCGACCGAGTTCATGCTGGGCGCGAGCTTTGCCGGCAAGGACCTCAAGGAGCTCTCGGCGATCGACAAGTCGCGGGCGCAGGACCGCAATGCCGCGATCGCCTGCCGCCAGGGCCTGGGCACGCTGATCGCCAAGCTCGGCGAGCAGGCGCCAATCGCCCTGTCGACGCCGGCGAGCCGGATCGTCTGGAGCAATCGCGACGTCAGCGTCGAGACGCAAAGCGGCAAGATCGCCGCGCGCGCGGCCATCATCACCGTCTCCATCAACGTGCTGACGTCAGGCGCGATCAAGTTCGCGCCCGACATCCCCAAACGAACGCTGGACGCGGCCTCGAAGCTCACCCTCGGCAGCTACGACCACATCGTGCTGCAGCTCCCGGGCAATCCGCTCGGCCTGTCGCGCGACGACATCCTGATCGAGCAGAGCAACTCGACGCGCACGGCGCTGATGTACGCCAATATCGGCGGATCCTCGCTGTGCGCGATCGACGTCGGCGGCTCGTTCGGCCGCGATCTCTCCGAGCAGGGCGAGAAGGCGATGGTTGCCTTCGCCAGGGAATGGATCACGAAACTGTTCGGCAGCGAAGCCGCCGCCGCCGTGCAGAAGACCAGCGCCACGCGCTGGAACGCCTCGCCTTACGTGATGGGCGCGATGTCGGCGTCCGCGCCCGGCGGCCAACTGTCGCGAAAGATCCTGACCGAGCCGATCGGCAATGTCTTCCTCGCCGGCGAAGCCACCCACGAAACGCTGTGGGGCACCATCGACGGCGCGTGGGAAAGCGGCGAGCGTGCCGCGGATGCCGCGCTGCGCAAGATCGGCGCGATCAGGGACGAGCCGGCCGATGTGCCGACGCAGTCGACGAAGAAGCGGCGGGCGAGGCCGCAATAGGGCGAGGGGCCCGCAACACACTCCGCTGTCGTCCCGGACAAGCGAAGCGCAGATCCGGGACCCATACGCCGCAGCAGTAGTTTGGCGAAGACAGCCAATGACAATCTCGCGCAACAACGACTGCTGCGGCGTATGGGTCCCGGCCCCCGTGCGCAATTGCGCACTAGGCCGGGACGACACTACCGCAACACTCCGTCCAGCGCCGGCAGCCCGAAGACCACCGCCATCGCAATCAGCGCGTAGCAAATCCCGCGAAACACCTGTTCGCTGGCGCGGCCGAACAGGGATGCGCCGAAGGCGACGCCGAGGGCGTAGACCGGGCCGACGATCAGCGACAGCAGCAGCGATTCGCGACTGATCAGGCCCGTGGTCGCGTAGCTGACCATCGAGAAGAAATCCGAGGCGCCGAAGAACAGCACGATGTTGGCGCGCGCAACGATCGGCGCGATGGGACGGCCGAGCCAATAGCCGACGATCGGCGGGCCGCCGGTCTGTGCGAGGCCGCTGCAGAAGCCGGAGAGGCTGCCGATGCCGACCGAGAGCCAGGCGTGGTCCTTGCCGCGATAGCGCCAGCCCGACAGCAGCAGGAGCAGCAGCGCCGCGACGAAGCAGGAGATGATCCAGCGCGTGGTGACGGGGTCGAGCACGCTGAGGAAGTAGGTGCCGACGGGCACGCCGATCAGCGCGCCCAGCACGATCACGGCGGTGGCCTTGCGATCCGCCTTGCGCCACGCGTCGGGCAGCAGCGGCGCGGCCGCAACGAAATCGATCACGAGCAGCAGCGCCGCGACGAGCCTGGGTGCCGCGATGCTGCTCGCCAGCGGCATGAAGATCAGCGCCGAGCCGAAGCCGGAGAAACCGCGCGCGGTGCCGGAAACGAAAGCGACGGCGCAGAGCGCCATCGCAATGGTGAGGCTGACGTCCTTCGGCAGGAAGTCGGCGATACTCATGCCCTGCTATTCCAGAGCATCATGCCCTATGATTCTGGAGCATGATGTTGTCCGAAAACCGCTTCACACTTTTCGGCATCATGCCCTCAGCGTGCCGCCGGTCTTCTTGGTGACCTCCGCCACGATCTTCGCGGCAACGGCTTCGATCTCCTGATCGGTCAGCGTCTTCTCGCGCGGCTGCAGTGTGACCGCGACCGCAATCGACTTCTTGCCGTCGTCGATGCCCTTGCCCTCGTAGACGTCGAACACGTTGACGCCGGTGATCAGCTTCTTGTCGACGCCCTGCGCGGCGCGGACGATGTCGGCGGCCTTCACGCCGCGATCGACGATGAAGGCGAAGTCGCGCGACACGGGCTGGAACGCCGACAGCTCGATCAGCGGCTTGGCGCGGGTCGGCTTCTTCTTCGCCTCCGGGATGCGGTCGAGAATCACCTCGAACACCATCAGCGGACCGTCAGCGCCGAGAGCCTCGAGCGCGCGCGGGTGCACCTCGCCGAAATAGCCGAGCACGTTCTGCGGGCCGATCTGGATCGTGCCGGAGCGGCCCGGATGCAGCCAGGCCGGTCCGCCGGACACGATCTGCAGCGCCTGCATCGGCGCGCCGGCGGCTGCCAGCACCGCCAGCGCATCGGCCTTGGCGTCGAACACGGTTGCCTGCGCCGAGCCCGTCCAGTGCCGGCCGAGACCTTCGGACGACGCGAAGCCGTGGCGCACGCCGCTGGCCGCCATGAACTGGTCCTGCGGACGATCGCCCTTGAAAACCTGACCGACTTCGAACAGCGCGACATCACTGACGCCGCGATTGGCGTTGGCCTGTGCGGCCGCGATCAGGCCCGCGAGCAGCGTCGGGCGCATGTCGGAGAGGTCGGACGCGATCGGGTTCGCCACTTCGAGCTCGCGCTGTCCGCCGCCGAACAGTTCAGCCGCACTCTTGGTGATGAACGACCAGGTCACCGCCTCGATGATGCCGCGGCTCGCCAGCGCGCGCCGCGCGCGGCGGGTGCGAAGCTGCAGCGGGGTCAGCACCGGCTTGCGCGCGTCGTCGCCGCGCTCGAACGGCGTCATCGGCACCTTGTCGACGCCGAAGATGCGGACGATCTCCTCGACGATGTCGGCCTTGCCGTGCACGTCGGAGCGCCACGACGGCACCGCGACCTTCACCACCGGGCCGGGGCCGGCCATCATGAAGCCGAGATGGGTCAGGATGCGCTTCATCTCCACCTGCGGCACCTCGATGCCGGAGAGACGCTTCACTTCCGTCACGGGGAAATCGATCACGCGGTCGTCGCCGAAGGCCTTGCCGACCACGACGTTCTCGGACGGCGCGCCGCCGCACATCTCCATCACCAGCCTGGTCGCGAGCTCGAGGCCGGGCACCATGAAGGCCGGGTCGACGCCGCGCTCGAAGCGGTAGCGTGCATCGGAGTTGATGCCGAGCTTGCGGCCGGTCTGGGCGATGTTGATCTCGTTCCACAACGCCGATTCGATCAGCACGTCGGTGGTGTTCTCGTCGCAGCCCGAGGCCTCGCCGCCCATGATGCCGGCGAGCGATTCGACGCCGTGCTCGTCCGCGATCACGCAGATCGCGGGGTCGAGATTGTAGGTGCGGCCGTCGAGCGCGAGCAGCGTCTCACCGTCGCGCGCGCGGCGCACGACGAGATTGCCCTTCACCTTCTTCGCGTCGAACACGTGCAGCGGGCGCGCGCGGTCGTAGGTCATGAAGTTGGTGATGTCGACCAGCGCGTTGATCGGGCGCAGGCCGATCGCGGTCAGCCGCTTCTGCAGCCATTCCGGCGACGGGCCATTCTTGACGCCGCGCACGAGGCGGAGCGCGAAGCCCGGACATAGCGTCGCGTCCTCGACCGTGACCTTCACGGGGCAGGGAAATTCGCCCTTGATCGGCTTGATCGTCGGGTCCTTGAACTTGCCCATGTCGGCGGCGGCAAGGTCGCGCGCGATGCCGTGCACGCCGGTGCAGTCCTGCCGGTTCGGCGTGAGGTTGATCTCGATCACGGGATCGCCGAGCGCGGCCCATTCGGCGTAGCCGGCGCCGATCGGCGCGTCCGCCGGCAATTCCATGATGCCGTCATGGTCGTTGGAGATCTGCAGCTCCGCCGCCGAGCACAGCATGCCGCGGCTCTCGACGCCGCGGATGGTGCCGATTCCGAGCGTGATGTCCTTGCCGGGAATGTAGGTGCCGGGGGGCGAGAACACGCTGACGAGACCGCTGCGCGCATTCGGCGCGCCGCACACGACTTGCACCGGCGCGCCACCGTCACCGGTGTCGACCATGCACACGCGCAGGCGATCCGCGTTCGGATGCTGCTCGGCCGAGATCACCTTCGCGATGGTGAACGGCTTCAGCGCCTTCGCCTTGTCCTCGATGTTCTCGACCTCGAGTCCGATCATGGTGAGCTTGTCGGCGAGCTTGTCCAGCGGCTCGTCGGTCTCAAGATGATCCTTCAGCCAGGAGAGGGTGAATTTCATGGCTGTGTGCCTCGGCTCTTGTCGGTGGAGTTACTTTGGTCGGTGCTAGTGTTCCCTCCCCCCTTGTGGGGGAGGGTCAGGGAGGGGGGTGAGCCGCGGGCTCCGGCTGAAGTGGCCTGGCGAATTGTCTCAACAACTCCCTCAAGGTTCGTCATCACCTGATCGTTGGTGAAGCGCAGAACCTGAAAGCCCTCGGCTGCGAAGAAAGCGTCGCGACGCTCATCCTTCTTCCGACGTTCCTCGAAATCGTGGGACTCTCCATCGAGCTCGATGATGAGCTTCGACGAGAAGCACACAAAATCGGCGATATAGCTTCCGATCGGAGTTTGGCGACGGATGCCGACACCATCCATACGGTTAGCCTTCAAATAGCGCCACAGCAGTGTTTCGGCGCGGGTCATCGCTCGCCGAAGCTGCTTGGCCCGGCTGCGCTGACGTTCGCTCACAACTGCGTGCGGCATCCGCGGCTACCCCCCTCCCTGACCCTCCCCCACAAGGGGGGAGGGAACGGAGAGAGTCTTCGCCGGCACGAGTCCGAGCGTCCTTGCTGCTGGTGCGATCGTATCCCAGCCGGCCGTCACGAGCTCAATCCCCCCGCAAGCGTTGGCACTTCGAGCGGCTTGAAGCCGTAATGGGACAGCCAGCGGACGTCGCTGTCGAACAGCTGGCGCAGGTCGGCGATGCCGTATTTCAGCATGGCGATGCGGTCGATGCCCATGCCCCAGGCAAAACCCTGGTACTCGTCGGGATCGATGCCGCAGGCGCGCAGCACGTTCGGATGCACCATGCCGCAGCCGAGAATCTCCAGCCAGTCCTCGCCCTCGCCGAAGCGGATCTCGCCCTTGTCGCGGCGGCACTGGATGTCGACTTCCAGCGACGGCTCGGTGAACGGGAAGAACGACGGGCGGAAGCGCATGTTGATGTGGTCGACCTCGAAGAACGCCTTGCAGAACTCATGCAGGATCCATTTGAGGTGGCCGAGATGCGAATGCTTGTCGATGACGAGGCCTTCGACCTGGTGGAATTGCGGCGTGTGGGTCGCGTCCGAATCGATGCGGTAGGTGCGGCCCGGGCAGATCACGCGGATCGGCGGCTTCTGGGTCAGCATCGTGCGCACCTGCACCGGCGAGGTGTGGGTCCGCAGCAGCATGCGCGAGCCGTCCTCCTTCGGATGGAAGAAGAAGGTGTCGTGCATCTCGCGCGCCGGATGGCCTTCCGGGAAGTTCAGCTTGGTGAAGTTGTAGTCGTCGGTCTCGATGTCGGGACCTTCCGCGACCGAGAAGCCCATGTCGGCGAAGATCGTGGTCAGCTCGTCCCAGACCTGGCTCAGCGGATGGATGCGGCCGGCCTCCGCCGGCGCATCGCGCAGCGGCAGGGTGACGTCGATGGTTTCGGATGCGAGCCGCGCATCGAGCGCCGCCGATTTCAGCACGTCGCGCCGGGCGGTGAGCGCCGCGGTGACCTTGTCCTTGGCGAGGTTGATCGCGGCGCCTTGCGTCTTGCGCTCGTCGGGCGACATCTTGCCGAGCGTGGCAAGCAGCGCCGAGATCGAGCCCTTCTTGCCGAGGGCTGCGACGCGCACCGCCTCGAGAGCGGCTTCATCGCCTGCGGCGGCGATCTGGTCGAGGATGGATGTTTCGAGCGTTGCGAGGTCGGACACAGTCAAATCCTTGGCTCTAAATTCGGCTGGGTTGTCGCCGCCCGAAGGCCGTAACGTCAAGCAAAAAGCCGGTCATTTCGGGCTGGGAACGGCTGGGTTGAACCTTGCGCGGGGGCGAGGGACCAACGGGGGTACGAGGAGACTTTATGTGATGCTTTCGAAATGCAGTCTGGCCGTTCTGGTCGTGGTTCTCTCGGTCGCCGGCACCCCTGCGCGCGCCATGGTCTGCATGGACAAGTCCATGACGCTGGACGAGGTCGTCGAGGCCATCGGCGCCCAGAAGAGCTGCGAAAGCGCGATGAAGCTGTTCGGGGATTGCCAATTGACCGCGAGCGGGGATGTCCAGCTCGGCGCCGCCGTCGAGAAGAAGTGCGAGGCGGACTTCCTGCCCGGTCTCAACACGGCGCAGCAGCAGGCTTACAAACGCGAGATGCGCGTTTGCGACCAGAAGTACCGGAACAAGTCCGGCACCATGTATCTTTCGTTCGCGGCTTTTTGCCGGGCGGAGGTCGCCCAGCGCTATTCGCAACGCGCGCTGAAGGCTGCGGGCCAGAAGGCCCGCTAGCGTCAGCCTCAGGCTGCGAGAGCGGCCTTGGCCTTCTCGGCGATCGCCTGGAACGCCGCGGGCTCGTTGATCGCGAGATCCGACAGCACCTTGCGGTCCACGGTGATGCCCGACTTGGCCATGCCGTCGATAAATCGGCTGTAGGTCATGCCGAACGGACGGACGGCAGCGTTGATGCGCTGGATCCAGAGCGCGCGGAAGGTGCGCTTCTTACGCTTGCGGTCGCGGAAGGCGTACTGCTGGGCCTTCTCCACGGCCGGCTTGGCGGCGCGGATGGTGTTCTTGCGGCGGCCGTAGAAGCCCTTGGCGGCCTTGTAGACTTTCTTGTGCTTGGCGTGGGCGGTCACACCGCGTTTGACGCGAGACATGACGAAATCCTTCAGAGATGACTTTGGTTATCGGATTGCCGCGGGATGCGCGGCACGGATGCAATGATCGTGGACGCGATCAGGCGTTCGGCAAGAAGTACTTCTTGACGTTGTCGCCGTCGGTCTTGAACAGCACGCGGGTGCCGCGGAGCTGACGGATCTGCTTCTTCGTCCGCTTGATCATGCCGTGACGCTTGCCGCGCTGGGCGTGCATCACTTTGCCGGTGGCAGTCACCTTGAAGCGCTTTTTGGCGCCCGATTTGGTCTTCAGCTTGGGCATTTGGCTCTCCTAATGGCCAAAGAAATCCGCCCGCGAAGGCGGCTGGCCGTCAAAAATGCTCGTTAGAGCGTTGATTGTGCTCAGGTTTTTGCGAACAAGCGCGAAACCCGCACGAAACACCGCCACGGCAGCCCTTAATCAGCCGGGCGATGAAGGCTGGGCTTATGACAGAGGACAGGCCGATTGGCAACGATGAACCGCCGAAACCTGCCCGCCGACTATTGGAGGTTGCCACCCCTCATGTCCAAGCCTTGTCGCCAGAAGCAGGACCAAAATGGCCCATTTCCCGCAAATTCTTTCCTCGCTGACCGATGTCGTCCGCCCGCGCCATCTGGCGCTGCTCGCCGTGCTCGTCACGGCCGGGCTGCCCTCGACTGCCGATGCCCGCGTCGGCGGCTATGACGGCGTCTGGAACGTCACCTTCGCCACCACCCGGGGCAATTGCAGCTCCGGCTACAGCGTTCCCTTCACCGTTGCCGGCAGCCGGGTCTCGTCCGCCGGCGGCGGCCGGGTCTCGGGCCGGATCAACCGTGGCGGCGCCGTGGCGGTCCAGGTCTCGGTCGGCGCCTCCCATGCGGCCGGCGGCGGCCGGCTCGCCGGCGTGAACGGCGCCGGCTCGTGGAAGGGCATCATTATGGGAGACCAGTGCAGCGGAACCTGGCAGGCGATCAGGACGTAAGATCGTTTTCAAGCAGACGGTGCGCTCCCTCCCCCGCTTGCGGGGGAGGGTTGGGGAGAGGGTGCCTCCGCAACGGGACAGTCCCCCAGAGGCGAAAGCCCTCACCCGGCGCTTCGCGCCACCCTCTCCCGCAAGCGGGAGAGGGTGGCGCAGCGCTCGCGGCTCGCATCTCGACCAAAACAAAACGGCCCGCCGGAGATCCGGACGGGCCGTTGAACGCTTGAAGTCCTGACGACTGCCGTCAGCGCGGCGCCAGCACCATGACGACCTGGCGGCCTTCGAACCGCGCGTCCTGCTCGACCTTGGCGAGCTCGGCGACGTCGGTCTTGATCTTGTCCAGCAGCTTGGTCCCGATCTCCTGGTGCGCCATTTCGCGGCCGCGATAGCGCAGCGTGATCTTGACCTTGTCGCCCTCTTCGAAGAACCGCTGCATCGCGCGCATCTTCACGTCGTAATCGTGGTCGTCGATCATCGGGCGGAGCTTGATCTCCTTGATCTCGACGATCTTCTGGCGCTTGCGGGCTTCGGCGGCTTTTTTCTGGGCGGAATACTTGTACTTCCCGTAATCCATGATCTTGCAGACGGGAGGGCTGGTATTCGGCGAAATCTCGACCAGATCCATGCCAGCTTCCTGGGCCATGCGGATGGCCACGACGGTCTCGACCGTGCCTTTGTTGTCACCGGTCTGATCGATCAGTTGGATCTGCGCATTGCGAATATCATCATTGATGCGCGGCCCGTCTTTGCTGGCAACGGGCGGGGCTTTATTGGGACGGCGAATGGGTGGTTCTCCAAAGTTGTGAAAGAAGGGCCTATTTTGAAGGAAGATGCGTTTGGCGGCAAGCTCGCTCGTACCGCAGTCGAAAAACCCTCAAATGCGAGGCATTTTGGTCACGGTTGGGCACGCCGACCGACATAGACACGTTGTTTCTGTTCCGCAAGCGTCCCAAAGGGCAATGCCGATGCCCGCCGTGCTTTCGAAAACAAGCCCGGACAGCTCAAACCGCACAGCCAGAGTAAACGTTCCATGACCGACACAATTCCTGATCCCGTGCCCGACTTCATCGATTTGGGCGAGGGCGCGTCCGCACGCAGGATCGCGGTGCGCCGCCGCGCCGGAAAAGGCCCTGGCCTGGTCTGGCTCAGCGGGTTCAAGTCGGACATGCAGGGCGGCAAGGCCGTGGCGCTCGACGCCTGGGGCCGCGACCACGGCCGCGCCGTGGTCCGTTTCGACTATTCCGGCCATGGCGAATCCAGCGGCGATTTCGCCGATGGAACCATCGGCAGCTGGCTCGAGGACAGCGTCGCGGTGTTCGAGCGGTTCTGTGAAGGCCCGCAAATCCTGATCGGCTCCTCCATGGGCGGCTGGATGGCGCTCCTGCTCGCGCGCGAGATCAGGAAGCGGCAAGAGAAACAGCAAGGCAAGGGCTCGCTCGCAGGCCTCGTGCTGATCGCGCCGGCGCCCGACTTCACCGAAGAGCTGATGTGGAAGACGTTCCCGGCCGAGGTGAAGAAGGAGATCGAGACCAGGGGCTTCTGGCTGCGGCCGTCGGAATACGGCGACGGCACGCCCTATCCGATCACGCGGAATCTGATCGAGGAAGGCCGCAACCATCTCGTGCTCGGCAGCGCCATCGATCTCGGCTGCCCCGTCCGCATCCTGCAGGGCGCGCAGGATCCTGATGTGCCCTGGCAGCATGCGTTCGCGCTGACGCATCGCCTGCCGGCCGACGACGTCGTGCTGACCCTGATCCAGGACGGCGACCACCGCCTCTCCCGCCCGCAGGACATCGCGCGCATTCTTGCCGCGGTGGCCGAGATCGGGTGAGATGTTTCCCTTCCTTCTCCCCTTGCGGGAGAAGGTGGCTTCGCAAAGCGAAGCCGGATGAGGGGTTGTCTCCGCATGCTCAAATGAGACCTGGTCTTGCGGAGACAGACCCCTCACCCGAGCGAATGCGTGTCAACGAGCGGAGCTGCCCTCTCCCGCAAGGGGAGAGGGCACAACAAAGAACACCGGGAGGCAATCCGATGACCGCCACCGCCATGCTGCGCGCCTTCTGCGATGCCGTCGAGCAGCGCAACGGCCGTGCGTTCGCCGACCTCTTCACCGAGGACGGCGTCTACCACGACGTCTTCTACGGTGCCTTCGCGGGCCGCGAGAAGATCGCCGCGATGATCGACGACTGGTTCTATCGCACGGCGACCGATTTCCGCTGGGACATGCATGATCCCGTGTCCGACGGCACCACGCTCTATGCGCGCTACACCTTCAGCTACAGATCAACCCTGCCGGAAGCGAACGGCGCGCGGGCGATGTTCGAGGGCGTCGCGATCATGACGCTGCGCGACGGCAGGATCGTGAACTACCACGAGGTCGCCAACACCGCGCCGGCGTTCGTCGATCTGAAGTTCGCGCCGGAGCGGATCGCGAAGATCGTCGCCAAGCAGGGCGCCGAGCTGAAGGCGCGGGGCGAGATGAAGCGGCATCTGGCGTAATGCACCGCTCTCTCATTCCCTCCCCCCTTGCGGGGGAGGGGCAGGGAGGGGGGTGGCCACGAACTCAGATCTCGCTTGTGGCTACCCCTCTCCCCCACCCTCCCCCGCAAGGGGGGAGGGAGCGCAGCGGTGCAAGCGGCTGATGTCTGCGATTCCAACTAAGGCGGCGGCACCTTCGTCATCGGCTTGCGCTGCGCCAGCGCGGCGACCGTGGCGGTGCCGATCGGGCCCTGTTCGTCGTAGAGCCAGCATTCGCCGATCGCGACGCCCTCGGTGGCCTGGTGGTTCACCACGTCGAAGCCGATCCAGTTCGTCACCGGCAGGCGGTGCAGATAGATCGTCACGTCGCTGTTGATGTAGCCGAGCCCCTTGTCGCCGGCATTGGCAAAGGGGCTGGCGAAATCCGCGCCGGTGGCGACATGGACGAACGGCGTCATCGGCACGCCGGCAACCAGCTCGCGCACCTCGCTCATCCACAGCCGGCGCTGGCCGAGCGAGCCCATGTGGCCGACGATGGGGCGCGTCGTCCATTTGCCGTTCATGCCGAGCCGGGGATCGGTGGGTTTTGGAATGTCTGCTGGCTTCGGCACGTCCCAGTTCGGCGGCGACCAGACATTGCCGTCGGGATTCTGCGTCTTGCGCAGCAGCTGGCACGAAGCGCGCGCCATGCTGACGCCGCCGGAGAATAATTCCGCCTCGACCACGCGGATGCGCAGGCCGTCACGCACCAGCCGCGTCGTCACCTCGATCGGCTTGTCGATGGTCGGCAGGCGGAACATGTCGACGGTGAGCCGCGCCGGCACGAATTCGGGACCGGAATGGCGCTCCTCGATGGCAAAGCCGAGCAGGCCGACGATGACGCGTCCGTGCAGCGATTTCGGGTCCCATGGACCGTTCGCGACTTCCGTCGGATGGAATGTAGCGCCCTCGCGGGTGAAGAAAGGCATGTTTGCTGTCATGCGCGCGACTTTGCGGGAATGGATGGGGAAATCAAGGGTGGTGAGGCGCACACCGTGGCCACAACAACGATGTCATCGCCCGCGAAGGCGGGCGATCCAGTACTCCGACGGCAGTGATGGAATCGAGAAGCCGCGGCGTGCTGGATTCCCCGCCCCAGTGCGCAAGCGCGCACAAGGCGGGGAATGACACCGAGGGTTAGGCGGCGGTCTGCCACTCCTCACGGACGCTGTCGTCGCGCTCGTCGGCAATGGCGTTTGCGCGAAGCGCCGCAAACTCCTCCCGCGTCACCAACTGTCCGAGCGCCCACACCGCAGCCCCGCGCACCAGCGGGCTTGCGTCCTCCAGCAATCGCCGCGCTTCCTCCGCCAGCGTCACCTCGCCCGAGTTGCCGATCGCGATCAGCACGTTCCGTAAGAACCGGTCGCGGCCGATGCGCTTCACCGGTGATTTCGTGAACAGCGCGCGGAACGCGGCGTCATCAAGTCGTGCGAGCTCCGCAAGACCCGGCGCACGCAGCTCGTCGCGCGCGGCGAGTTTTGCCTCGCGCCCCTCCTGCGCGAACTTGTTCCACGGGCATGCCGCGAGGCAATCGTCGCAGCCATAGATGCGGTTGCCGATGGCGTTGCGGAATTCGTGCGGGATCGGTCCCTTGTTCTCGATGGTGAGATACGAGATGCAGCGCCGCGCATCGAGCTTGTAGGGCGCGGGAAACGCCGCGGTCGGGCAGATGTCGAGGCAGGCCCGGCACGAGCCGCAATGATCGATCTCGGCGTCATCGCGCGGCAGTTCCAGCGTGGTGTAGATCGCGCCGAGAAACAGCCAGGAGCCGAACTCGCGCGAGACGAGATTGGTGTGCTTGCCCTGCCAGCCCAGATGCGCGGTTTGCGCGAGCGGCTTCTCCATCACCGCCGCGGTGTCGACGAACACTTTTACTTCGCTCGGCGCGGCCGCAACCAGCCAGCGCGCCAGCGCCTTCAGCCGCTTCTTGATCAGGTCGTGATAGTCGTCGCCCTGCGCATAGACCGAGATCGCCGCGCGCGTGCGCTCTTGCAGGATCGCCAGCGGATCGGAGTCGGGGCCGTAATTGACGCCGAGCATGATCACGCTGCGCACGTCTTGCCACAGCCCGCGCGGATCGACCCGGCGCTCCGGCTGCGCGGCGAGCCAGTCCATGTCGCCATGTCCGCCCGCGGCGATGAATTCCAGAAAATGCGCTCCGGCCTTCTCGATCGTGCCGGGCGCCGTGATGCCGATGCAGTCGAAGCCGAGCGCGCGCGCTTGCTCATCCAGCGCAGCACGGAGTCGATTAATGTCGATGCCGGATCTGTTCACCAATGTATCCACGGTCGTCATGGCCGGGCTCGTCCCGGCCATGACGACCTTGCTCGGCAGTCACAGAAATAGAAAGTGCGTGGATGCCCGGGACGAGCCCGGGCATGACGACCTTCATCAGAAATCCAGGTCCACGTAGGTCCGCGACGCCGGCACGCCGGCCAGCCATTCGCTCAGCAGCGGACGGAACGACGGGCGGGATTTCACCCGCGCGTACCACGCCTTTGCTGCGTCGTCCTCGCTCCATGGCACGTCGCCCAGATAGTCGATCGCCGAGAGATGCGCCGCGGCGGCGAGATCCGCGTAAGTGAGCCGGTCGCCGGCGAGGAAATTGCGCGTCTGCGCCAGCCAGCCGATATAGGCCAGATGATAGCGCACGTTGGCCTTGGCCGCGCGCATCACGTCGGCCGAGGGCGGGCCGCCGCCATTCTCCTCGCTCATGAAGCGCTTGTAGATGCGCTCGGTCACCAGCGGGTGCGAGACCTCCTCGAAGAACTTCTCGTTGAACCAGGCCATCAGGCGGCGCACCTCGACGCGCTCGCCGATTGTGTCCGGCATCAGACGCTTGGGTCCCATGCCGGTGCCATAGGCCTCGTCGACATATTCGGCGATGATGGCCGCGCCCGGGATCGGCGGCTGCTCGTCATCCACCAGGACAGGCGTCGTTCCCGCCGCATTGAGCAGCAGAAATGCCTCGCGCCGTTCCCAGCTGCGCTCTTCGACCAGCTTGAGGTCGAGCCCGTATTCGCCCGCGATCAGTCGGATGAAGCGCGAATGCGGGCAGAACGGATGATGAAACAGCGTAAACATGAAGCCTTTGACTATTTGATGGTGCTTAAGAATCCATCAATGTTTGTGCGGCGCCACACTAGTCCTTCAAAACCGCGAAGCAAGAGCGTGATGGCGCATTTTGCGATTGCGAGAGAAGGGGGAATAGGCGAGAAGAGCCCCGCTTTTCCAGCGGAAATGGACCGTAAATATGTCAGATGCAATACGGGCAGTGATCCTCGGCATCATCGAGGGTGTGACCGAGTTCCTTCCCGTGTCCTCGACCGGCCACCTGCTGCTGGCCGAGCGCTTCTTCCATCTCGGCGAGGGCGCGTTCTGGGATTCGTTTACCGTTCTGATCCAGCTCGGTGCGATCCTCGCGATCGTCGGCCTCTATTTCAGGAAACTGTGGGACGTCGTGGTCGGCTTCTTCACGGGCGACACCTATTCGCGGCGCTTCGTGATCGGCGTGCTGGTCGCGTTCCTGCCCGCTGTCGTCGTCGGCCTCGTCGCCGGCAAGTACATCAAGAGCGTGCTGTTCAATCCCTGGGTCGTCTGCTTCACGCTGATCGTCGGCGGCGCCATCCTGCTCTGGATCGACAAGCTCGACCTCAAGCCGCGCGAGCACGACGCCACCAAGTTTCCGCTGCTGATGTATCTCTATATCGGCATCGCGCAGTGCGTGGCCATGATCCCGGGCGTGTCGCGTTCCGGCGCCAGCATCGTCGCGGCGATGCTGCTCGGCGCCGACAAGCGCGCGGCGGCGGAGTTCTCGTTCTTCCTCGCCATTCCCACCATGATCGGCGCGTTCGCCTACGATTTCTACAAGAACCGCTCCGAGATGACGATGGACCACATGGGCATCATCGCGATCGGCTTCGTGGTGTCGTTCATCACCGCGATCATCGTGGTCAAGACGTTCCTGGGTTACGTCACCCGCCACGGGTTTGCGGTGTTCGCCTGGTGGCGCGTCATCGTCGGTACGCTCGGCCTGATCGCGCTGGCGCTTGGACGGTAAGATCTACCGTCCGCAGCCCGTAGCCCGGATGGAACGCAAGCGTAATCCGGGATCGTGCCACAAACGCTGTCGGCCCCGGATTGCGCTCCGCTCCATCCGGGCTGCGCGGCTTGCGCCCGCGCCCGGCCGTTAACTTCTCCGAAACTAGCCGACAGCCTCAACGCAATATCAGCTTTTGACCGGTAGGCAGTTTCCTGGCCAGGGCGGCGCGCGCCCGGCGCAGGAGCTGAACCATGACCCTCGTCAGCGGCTGGGGGCGTTTCCCGGTCGTCGATAGCGACGTGCTGCGCCCGCGCTCGTTCGAGGCGGTGGGCGAGGCCGTGGCGGCCGGCTCCGTGGCGCGCGGCAACGGCCGCGCCTATGGCGATGCCGCGATCGGCGCGGTCAGGACGATCGGAATGACCGGGTTCGACCGCATCAGGTGGTTCGATCCCGCAACCGGCCGCATCCGTCTCGAAGCCGGCGTGCTGCTGGCTGACTTGATCGACACCTTCGGCCCGCGCGGCTTCCTGCCCTTCGTCGTGCCCGGCACGCGCTTCGTGTCGGTCGGCGGCGCCATCGCCGCCGATGTCCACGGCAAGAACCATCATTGCGAGGGCGGCTTCGGCCGCCATGTCGAGAGCATCCTGCTGCGCACCGGGCAGGGCGAGACCATCGAGATCTCGCGCGAACAAAATTCCGATGCCTTCTTCGCGACCGTCGGCGGCATGGGCCTCACCGGTGTGATCCTGGAGGCGACGATGCGGCTGCGGCCGGTCGAGACCGGGTGGATCCGCGAGCGGGTGATCTCCGCATCCGATCTCGACGCGGCGATGCGCGCGCTCGATGCCGGCGATGCCGCGACCTATTCGGTGGCGTGGATCGATTGCGCCGCGCGCGGGCAAAATCTCGGCCGCTCGCTGATCTATCTCGGCGAGCACGCCGCAACAGGCGAACTTGCCGACGGCGCCGATGCATTTCCCCCCGGCAAGAAGCCGGGCCTCAGCGTGCCGATCGATCTGCCGTCGATGACGCTGAACCGCACCAGCATCCGCGCCTTCAACGAGCTCTATTACCGCATGGGCGCGCGGCGCGCCGGCACCAGCCATGTGGTCTCGCTCTATCCGTATTTCTTCCCGCTCGACGCGATCGCCGACTGGAACCGCATCTATGGCAGGCGCGGCTTCCTGCAGCACCAATGCGTGATTCCCCAAGACGGCGCGCGCGCCGTGCTCGGCGAGATCCTCGATCGCGTCGCCCGGCGCGGCGATGCTTCTTTCCTCGCAGTGCTCAAGAAGCTCGGCCAGGGCGACGGCCTGTTGTCGTTTCCACTGCCCGGCTACACGCTCGCGCTGGATTTCCCGGTCAAGGGCGACATCCTGAACTTCCTCGACGAGATCGACCGCCTGGTCGTGGCCGCCGGTGGAAGGCTTTACCTTGCCAAGGACGCGCGCCAGTCGCGCGCGACGTTCGAGGCCGGCTATCCCGCTCTGTCGCGCTTCAACGCGATCCGCAAGGCGCTCGATCCCGATGGGGTCATCCGCTCGAAACTTTCCCAACGCCTGTTCGATGAGGTCTAGGCCGTGACGTCACGCAAGACTGTTCTGGTGCTCGGCGGTTCCTCCGATATCGGCCGCGCTGCCGCGCGCGCCTTTGCCAAGGCGGGCTACGATGTCGGCCTCGCAGGCCGCGACGTTGCCGCGCTCGAGCCCGACGCGGCGGACCTGCGCGCGCGCTACAATGTCGAGGCGCGCACATTCACATTCGACGTGCTCGACACGGCGTCGTTCGACGGCTTCGTCGGCGGCCTTCCGGCCTTGCCCGACGTCGTCATCTCGATCGTCGGCCTGCTCGGCACGCAGGAGAGCGCGCAGAGCGATCTCGCGCACGCCACCACGATCATGCGCTCCAATTACGAGGGACCGTCGCTGATCCTCGGCCTGTTCGCGGAAAAATTCCTGGGGCGCGGCAGCGGCACGCTTGTCGGCGTGTCGTCCGTCGCCGGCGATCGCGGCCGCGCCTCGAACTATGTCTACGGCTCGGCCAAGGCCGGCTTCTCCGCTTTCTTGTCCGGCTTGCGAGCCCGCGCCAGCCGCGGCGGCGTCCACGTCGTCACCGTGAAGCCCGGCTTCGTGCGCACGAAGATGACGGAGGGCATGAAGCTGATCGGCCCGCTCACCGTCGAGGCGCCGGTCGTGGGCGATGCGATCCTTGCCGCCGTCGAGAAGAAAACCGACGTCGTCTATGTCAGCGGCAAATGGCGTCTGGTGATGCTGATCATCAAGACGCTGCCCGAGGCGGTGTTCAAGAAGCTGAAGTTTTGAGACCGCAGCCGCGGCGGCTGTGCGTTCCCTCGCCTCGCTCGCCCTACGAACTCGTCATGCCCGGCCTTGTGCCGGGCATCCACGTTCTTGGTGTCGCGAAGAAAGACGCGGATGGCCGGGTCAAGCCCGGCCATGACGGCGGAGAGAAAGGGCCGTTACGCGCTCTTGCGCTGGAATTGGCCCTGCGGACGGAAACGCCAGAGATATTGCGGGGCGATCGCTTCCAGCGAATCGGCGGTGATGCCGAGGCCGTCCAGCGTCAGGCCCGCGGCCTTCGCCGCATCCGACACGATGTTGTCGCGCTCGAGCAGCGTGACCTGGTCCGGCGTCAGCTTGAACGCGCCGGGGGCGAATTGCAGGAAATTGGCCTGGAAGCGGGCGAGGCCGAACGGCAGCGGCGCCAGCATGCGCTGGCGGTCGGTGATTTCCAGGATCGCCTCGATGATCTCGCGCATGGTCAGCACTTCCGGCCCGCCGAGCTCGTAGGTCGCGCCGGCCTTGGCCTTGCCGTCGACGGCATCGGCGATCGCGGTGGCGACATCGCCGACATAGACCGGCTGCATCTTCGTCTCGCCGCCGATCAGCGGCAGCACCGGCGACATCCGCGCCAGCGCAGCGAAGCGGTTGGTGAACTGGTCCTCGGGGCCGAACATCACGGAGGGGCGGAAGATCGTGGCCGACGGCACCGCGGCCAGCACCGCCGCTTCGCCGGCCGCCTTGGCCTTGGCGTAGCGCGAGGGCGATTCGGCGTCGGCGCCGATCGCGGAGACGTGGATCATGCGCGCCCCGGCCGCCGCGGCCGCCTTGGCGACGGTCTCGGCGCCCTTGGCCTGGACGGCGTCGAAGGTCTGCGCTCCGCCCTCGGCCAGCACGCCCACCAGGTTGATCACGATGTCCGAATCACGCAGCGCCGCCTCGACCGAGGCCGGGTAGCGCAGATTGGCCTGGACGACGTGGACCTGGCCGACCTTGCCCGACGGCTGGAGGTATCCGGCTAGTTCCGGCCGCCGCACCGCAACACGGACCCGGTAGTCCCGCCGGCACAGCGCGCGGACGACATTCCGGCCCAAAAACCCCGATCCGCCGAAAACCGTGACGAGAGTTTCCAGATTCGATGCCATGGGAGCCAATCCTGCAGGAAGAGTGCGTGATATCAGGCTTCTACCGGGCCGGTTTGCGATGCGCAATCCGCATCGCCAAAACCGGCCAAGCATGAATTGACAACGGCGTCACCGAACCGTAGTAACCGCCTCCGTGCCCCAAACGGCATGCCCAGGTGGTGGAATTGGTAGACGCGCTGGCTTCAGGTGCCAGTGGCTTAACGGCCGTGAAGGTTCGAGTCCTTTCCTGGGCACCATTTTTCTCTTTGGATGCCCCTCGAGGCGCAATCCCAAGGTTAGCGGGCGGTCACCCGACGCGGCCCTGAAGGGCCTGATGCGCAACAATGTTGCGGACCCGATCGCCAAGAATCGATCGGTGCCCGGCTGACGCCTTCTTCCCATTGGACGCGACGACAACGATATTGGTCTCGACGGACCCTTTAGGATTGTGATCTCGTTGGCAAAAGGGCCGAAGGGATTCGGGACGATGGCAACACTCGACATTAGTCGCCTGACGCCGAAGGAACGGCTCGACCTCATTGGCGAGCTCTGGGACAGCCTCTCCGCGGCTGACGTACGGTTGACCCCGGCGCAGGAAGCCGAGCTCGATCGTCGGCTTGCGACTTTTGATGCGGACCGCCGTGAAGCAGTTCCCTGGGAAGACATTGAAGCCGAGCTTGATCGCCGGTCACGATAAGTGGCCCGGCTGCTATTTACGCAAGCGGCGCGAGCCGACCTTGCCGATGCCGTCCGCTGGTACGACACTCACGCTCCGCATGTTGTACCGCAATTTCGCGATGCCTTGCGCGCCGCGCTGAACCGGGTCGCGGAGAATCCAAAGCAGTTTCCGCCGACCTCGAAGAATACCCGCCGCGCTTTGCTTCGACGTTTCCCCTACATTCTGGTGTTTCGTGAAACGCAGGATGCCGTCTATGTCGTTGCGGTGTTTCACACGAGTCGTGATCCCCTGATTTGGAAACGCCGCTCGTAGCTCCAGGGATCGCTAAAGCGTCAGGCCTCCCCCTCACACCACGCTTTTCCCAGCCCGCTCCGCGACCGCCCTCTGCACGAAATACATCATCACCAGCGTGATGAGGGTCGTCATGACGACGACGTAGCCGATCCGGTCGAAATGGATCAGCGAGCCGTCCGCCGCCTGCGCGATGATCGCGCCGGCGAGCACCGAGCCGAGGCCGCCGGAGAGCTGCTGCAGCGAGGCGCTGACCGCGCTGAAGGAGCCGCGCTGGCTCTGGTCGGGGATCGCCGACATCAGCGCCTGCGACGGGATCATGCGCGAGAAGATGCCGATGAACATCAGCACGTTGACGGTGATCGCGGTCGTGAGCGAGACGTGGCCGAGATGGGTGTAGATCAGCACCATGATTACGGTCATCGCGCAGCCGAACACGAAGGTCGGATATTTGCCGAACGCGTCGCTGGCGCGGCCGACCAGCGGCCCGGTGACGATGCTGAACAGGCCGGAGACGAGATAGATCGTCGGCAGATGCAGCATGTCGATGCCGAGATTGTGCACGGTGAAGGCGCTGGAGAACGGCATCAGCATGTAGCCGCCGGTCGCGAGCAGCGTCGTGACCGCGAAGGCCAGCGTGTAGCGCGGCTCGAACACCGTCGCGATCAGATGGCGGAACGGATTTCGGTCCTGCTTCAGCTTCAGATGCGCGTCGACCGGCTCCATCACGAAGGCGATGACGGCGATCGTGACGATCGACAGGCCGACGATCGCGACGAAGCAGACCTGCCAGCTCCAGTGATTGGCGAGAAACAGCCCGGCGGGAATGCCGAGCACCTGGCTTGCGGCGAACGCGGTTTGCACGAAGCCCATCACGCGGCCGCGCAAGTGCAGCGCGAACAAATCGGTGATGATGGCCAGCACCACCGAGCCGATCACGCCGCCGAACAATCCTGTGACGATCCGGCCGATCAGCAGCACATGGTAGTTCTGCGCCATGGCGCAGAGCAGGGTGCCGAGCGTGAAGCCGACATAGAAGAAGAGCAGCAACCGCTTGCGGTCGAAGCGATCGGCGAAGCCGGCGGCGAGGATGCCTGAAAGCCCCGCGCTGAATGCGTAGGCCGACACCGCGACGCCGAACTGGGCGGCCGTGATGTCGAGCGCCGGCATCAGGATGGCGCCGAGCGGCGACATGATGATGAAGTCGAGGATGATCGTGAACTGCGTGAACGCCAGCAGCGCGATGAGGAGCGACTGGTAGCGCGAAAAGCCGCGCTGGGTTTGCGGTTGGTCGTCGAGAGGCGCGGCGAGCGTCCGTTCGGTCATGGCACCTGGTTCATCGCGAGTGGGGAGAGACATTGGCAGATAGGGTGGGCCGGAACGATGTCCACGGGGCGCACGCCAAAAGCTGTGCCGGAACACGAAGCTCCCGCCCGGTTGTGGGATCCGGGCAACAGCCCGGCGGCCCGGGCGGCTCCCTCGTCCGGCCGAATTAAGCCGCCCTTAGCGAATGCCCCCTAGGCTCGCGGGCGTCCATTTCCCTGCTCCCCGGTCCTCTCAGCTTCTTGGAGCCGGTTGGTTCGCGGTCAATAGAGCGTTTTCGGATGGAGCAGCCTGCCCGGCAGTACGTTTCCAGCGTGCCCGAGCCGTCGGCGACGGTGGCGGCGGCGCGGACGCTCGTGATCGATCTCGAAGGCGCCCTGCTGCGCTCCGAGCTGCTGATGGAGGCACTGTTCTCCAGCCCCGGACGCATGCTGGCCCGCTTCGGCGCGGGCGGACAAGCGGGCATGGCGGCGCTCACCGAGATCCTGGCACGGGCCAGGATCGACTACGCTCACGTGCCCTATGATTCCGATGTGCTGAACCAGGCGCTGGCGGCGCGGGCACGGGGTGAGAAGATCTATCTCGTCGCGGGCCGCTTCGCCGGTCATGCGGCGGCGATCGCGGCGCATCTCGGCTTCGACGGCGTCGTCACGCCGGCCGATCTCGCAGCCGGCGACACCCTGCCGTTCGATCGCGCCTCGATCGCACGCATCGACAGCCGAAGCAGCAGCCGTGCAGGTTTCAAGACCTGGGCGAAGGCGCTGCGGGTCTATCAATACGCCAAGAACACGCTGGTGTTCGTGCCGGCGCTGACCGCGCACCAGATGAATTTTGCGACGCTCGGCTACGCGCTGCTGGCGTTCCTGGCCTTCTCGGCCTGCGCCTCCGGCGCCTATCTGATGAACGATCTGCTCGATCTCGCCGCGGACCGGCAGCATCCGACCAAGCGCCACCGCGCGCTCGCGGCCGGTGATCTCAAGATCTCGTCCGCGCTGCTTGCGATCCCCGCGCTGTGGCTGTTCGCGGTCGCAGCCTCCCTCTTCATCTCGCCGCTCTTCCTCGGCGTGCTCGGCGCCTATCTCGCCACCACCATCGCCTATTCGCTCGTGCTCAAGCGCAAGATGCTGGTCGACGTCGTCACGCTCGCCGGCCTCTACAGCCTGCGTATCGTCGCCGGCGCCGTCGGCGTCGGCGTGGTGCTGTCGGAATGGCTGCTGATCTTCTCGCTGTTCGTGTTCACCTCGCTCGCTTTGATCAAGCGCTTCAGCGAGCTCAGCATGCGCGAGAGCGCCGGCCTCGCCGATCCCTCCAATCGCGACTACAGGGTCACCGACCTGCAGATCATCGCGGCGATGGCGGCGGCGAGCGCGATGAACGCGGTGACCGTGTTCTCGCTCTATGTGTCATCAACCGCGGTGACGCCGCTCTACAGCCGCCCCTGGCTGCTGTGGCTGATGACCCCGCTGCTGCTGTACTGGTTCGGCCGCGCCCTGATGATGGCGCATCGCCGCGAGATGCCGGATGATCCGATCATCTACGCCTTCCGTGACGGTCCGAGCCGCACCGCGGTCGCGGCGATGATCTGCATCATGCTGGCCGCGATCTGAGCGGACGCTTGCGTGGCCTGCCCCGAGTGGTTACATCGCGGGCAATCCGAAATGAGCCTATTCTGCCGACAGACCCATTCGACCCGAGGTTTTGAAACACCATGACCGTACGCCTGCACCGCGGCGACCTGCCCGACCTGTCCCGCTACACCGGAGCGGTGGCGATCGACACCGAGACCATGGGGCTCAACCCCCACCGTGACCGGCTCTGCGTGGTGCAGCTCTCGCCCGGCGACGGCAGCGCCGACGTGGTGCAGATCCCCAAGGGCCACACCGACGCGCCGAACCTCAAGGCCCTCCTGGCCAATCCCGCCATCACGAAGATCTTCCATTTCGCGCGGTTCGACGTCGCGGTGCTGTACCAGACCTTCGGCGTCATGACCGGGCCGATTTATTGCACCAAGATTGCCTCGCGCCTGACCCGCACCTACACCGACCGCCACGGCCTGAAGGACCTCGTGCGCGAGGTGCTCAATGTCGACCTGTCCAAGCAGCAGCAGTCCAGCGACTGGGGTTCCGACAGCCTGACCGAGCCGCAGCTCGCCTACGCCGCCTCCGACGTGCTGCACCTGCATGCCCTGCGCGAGCGGCTCGACGCCATGCTGGTGCGGGAAGGCCGCACCGCGCTTGCCAAGGCCTGTTTCGAGTTTCTGCCGACCCGCGCCCTGCTCGACCTCCAGGGCTGGGAGGAAGAGGACATTTTCGCGCATTCGTGAAGGCCGTGCGCGGTGGTAAGCCTGAGGCTGCCGCCCCGTTTCGGACACTTTCGTAACGGCCTGTCGCGGGCTGCATATTTCGGCGGCGCCGGGTACAATGGGCGCCTTCGCCTGGACAAGGTTAGCGACACGCTGGAGCAGCGGTGAACTCGGCCCAGAATCCCACCTACGACGCCGCGCTTGCGGCGAAGTTTGCCAGCGCGGCACGCCACAGCCGCCTGGTGCGGATTCTGCGCGTCGCAGTTCCCGGCGCGGTGCTGATGTCCCTGGCCGTCATCGTCGGCGTCTCGATCTTCAATCCGTTCCGCATGATCATGCCGAAGCTGCCGCTCGATTCCGGAAACCTGGTGGTGTCGGGCACCAAGATCACCATGGAATCGCCGCACCTTGCCGGTTACACGCCGGACCGGCGGCCCTACGAGCTCTGGGCCAAGACCGCAACGCAGGACATCACCGACCCCGATCATGTCGATCTCCACGATCTGCGCGCGAAGGTGCTGATGGAGGATCAGTCCACCCTCTTCCTCGATGCCCGCAACGGCCGCTTCGACAACAAGCAGCAGCAGCTCGACCTGCACAAGGACATCTTCCTGCGCACCTCGACCGGCTATGAGGCGCGGCTGAACTCGGCCTTCGTCGACATGGGCAAGGGCACGGTCTCCTCGGACGAGCGTGTCGACGTCAAGCTGACCAACGGCACGCTGACCGCGGATCGCCTGCGCATCACGGAAGGCGGCGATCTCATCCGCTTCGAAGGCAATGTGGTGATGCATCTCGACAAGCTGGACGACGGCGCCGCGCCTCAGCCCGCGCCGCCTGAGCCTGCGCCCGTGAAGACACGTACGCCCCAGAACAAGTCTGCCAATTCAAAGTGATTTTCATGATCGGTCTTTTTCCGCGCAACGACGACAAGCGGCGCGCCATCATCGGTGCGGCCGCGCTGGCCTTCGGCGTCGCGTTGCTCGCCGGCGGTGCCGCGATCGCGCAGAGCACGATGCAGGGCGTGCCGAACGCGATGCAGGGTTTCTCGCAGAACCGCGATCAGCCGATCCAGATCGAGGCCGCATCGCTCGAGATGCGCGACAAGAAAAAGGAAGCGACCTTCGCCGGCAATGTGAAGGTCGTGCAGGGCGACACCACCATGACCTCGAAGACGCTGGTGGTGTTCTACGAATCCGGCGGTGGCGACAAGCCGGCCGCGCCGCAGCCGGCGGCGAAGGGCGCCAGCGCCAAGGGAGCGCCGATGCAGTCGGCGACACCGGGTCCCGGCGGCGCCTCGTCGATCAAGCGGCTGGAGGCGCGCGGCAATGTCGTCGTCACCCAGAAGGACCAGGTGGTGACCGGCGAGACCGCCGTGTTCGACACCAAGACCAACCTCATCACCATGCTCGGCGGCGGCCCGGCCGGCCAGGTGGTCCTGACGCAGTGCAAGAACGTGCTGCGCGGCGACCGTCTGATGGTCGACATGACCACGGGCGTGTCGCGCGTGGAATCCGACAGCGGCCGGGTGCAGGCCCTGCTGCCGCAGGGCGGCAACAATGATTGCGGCTCCGGCGGGCCGGGCGGCAAGCCTGCCGCGGGGTCGCCTCTGCAGCTGCCCGGCGCAAGTAAACCGAAGTAACTTCAAGGACTTGTTGCGGATGCTCCCGATCCGAGGTTGAAGCTTGCCCGGCGAGACTGTATCTAGCGCGCAGGGCTTTCGAAGCGGGGTCCGCCGCTTACCGGGCGTGTTTCATTGGGCATGAGACATCCCTTCATTCATGCTGCGTCGGCGAATCGCAAAGCCGGGGCGGCAGATCGCGCGAATGCCGCGAAAGGTTAGAAGGCGGGGATGGTCGATCTCTTCAGCATGTTCCGTCGGCGCCCCGCCAAGCGCGGCCGGCCAGGATTTGCGCGTCAGGACATCACCACACTCGGTGACAGCGTCGGCGGCCTCGTGGCGAGCCCGGTGCGGGATGCGCCGCCGATTGCCCGCGACCAGCCGATGCATGCGCCCGACCAGTATCAGGGCGGCTATCAAGACGACTATCAGGTCGACTACCAGCCCGAGCCGCCGCGGGCCCAGGCGGTCCATCCGGTCAGGGCCGCGGCAAGGCCGAACGGCGCCGGCGGGCCGCAGCTCTTGAAGCGGCCGGGCTACCTGGCTGTGCATAGCGTGGAAAAGGCCTTCGGCAGCCGCCAGGTCGTGCGCGGCGTCAGCATCTATGTGCGCCGCGGCGAGGCGGTCGGGCTGCTCGGCCCCAACGGTGCCGGCAAGACCACCGTGTTCTACATGATCACCGGCCTGATCAAGGCCGATCGCGGCGCGATCGAGCTCGACGGCCACGACGTCACCAAGCTGCCGATGTATCAGCGCGCGCGGCTCGGCATCGGCTATCTGCCGCAGGAAGCCTCGATCTTCCGCGGCCTCACGGTCGAGCAGAACATCCGTGCCGTGCTCGAAGTGGTCGAGCCCTCGCGCAAGAAGCGCGAGCAGCAGCTCGACTCGCTGCTCGACGAGTTCAACATCACGCGCCTGCGGAAATCACCGTCGATCGCGCTGTCGGGCGGCGAGCGCCGCCGCGTCGAGATCGCGCGCGCGCTGGCGACGCGGCCGAACTACATGCTGCTGGACGAACCCTTCGCCGGCATCGATCCGATCGCGGTCGGCGACATTCAGGATCTGGTCCGCCATCTCACCAATCGCGGCATCGGCGTGCTCATCACCGACCACAATGTGCGCGAGACGCTCGGCCTGACCGATCGCGCCTATATCGTCTATGCCGGTGAGATATTGACCGAGGGTACCCCGGAAGAGATCGTCGCCGATCCCGACGTTCGCCGCCTTTACCTTGGCGAGGAATTCCGCCTCTAGCCCTTTTTTCGGTTTCGTCAAGCCGTGTACATCGGCCCGGGACTAAGATAAGCAAGAATCGGACCAATTTCGGGAACGGTTCTTGTTAGATGGCGCTTACGCAGAGATTAGAGTTCCGGCAATCGCAGTCGCTGGTCATGACGCCGCAGCTGATGCAGGCGATCAAGCTGCTGCAGCTGTCGAATCTCGATCTCACGACCTTCGTCGAGGAGGAACTCGAGCGTAACCCCCTGCTGGAACGGGCCAGCGACGAGGCCCCCGTGGAGGCCCAGGCCGAGGCCGGCCAGTTCAGCGATCACGATGGCGAAGATTCAGGCAGTCAGGGGGGCGATGACGGCTTCAGCGGCACGGCCGATGCCTTCGAGCCGGGCCAGGAAGAATGGATGAGCAAGGATCTCGGCACCCGCGCCGAGATCGAGCAGACCCTGGACACGGGCCTGGACAACGTCTTCTCCGAGGAGCCGGCCGAGGCCGCGGCGCGCAACGCCCAGGACGCGGCCCCGACCACCTATACCGAATGGGGCGGCGGCGCCTCCGGCGATGAAGACTACAATCTCGAGGCCTTCGTCGCTGCCGAGACCACGCTGTCGGACCATCTCGCCGAGCAGCTTTCGGTCGCCTTCACCGCGCCCGCGCAGCGCATGATCGGCCAGTACCTCATCGACCTCGTCGACGAGGCCGGCTATCTGCCGCCGGATCTCGGCCAGGCCGCCGAGCGCCTTGGCGCGTCGCAGAAGGACGTCGAGGACGTCCTCGCCGTGCTGCAAAAATTCGATCCGCCCGGCGTCTGCGCGCGCAATTTGAGCGAATGCCTGGCGATCCAGCTGCGCGAACTCGACCGTTACGACCCGGCCATGCAGGCCCTGGTCGAGCATCTCGATCTTCTCGCCAAGCGCGACATCGCGTCCCTGCGCAAGCTCTGCGGCGTGGACGACGAGGACATCGCCGACATGATCGGCGAGATCCGCCGTCTCAATCCCAAGCCCGGCATGAAGTTCGGCTCGGCGCGGCTGCAGACCATGGTGCCCGACGTCTATGTCCGTCCGGGTCCGGACGGCGGCTGGCATGTCGAGCTCAACAGCGACACCTTGCCGCGCGTGCTGGTCAACCAGACCTACTATTCCGAGCTGTCGAAGAAGATCGGCAAGGACGGCGACAAGTCCTATTTCACCGACGCGCTGCAGAACGCGACGTGGCTGGTGCGCGCGCTCGACCAGCGCGCCCGCACCATCCTGAAAGTTGCAACCGAGATCGTGCGCCAGCAGGACGGCTTCTTCACCCACGGCGTCGCGCATCTGCGGCCGCTGAATCTGAAGGCCGTCGCCGACGCCATCCAGATGCATGAATCCACGGTGTCGCGCGTCACCGCCAACAAGTACATGGCGACAAATCGCGGCACATTCGAGTTGAAATATTTCTTCACGGCCTCGATCGCCTCGGCCGACGGCGGCGAGGCGCATTCGGCCGAAGCCGTGCGCCACCACATCAAGCAGCTGATCGATTCGGAGGAGCCCTCCGCGATCCTGTCCGATGATACGATCGTGGAACGCTTGCGCGCTTCGGGCATTGATATTGCCCGCCGCACGGTCGCGAAGTACCGCGAAGCCATGCGCATTCCATCCTCGGTGCAACGCCGCCGCGACAAGCAGAGCGCCCTTGGTAACGTCCTCTCGACCGCCATGTCCGACCGCTCCCGCAACACCGAACCGGCCTGATTGCGCTGGCGCCAAATCGCGCTACTCTCACTCCCCCTACGACCGATCCAAGCACGCGCATGATCCGGAAAAGCGCATAGTGGTTTTCCGAAAAGATCATGCGCAGGGAACAACCCCGGCCGCGATGACGTGTCATCATGGCCGGGTGCAAACCAAGCGAGGCATCACATGACTCTTCGGATTTCGGGCAAGAGCGTCAGTGTCGGCGAGGCCCTGCGCGGCCGCGTGACCGACCGGACTGAAGAGGTCCTGCGCAAGTATTTCGACGGCAATTATTCAGGCCACATCACGCTCAGCAAGGACGGCTTCGGCTTCCGCACCGACTGCGCGCTGCATCTGGACTCCGGCATTACGCTGGAGGCCGATTCGAATGCGCCGGACGCCTATGCCAGCGCCGATCAGGCGCTGATCATGATCGAGAAGCGCCTCAAGCGTTACAAGAGCCGCCTCAAGGACCGCTCGGCCCGCAAGGCCCATGTCGCCAGTGCGGCGCTGGCCGCGCTCGATGCCACGGCCTATGTGCTCGAAGCCCCGGGCGAGGGGGAGGACGAGGAGGAGGTCACCGGCTACAGCCCCGTGATCATCGCCGAGGCCACCACCTCCCTGAGGCAGATGTCGGTGAGCGAGGCCGTCATGGAACTCGACCTCAGCGGCGCGCCCTGCCTGGTGTTCCAGCATGGCTCCAGCGGCCGGGTGAACATCATCTACCGCCGGGCCGACGGCAATGTGGGCTGGATCGACCCGCCGGGGGCCAAACCGGACGGCAAGGCGGGCGGCTAGGGCCGAAACCCGGCCCCCGTACGACCCGCAGGCCTTAACAATGACCGGGGCAAAGCCGCACGCAGGAGTTGGCACCGGGATTGCGTTGGAGTAGAAGCGCCCCACATCAGGATGTAAGCGGGACTTGGGCTAAGTCCCGCTCCTGCTTCACCTTCTTGACGCCGGCCGCGCTCGGTTCAACCGAGCAGGCCAATTCGGAACCTGACGGTTTAATTCACCTCGGAACACTTCCATGCCGATTACCGATCTGGTCGCCCCCGAGGCGATACTTCCGGCATTGAAGGTCAACAGCAAGAAGCAGGCGCTCCAGGAATTGGCAGCCAAGGCTGCCGAGCTCACCGGCCAGAACGAGCGTGCGGTGTTCGAGGTGCTGCTGCAGCGTGAGAAGCTCGGCACCACCGCGGTCGGCTACGGCGTCGCCATCCCCCACGGCAAGCTGCCCAAGCTGGAAAAGATCTTCGGCCTGTTCGCGCGCCTCGATCGCCCGATCGATTTCGAGGCGATGGACGGCCAGCCGGTCGATCTCGTCTTCCTGCTGCTCGCCCCCGAAGGCGCCGGCGCCGATCACCTCAAGGCGCTCGCCCGCATTGCGCGCCTCTTGCGCGACCAGGACATCGCCAAGAAGCTCCGCGCCTCGCGCGACGCCCAGGCGATCTATTCGGTGCTGGCCCTGCCGCCGGCGACCGCGGCTTAGTTCTTCCCGCCCCTTCGAACCCGCGCCGCGCCGTCTGCGACATATTGGCAGCCGGGCGCTGTCGATCGAGTTCGCACACGTCCCGATCGGTTGCGCACGACGCGACCTCAAGGATTCGGCGCAGGAATTTTTCAGATATGAATTGCTGTTCGATCGGCCGGGTTTTCGGTCTGCTTTGCTCCGTCACCATCGCCGCCACGGCGGTGGCCCGCGCTGACGGGGCATCCAACGACCGCGTCATCGCGGAGAAGACCGACATCATCGCGGCCGATCCGGCCAATGCGGCCGCTTACGAGCTGCGCGGCGAAGCCTACTATCTCAAGCGGGACTGGAATCGCGCCTTCGACGATTGCAGTGCTGCGATCCGGATCGATCCGAACTTCGGGCGTGCCTATCATTGCCGCGGCCGCGCCTATTCCGCCAAGGGCGACCGCGATCGCGCGATGGCCGACTACAACGAGGCCATCCGCCTCGATCCCGACTATGGCGCGCCCTACACCTCGCGCGCCGAGGAATATTTCAATCACCGCGATTTCGATCTCGCGATCGCCGGCTTCACCGAGGCCATCGAGCGCAGCCCCAAGCAGGCCTACCGTGCGCTTATGATGCGCGGGCAGGTCTATGCGGTGAAGGGCGACGCCGATCGCGCCGCCGCCGATTACACCGAGGCGATGCAGCGGAATCCGGCGGCTGCCTGGCCCTACGAGCTGCGAAGCAATGTTCGTCTCAACAAGGGCGAGGTCGATGCAGCCCTGGAGGACTGCGACAGCGCCGTCCGTCTCGAGCCTGGAAGTGCCGGCGGCCATTATTGCCGGGCCATCGTGTTCCTGAACAAGGATGACACCGACGGCACTATCAGGGAGTTGGATGACGTCACCAGAATGACGCCGTCTTTCCCGAAGGCCTATCGCATTCGAGGCGTCGTCCTGCACAGGAAGGGCGACGACAAACGCGCTCTTGCCGATCTCGGCGAAGCGATCCGGCTACAGCCGCGAGATTCGGAGGCCTATAACGATCGCGCCGGCGTGTTTCGCGACCTCGGACAGCACGACCGCGCGCTCGCCGACTACAATGAGGCCATCCGGCTCGATCCAAAAAGCCAGACCGCGCTGGCCAATCGCGGCCTCCTCTACATGCTGATGTCGGATTACAAGCATGCGCGCGCGGACTTCAACAGCGTGCTCGCGCTGCCACCGACCGAGAAATGGGCCGTCGACACGGCGCGCGAAGGGCTTGGCTTTGTGAAGTGACGGCGTGCCGCGGGCTGCGCTGCAGCGTCTTTATTGCGAGCGGACATTCTCCGCTCTCATGCCCCGGACGCAGCGCAGCGCTTCTTCAGCGGTGCGCTGCAGAGCCGGGGCCCATGTCGCCGCATCGAGCGTGCTGCTTTCTGGGTCCCGGCTCTGCGCCGCATCGCTTCGCGCTGCGTCGCGTTCGGGACACGAGAGCAGAGTGTGCTGCAGCCTCACACTCCGTCATTGCGAGCGCGGATATCCCACCACCGTCATTGCGAGGAGCTCTTGCGACGAAGCAATCCAGACTGTCGCCGCGGAAAGACTCTGGATTGCTTCCGCCTTCGCCAAGGCTTCGGCGGACAAGGCGCTGCGCTCGCAACGACGATGGGGAACGTCATCGCGTCAAAATGAAAACGGGCATGCCTTCATTCCGGCAATCCCGCCCGCCGCAACCCTTCGCCGGAGCGCCAGGCATCGTCGGCGCGCCGGTAGGGGTCGTAGATCGCCGCCAGATTGGAGACGCATTCGCCGGGATATTCTGAATGGTCCGTCCATGAGTTTGCGATCCCGCTGGGTCCAAGGCTCCGGCACGAGGCTAGGGCGAAGACCGGCCGCCACCTGGAATGCGCCGCCCCCGGGACGAGCGCGCGGCGCTAACACTGTGTCCGGTCGGACACAGAAAAAGTGAATTGGTAGCGGATCTGGTGGCACACCTTGCGGGCGCCACGTGCCCCCTGCAATCTCCAGTCATCTGCCGGCAAGGCCTCCAATATTCAGCCGATACGGCGGCACAAACGCTGGTGGGGGCATGTCGAAACAGAGTCCGGCGCAGGGTGTGCCGCGCGTCCTTTCATCGCCGATCGATCTTGATGCGCCGAAACGGCGTGGCTCGTTGCTTGCGAGCACGGCCGTCGCGGGCGTGTTCGTTGCGGTAATCGCCGGCCATCCGGGGCGCGCGCTGGCGCAATCCTGCTCGACCAGCGGCTCCAGCCCGGTCACCGTGCTATGCGACGCGCCCGGCGGCACGATCACGACCGCGAATACAACCAACAGCACCAGCCCGAACGCCGCGACCAACGACCGGGTGCAATCGTTCAATGCCGATATGATCGGCACCGTGACCGCCAGCACCACCGTCAACGGGTTCGGTCTTCAGCTTGCTCCGACCGGCTCCGGCCGGGCCATCACGATGACCAACAGCGGCGTCGTGACGACGAACCAGGCGGCTGTCTCCGCAATCGGCCTTGTCGGCAACGGCGGGGCCGTCAGCTACTCGGGCAGCGGCAGCGTCATCAACACGGCCGCTGGCACGGCGCTCAGTGCCTCCAATACAGGCAGCGGCTCCGTGCTTGTCACGAGCGACGGCAGCGTGACTACCGGCGCCGGAGGCACCGGCATTGACGCTGCGACCAGCGGTACCGGCAGCGTGACCGTCAGCGGCAGCGGCAGCGTGACGTCGGGCCTCGGCATCAGCGCGGCAGCAAGCGGTGGCGGCGACGTGACGGTGACCGGAAGCGGCGCGATCACCGCGGGCGGCCAGGGCATTCACGCGACGGCGTCCGGCGGCAACGGCAATATCGTGATTGCACGTGACGGCGTCATCTCCTCCGGCGGGATTGCCATCGTGACGTCGGTTGCTGGTGCGGGCACGTCGACCGTGACCATCTCCAGGGACGTGACGTCGAGCGCTGGCGAAGGCGTGTTGGCCAGCACGCAAGCCGGAACCAATACGGTGACCGTCACCGGCGGCACGGTCCGCTCAAACTTTCCTGGCTCGAACGCCATCAGTGTGGGGTCGAGCAGCGGCGCCATCAACGTCACGATCGGATCGGCCGCGACCTTGCGCACATGGAACAGTGGCGGCGGTGTCGGCATTGGAGCATTTTCCTCGACGGGCAATGTCACGATCGCGAACAGCGGCACGATCATCGGTAACGTGGGTGGGGTCAGCACGCTCACGGCCGGTGTCTCGACGGTCATCAATGCCGGCAGCATCACGGGCCTCACCGGCACCGCGGTGCGCTTCGGTTCCGGCAGCAATAACCTCCTCGTGATGGACGGGTCGAACGCAAAGCTCGTCGGCCTCGCGATCGGCCACGGCACGGACACCTTCCGTTTCGCGGGCAGCGGGAGCAACAGTTTCGACGTCGGCCAGATATCGACCGGGTGGGCGCTGCTCGACAAGACGGGGTCGTCCAACTGGACGCTCACGGGCACCGCGACCTATGTCGGACCGGTGACGGTGAACGGCGGTACGCTGGCGGTGAACGGCGATCTTTCCTCGGCCAGCAGCCTCGCGGTGAATGCCGGCGGCACGCTCGGCGGCAACGGCATTCTCGGTGCCGTCGCCATCAATGGCGGCACTCTGGCGCCGGGCAATTCGATCGGCACGCTGACCACAGCGAGCCTGACCATGACGGCGGCCTCGACCTATCTGGTGCAGGTCTCCGGCGCGACCTCCGACAAGACCATCGTCACGGGCGTCGCCAGCATCAATGGCAAGGTGGTGGTGGATCCGCTGACGCGGGTGGCGGCGACGACGACCTACACGATCATGAGCGCGGGCACGGTGAGCGGCAGCTTCACCGGCGCCGAATTCCTCGCCGCCAACAGCTTTGCCCGTAACGCGCGGCTGAGCTATGTCGGCAACGACGTGCTGCTGACGCTTGATGCCGGCACGCTCTCGTCCTCGCTGCCGGGCAATGCCAACATCAATCAGCGGAACGTCGCGGCCGGAATCGACGGTGCGCTGCTCGGCGGCGCTGCGATGCCGGCCAGCTTCAATGCGCTTTTCGCGCTTTCGGGCACCCCTCTGCTCAATGCGCTGACGCAGGTCTCGGGCGAGACCGCGACCGGCACACAGCAGACCACGTTCAATGCGATGAACATGTTCCTGGGCCTGTTGACCGATCCGTTCGTGGCCGGACGCGACGATCCGCGCTCGCCCAGTGGCGCGACGGGTTATGCGGCTGACGACAGCGACGCGCTCGCCTATGCCGGCGGCCGCAAGCGTACCGGCGCCGAGCGTGACGCCTACGCCGCGATCTATCGTAAAGCTCCGGTGCAGTCCTTCGAACAGCGCTGGAATGTGTGGGCGGCCGGCTTCGGCGGCTCGCAGACCACCGACGGCAACGCGACGCTCGGCTCCAACGCCGCCACCAGCCGCATCGCGGGCGCGACCGCGGGCGCCGATTACTGGTTCTCGCCGAACACCGTGGCCGGCTTCGCGCTCGCCGGCGGTGGCACAAGCTTCTCGGTGGCAAATGGCGGCACCGGCCGCTCCGACCTGTTCCAGGCCGGCGCCTTCGTGCGCCACAATGCAGGTGCGGCCTATGTCACGGGCGCGCTCGCCTATGGCTGGCAGGACATCACCACCGATCGCAATGTCACCATCGCAGGCCTCGATCATCTCCAGGCGCGCTTCAACGCGAATGCGTATTCCGGCCGGCTGGAAGGTGGCTATCGCTTCGTCGCCCCCGTGATCGGCGGCGTCGGCCTCACGCCTTACGCGGCAGCCCAATTCACCACGTTCGATCTGCCCGCCTATGCGGAGCAGGCGGTGACCGGCAATAACACCTTCGCCCTGAGCTACGCCTCGAAGAGCGTCACCGACACCCGCAGCGAGCTAGGCCTGCGCACCGACAAGTCCTTCGCCATGGCCGACGGCATCGCCACCCTGCGCGGCCGCCTCGCCTGGGCCCACGATTTCAATCCCGATCGCGCGATCGGCGCGACCTTCCAGGCGCTGCCCGGTTCGAGCTTCGTCGTCAATGGCGCGGCGCAAGCCGCCGACTCGGCGCTCGTCACGGCGTCGGTTGAAAAGAAGTGGGCGACCGGCTGGTCCGCGGCCGGCACGTTCGAAGGCGAGTTCTCGAACGTCACGCGCAGCTACGCCGGCAAGGGCGTGGTGCGCTACGCGTGGTGAGAGCGGCGGCGCATCGCGCTGCGTCGCGTCCGGGACACGAGAGCTGAGGACGCGATAGCCTCGCAATGACGACGCGGAGCCTTCATCTTACAAAACAAAACGGGCACGCCTTCGTGTGAAGGCATGCCCGCCAAAATTCCAATGATGCGATCCGCGCGTGCTTTAGTGCACGCTCACCGCCTGCAGCTCGTTGCTCCAGGCATTCGCGACCGCGGCTTCGCGGCTGTCGGTCAGCATGATCGGCGTGCCGTCGGCGGCGTGGAGCGCAAAAAGCTTGAGACCCGGCGCAATCTTGGGCGCCTCGGGAAACAGGTCCGGCACATCCTCGGAGCGGATCTGCTTCACATAGGCGATGTGACCTTCGCCCAGGGTTGCCAGCGTCTCCGGGGAGACGTTCTTGGCTTCGAATTCGAACGCAACGTGACCTTCACTCATGGTCTCGACTCCTCTAACGAACTAAGCGGTCGAGTCCGCTACTCGTTCCATTATTCGTGCTCATTGATAGCGATTGTCTTAACGATCCTCTCCGGTTCAGGCCGGGCCAGGTCGATCGACAACAACCCGTTCTTCAGATCCGCACCCAGCACCAGCATCCCCTCCGCCAGCACGAAGGTGCGCTGGAAGTGGCGCGCGGCGATGCCGCGATGGATGTATTGCCGGGCCTTGTCGTCCTGCTGCCGCCCGCGGATCACGAGCTGGTTTTCCTCAATGGTTACATCGAGTTGGTCGCGGGTGAAGCCGGCGACCGCCAGCGTGATGCGCAAACGCTCGGGCTGGTTGTCCGCGCCGTTGCACCGCTCGATATTGTAGGGAGGGTAGCCGTCGGCGCCTTTGACGACGCGGTCGAGCACGCGCTCGATCTCGTCGAAGCCCAGAAGGAACGGACTGGAAAGCGTGGGAACACGAGACATAGTTTACAAAGTCCTCTCGAAGCGACTTTGGTGTTTCGGGGCCCGATGAAGGCACCCCTTGGTCAGCAATATGGGCATATCCCTGTGGTGGTTCAAGGACGTAGCCGGGGGCTGTGGATGGCCGCTCCTGCCGCCCACCCCCTCTGCCATCGCACAAAATGCTTACAATTCGTGGTGGGCCCGCAAGGGTGGGCATGACGAATCGGTGAGCCGATTTATCCCAATGAAAACAGCACCCCTTCTACTGTGCATGGGGTTGTTTTCGAACTTTTGAGCGTGGGGCCCTTCGGAACCGGTCAGGCCTCGATCCGCGTCCGTCCGTCGCCGCTGAACAAATGCAGCTTCTGGCGAACCGCGGCGACCCGGATCCTCGCGCCGATGGCGGGCGCCTCGGTTCCGGGGATACGGACGATGATCTCGCCGGGCGGCAGCTCGCCCGGGGTGGCGGCGACGCGCTGGTCCTCATGCTGGCGCGAGCCGTAAACGAAGGTTTCGGCGCCGACGCGCTCTATGGCCTCGACGGTCAGCGGCAGGGCGACGCCGCCGGCGGGCGTCTGGTCGGTGATGGCGAAATCCTCCGGGCGGATGCCGACGATGCCGGCATCGGCGGCGCTGCCGCCGAGCTGCGATTTGATCTCGTCGGCGCGCGTCGACATCAAATTCATCGGCGGCGCGCCGATGAAGGAGGCGACGAAGGTGGTCGCCGGCTTCTCGTAGATCGCCAGGGGATTGCCGACCTGCTCGACCTGGCCGCCGTTCATCACGACGAGAATGTCGGCGAGCGTCATCGCCTCGAGCTGGTCGTGGGTGACGTAGATCGAGGTGACGTTGAGCCGGCGCTGCAATTTGCGGATCTCGACGCGCATCGAAATGCGCAGCTTGGCGTCGAGGTTGGAGAGCGGCTCGTCGAACAGGAACACCTTCGGCTGGCGCACGATGGCGCGGCCCATGGCGACGCGCTGGCGCTGGCCGCCGGAGAGCTGGCGCGGCTTGCGCTCCAGCATCGCGGAGAGCTCGAGGACGCGCGCGGCTTCCTCGACGCGGGTCTTGATCTCGGCTTCGGCCATGCCGCGGTTGCGCAGGCCGTAGGCCATGTTGTTGTAGACGCTCATATGCGGATAGAGCGCGTAGTTCTGGAACACCATCGCGATGTCGCGATCGGCGGGCTCGACCTGGTTGACGACGCGGCCGCCGATGTCGATCTCGCCGCCGGTGACGGTCTCGAGGCCTGCGACCATGCGCAGCAGCGTGGACTTGCCGCAGCCGGAGGGGCCGACCAGCACGCAGAACTGCCCGTCCGCGACATCGACGTTGACGCCTTTGATGGCCTCGAAGCCGCCGGTGTAGGTCTTGCGGACGTTGCGCAGGGTAACGTTGGCCATGAAAACTCGCTTGTTACTTTTCCGTCTCGACCAGGCCGCGCACGAACAATTTCTGCATGACGACGACGACGAACACCGGCGGCAGCATGGCCAGCGCGGCGGTCGCCATCACGATCGGCCATTCGGTCAGCGCGTCGGTGGTGGTGATCATCTTGCGGATGCCGACCTGGATGGTCTGCATGTCGTCGCGGGTGGTGATGAGCAGCGGCCAGAGATATTGATTCCAGCCGAGGATGAAGAGGATCACGAACAGCGCGGCCATGTTGGTGCGCGACAGCGGCAGCAGCGTATCCCAGAAGAAGCGCAAGGGGCCGGCGCCGTCGATGCGCGAGGCCTCCAGCAATTCATCTGGCACCGTCATGAAGAACTGGCGGAACAGCAGCGTCGCGGTGGCGGATGCGATCAGCGGCAAAGCGAGGCCAGCATAGCTGTCGAGCATGTGCAGATCGGCGACGATCTTGTATGTCGGATAGATGCGCACCTCGACCGGCAGCATCAGCGTGATGAAGATGATCCAGAAGATCGACATCCGGAACGGAAAGCGGAAATACACGATCGCATAGGCCGAGATGATGGAGATCGCGATCTTGCCGATCGCGATCGCCAGCGCCATCACCAGCGAATTGAGCATCATGTTGCCGACGGGCTCGCGGGTCGAGCCGCTCGTGCCGACGAAGATGGTCTGGTAGTAGACCTCGAAGAAGTGGCCACCCGGCAGCAGCGACATCTGCCCGTTGGCGATCAGCGCGTTGTCCTGGGTCGAGGCGACGATCGCGATATAGACCGGGAACGCGACGATCGCGATCCCGATCCAGAGGATGAAATGGGCGACGTAGCGCCGGATACCCTCGTCCTCGACCATCAGTAGGTCACCTTGCGTTCGACGAAGCGGAACTGGATTCCGGTGAGCACGATGACCATGATCATCAGGATCACCGACTGCGCCGCCGAGCTGCCGAGATTGCCGCCGAGCAGGCCGTCGGAATAGACCTTGTAGACCAGCGTGACGGTCGACGTGCCGGGACCGCCGCGGGTCATGGTGTCGATGATGCCGAACGTGTCGAAGAAGGCGTAGACGATGTTGACGACCAGCAGGAAGAAGATGGTCGGCGACAGCAGCGGGAAGGTCACGGTCCAGAACCGCCGCATCGGGCGCGCGCCGTCGATCGCGGCGGCCTCGAATACGCTCTTCGGGATCGCCTGCAGGCCGGCGAGGAAGAACAGGAAGTTGTAGGAGATCTGCTTCCACGCGGCGGCGAGGATGATCAGGCCTGCGGCCTGGTTGCCGTCAAGCAGCGGATTCCAGTCGACGCCGGCGGCGCGCAAGTAGCGCGAGACCACCCCGAGCGAGGGATGCAGCATGAAGATCCAGAGCACGCCGACCACGGGCGGCGCCACCGCATAGGGCCAGATCAGCAGCGTGCGGTAGAGCATCGAGCCGCGCAGCGGCTTGTCGGCCATCACCGCGAGCAGCAGCGCGAACGACAGCGACGAGATCGCGATGGCGAATGAGAAGAAGAATGTGCGGACGATCGCCTCGAAATAGGCGGGGTCCTTGAACAGCTCGATGTAATTGTCGAACCAGACGAAGGTCGTCGACAGGCCGAAGGCGTCCTGCAGCAGGAAGGACTGGATCACCGCCTGCAGGGCCGGCCAATAGAAGAAAATCAGGACGATCGCGAGCTGCGGCGCAACCAGCGCGTAGGGCAATAGCTTCGATTGGAAAATGGCTTGCTTTTGCATGATGCCCCGAGAGCGGCAGGCCGGGTGGCCGGCCTGCCGCCAGTCGCCTTACTTCACGGCGGTCTTTTCGAACTGCCGCAGCATGGTGTTGCCGCGCTCGACGGCGGCGTCGAGAGCCTGCTTGGCGGTCTTCTTGCCGGCCAGAGCCTGCTCGATCTCCTCCGACCAGACGTCACGCAGCTGAACCATGTTGCCGAGGCGCAGGCCGCGCGAATTGTCGGTCGGCTCCTTGTTGGTCAGCTCGATCAGCGGGGTCTCGAGATAGGGCTGATCCTTGTAGAAGCCTTCTTCCTTCGCCTTGGCGTAGGCCGCCTTGGTGATCGGCAGATAGCCCGAGGCCTTGTGGATGTAGACCTGGCGATCGGTGTCCGAGAGGAAAGTCAGGAACTTCGCGACGCCCTTGTATTCGTCGGCCGACTTGCCGCCCATCACCCAGAGCGAAGCACCGCCGATGATCGAGTTCTGCGGTGCGCCCTTGACGTCCGGATAATACGGCATCGGCACCGCGGTGAAGTTGAACTTGGCCTGCGCCTTGACGTTGCCGAAGAACGCCGACGAGGTCAGGTAGATCGGGCATTCGCCCGAGGTGAAGCGGCCTTCGCCGGTGTTGGTGCGGCCGGCATAGTCGTAGACCTTGGTCTTCTGCAGCTCGACTAGGTTCTCGAGATGCTTGACCTGGAGCGGTCCGTTGAACTCGAGCACGGTGTCGAAGCCGTCGAGGCCGTTGGCCTTGCTGGAGAGCGGCACGTTGTGCCAGGCCGAGAGCTGCTCGAGATTGACCCAGGTGACCCAGGAGCCGGAGAAGCCGCAGGTGTCGTGACCGGCCGCCTTCAGCTTCTTGCCGGCCTCGAACACCTCGGGCCAGGTCTTGGGGATCTCGACATTGGCCTTCTTCAGCTCGTCGAGATTGACCCACATTACGGTCGACGACGAGTTGAAGGGGAAGGACAGCATCTCGCCCTTCGAGGTCGAGTAATAGCCGGTGATCGCGGACAGATAGTTCTTCGGATCGAACTTCTCGCCGGCGTCCGCCATCAGCTTGTAGACGGGCTTCACGGCGCCGGTCGCGGCCATCATGGTCGCGGTGCCGACTTCGAACACCTGCATGATGTGCGGGGCGTTGCCGGCGCGGAACGCGGCGATGCCGGCGTTCATCGTATCGGGGTAGTTGCCCTTGTAGGTGGGGATCACCTTGTAGTCGGTCTGCGATGCGTTGAAGTCGTTGGCGAGCTTGACGATGACGTCGTTGTTGGCGCCGGTCATCGCGTGCCACCACTGGATTTCCGTGACGGCCAGGGCCGGCGAGGCGCCGAGTCCAACCGTGAGTGCAACAGCAGCAGCCGCGCCAAAATGTCGAAGAGCCATCAAGAAAACCTCCCTTGCCCGTCAATCGAGAAGCGCTTGCGCTAGCAGCGCCATATGACGTTCACATGACTGTGTAAGCGGCCGAAACGAAAGCGGCAAGCGCTGGAAAAGGGAAGCCGTCAAATAGGCGAATGCGCCGCAGACAGCCGTAGCCGTTCGCGGTGCACGCGCGTGGGTCGCGCCGCACTGCGGCATTATGTTTGGTGAGCGGCGTCCGGGCCGCGAACTCGAAAACCTCTCCCGCTCGCGGTAGAGGTCGCGCCGAAGGCGCGGGTGAGGGTTCTATCCTCGAGGGGATTGTCCCATTGCGGGGACGCCCTCTCCCCGACCCTCCCCCGCAGGTGGGGGAGGGAGCGCACCGACGTTATGCCGGCACTGAAGCCTACGCGTGAAATCCTAGCGCTTGCGTTCGGGGCCGCAGACGGTGCCCTTCTCGACCATCGCGTCGATCTCGGCCTGGGAGTAGCCGAACTCGCCCAGCACCTCGGCCGCGTGCTGGCTGAACTTCGGCGGCACGCGCCGCAGGCTCGGCTTGCTGCGATCGAGCCGGATCGGCGAGGCAACGCCCTTGTACCAGTCCTTCTCGATGATATCGCCGCGCGCGATGGTGTGCGGGTTGGTCAGGGCCTGGTCGATCTTCTGCACCGGGCCGGCAGGCAGGCCCGCCGCGAGCAGGCGATTGCACAGCGGCTCGGCCTCGTGCTGGCTGAACACGGCGGCAAGCTCCGCGCGCAGCGCCTCGCGGTTGGCGATGCGGTCCTTGTTGCGGGCAAAGCGCGGATCGGTGCCGAGCTCGGGCTTGCCGATCTCCTTGGCGAGCTTGCGGAAGGTGCCGTCGTTGCCGACGCCGATGAAGATGTTGTCGGTCTTGGTCGGGAAGATCGCGTAAGGCACGAGGTTCGGATGCTCGTTGCCGGTGAGCGAAGGCGGCTTGCCATGCATGAAGTAGTTCGCGGTGTGCGGATGCATGATGGCAAGGCCCGTCTCGTACAGCGTCGTCTCCAGGAACTGGCCTTTGCCGGAGCGCTGCCGCTCCGACAGCGCCATGAGGATGCCGATCGCCGCGTAAAGTCCGGTGGTGATGTCGACCAGCGGCACGCCGATCCGCATCGGGCCGCTCTCGGGCGAGCCGGTCGCCGCGATCATGCCGGTCATGGCCTGGATGATGGCGTCGTAGCCGGGATTGCCGCCGCGCGGGCCGTCGGCGCCGAAGCCGCAGATCCGGCAATGCACGAGGCGCGGGAATTTCTTGCTGAGCACATCGTTGCCGATGCCCCATTTCTCCAGCGTACCCGGCTTGAAATTCTCGATCAGGACGTCGGCCGTCTCGAGCATCTTGAGCAGCACGATTCGGCCGCCTTCGGAGGCGAGGTCGAGGCCGATCGAGCGCTTGTTGCGGTTGATGCCGACGAAATAGGCCGCGTCCTCCTCATGGAAGGGAGGGCCCCATTCGCGCACCTCGTCGCCTGCGGGCGGCTCGACCTTGATCACGTCGGCGCCGTGGTCGGCAAGGATCTGGGTGCAATAGGGACCGCCGAGCACGCGCGTGAGATCGATGACGCGCAGTCCGCTCATTGCGCCCAATGCTGCTTCAGTCATGCCGTCGCTTCCCTGTGTCGATATTTGAGCACAGGCCTAGCGAGGTTTTTTTGAGCCAGCAATGGGCTGCCGCGTAGGGCCGCATGCACGGCCGTCGCGCAATCCCGCAATGTGGGAAATCAACTAAAGCGGCCGGCCCGAGGGGGATCCCGGGCCAGCCAATTCACCGTCGGATCAGACGACCGTCAGGCGAACGTCGACATTGCCGCGCGTGGCATTGGAGTACGGGCAGACCTGGTGCGCCTTGGCGACCAGCGCCTCGGCTTCCGCACGGGCGAGGCCCGGCAGCGAGACGGCGAGGTCGATGTCGAGGCCGAAGCCGCCCTCGGAGCGCGGGCCGATGCCGACGGTCGAGGTGACGGAGACGTCGGCGGGAACCTTGGGGCCGCCCTGCGAGGACACGAACTTCATCGCGCCGATGAAGCAGGCGGCATAGCCGGCCGCGAACAGCTGCTCGGGATTGTTGCCGGCACCGCCGCCGCCGCCGAGCTCCTTCGGCGTGGTCAGCTTGACGTCGAGCGCGCCGTCGAGGGTCGCAGCATGGCCGTCGCGGCCGCCGGTGGCTTTTGCGCTGGTCTTGTAGAGCACGTTCACGGACATTGTCGTCTCCTCGGGTCCTTGCGGGTTGGGGTGCGATCTTTATGGCAGGCAATTAGATTGTGCGCAATCTAATTCGGCATGCCTCACATTTAATTGTTCGCAATTGAATGTGCCGCCGGTCGGCCCCAGAATGGGAGAAACCCGTGAGATTCTCTATGGCCCGGAAATCACCGACCTTCGATCCGCAAAAGCTCGACAACCAGATCTGCTTCGCGGTCTATTCCGCCGCGCACGCCTTCAACCGCGTCTACAAGCCGCTGCTCGACCGGCTCGGCCTGACCTATCCGCAATATCTGGTCATGCTGGTGCTGTGGGAGCGCGACGACGTGCCGGTCAAGGATATCGGCGAAAAACTGTTCCTGGATTCGGGCACGCTGACCCCGCTGCTCAAGCGCCTCGAGGCCGCCCATCTCGTCAGGCGCACCCGCTCGCGCGAGGACGAGCGCCAGGTCCTGATCTCGCTGACGCCGCAGGGCCACGCCCTGAAGGAAAAGGCGCGCGCCGTGCCGCAGTCGATCCTGGCGGCGTCGGACTGCTCGGTGTCGGAGCTGGTGACGATGAAGGACGAGATCGTCGCGCTCAGGGACCGGCTGAATGCGGTGATCGGGGAGTAGGGCGCGATTTAGTTTCAAAGCCCGCCTTCGCCCTGCGGGCTTCGGCGAGGCAGCCTTCGCTCACTTCGCTACGAGGGACTTCCCTAGGCTTGCCCAGCCGAAGCTCGCGAAGCGAGCGAAGGCTGGTGGAGCCAGGCGGGATCGAACCGCCGACCTCTTGCATGCCATGCAAGCGCTCTCCCAGCTGAGCTATGGCCCCTAAGTCCAGATGGAAGGATCCTGGGGGATCCATCCCGGCCGGCGAGCGCTCTAAGCGACTCGCGCGGTGCACCCTTTTTCACAGATCAGGGCTGATCTCAAGTCTCTTCATCACCTCCGACATCACCAATGATGTCGGTCACGTCCTCATCGCCCTCTTCTTCGTCGGCAATGAAGGTCGAATCGTCGTCATCGTCGTCGTCGATGGTCTCGTCGACCTCGATATCGTCCTCGGATTCGGGCACGGCAGCCTTGACCTTGCCGGTGTTCTCCTCGGCGTCGGCCTCCTCGAGCGAGACCTCCTCGACCTCCGCCGGCTCCGGCGTGGTGTCGGCGGCGGCTGCGTGGCGGGCCTCGGCGCCGCGAGGCACGCGGGCCGGCGCCACGGGCGCGATCGGCACCACTTCGCCGGTATAGGGCGAGATCACCGGATTCTTGTTGAGGTCGTAGAATTTCTTGCCCGTGGTCGGGCAAATACGTTTGGTTCCGAGTTCGGACTTGGCCACGGCAGGAATCCTGGGAATGTCTGAAAAGCGGTGCTTCACTTGGCTAGTTGGCGGCCCGCTGTCAATAGCGCATTACGGGAGAACGACATGCCCGTGACGGGACGCAGACCATGTGGTACCTGCGCGCCAGCCCGATGGATGCGTCCAGGGGCCTATCCAAGGACACAATCTTGACCCATTCCGACCAACCGAGGCCGCTCCAGTCTCGCGCCAGTGGTCCCCTGACCGGGAAAGTACGGGTGCCCGGGGACAAGTCGATCTCCCACCGCGCCCTCATCCTGGGCGCGCTCGCGGTCGGCGAGACCCGGATTTCGGGCCTTCTGGAGGGCGAGGACGTCCTCAACACCGCCAAGTCGATGCAGGCGCTGGGCGCCAGGGTCGAACGCACCGGCGATTTCGCCTGGAAGGTCAACGGCGTGGGGGTCGGTGGCTTTGCCCAGCCCAAGGTGGCGCTGGATTTCGGCAACTCCGGCACCGGCTGCCGGCTGGTCATGGGCGCGGTCGCCGGCTGCCCGATCTCGGCGGTGTTCGACGGCGATGCCTCGCTGCGCAGCCGCCCCATGCGCCGGATCCTCGATCCCCTGGAAAAGATGGGCGCGAAAGTCACCTCCGGGAGCGAGGGCGGCCGCCTGCCGCTGACGCTCCAGGGCGCGCGCGATCCGCTGCCGATCACCTACAAGACCCCGGTCGCCTCGGCCCAGATCAAATCGGCGGTGCTGCTGGCGGGCCTCGCCGCGCCGGGCACCACCACGGTCATCGAGAACGAGGCCAGCCGCGACCACACCGAGCTGATGCTCAAGCACTTCGGCGCCGACATCACCTCGGTGCAGGAAGGCCAGCACGGCCGCCGCATCACGCTGGTCGGCCAGGCTGAGCTGCATGGCGCCAATGTCGTCGTGCCCGCCGATCCCTCGTCGGCCGCATTCCCAATTGTCGCTGCGCTGATCGTCGAGGGCTCGGATGTCGTTCTGTCCGACGTCATGACCAATCCGCTGCGCACCGGCCTGTTCACCACGCTGCGCGAAATGGGCGCCTCCATCGAGGAAAGCGACGTGCGCGGCGATGCCGGCGAGCCGATGGCGCAGCTGCGCGTGCGGGCCTCGAAGCTGCGCGGCGTCGAGGTGCCGCCGGAGCGCGCGCCCTCGATGATCGACGAATATCTGGTGCTGGCGGTAGCGGCCTCGTTCGCCGAGGGCACGACCATCATGCGCGGCCTGCAGGAGCTGCGCGTCAAGGAATCCGATCGCCTGGAGGCCACCGCCGCGATGCTGCGCGTCAACGGCGTCAAGGTCGAGATCTCCGGCGACGATCTGATCGTCGAGGGCCGCGGCCATGTCCCCGGCGGCGGCACTGTCGCCACCCACATGGATCATCGCATCGCGATGTCGGCGCTGGTGATGGGCTGCGCCTCCGACCAGCCGGTGACCGTCGACGACACCGCCTTCATCGCCACCAGTTTCCCGGATTTCATTCCGATGATGCGTTCGCTAGGGGCCGAGTTTTCATGATTATCGCGATCGACGGGCCCGCGGCCTCGGGCAAGGGCACGCTCGGCAAGCGTCTCGCCCACCATTACGGCTATCGTCATCTTGATACCGGCGTGATCTACCGCGCGGTGGCCTATGCCCTCACGCAGTCCGGTCATGATCTCCGGGACGAGGCGGCCGCGGTGCAGGCCGCCCTGGAGCTCGATCCCGAAAAGTTCGGCAATCCCGCCCTGAAGACCCAGGAGGCCGGCGAGGGCGCCTCGATCGTCTCGGCGATCCCGAGGGTCCGCGAGGTCCTGGTCAATTTCCAGCGGCAATTCGCCGCCGATCCGCCCGGGGCCGTGCTGGACGGCCGGGATATTGGAACCGTGATCTGCCCCCATGCCGATGTGAAGATTTTCGTTGTCGCCGACCCCAAGGTCCGCGCCCGCCGGCGCACCATGGAGGCGAGGGCCAGGGGCGAGGAGGCCGACGAAGCGGCCGTGCTCGCCGACATCATCCGACGCGACGAACGCGACAAGAACCGGCCGATTGCGCCTTTAAAACCGGCCTCGGATGCTTACTTGCTAGATAACTCCCAACTGGATATAGAAGGCGGCGTCCGGGCCGCCATCGACATTATCGAGGCCGTCCGAGCGGGCCGGTCGCGGGGTTAAGCCGCCGCCGTCATTGGAGGAAGTGCCCGCTCCCGCTCTTTGAGGTCGATACATCAGGTCCTTCGTTTCGGGACCGGTGCGATCCAGGCTCCGGACAACAGATTTCCACGTATCGAACGCGCGGGCCCTGCCGGCCCGCTTCCGCTGTTTCGCCTTCAGGGGCGGAGCAACGAGCGGTCGCTCGAAGGTCTTGCGGACCTTCCGACACTGCGTGTGCGATGCGCCCATGAACCCAACGGCCGGCAAGACATCCGCAACTGGAGAACAAATGGCTTCGACTTCTGCTGATACCTATAGCCCGTCGCGTGACGATTTCGCCGCGATGCTCGACGAGTCCTTCGCAGGTGGCAACCTGCAGGAGAGCTCGGTCGTCAAGGGCAAGGTGGTTGCAATTGAAAAAGACATGGCCGTCATCGACGTCGGCCTGAAGACCGAGGGCCGCGTTGCCCTTCGCGAATTTTCCGGCCCCGGCCGTGACTCCGAGCTCAAGGTCGGCGACGAGGTCGAAGTGTTCCTCGATCGCATCGAGAACGCCCTCGGCGAAGCCGTGCTGTCGCGCGACAAGGCGCGCCGCGAAGAGAGCTGGGGCAAGCTCGAGAAGGCCTTCCAGAACAACGAGAAGGTCAACGGCGTCATCTTCAACCAGGTCAAGGGCGGCTTCACCGTCGACCTCGACGGTGCCGTTGCGTTCCTGCCGCGCTCGCAGGTCGACATCCGTCCGATCCGCGACGTCGCGCCGCTGATGAACAACTCGCAGCCGTTCCAGATCCTCAAGATGGACCGCCGCCGCGGCAACATCGTAGTGTCGCGCCGCACGGTTCTCGAAGAGACCCGCGCCGAGCAGCGCCAGGAGCTGGTGCAGAACCTCGAAGAGGGTCAGGTCATCGACGGCGTGGTCAAGAACATCACCGATTACGGTGCGTTCGTTGACCTCGGCGGCATCGACGGCCTGCTGCACGTCACCGATATCGCGTGGCGCCGCGTCAACCACCCGACCGAGGTGCTCTCGATCGGCCAGACCGTGAAGGTCAAGATCATCAAGATCAACCACGAGACGCACCGCATCTCGCTGGGCATGAAGCAGCTGCTGGACGATCCGTGGCAGGGTATCGAAGCCAAGTACCCGCTGGGTGCCCGCTTCACCGGCCGCGTCACCAACATCACCGACTACGGTGCGTTCGTCGAGCTCGAGCCGGGCATCGAAGGCCTGATCCACGTCTCCGAGATGTCGTGGACCAAGAAGAACATGCACCCCGGCAAGATCGTGTCGACCTCGCAGGAAGTCGACGTGCAGGTGCTGGAAGTCGATTCCGTCAAGCGCCGCATCTCGCTCGGCCTCAAGCAGACCATGCGCAACCCGTGGGAGGTCTTCGTCGAAGGTCACCCGACCGGTTCGGTGGTCGAGGGCGAGGTCAAGAACAAGACCGAGTTCGGTCTGTTCCTGGGTCTCGAGGGCGACGTCGACGGCATGGTCCACCTCTCCGACCTCGACTGGAAGCTTCCGGGCGAGCAGGTGATCGACAACTACAAGAAGGGCGACATGGTCAAGGCCGTGGTGCTCGATGTGGACGTCGAGAAGGAGCGTATCTCGCTCGGCATCAAGCAGCTCGAAGGCGACCCCTTCGCCGAGCCGGGCGATGTCAAGAAGGGTGCGGTCGTGACCTGCGAAGTGCTCGAAGTGAAGGAGAGCGGTATCGAGGTGAAGATCGCCGGTACCGACTTCACCACCTTCATCAAGCGCTCCGAGCTCGCGCGTGACCGCAACGACCAGCGCGCCGAACGCTTCGCCGTCGGCGAGAAGGTCGATGCCCGCGTGATCCAGTTCGACAAGAAGGCCCGCAAGGTCCAGGTGTCGATCAAGGCGCTCGAAGTGGCCGAAGAGAAGGAAGCCATCGCACAGTACGGCTCCTCGGATTCGGGTGCGACGCTGGGCGACATCCTCGGCACCGCGCTCAAGAACCGCGACAGCAAGTAAGCGAAACGTTTCGCTGACAGGGAAGCCCCGGCGCAAGCCGGGGCTTTTTTGTTGGGCGGCATACCGCGCTGTCGTCCTCGGGTAAGTGCCCGTAGCCCGGATGGAGCGAAGCGCAATCCGGGAAAGCCCTTCCGCGGCGCGAAGACCCCGGATTACGCTTCGCTCCATCCGGGCTACGGGGCTCCCCCAAGCCTTCATTTCTTCAAATTGCGCCGCAATTGATGTATCCAGCTAAGCCAATGCTCACGTTGTGACGGCACAACGCGCACGGCCTTTCATTTGGAGACATTCCGATGTCGCTCGATTCGGACATCATCGTCGATCGCCGCAGGATTCGCCGCAAGCTGACGTTCTGGCGCGTGGCGGCCGCGCTGATCGCGATCGCGGCGATCGCGAGCTTTGCGCTGATCGCAACGCCCGGTGCGCGCGGCACGTTCGCATCCGCCGGTTCGATCGCGCGGGTCCAGATCGAGGGCCTGATCCGTAGCGATTCCGATCGCACGCAGGCGCTGGAGCGGCTGGAGAATTCGCAGGCCGCCGCCGTCATCGTTCACATCAACTCGCCGGGCGGCACCACCGCGGGCTCCGAGCAGCTCTATGACTCGCTCGTGCGGCTCAAGGCGAAGAAGCCGCTCGTCGTCGTGGTCGAGGGCCTCGCCGCCTCCGGCGGCTACATCACTGCGATCGCGAGCGACCACATCATCGCGCAGCAGAGCTCGCTGGTCGGCTCGATCGGCGTGCTGTTCCAGTATCCCAACGTCACCGAGCTGTTGAAGACCATTGGCGTGAAGGTCGAGGAGGTGAAATCCTCGCCGCTGAAGGCTGCGCCCAATGGTTTCGAGCCGACAAGCCCCGAAGCGCGTGCCGCGCTCGATGCGCTGGTGAAGGATTCCTACGCCTGGTTCAAGGGACTGGTGAAGGAACGGCGTGGCATGGATGACACGCAGCTCGAGAAAGTGGCCGACGGCCGCGTCTTCACCGGCCGGCAGGCGATCGATCTCAAGCTGATCGATCAGATCGGCGACGAGAAGACGGCGGTGACCTGGCTGGTCGAGCAGAAGGGCGTCAAGAAGGGCCTTTCCGTGCGCGACTACAAGCTGCAGCCGCGTTTTGGCGACCTGCCGTTCCTCAAGACTGCCGCTGCCGTGACACTGGAAGCGCTTGGTTTGGGCTCGATTGCGCATCAAATCGGACAAACCGGCGTCGCGCAGGCGGTTGACCGGTTCGGAATGGATGGAATGCTGGCGTTGTGGCAGCCGGCCGCGTCAAACTGAACAGACAGGCGAGTTCCCGAAGGTTTTCTCGCGCTGCGCGTGTCGGGGCAGCCCGCTTTTTCGGCATTTGTCACGCAATTTCACGACGCTCAACCTTGATTTAGCGTCTTGACAGATCACAGTATTTTCACGGAAATGGTCATCCGCACGCTCCCGGGTCCTATCTCTCGATGATCAAATCCGAACTTGTTCAGCGTATCGCCGAGCACAACCCGCATCTGTACCAGCGGGATGTCGAGAACATTGTGAATGCGATTCTCGAAGAGATCGTAGCGGCCCTCGCACGCGGTGACCGCGTCGAGCTGCGCGGTTTCGGTGCCTTCTCGGTCAAGCATCGCCCGGCGCGCGCCGGGCGCAATCCCCGCACCGGCGCCCATGTGCCCGTCGACCAGAAGAGCGTTCCGTTCTTCAAGACCGGCAAGGAAATGCGCGAGCGGCTGAACCGCGACCATCCGGATCCCGGCGCCCCGGACTAAGGCCGGCGCCAGGGGTTTTTGCGGTCGCGAGCGATGCGGCCGCTGGCTTGATTCAAGGCGAGCGAAGCGAGATGCGAAAGTTTCTGACCGCGCTGATCGTGATCCCGCTGGGCCTGATCCTGGTGACCTTTGCCGTGGCCAACCGGCATTTCGTCACGGTCTCCTTCGATCCCTTTGTCTCCAGCGACCCCTCGTTCTCGGTGACGCTGCCGCTGTTCCTGCTCCTGATCCTGACCGCCGCCATCGGGGTTGTCGTGGGCGGCTTGGCCGTCTGGTTCGGCCAGCGGCGCTGGCGGCGCGCCGCGCGCCGGAACGAGGCGGATGCCCGGACTGCGAGGGGCGAACTGGCCGATCTGCGGGCCCAGGTGGCTGCCGCAAGGCCGGAGCCCCAGCGCCTCCCCGTTCCCGCCGGGGCCGGCCTTTACGGGCCCATCGGGCGAGACAAGCAGCGCGCGACGTTGTAGAAGCGGCCCCGACCGAAAAACCCGTTTCCGGGCCGCCGCTTGCGGCCGCCACCCGCTTTGAGACCATGTCCCTGCTCGTCAAAATCTGCGGCCTGTCCACGCGCGAGACGCTCGAAACGGCGCTCGAGGCGGGTGCCGACATGGTGGGGTTCGTGTTCTTTCCGCCCTCGCCGCGGCACCTCACGCTGGAAACGGGCCGGGACCTCGGCCGCCAGGTGAAGCGGCGCGCGCTGACAGTGGCGCTCACGGTCGATGCCGACGACGCCACGCTCGACAACATCATGGACGCGCTGTCGCCGGACATTTTCCAGCTCCATGGCAAGGAGAGCGTCGCCCGCCTGCGCGACATCAAGCAGAAGTTCGGCCGCCCCGTGATGAAGGCGGTGCCGGTCGCAACCGCGGCCGATCTCGCCGTGCTGCCCGGCTATGCCGCGGTCGCCGACCGCATCCTGTTCGATGCGCGTGCGCCGAAGGACGCGACGCGGCCCGGTGGCCTCGGCGAACCCTTCGACTGGCACCTGCTGGAAAATCTCGATCTCAAATTGCCCTACATGGTCTCGGGCGGGCTGGATGCCGGCAACGTCGCCGAAGCCCTCCGCGTCACCCGCGCCGGCGGCGTCGACGTCTCCTCCGGTGTCGAGAGCGCCCCGGGCGTCAAGGACCCCGAGCTGATCAAGGCCTTCATTCGCGCCGCGCGCGCCAGTCAAGAGTTGAGCGTCCGATGAACATCGCCAAACCAAACTCCTACCGCAGCGGTCCCGACGAGCGCGGTCATTTCGGCATCTTCGGTGGCCGCTTCGTCGCCGAAACCCTGATGCCGCTGATCCTCGATCTGGAAAAGGCCTACACCGCGGCCAAGGCCGATCCGGCCTTCCAGGCCGAGATGAACGGCTACCTCAAGAACTATGTCGGCCGGCCCTCGCCGCTGTATTTCGCCGAGCGCCTGACCGAGCATCTCGGCGGCGCCAAGATCTACCTGAAGCGCGAAGAGCTCAATCACACCGGTTCGCACAAGGTGAACAACGTGCTCGGCCAGATCATGCTGGCGCGGCGGATGGGCAAGAAGCGCATCATCGCAGAGACCGGCGCGGGCCAGCACGGTGTTGCCACCGCGACGCTGTGCGCGCGCTTCGGCCTCGAATGCGTGGTCTATATGGGCGCCGTGGACGTCGAGCGGCAGCAGCCCAACGTCATCCGCATGGAGATGCTGGGCGCCACGGTGGTCCCGGTGCAGTCGGGCACGCGCACGCTCAAGGACGCCATGAACGAGGCGCTGCGCGATTGGGTCACCAACGTGCACAACACCTTCTACTGCATCGGCACGGTCGCGGGTCCGCATCCCTATCCGACGCTGGTGCGCGACTTCCAGTCGATCATCGGCAACGAGACCAAGACGCAGATGCAGGAGATCGAAGGCCGCCTGCCGGACTCGCTCGTCGCCTGCATCGGCGGCGGCTCGAATGCGATGGGGCTGTTCCATCCGTTCCTCGATGATTCCTCCGTCGAGATTTTCGGCGTCGAAGCCGCGGGCCACGGGCTCACGCAGCTGCATGCGGCCTCGATCGCGGGCGGCCGCCCCGGCGTTCTCCACGGCAACCGCACCTATCTCTTGATGGATGCCGACGGCCAGATCCAGGACGCGCATTCGATCTCGGCCGGCCTCGACTATCCCGGCATCGGCCCCGAGCATTCCTGGCTGCACGAGGTCGGCCGCGTGAACTATCTGTCCGCGACCGACGACGAGGCGCTTGCCGCGTTCCAGCTGCTGTCGAAGCTCGAAGGCATCATCCCCGCGCTCGAGCCCGCGCACGCCATCGCCAAGGTGATGGAGCTCGCACCGAAGCGGCCGAAGGACCACCTGATGGTCGTCAATCTCTCCGGCCGCGGCGACAAGGACGTCCCGCAGGTCGGCGACATCCTGAGGGGCAAGAAGTGACCACGCGTATCGACACCCGTTTCGCCGAGCTGAAGAAAGAGGGCCGCGCGGCCTTCGTCACCTATGTGATGGCCGGCGATCCCGATCCCAAGACGTCGCTCGAGATCGTCAAGGCGCTCTCGACATCAGGCGCCGACGTCATCGAGCTCGGCATTCCCTTCACCGATCCGATGGCGGATGGTCCGTCGATCCAGGCCGCAGGTCTGCGCGCGCTCAAGGTCGGCATGACCTTGAAGAAGACGCTCGATCTCGTGCGCGACTTCCGCAAGGCCGACAACGTCACGCCGCTGGTGCTGATGGGCTATTACAATCCGATCTACATTTACGGCGTCGACAAATTCCTGGCTGATGCCAAGAGCGCCGGCGTCGACGGCCTGATCATCGTCGATCTGCCGCCGGAAGAAGACGACGAGCTCTGCATTCCCGCGCTGAAGGCGGGCCTGAACTTCATTCGCCTGGCGACCCCGACCACCGACGACAAGCGGCTGCCGGCGGTGCTCGCGAACACGTCGGGCTTCGTCTATTACGTCTCCATCGCCGGCATCACCGGTGCGGCGGCGGCGGACGCGAATGTCGTCGGCGACGCCGTCGCGCGCATCAAGCGGCATACCAAGCTGCCGATCTGCGTTGGTTTCGGCATCCGCACGCCGGAGGCGGCCCGCGCCATCGCCGAGAAGGCCGATGGTTCGGTGGTCGGCACCGCGCTGGTCGATGCGCTCAAGAACAGCCTCGACGCCGAGGGCCGCGCGACCGCCAAAACCGTCAACGCCGTGGCCGAGCTGACGGCGGCCCTGGCCCGGGGCGTCAAGGGCGCGCAGCAGGCGGCGGAATAGGCCGCAAGACGACGGCTTGCCGGGGCTAGGTCCGGCGGCCATATATCCCTTCAGGCGAGCCCCAGCGGGTTCGCACATCGGAGCAAACCATGAACTGGCTTACCAATGTGGTCCGGCCGAAGATCCGCAACATGCTGCGGCGGGAGACGCCGGAGAATCTGTGGATCAAGTGCCCGGATTCCGGACAGCTCGTGTTCTACAAGGACGTCGAGGCCAACCAGTTCGTCATTCCCGGCTCGAACTACCACATGCGCATGGGCGCGGTGGCGCGTCTGAAGTCGATCTTCGACAACGAGACCTGGTTCGACGTTGCGCTGCCCGAGGTTACGCCTGATCCGCTCAAGTTCCGCGACGAGAAGAAATACGTCGATCGCGTCAAGGATGCGCGCGCGCGCACCAACCTGAATGACGCGATCAAGGTCGGCTACGGCAAGCTCGAAGGCGCCGCCGTCGTCGTCGCCGTGCAGGATTTCGACTTCATGGGCGGCTCGCTCGGCATGGCCGCGGGCGAGGCCATCGTGCGCGGGCTTGAGCTCGCGGTCGAGAAGAAGTCGCCGTTCATCGTGTTCGCCGCGTCCGGCGGCGCGCGCATGCAGGAAGGCATCCTGTCGCTGATGCAGATGCCGCGCACCACCGTCGCGGTGCAGATGCTGCGCGAGGCAAAGCTGCCCTACATCGTCGTGCTGACCAATCCGACCACCGGCGGCGTCACCGCGTCCTACGCGATGCTCGGCGACGTGCAGATCGCCGAGCCCGGCGCACTGATCGGCTTTGCCGGCGCGCGCGTGATCGAGCAGACCATCCGCGAGAAGCTGCCGGAAGGCTTCCAGCGCGCCGAGTACCTGAAAGAGCATGGCATGGTTGACATGGTCGTGCATCGCCACGAGCTGCGTCCGACGCTGGCGCGGCTCTGCCGTCTGCTGACCAAGGCGCCGGCGCTGGAAGGCGCATCGAAGCCGACGCAGCCGGTGACGAGCCCGGCGCAGATCGTATCGGCCGCCGAAACGGCGCCGGCCGCGCCGCACGCGTGAACGCGTCCTCTGACAGCCCGAAGACACCGCTCGGCGAATTGATCGGGCGGCTGTCGGCGCTGCATCAGAAGCGCATCGATCTCGGCCTCGAGCGGATGCACCGCCTGCTCGAGCGGCTCGGTCACCCCGAACGCAAGCTGCCGCCGGTGATCCACATCGCCGGCACCAACGGCAAGGGCTCGACGCTCGCCTATCTGCGCGCGACGCTGGAGGCGGCCGGCCTGCGCGTCCACGCCTACACCTCGCCCTACCTCGTCCGCATCAACGAATGCTTTCGGCTCGGCCGCCTCGGTGGCGGCGTGCTCGTCGATGACGAGGAGCTGCGCGCGGCGCTCGAAGAGGTCGAGCGCGTCAATGCCGGCGAGCCCGCGACCGTGTTCGAGCTGAAGACCGCAGCGGCGTTTCATCTATTCGCGCAGAACCCGGCCGATGTGGTGCTGCTCGAAGTCGGCCTCGGCGGCCGGCTCGATTCGACCAATGTGGTCGAGACGCCGGCGGCCTGCGTGATCACGCCGGTCAGCATGGACCACATGGATTTCCTCGGCGACACGCTGACACTGATCGCCGCCGAGAAAGCCGCGATCATCAAGCGCGGCGTGCCCGTGATTTGCGCCGAGCAGTCGGGCGAGGCGATGGCGGTGATCGAGGCGCAGGCGAAGCGCATGCGGGCGCCGCTGTTTGCGGCGAACGAGAGCTGGCACGTCAATGTCGAGCACGGGCGGCTGGTCTACTCGGACGACCGCGGCCTGATGGACCTTGCAGCGCCGCGCCTGTTCGGCCGCCACCAGTTCGACAATGCCGGCCTTGCGATCGCGACGCTGCGCGCGATTCCGACCTTCAAGGTCAACCACGCCGCGTTCGAAGCCGGCATCGTCGGCGCCGAATGGCCGGCGCGGATGCAGCGCATCACCTCGGGCGAGCTGCTGTCCTGGGGACCGCAGGGCTCTGAGATCTGGCTCGACGGTGGCCACAATGCCGAAGGCGGGCGCGTCGCGGCCGCCGCGCTCGGCGATCTCGAGGAGCGCGTGTCGCGGCCACTGGTGGTGATCGCGGGCATGATGGCCAACAAGGATGCGCAGGCCTTCCTCGCCAATTTCGCCGGCCTCACCCGCCACATCGTCGCGGTGCCGATCCCCGATACCGAGAACGCGATGCCGGTCGACCGCCTGGCGGACGCCGCGCGCAGCCTCGGCATGCGCGTCGAGATCGCGCCCGGCATCGAGGCCGCGCTGCGCGCCTTGTCGAAGCTGGCCTACGAGGTGCCGCCGCGGATCCTGATCACCGGCTCGTTGTACCTCGCCGGCCATGTGCTCGGCCTCAACGGCACGCCTCCTGCATAGAGGTTGCGTAGCCCGGATGGAGCGAAGCGCAATCCGGGATCTCGCCACACGCCCTCAAGGCCCCGGATTACGCTTCGCTCCATCCGGGCTACAGGAATCCCAATGCGTTTTGCCGCGATCGCCGACGTCCACGGAAACTATCTCGCGCTGGAGGCGGTGCTCGCCGACATCCGCGCACAGGGCGTCGCCGACATCGTCAATCTCGGCGACATGCTGAGCGGCCCGCTCGATGCGCGGCGTACCATCGAGATCCTGATGAAGCTCGATGCCGTGCACGTGCTCGGCAATCACGACCGTTATCTGCTCGATCGTCCGCCGGAGAAGATGGGCTCGTGGGATCGCCCCGCGCATGCGCAGCTCGACGCCGCGCAACTCGATTGGCTGCGCGCGCTGCCGATGACGCGCGTGTTTCGCGAGCAGGTTTTCCTGTGCCACGCGACGCCAAATGACGACGAAATCTACTGGCTCGACACCGTGCATCCCGACGGCACCGTGGCGCTATCGCCGCTCGACCGCATCGAGCAGCTCGCGCAAGGCATCACGCAATCGCTGATCCTGTGCGCTCACACCCATCTCGCCCGCGCGGCGCAACTTCGCGACGGCCGCCTGATCGTCAATCCCGGCAGCGTCGGCAGCCCCGGCTATCGCGACGTGCATCCATTTCCGCATGTCGTCGAAGCCGGCACGCCGCACGCGCGCTACGCGATCCTCGAGCTGACCGGCGGCAATTGGCAGGTGACGTTCCGCCACGTCGCGTACGATCATGAAACCATGGCCGCGCTCGCACGCCGCAACAACCAGCCGGAGCTGGCGAGCGCGCTTGCGACGGGCTGGATCTCGTAGCCCGGATGGAGCGCAGCGCAATCCGGGGCCGCCGTCACTGCTGGCACGATTCCCGGATTACGCTTCGCTCCATCCGGGCTACGCTATAACCATATAAAAAGGGAGCGGCGCCATGGACGATGTCTGGCGGCACGAATATGCGATCGAGACGTCGGCAGCCGCCGAGACGATCTGGCGCATCTTTCGCGATGTCTCCGGCTGGAAAACCTGGAACGCGGGCATCGAAGAGATCGCGATCGATGGACCGTTCGCGGCCGGCACCTGGTTCACGATGAAGCCGCCCGGAGAGGAGGCGCTGCGCTCGCAACTGATCGAGGTTCGCGAGAACGCGTGCTTCGTCGACGAAACGCGGGTCGGCGATCTCGTCATCAAGGTCGCCCATCGCATCGAGCCGCTTGGCTCGGCACGCACGCGCATCGTCTACGCCGTCGACGCCAGCGGGCCGCAAGCGGCCGAGATTGGTCCGGCCGTCGCGTCGGATTTTCCAGAGGTCCTCGCAAGCCTCGCCAAGCTCGCGGAAGCCTAGACGTCGCCGGGCACCAGGCAAAACAAAACGGCCGGCTTTCGCCGGCCGTCGTCGAAATCAGAATGCGCCGCGGATCAGACCGCCGACGTGATCCACTGCTGGAGCTTCGCCTTCGGCGCCGCGCCGACCTGGCGAGAGGCCATCTCGCCGCCCTTGAAGATCATCAGGGTCGGGATCGACATCACGCCGTACTTGGACGCGGTCTTCGGGCTCTCGTCGACGTTGAGCTTCACGATCTTGACCTTGTCGCCCATCGCGCCGGCGATCTCGTCGAGCGCGGGTGCGATCATGCGGCAGGGGCCGCACCACTCGGCCCAGAAATCGACGACCACGGGGCCGTTCGCCTTGAGCACTTCGGCTTCGAAATCGGCGTCGGAAACCTTGCTAACGGCCATTGGAGTACCTCACTCGGTTGAAAGAGAATCGGCGCGCTTGGGAATCGCGCCCGGGATCATGGGCTGAACCTATGAACGGCCCCTTGCCGGGTCAAGGACGCTCACACCGAGATGAAGGGATGCCAGCGCCGCGTCCAGCGCGGGGGCCGAAATCTCCATGTATTCAAGGGCCTCGGTCCAGAGCAGGACCGCCCGGATCGGCTTTTGGGGATAAAGCCGCGCCAGCACCGCCCGGTACAGCGCGAGCTGCCGGACATAGGCGGCAGGCGCCTCGGCGGCGCTCTTGGGAGCGGCCTGGTTGGTCTTGAAATCGACGATCAGGACCTCGTCCGGACGCACGACCAGCCGGTCGATCTGCCCCGACACCAGTGCCGGCGTGCCGCCCGGCCGGTCCAGCCGGCCGGCAATGGCGACCTCCGCCCGGCTGCCGGCAGCAAAGACCGGGGCAAACCGCGGCTCGCCGATCAAGGCGAGCACCTTGTCGGCGAGCGCAATGCGGTCGGCCTCCGGCCAGTCCGGGGCGTTGCGCAGCATGAAGCCGAGCGCGGCCTCGCGCCGGCGCTCGGGGCCGAGGTCGGGCAGGGATTGCAGCAGACGGTGCACCAGCGTGCCGCGCTGCAGCGCCAGTGCGCGGGACTGCACCGATTCGCCGGAACGTACGCTGCGGCCATCCTCGGCCGACTGGCCGGACGGGCGGACAAGATCCTCATCGCCGGTCTCGCGGGGCGCGGGCGTCCTCAGCCAGTCCGGCAACGCGATCGTCTGGTCCACGGATTTCGCCGGCGTGCCCAGCGCCGCGACGTCCTCCGGCCGGGCGAATCGGGTGACCTTGCCGAGCGGCGTCTCGATCGTCTGCTTGTCGAGGCCCGAGCCTGAGAGACCGGTGTCGATGAGGTCGTACCAGCTCAGCTTGCGCACCGTCCTCATGTTGCCGGGCATGCAGCCGCCGACGATCAGCCGGTCGGCCGCGCGCGTCATCGCGACATAGAGCAGCCGGCGATACTCGTCCTCGGTCTCCTCGATCATCGCCTTGCGGGCCTCGACGACCGGCTTGGGATCGTCCGCCTTGCGGCCGGCCCAGACCACGACCTCGCCGCCATTGCCGCGCGGCACCTGGATCAGCCGCAGTCGCTGCGAGTCCGCCGGCGAGGACGTGGTGTCGACCATGAACACGACGGAAGCCTCCAGGCCCTTGGCGCCATGCACGGTCATCACCCGCACCTCGTCGCGCGAGATCTCCATGTCGCGCTTCACCTCGGTGTCGGCCGAACGCAGCCAGGCCATGAAGCCCTGCAGCGAGGCCGGCGCCTTGCGCTCGTAGTTCAGCGCCAGCTCGAGAAACTCGTCGAGCGCGTCATTGGCCTCGTGGCCGAGCCGGCGCAGGATGCGGGCACGGCCGCCGTCGCCGCCGAGCAGCCAGGCATAGAAGGCGAACGGCGTCTCCTCGCGCGCACGGATCTCGCAAGCCTCCAGCCGCCGCAACGCCGTCGCGAATTTCTCGTTTCCAACCGCATGCTCGCCGAGCGCACGGCGCAGCGATCCCTTGCGATCCCACGCGAGCTGGAACAGATCGTCGTCGTCGAGCCCGAACAGCGGGCTCTTCAGCGCCACCGCGAGCGCGAGGTCGTCCTGCGGCAGCAGCAGCGCGTCCGCAAGGTTCATCAGGTCGATGATGCCGATGTGCTCGGTCAGCTTCAGCCGGTCGGCGCCGGCGACCGGGATGTTGGCGTGCTTCAGCGCCTGGATCACGGCATCGAACGCGTTGCCGCGGCGCCGCACCAGGATCAGCATATCGCCATAGCGCAGCGGCCGGCGCTCGCCTTCGTGCCCGGTCAGCGTGCCGCTCTCGACCAGCCGCTTGATCTCGGCCTGGATGCGGCGGGCGAGCTTGACCTCGGGGCTGGTGGCGGCAACGCCGTCGAACGGCGCGCGCCAGCCTTCGATCTCCTGCCGGTCGTCGGCTTCCGCGAGATCCCAGAGCTCGACGACGCTGGGGCCGGCGTCGCTCAGCGAGTTATGCAGGGGGTGGCCGATGTCGATCGAATGGATGCTCTTGTAGATCTGGGGCTCACGGAAGACGTGATCGACCGAGTGCAGGATCGCGGCACCCGAGCGGAACGAATAGGTGAAGGCGACCGGATCGAACTTCAGCCCGGCAGATTTGAACCTGCGGTCCAGCTCCCGCTTGCGCGTGTCGAATTCGTGGGGGTCGGCGCCCTGGAACGAGAAGATCGACTGCTTCTCGTCGCCGACGGCGAAGATGGTGCGGTTGAGACCCTCGCGCGCGCCTTCGCCGGCGGTGAATTCGGAGATGATGTGCGCGACGATGTCCCATTGTCGCGGGCTGGTGTCCTGGGCCTCGTCGATCAGCACGTGATCGACGCCGCGGTCGAGCTTGTAATGCACCCAGCCCGAAGAGACGCGATTGAGCATCGCCAGCGTCTTGTCGATGAGGTCGTCGTAGTCGAGCAGCCCGCGCTCCTGCTTCTCGCGGCGATAGTTCGCTGCAGCCGCGGTCGCGATGTGCAGCAGGGCCGCGGTGCGGTCGCGCATGGTCACGGCACGGCGCTTCTCGACCAGTCCGCTGATGCGCTGTGCCTCGTTCTCGAACAGGCGCGCGACGGACGGGTTGTTGTCGCCGAACTTCTTGGTCAGCACCGCCTTGCGCGGCAGCTTCTCGTCGGTGAGGAAGACTCCGAGATAAGCATCGACCTGGGCTGCGCCGGAGAATACCTTCGCTTCGCGAAGCCGGCCCGCCTGGTCGTTGTCGGACTTGCTGCCGTCCTCCAGCGCGAACGCGATGTCGTCCCAGCGCGAGCGCGGCAAGTAAGGGCCGTCGAGGATCTCGGTCTCGACGTCCTCGATGCGATCGCTGGCCTCGACGCCGAGCACGGCCGCCATCTGCGCCGCCGCCGCTTCCGCGTTGCCGGCCTCATCGGTCCAGGCCATGAAATGATCGCGGCTCAGACAAGCCTCGCGCACGACCTCCTTGAAGGTGACGTCGGCGGCGTTCGCCATCGCCGTCAGCAGCGCGCGGCCGGTGACGCTGTCGGGATCGCGCGCGGCCTCCAGCAGTACCTTCAGATTGGCGCGCTCCATCATGTCGGTCTGGTCGCGCTCGTCGATCACCGAGAAGCGCGCGGGGACATTGGCCTCGAACGGAAATTGCTGGAGCAGGCGCGTGCACAGCGCGTGAATGGTCTGCACCTTCAATCCGCCCGGCGTCTCCAGCGCGCAGGCGAACAGTTTTCGCGCGTCGCGGCGCAGTTTTCGATCAGGATGCGGGATGCCGACGGCGCGGATCGCGGCGTCGAGCCCGGTATCGTCCAGTGTCACCCAGTGCCCGAGCGTGGTGAACACGCGCTCGGCCATGTTGGCGGCGGCCGCCTTGGTGAAGGTGATGCAGAGGATCTTTTCCGGCGGCACGCCCGACAGCAACAGGCGGATCACCCGCTGCACCAGCACATGCGTCTTGCCCGATCCGGCATTGGCCGACACGAAGGCCGACGCGGTCGGGTCGGATGCGCGCGCCTGTCGGGCACGCACCTCGTCCGGGATCGGGCGCGGCAGCTTCACCATTCCTCGATCCCCAGGCCGCCGGCCGCAGACCATTCCTTGATCCGGGCGAGGTCGTCATAGGTGCCGTAGCGGTTCGCCCACATCGGCAGGTTCAACGAGGTGTAGGGCTGGTTCTCGTCGTCGAAGGCGCGGATCAGCGCCTCCAGTTTTGCGCGCGCTTCCGCAGCTGCGGTGTCCGGCGGCTGCGGCTCGTCGCCCTGCTTGTATTTCAGTTCGAGAATGCGTTCCTCGCCGGGCGGGTTGTTGCCGCTGAGGCGGACATAGACGAGCTGGCTCACCGACGCGCCGGCGTCGATATCAGGGAAGCCGCCCTCGCGCAGGATTGCCGCTTCCAGCGTCAGCTGCGGTGACAGGCCCATGCGGACCTGCTTGCCGGTCGGCGGCTGGCCGGTCTTGTAGTCGAGAATGGCATAGCTGCCGCCCTGGCGCCGCTCGATGCGGTCGGCACGCGCGGAGAGGCGGAAACTGCGCGCGGCATCGAGCTGGATCGAAATCTCGCCGCGCGTCTCCGCATTGATCGCTCCGATCGCGTCGCGTCGCGCTGTCTCCCATTCGCCGAACCAGCGCGCGATGCGCTGGAAGCGCGGCCACCACAGCGCGCGCGCCTCGGGTCGCTCCATCAGCGGTGCGAAATGCTTCTCGCCGATCGCGCGCAGCACGCGGGCGGGATCGGCGGGCAGGCGCGTTGCATAGGTTTCCGTGAATTCGCCGATCGCTTCGTGAATTGCCGAGCCGCGGTCGGCGGCCGACAGCGGCATGTCGACGGGATCGAGCGCATCGAGCCGCAGGATGTACCTGGCGTAGATCGTGTAGGGATCGCGCAGCCAGTCCTCGATCGCGGTCACCGACATGTTCAGCGGCCGCGTCGCGCGCGGCGGGCGCGGTTCCGGCTGCTTGATCGGCGTGACCTCGGCGGGCTGGTCGAGCGCGCCCGCGAATTGCACGTATTTCTCGCCCGCGCGCACGGCCGCCTTCCAGAGCTCGTCGCCCGCCACCGCCTCCAGCCGATGCAGGAAGCGCGAGGCGACCGCCGGCGCGCCGCCGGCCTTGGCGGAATGGGTGAGGATCACCTCGTCGCCGCCGAGCAGCTGCGCGAAGTCGTGCGCGGAGAGGCCGATGCGGCGCTCCGGCAGGTCGAGCCCCAGCTCGTGCCGCATCGGCCGGCTGAGCCAGGGATCGATGCGCGGGGCCGGCGGCCACACGCCTTCGATCAGGCCGCCGATGATGACGCGGTCGGCCTGCATCAGGCGCGATTCCAGCGGGCCGTAGATCTGCAGGCGCGCGCCCGGCCTGTCGCGTCGCCGCACTGCGCGGTCGCCGAAGGCGGTCTGGAACACATCGGAATAGTCGGGCAGCGGCACCATCAATCCGCTGGTCGTGCCGCCGCGCAGGAGATCGTCGAAGGCGCCGGCCAGCGCAAGGCCTTCGCGCTCCTCGAAGGCGAGCGGGATACCCTGCTCGTCGCGCGACAGCTCAATCATGATCTCGCGATGGCGATGCGCGAGCTCGGCGAAGTCGTATGGCTTTGGCGGCGGCAGGCTCTCGATCGGCGCCAGTGCCTTTTGCAGGGCATCGATCAGGGCCTGGATGCGATCGAGATCCTCGGCCTTCAGACGCGCGCGCGGCTCGGCCCGGTGGAGCGCGGAGACCTCGCTGCGCCACAGCTTTGCGAGTTCGTCGCGAAACCGGTTGAATTCGCGCAACAGGCCGGCGGTGCCCGCAGGCGGGCGTGTGCCGCGCAGGATCGCGAGCTCGAGGGCTTCGATCGCCGATTTCCACGCGCCCGCCGCGCGGCCGAGCCGACACAGCGGATGTTTCAGCATCGCCAGCAGCGTCGGTGGCTCCAGGCCCTTTGTCGCGGCCTCTGCCACAAGGCGCGCAAAGACGCCGGCCGAGGTTTCCATCAGCACGTCGCCGCCGGAATCGTCGAAGTCGAGATCCCATCGTGTCAGCGCCGCCATCACCCGCCGCGCCAGCGCGCGATCCGGCGTCACCAGCGCCGCCGATTTGTCGAGGTGCCGCGCCTCGCGCATCGCAATGGCGATGGCGAGCGCCTCCATCTCGGGGTTGGGGGCTTCGACGACCGCGAGGTTCTTCATGCCGCCCGAAGTCTTCGCGGCGACGTCAGGCTGCTTCAGCCGGTCGTGCCAGACTTCCGTCCTCGCGGAGGGCCGCATCGATTCGGATGCGAGGATATCGCGGCCGCCTTCAGCCGGCGGCTGCAGAATCTCGACGTCGCTGCGCTTGATGCCGAAGCGTTGCAGCAGCGCGTGCATGGCATATTGCGGATGGTTCGAGGCCGGATGCTCTGCGAACTTGCCGAGCGAGTCGCGCACGCCGCCGATGGTCCGCCAGGCATCGTCGTCGAGATCGGTGTCGAGGCCCGGCAGCACCACCGCGCCGTGCGGCAGCGCGGCGACCGCATGAAGGAATTTGGCGGTGGCCGGCATCGAGCCGGTCGATCCCGCCGCGATCACGGGGCCATGGGGATGCGCGGTCAGCCGTTTTGCTTCGGCAGCGATCAGCATATCGCGCCTTGCCGCGGGCTCGATGCGGTTGATCTCGGCGAGATGATGGGGCCAGGCGACCCGCGCGATGCGCAAAAATTCGAGCGAGTGCTGCCAGTAGCGGTCGAGGTTATCAGGCACGAGGCCGTCGAGCGCACTCCAGTCGACGCCGCGCGTGACCATGTCATCGATCAGCCGCGCGAGGTCGCCGGCGAGTGCGAGCGTCGAAGCCGGTCCGCCGACCACCAGCGGCGCCAGCACCGGGCCCTTGGCCCAGGCCGCGACGAGCTGCGCCAGCGTCAGGCGCCGCTCCAGCTCGTCAAGCCGAGGCGGAATGTCGAGCGGGGCGTTGGTCGAGAACTGTTCGCCTTCGTCGGCGAAGGCGAGCTCGTCCTCGTCGATGTCGCCGAGCGCGACAATGCGCGGCAGCACCACCGCATCCGCCTGCATCTCGTCCAGGAAGATCTCGCGGACAACGCGCATCGCGCGCCGTGTCGGCAGGTACAGCGTCGCGTCGGCCAGCCGCGCCGGTTCCTTGCGCGCCTCGAATCCCTCGACGAGCCGGCCGTCAAGCAGGGCGGTGACGACCGTGCGCAGGAACGGAACTGAGATGGGAACGCTGAAGACGCGCATGGACTGCCTGATTCGGGAATCACGGCAATATAGGGAGCCGCGCGCGAATGGTCATGGGGCGGGAGGGAGTCGTCCCCGTTCTCCCGCCGTCATTCCGGGGCGATGCGGAGCATCGAGCCCGGAATCTCGAGATTCCGGGTTCGCGCTCACGCGCGCCCCGGAATGACGGGAAGTCCCGTAGGGTGGGCAAAGGCGCGACAGCGCCGTGCCCACGTTCTCTCTCGATCACAAAAAATGCGTGGGCACGCTTCGCTTTGCCCACCCTACGGCACCGTCTTCGGGGCTGGCCCTACGCCACGCTCTCCAGAAACGCCTCTTCGGCGGCGTGCACCGCATCGGGCGTGCCGACATGCATCCAGACGCCGTCGAGGCGCAGGCCGAACAGCCGCTCCTGCTCGTTGGCGCGGTCGAACATCTTGGTCAGCGAGAACTCGCCCTGCGGCGCATCCTTGAAGATCGACGGCGACAGGATGGCAGCGCCCGCATAGACGAACGGGACGACTTCCTTCTCCTTGCGCTTGCGCAGCGCGCCGTCGGGCAGCATGCCGTAATCGCCGCGGCCGCTATAGCCGATGCTGGTGGCGGTCGGCGCCATCAGCAGCAGGATGTCCATGCGCTCGGGGTCGAAGTTCTCGGCAAGCCGCGTCAGGTTGGAGCGCACGCCGTCGATCCACAGCGTGTCGGAATTGACATGGAAGAACGGCGCGTCGCCGAGCAGCGGCAGCGCCTTGACCACGCCGCCGCCGGTGCCGAGCACCTGGTCGCGCTCGTCCGAGATGGTTACGTGCGGAAGCTGGCGCGATGCGGTGTGGTTGATGATCTGGTCCGGCAGGTAGTGCACATTGACCACGGCCTCGCTGACGCCGGCCTGGCCGAGCTTGTCGAGCACGTGGTCGAGCAGCGGCTGACCGGCGACCGGCACCATCGGCTTCGGCATCTTGTCCGTCAACGGACGCATGCGCAGGCCGAAACCTGCGGCGAGCACCATGGCTTTGGTCGGCTTGACGGACATCCTTTGCCTTCTCAGAACTCTTCTCTCTTGAACCCGCTGGTTTCGCGTTTGCAGCAAATCCTAGCACGGGACGGCACCAGCCGCACCGCGTCTCAACCGCCTTAACCACCCGCCGTGACGGTTGTGCGACGGGTGTTGCCGTTACGCCCCAACGGCGGTGGAACGCGCCTTTTTCTTCCTGTCGCCAATCTTCAGGAAGTTGACACCGATCTGGTCGCCATTGACCCAGGCCAGCTCGCAGCGCCGGTAAGCGAGTCCGGTGGAGGACAGCAGGAGAAAGAACTCCTTCAGATGCAGGCCTTCGACCGATCCGTCGATGGTCAGCTTGGCACCGCTCTCGGAGACGTCCTCCATGGTGCAGTCGCGCCGCCAGGTGCCGTCGATTCCCATCATCTGGGCCGGTATCCCGCGTTCGAAAACAACCCGGCTATTGCCGCGCTGGTCCGTCTTTACCGCCATCTGCCCCGCTCCAGCCCGTATTTGTCCGGCTGCCTGGCCGCGAGAATAGCGATGCCTTGGCTAACAGCCGGTAAATCGGGCCCGAATCAGGCTTGTTGGGGCGGCGGCACGTTGGCCAGGTACCAGTCGCGCAGAGGGCCGAGTGCGGGATGCGCCAGCGAGCGCTGCAGGTAGGTCCAGATCCGCGGCTGGTGACGCAGATAGTGCGGCTTGCCGTCGCGGCGGTTGAGCCGCGCGAAGGTGCCGAGCAGGCGCGTGTTGCGCTGCGCCGACATGATTGCGTAGAGCTCGGCGAAGCCGGCGGCATCGAAGCCCGCATCGTCTGCGCGCCGCGACTTGATGTAGCGCGACAGCAGCGTCAGCTCGACGTTTTCGGGCACATCGATACGTGCGTCCTGCAGCAATGAGACTACGTCGTAGGAGCGCGGGCCGAGCACCGTGTCCTGGAAGTCGATCACGCCGACGCGGTCGGTGCCGGAGCGGTCAGCGAGCCAGATCAGATTGGGCGAGTGATAGTCGCGGATGATCCACGTTCGCGGCGCCGCAAGCGGCTTCTTCAGCAGCTCGCGCCACATCGCAAAGAACTCGGCGCGCTTCTCGTCGCTCAACGGCGCGTTGCGATCGGGCAGGTACCATTCCGGCATCAATCCGATTTCGATCAGCATCGCCTCGATGTCGAAGACGGGGATGTCGTAGGTCTGCCCATCGAGCGGCAGTGTCTCCGGCAGCGTCTTGCCGTGCAGCGCGGCCAGCACGTCGGTCGCGGCTTCGTAGCGTTCGGCGATCGGTCGCGGCGGATCGCCCTCGATGACGCCTTCGCTGCCGAAGTCCTCGCTGATCAGGAAGCCCTGGCCGAGATCGAAATGATGAATCGCAGGCGCCGAGATTCCCAGCGCCCGCAGGCCTTCGTCGACGGCGACGAAGGGCCTGACGTTCTCGGCGAGATGCACCGCGGCACTGTAGGACTTGCCGCTGTAAAGCGCGGCGCCGTCGGGGCGCTGCGGCGAGTTCATGAGGATGACGACCTCGTCGTCACGCAGCAGCCGCGCATAGGAGCGTGTCGAGGCATCGCCCGCCATGCGCCGGCGCGTTGCATCCATGTAGCCGGACGTATCGAGGAATTCGCGCAGCGCCTGCAGCCGCGCCACAGTCGCGGCGGCCTTGCCGTGGCCGGTGATGTCGGCGGCGCGCGCATTTGCGCCCAGCGCCGGCCGATGCGTCAGTGCGATGTCGATGCGATCCGCGGGCATCGCCGACGGCGCCCGCTCCGGCCATTCGATCAGCACAAGCGTTGCCTCGGGGAGTGGCGACAGCCCGATCTCCTCGAGCTCGCTCTCGTCCTCGACGCGGTAGAGGTCGGCATGCATCACCGGAAACGGCGGCAGCTCATAGCCCTGCACCAGCGTGAAGGTCGGGCTCGGCACTTCCAGCTCGTCGTCGCCGGCGAGATAGCGGATCAGTGCGCGGGCCGCCGCGGTTTTGCCGGCGCCGAGATCGCCGGTGAGGGTGATGACGTCACCAGGGCCGACCAGTAGGGCGAGATCGGCCATCAGTTGCGCGGTGGCCGTCTCGTTGTGAAGCGCGACGGAGAAGGTGGTTGGTTCGGTCATTCGGCGGCGTCGCGATGCGCCGCCTGGTCGGTCGGGAAGTCGCAGATCACGACCGTGCCCCGGCCGACGATCGAATCCACCCGCACCTTGCCGCCATGCAGCTCGACGAAGGAGCGCACCAGCGACAGGCCGAGCCCGGCGCCGCGGTGACGCGAGCCCTGCGAGCGGCTTTCGAACCAGTTGAACACCTTGTCCTTCATGTCGGCAGGTATCCCAGGCCCGGAATCTGTCACAGTGAAGACCACGCTGCGTTCGGTGCGACGCGCGCTGATGCCGACGGTGGAATCCTGTGGAGAAAACCCGACGGCGTTGGCGAGGAGGTTATAGAGCACCTGCACCACGCGCTTCTCGTCGCCGACGAAGCTGCCGACGTCGGGCGCGATCTCGACCTTGAGGCGGATGCGGTCGGTGGCGAGGCGGTCCTGGATGCCCTCGGCGGCCAGCTCGATGGTCTTGCTGACGTCGACCGGCCCGAGTTCCAGCTTCATCGCGCCGGCATCGATGGTGGCGAGATCGAGAATGTTGTTGGTCAGCGCCAGTAGCGCGTTGGTCGATTTGGTGACGTAGTCGAGATATTCGGCCTGCTTCGGCGTCAGCGGCCCGGTCGAGGGGTCGCTGAGGAAATGCGCGAAGCCGATGATGGTGGTGAGCGGCGAGCGCAGCTCGTAGGAGACGTGGTGGACGAAATCCACCTTCATCTGGTCGGCGGTCTCCAGTGCCTCGTTGCGCTCGCGCAGCGCGCGCTCGACATTCTCGGTGTCGGTGATGTCCTGGAACGTCAGCATGGTGGCGCCGTCGGGCAGCGGCCGGATCATGCCGTCGAGCACGCTGCCGTCCTTGCGCTCCAGCTTGAGCGGCACGTCGGCGCGGTTCTCGATCGAGGTGATGGCCTCGCGGATCTGGCGCCAGACCACGGGATCGTCGAACAGTTGATGGCACCAGCCCTCGACGGTCTGGATGTGCGGCTCGTCGCGCATGGCATCGCTCGATAGCTTCCACATCCGGACGAAGGCCGGGTTGAAGAGCTGCGCCTTGCCGTTGCTGCCGAACACGGCGACGCCCTCGGCGAGACTGTCCAGCGTCTCGCGCTGGACCCGGACGATGCCGTCGAAGCGGCGGGCGAGGTCAAGGCTCTCGGTGACGTCGTCGAACAAATAGGTGACGCCGCCTTCCGGGTTCGGCGTGGTGACCACCGAGAGCGCGCGGCCATCGGGCAGGTACCAGGTGTCCTTGGCTGCCTCGACCGCGCGATAGGCCTCGTGCAGCTTGGCTTTCCAGGCGCGGAAGTCCGGCTGCTCCTGCAGCTTGCGCGCGGCGCGAAGCTGGTCGAGCACGCTGGAATCGTCGGGGTTGGCGTCGAGGAAGGTACGGTCGAGGTCCCACAGCCGGCGGTAGGAATCGTTATAGAAGGCGAGCCGGCGCTGGCCGTCGAACACGGCGACGCCGGAGGAGAGCTGGTCCAGCGTGCGGCGATGCGCCTCCGCCATCCGCACCAGTGCCGAGCTCAGCGCATCCGCCTCGCTGGCATCGATTGCGACGCCGACGCTGCCGCTGCCGACATTGACGGCGCGGACGTCGTACATGCGCCGCTCGCCGCCGATCACGATCGGCAGCCGCGAGGTGAAGCCGGCCGCATCCTTCAGTCCGCGCTCCAGCGCGGTGCGGTCGGCGCTGTCGAGCAGCTCGAGCTTGCGTTCCTGCGCGTCGGTGATGCTGGTCGCCTCGGTGGCGCGGACATAGGCCGGATTGGCGTAGGTGAGCGCGCCGTTATCGCCCTTTGCCCAGATCGGCCACGGCGCGGCGGCGGCGAAGCCGCGCAGCATCTCGGTCTCGTCCGAGAGCGCCTTGTAGCGCAGATTGGTTTCGGCCAGGTCGCGCCGCAGGCCGGAGAGCTCGCGGATCCGGACGATGGCCTGACCGCCGATGGCGCGGCCGATGGCTTCCAGCGTGTGGCCATGCGCGGTGGTCAGCGTCAGCTGGAAGCCGTCGCCGCGGTCGCGCAGCGCATCGACGGCATGGTCCATTTGCAACGCGGGTTCCGGCGGCAGCCAGGTTCCGAACGCCAGCACGCGCTGCGGCGAGGAATCGCGCGGCAGCACCATCGAGATGTCGCCGGAGATCTGCGCGCGATTGTCGCCGGCCGGCCATGAGATCAGGATCTGCGGCTCAGCGAACAGCAGCGCGCCGAAGCGGTCGGCCTGGAGCTGGAGTTCCCCGATTCGCGCGCGCAGCTGCGCCTCGTTCTTCGACGTGCGCACGCGCGTGCGCATCAGCAGGATCGCGGCCACGACCGAGAAGCCGAGCAGGGCCAGCGCGGTGGCGAGCACCGCGAGTTCCTGCCGGTTGAAGTCCAGCAATGTGGAGAGGGTGTCGATGAGGTCGGCGGCCTCGGCCGGCGCAGCCGGCAGCACCGCCGCAAGAGCGCCTCCGAACAAGCTGTTGCGCACCAAAGATGTGCACGACAGCAGCGTCCGACGCATCGACACGATCACGCCTGACATAGTTGCCCCAAGACCGCACGGATTTACGCGCGGCGACCCCCGCCGCACGCGAATCAAAAGACAATACCCCCACCGTGACTCCACCGGTAAGAGTCCAGATCGTGAACGCAAACGCGGCCCCAAAAAAATGCCGGCCGCGCGGTTCCGGACGTACGTAATTCTTCGGGTGATTCGGTTGGGATTGCCGTGCGTTAGCGGCAATGAAGATTGGGCGAGTCGTTCCCGCGGTGCGCTCCCTCCCCCGCTTGCGGGGGAGGGTTGGGGAGAGGGTGTCGCCGCAACGGGACACTCCCCCAGAGGAAAGAACCCTCACCCGGCACTACGTGCCGACCTCTCCCGCAAGCGGGAGAGGTGTAACCAACGCGCAGTTCAGCTAGCGCCCGGTCGAGCCGAAGCCGCCGGCACCGCGATCGGTGGCGGACAAGGTCGCCACCGGAACCAGCGCGGCCTGCAGCACGGGGGCGATCACCATCTGCGCGATGCGCTCGCCGCGCTTGATTACGAACGGCGCGCTGCCGTGATTGATCAGGATCACCTTGATCTCGCCGCGGTAGTCGGCGTCGATGGTTCCCGGCGTGTTGAGCACGGTGACGCCGTGCTTGGCGGCCAGCCCCGAGCGCGGCCGCACCTGCGCCTCGTGCGCGGGCGGCAGTGCGATCGCAAGGCCGGTCGGCACCAGCGCATACTGCCCAGGGGCGAGCGTCATCGGCTCGGCGTCCGGAACCGCCGCCATCAGGTCGAGGCCGGCGGCGTCCGCAGTCTGATAGGCCGGCAGCGGCAGGCCTTCGGCATGGGCGAGGCGTTGCAGCTCGACGGTGACCTTCGTGCTCAAGATGTGGGCTCCAGGGATTTGCCGGTCACGCTCTTGGCGACATGCGCGACCAGTTCGACGGCGACCTGTTCCTTGGTCATCACGGGCCAGGAATCAACTGCGATCTCGCCGTCCTTCTCACCATTCTTGCGGCTGATGAGGTGAACCGTGTTGCGGTCGCCGCCCATCACGCCAGTGGCGGGCGAGACGTCGTTGGCGACGATCCAGTCGCAGCCCTTGCGGGCGAGCTTGGACTTGGCGTTGTCGATGAGATGTTCGGTCTCGGCGGCAAAGCCGATCACCAGCGGCGGGCGCTTTTCAGCGAGCTTCGAGATCGTGGCGAGGATGTCGGGGTTCTCGACCAGTTGCAGCGGCGGCATGCCGGCCGAGGTCTTCTTCAGCTTCTGCTCGCCCTCGTTGGCGACCCGCCAGTCGGCCACCGCGGCGGCGAAGATCGCGATGTCGGCGGGCAGCGCGGCCTGCACCTGCTCCAGCATCTGCCGCGCCGATTCCACGTGCTTGACGGTGACCCCGGTGGGATCGTCGAGATCGACCGGGCCGCTGACCAGAATCACCTCGGCGCCTGCGGCCTGCGCGGCGGCGGCGATGGCAAAGCCCTGCTTGCCGGAGGAGCGGTTGGCGATATAGCGCACGGGATCGATCGGCTCGTGCGTGGGCCCTGCGGTGATCAGCACGCGCTTGCCGGCGAGCGGCTTCGGCACCGGCGGCCGCAGCAGGCGCTCGGCCGCGGTGGCGATCTCGATCGCCTCGGACATGCGGCCGACGCCGGCTTCGCCGGCTTCCGCCATCTCGCCGGAATTGGGCCCGATCAGCACCACGCCGTCGCGCCGAAGCTGCGTGACGTTGCGGCGGGTCGCAGCGTTATTCCACATCAGCGGATTCATCGCCGGCGCCAGCAGGATCTTGCGGTTGGTGGCGAGCAGGATGGCGCTGGCGAGGTCGTCGGCATGGCCGTTCGCCATCTTCGCCATCAGATCCGCGGTCGCGGGCGCCACCACGATCAGGTCGCAGTCGCGCGCCAGGCGAATATGGCCGGCGTCGAACTCGCTCTGGGGGTCGAACAGGTCGGTGTAGACGCGCTCATGCGAGAGCGCGCTGACCGCCAGCGGGGTGACGAACTGCTGCGCGGCCTGGGTCAGCACGCAGCGAACCTCGATGCGGCGCTCCTTCAGCCTGCGGATCAGGTCGAGCGACTTGTAGGCCGCGATGCCGCCGCCGATGATCAGGGTGACGCTGGCCTCTGGGACGGCGCCGGTGCGCTGGGAGACAGGCGCCGGCGCGTGGTCCGGCGGAGCGGCCATCGGCGTCAGCGGCTCCTCATGGCCCTGGATCAGCTCGCCCAGGATGATGCGGACCTCTTCCTCGACCGATCGGCGGTTTCTGGCCGAGCGCAGGCGCAAATAGGTTTTGACGCCCTCGTCGAGCTTGCGGATGGTCAGGCTTGCCATGACGCCCTCCAGCACGGAATGATAGCGATGCTATCACCGCCGTGATTGCAGTGCAATCACAGATTCCGGACGGCGATCAGGATGCCGATGAAGGTGGCCGCGATGATCCAGAGCGCCACCGTGCGCCAGCGGTTCTTGCGGCCCTCGCTGCGGCCCATGGCCGCGATGCTCTCCGGCGACAGGCGGATGCCCTCCCGGGTCATGGTCTCGAGCTGCTCCAGCGCCGCCACCGAGCGCTGCACGATGTCGGGCATGCGCATCAGCACGCGCGCGATGTCACCGCCGCCGGCAATCGCGCCCTGCACCCGGCCGATCGGGCCGAGATTGCGCTCGATCCATTCGCGCACCACGGGGTCGGCGACCTTCCAGATATCGAGCCTGGGATCGAAGCCGCGGGCGACGCCCTCGACCACCACCATGGTCTTCTGCAGCAGGATCAGCTCGGGCCGCGTCGTCATGTCGAACAGGCCGGTGACCTCGAGCAGCAGCGTCAAGAGCCGCGCCATCGAGATCTCCTCGGCGGTGCGGTTGTGGATGGGCTCGCCGATGGCGCGGATGGCTTGCGCGAAATTCTCGACCGAATGGTGCGCGGGCACATAGCCCGCCTCGAAATGCACTTCCGCCACCCGGCGGTAATCGCGGGTGATGAAGCCGAGCAGGATCTCGGCGAGGAAGCGCCGCTCCTTCATGCCGAGCCGGCCCATGATGCCGAAATCGACCGCGACGAGGCGGCCGGCGTCATCGAGGAACAGATTGCCCGGATGCATGTCGGCGTGGAAGAAGCCGTCGCGCAGCGCATGGCGCAGGAAGCTCTGGATCACCTTGCGGCCGAGATCGGGCAGATCGACCTGCGCCTCCGCGAGGCGCTTGTGATCGTTCAGCGCGATGCCGTCGATCCACTCCATCGTCAGCACGTTGTGCGTGGTGCGGTCCCAGTCGACGGTGGGCACGCGGAAATCGGGATCGCCCTGCGTGTTTTCCGCCATCTCCGACAGCGCCGCTGCTTCCAGCCGCAGGTCCATCTCCATCGCGACCGAGCGCGACATGGTGTTGATGACCTCGATCAGGCGCAGCCGCCGCGCTTCGGACGAATAGGCTTCGGCCTTGTGTGCGACGAAGAAGAAATCCGAGAGGTCGCGGCGGAAACGCGCGGCCACGTTCGGCCTGAGCACCTTCACCGCGACGGGCTTGCGAATGCCGTCGCGCAGCACCTCGCCACGATGCACCTGGGCGATCGAGGCCGCCGCCACCGGCGGGCCGAAGGTCACGAAGACATCCTTCAGCGGCCGTTCCAGCGAGGTCGCGATGGCGGCTTCCGCTTCTGCTTGCGGAAACGGCGGCAGCCGGTCCTGAAGGCTTTCGAGGTCGCGCGCCATGATGAAGCCGACCACGTCGGGGCGCGTTGCCAGGAACTGGCCGAGCTTGAGATAGGCCGGGCCCATCCGCGTCAGCGCGCGCGAGATCCGGGGGCCCTGCTTGACGCCGCGGCGCTCGACGATGCGCGCAAGCTTCAGCGCGAGCTGTCCGGGCGGCGGCACCAGGCTCGGATCGACCGAGCCGAACACGCCCTCGCGCGCAAACACGAACGCGGCGCGGATCAGGCGCGCAATGTGGGTGATGGCAGAGATCACAAACGCCAGCCCGAATGCAGTGCGACGATGCCGCCGGACAATGTTTGCCAGCTCACGCGGGAGAAGCCGGCGTCGCGGATCATGTCGGCGAAGGCGTTGGGCTTCGGAAACTTGCGGATCGATTCGACGAGATATTGATAGGACTCGGCGTCGCCCGTGACCATGCGGCCGAGCGGCGGGATCACCTTGAACGAGAACAGATCGTAGATCTTGTCGAGGCCGGGCATCTCGACGGTCGAGAATTCCAGGCACAGGAAGCGGCTGCCGGGCCTCAGCACGCGATAGGCCTCGCTCAGCGCAAGGTCGATCCGCGGCACGTTGCGAATGCCGAAAGCGATCGTATATGCGTCGAAGCTGCGGTCGGCGAAGCCAAGCGATTCGGCGTTGCCCTCGACGAAATCGACCTGGGTCTCGAGATGGCGCTTGGCGGCACGCTCGCGGCCTACCGCGAGCATGTCGGAATTGATGTCGCAGACGGTGGCATGGAAGCCCGGGCCTGCCGCCTTGGCGGCGCGGAACGAGATGTCGCCGGTACCGCCGGCGACGTCGAGCAGGGCAAACGGCCGGTCGCTCCTCGGCGGGTCCAGCGCGTTGATCATGATGTCCTTCCAGACCCGGTGCAGGCCACCGGACATCAGGTCGTTCATCAGGTCATAGCGCGACGCCACGCTGTGAAACACATCGTTCACCAGCGTCTGCTTGTCCCCCAGGGGAACGTCTTTGAAGCCAAAATGCGTGGTTTCGCCCGGCCGATCCATTACTCTACTCCACAGGGCGGACCATAGCCTGCCCGCCGCAATGGCGCTATCACACCGCCCTCATAAGGTGAATGCCTGACCATGCCTGAATTGCCCGAAGTCGAGACAGTCCGCCGCGGCCTTCAGCCCGTCATGGAGGGTGCGAAAATCGTGGTTGCGGAGGCCCGCCGGCCGGACCTGCGCTTCCCCTTCCAGCCCGACTTCGTGGCCCGGCTCCAGGGGCAGGTCGTCACGGGCCTCGGACGCCGTGCAAAATATCTCATGGCCGATCTCGGCTCCGGCGACGTGCTGCTGATGCATCTGGGCATGTCGGGCTCGTTCCGCGTCATCAAGCCGGACAACGAGGGTCAGCCCGGCGAGTTTCACTATCCGAAGGCCAAGGATTCCGCGCACGACCACGTGCTGTTTCGGATGTCCTCGGGCGCCGACATCGTCTTCAACGATCCGCGCCGCTTCGGTTACATGAAAGTGATCGCGCGCAATACGCTCGAGGACGAGCCGCTGCTGCGCGGGCTCGGACCCGAGCCGCTCGGCAACGAATTCGACGCCGCGATGCTGGCGCATTCCTGCGAGGGCAAGGCCACCAGCCTGAAGGCCGCGCTGCTCGACCAGCGCGTCGTGGCAGGGCTTGGCAACATCTATGTCTGCGAGGCGCTGCACCGCTCGCATCTGTCGCCGCGGCGCATTGCCGCGACATTGTCGACGAAGAAGGGCGAGCCGACCGATCATGCGAAGCGTCTGGTCGGCGCGATCCACACCGTGCTGAACGATGCCATCAAGGCCGGTGGATCGTCACTGCGCGACCATCGCCAGACCACCGGAGAGCTCGGCTATTTCCAGCACTCCTTCAAGGTCTATGACCGCGAGGGGGAGACATGCACGACGCCGCGCTGCGGCGGTACCGTGAAGCGCTTCACCCAGAACGGCCGCTCGACCTTCTGGTGCCCGAAATGTCAGAAATAGCGGACCATGCAGACGCCGCAGCTTGAAACCGAACGGCTGATCCTGCGCCCGCTCGCGCTGTCCGACGTGCCGGCGATCCAGCGCCATTTCGACAATTGGAACATCATCCGGCATCTCGCGGCCGTCGTGCCCTGGCCGTATCCGGCCGATGGAGCGGAGACCTTCGTCAGAATACAGCTCGACAAAATCTCAGCCGGCGAGGCTCTCTATCATTGGGTCCTCGTGCTGAAAGGCAGCGATGGCGAGGCCATCGGGAACATTCATTTCCGCCCCTATGCCGACGGTGCAAAAGGCAATCGCGGCTTCTGGCTGGCCGAGCCTTACTGGAGCCGTGGCTTGATGACGGAGGCCATTACCGCGGTGAACGATTTTGCGTTCCTCACGCTCGGCCTGGATCATTTCTACGTCTGCAACGCGGCCACCAACGAGGCTTCGCGGCGGGTCAAGCAGAAGACTGGTGCAGAGTTCGTCGGCTTCATCGAGCTCGCCCATCACGGCGGACAGGCGCGATCCGAGAAATGGATCGTGCGGCGTGAGGCCTGGCTGCGCGGCAGGTCGTGATTGAAGGGCGATGATTCTCGGCGTCATGGCCGGGCTTGTCCCGGCCATCCACGTTCTTCTTCGCTGTAGCCAAGACGTGGATGCCCGGGACAAGCCCGGGCATGACGGACGGGTGAGTGCATAAGACCGCGAAGTGCCGTAGCCCGGATGGAGCGCAGCGTAATCCGGGGCCTTCGCTCAACGGATGCAGGCGTCCCGGATTGCGCTGCGCTCCATCCGGGCTACGAGAGCGAGTTCGCAGCTTGAGCCCGAAGTCCGGCAACAGACTCCGTCATTGCGACGAAGCAATCGAGACTGTCTCCGCGGCGGGATTCTGGATTGCTTCGCTGCGCTCGCAATGACGGGTGGATTGACTCCCCCGTCAACGCGAAGCGAAGCAATCCGGCCGGGCTGGTGGCCGAATTGCTTCGTCGCTGGGGCCCTTCCGGATGGAAAAGGGCCGGCTGTCGTCCGGGCGATCGCCCCGCTCAGGACGCCAGGGTCGTGGTCTCGTCGGTCGCGAGGTCGGCGATGTGCAGCATGCCGTCGGCCGCCGAGATGACCTGGTCGATCAGGACATTGGTCGTGGCTTCGAGCTCGAGCCGGGTCTCGACCCAGCGCCAGAGGCCGCGGATCTCGTCAGCCGACTTGCCGTTCGGCGCGAACTCGCTGACGGCGAGGCCGCTGGCGAGCGAGTCCTGATGGTCGTTGCGCATCACGATCAGCGGGCGCGCGAGCACCTCGGCGAGATCGAGCGCGGCCTCCTCGGCGAGAGCGCCCGCGGCATTGTCGATGCGCTGGCCGCGGATCGGGGTCTGGTTCAGCACGAAGCTATAGGGCCGCTTCCAGGCGCGCGCGACGCTCAGCGTCGAGACGGTCGCCTCGATGTCGGCGACGCTCGGGCGGGCCGGGATCAGACAGAGATCGGAATGGCGGATCGCGGCGGTGGTCGCGGCGGACAGGCCGGCGGCGGTGTCGACGATCGCGAGCTGGAGGCCGCTGTCGGCCAGCATCTTCAGGCGCGGCTCGATATCGGCGGCGTGATAGATCGGCTCGACGACGATGTCGTCATTGTCGCGGCGGCGCTGCCAGTTGGAGAGGGTGCCCTGCGGGTCGGTCTCGATCAGGCGGACGGTGAAGCCGGCCTGCTTGGCCGCCAGCGCGAGGCCGATGGCAAGCGTGCTCTTGCCGCTGCCACCCTTTTGGGTGGCCAGTACGATCGTATGCATTGGAAGTTGAATCCTTTGGAATGCCTGGGTCTTTGGGGTAACGCCACACGCGAACGTGCATCGCTTCTCGATGCTGAGCTCTTCTCGCTCAGGACGTGCCCTGCCCGGTCCAAAGGGGACCGCGGATGTCCGAATCAACGCTAACGATGATGGCAGAATCGGGAATGCCAGCTAATCCGTACCAATACTGGACCCGTAGTTGTGCCTGTGATGTGCTCGCGCTGTGAATGCGAGAGGGACGAGCATGAGCGGCAATTGGCGCGACCGGACGGCAACCACCTTTGACTGCCAGAAGATGCCGGCGGTCTCGAGCCGCGGCATGGTGGTCAGCAACCATCCGCTCGCCTCCAGCGCCGGCGCCGAGATGCTGGCCGCCGGCGGCAATGCCATCGATGCCGCGATCGCCACCCTGTTCACGCTGACCGTGGTCGAGCCGATGATGGTCGGCATCATCGGCGGCGGCATGGCCCATATCCGCCTCGCCGACGGCAGCCACCGCTTCATCGACGGCCAGAGCACGGTCCCGGCGGCGGTGCGCGACACCACCTATACGTCGAAGCCTGGCTCGGCCCACGACGTGTTCGACACCGTCGGCAACGAGAACCTCAACGGGCCGAAGGCCGTCGCGGTGCCGGGCTCGCTCAAGGCCTGGTGCGAGACGCTGCAAAGGTTCGGCACCATGAGCCTTGCCGATGTGATGCAGCCTGCGATCAAGCATGCCGCGCGCGGCTATGCGACGACGCCATACCTGCACGAGTGCATCAGCGAGAGCGCCGCCGAGATGCGCAAGGACAAGCCGATTGCGGCGATCTTTCTCCCGAACGGCGAGCCGCTCAAGGTCGGCGAGCGCGTGGTGCAGGCCGAATATGCCGAAACCTTGCGCTATATCGCCGACCACGGCGCGACCGCGCTCTATGAGGGGCCGCTCGGCGACATCCTCGCCGACTACATGGAGAAGGCCGGCGGCTTCATCCGCCGCAATGACCTCACGGCTTACAGGACGGTCGAGCGGCAACCGATCCGCGCCGACTATCGCGGCTGGACCATTCTCGGGCCGCCGCCGCCGGCCGCGTCCGGCGTGCATATCGCGCAGATGCTGAACATCCTGGAGGGCTACGACATCGGCGGGCTCGGCTTCGGCACGCCGGAGACCATCCACTATCTCGCCGAGGTGCTGAAGATCGCCTTCTCCGATCGCGCTGCGGCCAGCGGCGATCCTGCCTATGTCGGCGTGCCCGTGGAGAAGTTGACCTCGAAGGCCTATGCCGAGGAGCGCCGCCGCGCCATCGATCCGGCGCGCGCGCAGGCTTTCGGTGCCGGCGTGACGCAGCTCGAAGGCGCGCACACCACGCATATGACGGCGGCGGACGCTTTTGGAAACGTGGTCGCGACCACGCAGACCATCAACAATCTGTTCGGCGCCAAGATCATGATCCCGGGCCTTGGCGCCATCGCCAACAATTACATGAACCTGTTCGACCCGCGTCCGGGCCACGCGCTGTCGCTGGCGCCGGGCAAGCGGGTGACGACCTCGATGTCGCCGATGATGGCGCTGCGTGACGGCAAGCTGCGCTATGCGCTCGGATTGCCCGGGGGAAAACGCATCTTCCCGAGCGCGATGCAGGCGCTGGTGAATCTGATCGACCACGGCATGAGCCTGCAGGAAGCGGTCGAGGCGCCGCGCGTCTGGAGCGAGGGCAACGCGCTCGAGGTCGAACAGGCGGTGCCGGAGAGCGTGCGTTCGAGGCTCGCGGCGCTCGGCCACAAGGTGCAGCCGGTCGCGACCGTCGCCGGCGGCATGAATGGAATTGCCTTCCACGACGACGGCACCATGACCGGCGCCGCCTGCTGGCGTGCGGACGGCACGCCGGTGGGAATGTCGGGCGGGCTCGCGAAGGCCGGGATCAGGTTCAGGCTTGCCTAACTCTCGTGCCCCGGACGCAGCGCAGCGCCTCCGGCGATGCGAAGCATCGTCCGGTGCGGTGCGCTGCAGAGCCGGGGCCCAGAAACTTCGCGTTCGGAGTTTGTGGATGCATGGGTCCCGGCTCTGCGCAGCATCGTTGCACGCTGCGGCGCGTCCGGGACACGAGAGTTGTGCTCGTGGCCTGACTTACTTCCGCACGCAGATCACGCGCACGACGGCGGCCTTGGCGTCGGTGGACGTGCCGTTCGCGCCGACACCGTTTGCCTTCAGGAAGTCGCGCGCCGTTTCCGCGGAGATCATCACGGCCTGCGAGGACGGTACCGATGTCGCGGGGCCCGCGACCATCGCCGGCTTCAGCAGCGCAATGCCGGCGAACTTGCCGTCGCCGTCGATCGCGGGGCCGCCGGAAAAGCCGACGGCAGGCGGCGGCGACAGCGCGGAATCGCTCGATGTGACCGGCGCGAGCGCGCCCCTGGCGCTCGACACGCCGGCTGCGCCGCCCTGGCTTTGCGGATCGGCGATGCCGATGATGTCGACACTCGTCTTCGCCGCACCACTGGCGAGGCTGAGCGGCTTGAGGCCACGCGCGCCATAGATGTGCAGCAGCGCGAGATCGTGCTCCTTGTCCTCGGCGAGGCGGTCGGCATTGCCATAGCCGGCGATGGTGATCGCAAGGCAGCTGTCGGTGACGAGGCGGTCGGCCAGGATCGCACCGTCGTCGCTGACGACGACGCCGGTGCCGTATTCGACGTTCTTGCGCGGCGGCGGCCCGGCCATCGGGGTGGACGGAAATGCGTTGAACGCGCTCGACATCGCGATCACGACCGGTTCGACCGTGTTCTCCATCGCCTGGTCGTAGAGGATCGTCATGATGCGGACTTCGTCGCCTTTGAAGGTGCCGCGCACGTAAAACTTCTTCAGGCCCTGCAATCCCGACAGCACGAAGAAGTCGGGCTTCACCACGGTGTAGTCGACCTTGCGGTTGGGCTCCTTCTTCTCGGCGTCCGCGAGCTTTGCCGTGGTCGGGCCGGCCTCCTTGCGGCGGCTGAGCAGCACCTGCACGGTTCCGGTCGGCGAGGTCCATTTCGAGCCGTTGCCGTCGCTCGCCTGCTGCGGCACCAGCTTTGCGGGAATGCCGAGCCGCGCCCCGCTGGTCGGCTCCATCACGATCTTCCAGCCGACGCTGTCCTGCTTCCGCCTTGCGGTCTCGGCGAGGCCGGCGCGCTCCTGCGGATTGAGCACGCCGGTCGGCTTACCGCCCTTGGCCTTCTGGTATTCCTTGATGGCGTTGACCATGCGCTCGCTGACGTCGCCGGTGATGGCGCCGTTATATTGCCCGACCCAGGCGAGGTCGGACTGCAGCGACAGCCGCTCGGCCTGCGCCATGGCATCGGCCGTCTCCGAGGGCGTCTGGAGGGCGGGCGGCTTGATCGGCACGGTCTGGACCGTTTTCGGCTTGGTGCCGGGGACCTGCGGCGCCGTCATCTGGGCGTTCGCGCCTGTGGCAGAGGCCAACATCAGTGTTGCCGCAAGCATCGATCTCATGACAAATCCAGCCAGCCCATTGAACGCAGTGCCATTGAAGCACATCTCGTTGGTCGCGAACAATGTTGCGCTGGTTCAGGCTCGTGAGCGAGCCAAGCACCCAGGCCCTCATCCTGAGGAGCGGCCAAAAGGCCGCGTCTCGAAGGATGGTCACGGGCGAGATCGGGGCCTTCATGGTTCGAGACGGCGCTTCGCGCCTCCTCACCATGAGGGTTGAGAGGAACGTACGATGCTGAGCCCGGACGAACTCGAACGCTATGCCCGCCACATCGTGCTGCGCGATGTCGGTGGCCCCGGCCAGGCCGCGCTGAAGAAAGCCTCTGTGCTCGTGATCGGCGCCGGCGGGCTCGGTGCGCCCGCCCTGATGTATCTGGCCGCTGCCGGTGTCGGCACGCTCGGCGTGGTCGATGACGACGTGGTCTCGCTGTCCAATTTGCAGCGCCAGGTCATTCACACCACGCCCGACATCGGCCGCCACAAGGTCGAGAGCGCGGCCGAGCGCATCTCGGCGCTCAATCCGCATGTGCGCTTCGTCGGCCACGCCACCTGGCTCAATGCCGACAATGCGCTCGGCCTGATCGGCGATTACGACCTCGTGCTCGACGGCTCCGACAATTTCTCGACGCGCTATCTGGTTTCGGACGCCTGCTTCTTCGCGAAGCGGCCGCTGATCACGGCGGCGCTCGGCACCTTCGACGGCTCGCTCACCACCATCCGCGCGCACGAGACCAACGAGCAGGGTGAGTTCAATCCGACCTATCGCTGCCTGTTCCCGGAGGCGCCGCCGCCCGGCACGGTGCCGGCCTGCGCCGAGGCCGGCGTCATGGGCGCGCTTGCCGGCGTGCTCGGCTCGATGATGGCGCTGGAAGCGATCCGCGAGATCGTCGGTTTCGGCGACGGCCTCGTCGGCCGCCTCTTGATGATCGATGCGCGCGCGATGCGCTTCGAGACGCTGCGCTATGGGCGCGATCCCGCCAATCCGCTCAATGGCGACGGGCCCGTGATCACCGATCTCAGCGCCCATCGCGATTGATTATAGCGCTCAGGCGCTAGCCGGCTTCTCGCTGTCGAGATGCGCCATCTGCTCGGCGGCATAGCGCGTGCCGGCGGCGACATCAGGCGGAAACGCCTTGGCCAGTGTTGCGAGATGAGCCTGCGTCAGCGTCACCTTCGTTGCGCCGAGCGCCTCGGTGAGACGATTGCGGGTGCGCGCGCCGACCAGCGGCACGATCTCCTTGCCCTGCGCTGCGACCCAGGCGATCGCGACCTGCGCCGGCGTGGCGCCGATCTCGCCGGCGATTGCGCGCAGCTGCTCCGCCAGCGCGAGATTGGCGTCGAGGTTCGCGCCCTGGAAACGCGGCGTCATCAGCCGGTAGTCGCGGCCGGCCTTGCCTGAATCCTTCGACCAGTGGCCGCTGATCAGGCCGCGCGCCAGCACGCCGTACGCCGTGATGGCAATGCCGAGCTCGCGGCAGGTCTTCAGGATGTCGCGCTCGATGCCGCGCTCGATCAGCGAATATTCGATCTGGAGATCGGCGATCGGATGCACGGCATGGGCGCGGCGGATGGTGTCGGAGCCGACCTCGGAGAGGCCGATATGCCTGACATAGCCGGCCTTCACGAGATCGGCGATGCCGCCGATGGCCTCCTCGATGGGAATGTTGGGATCGAGCCGCGCCGGGCGGTAGACGTCGATGTAGTCGGTGCCGAGCCGCTGCAGCGAATAAGCGAGGAAGTTCTTGGTCGCGCCTGGCCTCGTGTCCATGCCGGCGAATTCGCCGGCGGGGCCGCGCAGCGCGCCGTACTTGACGCTGAGCTGCAGCTTTTCACGCGGCGCATTCGCGAGCGCCTCGCGCAAAAGCATCTCGTTGTGACCCATGGCGTAGAAATCGCCGGTGTCGAGCAGCGTGATCCCTGCATCGAGCGCGGCGTGGACCGTGGCGATGGCTTCGCCGCGATCGGCGGGACCATAGACCTCCGACATGCCCATGCAGCCGAGGCCAAGGGCGGACACATTGGGGCCGGTCGAACCGAGTTTGCGCTGTTCCATGATGGCTCTCCTCGAAAGCGGCGGCCGATCGGGCCGCCTGACGAGGGTTGATATGCGCCTGCCCCATTGCTGCGATAAGCTGGACAATGTGGAACGGCTTGTTCATTATATCGAACAATGGCCGATCCCGACCTGCGCGATCTCGATTCCTTCGTGGCGGTCGCCCGCACCCGCAATTTCCGGCGCGCGGCGGTCGACATGCGCGTGTCGGTGTCGAGCCTCAGCCAGCGGCTGCGGGACCTCGAGGAGCGCCTCGGCGTCCGCCTCATGAACCGCACCACCCGCAGTGTCGCGCTGACGGAAGCCGGCGAGCTGCTGCTGTCGCGCGTGGCGCCTGCGCTGCGCGATGTCGGCGATGCCCTGGATCAAGTGCGGGGTCTGCGCGAGGTCGCTTCGGGCCGGCTGCGCATCAACGCGCCGCCACCGGCGGTCGATCTCGTGCTGGCGCCGATGGCCGGCCCGTTCCTCGCCGCGCATCCGCAGGTCGATCTCGACATCGTGTCCGAGAGCGGCTTCGTCGACATCGTCAGCGGCGGCTACGACGCCGGCGTGCGCTATGGCGAGCATCTCGCGCTGGACATGGTGGCGATCCCGCTCAGCGGCCCGCAGCGCTATGTCGTCGTCGCAGCGCCCGATTACATCGCGCGTCGCGGCAGGCCGCTTCATCCGAAGGATCTGCTCGAGCACGATTGCATCCGCGCGCGTTACTCGAGCGGCGTCATGCACGATCTGGAGTTCGAGAAGGCCGGCCAGGTCGTGAAGGTCGATCCGCCGGCAAAACTGATCTCGACCAATATGGGCCTTGCGATGCGCGCCGCGCTCGACGGCGCCGGCGTCTGGGCGACGCTCGACGGCTATGTCGGCGATGCCCTGAAGTCCGGCGCGCTGGTCAGCCTGATGGAGGATTGGTGCGAGCCGTTTCCCGGCCCGTTCCTGTATTATCCGAGCCGGCGCCAGACGCCGCCGGCGCTGCGGGCTTTCATCGATTTCGTTAGCGAATGGCGCAAGCGCGAAACGCGGAGACAGTAGATCCTCAGGATGAGGAGATGAGATTGTGGCGCGTGAAAACCGAAGCCTCAGAGCATGCTCGGCAGCACGCGGTCCGGCGGCTTGTGGGCGTCGAGGAAGGTGCGGATGTTGATGATCACCTTCTCGCCCATCTCGACGCGGCCCTCGATCGTGGCCGAGCCCATATGTGGCAGCAGCGCCACCTTGCCGGCCTTGGCGAGCCGCACCAGCTTCGGGTTCACCGCGGGCTCGTGCTCGTAGACATCGAGGCCGGCGCCGCCGATCTCGCCGCCCTCGATCAGCTTGATCAGCGTGTCCTCGTCGGTCACCTCGCCGCGCGCGGTGTTGACGATGTAGGCGTCCTTGCGGATCAGCTTCAGCCGCCGCGCCGAGAGCAGGTGGTAGGTCGCCGGCGTGTGCGGGCAGTTCACGGAGATGATGTCCATCCGCGCCAGCATCTGGTCGAGGCTTTCCCAATAGGTCGCCCCTAACTCCTCGGCGATCTTCGGGGCGACGGGACGGCGGTTGTGATAGTGGATCTGCAGGCCGAAGGCGCGGGCGCGGCGCGCGACCGCCTGGCCGATGCGGCCCATGCCGATGATGCCGAGACGCTTGCCGCCGATGCGGTGGCCGAGCATCCAGGTCGGCGACCAGCCGGCCCACGGTTTTCCCTCGGTCAGGATCGAGGCGCCTTCGATCATCCGGCGCGGCACGGCCAGGATCAGCGCCATGGTCATGTCGGCGGTGTCCTCGGTCAGGACCTTCGGCGTGTTGGTGACGGTGATGCCGCGGGCATGCGCGGCCTCGACGTCGATATTGTCGACGCCGTTGCCGAAATTGGCGATCAGCTTCAGCTTGCAGTCCGCCTGATTGACGATGTCGGCGGTGATGTGGTCGGTGACGGTCGGGACCAGCACGTCGGCGGTGCGCGCGGCTTCGGCGAGCTGCCCGGGCGACAGCGGCGTGTCATCGAGATTGATCCGCGCGTCGAACAGCTCGCGCATGCGCGTCTCGATCGAATCCGGCAGCTTGCGCGTCACGACGACGAGGGGCTTTTTCTTCACCGACATGTCCTGCTCTCATGAGGCGTGAGAGGCCGCCTCTGTCGCCAAAGGACGGCTGTTCAGGCCTCATTAACCCGGTTGTTCGACACTGCCCTTGCCGTGTCGTCCCCGGCGTTTCCTTCAAGCTCTCCCGACATTTCCAGGCTGGAAAATCGGGGCAAACTGGTTGTTCAAGTGCTCGTCCTCTCTAGCAGAAGGCCGGGCCAAGACAAGAACCACGGGTCAAGGCTTGGCGGAACACCCGCGTGGGGCGGGTCAGGGGACCGGTGCGGCAGGCATTGTGGTTTTGGGGTGGGGATGCGGCCTGGCCGGGTCCCCGACAGGAGACGGGTTGATGGCGTTGGGGCGTTTTTGTTCGGTGATGGCGCTCGTTTGCACCTGGTGGAGCGCCTCGGTCGGCCCCTCGCATTCGGCGAAGGATACTACCCCGCAGACCACCAGCGGCCTGCCGGTGCCGCGCTATGTCAGCCTCAAGTCGGATCACGTCAACGTCCGCGCCGGCCCGACCAAGGACAACGACGTGGCCTGGGTCTATACCCGCGCCGGCCTGCCGGTCGAAATCACCGCCGAGTTCGAGAACTGGCGCCGGGTGCGCGATTCCGAGGGCTCCGAGGGCTGGGTCTATCACTCGCTGCTGTCGGGCCGCCGCACTGCGGTGGTCACCATGAAGCACAAGGACGACCTCGCACCGATCTACGACCGGGCCGATCCCGACAGCGCGGTTGCGGCCAGGCTCCAGGCCGGCGTCGTCACGACGGTGAAGAAGTGCACTGCAAACTGGTGCCGCGTCACCGGCAACGGTTTTGACGGCTGGATCCAGCAGGAACGCCTCTGGGGCGTCTATTCGGACGAACAGGTGAATTGACGCTATAGGCAGCGGGCAAGCTGTCGCTCCAGCGTCATGCCCGGGCTTAGCCGTCCATAGGACGGCGTCGCTTCCGCTCGCCTATGTCCCGGGCATCCACGTCCTTCGCGCCTGGTCCAAAAACGTGGATGGCCGGGACAAGCCCGGCCATGACGGCAGAATTCAGCAGTTTGGATCGATCTCAGCGCTTCTTGCGCAGGCGCACGACCATGTCGATGCGCGCGATCTCGTAACCCTCCGGCACCTCCGGCATCTTGGACAGCGCCAGATGCGGGTCCTCGATGTCGACCAGCTCATGGCTGTTCTCGAGGTAATAGTGGTGGTGGGTGGTGACGTTGGTGTCGAAATAGGTCTTGGTGCCGTCCACGCTGACCTGGCGGAGCAGGCCGGCATCGGTGAGCTGGTTCAGCGTGTTGTAGACGGTCGCCAGCGACACCGGAACCTTGGCGAGCGTGGCTTCCTCGTACAGCATTTCGGCCGTCAGGTGGCGGGCACCCTTGCCGAACAGGAGCCAGCCCAGCGCCATGCGCTGGCGCGTCGGACGGAGCCCGGCGGACTGGAGCATTTCATTGACGTCGTGCCAGGGGCAACCGGTCAGGGCCGGCTGGCGGCCGGACATGAGGGCCGCGGCATGGGCCTCGTCGTCGTGATGGGGCGCGGTATTCTCGCTCATTTCCAGATTTCGGGCACGCGTGAACAATATCTCTCTGCAATATAAGAATAGAAAGATGCAGATGCAAGTTTCTCGCAACTAGAGAGGTTCTAATCAGGCTTGGAACCGAGCGAGACGACCGTCATTTTACCTTCATGACAGCGCTTTGCCACCGAAATAGCCTGTGTTAGAGAGCCCGCGGTTCCGCTTAGCCGATTTTGGCGCAACCGGGCGGTGGCCCGGTCCGCAGTCCATCCGGGGCTTGCGGGAGTTGCGCCCGACGACGGCAATTGGCGTTGCTCTCCGGACGGGGCCCATTTTCGCCAAAGAACGCCGCTCAAGCGGCATTTGAACAGAGGCTCGTGCATGCTGAACAGGCGCAACGGTTACGAATACGAGGATTTGCTGGCATGTGCGCGCGGCGAGATGTTCGGCCCGGGTAATGCCCAGCTGCCGCTGCCGCCGATGCTGATGTTCGACCGCATCACTGAAATCAACGACGATGGCGGCGAGTACGGCAAAGGCGTGGTGCGCGCCGAGCTCGACGTGAAGCCCGACCTCTGGTTCTTCGGCTGCCACTTCAAGAACGACCCCGTGATGCCCGGCTGCCTCGGCCTCGATGCGCTGTGGCAAATGGTCGGCTTTTATCTGGGCTGGACCGGCGGCGAAGGCCGTGGTCGCGCGCTCGGTCTCAACGAGCTGAAGTTCAGCGGCCAGGTGCTGCCCGAGGCCCGCAAGGTTGTGTACAACGTCGATATCAAGCGCGTGATGCGGTCAAAGCTCGTGCTCGGTATCGCCGACGGGTGGCTTTCGGTCGATGACCAGATTATCTATCGCGCGAAGGATCTGAAGGTCGGCCTGTTCAAGCAGGGCACGAGCCTGGGCTGAAGCGCATCACCAAGAAAGACAACGATTTAGGCGAGGCTGTCATGAGGCGGGTTGTGGTCACCGGGATGGGCATCGTCTCGTCCATCGGAAACAACACCCAGGAAGTGCTTGCGAGCCTTCACGAGGCGAAGTCGGGCATTTCGCGGGCTGAGAAATATGCCGAGCTCGGTTTCCGTTCGCAGGTGCAAGGTGAGCCGACGCTCGATCCCTCGACGGTGGTGGATCGCCGCGCCATGCGCTTCCTCGGTCAGGGCGCGGCGTGGAATCACATCGCGATGGAGCAGGCGATCCAGGATTCCGGTCTGTCGCCCGACGAAGTCTCCAACATCCGCACCGGCATCATCATGGGGTCGGGCGGACCTTCGGCCCGCACCATCGTCGAATCCGCCGACATCACCCGCACCAAGGGGCCGAAGCGCGTCGGGCCGTTTGCAGTGCCGAAGGCGATGTCCTCCACCGCTTCGGCGACGCTCGCGACCTGGTTTAAGATCAAGGGCGTGAACTATTCGATCTCCTCGGCCTGCGCGACCTCGAACCACTGCGTCGGCAATGCCTATGAGACGATCCAGATCGGCAAGCAGGATGTCGTCTTCGCCGGCGGCTGCGAGGAGCTGGACTGGTCGCTCTCGGTGCTGTTCGACGCCATGGGCGCGATGTCCTCGAAGTACAACGACACGCCCGCGACCGCCTCGCGTCCCTATGACGTCAACCGCGACGGCTTCGTCATCGCCGGCGGCGCCGGTGTGCTGGTGCTGGAAGAGCTCGAGCATGCCAAGGCCCGCGGCGCGCGCATCTACGGCGAGATCGTCGGCTATGGCGCGACGTCGGACGGCTACGACATGGTCGCCCCGTCGGGTGAAGGCGCCGAGCGCTGCATGCGCATGGCGCTGTCGACGGTGAAGACCAAGGTCGACTACATCAATCCGCACGCGACCTCGACCCCGGCCGGCGATCCGCCGGAGATCGACGCGCTCCGCCGCGTGTTTGGCAGCGGCGAGAAGTGTCCGCCTATCTCGGCGACCAAGGCTCTGACCGGCCACTCGCTCGGCGCCACCGGCGTGCAGGAGGCGATCTACTCGCTGCTGATGATGAACAACGGTTTCATCTGCGAGAGCGCGCACATCCAGGAGCTCGATCCGGTGTTCGCGGACATGCCGATCGTGCGCAAGCGCATCGACAACGTGAAGGTCGGCACCGTGCTGTCGAACTCGTTCGGCTTCGGCGGCACCAACGCCACGCTGGTGTTCAGCCGGATGGATGTGTGAGCCAAGCATGCTGTCATGCCCCGGCTTGACCGGGGCATCCAGTACGCTGCGGCTTCTCGACTCAGCACAGCTGTCTCGGAATACTGGATGCCCCGCCTTCGCGGGGCATGACGCCGGAATAATGGGAGCCATCAGGCAATGGAAGGTTTGATGAAAGGCAAGCGCGGTCTGATCATGGGCATCGCCAATGATCATTCGATCGCGTGGGGCATGGCGCGGACGCTTCATGCCCATGGCGCCGAGCTTGCCTTCACCTTCCAGGGCGAGGCCCTGGGCAAGCGCGTCAAGCCGCTGGCGGAGCAGCTCGGCGTCGATCTGGTGCTGCCGTGCGACGTCGAGGACATCGCCAGCGTCGACGCCACGTTCGCGGCCTTGCGCGAAAAGTGGGGCAAGCTCGACTTCGTCATCCACGCGATCGGCTTTGCCGACAAGAACGAGCTGAAGGGCCGCTACGCCGACACCAGCCGCGAGAACTTTTCGCGCACCATGGTGATCTCCTGCTTCTCTTTCACGGAAGTGGCAAAGCGCGCCGCCGAGTTGATGACCGAGGGCGGCAGCATGATCACGCTGACCTTCGGCGCCTCCGAGCGATCGATGCCGAACTACAATGTGATGGGCGTCGCCAAGGCGGCGCTGGAAGCTTCCGTGCGCTATCTCGCTTCCGATTTCGGGCCGCGCGGCATTCGCGTCAACGCGATCTCGGCCGGACCCATCCGCACGCTCGCCGGCTCCGGCATCGGCGAGGCGCGCGCGATGTTCGCCTTCATGCAGAAGCACTCGCCGCTCCGCCGCGGCGTCACGCTCGACGAGCTCGGCGGCTCGGCGCTGTACCTGCTGTCGGACCTCTCCGGCGGCGTCACCGGCGAAATCCATTATGTCGATTCCGGCTACAACATCGTGCTGATGCCGCGGCCGGACGATTTGAAGGCCGAATAGACGGGGCTGCCGTAGGGTGGGCAAAGGAGCGTTAGCGACGTGCCCACGATTTCCCTGCGATCGCGATAAGTAGAAGACGTGGGCACGCTACGCTTTGCCCACCCTACGAGAGCTGCTTTCAGCCCGCCGCGATCTTCTCCGCGCGCTGGAATGCCGGCCGTGCCATGCAGCGCGCGAGATAATCGTCGAAGGCCGGGCGCGACGGCACCATCTTGAACAGGCGCACAGCGAAATTCAGCCCCGAGCCGATCGTGATGTCGGCGGCTGAAAATTCGTCGCCGAGAATCCATGGTCCCTTCTCAAGCGCGGCCTCGAGCACATCAAACACTTGCACCGCGCTGCCCCAGGCCGCGGTCGAGGTCGGAATCTCGATCTTGGTGAAGATCTGGATGATCGCCGGCTCGATGCAACTCGGCGAGAAGAACAGCCATTGCAGATAGCGCGCCCGGCGCGGATCGGTCACCGCGGGCGCAAGCTTCGTCTCGGGATAGCGGTCCGCGATATAGGCGCAAATCGCGGCCGCTTCGCCGAGCGCGGCCTCGCCATCGCTGAGCGCCGGCACCTTGCCCATCGGATTGATCTTCAGATAATCCGGCGCCTTCTGCGCGCCGCTCGAGATGTCGGTCAGCACGCGCTCATAGGGCAGGCCGCTCTCCTCCATCAGCCAGAGCGTCGTGAACGAGCGCGAGCGGGGCGACCAATAGAGCTTGATCATGACGGGATCCTTTCAGCGGCGGAAGGCCTGTAGCGCGCGATTCATGGCGCGTTCGGCGTGCATTCGCAACGCACTACGCCTAGGCAGAAGCCAGGCGGCGTGAACGACATGTGGGTCAACGTTCCCCGGTGTCGCTTTGGCGTGCTGCTCGACGAAGTCCAAGCAAGAGTGGCAGCGTCTTGTCGAGGCTTTCCGTCAGCATGGCGCGTACGCCGTCGCGTAGCGCGGGATCGGCGGCGGCATCTTCAGGGCGCGCTGGAAATGATTCTGCGGGTAGTTCGCGATAGGGGCCGCCGAGTTGCTTGCCCAGAAGCCTCTGCACCGCCAGGGAATGCTGCATGTTGATCAGCGCAGAGCTCTGTCTGACAACGGAGAAGTCGCGCCCGTCAAAGATGCGGATGAACGCCAGGGCGTAGAGAAAGATGCGACGCCCGAGCACCACATCCTGGTTGAGGATGCCGAAGCCGCGGACCGTGTATTTCGATGACCCGATAGGGCTGACTGCATTGAGGATCTGGATGTAGTGCCGGCAATTCGTTCCTTTCACGACCTCGCGCATGTATCCGGCCAGCTCCGCGTCGGGATCGTGGAACAACCTGTCCTTCAACGTGTCCTTGGACTCATCGCGGGGAGGAAATTTCGCCGGGTTGAAGGGTATTCTCAGGACGGACACGCCGGCAGGAATCGCGGCGCGGGTCCGCGCGAAGATCAGTTCTTGGAGTCCCCAGCCTGGGATCGGGACCACCATCGTCTTGTACTGAAATATGGTCAACCCGGTCGTCAGCACGGTGAACTCATCGCCGGTGGTGACGACGACACCGAAGTCGCAGGGGCCGCCGGCCACGGGAGCGAGCTTGCCCGTCGCTCCGCGCCCCGTAGTCGACTTGTTGTTGACTTGCTTGACGGCCGGTCCTGCCGTCTGCGTCCCTGGTGGTCCCGATTTGGTCTGCGCCGAAGCAGATGTCGAAAAGCACCACAGGGCAGCCGCAACGACGACCAGTCGGGCCAGAATGTCAAATGCGGCCCAGCCGCAGGAAGCGGACGAGCGATATCCTTTGTCGGGTCCCGTCGGCAAGGGGGCTTACTCGCCCTTGATGTATGCGGGTAGATACTTGTCCAACTGAGCCGTGAGCAGGCTGCGCGTGCTGTCACGCAGCAATGCACTGTTGGTCACCTGTTCAGGAGTCTTGGGAAACTCGAGATTGTTGAGGATTTGCATATTGTCGTTCTTGTTGGAAAAACTCGAAGCAAGCACATCTCCGAAGCTCCGGGTGGGCGCTCGATGGATGTCGAAAGTCCGTCCGTCAAAAACGTTGATACGGTAATAGGCAACTACGACGCCGCGCCCGGAAGGGCTCGCCCAATTCTTGTAGACCCCGAGGCCCTCGACTGACTGATTGGTGCCATCAACCGAAACGCGGGCTTTCGTAGCTACGACGTAGCGTTCGCAATTTGCAGCTCCGGCGATCTGCCGCACCAGGGTCGTCAGGTCGTCGCGGTCATTTCGGAACAGTTTCGCTTCCGGATGATAGTAGGGCTTGAAGGCTCCGTTTGCGTAAGCGATCTTTCGGACAGCAGTGCCGGGAGCAGCGGCGCGAACCCTCGCGACGAACAGATCATCAATGCCCCACGTCTCGATCGGCGCCTCCAAAAACTCGTTGCCGAACATCGTAAGGCCGACGTGCTGCACCGAGAAACGGTCTCCGATCGCGGAAATGACGCCGATCTGACACGGGCCGCTCTCCGCCGCGACCGGCTGCTGTGCAGCAGGTTTGGCCTTCGGCGCTGCCTTCTTGACCGCAAGCTTGGCCGGTGCCGCAGTCCGAGCGGGAGGCGCGGCGGGTGTTGGAGGAGTTTGCGCGACTGCCGAGGTCCAAATGGACGAGAGCACGATCAGCGAGACAGCAATGCGGAGCATGGATTCCGGGAGATCAGAGGCAGGAAGTCATCAGTCCTGCCACACTAGGTGGGGATCGTGACAACCGCAAGCTGCATCCGGAGGTCGTCGTCTATCCGGCAGGCTGCCGCCTCCACCGATAATACTTCATCACGAACCCGTTCGACGGCTCGATCTCTTGCTTCTCGAACACAAAACCTTCGCGCTCGTACCAGCGCCAGGCCTTTTCGTTCTCGCGGACGCAGCGCAGGTGCATCTCGTCGGGCATTTGCGTGCGCGTGAAGGCGAGCAGCTTTCGCCCGAGCGATTGGCCCTGATAGGCGGGACCGACGAACAGCATGTCGAGGTAAAGCTTCGGCAGATGCAGCGCCAGCATCGCGGCGATGGTGCCGTTGTCGTCGGCGACGAACAGGCTCCAGCCGTTCTCCATCTCCCGCCTGATGCGTGCGCGAAGATTCGCCAACAGGAAATCGCTCGTTTCGCCGAGCCCGGTCGAAACCCAGCTCTCCATCCAGACCCGGCCGATCTCGTCATATTCCTCAGCGCGGGCGGGGCGGATGATGAGTTCAGACATTGGTGTTCTTCTGCCTAGGCCCTTTGGCTGCGCGCCACTTGCTTCGGCCGCGCCTTGCCGGCCGACAGGCACACCACCTCGGAAATCTGCAGCAGCTGCCGCGCCAGCGGGCTGGTCTTGCGCCAGACCATGCCGATGGTGCGTGAGGGCTCGGGGTCGCGGAAGCGCGTCAGTGACACCGTGGCCGATCGCGTCTCCACCGGCACCGCCATCTCGGGAATCAGGGTCACGCCGATGCCGGCGCTCACCATCTGCACCAGCGTCGACAGCGAATTGGCGTCCAGCATCTCGCGCGGCGGCGCCGATTGCATGTTGCAGAACGACAGCGCCTGATCGCGGAAGCAGTGTCCCTCCTCGAGCAGCAAGAGCCGCATCTCCCGCATCATCTCGCGCGAGGGGGCCGGCGTTCCCTCGTCCGCGCCCGGCCGCACCAGCAGGAATTTTTCCTCGAACAGCGCGACCTCGGTCAGCGAGGGCTCCGACACCGGTAGCGCGACGATGGCGGTGTCGAGCCGTCCTTCGACCAGCTCCTGGATCAGCCGCGGCGTCATCGTCTCGCGCACGCGGATGTCGAGTTCCGGATGCATGCGGGTGAGGTTCTTGGTGATCTTGGGCAGCAGATAGGGCGCGATCGTCGGGATCATGCCGATGCGCAGGCGCCCGGCGAAGCGGTCCTGCGAGGCCCGGGCGAAATCGCCGAGCTCGTCGACCGAGCGCAGGATGTCGCGGACGCGCTGGGCGAGCTCCTCGCCGAACCGGGTCAGGGCGACCTGCCGCGCGCTGCGCTCCAGCAGCAGGCCGCCGAGCGTCTCCTCCAGTTCCTTGATCTGCATCGACAGGGCCGGCTGCGAGATGGAACAGGATTCAGCCGCGCGGCCGAAATGGCCGTGACGCGCCAGCGCATCGAAATACCGGAGCTGGCGCAGCGTCAGATTGATCATAAGAAAATCCTATCGCAGCGATCACTAAAGTCAACTTCACCTGATAGGAGGGGGCGCTTAGAGTGGTTCTACCTGGTCAAAGGCGCCGTCGGACGCCACCAGAGGAGGTAATCATGGACGACTCTTCAAAGTGCCCGTTTTCGGGCGGAAAACCCACGCGCGCGAACCGCGACTGGTGGCCCACCCAGCTCAACATCGAGGTACTGCACAAGAATTCCGACTTGTCCGACCCGATGGACAAGGATTTCGACTACGCCAAGGAATTCAAGTCGCTCGACCTGAACGCGGTCGTCAAGGACCTGACCGCCGTGATGACGGATTCGCAGGAATGGTGGCCGGCCGACTTCGGTCACTATGGCGGTCTCATGATCCGCATGGCCTGGCACAGCGCGGGCACCTACCGCATCACCGACGGGCGCGGTGGCGCCGGTGCCGGTCAGCAGCGTTTCGCGCCGCTGAACAGCTGGCCCGACAACGCCAACCTCGACAAGGCGCGCCGTCTGCTCTGGCCGATCAAGCAGAAATACGGCCGCAAGATTTCCTGGGCCGATCTGATGGTGCTCGCCGGCAACGTCGCGCTGGAATCGATGGGCTTCAAGACCTTCGGTTTCGCCGGCGGCCGCGCCGACGTGTGGGAGCCGGAAGAGCTCTATTGGGGTCCGGAAGGCACCTGGCTGGGCGATGAGCGCTACAGCGGTGAGCGTCAGCTCGCCGAGCCGCTCGGCGCCGTGCAGATGGGCCTCATCTACGTCAACCCGGAAGGCCCGAACGGCAAGCCGGATCCGGTCGCCGCTGCCAAGGACATCCGCGAGACCTTCTTCCGCATGGCGATGAACGACGAGGAAACCGTCGCGCTGATCGCCGGCGGCCACACCTTCGGCAAGACCCATGGCGCGGGCGATCCGTCGCTGGTGGGACCCGAGCCGGAAGCGGGCGCGCTGGAAGAGCAGGGCCTCGGCTGGAAGAGCAAGCACGCATCGGGCCTCGCGGGCGATTCCATCACCAGCGGTCTCGAGGTGACATGGACGCAGACCCCGACGAAGTGGAGCAACTACTTCTTCGAGAACCTGTTCAACTACGAATGGGAGCTGACGAAGAGCCCGGGCGGTGCGAACCAGTGGACCGCCAAGGGCGCCGACGCCGTCATCCCTGACGCCTTCGACAAGTCGAAGAAGCATCGGCCGACCATGCTGACGACGGACCTGTCGCTGCGCTTCGATCCCGCCTACGAGAAGATCTCGCGCCGCTTCCTGGAGCATCCGGATCAGTTCGCGGACGCCTTCGCCCGCGCCTGGTACAAGCTCACCCATCGCGACATGGGCCCGATCCAGCGCTATCTCGGCCCGCTGGTGCCGAAGGAGACGCTGATCTGGCAGGATCCGATTCCGGCCGTGAACCACGAGCTGGCCAGCGAGCAGGACATCGCCTCGCTGAAGAGCAAGATCCTGGCTTCGGGCCTCTCGGTCTCCGAGCTGGTCTCGACCGCCTGGGCGTCGGCCTCGACGTTCCGCGGCTCGGACAAGCGCGGCGGCGCCAATGGCGCGCGGATCCGCCTTGCTCCGCAGAAGGACTGGGAGGTGAACCAGCCGGCCCAGCTGTCCAAGGTGCTCGGCAAGCTCGAAGCGATCCAGAAGGACTTCAACGCTTCGGCCGGCGCGAAGAAGGTTTCGCTTGCGGACCTGATCGTGCTCGGGGGCACTGCCGCGGTCGAAAAGGCCGCCAAGGATGCCGGCGTCGACGTCAAGGTTGCGTTCACGCCGGGCCGCATGGATGCTTCGCAGGAGCAGACGGATGTCGCCTCGTTCGCGCCGCTCGAGCCGCGCGCCGATGGCTTCCGCAACTATGTCTCCAAGCGGCAGCAGTTCCTGCAGGAGGAAGAAGCCCTGATCGATCGCGCGCAGCTGCTCAAGCTCACCGGCCCCGAGCTGACCGTCCTGGTCGGCGGCCTGCGTGTGCTCGGCGCCAATGCGGGCTCGAAGCACGGCGCATTCACCGCCAAGGTGGGTACGCTGAGCAACGACTTCTTCGTCAACCTGCTCGACATGAGCGCGCAGTGGACGCCGGTGGCCGACGGCAGCTACGAGGCTCGCGACCGCAAGACCAACGCGGTGAAGTGGACCGGCACCCGTGCCGATCTGATCTTCGGCGCGCACTCGCAGCTCCGCGCCTTCGCCGAGGTCTATGCCACCTCGGACTCCAAGGAGAAGTTCGTCAAGGACTTCGCCAAGGCCTGGACCAAGGTGATGAACCTCGACCGGTTCGACATCGTTGCGTGATGTTGCCGCTCCCTCTCCCGCACGCGGGAGAGGGAGCGCAGCACGCTTGCAGAACAGCACAAACAAAAAGGGCGGCCTTTCGGCCGCCCTTCGTTTTTTCTCGATGTCGCCAGACTTACTCGCCGGCGGCTTCGCGCGGGGCCTTCTCGCCCTCGCCGCCCTTGTCCTTGCCTTCGAGGTCTTCGCCGGTGGTCTGGTCCACCACCTTCATCGACAGGCGGGTCTTGCCGCGATCGTCGAAGCCGAGCAGCTTGACCTTGACCTTGTCGCCTTCCTTGACGACGTCGGAGGTCTTCTGCACGCGCGCCGAGGCGAGCTGGCTGATGTGGACGAGGCCGTCCTTGGAGCCGAAGAAGTTCACGAAAGCGCCGAACTCCATGACCTTGACAACGGTGCCGTCATAGATCTGGCCGACTTCCGGATCGGACGCGATCGACTTGATCCACTTGATCGCGGCCTTCATCGCCTCGCCGTCGGAGGAAGCGACCTTCACGGTGCCGTCGTCCTCGATGTTGACCTTGGCGCCGGTCTTCTCGACGATCTCGCGGATCACCTTGCCGCCGGTGCCGATCACTTCGCGGATCTTGTCGGTGGCGATCTTGAAGGTCTCGATGCGCGGCGCATATTCGCCGAGCTCGGCGCGGGCGTTGGTGAGCGCCTTGGCCATCTCGCCGAGGATGTGGATACGACCATCCTTGGCCTGGGCCAGCGCCACCTTCATGATCTCTTCGGTGATGCCCTCGATCTTGATGTCCATCTGGAGCGAGGTGATGCCCTGCTCCGTGCCGGCGACCTTGAAGTCCATGTCGCCGAGATGGTCCTCGTCACCGAGGATGTCCGAGAGAACCGCGTAGCGCTTGTCTTCGAGGATCAGGCCCATCGCGATGCCCGCGGTCGGCCGCTTCAACGGAACGCCGGCATCCATCAGCGCGAGCGAAGCGCCGCAGACCGAAGCCATCGAGGACGAGCCGTTCGATTCGGTGATCTCCGAGACCACGCGGATCGTGTACGGGAACTCGTGATGGGGCGGCAGCACCGGGTGGATCGCGCGCCAGGCGAGCTTGCCGTGGCCGATCTCGCGGCGCTTGGTGCCGCCGAGACGGCCGGTCTCACCGACCGAGTAGGGAGGGAAGTTGTAGTGCAGCAGGAACGTCTCTTTGTACGTTCCCGACAGCGCGTCGATGTACTGCTCGTCCTCACCGGTGCCGAGCGTGGTGACGACCAGACCTTGCGTCTCACCGCGGGTGAACAGCGCCGAGCCGTGGGCACGGGGCAGCACGCCGACTTCGGCGACGATGTTGCGGACGGTCTTGGAATCGCGGCCGTCGATGCGCTTGCCGGTGTCCAGGATGTTCCAGCGAACGATCTTCGCCTCGAGCTCCTTGAACACGGCGCTGATGCGCAGCTTGTCGTATTTCGGCTCCTGCCCCTCGGGGAAGTAGTGGGCGATCACCTTTTCCTTGACCTTGCCGACTGCGGCGTAACGGTCCTGCTTGACCGGAATGGCGTAGGCGGCGCGCAGCTCCTGCTCGACGATGCCGAGCATCTCCTTCTCGAGCGCGGCGTTGTCGATCACGGTGACTTCGCGCGGCTCCTTGGCGGCCTTCTCGGCGAGCTCGATGATCGCGTTGATCACCGGCTGGAAGTGGCGGTGACCGAACATCACGGCGCCGAGCATGATGTCCTCGTTCAGCTCCTTGGCTTCCGATTCCACCATCAGCACGGCGTCGGCGGTGCCGGCGACGACCAGGTCGAGCTGGGTGTCGACCATCTCGTCGAGCGTCGGGTTGAGGATGAACTCGTCATTGGCGAAGCCGACGCGCGCGGCGCCGATCGGGCCCTTGAACGGCGCGCCGGAGAGCGTCAGCGCAGCGGACGATGCCACCAGCGCGACGATGTCAGGATCGTTCTCCATGTCGTGCGACAGCACGGTGGCGATCACCTGGGTCTCGTTGCGCCAGCCGTCGACGAACAGCGGACGGATCGGACGGTCGATCAGGCGGGAGACCAGCGTCTCCTTCTCGGTCGGACGGCCCTCGCGCTTGAAATAGCCGCCGGGAATGCGGCCCGCGGCGTAGGTCTTCTCCTGGTAGTCGACGGTCAGCGGCAGGAAGTCGACGCCTTCGCGCGGCGCCTTCGCCGCGACGACGGTGGCGAGCACCACGGTCTCGCCGTAGGTGGCGATGACGGCGCCGTCGGCCTGACGGGCGATCTTGCCGGTTTCGAGCTTGAGAGGGCGTCCGCCCCAGTCGATCTCGACCGAATGCTTATTGAACATAGATGTCTTCTTTCATGGTTCTCGAAAGAAGGGACGGCGCCGAAAAACAAAAACCATGCGCAAGATTGCGGGATGCTGATCGAAGCGGGCGATCAGCGTCCTGCGATCCTGCCATGGTTTTTGGATGTCGGATGGCGTCCATCCTTTCGGGTCATACGGGCGCCTTGCCCGTTGTGCCCAGCCGCCGGATTGCTGCTGGACTGTCAGTCGGCACGAATACGAACACCGCACTCGCGGTCTTCGCCCTTCATGCCCCGGATGCGAATCCTTGTCGGCTCGCACCCGACGCGCACGCAGCCTCGATCAAAAACCTTTAAATAAGCGCTTTCGTTCGAAACTACGCGCGAAAACGCGCGCCGTTGGCGCGCGCAGTAGCTCTTAACGACGAATGTTGTGCTTCTCGAGCAGCGCCTTGTAACGCGCCTCGTCCCGCTTCTTGAGATAGTCGAGGAGCGAGCGGCGGGTCGAGACCAGCTTCAGCAGGCCGCGACGCGAATGGTTGTCCTTCACGTGGGTCTTGAAGTGGTTGGTCAGGTTGTTGATGCGCTCCGAAAGGATCGCGACCTGAACCTCGGGCGAGCCGGTGTCGCCGGCCTTGGTGGCATTCGTCTTGATGACTTCCGCTTTGCGTTCTGCGGCAATCGACATCGTCAATTTCTCTCGTTGCGACCGGTTGAGGCAGTCAAGCCGGTCAGGTTGAACACACGCTTGGGGATGATTTCGCCATTGCCAACTTCAGCAAGCGCCAAAAGACGGCCTGCCACCGTGACATAGACTGTGCCGCTACTTGTGGGCGCATCCCGTCCGCGCAACAAAACGGCTTGGCCCCGATGGAGCCTTGCCGCATCAGCCCGAGTGACGGCCAGTGCCGGGATGTCGTCCAGCGCGGTCTCAACGGGCATAAGCGCGTCCGCGAGGCTACCCTCGCCGGACGCGGCTCTATCGCACAAAGCCTCCAACTGATCCAGCGGAATCATGTCGTTTTCGCCAAATGGGCCGACCAGGGTCCGCCGGAGCGCGCAGATATGGCCGAAAGTGCCGAGAATCCGGCCCATATCGCGGGCCAGGGCCCGGACATAGGTGCCCTTGCCGCACTCGGCCTCGAACACGGCCCGGTCGTTATCCGGTTGATCCACAAGGGTTAAATGATGAATCTCGACCGGACGGGGGGCCAGCTCCACGACCTCGCCGTCGCGGGCGAGGTCATAGGCGCGCTCGCCCTGGACCTTGATCGCCGAATAGCGCGGCGGGACCTGCTCGATCACCCCCGTGAAGCGGGGCAGGAGGGCCAGGATGGCCTCCCGGGTCGGGCGCTGGTCGGAGGTCGCGGTAACCCGGCCCTCGATATCGTCGGTGTCGCGCTCCTCGCCCCAGCACACGGTGAACTGGTAGCGCTTGCGGCCGTCCATCACGAAGGGAACCGTCTTGGTGGCCTCGCCAAGCGCGATGGGCAGGCCGCCGGAGGCGAGCGGGTCGAGCGTGCCGGCGTGGCCGGCGCGCTTGGCGTTGAACAGGCGCTTGAGCACGGCCACCGCCTGCGTCGAGGTCATGCCGATCGGCTTGTCGAGCACCACCCAGCCATGGACGTCGCGGCGGTCGCGGCGAACCTGGTTGCCCTTCTGCTGCTTGGCGCGCGGATCGTTGTTGACGCGGCGCGGCTCCTGATGCGGCTGAGAATTGCCGCCCATCTCCGCAAAATTATTTTTCTGCACATCGCGCTGATCGGCGTCGTTGCCGTCGATCGTGCCGTGAGCGGGGTCCATCGTCATTGCTCTTCTTCCCGATCCGTATCCGGATCCTGTTCCAAGTCCTTTTGCACCGCAGGTGTTCGCAAAAGCTTCTCGATCCGTTCCGCCTCGTCGAATCGTTCGTCGACGCGGAAGCGAATGTCAGGTGCAAATTTCAGGTTAACGCGCCGCGCGACTTCGCCGCGCAGGAATTTCTTGTTGCGCTCGAGCGCAGCGATGACGACCTCGGTGTCGCGTCCACCGAGCGGCATCACGTAAACGGTCGCGAGCTTCAAATCGGGCGACATCCGCACCTCCGGCACGGTGATGATGTGACCTTCGAGGTCCGCATCATGCACATTGCCTTGCGCCAGAATCTCGGCCATCGCGTGGCGAACCTGCTCGCCGACGCGCAGCTGGCGCTGCGAGCCGCCGGGCGCGGAACTCTTCTTCTGATGATGCCGTGGCATGGTCGAAAATCACCTCGTCATGACCGCGTTTGGGACACGGGCATTGTCATTTTTCCTGTTGAAACGAATGCGGTGCGATGGCCGGAAAAAATCCGGCCATCGCACTCCCGCTATTTCAGCTCAAAAAAGATCCAGTCGCTTCGGTAAGATTTGGACTTACAGGGAGCGCTGGATCGTCTCCACGCGATAACACTCGATGACATCGCCTGCGCGCATGTCGTGGTAGCTCTCGAAGGCCATGCCGCATTCCTGGCCGGCCTGGACTTCCTTCACTTCGTCCTTGAAGCGCTTCAGCGTCGACAGCTTGCCCTCGTGCACGACGACGTTGTCGCGGATCAGGCGCACATTGGCGCCGCGTTCCACGGTACCGTCGGTGACGCGGCAGCCGGCGACCTTGCCGACCTTGGAGATGTTGAAGATCTCCAGGATCTCGGCATTGCCCAGCATGGTTTCGCGCAAGGTCGGCGCGAGCAGGCCGCTCATCGCCTTCTTCACGTCGTCCACGAGGTCGTAGATGATGTTGTAGTAGCGGATCTCGATGCCGTTGCGCTTGGCGGCCGCAGCGGCCTCCTTGTTGGCACGAACCGAGAAGCCGATGATCGCGGCGTTGAAGCCTTCCGCGAGCGTCACGTCGGATTCCGAGATGCCGCCGACGCCGGCATGCAGGATGCGAGCGGCGACTTCGTCGGTGCCGAGCTTCTCCAGCGAGCCGAGGATGGCTTCCAGCGAGCCCTGCACGTCGGCCTTGACGATCAGCGGGAATTCCTTGCGGCCCGCCGTCTTCAATTGCGACATCATCTGCTCGAGCGAGCCGCGCATGCCGGAGATCGAGGCAGCCGCGTTCTCGCGCTTCTGGTGAGCGCGGTAGCTGGTGATCTGGCGGGCGCGGGCTTCGTTCTCGACCACGGCGAGACGATCGCCGGCTTCCGGCGGACCGTTGAAGCCGAGCACCTCGACCGGCACCGAAGGACCTGCCTCACGCACGGTCTCGCTCTGATCCGAGATCAGCGCGCGAACGCGACCCATCTCGGCGCCGGCGACGATGATGTCGCCGACACGAAGCGTGCCGCGCTGGACCAGCACGGTGGCGACCGGACCACGGCCGCGGTCGAGCTTGGCCTCGATCACGGTGCCCTCGGCCGGACGCTCCGAGTTGGTCTTCAGCTCGAGAATGTCGGCCTGCAGCGCGATCATCTCGAGAAGCTTGTCGAGATTGGTCTTGTTCTTGGCGGACACCTCAACGTCGACGACGTCGCCGCCGAAGGATTCCACCTGCACCTCGTGCTGGAGCAGCTCGGTGCGCACGCGCTCGGGCTTGGCGTCGGGCTTGTCGATCTTGTTGATGGCAACGATGATCGGCACCCGCGCCGCCTTGGCGTGGTTGATAGCTTCGATCGTCTGCGGCATCACGCCGTCATCGGCCGCGACCACCAGCACGACGATGTCGGTGACCTTGGCGCCGCGGGCGCGCATCGCGGTGAACGCGGCGTGGCCGGGCGTGTCGATGAAGGTGATCTTCTTGCCGCTCTCGGGCGACAGCACCTGATAGGCGCCGATGTGCTGGGTGATGCCGCCGGCTTCGCCGGACACCACGTTGGCATGACGAAGCGCATCGAGCAGCGAGGTCTTGCCGTGGTCGACGTGGCCCATCACGGTCACGACCGGCGAACGGGTCTCGGTGTCGGTGGAATCATCGACCTGGTCGAACAGGCCCTCTTCGACGTCGGAGGCGGCAACGCGCTTGACGGTGTGGCCGAGCTCTTCGGCGATCAGCTGCGCGGTGTCGGCGTCGATCACGTCGGTGATCTTGTGCATCGCGCCCTGCTTCATCAGCATGCGGATGACGTCGACCGCGCGCTCGGACATGCGGTTGGCGAGTTCCTGGATCGTGATCGCTTCCGGAATCGTCACCTCGCGGATGAGCTTTTCCTTCGGCTCGTTCGAGGCGTGACCCTTCAGGCGCTGGGTCCGGCGGCGGAACGAGGCGATCGAGCGCTCGCGCACCTCATCGGCATTGAGCGCGGTGACGACGGTCAGGCGGCCGCGTTCCTTCTGCGGACCGGGCTTGTGGGTGGTCTTGGGAGCCGCCGCGGGACGCGCGGCGCCACCGGGACCGCGACGGATCTGGCGCGGACCATCGTCCTCGTCGGGGCCAGCCGCAACTCCCGGAGCGCGGCCCAGGGGGCCGCCGGTCGGTCGCGCCGTCGTCGTGCCGGGGCGCGCGGTCGTGGTTGCAGGACGTGCCGTGGTGGTCGTGGCGGCGCCAGGACGCGCTGCAGGCGCGCCGGGACGTGGCGCGGGAGCGGCCGGGGCCGCAGCCGCCGGACGCGGAGCGGACGCCGGCTGTTCGCCTTCGCCGAAACGCTTCTTGGCTTCGGTCTCGGCCTTGCGCTTGGCTTCGTCCTCGTGACGGTGGCGCTCTTCCTCGGCCTTGCGGCGGGATTCGGCGGCCTCGCGCTCGGCGCGTTCAGCGGCTTCGCGAACAGCGCGGCGCTGGGCCTCTTCCTCGGCCTGGCGGCGCTCTTCGACTTCGCGCACCTTGGCATCGGCCAGCGCGCTGGCGCGGGCGGAGCGCTCGTCCTCGGTCAGGGTGCGCAGCACGACGCCGGAACCGGCATTGCGCGGCGGGGGCGGCGGAGCGGGGCGCGACGGAGCAGGTGCGGCCGGCGCCGGCTTGGCAGCGACCTCAGGCGTGTGCGGCTCAGGTGTGCCGTCGATGCGACGCTTGCCGCGCTTCTCGACCACGACCTGCTTGCTGCGGCCATGGCTGAAGCTCTGGCGCACGGTGCCCGTTTCGACGCGCGGCTTGAGCGATAGCGTCTTGCTCGGAACGCTCAGCTTCTTGTCGCCAGGGGTCTTGGTATCAACCATTCAGCAGTCCTAATCCTGATTTATCAGTGTTGTGCGTTGCCGCACCGTCAGATCGGTTCGTCGTGTCTCTCAGAAATCCTGGCCGTGCTTTTCGGCAGTCTTGTCATCGTCCGCCATCCGGTATCGGACCAGCATCTGGCTACGTGACAGGAATGACTTGCTCGCCGGGCCCGCGAGCAGCGCAGCATGTATCACATTTGACCGGGTTAGTGCCAAATCCAATTCTAACGATTTCAGTGCGGTGACGACGGGAATCTGCGGCTTGGCGCCGCGATTCCCGGCATTTTGACGTGCCAGAGTGTCCAATTTGCGGATTCCGTCCGCAGCCCCGTCACTGGCGTGGATCAGGACCTCGGCCGTGCCTTCCCGCAGGGCGCTCTCGACCTTGCCGAAGCCGGCCACGATCTGGCCCGCCTTGGCGGCGATTCCAAGAGCTTCCGTCGCGCTCCTGACCAGGAGCGCCTCGATGTCGGCGGGAAGCGTCTGGGAAATGCGCAGCTCGCGCTTGAAGGCCTTGCTAAATTGGTGACGCCGGACGGCTTCCGCAACCACCTCGCGCGAGGCGGTGACCCACATGCCGCGTCCGGGCAGCTTGCGCTTGAGATCGGGAACCAGGTCGCCTTGCGGCGAGACCACGAAGCGGATCAGCTCGTCGATCGGCCGGACCTGCCGGCTGACCGCGCACATGCGCATGGTCGCGGACCTTTCGGTCCGCGGGCCATGGTCAAGATCGTGGTCAGTGTCTGCGAGCATCCGGGCGACATTCTCCTTCGCCCTTAAGCCGGCTGATCTTCGGTCGCCTCAGCCTCTTCAGCGGGCTTGGCGAGATCGGCCTCGGTGATCCAGCCGGCCTTGACGCGGGCCTGCATGATCATCGCTTCGGCATCGTCACGGGAGATCTCGATACCGTCGAGCGCACCCGGGAATTTGGTCTGTTCGCCGCCTTCCTTGCGCTCGGTCCAGCCGACCAGATCGTCGGTGGCGCAGCCGGCGAGGTCGTCGACGGTCTTGATGTCGTTCTCGCCGAACTTCACCAGCATCTTCGAGGTGACGCCGGGCACGTCCTTGAGGGCGTCCTCGACCCCGAGCTCCTTGCGCCGGGCCTCGAGCTCGGCTTCCTGCTGCTCGAGATATTCGCGGGCACGGTTCTGGAGTTCCTGCGCGGTCTCCTCGTCGAAGCCCTCGATGCCGGCGAGTTCCTTGACGTCCACCATGGCGAGCTCCTCGACCGAGGTGAAGCCTTCGGACGCCAGCAGCTGGCCGACCACTTCGTCGACGTTGAGCGATTCCATGAAGACACGGGTGGAGTTCTCGAAGTCGGCCTGGCGGCGCTCCGATTCCTCCTGCTCGGTCAGGATGTCGATGTCCCAGCCGGTGAGCTGCGAGGCCAGACGCACGTTCTGGCCGCGGCGGCCGATCGCCAGCGAGAGCTGGTTGTTGGTGTCGGGGACAACGACCTCGATGCGCTCGCGGTCTTCGTCGATGACGACCTTGGAGACTTCCGCCGGCGCCAGCGCGTTGACCACGAAGGTCGCGATGTCGGGCGACCACGGGATGATGTCGATCTTCTCGCCCTGCAGCTCGTTCACCACGGCCTGCACGCGCGAGCCGCGCATACCGACGCAGGCGCCGACCGGATCCACCGAGGAATCGCGGGAAATCACGCCGATTTTCGCGCGCGAGCCCGGATCGCGGGCAACCGCCTTGATCTCGACGATGCCGTCATAGATTTCCGGCACTTCCTGCGCGAACAGCTTCGCCATGAACTGCGGATGGGTGCGGGAGAGGAAGATCTGCGGGCCGCGCGTCTCGCGGCGGACGTCGAAGATGTAGGCGCGGACGCGGTCGCCGTTGCGGAACACTTCGCGCGGCAGCATCTCGTCGCGGCGGATGATGGCTTCACCGCGGCCGAGATCGACGATCACGCTGCCATATTCGACGCGCTTGACGACGCCGTTGACGATGTCGCCGATGCGGTCCTTGAATTCCTGGTACTGGCGGTCGCGCTCGGCCTCGCGCACCTTCTGCACGATCACCTGCTTGGCGGACTGCGCGGCGATGCGGCCGTATTCCAGCGGCGGCAGGGTGTCGGCGATGGTGTCGCCGACCTGGGCGCCGGGATTGGCGCGCTGCGCATCGACCAGCGAGATCTGGTTGGAATGGTTTTCGACCTTGTCGACGACCAGCATGTGGCGCGACAGCCGCAGCTCGCCCTTCTTCGGGTCGATCTCGGCGTGAACGTCAGTCTCGCTGCCGTAACGGGCTCGCGCGGCCTTGGCGATGGCGTCCTCCATCGCCGCGATGACGATGCCGCGGTCGATCGATTTCTCGCGTGCGACGGCATCGGCGATCTGAAGCAATTCAAGTCGATTGGCGCTGACTGCCATGGCTAGTCTCCTTGGTCAGGCTCGATCTCGCCGCGCCGCGCGCGTTCGGCGGCAAGGCGATGTTTCTTCGTATTGGTCGGGGCCGGCTTCTTTTTCGGCTTGGTGCCCCTGGCGGCTTTTTCGCCGATCTTCGCGTGCGGTGCCAGCGGCGGCTCGAGGCCGAGATCCCGGCGCATCTGGCGCTCTTCGGCCTTGCCGCGGCGCATGGACTCCGCGATCAGCTCGTCGGTCAGCACCAGCCGCGCCTCGCCGATATCCTCCATCGTCAGGAGAACGTCGGTATCGTCGCCGGCCTTGGCGTCGTCGCGATGCAGATGCACGCGGTCGCCTTCGACGGCACCGAGGGTGCCGCGGAATCGCTTGCGCCCTTCATGGGCGACCGCCATGTCGACCTTCACCAGATGGCCGGAATAACGCTCGAAATCGGAACGGCGCACCAGCGGACGGTCGATCCCAGGCGAGGAGATCTCGAGGCGATAGGCGCGATCGATGGGGTCGGCGACGTCGAGCACGGGCGACAGCGCCCGCGAGATCGCCTCGCAATCCTCGAGCTGCATCGAGCCGTCCGGCCGCTCGGCCATGATCTGCACGGTGCAGCCGGCTTCCCCGGAGATACGGATACGCACCAGGCGGTAGCCCATGCCTTCGAGCACGGGAGCCGCGACCGCAGACACCCGTGCCGCCACGCCCGGCTCGACCACGAGCCTCGGCTCGGCCAGCAATTCGGCATCCGTGGAACCAGTGTTCGGTTCGGTCATATCAGGGGTCAAGGCGCTCGATGGTTAAGGCTTGGGTTAACGCGTGGGTTAAGGCCTGGTTAAGACTTCAAAGCCCGCTTCGGAACTCTCCCGACAGCGCGTCGGGCCGGATCTTCCGCCAACCCGCGTTCAGGTAATAAAAAAGAGCGGGTCCTTTCGGGCCCACTCTCACTACGCGGATCGTATGAGAAGATGAATTGGCGCTGATATAGCCCTTTCCGCTCCCCCGGACAAGGCCCATCGCGGGCCGGATCGGGCTTTTTGCGCCCGGTTTGCGGGCTTCCGCGCAACGCTTCTTTCATCTCCGAGGCCTAAATTCCCTGATTGTGGGGCGGCTTGGACCAAGGGCGCACCCGCGGCGTGCCCCATACGAGTTTGCGTTTTCATGACCGTTGCCACGTCGCTCATTCCTGGACTGGACGCTATCGTCAAACGCGGCGATCCACGCCGCCGTGGCGAGATCGCGCGTGCCATCGCCGAGCTGTTCTTCCAGGATCCCGAAAGGCTCCGTCCCGAGCTCATCGACCTCTTCGACGATCTGCTGATCGATCTCGTGCCGCATGCCGAGCTCACCTCGCGCGTCGATCTCGCCGAGCGCTTCTCGCGGCTGGACAACGCGCCACCGCATCTGGTGAACCAGCTCGCGCGCGAAAACGAGATCATGGTGGCGGGCCCCGTGCTGCGCCGCTCGCCCGTGCTCGACGATGCCGCGCTGGTCGAGATCGCGCGCCTGAAGGGCCAGGGACATCTGCTCGCGATGACGGAACGCCCCGTCCTGCCGGCCGTCGTCACCGACGTGCTGATCGAGCGCGGCGATCGCGACGTCGTGCGTCGCGCCGCGGGCAATGCCGGCGCGGTGTTTTCGCCGGGCAGCTATTCCGAGCTGGTCAAGCGTGCCGCACAGGACGGCGTGCTGACGCTCAAGATCGGCCAGCGCACGGATCTCTCCGGCGAGCATCTGAAAGAGCTTCTCGACGGCACGCTCGACGTCATCCGCCGCCGCCTCTCCAGCGTGGTCAATCCCGTGCGCCAGGTCGAGATCAAGCGCGCGATGGCCGCAATCGAGGAGGCCGCATTGCCGCCGGGGCCGCGGCGCGATTTCTCCGGCGCGCAGCGCACCGTGCTGACCTTGCATCGCGAGGGCCATCTCGGCGAGAGCGCGCTGCTCGGCTTCGCCAAGGCACACAAATACGAGGAATCGATCGCCTCGCTCTCGGCGATGACCGGCATCCGCATCTCGATCCTCGACCGTCTGATCGCAGGCGATCGTTACGATCCGATCCTGATCCTCGGCCGCGTGCTCAATCTCGGCTGGCCGACTGTCCGCGCGCTGATCCTGCTCTGGTACGGTCCCAACCGCACCCCTGCCGATGCGGATATCGAGGCCGCGCGCATGAACTTCACGCGCCTGATGCCGACGACGGCCGAACGCGTCGTGAATTTCTGGCGCAACCGGCAGACGATCTAGTCAAAGTACAGTCTTTGTCGTCACGGCCGGGCTTGTCCCGGCCATCCACGTTCTCGCGACGATAGAAAGTAAGTACGTGGATGCCCGGGACGAGCCCGGGCATGACGATCGCGGATGGATGCGAAGAGCTTTAGGTCCGCCTGAACCGCAGATACGTCGTCTTGCGGCCTTCGCGCGTGGCCTTCCGGCCGTAGCGCGTCATGGTGTAGCCGTCCCATGGCTGGCGGAAATCGTCGGCGCGCTCCGCGAGCCATTTGAAATCCGGCGAGCGCGCAAGATGCGACAGCGTCCAGGCGCAGTAATCGTCGATGTCGCAGACGAAGCGGAATTCGCCGCCGACCTTCAGCACGCGCGCCATCGCGGCAATCGTGCGGTCCTGCACGAAGCGCCGCTTCCAGTGCCGCCGCTTCGGCCAGGGATCGGGGTGGATCAGGTCGATCCGCGACAGCGAAGCCTTCGGCAGCCAGGCCAGCAGCTCGGCGGCGTCGCCTGCGAACAGGCGGATATTGGCGATGTTGGCCGCCTCGATCTGCGCGAGGATTTTTGCCATGCCGTTGACATAGGGCTCGCAGCCGATGAAGCCGGTCGTGGCGAAGTGCCGCGCTTCCGCCGCAAGATGCTCGCCGCCGCCGAAGCCGATCTCGAGCCTGACATCGTTGGCCGCGGGATCGAAGATTTCACGGGCATCGCTCGGCGCCTCGCGCGCGATGTCGAGCGACAGATGCGGCAGCAGATGGTCGATCAGCTCAGCGTGGTGCTGCCTGAGCTTGTGGCCCTTGCGCCGCCCGAAGAACGCGCGCTCGCTGTCGTCACGATCGGGATCCGATTTGCGCTCGCTCATCGCAGCGTCTGGTACAGGCGGTGGAGCAGCCGCGCGCGCGGTGCGAGCGAGGAGACGTAGAGCTGCTCATAATGGGTGTGCGCGCCCTTGCCGTCGACGCCGAGCCCGTCGAGCGTCGCCGTGTGCGGGGCGGTGAAATTGCCGTCGGAGCCGCCGCCGGTATAGGTGTCGATCAGCTCGAAGCCGATCTCGGTGGCGAGCGACCTCGCATGCTCGTAGAGCGAGGCGCCCGCATTGCCCTTCTCGTAAGGCGGGCGGTTGAGCTCACCCGTGACCTTGACGGTCACGCCTTCGGTCTTCGACGTCAGCCCCAGAATCTTGCCCACGAACTCGTCCGCATCAGTGAAGCTCGGCACGCGCAGATCGACTTCGGCATAGGCCTCTTCCGGCGTCACGTTGGGACGCGTGCCGCCGCGCACCACGCCGACATTCACGGTGACGCCGCGCTTGAGATCGTTCATGCCTTCCAGCGCGAGGATGACGTTGCCGAGTTCGCGCACCGCGCTGCGGCCGTCTTCGGGCCGCGAGCCGGCATGTGCGGGTACGCCCTTGATGAACACCTGGAAGCGTCCGACGCCCTTGCGTCCGGTGACGATCTTGCCGCCGTCGCGCGCCGGCTCCGTCACCAGCACGTATTTGGCCTTGCGTCCTTCCTTCTCGATCAGCGCCCGCGACGTCGGGCTGCCGATCTCCTCGTCGGAGGTGAACATGTGGGTGATGCCGAGCGGCGAACGATCGCCGCCGGCGCAGAGCGCGGCAAAGGCGTGATGGGCGATGTAGGCGCCGCCCTTCATGTCGTAGATGCCGGGGCCGAACGCGCTGTCGCCTTCGACCTTGAACGGAAGGCGCTCGATGAAGCCGAGGGGATGAACGGTATCGAGGTGGCTCAGCACCAGGATGCCCGGCTGCTCCTGGCCCCAGGTCGAGCGGGCCAGCAGATGATCGCCGCAGCCGTCGATGCCGGCGACGCGCTCGAGCGTGACGGGTAGATCGCGATACTGATCCGCGACCAGCGACACCAGTCTGTTGACCTGGTCAGGCGCCTCGGTCGGCGTCTCGATCTCCACCCAGCGCTGGATGCCGTCGAGAATAGTTTGGGTATCGAACCAGTTGGAGCTCGCCATGGGCGCATCTATGCCTTTGAATCGCATCATCCGTGACGGCGCGCATCATGACGCGGCCGCAAATGACGACATAGGCCAGATTTGGCGCAGCCTCAAATCGGAATGAGATGGCGCCTCAGCGCTTGTCGGGGCCCTCGCGGGCGGCGATCTGCTCGACGAGATCGACGATCGAGCGGCGCATTTTCGAATCGGTGATTCGCGTGAACGCCTTGGTCAGAGCGAGACCTTCGGAGGTCGCGAGGAAGTCGGAGACATAAGAGGGCGAAGCGCCTTCGGCGAAGCCATCCGGCCCGGCCACGCCGCTCGGTCCGCCCTCGAACAGGAACGACACCGGCACCTGGAGAATCTCGGCAATCTGCTGGATGCGGCTCGCGCCGACCCTGTTCGTGCCCTTCTCGTATTTCTGGATCTGCTGGAAAGTCAGGCCCAAAGCCTCACCGAGCTTCTCCTGGCTCATGCCCAACATGATGCGGCGCATACGCACGCGGCTGCCGACATATTTGTCAACAGGGTTGGGCGCTTTCGACATTTCCTCAGCCTCCAAACACCACCTTCAGCGCAATCGATTGGATGCCTCAGGTGCCAGCAGCGTAAAAATCAAACCCTGTTATTGGGAAACATTGCGGAGAAATTTAGCAACGCCCACTGTCTTTCGCAGCGGATGCAGAATGAGGAACCCGGGTGCAGTCGTCAACCGTGGGACTACGGTTGTCAAAGGATTCCGGCCGCCGTCGCGGCAGTGGCGAAATCAGGGGTGCCGTTTGGCAACACGTCGGCGCATCGCGAGAATCACGGCCAGGGCGACGAGCATGGCTGCGGGCACGTCGCCGAGCCGCGCATAGACGGACGGCGGGATCGCGGCGGGCAGGCTTGCATCCAAAATGCCTTCGATTCCGAGACCGAGACTGGCGATTGTTCGCCCGACCGGATCGATCACGGCGGAGACGCCGGTATTGGCGGAGCGGACCAGCGGCAATCCGAGCTCGATCGCGCGCATTCGCGCCTGCTCGAGATGCTGGTAGGGACCGGTCGAGATACCGAACCAGCCGTCATTGGTGAGGTTCACGATCCAGCCTGGACGTTCGTTGCGTCCGGCAACCTCACCGGGAAAGATCGCCTCGTAGCAAATCAGAGGCAATGCGCTCGGCGCGTCCGGCACGTTGAGTGCGTGACGCACGGTCCCCGGAATGAAACCGCCACGCACGCGCGTGAGTTGTTCGAAGCCGAGCTTCTCCATCAGATCCTGATAGGGAAGAAACTCGCCGAACGGCACGAGATGGAGCTTGTCGTAGACCGAGAGCACGCTGCCGTCATGGTCGATCACGTAGATCGAATTATACGCGCGCGTGATCGGCGTGCCGCGCGGCAGATCGGGCGCGCGGACCGAGCCGGTGATCAGCACCGTGCCCTTCGGCAGCAGGTCGGCGATTTGCGCCATCGCGTCGGCTTCGCGCGTGAGGAAGAACGGAAACGCCGATTCCGGCCAGATCAGGATGGTGGCATCGCGCACGCCGGTCGATTGCGGCCCGGAGGCGCGGTCCGACAGCGCGAGGTATTTCTTCATCACCTCCGCCTTGGCGGAATAGTTGAACTTCGCGTCCTGCTGCAGGTTCGGTTGCATCAGGCGCAGCTTGGCGCCCGCGACCATCGTGGTCGGATGCAGCGACAGGCGGATCGCGCCGAAGATGCTCATGACAATCAGAAGCGCGATTGCCGCGGCCGGTGCTCGCCACGCAATGCTGCGATCGGGCGTGCGGTCGATCAGCGCTGCCGGGCTTGCGAAGATCGCGACCGTCAGGAACGTCATGCCCCACAGGCCGATCAGCGACGCGGTCTGCGCCAGCGCCAGCGGCTCGGACAGCGCATAGCCGAACGCGTTCCAGGGAAAGCCGGTCAGCACGTGGCCGCGCAGCCATTCGCTGATGGTGAGGCTTGCTGCGAGCGCGAGCACGCGCGTGGCGTTCTTGGTCCAGAGCAGGCGCGCCAGCGCAAAGCCAAGCGCCGTGAAGATCGAGAGATAGGCCGGCAGTCCCAGCACGGCGAAGGGCGTCAGCCAGGCGAAGACGTCGGCGTCGACGAAGAACGCGTAGCCGATCCAGTAGAGGCCGGGCACGAAATAGCCGAGCCCGAACCAGTAGCCGGTCAGCGCTGCGGCCGGCACGCCGCCATATCGTCCGGCGCCGGCGCCGTCGATCAGCCAGACCAGCACCGGGAACGTGATGAACAGCACGGGAAACAAATTGAACGGCGCCAGCGCAAGCACCGACAGCGCGCCGCACGCGATGGCGATGAGCGCGCGCTTCCATCCCCAGGTCAGGATGATGGCAAGCGCAATCTGCTTGAATCGCTGGAACGCTCTCACTGCGGGCCGGTCCCGTCGCTCGGCGGCGGGGTCGGCGTGTCACTCGACGGCGGCTGGTTGCTCTCCGGCGTGGCCTCGCGGCGCCGGCTCTCGCGCTGGGTGCGCGGCGCCGGCCGTTCCTTGCGCGTCGCGATGCGCAGCCGCTTGACGCGGCGCGGATCGGCGTCGAGCACCTCGACCTCGTAATTGCCGGGGCCCGAGATCACCTCGCCGCGCACCGGCAGGCGCCCGACGAAGCTGACGAGATAACCGCCGAGCGTCTCGACCTCTTCGCCGGCCTCGCCGGTGACGAAGTCCGCGCCGATCACCTCGCGGACGTCGTCGAGGCTGGCGCGGGCATCGGCAATGAAGGCGTTGTCCGGCAGGCGCACGATCGAGGGCGGCTCGTCGCTGTCGTGCTCGTCGTCGATCTCGCCGACGATCTGCTCGACGATGTCCTCGATCGAGACCAGCCCGTCGCTGCCGCCATATTCGTCCACGACCAGCGCGAGGTGGATGCGCGTCGCCTGCATCTGCGCGAGCAGGTCGATCGCCCGCATCGACGGCGGCACGTAGAGCAGCTTGCGGATGATGCGTGCGTCCTCGAGCGGCAGCGCGAGGTCCACGGCTTTCAAATCGAGCCCGGCCGGCGGCGGCTTCTTGCGCTTGGTCTTGGTGGCTTCCGACACGCGCGCCCGCGCCGTCATGAAGGCGAGCAGGTCGCGGATGTGGACGATGCCGACGGGATCGTCGAGCGTCTCGTTGTAGACCACGAGGCGCGAATGACCGACGCTCTCGAAGCGGTCCATCAATTCGCCGAGCGGGATGTCGCGCTTCACCGCGATGATGTCGGCGCGATGCACCATGACGTCGGCGATGCGGCGCTCGTGCAGGCCGAGGATGTTGCGCAGCATGGTGCGCTCGACCGCGGAGAAGCCGGTGTCGTCGGGCGTCGTGGCGTCGAGCACGACCTGCAGATCGTCGCGCACCGAGCCGGCCTTCCAGCCGAACAGCGTGCGGATGGCGCGCAGCAGCCAGCCTTCGGCGGTTGGGCGCAGCACCTCGCCGGGCGTCACCACGGCCGGCAGATTGGCCGTGTTGCGCGGATTGTCGTGGGTTGGCTCGGAGTCGGGCATCTCAGTGCGTCCCCGTGCGGTCGGCATAGGGATCGGGGATGCCGAGATGCGCCAGGATCCGCGTTTCCAGCGCTTCCATCTCCTCGGCGTCGTCGTCGTTCTCGTGATCGTAGCCGATCAGATGCAGGAACCCGTGCACGGCGAGATGGCTCAAATGATGGTCGAACGGCTTGTGTTCCTCGTCCGCCTCGCGCCGCATCGTCTCGTAGGCGATCGCGATGTCGCCGAGCATGCGCGGCGCATCGCCTTCCTTCCATTCACCCTCCGGCTGGAGCGCGGGAAACGACAGCACGTTGGTCGGCTTGTCGATGCCGCGCCAGTTGCTGTTGAGGGTGCGGATGCCGGAATCATCGGTCAGCATCACCGCCACTTCGGCGTCGGCGACGTCCTCGTCGACGCTCTCGGCGGCGGCGGCGACGGCGCGCTGGATCACGGCTTCGGAATCAGGTTCGCGCTGCCAGCAATCGGCAACGACGAGGACCTCGGTCATGGGAAGGTTGGGGTGTGACATTGTCTTTGTTCGGAACGATCAGGCGCCGTGTCCGCGCCCGTATGGTCCGGCTGTTGTCCCGTCAGGATTTATCCGTGGCCGGCCGCTGCGGCGAACCTTCATAGGCGGCGACGATCCGCGCCACGAGCTCGTGGCGGATCACGTCCTCGGCTTTGAAATGAACCTGAGCAATGCCTTCGACGCCGCCCAGGAGGCGCGTTGCCTCGGCAAGACCCGAGGTCTGGCCGTTCGGCAAATCGATCTGCGAGGGATCGCCCGTCACGATCATGCGGCTGTTCTCGCCCAGACGCGTCAGGAACATCTTCATCTGCATCGACGTGGTGTTCTGCGCTTCGTCCAGGATGATGGCGGCATTGGTCAGCGTGCGGCCGCGCATGAAGGCGAGCGGCGCGATCTCGATCTCGCCGGTCTGCAGCGCGCGCTCGACGATGCGCGCGTCCATGAGGTCGTACAGCGCGTCGTAGATCGGGCGCAGATAGGGGTCGACCTTCTCGCGGAGATCGCCAGGCAGGAAGCCGAGCCGCTCGCCGGCCTCCACCGCCGGACGCGACAGGATGATCTTGTCGACCTCCTTGCGCTCGAACAGCTGCGCGGCATGGGCCACGGCGAGCCAGGTCTTGCCGGTACCGGCGGGTCCGATGCCGAACACCAGCTCATGGCGCTTCAGCGCGCGGATGTAGGAGTCCTGCGCGGCGGTGCGCGCACGTACCGGGCGCTTGCGCAAATTGATGCTGTCAAAGGTCGATTTCGCCGACTTGGCGTCGAACTCGAACAGGGACCCTTGCGCGATCACCGCGCGGATTGCGCCTTCGACCTCGCCCTGGTCGAGATCCTGGCCCTTCACGGCCTGTGCGTAGAGCATCTCCAGCACGCGGCGCGCGGCGTCGCAGCCGTCGCGCGTGCCGCCGATGGTGATGTGGTTGCCCTTGGAATCGACGACGACGCCGAGCCGCCGCTCGATCTGCGCGAGGTGCTGGCCATAGGGGCCGACCAGCGCGGAAGCGGCGCGGTTGTCGTCGAAGTCGATGACGACCTGGGTCTCGGGCGGAACTTGCATGTCGCGATCAAATTTGCGGCTGGGAGCGATAGAAGACGAATCCGATGCGCTTTTTGGCAAGGGTTCAGGCTCCGATGGCTTGCGATAAAGCGGGCTCGCGCACATTGCGCGCCGTCGCGAGCTCGCCGAGGAAACTGTAGCGTTCGAGGCTGTCGATTCGCACGGGCAGGATCTGTCCGATGATGTCGGTCGAGGCCATGACGTGGGCGGGCTGGAGGAAGGCGGTGCGGCCGACGATCTGGCCGTCCTTGCGCGCCGGACGCTCGAACAGCACGTCGACCGTTGAGCCAATCGCAGCCTTGTTGAAGGCCGATTGCTGGCTGTCGATCAGTTCCTGGAGCCGCTCCAATCGCTGGTCCATCTCGGCGGGGGACACCGTCTCCTGCATATCCGCGGCCGGCGTTCCCGGCCGGGCGGAGTATTTGAACGAATAAGCCGCAGCGTAGCCGATTTGCGTGACAAGCGCGAGTGTGGCGAGAAAATCTTGCTCGCTCTCGCCGGGGAAGCCGACGATAAAATCCGATGAAAAAGCAATGTCTTGGCGAGCGGTACGGAAACGGTCGATGACACGCCGATAATCATCGGCGGTATGTTTCCGGTTCATGGCGGCCAGAATCCGGTCCGAGCCCGACTGCACCGGCAGGTGCACGAACGGCATCAAGGCCGCGAGATCGCGGTGGGCCGCAATCAAACTGTCATCGACGTCGCGGGGATGGCTGGTCGAATAGCGCAGCCGCGCGATGCCGGGAATCGTCGCCAGATGCTCGAGGAGGCGGCCGAGCGGCCAGGTTTTTCCGTCCGGTCCCTCGCCATGATAGGCGTTGACGTTCTGCCCGATCAGCGTGAGCTCGCGCACGCCGTTGTCGGCAAGGCGCTTCACGTCGTCGACGATTTTCGCGACGGGGCGGGAGACTTCCGAACCCCGCGTGTACGGCACGACGCAGAACGTACAAAACTTGTCGCAGCCCTCCTGCACCGTGACGAACGCGGAAATGCCGCGCGCGCGGATCGCGTCGGGCTTTGGCTGGGCCAGAAAGCCGAATTTGTCCGCCGCGGGAAACTCGGCCTCGATCGCGCGGCCTTCGTCGCGCGCGCGTTTCAGAAGCTCGGGAAGGTGATGATAGCTCTGCGGTCCCACCACGACGTCGACGACGGGTGCGCGGCGCGTGATCTCGCCGCCTTCGGCCTGTGCCACGCAGCCTGCGACGGCGATCTGCATCGCGCGACCCTCGCGCGCAGCCTCGTCCTTGGCGACACGTAGCCGTCCGAGCTCAGAATAGACCTTCTCCGAGGCCTTCTCGCGGATATGGCAGGTGTTGAGGATGACGAGGTCGGCCTCCTCGGCACTATCAGTCTCGACGAATCCTTCCGGCGCCAGCGTGTCCACCATGCGCTGGGCATCGTAGACGTTCATCTGGCAGCCATATGATTTGATGTGCAGCTTGCGCGGCGGCGTCATGGAACCCGAAATGGCGGTGGAGGACGGCCCTCAAATATAGGCTGGAGGGCCGAAAATCCAGCGATTGGGGGCTTGGTGCCGTCATTCCGGGGCGCGGCGCAGTCGCGAGCCCGGAATCTCGCGCCAAAACCTCCGGATTCCGGGTTCATGCGCTCGGCGCGTGCCCCGGAATGACGGCAAGGGGCTGAAATCAGCCCGCCAGGGCCTCCGCCTCGACCCGCCGGACCAGCTCGGGGAGCTGATGCATGTCGGCAAAGGTCAGGTTGGCGCCGGCCTGACGCAGCGTCTCGGCATGGCCGTCCCCGCAATGGCTGCCGCCGCAGAAGCCGAACACGGTCATGCCCGCCGCCCGCGCGCCGGCGATGCCGGCGAGGCTGTCCTCGATGACGACGCAGCGCTCCGGCGCCACGCCCATCTGGTTCGCTGCGAACAGGAACAGGTCGGGCGCGGGCTTGCCGTTCTTCACCTGCGAGGACGAGAAGATGTTTGGCGCGAGGCGCTCATGGAGGCCGGTGCTCCCGAGACTCACCTGCATGCGCTGATGCGAACCGCTCGACGCGACGCAGACCGCTTGCGTCACCACATCGAGCACGTCGTGGATGCCGCGGATCGCTTCGAGATCGGCCTCGAACGAGCGGAATAGCTCGTCCTGGAGATCACCGTGATAGGCCTCCGGCAGCTGGCGGCCGAGCTCGGTCTCGATCTCGAGATTGGCCTGTTTTGTCGAACGGCCGAGGAAGCGCCTCGACACCTGCTCCGAGGTGATCGGATAGCCGTGCCGGGTCAGGGCATTCGCATGCGCGCGACAGGAGATGACCTCGCTGTCCACGAGCACGCCGTCGCAATCGAAGATGATGAGATCGATGGGCACTAGGGCATGATCCGGAAAAGTGTGAAGCGGTTATCCCGCGCGGCAAGCGCGGAACGCGTTTGCGCGGAGATCATGCCGCTTAGGACGTCGGCTTGTCGTCGTCGAGCGGGACGCAATAGAGCTCGAGCCGGTGATCGACCAGCTTGTAGCCGAGCTTGCGGGCGATCTCCGCCTGCAGCTTCTCGATCTCCTCGGAGGTGAACTCGATCACCTTGCCGTCGCGCAGGTTGATGAGATGGTCGTGATGGCTGTCGCGCATCGTCTCGTATCGCGCGCGGCCCTCGCGGAAATCATGGCGTTCGATGATACCGGCATCCTCGAACAGCTTGACGGTGCGATACACGGTCGAGATCGAGATCTTGTCGTCGACGGCGACGCAGCGCCGGTACAATTCCTCGACGTCGGGATGATCGACCGCCTCCGCGAGCACGCGCGCGATGACGCGGCGCTGCTCGGTCATGCGCATGCCGGTTGCGGCACAGCGCGCCTCGATGCCGGACGCCTTGGATGCAGAAGAAGGTTTCAGTGCGGTCATGATCTGTCTGCCTGAGGGGGCGCTTTCTGCCATCAATGTTACGACAAGTCACGCCGCATCAGAAGGGCGTTCAATTGTTCCCCGTTCGGCTGCTTATAGTAGCGTTCGCGGCGTCCGACCACCATGAATCCGGCCCGGTCGTACAGCCGCCGGGCCGGCTGGTTATTTTCCTCAACTTCGAGAAATATCGTGCGCACGCCGCGGCCTGCGAGATGGCCGAGATGGGTCATCAGCAGCGTGCGGGAGAGCCCGCGCCCGCGACTGCCCTGGTCGACCGCGATCGAGAGAATCTCCGCCTCGTCCGCGCCGATGCGCGATACCGCAAAGCCGATCGTCTTGCGGCCGAGGCGCAGCCGGTGCACGAGCGTGTTGCGCTCGCTCATCATGCCCTCGAACTCGCCTTCGCCCCAGCCGTGCGCAAAGGAGGCGCCGTGAAGTTGCGCCAGCCGCGCGGCATCGCGCGCCGACGCGGGTTCGACGGCGGCGGTGCCGCCGTGCCACCATTCCAACAGCCATCCGATCATGAGCTTGCGGCTTGTGCGAACTGAGGAGCTGCGGCCGGCTTTGCGTCGGGCGCCTTCAGATAGAACGGCCGCGCCGACGCCGTCTCGGGATCGGCGGCGGCGCCAAGCCAGGCGACCCAGCCGATGTCGGGCGCAGCTTGCGCGTCGACCGCGACCGGCTGCGGCGCATCCTTCGGCCATCGATCGGCGAGGATGCTCGCGGCATTGCCGACCAGATGCGGCGCGCCGAATTGCGAGGCCGCGATCGCCTCGTCGATGGGCGCGACAGCGGGCCGCACCAGCGGGCTGCCGTCGCCTGCGACGATCTGGAAATAGACGTGATCGTGGCGGGCATCGATCGCGGAAATCACCGGCGCCGGCTTGCTCTGGCCGACGACGGCGGCGGCATAGGCCGACAGTGTCGTCAGCCCGACCGCCGGCCGTTTCGCCGCGAGCGCAAGGCCGCGCGCCGCGGAAATGCCGACGCGCAGGCCGGTGAAGCTGCCGGGGCCGACCGTGACGGCGATGCGGTCGAGCGAGGTGAAGGCGAGATTGGCCGATTGCATCACGCGCGCGATCATCGGCATCAGCGCTTCGGCATGGCCGCGCTTCATGAGCTGCGATTCCTGGGCGAGGAGCTCGCCGGCGTCGGTGTCGAGCACGGCGGCCGCGCACGCCTCAAGTGCAGTGTCGATGGCGAGGATCAGCATGAAACGATCGTAGCATCATCCGTCACGGAATGCTCGTCGTCATGGCCGGGCTTGTCCCGGCCATCCACCCCTTTGCCGCCCCAAGAACGCGGATGCCCGGCACAAGGCCGGGCATGACGGTACTTGAGCATCTGGCGTCCGGCTCACATCGGCCGGACTTCGACCACGTCGGGCACGAAGTGCTTCAGCAAATTCTGGATGCCGTGCTGGAGCGTGGCGGTCGATGACGGGCAGCCGGAGCAGGCGCCCTTCATGTTGAGATAGACGACGCCGTCCTTGAAGCCGCGGAAGGTGATGTCGCCGCCGTCATTGGCGACCGCCGGCCGCACGCGGGTCTCGATCAGGTCCTTGATCATGTCGACCGTCTCGGCATCGGCCTCGTCGAAGAACTCGTCCTCGTCGTCGAGATCGACATCGCCCTCGGCCGCGCCGTCGGCGAGCAGCGGCGCGCCGGACATGTAGTGCTCCATGATGGCGCCGAGGATCGCGGGCTTGAGCTGCTGCCACTCACCGCTCGCCTTGGTCACGGTGATGAAATCCGATCCGTAGAACACGCCGGTGACGCCGGGCACGTCGAACAGCTTTTCGGCCAGCGGCGAACGCACGGCCGATTCGCGGCTCGAAAATTCCATGGGATTGCCGTCGGTCACGACGCGGCCGGGAATGAACTTCAGCGTGGCGGGATTGGGGGTCGCTTCGGTTTGAATGAACATGGTTTTCTCCAGACGTCGCCGGTTCAAGGCCGGCGCGTGCTCTCTTCCCTAGCAGATGGCGATGGGGAACGCACGATCAAGGGGGATCGAGGCTGTTTCGCTGTTATTTCAGCGGGTTAGGGGGCCAAAGGCCTGTGCGTCGTCATGCCCGGGACAAGCCCGGGCATGACGGGCCCCTGAACTACGACAGCGAATCCACGCTCTGGTCGCTCAGGGCGCCCGAAATGACCGTCACCGGCACCGGGAACGTGCCGAGCGCGTGCGCGAGCAGCGAGACCAGGGGGCCTGGGCCCTCCGCGCCGGGATTGGCGGCGAGCACCAGCATGGCGATATCAGGGTCCTCGTCGATGACCGCGAGCAGCTGTTCCATGGCCGCGCCTTCGCGGATCACCCGTTCCGGCGTGATCGCAGCGATGCCGTTGGCTCTCCCGGCGGCGCGGTCGAGCGCGGCTTCGGCGGCCTCATGTGCCTCGGCGCGCATGATCTCGGCGACACCAAGCCATTCCTGCGTCTGCTCCTCGGGCTCGATGATGCGCAGCATCACCACGCCGCCGCCGGCGCGGATCGCCCAGCGGCTGGCGTAATAGACCGCGCGATCCCATTCGGCGCTGTCGTCGACGATGACGAGGCATTTGGGCTTGTGACCCGGCTCGAAGCAAAGTCGCTTGCTGGTCATGCATGTCCCGGAATGTGCAGGACCGATATGCTGCCACGCCGTGGCCGCTTTCGACAAGCGGCGTCAATGATCGCGGTCAGGCCGATCGGTCCCAGGGAATCGGCGCCGGCGCCTTTGCAGCCGCGACACTCTCGGCGTCGCCGGGCTGCACCGCGATGATATGCCGGTATTCGAACGGAAGCTCGGTTCCGTGCCAGAATTCATCGTTCTCGGCGATCGAATGCGGCTGGTTGGCGAGCATGCCGACATAGCCGTCCTGCGTGTGCTCGCGGATGATCACCCACATCCGTTCGACGGCCGGATGCTCGTCGCCCTCGACGGTGATCTCGAAGATCAACTTGGCGTAATCGCCCACCCGGAGCATCTTGCGGAGGGCCAGGTCCGGAATCTGAAACGTCGCGGGCGCCTCGCGGTGCCGCTCCTCGCCATCGTTGAGGCGCCAGCCGTCTCTGTGAAGGTCCGGCGCTCTCATCGATGCGGTCTCTCTATCGGCGGCGGATGAACCCGACGATGTCCTTCGAGAGCTTCATGGTCTCGTCGGCGATGGCGCGGGCCCGGTCGGACCCCTCGTTCAGGATGGTGTCGATATGGCCGGGGTCGGCGACGAGGCGCTTCATCTCGCCGGCGATCGGCGCGAGCTTGGTCACGCACAGTTCGGCCAGCGCGTTCTTGAAGCTGGAGAACTGCCCGGCGCCGAACTCACGGAGCACGTCGGCCTTGGAGCGGCCGGAGAGCGCGGCGAAGATGCCGACGAGGTTGTCGGCCTCGGGGCGCGCTTCCAGGCCCTTCTCTTCCGTCGGCAGCGGCTCCGGATCGGTCTTCGCCTTGCGGATCTTCTGCGCGATGGTGTCGGCATCGTCGGTGAGGTTGATGCGCGAATTGTCGGAGGCATCCGACTTCGACATCTTCTTGGTGCCGTCGCGCAGGCTCATCACGCGCGTCGCCGGGCCCGTGATCAGGGGTTCCGGCAGCGGGAAGAACAGGCCGTCATTGGCGCCCTGGGCACGAATGGAATCGGCGAAGTCGTTGTTGAACTTCTGCGCGATGTCGCGCGAGAGCTCGAGATGCTGCTTCTGGTCCTCGCCCACGGGAACGTGGGTGGCGCGATAGAGCAGGATGTCGGCGGCCATCAGCACGGGATAGTCGAACAGACCGACCGAGGCGTTCTCGCGGTCCTTGCCCGCCTTCTCCTTGAACTGGGTCATGCGGCCGAGCCAGCCCATGCGCGCGACACAGTTGAAGATCCAGGCGAGCTCGGAATGGCCCGAGACCTGGCTCTGGTTGAACACGATGTGCTTCTTCGGGTCGATGCCGCTGGCGATGAACGCCGCGGTGACCTCGCGGGTGTTGCGCGCGAGCTCGACCGGGCCGCCCCAGACGTCCACGCCCTGCGTGATCGCGTGCATGTCCACGACGCAATAGATGCAGTTGTGGGTTTCCTGCATCTTCACGAAGTTGACGATGGCGCCGAGATAGTTGCCGAGGTGCAGATTGCCCGTCGGCTGGACGCCCGAAAAAACCCGTTCAACGAATGGCATGGTCGGCCTTCCCATAGGTATTCGCCGTCGTTTCCAACAGCGGCGCTGCCCCGTCAAGGGTAATTCGCTGGTCCGGCCGGTTCAGGCGGGCCGCTTCAGGGCGGCGGCCGCCTCGCGCCACGAGGCCGCGCCGAGGACCTGGAGGAGCACGGCGTAGACGGCGATCCCCGCCCCGATCTGCAGGCCCAGCACGACGAAGCGGATCAGGCCATGCGCCTCTGACGGCACGAGACCGATGGTCAGCCAGAGCAGGGCGCCCATGGCCGCGGCGGCGAGCACGATCCGCGGCAGCCGTTTTCGCGCGGCGGCGTCGACCGAGAAGCCGAACTCGCCGGTGCCCTTGCGGAGCAGGGAGAGCGCGCTGCTCCAGGCCCCGGCCGCGATGCTCGCGGCGATGCCGCTGGCGCCGTAGAAATGACCGAGCAGCACGGCGAGGGCGACCGCGACCACAAAGCCTTTGGCCGTGGCGAGCAGCGGCGCCATGGTGTCGCCGCGGGCGAAGAAGGCCGGCGACAGCGCCTTGATCAGCACATGCGCCGGCAGCCCCAGCGCCAGCCACACCAGCGCGCGGGCGGTCGCAGTGCTGTCGTCCGCGCCGAACGCGCCGTGCTCGAACAGCAGCCGCACGATCGGTTCGGCCAGCACGATCAGGCCGAGCGTCGCCGGCAGCGCCAGCCCGGTCGCAAGCTCCAGCGCGCGCGATTCCGCATGTGCCACCGCGTCACGGTCGCCGCTGGTGACGGCCCGCGTCAGCTCCGGCACCAGCACCGTGCCCATGGCGACGCCGACGATGCCGAGCGGAAGCTCGATCAGGCGGTTGGCGAAATAGAGCCATGACACGGCCGATGGCGTGGCGGAGGCGATGATCGCGCCCGCGACTATCAGCCATTGCGGGCCCGAGCTTGCGATCATGCCGGGAATCGCCTTGGCGAAGAAGCCGCGCATCTCCTTGTCGAAGCTTGCACGCAACGGCGTCGCCAGATCGGCGCTCCGCTGCGACAGCAGCATCAGCAGTTGCAGCAGGCCGGCGATGCCGACCGTGGCCGCCAGCATCCACGCCGCGAACGCTGCGTCAGCATGCCCGAGGAGCAGCACAGCGATCGCGGCGATCAGCGCGATGTTGAACAGCAGCGGCGAGAATGCCGTCAGCGCAAAGCGTCCCTGCGCGTTGAGCAGTCCCATCAGCACCGTGACGGGGCCGGCGAAGGCGAGATAGGGCAGCATCAGCCGCGCATTGGCGACGGCGATGTCGAGCGTGCTGCTGCCGAGGAAGCCGGGCGCGATCACCGTGATGATCAGCGGCATCGCCAGCGCGATGACGGCCGAGATCGCGATCAGGGCCACGCTGACGGTGCCGAGCACGCGGCCCGCGAAGGCGGATGCCGCCGCTTCGCCGTCGCGGTCCCGGACGCGCAGCCAGGCCGGGATCAGCGCTGCGTTGAGGGCCCCCTCGCTGAGCAGCCGCCGGACCACGTTGACGAGCTGGAACGCCGCCAGGAACGCGTCCGCCACCGCGCCGGTGCCGAGCAGGGCCGCGATCATGGAATCGCGCGCAAAGCCGAGGAGCCGCGAGGCCAGCGTTCCCGTCGAAACTGTCAGGAAGGAGCGGATCATCGGGTGGACATAATACCGTTGCTTGCCCGGGCAGGGCCGGTCGTGATAGGCCGCGAGCCAGATTTCAGGCCGACAGGAAGCGGATTTCTCCGGCAATCGCAATCCGCCAAACAGGATCAAGGTGAATGGCTGACGTGAAATATGACGTTCTCGGCATTGGCAACGCGCTGTTCGACGTGCTGGTCAGGACCGACGAGGCCTTTCTGGCCAAGCACGGCATGACCAAGGGCAGCATGTCCCTGATCGACGAGGCCCGGGCCGCCGCCATCTACAAGGACATGGGCCCGGCCACGGAAGTCTCGGGGGGATCCGCCGCCAACACCATCGTCGGCATCGGCAGCCTGGGGGCACGCGCGGCCTATGTCGGCAAGGTCAAGGATGACCAGATCGGCAAGCTCTATGTCCACGACATCCGCGCAGCCGGCGTCGCCTTCAACACCCCCGCCGCCAAGGACGGTCCCGCCACCGGCTGTTCCTACATCCTGGTCACCGGCGACGGTGAGCGCACCATGAACACGTATCTCGGCGCCGCGCAGGATCTGTCGCCCGCCGACATCGACCCGGCCGAGATCGCCTCCGCCGGCATCGTCTACCTCGAGGGCTATCTCTGGGACCCCAAGAACGCCAAGGACGCCTTCGTCAAGGCGGCCACGATCGCCCATGACGCCAAGCGCAAGGTGGCGCTGACGCTGTCGGATTCCTTCTGCGTCGATCGCTATCGCGACGAGTTTCTGGGTCTGATGCGGAACGGCACCGTCGACATCGTGTTCGCCAACGAGTCCGAGCTGCATTCGCTCTACATGACCTCGGACTTCGACACCGCGCTGAAGCAGCTGCGCAGCGACGTCAAGCTCGGCGTCGTCACCCGCAGCGAGAAGGGCTGCGTGGTGGTGACCCCGACCGACGCCGTCGCCGCGCCGGCCTCGCCGATCACGAAACTGGTGGACACCACCGGCGCCGGCGACCTCTTCGCCGCAGGCTTCCTCTACGGTCTATCGCGCAACCTCGCGCACAAGCAGTGCGGCGAGCTCGGCGCACTCGCGGCCGCCGAAGTGATCCAGCACATCGGCGCGCGCCCGCAGGTCTCGCTGAAGGAGCTGGCCCAGCAGCGCGGGCTGACGGTTTAGGGTTTCGCTGATGGCGTGAGGCCGGCGCGCGCCGCGTTCACAATTGTCATCGCCCGGCTTGACCGGGCGATCCAGTACTCCGAGACGTCAGCGGTTAAGCCGAGAAGCCACGGCGTACTGGATCCCCCGCCTTCGCGGGGGATGACAGTCGCCGTGTGGTGGGAGCTTCTGCCCCCTCACGCCGTCTTCGCCGCCTTCAATCCGAGCCGCTGCTCCACCGCATCGCGCATCACGAATTTCTGGATCTTGCCGGTCACGGTCATCGGGAATTCGTCGACGAACTCGACGTAGCGCGGGATCTTGTTGTGGGCGATCTGGCCGTCGCAGAAGGCGCGCACCTCCTCGGCGGTCAGCGTCTCGCCCGGCTTGACGCGGATCCAGGCGCAGAGCTCCTCGCCGTAACGGGTGTCTGCGACGCCGAAGATCTGCACGTCCTGGATCTTCGGGTGACGATACAGAAATTCCTCGATCTCGCGCGGATAGAGATTCTCGCCGCCGCGGATCACGAGGTCCTTGATGCGGCCGACGATGTTGCAATACCCTGATACGTCGATGGTGGCGAGATCGCCGGTGTGCATCCAGCCGTTGGCATCCAGCACGTCGCCGGTCTTTTCCTTCTCTTCCCAATAGCCGAGCATGACGCTGTAGCCGCGGGTGCAGAGCTCGCCGCGTTCGCCACGCTTGACGATTCTGCCCTCGAGATCGACGACCTTCACCTCGACATGCGGATGAATCCGCCCGACGGTGGAGACGCGTCGCTCCAGCGGGTCGTCCGTCGCGCTCTGGAAGCTGACCGGGCTGGTCTCGGTCATGCCATAGGCGATGGTGACTTCGCCCATGTTCATCTCGCTGTTGACGCGCTTCATCACCTCGATCGGGCAGGGCGCGCCCGCCATGATGCCGGTGCGCAGCGATTTCAGGTTGAAATTCCTGAATTCGGGATGATCGAGCTCCGCGATGAACATGGTCGGCACGCCATACAGCGCCGTGCATTTCTCCTGCTCGATCGCGCGCAGGGTCGCGAGCGGGTCGAAACCTTCCCCGGGATAGACCATGGTCGTGCCGAGCGTGACGGATGCGAGGTTGCCCATCACCATGCCGAAGCAGTGGTAGAGCGGCACGGGAATGCAGATGCGATCCGCTTCCGTCAGGCGCATCGCCCGTCCCGTGAAATAGCCGTTATTGAGGATGTTGTGGTGCGTCAGCGTCACGCCCTTCGGTGAGCCCGTGGTGCCGCTGGTGAACTGGATGTTGACGGGATCGTCGAACTGAAGCGCAGCACCGAGCGCGGCGAGCTGTTCGCGATGCTCGGAGACGCCCATGCGCGCGACGTCCTCGAACGGGATCGTCCCGGATGCCGCGGGGCCGCCGATCTGGATCACCATCCGCAGCTCCGGCAGCCGCGCTGCCTGCAGCTTCCCCGGCGTCGAACCCGCGAGCTCCGGCAGCAGCGTGTTGAGCATCTCCATGTACTGGCTGGTCTTGAACGACGTGGCGGTGACGATCGCGGCGCAGCCGACTTTCTTCAGCGCGAATTCCAATTCGCTGAGCCTGTAGGCGGGATTGATCGTCACCAGGATCAGGCCGGCTTTGGCGGCGGCGAATTGGGTCAACGTCCATTCCGGCCGGTTCAGCGACCAGATGCCGATCCGCTCGCCGCGCGCAAGACCCAGCGCGAGAAAGCCGGCGGCGAGCGCCTCGACCCGCTCCGCGAATTCCGCCCATGTCCATCGCACACCATGGCTGGGCGAGACCAGCGCTTCGCGCTTGCCCCAGCGTCGCACCGCATGGTCGAGACTGCGGCCGATGGTGTCGCCGAGCAGTGGCGTGTCCGAGACGCCGCAAACGTAACTGTCACTCTTGTCCGCCAAATCAAAATCCTCTCGTCAAGGAACGTCGGCACGCTTTCTCCGTCGTCATGGCCGGGACAAGCCCGGCCATGACGCGTGGTGAAAGCCAGGCTCTTACGCCGCCTTCTGTCCGCTCCCCGCATCGAGCCCGGCATAGACGCCGCGCTCGAAGCCCGCGAACGCCTGGAGGCATTTCGCGTCGGCAAACGGCAGCAGCTGCATCAGGATCACACCGGTGACGTCGCGCGCCGGATCGATCCAGTAGTAGGTGTTGGCGAGGCCGGCCCAGGCGAGGCTGCCGGCGCTGCGGCCTTCAGCGGTCTTGGCGGTGTTGATCATGAAGCTGAGGCCCCACTTCTTGACCTGCTCCGGATAGAGATCGACGTCGTTGGTGTACATCGGCGCGGCCGTGGTCAGCTTGCCCATGGTGAGATCGCCCATCTGGTTCTGCCCCATCATGGCGATCGTCTCGGGCTTGAACAGCTGGTTGCCGTTGCCGCGGCCCTTGTTCAGGATCATCTGGGTGAACTTGATGTAGTCGGCCGCCGTCGAATAGAGGCCGCCGCCACCCATGTGGAATTCCGGATTCTGCTCGAGCTCGAACGGGATCGCGGCGAGCTGGCCGTCCTCGCCGCGGGCATGCATCCCGACCAGACGCTTGCGCATGTCGTCGCTGATCTTGAAGCCGGTGTCGGACATTCCGAGCGGCGCAAACAGGTTGTCGCGGAGGTAGGCGTCAAGCTTCTTGCCGCTGGCGACTTCCACCGCCTTGCCGACGAAATCGATGTTGGTGCCGTATTCCCAGCGCGTGCCTGGGTCGGTCATGACAGGTGTCTTCAGCGCGGCGTTCTGGCAGGTGATGATGCCGGGCGTGCCGGTCTTCTCCATGTAGCGCGCGAATTCGCCGTTCCACATGTCGTAGCAGAAGCCGGCGGTGTGGGTCATGAGCTGGCGCAGCGTGATCGCGCCCCTGGCCGGCCGCAGCTTCGGCTCGCCCTTGGCGTCGAAACCTTCGAGCACTTGCGGCTTGGCGAGATCGGGCAGCAGCTCTCCGATCGGCGCATCCAGCGACAGCTTGCCCTGCTCGACCAGCTGCATCGCGCCCGCCGACGTCACCGCCTTCGTCATCGAGGCGATCCAGAACACGCTATCCGCGGTCATCGCGTCCGGCTTCGACAGGTCGCGCTTGCCGAACGCGCCCTGATAGAGGACTTCGTTACCGCTGGCGGCAATCGCGACCACGCCGGGAATGTCCTTTGCCTCGGTTGTCTTGCGCAGAATCTCGTCGATCTGAGCCTGGCTTCGCATGCGCGTTTCCTCCGGTTTGATTATTGTTGGAAGCATCCGGATTGTCCTCCCGCAGGTCGCAGGCGGCAAGCCTCTCTACCTGTGAGCCGGTCGCGATGTCGTGACTTGACGACATGCGCCGTGCGCAGGACGACAAGGACGGCTGAACTGCAACAGTCCGTCACAATCTGCGGTGGATGGCGGCACTTCGCAGTGACCGTGGATGGGCTGTGGCGATATGTTTTCGGTGTTTTGAAGCACTTGAAACATTTTGTGCGTTGCGACGTTCAAACTCTCGGCCCGCTTCGCGGCCGACCTTAAGACTTGATGTAAATTTGGCGGCCATCGGCCGCGAGGGGACCTCAAATGATTTCGACCTGGAGCGAATGGAAGCGCTATCCCCGTCCCGGACGGGGCGACAATCTCGAGGCGCCAATCTCGCCCGGCATCTACGAGGTCCGCGTCGCCGGCACCGGCGCTCTCTATTCCTTCGGCGCCGTGGACAATCTGGCGCAGTCGCTGGCGCTGCTGCCGGTCGGTTCGAAGAGCTGGTTCGGCCGCCGCGACACCTCCGACGTTCCCGATCTCGAATACCGGACCTGCGCGACCTCCTCGAAGGCCGACGCCAAGGCCGCCGCCGAGCGCATGATCGGCCGGCGCGAGACCTATATGAGCGGCGCGGCCTAAGGCCGCTGTCAGTTTAGCTCCCATCAGATGTACGTTGCGGGACGGTGCATTGCGCACCGTCTGTCCCTATATTCCGGGCCGATCCGATCGCCCCTGGGAGAACGCCATGACCCCGACTGCCGCCGCCCGCGCCCCGCAAGCCACCGCCACCCTGCGCGACCGGCTGAAGGACCCCTCGCTGCTGAAGGAAGCCTGCTACATCGATGGCGCCTGGGTCGGCGCGCCGGTTTTCGCCGTCAACAATCCCGCCACCGGCATCGAGCTTGCCAAAGTGCCGCAGCTTGGCGCGGCCGAGACGACCAAAGCGGTCGAAGCCGCCGAGCGCGCGTTCCCGGCCTGGGCCAAGCACACCGCCAAGCAGCGCTCCAACATGCTGCGCAAATGGTTCGAGCTGATCACGGCCAACCGCGAGGACCTCGCGCTGATCCTCACCTCCGAGCAGGGCAAGCCGCTCTCCGAGGCGCTCGGCGAGGTCGACATCGGCGCCGCCTATATCGAGTTCTTCGCCGAGGAAGCCCGCCGCGTCTATGGTGAGACCATTCCGACCCAGCGCGCCGATGCGCGCCTGCTCGCGATCAAGCAGCCGATCGGCGTCTGCGGCGCGATCACGCCGTGGAATTTCCCGAACTCGATGATCACCCGCAAGGTCTCGCCGGCGCTGGCCGCCGGCTGCACCGTGGTGCTCAAGCCCGCCAACGAGACGCCGCTGTCGGCGCTGGCACTGGCCGCGCTCGCCGAGAAGGCCGGCATTCCCAAGGGCGTGCTCAACATCGTCACCGGCGATGCGCCGCCGATCGGCAAGGTGCTGTGCGAGCATCCCGCGGTGCGCTTCGTCGGCTTCACCGGCTCGACCGCCGTCGGCAAGATCCTCTACCAGCAGGCCTCGGTCGGCGTGAAACGGCTCGGCCTCGAGCTCGGCGGCAACGCGCCGTTCGTGGTGTTCGACGATGCCGACATCGATGCCGCCGTCGAAGGCGCGATCGTCTCGAAATACCGCAACATGGGCCAGACCTGCGTCTGCGCCAACCGCATCTACGCCCAGGACAAGATCTACGACGAGTTCGTGCAGAAGCTGTCGAAGAAGGTCGCGGCGATGAAGATCGGCGACGGCACCGAGAGCGGCGTGACGCAGGGCCCGCTGATCAACATGAAGGCGATCGACAAGGTCGAGCGCCACATCGCCGACGCGGTCAAGCGCGGCGCCAAGATCGTCACCGGCGGCAAGCGCAGCGAGCTCGGCCGCTCCTTCTTCGAGCCGACGGTGCTCGCCGACGTCAAGGCGGACTCGCTGGTGTCGCAGGAGGAAACCTTCGGCCCGCTCGCGCCGGTGATCCGCTTCAAGGACGAGGCCGACGTCATCGCGATGTGCAACGCCTCGCCGTTCGGTCTCGCCTCGTACTTCTATTCCCGCGATCTCGGCCGCGTCTGGCGCGTCGCCGAAGCGCTGGAGTCGGGCATGGTCGGCGTCAACACCGGTCTGATCACCACGGAAGTCGCACCCTTCGGCGGCGTCAAGGAGAGCGGCCTCGGTCGCGAGGGCTCCCGTCACGGCATGGAAGAATATGTCGAGATCAAATACGTGATGATGGCGGGGGTGTAGGGCGCGATTTCATACGCTGCGAGCTCGAGCACGGGATGCCGTGACGCAGCAAGGCGCGCATGATGGGCGGCTTACATTTTCCTCGCCGGAGGCCTATTCTTTTCGCGTCGGAACCGCGCTTAGACGGCCTCGAAGGGCAACCGGGGGAAATGTCCATTGCGCTATTTGTTCGAGCACTACGTGTTCGACACCGAGCGGCGCGAGTTGAGCCGCGGCGCTGACGTGCTGCCCACAACGCCTCAGGTTTTCGATCTGCTCGATTACCTGATCCGCAACCGCGAACGCGTCGTCAGCAAGGACGACCTCGTCAAGGCTGTCTGGAATGGACGCGTCGTATCCGATGCGGCGCTGACCACGCGCCTGAACGCAGCCCGAAGCCTGATCGGCGACACCGGCGACGAACAGCGCCTCATCAAGACATTGCCACGCAGGGGCTTCCGCTTCGTCGGCGTGGTTCGCGAGGTAACCGAGCCTCCGGGCTCGGCGGCGATCTCAAGCCGCGATATTGACCTCAAGGAAACCACGCTCCCGCTTCCCGACAAGCCCTCAATCGCCGTCTTGCCGTTCGAGAACATGAGCGGTGATCCCGAGCAGGAGTATTTTGCCGACGGAATGGTGGAGGAGATCATCACGGCCCTCTCACGGTTCAAGACCGTGTTCGTGATCGCGCGAAATTCGAGTTTCACCTTCAAGGGCCGAGCTGTGGACATCAAGGAGGTCGGGCGCAGGCTTGGCGTGCGCTATGTGCTCGAGGGTTCCGTGCGCAAGGCCTCCGGAAAAATTCGCATCGCGGGGCAATTGATCGACGTCGCCACCGGAGCACATATGTGGGCGGATAGATTCGAGCGCGATCTGACGGACATCTTCGCTCTCCAGGACGAAATCACGGTCGCCGTGATCTCCGCCATTCAGCCAAAGCTGCTCCAGACAGAAATTTCAATGGCGACGCGGCGGCGACCCGAGAATCTCACCGCATATGATTATTACCTCCGGGCCGTGCGCGCGTTCTACGCGATGAACGGCGAAGGGTTCGCCGAGGCGATAAGGCTGGCTCATCGTGCCTTGGAACTCGACCCTCAATTCGGCGCGGTTGCCTGCCTGGCTGGTAACTGTCACGCACTCAAAGTTGCCTTTGGTTTCGCCGCCGACCCTCGATTCGAGCGCCAGGAAGCAATCCGGCTTGCCCGGTTGGCATTGAGCGTCGATGACAATGACGCGGACGTCCTGGCATGGGTCAGCTTCATTCTGGCGGTCATGGTCGGCGCTGGTGAAGCCGAGATCGAAATGGCGGACCGGGCGGTCGCGCTCAACCCGAATGCATTCCACACCTTGAGTTGCCGAGGTCATGTCTACAGGATGGCGGGGTTGCACGCGGAAGCAATTCGAAGCTTCGAACGTGCCTTGCGCATGAGCCCGGTAGACCCGGTGCTGCACGTGGTATTTACCGGGATGTCGATGGCCCTGATTGAGCTGGGCCGCTTTGACGAGGCGGTCGAGGCGGGAAAGAAGGCCCGGCGCCAGAATCCTTCCTATGCCTCGGCTTACCGCTGCCTTGCGTCCGCATACGCCCATCTCGGATGCGATCCGGAGGCATTCGAGGCGGCGGCGCATCTGCTTGAAACCGATCCCTCATTCACGATATCCGCGTGGTTGGCCCGCACCGCGCAATCGAACGCGAAGCTTCTGACCGAGGGCCTTCGGAAGGCGGGGTTGCCTGAATAGGCTTCCGGCCTACCGCCGCAGCACCGCGATCGTCCGGTTCGCGAACGTCAGCCGCTCCGCCATTACCGACACGAAATAGGTCAGCAGCTTGTGGCTGAGCACGGGATCTTCTTCCTTGATCTCATCGAACTGATGCGTGTTGAGCACGTAGAGCACGCTGTCGACCTCGGCCTGGATCGTGGCGCTGCGCGGGGCCTGTGACACCAGGCCCATCTCGCCGATCGTGGTGTAGCGCCCGAGGCTGCGCACGCGCGTGGTGCGGTCGTCGTCGGCGGGCACCATGATGCCGACGCGCCCGTCGAGGATGAAATGCATGGAATCGGCGGGATCGCCGGCCCGCACGATGATCTCGCCGGCCGTAACCTCGATGCGCTGGCAGCGCCGGATCAGCTCGTCGGCGTCGCTCTCGCTCTCGAGGAGGCGCGCGAACCAGTCGCGCAAGGAGGCCTCCTCCTGCGCCAGGTCCTGATGCTGGGAGATGATCTCGTTCTCGCACCATTCCAGCGCGTGATCGAGCTCGGGGATGATGGTGACGCCCTCGCCGATGAAGTCGCTGGAGCGCAGCACCTTCTCGGCGGCGGCCGACAGGTGCACCAGGATCAGCTCGACGCCGAGGTCGCGCGCGCTGCGCTTGATCTGGGCAAAGCTGTAGGCGGCCGAGGAATCGACGCCGGTGACGAGCTTGAAGTCGAACAGCAGATAGCGGCATTCGGGGCGCTCCTGCAGCAGCCGCTTGACGTGCTGGTAGAGCCGGTTGGCCGAGCCGAAGAACAGATAGCTCTGCAGATTGAGGCCCTGGATCTTGCCGCCATGGGCCAGCAGCACCTCCTGGTCGTCACGCGAGCGATCGAGCGAGGAGCGGTATTCCGAGCCGTCGAAGCTGTATTTGATCGACTCGACCCTTGCGGCGCTGAACGCGAACGTGGCGCAGCCGATGATCACGCCGATCAGGATGCCCGGCACGAAACCCCAGACCACGATGATTGCGATGATGGCGATCAGCGAGAGATATTCGAGCTTCGACAGCCGCTTGCGCGATTCGATGATCCATTTGTGCAGCTGGTCGGCGCCGAGATAGAGCAGCAGGCCGCCGAGCACGAATTTCGGGATGAAGCCGAGCAGATCCGGCGCCACCGCCAGCATCAGCAGCGACATCGCCGCGACCGTGAGACCGGACAGGCGCCCGCGGCCGCCGCTGCTGAAATTGAGGATCGAGCGGCTGATCGAGACGCAGCCGGCATAGCCGCCGAGCACGCCGGTCAGCATGTTGGCGGCGCCGGTGACGTTCAGCTCGCGCTCGAGATTGGCCTCGCGGTGCACGGCGACCTCGATGCCGGTGGTGTTGAACAGCGTGCTCGAGGCGGTGACGAAGATCACGGCGACGAGGTTGCCGAGCAGGTCGGGCACGGCGAACCAGGGATAATGAATGAGAGCGTCGGCGTGCCATGGCACCATGAAGGCGGCCTGCGGCGGCGGCTGGAAGGTCCAGCCCAGCGCGCGGGCCTCACCGAGGGGGACGCCCGTGACCCAGAACGCCAGATGCGCCGTGAGCACGCCGGCGACCAGGATGATCGGCAGTCCGAACGGGCTGCGCGAGCGATGCCAGGTGAGATACAGCACCAGCGCCATGGCGCATGCGGCGCCGAGCTCCAGCAATGTGGTGGTGTTGGTGAAGCGCAGCAGCGTCGTGAACTGCACGGGATGATCGGTGATGACGCGGATCGCACCCATCACGATCAGGAGTCCGGTGGCGCCGAGGAAGCCGCCGACCACGGGGTAGGGCACATAGCGGATGGCGCGGCCCATCCGCGTCAGCCCCAGCCCGCACAGCACCATTCCGGTCAGCACCGTCGACAGGCCGAGCGTGATCAGCACCGGCGAGAGCAGCGGCGTCGAGAGGTTGGCCGCCTCGATCCGTTCGACCAGCGAGGCCGCCAGAATGCCCGTGACGGCGGCGGTCGAGCTGTCGGGGGCGGCGACCGCGAAGGGGAGCGAGCTGCCAAGTGCGACGATGGCCGCAAGCACGGCGGAGCTGACGAAAGTCGCCGTGATCCCGTAGGACAGATAGGGCGAGAGCGGGCCGGCGAAGATCAGCAGCGCGTAGGACAGCCCGAACGTGACGGTCAGGACGCTCGCGGCGCTGCCGCCCAATATGTCATTCAGCGCACGCTTCAGAGATGGATTGGCTCGGGGAGCCGGGCTCAAGATAATTGCTGGATCGGTCACGCGGATGCGCTCGCCCCTGAAAATCTCGTCCGAGACGTAGACGAACACGGGCTTAGCGCAAAGGGATTCTTGGACCTATGAAATATCCGACAGTTTTTGCGGCGGCCCGGTGAGGGTGCCGTGTGAATGCTCGATCATATGGTTGAGGGAAAAGTCGTGATGCGCGCCGCGGTGAATGCTGGCGCCAAGGTAGCTCGATGTCGTCCCGGCCTAGTGCGCAATTGCGCACGGGGGCCGGGAGGACAACGAGAGCCGCCCTAGATCTTCAGCTCTTGCCCCGTCACCCGCCGATATGCCTCCAGATACCGCTTGCTGGTCGCATCCACCACGCTCGCCGGCAGCGGCGGGGGTGGGGCGTCTCCATTCCAGCGGCCGGCGCGGCGCTCGACGTCGAGATAGTCGCGTAAGGGTTGCTTGTCGAAGCTCGCCTGCGGCTGGCCGGGCTTGTAGGCATCGACTGCCCAGAAGCGCGACGAATCCGGCGTCATCACCTCGTCGATCAGGATGATGCGGCCGTCCTTGTCGCGGCCGAATTCGAACTTGGTGTCCGCGATGATGATGCCCTGCTCGCGCGCCAGCTCCTCGCCGAGCGTGTAGACCGCGCGCGTCATGCTCTCGAGCGTGTAGGCGACGTCGTCGCCGACGACCTCGCGCATCTTCGCGATGGTGATGTTCTCGTCATGGCCGGTCTCGGCCTTGGTCGCCGGGCTGAAGATCGACGGCTCCAGCTTCTCGCTCTCGACGAGACCCGCCTTCAGCTTCTCGCCGGCGAGCGTGCCCGAGGCGGCATATTCCTTCCAGGCCGAGCCCGAGAGATAGCCGCGGATCACGCATTCGATCGGAAACACGGTGGTGCGGCGCGACAGCATGGCGCGGCCGAGGATCTCGGCGCGGTGCGGCTTCAACGCCGGCACGGCCGCGATGATCTCGTCGGTGTCGGCGCTGATCATGTGATGCGGCACCACGCCTTCCAGCCTGTTGAACCAGAACGCGCTGATCTGCGTGAGCACCGCGCCCTTCATCGGAATGGTCTCGCCCATCACGACGTCGAAGGCGCTGATGCGGTCGGTGGTAAGCAGCAGCAGGCGGTCGTCGTCGACGGCGTAGATATCGCGCACCTTGCCGCGCCCGATCTTGGTCAGGGGCAGGTCGCTGGAGAGCATGGCTGTCATCGGCAGATCTTTCGGGCAGAGAATCCGGCCGCGCCAGATGGTGCGGCCGGAGACCGGATTAGCCTATTCCGGCAGCGGAATGAACTCATGTTCCTGCGGAACCGCGGCGAAGCGGCCGGTTTTCCAGTCCTGCTTGGCCTGCTCGATCCGCTCCTTGCTGGAGGAGACGAAATTCCACCAGACGTGGCGCGGCCCCTCCAGCGCATCGCCGCCGAGAAACATCATCCGCGTCGCCTTCAGCGCCTTCACGGTGATGCGGTCACCCGGGCGGAAGATCAGCAGTCGCGGCGCCTCATAGCGCTCGTTTGCGATCTCGACTTCGCCGTCCACGATGTAGATCGCGCGCTCCTCATGATCGGGGTCGAGCGGCACGCTTGCGCCGGCGGCGGCCGTGACTTCGGTGTAGAACCAGGGCGAGACCATCGTCACAGGCGATTTGATGCCGAACGACGAGCCCGCGATCACCCGCGCGGTGAAATCGCGTTCGGAGATCATCGGCAGATCGCCCGCGCCGTAGTGCTGGAACGAGGGATCGATCTCCTCGGAGCCGGCCGGCAGCGCGATCCAGCTCTGCAGGCCTAGCATCTTCTGGCCCGAGGCGCGCTGCGCATCCGGCGTGCGCTCGGAATGGGCGATGCCGCGCCCGGCCGTCATGAGATTCATTGCGCCGGGCGCGATTTCCTGGACGTTGCCCTCGCTGTCGCGGTGCATGATCGAGCCGTCGAACAGATAAGTGACGGTGGCGAGCCCGATATGCGGATGCGGCCGCACGTCCATGCCCTTGCCGGAGACGAACTGCACGGGCCCGAAATGATCGAAGAAGATGAAGGGGCCGACCATCTGCCGCTTGCCATGCGGCAGCGCGCGCCGCACCTGAAATCCGTCGCCGAGGTCGCGCGTGCGCGGCACGATGACGAGATCGAGCGCATCGCAGGACATGGGATCGCCGAGCACGGGATCGTTGGAAGGTTGCCAGCTCATGGTGAACTCCTGTTTTCTTGCTGGTATGATCGTAGCAGAACAATGCTGAAAACGGGAGACGCGTGATGATTCCGCCGCTCAAGCCCGGCGCCGTGCTGCTTCAGGCCTCGGGTCCCCAAATCGAGACAGAACGCCTTGTTCTGCGGCCATGGCGCGCGAGCGATATCGCTCCGAATGCGGCGATGCTGAGCGATCCCGGCACGGCGCGCTTCATCGCCGCGGACGGCAAGCCGGTCACCACCGCAATTGCCGGCTGGCGTAACGCGGCCGTGATATCCGGGCATTGGGCGCTCTACGGCTTCGGCATGTTCGTGGTCGAGGAAAAGGCGAGCGGCAAATATGCCGGGCGCGTGGGTCCATGGTGTCCGCCGGGCTGGCCCGCCTTCGAAGTGGGCTGGGGCATCGCCCCGGAATTTCGCGGCCGGGGTTATGCGGTCGAAGCCGCCCGGGCGTCGATCGACTGGTCGTTCGACAGTTTTGAGATCGACGAGATCATGCATTGCATCGAGAGCGCGAACGCACCGTCGCAAGCCGTGGCGCGCAGCCTGGGCGCGCGGAAGGATCGGGAGATCGATCTGTTCGGCAAGCCTGCGGATGCCTGGATCACCACGCGCGCCGATTGGCGGCGGTGAAATTGAATCGCTGTCCGATCTGACCTAAGTTCGCGGCATGGACAACCGGACCGGCGGATGCTGCTGACCAATCTCGAGCTCGCGTTTCGCGCTGCCAGCGTCGCACTGCTGCTGGTGCTGGCGGCGTCGCTGTTACATGATTTTCGCAATGTGCTGGCCGCCCGCCTCGGTGCGGCCTTCGCACTGAGCACGATCGCGCATACGGTGAGCTATTCGCTGGATGTCACGTCGCGGATCCCGCTGTGGCGTGCCCCGCTGATCGCATTGTCGACCGGCACCATCGTGGTGTTCTGGCTGTTCACACGCTCCCTGTTCGACGATGAGTTTCGCCTCCGCTGGTGGCACGGAGGGGTTTGGGCGCTGGTGATGGCCTTCAGCTTCGCAGGCTGTGTCTGGATCGCACCCAGCGGCCATATGCGGCTCTCGGTGACGCTGATCAATCTGATCGTGCTGGGTTTCATCGCCCTTGCGGTCGGACAGATGATCGCCTCCTGGCCGGCCGACCTGGTCGAGCGCCGCCGCCGCGTTCGTGTCTTCATCGTCTGCGCCATCGCGCTCTATGGCGGGCTGAATGCGGTGCTCCAGATCGCCGTCGCCGGCCAGCACGTCGGCGCCGTCGCCGAAACCATCAATGCCGGCGTGCTCGCCTGCACTGTCGCGGCGATCGTCTATGCCATGATGCGCGTTGATGGCGCAGGTCTGTTTCAGGCCGCGGCGGAGCCTGCGCCGCCGACTATTTTCAGTCAGCCCGCGGCCGATGATTCCGCCGATCAAAAGCTCGTCGACGCCCTGATGCGCCTGATGGCGGACGAGCGGATCTACCGCCAGGAGAACATCACCATCGGCGTATTGGCCACCCGGCTGAAACTTCCCGAATACCGGCTGCGCCGGCTGATCAACCAGCGGCTCGGCTATCGCAATTTCAATGTGTTCCTGAACAACCACCGGATCGAGGAAGCCAAGGCCGCGCTCGCCGATCCCACGCAAGCCGAGGTTCCCGTCATCACCATCGCGATGGACGCCGGCTTCCAGTCGCTCGGTCCCTTCAACCGCGCCTTCAAGGCGGTGACCGGGGTGACGCCGACGGAGTACCGGCGGCTCAAGGCCGATCCGGTCTAGATTTCCATATCATTGGAATCGTTTATGAATTTCGAAATCGACTAGCCCCGATCAGTTTCGACGAGGCCGATTTCCAAATCCGGCGAGCGCGTATCGCCCGCATCCGGCTCGCTCTCCGGCACACACCCCGCAGCCGGAGAAAAGCCGGTGACCCGTCGCCGTAAGATCCTCCTTGTCACCACCGCCATCGCCTGTGCCGCCCTCGCGTTCGGCATGGCGCGGGCCCGCGACGTGCCCAGGGTTGCGACTGGATTCATCGCCCACACGCTCTGTTCGGAGGTGTTCGTCTCCGGCCTCGATCCCGTGCGCGACCTCGCCGAGACCATCGACGCGATGCCGGGCGCGGGGCTGCTCACCCGGGCGATGGATTTTCAAGTCGATCGCACGCACAAGGATGTCACGGTGTCCCTGTTCGGGATCGGCCGCAGCCATGCCGTCTATCGTGAAGGACTTGGTTGCGCGCTCGAGCACGGCCAGGGGGTCGCCGCCGTTGCGTTGCCGCCTGACGATAAGCAGCCCACGTTGCTCCCCGAGATCGCCGGTCCGAAGATCGTGGCCCCGCAAAGCGAGGTCCTGGCAGCCGCGCTCGACCGCGCCTTCGCCGAGCCCGCGCAGCCGCCCTATCGCCGCACCCGCGCCATCGTCGTCATGAAGGACGGCCGCGTCATTGCCGAGCGCTATGCCGACGGCATCGGACCGGAGACGCAACTGCTCGGCTTCTCCATGACGAAGTCGGTGATGTCTGCATTGCTGGGCATTCTCGTGCGCCAGGGTAAATTGACGCTCGACGGGCCCGCGCCCGTCGCAGCCTGGCAAAATCCGGATGATCCGCGCCATGCGATCACTGTCGACCAGTTGCTGCGTCACACCGCGGGCCTTGCGCTCGGCAGCTCGCTGCAGGCCTCGCTCGGCTCCGTGCTCGAGCCGGTCAACACCATGAAATACGCCGAGGACGATATGGCGAGCTTTGCCGAGCGCGCGCCGCTTGCGACCGCGCCGGGCACGGTGTGGAATTATCACGACGGCAACTTCGTCATCCTCGCGCATCTGCTCCGCGATGCCGCCGGCGGCAAGCCCGCTGACGCGCTCCGCTTTGCGCGCCGCGAATTGTTCGCGCCGCTCGGCATGAACAACGTCACGCTTCAGCTCGACGCTGCAGGCACGATCGAGGGCTCCGGCGAGATGCTCGCATCCGCACTCGACTGGGCGCGCTTCGGCCAGCTCTACCTCAACGAGGGCGTTGTCGGCGGCAAGCGCATCCTGCCCGAAGGTTGGGTGAACTATTCGGCGACGGCGACGCCCAATGCATGGGTCGGCATCGGCGCCGGCTTCTGGACCAACCAGGGCGACAGTTTTGGCGCGAAGTTTCGCGTCCATCACGGCTGGCCGCGCGATGCCTTTTTCGCCAAGGGCACGATCGGGCAATACACCATCGTGATCCCGTCGGAGAAACTGGTGATCGTGCGGTTGGGCCGCTCGCCGAACACCCCGCCGGAAGCGGACGGCGTGTTCGAATTGGTGCGCGACGTGGTGGCCGCGACACGAGAGAAGGGGAAAATGGCGGGTGCGGATTGAGAGGAGCGGAGCGCTGCTCTTTCTTCTCCTCTTGCGGGAGAAGGTGGCGCGAAGCGCCGGATGAGGGGTATCTGTCCGCGAACCCAACTCTGTGAAGGTGTCCGCGGAGAGAGACCCCTCTCCGACTCGCCGCTACGCGGCGAGCCACCCTCTCCGGCAAGGGGAGAGGGTGCACCGTCTGCGCCGCGAGAATTTGCTACCTCCCCAATTCCGTCGCCTTCGTCACGCGATCGAACCGCTCCAGCGTCATGATTGCATCCGCGAATTTCTCCGCGCGCGCGTTCAGCACCGGACGCGCCAGCGTCAAGAACTTCTGCTGCATCGCCTGCGCGTCGGGGAACGAGGTCGCCTCTCCGGAGGGATCGGCATAGAGCCGCTCATGTACGCCGTCGTCGGTGGTGATGCTGACGCGGGCGCCGAACGGATGGGTGCGGCCGACCTCGAGCCGGTCGTCCTGCACCACGTCGAACTTGTCGGCGAGCGCGTCGATGGCGGCATCGCCAAGGCGGTTGTAATCGTCCCAGCCGAACGAGCCCTGATCGAGCGCGAGCGCGCCGGTGAAGAACATCGAGAACTGGCCGCCGACGATCGACGTCGGATGCCGCTTGGTCGCGGCATCGCCGGTCAGCGTGATGCCGTTGCGGTGCAGGCCGATCTCGACGCGCTTGACCTGGTCCGGCGTCAGATTGTGCTCGCGCCGCATCGCGATCAGCGCGTCGATCGCGGCATGAGTGTAGCGGCAGCTCGGATACGGCTTCACGCCGATCTTCATGGTCTCGTAGGTGTTGCCGAGGCCGGCGACCGCCTTGTCGGGATGCGCATCGTCGGTGTAGCCGGCGAGCAGGCCGTGCTTGCCCTCGACCGATTCCGTCGCGCCGACGAAATCGTTGCGTGCCAGCGTTGCGGCGATCACGCCGTTCATCGCGGCGGCGCCGACCTGGTAGCGCTTGTTCCAGGCGCCGTTCACCAGGAATTGCAGCGAGCCCGCGGCCTGGCTGCCGGAGACGCCGAACGCGGCGACGAGCTGCGTCTCGGACAGGCCGAACAGCTTGCCCGCGGCCGCCGCCGCGCCGTAGGTGCCGGCGGTCGCGGTCGGATGGAAGCCGCGCGCATAATGCGAGGTCGGGTCGAGCGCATTGCCGAGCCGGCAGCACACCTCATAGCCCGCGACGATCGCGGTCAGCACGTCGCGGCCCGAGGCGCCCACCATCTCGCCGACCGCGAAGGCGGCCGGAACCACCGGCGCGCTCGGATGCAGCGAGGAATCGGCGTGGGTGTCGTCGAAGTCGAGGGAATGGCCGAGCGCGCCGTTGAGCAGCGCCGCCACCGCCGGGGTCCAGGTCTTGGTGTCGCCGAACACGGTGGACTCGCCCTTGGTGTCGAGCGCCAGCGCCTCCAGCATCTTCAGCATCGACGGGGTGGATTCCGCCTCGCGCCGCGCCCGGATGGCGCTGCCGAGGAAGTCCAGCGTCAGCACCTTGGCGCGCTCCAGCACCTCCGCCGGAATATCCTGGTATTTCAGATTGAAGACATAGGCGGCGAGCGTTGCGGTTTCGTGGGCCATCGTGTTTCCTCGTTTTGGCGCGCAAGTTAGGCGGGCTGATTTGGCCTTTCAAGCGGCCTTGCGGCCGCGGGCATCAGCCATGCTTTTGGTGATTTGGGATCGGACCGGGACAGTCGAGCATGGCATTCGCAGGGAAGGTGTTCGAGCGGGTCCGGGCGCGGCGCACGCAGTTGGGCCTCGCGATCCGGGTCACGGTCGCCGCGACCGCGGCCTATGCCATCGCCACCGCGCTGCATCTCTTGCTGCCGCTCTGGGCGGTGCTGACCTCGCTGATCGTGACCCAGTTGAGCGTCGGCCGCTCGTTGAAGGCGACGCGCGACTACGTGCTCGGCACCATCGGCGGCGCCATCTATGGCGGCGCCATCGCGGTCCTGATCCCTTATTCCACCGAGGTGGGCCTGTTGGCGCTGCTGGTGCTGGCGGTCGCGCCGCTCGCCTTCGTGGCCGCGATCAACCCGAGCCTCAACGCGGCGACGGTGACCGCGATCATCGTGCTGCTGGTCCCGACCATGCATCACTCCGATCCCATGGCCTCGGCGATCGACCGTGTCAGCGAAGTGGGCGTCGGCGCCATCACCGGCTTGCTGGTCTCGTTCCTGGTGCTGCCCTCGCGCGCGGTGCGGCAGATCCGGGCCGCCGCGGCACAATTGCTCGAGCTGATCGCCGATGCCTTCACCGAGCTGCTCGCGGGCCTGACGCGCGGCCGCGACAACGACGCGCTGCACCGGATCCAGGACGGTATCGGCACGGCCATGGTGGGCATGAATGCCATCGGTGCCGAGGCCGAGCGCGAGCGCGCGGTGCGGCTGTCGAGCGGGCCCGACACCGGGCCGTTGCTGCGCACCGTGCTGCGGCTGCGCCACGACGTCGTGATGATCGGCCGCGCCACCGTGGTGCCGCTGCCGGCCGAGGTGCAGACGCGGCTCGCAGGCCCGCTCACGGAGGTCTCGACCGTGATCGCGCGCTTCCTGCGCTCGGCAGCCAGCGCGCTGCGCGAAGGCGCCGGCGCGCCGCCGATCCATCCCGTCCACGTCGCGCTCCAGCACTACGCCGAGGCGGTCGCGTCGGTCCGCCAGGACGGCCTGATCCGCGGCCAGCCCGGCGACACCGCCGAACGCTTCTTCGCGCTCGGCTTCTCGCTGGAGCAGATGCACCAGAATCTCTGCGATCTCGACCGCGTCGTCGGCGAATGGTCGGAAGCCGCAAGCGACAAGTCGGTGCGCGTGGCGGAGTGAACCGGGCTGAAGCGTTGTGAATTGAAACCGAACCGCGTTCGACCGGCAGCGACGCTCTCTCCGTTCCCTCCCCCCTTGCGGGGGAGGGGCAGGGAGGGGGGTACCACGCGGGGACTCTCTCCGTCGCGCAGTCATCCTCGATGCTTCAACCGGCACCTTTTGCTGGGCTACCCCCCTCCCTAGCCCTCCCCCGCAAGGGGGGAGGGAACACACCTTCTTCGGAGGATCAGCCGCGCCTCATTCCATCAAGCGCTTAGATCGAAGAACGCGAGCTGCGTCGAATCGCGCTGCGCGATGCCATCCGTCAGCGCCTTCAGCGCGATTTCAAAACTCGGCTGCTCCTGCTCCAGCTCCCATGCGCCGTCATGGTCCCACTGGAAGCATTGGCCATAGCGCTCGCCGGGCTCGACATGGAGCAGCAGGCAGCGGCTGAGTTGCGAGGGCTCGGCGACCGGCACCAGATGCTTCAGCGACACGCCGTACTCCTTTCGGAAATAGGCGCAGGCCTCTTCGAGCTCGTCCTCGGAATGGGCGATGAAGTCGAGCACATTGCGCTGCTGGGTGGCGAGCTCGCCAGGTGCATAGAAGCGCAGCTCGGAGGAGGATTCCGGCAGCCGCACCAGCAGCTCGGCCTCGCCGCGCTTCAGCAGGAAATTGCGATAGTCTTGGGGCAGCCGGACACCGAGCGCCTCTTCGGCGGCGCTGACATCGGCCTTGCTGGCGGGCGTGCCGCGCTTCCAGCGCCAACCTTTGGCGGATTTTGTCGCCTTGCGCCGTGCTTCATATTCGGCATAGCCGGGGAGCGCCATGATGTCCTCGTAGCCGCCGAACCGCGACCATTGATAGGCATCGTCGAAGGCTTCCTCCTGCCGCTCGGGAAAATAGCCGCAGAGCAGCTCGGCGCGCTTGATGATGCGCTCCTGGTCCGGTGCGACCTTGCACAGATGCTCGATCGTCTTCAGCGCGGCGTCGGGATTGCCGGCCTCGAGCTGGGCGTCGCTCAGCAATTCCAGAATGCGTCCTTCGAGATCGCCTTCGTAGATGGACCACGCATAATGCGGCTGTCCGGCGGCGCGCCGTGCAAGCAGCGTGTCGCGCGCCTGCTCGGCGAGGCGCACTGTCCGTGCCGCGTCGTCCTCGGCAGAGGAGCTGCGACGCGCCGCATGCCAGAGATAGAGCGGCTCATGCTCCGCCGCCGTGCCCCTGAGCGCCTCGAGCTGCCGTGCCTGCTCGTCCATCGGCGCGGCGAGCGCCAGGATCATCAGCTCGTCCAGGCCCTTCTGCCAGTCCGGCTTGGCTTGTGGATCGGGCGGCAGGTCGCGCAGCGTGTAATCGGTGTGGCCGGTCTCGACATAGCCGGCCGCGACGAGATCGGCGACGTGACGGCGAAACGCCGAGGCCGCGTCGGCGATGCCGGAAAATGTCTTGCGCAGGAATTCGTTCGAATCGGGATCGCCCTTCCAGTTCATGTGGACGCCGATCACCATGGGGTCGCGACCCGGGATCAGCATCAGCTCGCGATCGTCGTCGCCGGGCGGACGGTGGAAGAATTTTGCCAGATGCATGCGACCTCCGAAGGCGCCGCCGGCATCGGGGCACCACGTTTCAGTCGTGCGCCTGGAGATATCGGTTCACGTCGGCGGGCTAAAGCGCTTTCGAGCGAAGCAGGGCTTTACCGCCTCGCCAGCCCTTTCGCCGCCATGCGCCAGACCAGGAGGTCGATGCGGTCCTGGCCGAAGAACGGCTCGGTCTCGAACACGAAGGTCGGCACGCCCCAATGGCCCGACGCGGCGTGGTCCTTCTCGTTCTCCGCGATCACCTGCTCGTAGCGATCGGGATCGGCAGTGATCGCGGCGTCCATGGCGGCAAGATCAAAGCCGGCCTTCCCGGCGGCTTGCGCGAGATGGTCGCCCTCGTTCCAGCCCGCGACCGAACCGTCCCACAGCACGCGCGCGATCGCGTCGGTGAATGCGAGTGAGCGTCCCTCGAGTTGCGCCATGGCGCCGAGCCGGGTCAGGCGATGGATATAGGGCTGCTCGGCCGCGACGTCGAACGTCGTCTTGTCCTGCACGATCGGATCGGGCCTCGGAAAGCGGAATGGAATGCCTTCGTGCTGCGCCACGCGCGTGCTGTCGAGCACGACGTAGCGGATGAAGTTCGGGCTGGCCTTCTTGAAAAAGCCGGGCACGCGGACCGCGAGCGGATAGACCGGACGCAGATTGACCGCGAGGTCATACTCCGCGACGAGCTTCAATGTCTTGGGCAGCGCCAGATAGCTGAAGGGGCTGCGGTAGGAGTAGAAGAGGTCGACGGACAGCGTCATCGCACCGGCTCCGCGATCCCCCCGATCATGCTGCGCGCCACGACCTTGTGGAACGGCGTGATGATCAAGAGGTAGGTTCGACCGAGAAGATTGTTGGTCTTCACCAGCGTGGTCAATGTGACCTCGCGGCTCGGTGCATCCCCGGCCACGTCCACGACAATGCGAAAATCGAGGTGATAATCATTGAAGCCGGCGATCAGCCGCTCCGGCGTCTCGCTCAACACTGGAAACAGCCCGATCAGGCCGCCGGGCGCGGGCGCGCCTTCACCCGATTTCTTCAGGCCGAATGGCGTGACGAGAATGTTGCGCAGGCGCACCAGCGCACTGATCCAGCCCGGCTCGTTCAAGACCATCCGCGTGCAGGCCTCGCGGGCGTTGACCGCCGCTGCACCGATGTCGACGCGAAACGCGTCGATGAACTGCGCGCCGGCCAGCACCGCGCCGGCGTCGACATTGGGGGCGATTTCGCGAACCTGTCCGGTCATCCCGCCAGTCTGCGCGCCAGCATCCGGAAGCGCAAGACCAGAAGGCCGGCATAGACGAACGAGCCGACCGAGAATCCGATCCAGACGCCGACCGCGCCGAGATGGGCGTTGAAAGCCAATAGCCACGCGACGGGAAAGGCGACGCACCAATAGCCGATTGCCGCGAACACCAGCGTCATCCTGGTGTCGTTGATGCCGCGCAGCGCGCCGCCCATGATGGTCTGGAGGCCGTCGGCGATGAAGAAGGTGGCGCCGACCAGCAGCAATGTCGCGGTCAGCTCGACCGTTGCCGCGCTGGCCTCGCCGCTGCCGAAAAACAACCGGCCGAGCTGGTAGCGGCCGAGGACGATGGCGACGGTCAGGGTCGAGACGAAGGCGACCCCGAGCGCGGCCGCGACCAGGCCCGCGCGCCTTAAGCCGATCATGTCGCCGCGGCCGAAGGCATGGCCGACGCGCACCGTCGCCGCCATGCCGATGCCCAGCGGCACCATGAACAGCACGGCGGTGACCTGCAGCGCGATCTGGTGCGCGGCGAGCGCCGTGGTCGAGATCAATCCCATCAGCAGCGCGGCCGAGGAGAACAGGCCATATTCCAGCAGCAGCGAAAACGAGATCGGCGCGCCGACCGCGACGAGCTGGCGCATCAGGGGCCAATCGATCCGCCAGAGATGGGCGAGCGGACGATAGTCGGAAAACGGCTTGCGCAGCCCTGCGATGGCGAGCGCGGCGAGAAAGGTGCCGAGATTGACCAGCGTGGTCCCAAGCCCCGCGCCGAACAGGCCGAGCTCCGGCAGGCCGAACAGGCCGTGGATCAGCGCATAGACCAGCACGGCGTTGATCGGGATCGCGGCGACCGTGATCCACAGCGGCGCCTGCGGCCGGTTCACCGCGCTCATCATGCTGCGCAGCGCGATGAAGCCGAGCGCCGGCGCGATGCCCCAGGCGAGACCGTTGAGATAGCGCTGCGCCAGCGCAGCCGATTGCGGCGCCTGGCCGAGCGCGAGCAGGATCTGCTCGCCATAGAGCGGCGAGGCCATCATCGGCAGCGAGATCAGCAGCGCGACCCACAGTCCGACGCGCAGGGAACGGCGGATACGCCGGACATCGCCGGCGCCGAACGCCTGCGCGGCCAGTGGCGATACCGCGGACATCAAGCCAAGCCCGAAGGTGAAGCTGACGAAATACACCGTATGCGCCAGCGCCGCCGCGGCGACCGCGCTCTCGCCGAGATGGCCGATCATCGCGAGATCGGTCGTGATCATCGCGATCTGCCCGAGCTGCGTCAGCATCATCGGCACGGCCAGCCGCAGCGTCTCGACGAACTCTTCGGCGAGAAGCCCCCGTGGCACGCCGGCTTGCGGCTGCGAATGTTGTTGGACGGTGTCGAGCATGGCGGGGTGCATAGCACGGCCGAGCGACGAAAACATGGCCTGTGCTCTCTGACCCTCTCCCCTTGCGGGAGAGGGTGGATCGCCGCGTAGCGGCGAGACGGGTGAGGGGTTCTCTACCCGCGAACTCATCTTGGAGTTCGAGCACGCGGAGAGAACCCCTCATCCGGCGCCATCGCCGAAGCTCCGCTTCGGCGTCCTTTAGAACGGCGGCCGTAGGCCGCCTATGCCACCTTCTCCCGCAAGGGGAGAAGGGAGAGGAAAGCTTCAACTGCGTCCGGGCTTTGAAACCAATTTCAAGAAAATATGGCCTGCGCTCTGTGCGCTCGCTCGATATCGTAGGGTGGGCAAAGGCGCGCTAGCGCCGTGCCCACGGTCTGAAAATGGTGGGCACGCTGCGCTTTGCCCACCCTACGATGCCGTGCTCTCGTGTCCCGGACGCGGTGCAGCGCCAAAAAGCGCGTTTACGCGCGTCTTCGACACGCTATGGCGCTGCTCCGCAGGGCCGGGACCCGGTAGCTACGCTCGGAGCTTTCGGCAGCATGGGCCCCGGTTCAGCGGCGCATCACTTGCGTGCTGCGCCGCGTCCGGGGCACGAGACCGTTTCCATATTGGAGCCGGAGATCAGCCCTTCCGCTCCGGCACGCGCTTGATCTTCGCGCCCAGCGCGTTCAGCCGTTCCTCGATGCGCTCGTAGCCGCGCTCGATCTGGTCGGCGTTGTTGATGGTGGAGGTGCCTTCGGCGCAGACCGCCGCGAGCAGCATCGCCATGCCGGCGCGGATGTCGGGCGAGGTCATGGTCGCGCCGTGCAGCCGGCTCGGACCTGCGATGATGGCGCGATGAGGATCGCAGAGAACGATACGCGCGCCCATCGCGATCAGCTTGTCGACGAAGAACATCCGGGACTCGAACATCTTCTCGAACATCAGGATCACGCCCTCGCATTGCGTGGCCGTGACGATCGCGATCGACATCAGGTCGGCCGGGAAGGCGGGCCAGGGCTGGTCTTCCAGCTTCGGCACGTGGCCGCCGAAATCGTCCTGGATCTTCAAGGTCTGGTTGGAGGGCACGATGAGATCGTCACCCTCGACCCGGCAGACGATGCCGAGACGCTCGAAGCCCATGCGGATCGAGCGCAGATGCTCGACGCCGGCGCGCGTGATGCGCAAGGGCGAGCGCGTCACGGCGGCAAGGCCGATCAGCGAGCCGACCTCGATATGGTCGGGCTGGATCCGGTAGGTCGCGCCGCCGAGCGTCGCGGGACCATGGATGATCATGGTGTTGGTGCCGATGCCCTCGATCTTCGCACCGAGCGCGACCAGGAAATTGGCGAGGTCCTGCACATGCGGCTCGGAGGCGGCGTTGCGCAAATAGGTGACGCCGTCGGCGGCGACCGCCGCGACCAGCGCGTTCTCGGTCGCGGTGACGCTGGGCTCGTCCAGGAACACGTCGGCGCCGGCGAGCTTGGCAGCGCGGAATTCGAGCCGGTCGGTCGCGGTGACCTTCGCGCCCAATTGTTCGAGCGCCAGCACATGGGTGTCGAGCCGCCGCCGGCCGATGACGTCGCCGCCGGGCGGCGGCAGCATCACTTCGCCGCAGCGGGCGAGCAGGGGGCCGGCGAGCAGGATCGAGGCGCGGATGCGCACGCACAGCTCGGGGTCGAGGTCGGCCGCGCTGATGCTCTTGGCGTGGATATGGAGCGTGTTGCGGGCGGTCCATTCCGCCGCGGCGCCGACGGAGCGGATCAGCTCGACTAGCGTCTCGGTGTCGCGAATCCGCGGCACGTTCTCCAGCGTCACCGGATGCTCGGTGAGCAGGGCGGCGGCGATGATCGGCAGCGCCGAATTCTTGTTGCCGGACGGCTCGATCGAGCCCGAGAGCCGGTGACCGCCCTCGACGATGTACTGGATGGGCGCCAAATGGATTCTCGCTGTCCTGATGGGGTGGGGCGGGGCCTGTTTCGGGCGGAAACTATAGGGAATTGCGCGCGGTAGCAATTGCGCTGGCCGGGTACGAGGACCGGCTTCGCACCGCCGGGAGAACCATGAAAGGCCCGGCTCTCGCCTGCGGCCATCCTTCGAGGCGCCCGCTTTCAGCGGACTCCTCAGGATGAGGACGGGGGCTTGTGGCCAGCGGCCCTAGAGCAGGCCGACGATATTGCCGACCACGTAGAGGATTGCGATCAGGATCAGCGCGCCGATCATGACGAAGGAGATTTCGATCGCGATGGCGCCGGTGCCGAGCAGGGCGGCGACACCGGCCAGGAGCCGCTCCTCCCTAGAGATCAGCGAGAGCACCGAGAGCAGGATGGCGAGCAGGCCGAGCGAGATCGCGGTGGCGGACGCGGCTTCGCTCCAGCTTCGGCCTGCGGATTTTTCGATCTTCGGCGCCTGGTACTCGACGCCCTTCACCCGCGCCATCACGCGGTCCTTGATGCGATGCCCGGTGTCGACGATGACCTGATCCGCCGGCGGCGGCGGAAATACCATCGGCACGACCCAGTGCGGCAGCACGGCCGCCATCAGTGCCAGCACGCCGACGATGCTGCCGATGATCCCGAGACGGCGGGATGGCACGGCGGAACTGGTCGTTGCAGAGGCGGTCATGGCGTGACACTCCCCGGCCGGAATTGGCCTTGCGGGGTCATGCCGTTTCGTCGCGATGGCGACTGGCGAGGTTCAGGGGACGTCTGATGTTGCCGCGAGGCGCTTCAATTGCGCAGCCAATTGATCGCGCCGCCCTCGCCTTTGACTTCGAAGAACATGAGATCGATGTAGATCGCAGCTGCGAGAACCAGCGCTCGCTCATCTTCGGTCAGGCCGGGTTCCAAATATTCCACGAGAAAACTGTCGCGGTCTGTAAACAGTTCAGAGCCGAGGCCAGACCATTTTTTCGCGACGCGCGCGCGCTCTTGCGCTCCGCGCATGAACGGAAACGTCCACACGCGCCAAAATGGCGAACTGACCTCAAGCACCACTCTCCCCTGCGCATCGATCACATGGAAGCTCTTGGTGAGAATCGAAAACTGACGCTCGATGGTTCCGATGAGGCGGCCGTCGCGCGAATGCAGCTCCAGGCACTGAAAGAACCAGCGGAAGGGATGAACCCCGCGCATGACCGGCTGCCGGGTGTTGTCGAAGAAATGGATCTCGAAAGAGCGCCAATGCCCAAATGCCTGGCGCCACAGGAAACCGAGAAGTCCCTTTTGCTGTTCAGCCGCATAGAGCAGATCGCGACCGTTCTCATCGCGGATGCGGTATTTGTTGCGGGTCTCGAAGCCGAACAGCTCGGCCAGTTCGAAGGCCTGCTGAACGTACATTTGGCGCTGGCCAGCTAAAGTCGACAACATGCGTTCGGACCTCTCCCGGTGCCGGCTACGCCATTTTGTCGCGATGGCAGGTGGGGAGGTTCAGGGGGAGGTGTTGCCTTGAAGGCGGTGCGCCCCCTCCCCCGCTTGCGGGGGAGGGCAGGGGAGAGGGTGCTTCCGCAGTGGGATTGCCGAAATATGCGGAGGACATCCCCTAGAGGAGAAAGCCCCCACCCGCGCCTTCGGCGCGACCTCCCCCGCAAGCGGGAGAGGTTGCAGCGAGTGCTTGGCGATGGCGCGCCCAAATCCAGCCGATCTCAGATATCGATCGTCGCGCTGAGCGAATGTTCCTGGATGAAGTCGCGACGCGGCTCGACCACGTCGCCCATCAGCTTGGTGAAGATGTCATCGGCCTCGTCGACCTCCTTGACCTTCACCTGCAGCAGCGAGCGCACCTCGGTGTCGAGCGTGGTCTCCCACAGCTGCTCCGGGTTCATCTCGCCGAGGCCTTTGTAGCGCTGCAGCGTGATGCCCTTGCGGCCGGAATCGGTGACCGCCTCGAACAGGTCGGACGGACCGTGCACCACGTGCTCAGAGTCCTTGCGCCGCAGCTTGCCGGAGCGGGCGTAGACGTCCTGGAGCTTGGATGCGTACTCGTCGAGCTTGCGGGCTTCGGCCGAGCCGAGCAGCGCGTCGTCGATGATGGCGGCTTCCTTGACGCCACGCACGGTGCGCTCGAACAGGAAACCCTGGCCCTCGACGAACTGGCCGACCCAGCCGCGCTCGACCTCCTCGGCCTGGCTGTCCAGCCGGGTCGCGATGTACTGCGCGGCGGCCGTGGCGTTCTCGGGGTTGCCGTAAACCGACTTGTTCAGCACGCCGGTGATCGCGGCCTGCTCGACCACCTTGCGGTTATAGCGGCTGTGCAGATTGCGCAGGATGCTGCGGACCACGCGGGCATCGTCCACCAGCGCGCGCAGGTCGCGCCCCGAGCGGTCGCCGCCGTTGCCGGGGATGTAGACGCAGTCGTCGAGACCGGCGTCGATCAGATAATCTTCCAGCGCCCGCTCGTCCTTCAGGTACTGCTCGGACTTGCCTCTGCTGACCTTATAGAGCGGCGGCTGGGCGATATAGAGATAGCCGCCGTCGATGATGTCGCGCATCTGCCGGTAGAAGAAGGTGAGCAGCAGCGTGCGGATGTGGGCGCCGTCGACGTCGGCGTCCGTCATCACGATGATCTTGTGATAACGCAGCTTGTCGACCGAGAACTCATCGCTGATGCCGGTGCCGAGCGCGGTGATCAGCGTGCCGATCTGCTCGGACGACAGCATCTTGTCCGGGCGGACGCGCTCGACGTTGAGGATCTTGCCGCGCAGCGGCAGCACGGCCTGGAATTCGCGGTTGCGGCCCTGCTTGGCGCTGCCGCCTGCCGAGTCACCCTCGACGATGAAGAGTTCTGACTTGGCCGGATCCTTTTCCTGGCAGTCGGCGAGCTTGCCGGGCAGCGAGGAGACCGAGAGCGGGCTCTTGCGCGTCAGCTCGCGTGCCTTTCGGGCGGCTTCGCGGGCGGCGGCGGCCTGGATCACCTTGCCGACGATCATCTTGGCTTCGCTCGGGTGCTCCTCGAACCAGGCCTGGAGCGCCTCGTTGAGGACGTTCTCGACCACGGGACGCACTTCCGAGGACACCAGCTTGTCCTTGGTCTGCGACGAAAACTTCGGGTCCGGCACCTTCACCGACAGCACGGCCGTCAGGCCTTCGCGGCAATCGTCGCCGGTCAGCGCGATCTTTTCCTTCTTCGCGTTGGCCTCGGCGTAGCCGTTGACCTGGCGCGTCAGCGCGCCGCGGAAGCCGGCGAGATGGGTGCCGCCGTCACGCTGCGGGATGTTGTTGGTGAAGCACAGCACGTTCTCGTGGTAGCTGTCGTTCCACCACAGAGCGGCCTCGACGCCGATGCCGTTGGCTTCCGATCGCACCATGATCGGCGCGGGCACCAGCGCCTTCTTGTTGCGGTCGAGATATTTGACGAACTCCTCGACGCCGCCGGAATAGTGCATCTCCTCGCGCTTCTCGACCGCATGGCGCATGTCGGAGAGGATGATGTTGACGCCGGAATTGAGGAAGGCGAGCTCGCGCAGGCGATGCTCGAGCGTGGCGAAATCATATTCGACGTTCTTGAACGTCTCGGTCGAGGCGAGGAACGTCACCTCGGTGCCGCGCCGGCCCGGCGCGTCGCCGACCACCTTCAGCGGTGCGACCGCATCGCCATGGGCGAACTCGATGTAGTGCTCCTTGTCGTCGCGCCAGATGCGCAAGCCGAGCTTGCTCGACAGCGCGTTGACGACGGAGACGCCGACGCCGTGCAGACCGCCGGAAACCTTGTAGGAGTTCTGGTCGAACTTACCGCCGGCGTGGAGTTGGGTCATGATGACCTCGGCCGCCGAGATGCCTTCGCCCTTGTGGATGTCGACGGGAATGCCGCGGCCGTCGTCGCGCACGGTGACGGAATTGTCGGCGTTGAGCACGACATCGACGCGCGTGGCGTGGCCCGCCAGCGCTTCGTCGATCGCGTTGTCGACGACCTCGTACACCATGTGGTGCAGGCCCGAGCCGTCGTCGGTGTCGCCGATATACATGCCGGGGCGCTTGCGGACGGCATCGAGACCCTTGAGCACGCGGATCGATTCCGCACCGTATTCGCTCGGATTGGAGGGCTCGTTTTCGGCAGCGGGCTGCCGAGCAGGTTCTGTCATGAGAGGCCTTCGAAATGTCGCCCGAATCAACGGCGCAAAAGGCGCTGATTTGCGAGCTATTTGTGCCACGAAAGAGGGCTTGCGCCTAGCGCAAAGTATCTCCCAGCAACCCTTTGACTAAATGGGGTTTTTGGGCCGGTTTTCAAGGCGTCCGGAGGCCGATTTCGGGCCCTGCAAAAAGGCCGATTCGAGAGGCAGTTTCGCCTCCTCGAAGGCGTGGATTTTGCGGGGTGCGGAGGGCTGTTCCGGAGTGCCCGGAAACAGGGCGCCGGGCTCAGTAGATCTGGTCCGATTTCCTGTCGTCGTCATCGAACCTGAGCGACCAGGTCTCGCCTGCGGCCACGGTGATGGTGTCGGAGCGCAGCCGATGGCCGGACACCTGCAGCGCATAGGGATATGTGCCGGGCGGCAGATCCAGCATCTGCGGGTGATTGACGCCGCCTGCGATCTCGATGGTTTGATCGTTGATCGTCAGCGAGGCCACATCAGGCACAAGATAGCCGAAGATCAGCCGCGCCTGTCCTGGCATCGGCAGGAAGTTGGCCTTGGCCGCGGCCTCGGTATTCCGCTGCACCAGCTCGATCGTGGTCTCGCCCTTGGCGCGGCCAAGCTTCAGCGTGCCCGGCCCCTTTGGGGAGGCGAAGGTGAGCCGAGCGCGATCGGCGGCGACCATCGCGCCCTCAGGCTGTTCCTGCCACCCGCGCTTTCCGAGCTCTGCGCGGTAGAAGGCGAGTACGTCGCTGAGCTCTGCGGGCACCTGGGCTTTGACTTCGAGCCGGAGCGGGACTTCGATGCCGTCCACCTTGGTGGTGCCGAAATTTCCGTGGCTGGATCGCTTCGGCACCGGCATGTCGGCGTGGGGGTCTGCTGCGGTCAGCGGCTCCTGCGAGCAGCTTGCAAGAAGCAAGAGGCCGCACGCCAACAGCCGCCATCGCGCCGGGACCTTCGTCCCGAGCCTTGCCGTCGTCATATCCACTCTCCAGGGATGTCGCGCCTCGCGCTCCTCGCGCAAGGCAGTGGCTGCGACACGGTCGCCGCCGCCATCACTAGTCGCCCCGCGAACCGGACAGGTTCAACCTGGCCGGTACAGGCACAGTCGGCGGGTTCAGTACATCTGCAACGGCAGCACGTCGCCGCTCGGGCCCACCATCAGGCCCCAGGCATCGCCGGCGGCGACCGTGAGGGTCTCGCTGCGGGCCGGACGTCCGGGCGTGCGCAGCGCGTACTGGTAGGTGCCGGGCGCGAGGTCGAGCATCGGGCCTTTCGGCGATTGCGGCCCGCCGGCGCCGGCCGCGATCTTGATGGTCTGCTTGTTGATCGTGAGCGAGGCTTCCTTCGGCCCGATATTGCCGAACATCACCCGGGCCTGGCCGGGCTTCGGCATGATGTCGGCCTTGGTCGCGGCCTCCGGATTCTTCTGTGCGAGGTTGACCGTGGTCTCGCCCTTCGCGCGGCCGAGCTTGAGCACGGCCGGGCCTTGCGGCGAAGTGAAGTCGATCTGCGCGCGCTCCGCGGACACGGCCGCGCCGTCGGTCTTTTCCTGCCAGCCGAGCTTTCCGAGCTCGGTGCGGTAGAACGCCAGCACATCGCCGAGCGGTGCCGGGACGCTCGCTTCCAGCTCGCGGCGGAACGGCATCTCCGTGCCCGGCAGCTTGGTGGTGGCGAGCGAGGTGGACGAGCGCTGCGTCGGCACGGGCAATTGGGACTCTGTGTCGGGCTTGAGCGGTTCGGACGATTTGGCCTGCACCTCCGCAGGCTTGTCGACCGCAGGCTTGGCGACGGCCATTTTGAGGCCCGATCCCTCGGCGCTGACCCGCACCTTGGGGCCCATCTGCATCACCGTGAAGGAGATCGATTTGCCGCTCTTGGCAAACTCCAGCATCGCCATGTTGGGCTGGTTGATGACCGAGGGCCGCTCGTTCCAGCCCATCGGCTTCAGCGAGGCCCGGTAGAACGCGGTCAGCGCCTTCACGCTCGAGGCGGACGAGAATTCGAGGCTGCCGTCGCCGCCTTCGAACTTCACGCCTTCGGCGTTCTCCGGCAGCGGCACCGGGGTCTTGCTGTCGGCGAGCGCATTGAGCGGCGCATCGGACAGCGCGGCTGCCTGCACCTTGCGGCGTGCCTCGTCGGCAGCGATGACCTGCTTGGCCGCGATCTCGGCGTCCTTGAAGAAACGCTCGTCGGCTTCCTTCTTGGCCTTGAGCCGGGCCGCAAGCGCGGCTTCCGTCAGCTGGGTCGCCATGCTGACCATGGTGAAATCATATTTGCGGCCGATCCGCAGCACGCCGGTTTCCTCGGCGTTGGAGACCTTGATGGCGACCTCGTCGCCGGCGGCGAGCGGTACGCTGCCGTTCTCCTGCCAGCCGCGCGCAGCGAGCTCACGATGGTAGAAGGCGAGCACGGCGGGCAGATCGGCCATCACCGCGGCCGACATTTCGCGCTTGGCGGACGACGCGCCGCCGAGGCTTTTGGCCGACTTGGTCGGATTCGGCCGCGGCAGGCCGGCCAGATCGCTGTCGGCCTTGAGGTCGGCGGGCAACGCGAAGGGCGCGACGCGGATGTCGACATTGGTGCGGCCGTCGTCTCGGCGCGTCAGCGTCAGCATGACGGGCTTCTGCCTGTAGAAGCCGGTGACCTCGCTGTCGGGATGGGCGTAGAACGCGCGCACGCCGTTCGGGACGGTCTCGTCCAGGCTCGTGGTCCAGCGCGCCGCCGTGTCCGGCGTGAGCTTCTGCCAGCCGATCGCATCCATCTGGCTCTTGTAGAAGTCCGCCGTCGCATCGAGCGCGGTCGCGGCGATGCAGCCGAGATAGGGCCGCGTGCCGTCGAACATGATCTCGCTCGCGCCGTCGGGGAACGGCACGTTGCCGTAGATCCGGTCGGTCGAGTAATAGACCACGGACTGGTCGGGCCGGCCGAGCGCTTGCGTGAAATGCACGGACAGGCCCTGTCGTCCCTTCTTGAAATTCAGCGTGGTGCTCTTCTCCTCCAGCGGGCGCAGATAGGGCACCCAGCCGGCCGCGCTGAGCATCTTCTTCACCGCGGGCGACGTCACCGATTCCGGCGTCGGCATGCGATATTCGACGCGATAGGGATCGGGGCGCGAGGTGTCCTCCACGGCGCCCTCGAGCTGCGGCAGCGCATGGACGTCGACGATGCCCTCGTCCGCGGCGGCCGCAATCGAGCAGCTCGCCATCAGGAAAAGCCCGCAGGCAAGCAGCCGCCAGCGAGCCGGGACCTGCGTCCCGCGCTTGATCATCGCCATCGCAAAACTCCTGGATTTCGCGCGGGGTCGATCCCTCGCGCATTCGCAGGCAGCGACACCGTCGGCGCGGCCTCAGATCAGAAGTCGCGGCAGGAACCGGGCAGGTTCAACCGGGTAGGGGGCGGTCGCGGGAGGCTCAATACAGGTGAAGCGGTGACCACGCGTCGCCGTCGCGTCCCACCGTGAGCTCCCAGGTATCGCCGGCGGCAATGACGAGGGTGTTGGCCTGGGCCGGATGGCCCGGCACGGTCACCTCGTAAGGATATTTGCCGGGCGGCAGATCCAGCGCGACGGCATTGGTGCCGCGGGCCCGCGTGACGGTCCGCGCATCGATCGTGAGCACGGCGTCCGTCTCGGCGATATTGCTGAACACCACCTTGGCCTGGCCGGGTTCGGGCATGACGTTCGCCTTCGTCGCCGTGTCCGCATTCTTCTGCACGAGCTCGACCGCGGTGCTGCCGTCCTTGCGCTGGAGCTCCAGCAGCGCCGGTCCCAGCGGCGAGGCGAACGCGAGCTGCACGCGGTCGGCGGCGATCACCGCGCCGTCATGCGTCTCCTGCCAGCCGAGCTTGCCGAGTTGGGTGCGGTAGAAGGCGAGCACGTCGCCGAGCTCGGCCGGCACGGTGGCCTCGAGCCTCGTGCGGAGCGGAGCCTCGATGCCGCTCACCACGGTGGTGTGGGTGCCCCTGTAGCTGAAACGGGTCGGCGCGGGCAGCTTGGCCTCGGGATCCGGCGTGAGCTCGCCCGAGAATAGCGCCGACAGATGCGGCGCCAGGGCGCTGCTGCTTGCCGCGAACATGCAGATGCCGAGGAAAGCGAGGCCGCACGCAAACGCCCGCCATCGTGCCGGGGCGTGCGCCCCGGTCCTTACCGTTCGCATTGTCACTCTCCAAGGGAATCGCGCGCTTCAAGGACGTCGCGATAGCAACGGCTGCGACACCGTCGGCGCGGCCTCTGGCAGCTAGTCGCGACGGAAAACGCTCGGGTTCAATGCGAAGTCTAGCGCCGCGCCGAAACCCGTCCGCTCTCGACGTCAAAGACTTCGCCGCCCGCGCCGATCTCGGCAAACGCAGCCGGGTCCGCGCCGGTCAGCCACACCTGCGCGCCGAGCTTGCGCAGCTCGTCGAACAGCGCAGCGCGCCTGTTGGGATCGAGATGGGCGACGACCTCGTCGAGCAGCAGCAGCGGCACGATGCCGGTCATCTCCGCGACCAGCGTGGCGTGCGCCAGCACGAGGCCGATCAGCAGCGCCTTCTGCTCGCCGGTGGACGCGTCGCGCGCGGGCATGCTCTTCGGCGCATAGACGACCTGGAGATCGGTGAGATGCGGGCCGTCGGTGGTGCGGCCGGCGATCGCATCGCGCGCGCGGTTGTCGCGCAGGATCTGGCGGTAGCGGTCCTCGACCGACGTCGCGGTCTCGCTCAGCAGCGCGTTCTCCATCCAGCCGTCGAGCGCGATGTGCGCGGACGGAAACGCGGAGGCTTGCGCGCGCGCGTTGAGCATGCCGGTCAGGCGCGCGGCGGTCTGGCCGCGTGTGGCGGCGACCGCGACGGCAAGCTCGGCGGTCTCGCGCTCGATCGCGTCGCACCAATGGTCGTCGTAATTGCGGGTCTCAAGCAGGCGGTTGCGCGAGCGCAGGGAGCGTTCGAGCGCGTTGATGCGGCTGGAATGATCGCTGTCGATGGCAAGCACCAGGCGGTCGAAGAAGCGCCGCCGCTCGGAGGCCGTGCCCATGAACAGCCCGTCCATCGCCGGCGTCAGCCACACCATGCGGATGTGGTCGCCGAAGCTGGCCGCGGAATTCACGGGCTCGCGGTCGATGCGGACGCGCCGGCTCACCGGGCTGTCCGCGCGCGGCGGCTCGATGCCGGTGCCGAGCGTCGCCAGCCCCAGCGCGCCCTCGACCTGCGCCGACACCGCCCAGGAGCCGTCGCCCTGGTTGTCCGCGACGTCCTCCAGCGTGGCGCGCCGCAGGCCCCGGCCCGGCGACAGGAACGAGATCGCCTCGATGCAATTGGTCTTGCCCGCCCCGTTCGGCCCGACCAGTGCCACCATGTCAGCCGCCGTCTCGAGCCCCGCCGCCCGATAATTGCGAAAATGCGTCAGCGTCAGGCGATGAATGCGGGAGGGGGTCATGTTGCCTTGTCATTGCCGGGCTTGACCCGGCAATCCATCGCCCGCGTCAGCGGGCAATTTCATCATATAAGTCTTGCCACGCGGGATTGCTCTTCACGATCAGATCGATCTTCCACTCGCGCGACCAGTGCTTCATGTTCTTTTCGCGCTGGATGGCAGCGGCGATCGTGTCGTGTGCCTCGAAATAAACCAGGGTCTTCACCCCGTAGCGTTTGGTGAAGCCGTCCGCCAGGCCTTCACGGTGCTCGTAGACGCGTCTGATCAGATTATTGGTGACGCCAATGTAGAGTGTTCCACCGGGCTTGCTGGCTAGGATGTACACCCAATAGGTCATCTGGTTCGATGGATGGCCGGGTCAAGCCCGGCCATGACGAGAGGAGAAATATCGTCACACCCGCATCGGCATCAGCACGTACAGTGCGCTCTTGTCGTCCTTGTCCTGCACCAGGGTCGGCGAGCCGGGATCGGCGAGCCTGAGCGTTGCGACGTCGCCTTCGATCTGGGCGGCGATGTCGAGCAGATAGCGGGAGTTGAAGCCGATATCGAGGGCGTCGGAGGCGTATTCGACCTCGAGCTCTTCGGTCGCGCTGCCGGAATCCGGGTTAGTCACCGACAGCACCAGCTTGCCCGCCGACAGCGACAGTTTTACCGCACGGCCGCGCTCGCTGGAGATGGTGGAGACGCGATCGACCGCGTTCTCGAAATCCTTCTTGTCGACGACGAGCTCCTTGTCGTTGCCCTGCGGAATGACGCGGCCGTAGTCCGGGAAGGTGCCGTCGATCAGCTTCGAGGTCAGCACGACGTTGCCGATGGTGAAGCGGATCTTGGCCTGCGACAGCTCGATCGTCATCTCGGCGTCGGTGTCCTCGATCAGGCGCTGCACCTCGCCGACCGTCTTGCGCGGCACGATCACGCCGGGCATGCCCTCGGCGCCCTTGGGCTGCACGAGGTCGAGCTGGGCGAGGCGATGGCCGTCGGTGGCAACGCCGCGCAGGGTCGCGGCCTTCGCGGTGCCGGCGGCGTGCAGATAGATGCCGTTGAGATAGTAGCGCGTCTCTTCCGTCGAGATCGCGAACTGGGTGCGGTCGATCAGCCGCTTGATGTCCTTGGCGGCGAGCGAGAACGAATGCGACATGTCGCCGGCGGCCAGGTCCGGGAAATCGTTCTCCGGCAGCGTCTGCAGCGTGAAGCGCGAGCGGCCGGCGCGGATCGCCAGCACGGCGCGGTCGCCGTCGGCTTCCAGCACGATCTGCGAGCCGTCGGGCAGCTTGCGCACGATGTCGTAGAACATGTGCGCCGGCACGGTGGTGGACCCGGCGGTCGCGGTTTCCGCCGCCAGCGTTTCGGTCACCTCGAGGTCGAGGTCGGTCGCCTTCAGCGACAATTTGGCATTCTCGGCCCGCACCAGCACGTTGCCGAGGATCGGGATCGTGTTGCGGCGCTCGACCACGCGGTGGACATGGCCCAATGACTTCAGGAGTTGCGCGCGTTCGACCGTAACCTTCATTGCACTACTCGCCCGATCCCCAAGGAAACCTAACGTTGGAAAAGCCGGGCGCCCCAAAAAGCCCGCCGCGGCACCGATGACCCCGACAGGCCGGATCATCCAGCCGATATGACCAAAGCCGTCAGGGTCGCGCAAGGTGGCTCGGATGGCCCCCGGATTCAAGGGATCGGGGGGCAGTTCCGCACGATTCCCACGATTTACCGCCCGAACGAAAACCGCCGCCCAGGCGTGGCCGGGGCGGCGGGAGAATGGCAGGAGGCCTAGGCCTTTATTCCTGAAGCTGGCGCTTCAGCGATTCCACTTCCTCCGACAGCGCGGTGTCCTTGGAGACCAGCGCTTCGATCTTGCGGACCGCGTGCAGCACCGTGGTGTGGTCGCGTCCGCCGAAGCGGCGGCCGATCTCCGGCAGCGAGCGCAGGGTCAGCGTCTTGGCGAGGTACATCGCCACCTGGCGCGGGCGGACCACGTTGGCGGTGCGGCGCGAGGAGAGCAGGTCGGAGCGGCTGACATTGTACTGCCGTGCCACGACGCGCTGGATGTCCTCGATCTTGATCCGCTTCGGCTCCTGCGGCCGGACCAGGTCGCGCACCTCGCGCTCGGCCATCTCCAGCGTCACCGGCTGGTTGTTGAGCTTGGAATGCGCCAGCAGGCGGTTGATGGCGCCTTCGAGATCGCGGCCGTTATGGGTGATGGTGCGGGCGAGATAATGCAGCACCTCCTCCGGCACGTCGAAGGTTGCATGGTGGGCGCGGGCGGCTGCGACGCGCGACTTGAGAATGCCGTGGCGCAGCTCCTCGCCGAGCGAGCCCATCTCGACCACGAGGCCGCCGGCAAGCCGCGAGCGGACGCGATCGTCCAGGCTCTCGAGATCGGACGGCGGGCGATCGGCCGCGATCACGACCTGGCGGCCGGCGTCGATCAGCGCGTTCAGCGTGTGACAGAACTCGGCCTGCGTCGACTTGCCCTGCAGGAACTGCAGGTCGTCGATGACGAGCACGTCGATGCCGCGCAGCGCTTCCTTGAAGGCGAGCGCCGTCTGCGTCTTCAGCGCGGCGACGAAGCCGTACATGAACTTCTCGGCGGTGAGATACAGCACCTTGCGTTCGTTGCCGGAATTGCCGGCCCAGGTCACGGCCTGGAGCAGATGCGTCTTGCCGAGGCCGACGCCGGCATGGATGTAGAGCGGGTTGAACATGACGGGATCGCCGCGGCGACCCTCGGCGACCTGACGCGCGGCCGCATGGGCCAGCGTGTTGGAGCGGCCGACGACGAAGCTCGCAAAGGTCAGGCGCGGATCGAGCGGCGAGCCGCCGAGCGCATCATGATTGGCCGAGACCGGCGCGGTCGCGGTGGAGCGCAGCTCGGGGGCCGGCACGCGGCGTGCCTCGACCGGCGCGGGCGCTTCCTTCGGCTGCACCACCGGGCGCACCGCGGAGCGAACGGTGAGGTCGATGCGGTGCACTTCGGGCATCTCGGCCTGCCAGCACGACAGCACGCGCTCGGCATAATGAGCCTGGATCCAGCTCTTCAGGAAGCGCGTGGGAACCGAGAGCCGCACGCTCTCGTCCTGCACGCCTTCCAGATCCATGCGGGCAAACCAGCTCGTATAGACGTCTTCGCCAACGTTCGAGCGCAGCCGGTTCTTCACGCGCGACCAGCGATCCTGTTCCGATGTATTCATCGTCAAAAAACTTCTCTTGAGAGATTTAGTTGCGTGGTGAGCGCCATGCAGAGTTCCTGCCATCAGGGTTTCTGGCATGGTGCGACCTCAGAGCGAGCCCCATCGTCAGGCATGGCTCGACCGTTCGGCGAGAACGCCGCGTCCGGTCAGCGATGTCAGAGATGGAGGGTTCGCGAGGTCAGCGCGTACTCTGCGCTCCGTCACACGCGGGAGGCTGGAGGTCGGACTGATCTAAACCGGCATCGTTCGAGTAGGAGACGTGTTTCAATACCGCGTTGAGTCCGTAAGACATGATACCTCCCCGTCCTGCCGTGATTGCTCACGACAAGGTCCTGCGTGTCCATAAGTCACCCGCGGCGTATTGATCTCGCGGATGCCTGCCCGTGTACGTGTCGTCCGCTCGACTTCGCCCTCATGCGTGCCGGGGTAGCTTCGCGACGTCTCTCGTTTGCGCCTGGCGCGAGCAGGATGCGAAACATCCTGCTTGGAGACATTCAGACAAAGATCTACCGTTCCCACGTGATGTGGGTTGTGAACCGACTATCGCTTGTTGATGCGTCGCCAACGTGCACACCGCCGCCGATTTGCACGCTCGCCCCGTTTCCGATACCGCGCTGGTCTCAAGATCGTGGGCGCCGCTGACGACTTAAGGAATACACTATGCGGAAAGACTCGCAACGAAATTGATTCACACTTGAGGCATCTAAAAACTTGACCAGCGTTAACGCCGCGCGGGACTTGTTCACAGGTTACGAAGCAAGTTTTTGGATTCGTGCACAGATTCGAAAACGGCGCGTCTCATGTGACAATTCTCGCTCGCCGCCAAAAATTTTTTACAAAAGCGTCACGCGCGCGACGCGCCGGGGAATTTTCCAAATGCTTGTGATCGCTATGTCGATAAGTGATTAGCGAGACATCGCTTTTTGAGTCTCGTTTCGGAGGGTAACTCCACCGGCAGTAGTGTTCCGGTGAATCTACGGTGTGCAGAACTTCTGCCCGCCAGGATTCATCTTAGCCCCGCGCCGCAGGGGTTTTTCGCAACGCAGTGTGAGGGTTTCCGCTGTTGCAAAAACTCCCGCAGTAAAACTACGGAGCGCATCATAATGCGGACGAGGCAATTCTTCCACGTGGAGATTGCGACGCGGATGGATGGTTGCGTGAATATGACGGGCAACAAAAAAGCCCGGCGCGATGCCGGGCTCTTTGTCGTGCTGACCGGATCAACCGATCAGATGATGTCGCAACTTACTTGGCGAGCTTGGCGATCTGCGCGGTGAGGCGCGAGACTTTGCGGCTGGCGTTGTTCTTGTGAATGATGTTGCGCTGCGCGGCACGCATCAGCGCGGGCTCGGCATTCGCCAGCGCCTTGACGGCGGCAGCGCGGTCGCCGGTCGCGATGGCTTCCTCGACAGTGCGCACGGCGCCGCGCATCTGGGTGCGGCGCGACTTGTTGACGGCGGTGCGGCGGGCGATCTTGCGCGTCGCTTTCTTGGCGGAAGTGGTATTGGCCATGGTCTCAATATCCTTTGCGGGTACCGGTCGCGTCTTGGTCGGGTAGCGCCGGCTTGCTTGACCGCGGAATCGACGCTCGGATTTAGGGTGTTCGGTTGCTGGGCCGTCCCCGGAACATGAGGCCTAAACAGCCTGCAACTGCTCAAAGAACAGCGGCGGCAGGATTGCGCCCGCCGCCAGTTGGCGCCCTTATAGAGAGGGTCTGTGGCACCGTCAACGCTTTCCGGGCTGGAAAACCGCCCTTTAGCGGGCTGGACGGGCGCCGTAACGTCCTGAAGAGGTTGAATTTCTGCCGCCTTGCGGCTATTGGCTGACGGCATTTCCAGGGCGCGTCCGATCGGACGGCCGTATAGGGTGGGGCATGATCCGCGGCTTTTTTCGACTGATCGGGCTGTTGCTGCTGGCCGGCGGGTTCATCTTCATGGTCTATGACGGCGCCCGCTGGGTTGCCGACCAGACCCTCAAATTCACCCGGTTCGGCCAATTCTGGAACGACATCAACCAGGCCAGCCAGACCGCGTTCCGGACCTGGGTCGAGGCCAAGGCGCCCTGGCTCTGGACCTCGGTGATCCGCCTCGTGCTGGACCAGCCGGTGTTCGCCGTCCTCGGCATTCTCGGCATTCTGCTGATGCTGCTGTTCCGGCCGCGCAAGCCGCTGATCGGCTATTCCCGGGATTGACCTTCAATTCCCGCCGGGATTGACCATTCAATTCCCGCCGGGATTGAGCATCGCGCCGAGCGCGGCGTAACAACGCTGCCGGTTCCTGCGTAGACACCTATATTCCCACCTGATCGCGAGCGCGCCGCCTGAGCAACTGGCTCACGCGACGAACCGCTCGTTGCGGAGACCCATCATGCTGTTCATGCGCAAGACCACCGCATTGCCGAGCGCAGCGGAAGCGCTGCCGGGCCGTGCGCAAGCCATTCCGACCGCGACCTTCCATTTCGTCAACGGCAACACGTTGAAGCCGCCTTATCCTGCCGGCCTCGAGCAGGCGGTGTTCGGCCTCGGCTGCTTCTGGGGCGCCGAGCGCAAGTTCTGGGAGCTCGGCGACGGCATCTATACGACCGCCGTCGGCTATGCCGGCGGTCACACGCCGAACCCGACCTATGAAGAGACTTGTTCGGGCCGCACCGGCCACACCGAAGTGGTGCTGGTCGTGTTCGATCCGAAGAAGATCTCCTATGAGCGCCTGTTGAAGACGTTCTGGGAGAGCCACAATCCGACGCAGGGCATGCGCCAGGGCAACGACGTCGGCACGCAGTATCGAAGCGCGATCTACACTTATGGCGATGCGCAGAAGAAGGCTGCCGAGGAGTCGAAGGCGCTCTATCAGAAGGCGCTTGCAGCGAAACGTCTCGGCGCCATCACCACCGAGGTCGCGCCGGCCGGCGAGTTCTATTTCGCCGAGGATTACCATCAGCAATATCTGGCGAAGAATCCCGCCGGCTATTGCGGCCTCGGCGGCACCGGCGTGTCCTGTCCCATCGGCGTCGGCGTGAGCGCGTAAACTCGCCACGAACTCGGTGCACCTCTCCCGCTTGCGGGAGAGGTCGCATTGCATCGGAGATGCAATGCGGGTGAGGGTTCTATCCTCTGGGCGAGTATCCCATCGCGGAAATACCCTCTCCCCAGCCCTCTCCCGCAAGCGGGAGAGGGGCGCACCGCGCCTTATCGCCCCTCAACCCTTTATTAACCATAACCGGTGCATCACTGGGGCATCTCGTTTCGAGGGATGGGTCCTGTGCCGGTTGCACGCGCGTTTCGATGGTCGATCTTGGCAGCGTCCGCCGCGCTGGCCCTGGGCGGCTGCATGCAGACCGCCGGCCCTGTCGCGATGGTCCAGCCCCGCCCCGATCTCGACTCCATGGCCTATGGCCAGCCCTACGGAGCGCCGCCCGTCGTCGTTGCCAACAGCGGCGGCGGTGCCATCGCCGCGCTCAGCAACTCCTTCGCCTCTGCGCCCGCGCCGATGCCGGTCGGCTACGCCGGGCCGATGGCGGGGCCGGTGCGCTACGACGCGTCCTACCACCTCGATGCCGGCGACAAGCTCCGCGTCGTGGTCTACGGCCAGGAAGGTCTCACCAACAGCTACGCCATCGATGCCGGCGGCTCCATCACCATGCCGCTGATCGGCGCGGTGCCTGCGCGCGGCCGCACCACCGCAGGGCTCGCCGGCGAGATCGCCGCGCGCCTGCGCAACGGCTACATCCGCGAACCCTCGGTCGCCGTCGAGATCGACACCTACCGTCCGTTCTTCATCCTCGGCGAAGTCTCCGCGCCCGGCCAATATCCCTACGTGCCGAACATGACGGTCGAAAGCGCCGTCGCCATCGCCGGCGGCTTCTCGCCGCGCGCCAAGCGCGATGTGGTCACCGTCACGCACACCGAGAACGGCGGCTCCATGCGCGCCGTCGTGCCGCTCGGCACTCCCCTGGCGCCGGGCGACACCGTGTTCGTCGGCGAGCGCTGGTTCTAGCTCACCGCCTGAAATCCAGCCGCCCGTTCGGAAAACATCCGTCGATCCTGTCGGCATCGACCACGCGCCCGACCCACGGCCGCATGATCGCGGGATTGGTCAGGTTGATGTATTTGCCGACCAGCCGCGAGCCCTCGCGCGCAGCGTCGATCAGCCCGTGCCGGCGGCCATGGTCCCAGTCAAAGCGCAGATAGATTCGCTCGCCGGCAACCCGCACGTCCGCGCGTCCGTCCTTCCAGGCTTCCGGCGTATCGCCGGCGATCGTCGGATCCGCACCGCCATTCCAGCGGCTGGCCCAGACGCCTTCGAGCCGATCGGACGGCGTCGCGATGGAAGCCCACGCCGCCGCGTTGAGATCGGCCGCATCGCCGGCAAGCGTTGCCGTTGCGGCATAGTCCATGACGTCTCGATCGTTCGGCGCCGGAACGTCCATGGTTCCGAACGGATTGCGGATGACGATGTTCGTATTGGCCTGCTGCATGACAATCTCCCGGCGTGAGTTGGCGTGTTCGGCCAGCTCTATCGCCGGGTGTCAGGCTGCAGCCACCCGATTTCCGAGGTGTCATTGCCGGGCTTGACCCGGCAATCCATCGACATGGGCAAAGCTTCGCTTGATGGATGCGCGGGTCAAGCCCGCGCATGACGTCAGGCGCTACTTCTGCAAATGCTTCGCGAAAAATTCCATGCTGCGCGGCCAGGCGATGTCGGAACTCGCCTTGTCGTAGCTCGGCCGCTCGTCGCAATGGAAGCCGTGCTGGGCGCCGGGATAGACGAAGACCTCGACGTCCGGTCGCTTCGCCTTGACCGTCTCGACATCGGTCAGCGGGATGCCGGCGTCCTTCTCGCCGAAATGCAGCTGCGTCGGCACTTTCGGCTTTTCATCGGCAAAGCGCACGACGGCGCCGCCGTAATAGCCGATCGCGGCCTTCAGGCCGGTCAATCGCGTCGCGGCGACGAAAGCGACGCTGCCGCCGAGACAGAAGCCGATGATGCCGACCGGGCCGACGGTCTTCACCGCATCGATCGCGGCCTGGGTGTCGCGCAGCATCGCGGCCCAGTCCGGATTGGCGACGAACTTGCGTGCCTCGGCGATCTCGTCGGGCGTATAGCCGGACTGGAAGTTCGGAGTGGTGCGGTCGAAGATCGACGGCGCGATCGCGACATAGCCTTCTTTGGCGAGGCGGTCGCAGACCGAGCGGATGTGGTGATTGACCCCGAAGATCTCCTGGATCACCACCACCGCGCCCTTCGGCGTGCCCACGGGATCGGCGCGATAGGCGCTGAGCTGGAAATTGTCGGAAGCCGTCAGCTTGATGTCTTGTCCCACGCGGGTTGTCCTTCTTGGTTGGTTGTCGACTGAGAATTCTGTCGGCTCCGCGAACTCGTCATGCCCGGGCATAGCCGTCTGAAGGACGGCGTCGCTTCGCTCGCCTATGTCCCGGGCATCCACGTTCTCGGTGTCGCGCGAAAGATCATGGATGGCCGGGACAAGCCCGGCCATGACGACGTGGCAACTTCAGTGCACGACAACGCGGATACGGTCTCTTTGCGTCATGAACAGCCACCACTACTCCCACATCCAGTTCTCGCCGTAATCCTCCTTCCATCCCGCCAGCCGTCCGTGGCGGAACTGCAGGAACAGGCGGTGGCGGTAGGGGATCAGCCCGCTGCCGCCGATGTTGCGGAGCGCGAGATAGATCTCGTTGCCGGGGCGTCCACGCACATATTGCAGCGTCTGCCCCAGGGCGCGCGAGGTCTGCTCGGCATCCATGCCGAAGGCGAGCGGCGTGTTGTTCGACAAGGTCGTGACGAAGGGCTGGCGCGCTGGCGGCGCACCGAACGGCTCGGCCTGCGCGGACATCGACAGCAACATTGTGCCCGCAACCACCATCGCACGCTTCATTGCCTGGGATCCTTCTGCCTATGCCGGCAAGTTCTTCAGGAAAGGCACCACCGCGTCAACAAAAGCCTGCGGCTGATCGATGTTGACGGCGTGTCCGGCGGCGGGAATCACGACCTTTTGTGCGCCGGGAATTTTTGCCGCCATGTAGTCGGACGCGGCGAGGAACGGCGTGTCGTCGGCGCCGACCACGATCAGGCTGGGCACCCCGATGTCGGGCAACAGCTCGATCACGCGCGCATCGCGCTGGGTCAGCATGCCGCGTGCGGCCAGCGCCAGCCCCTTGGCGTTGCGATGGCTCGCGGTGGCGCGCTCGCGCGTCGCGGATTTCAGCATCGCGAGCCCTTCCTGGTCGAGCTTGCCCGCGGTGGTCAGCGCCCGCGCGTTCCAGGCCTCGCGCGCATCGTCTTTCTTGAAGCCGGGGCCGGTGTCGATGATCAGCAGCGCGCGGGTACGCGCCGGGTGCGCGCGATAGAAGGCGAGCGACATGTAACCCCCGAGCGAGAGGCCGCCGATGATGGCGCGCGGCGCGCCGACCGCGTCGAGGATCGCCGCGATGTCGCCGACGGTCAGCTCTTCGCTGTAAGCCGCGGGATCGTCGGGGTAGTCGGACTGCCCGTGGCCGCGCATGTCCCAGAGGATCAGCTTGTGACCTCTCGCGAGCGCATCGACCTGGCCGTGCCACATCGCCGAGGTCGAGGAGTAGCCGTGGGTGAGCAGCAATGGCGGGCCCTCGCCATGGACCTCGTAATAGATGCTGACGCCGTCCCGATCGACCCTTGGCATGTTTCCACCCTTCTTGTTTTCGCTTTCATTCTAGCCGGGATCGTTTCGATGGCGCGACTGGCCCCGGCGCATGGGCCGGATGAGGCTTGATGGCCTTGGCCGTTCCTCGCGCTCGAAAAACCCCAGCAATTACAATGCTCGGCCTACTGTGCATGGGGTTGTTTTCGCACTTTGCTATTCCGGCCGTGCAGGCCGAAATCCCTAAAATTGCGTGCGGTTCCGAAGGGTTCCATTGAGTACGCCTCTTAAGGCCCGGAGAACCTGATCCGGCTTAGGCTGATGCCAAATCCCGACCCGTGCCCTCAGTGCTTTGGGGAAGCCATGAACGCCTCTGTCAAATCCGCCGCCAAACGCCGGCTTCTGCTCGCCTCCGACCGGAGCGACGAGAGCACCGAGCTCGCCAGCATCCTGAAGGCGGTCGGCGATGTCTCGACGGTGACGACGCAGGACATCCCCGAGCAGCCGTCGCGCGATCTCTCCGGCCTCGTCGTCGATATCAACCTGCGCTCGCCCGAGAGCGTGCAGAGGGTGCGCAACAAGCTGCGCGGCGACGCCTATCGTTCGATGCCGCGCCTGTTCGTGCTTGCGGATGCCCTGCATCACGGCACCATGCAGGCCTGGGCGCTCGGCGCCACCGACACGATCTCGCGGCCGCTTCGGCCCGAGGACATCCTGCAGCGCATCCGCGCTGCGTTCCCGGACACCGCGACCTATGACGCGACCGATCGCGGCAAGACGCTCAACCGCGGCGTCGAGGCGGCGCATGCGGTGCTGGCGAAGATGTTCGAGAAGCTGCCGCTCGGCGTGCCTCTGACCTTCGACGACGTCATCGCCGCCGAGAGCAAGATCCTGAAGGCGATCAAGCACTCCTCGCTGCGCGAATGGCTCACCACGGTCGGCTGCCATCACGTCGGCAGCTACCGCCATTGTCTCTTCGTCACCGGCTTTGCGGTCGCCTTCGCGCAGCATCTCGGCATGCGCGAGGACGACCAGCGCCGCCTGACCCGTGCCGCGCTATTGCACGATGTCGGCAAGGCCTTCGTTCCCTCGAACCTGCTCGACAAGCCCGGCAAGCTCAACGACGAGGAGATGGCCGAGGTCCGCGAGCATCCGCGCCGCGGCTATGACGCGCTCGCCGCGCAAGGCGGCTTCCCGCCGGAGATGCTCGACGTCGTGCTGCACCACCACGAATTCCTCGACGGCAGCGGCTATCCCAATGGCCTGTCGTCGAACCAGATCAGCGACATCGTGCGCCTGACGACCATCGTCGACATCTACGCCGCACTGGTGGAGAAGCGCGCCTACCGCATGCCGTTCACGCACTCGCGTGCGTTCACGATGATGGAAGGCATGGGTGGCAAGCTGGACCAGCAGCTGCTGCAGGCCTTCCGCCCGGTTGCGCTGGGGTCGTTCTGAGTTGATGCTGTAGGGTGGGTTAGCCTCGCGACTGCGCGAAGCGCGGACGCTAGGCGTAACCCACCATGCCTCAGCGTCTGCCGAACGAAGCCGGTGGGTTACGCCTTCGGCTAACCCACCCTACGAACTCACCCCACCATCTTCCGCAGCTCCGCCTTCGCCACCTTCTCCAGCGTCGAGCGCGGCATGTCGTCGACGAGATGGATCTCGCGCGGCAGCTTGAAGTCGGCGAGACCGGCGCGGCAGGCTTCCATCACGCGGTCATGGAAATCGAGCGGCGCAGCCGCGACGCCGCCATGCGGGATGATGAACACGACCGGCACCTCGTCCAGCATCGGATGCTTCTTCGCCACGACGGCGGCCTCGCGCACGCCCGGCACCACTGCGATCACCTGCTCGATCTCGGACGCCGCGACGTTCTCGCCGCCGACCTTCAGCATGTCCTTGGCGCGGTCGCCGAACTTGATGAAGCCGTTCTGCAGTCGGTCGACGCGGTCTCCGGTGAGGAAGAAGCCGTGCTCGTCGAAGCTTTCGCGCGTCGCCTTCTCGTTGTGCAGATATTCGGCGAACAGCGACAGGCCGGGAATGCCCTTGATTGCAAGGTTGCCGGTGCCGCCGATTTCGGTCGGCCGTCCGTCGTCATCGGTGATGCGGATCTCGTATTCGGGCGCGGCGCGGCCGATCGACATGGGGATGTTGGGCTGGTCGACCTCGCCGACGATGCCGTGGGTGATGGTCTCGGTCATGCCCCACCAGCCGATCATCTTGACGCCGAACGCCGCGAAGGCCGGCGGCTCGTTGATCGCGGTGCCCCACAGGCGAAACTTATGGTCCTTCGGGATCTCCTGCTCGAGCAGCGCCTTCATGCAGAACGGAATCGTCGAGGTCCAGGTCGCGCCGTGCTCGCGCGCGACGCCCCAGAACCGGCTCGCGGAGAAGCGCGGCTGGATCACGCAGGTGGCGCCGACCCACAGCGTCGCCAGCATGGAATAGGCGAGGGCGTTGGTGTGGAACAGCGGCAGATACGCCTGGTGCACGTCGCTCGCATGCAGGTTCTCATGCGCGGCGTTGATCTTGGCGCCCCAGAGCGCGTTGGCGTGGGTCCACAGCACCGCCTTGGGGCGCGACGTCGTGCCCGAAGTGTATTGCACGCTGCACGGCGCCAGCGGATCGGTCGCGCGCCGCGGGCGATCGGCGCTGTCTGCGAATAACGATTCAAAGCTGTCGCCGCGCGAGACCGCTTGCGCAGTCGCGCCGGCATCATGCGAGGTCACCGCCATCCAGCGAATGTTACAGCAGTTCTGCGCGACGATCTCCGCATAGGCCGGCTGCGTGATCGCGGCGACGGCGCCGCAATGATCGGCGAAATAGGCGACCTCGGCCGGTGCCGAGCGCGTGTTGGTGGTGACCGCGATGGCGCCGAGCTCGACGCAGGCGAACCAGGCCAGCAGCGCCTCGATGCAATTGTCGAGGTGAATGAGCACGTACTCGCCCGGCTTCACGCCGCGCTTGGCCAGCCCCGCCGCGAGCGCGCCGACCCGCTCGTGAAACTCGCCATAGCTCCAGCGCCGCGCCGGCGCGTCGAACGGTGCCCAGATCAGGAACGGATGATCACGCCGGATCTCGGCGCGCATCTGCAGGAGCCAGGGCACGTCGAGCCCGTCGAACGGACCCACGATTCCGGCTGCGGTCTGATGAACTGGCATGGCTCCCCCCGTTGCAGCCTGCATCTTGCTGGCGGCTGCGTTTTGTTTATTGCGTCTTCCTGCCATCGGAGGACGCGGGGCGCAAATCGGGGGGAGGGCAGTCCGCGCTCTCTCCCCGTCATTGCGAGGAGCCCTTGCGACGAAGCAATCCAGACTGCAACCGCGGAGGCGGTCTGGATTGCTTCGCTTTGCTCGCAATGACGATGGGGCTGGCAGCGTGGCGCTTCCGGCCTCAAGCCTCGTACGACGATATCTCGATCAGGCTCCCATCGGGATCCCGGCAATAGACCGAGCGCAGCGTCCCGCGGGCGCCCTGCTTGGGAACCGGGCCTTCCTCGATGGCGACGCCGTGTGCCCTCAGATGCGCCACCACCTCGTCGGGCGTCGCCGAGGTGAGGAAGCACAGATCCTCGCTGCCGGCGGTCTGATGATCCGCGGTGAACCACTCGACCTTGTCGGCATCGCGCGGCCGGACGTTGATCTTCTGGTTACCGAATTGAAGGGAAGTCCGCGGCGCTTTGCCGCCGCCGGGGTCGAACACCTTGACTTCCATGCCGAGAATCCTGCGGTACCACTCGGCGGTCACGGCAACGTCGGTGACATTGATCACGAGATGATCGAGGGCTTCGACCTTGACCGGCATGCCTCATCCTTTCGTCGTGATGCGCCAGCTGCACTTTCCGCGCTCCGCAAGCTTTGTTACAACCACGCCGACGCCACTTTCAAGCTATCCGGCCTTCAAGAACAACACTGGGAGAACCCTTGAGATGATCACTCGCCGTACCGCGCTGGGCCTGCTCGCCGCCAGTCCGCTTGCAGCCACCCCGCTGTCGAAGGCCTTTGCCGCCGACTATCCGTCCCGGCCGGTGAAATGGGTGGTCGGCTATCCGCCGGGCGGCGCCACCGACATCCTGGCGCGGCTGATCGGCCAGCGTCTGTCGGAGAAGCTCGGCCAGCAATTCGTGATCGAGAACAAGCCGGGCGCCGGCAACAACATCGGAACCGAATCGGTCGTCAACGCCGAGCCCGACGGCTATACGCTGCAGCTGGTCAATCCGGCCAACTTCATCAACGCCTCGCTCTACACCAACCTCAAGTTCAACTTCGTGCGCGACATCGCGCCGGTCGCATCGTTCCAGCGCGTGCCGAACGTGATGACCGTCAACAAGGACGTGCCGGCCAAGAACGTCGCCGAGTTCATCGAATACGTGAAGGCCAATCCCGGCAAGGTGAACATGGCCTCGTCCGGCAACGGCACCTCGGTGCATCTGTCCGGCGAGATGTTCATGGCGATGACCGGCTGCAAGATGCAGCACGTGCCCTATCGTGGGGCTGCGCCCGCGATCACCGACATGCTCGGCGGCCAGGTGCAGGTGATTTTCGACAACATGCCTTCGATCATCCAGCACATCCGTTCCGGCTCGCTGCGCGCGATCGGCGTCACCACCGCGGAGCGCTCGTCGCAGCTGCCCGACGTGCAGCCGATCGCCGACACCGTGAAGGGCTACGAGGCCAGCGCGCTGTTCGGCATGGGTGCGCCGAAGAACACGCCGAAGGAGATCATCGCCAAGCTCAACAGCGAGATCAACACGCTGATGAAGGAGCCCGACATGACCAAGCGTCTGGTCGAGCTCGGCGGCGAGCCGCGCGTGCAGACGCCCGAGGCGTTCGGCGAGGAGATCAAGGCCGAAACCGAGAAGTGGAAGAAGGTCGTCGAGTTCGCCGGCCTGAAGGTCGAGTAGCGATCTTGTGATGACCCGAGAGTGGAGCCCTGCCGTTCGGCAGGGCTTTTTCTTTGCTACGCTGCCGGCTCGATCTGGAATAAAACGGCGCCACGAAACCTGATGTAAATGGTGCCTTGGCTACGCGCCGTGAAAAGGAGTTCGGATCATGCGCAAGACGCAATTGGCGCTCCTGACGCTGGGCGTCCTCGCCGGCTTCGTCACCGTCACGCCGGCGGCGGCCCGCGACTATCCATGGTGCGCCCAGGGCGGTGAATACGACTATCCCGGCGAATGCGCCTACAGCACCTTGGAGCAGTGCCAGGCCAGCGTGTCCGGCCGCCTGCTGTTCTGCGACCGCAATCCGCGCCTTGCCTACGGCCTGCAGCCGGAGCCGCAACCGCGGCCGCACCGGCGCAAGCGGCCCGTCGCACCGTACTAGCCAGGCGCGAACGCCACGAAACCGCAGCAGCGCCTTTTCGCGTGGCCGCTCCGGAATAAATCGGCTCCGCAAGCCTTTCTCTCTGTGAGGTCGCATGTCGCGCGGCGAACCTGGGAGATCGGTCATGCGGAAGGCGCAATTCGTACTCGGGATCATAGTTCTCGTATGGCTCGCCGGCGGCAGTCCGGCGCGCGCGGATTACGCGTGGTGCATTCAGGATTCGGAATACGGCTATCCCGGCGACTGCTCCTATCAGACCCGCGAGCAATGCCAGCTGAGCGCATCCGGCCGTAAAGGTTTTTGCGGACCGAACCCTGCCGCGATCGCGCGACCGCCGCCTGCGCCAGCGCTGCGCGGCCGGCACGTTCCACCCTCTTAAGCCGCCGCCGGTAGCCTTCCGTCCCGATCACGCAGTCGTGCGGCCCCGAGCGCGCGGGTTCCGGCTTGACGCATTTGCGTTCGCGCCTATACTAAACCATATGGTTAAGTATAGAGACGAGACGCTCGACCGCACCTTTGCGGCACTGTCCGACCCGACGCGGCGGGCCTTGCTCGCGCGTCTCGGTGAGCGGGACGGCCTGTCGGTCAGCGAGCTGGCCGCACCGTTCCCGGTCTCGTTGCCGGCGATCATGAAGCATCTCGATGTGCTGACGGATGCGGGCCTGATCGTGCGGGAGAAGACCGGACGCACGGTCACCTGCCGGCTCACCGCGCAGCCGATGGAGCAGGCGATGAACTGGCTCAATCGCTACGCCCAGTTCTGGTCCGACAATCTCGACCGTCTTGCCGCCTTTGTGGAGGAAGAGCCATGGCCAACCCAGCCGTCAACGCCACTGAACGAGCCGCGGAGCGCCCGAGCCTCACGCTCACGCGCCGGCTCCGCGCGCGGCCGGAAAAAGTCTTCGCCGCCTGGACGCAAGCCGAACAGCTGATGCAGTGGTTCGGGCCGCCGAACATGAAGCCCGCGAGCGTTCAGGCCGAGCTCGACGTCCGCACCGGCGGCCGCTTTCGCATCAGCTTCGTCGGCGATGACGGCGAGTATTTCGAGGCCGGCGGCCTCTATCGCGAGGTCGTCCCGAACGAGCGTCTGGTCTTCACCTGGGCCTGGCATTCGACGCCGGAACGTGAATCGCTGGTGACGATCTCGTTCAAGCCGGACAGTGCCGGCACCTTGATGGTGTTCCACCATGCCCAGTTCGCCGACGAGACCGCGCGCGACAACCATCAGCGCGGCTGGAGTTCGTTCCTCGACAAGCTCGATGCCTTCGTTGCCTGAATCCCGAAAGGAGCATGCGATGCCGCAACATCAGATCGTTTCGCGCGAGCAATGGATCGCCGCGCGCAAGGCGCTTCTCGCCCATGAGAAGGAGTTGACGCAGGTCCGCGAACGGCTTGCCGACGAACGCCGCGCATTGCCCTGGGTCAAGGTCGACAAGAATTATGTGTTTGACGGACCGGACGGCAAGGTGACGCTCGGCGATCTCTTCAGGGGGCGTCCGCAGCTCGTCGTCCAGCATGTGATGTTCGCGCCCGACTGGGACGCGGCCTGCAAGAGCTGTTCGTTCTGGGCAGACGGTTACGAGCGGATGGTGCCGCATCTGGCTGCGCGGGACACGTCCATGGCCGCGGTCTCGCTGGCACCCAGCGCAAAGCTCGAAGCCTTCAAGACGCGGATGGGCTGGACCTTCGACTGGGTCTCCTCGGGCGGCAACGATTTCAACCGCGACTACGGCGTGACGTTCTCATCCGACGAGATCGCGACCGGACAGCCGATGTACAATTTCGGCACGACGCCGATCTATGGGCCCGAGCTGCCCGGCATCAGCGTGTTCTATCGCAATGAGGCCGGCGAGATCTTCCACACCTATTCCTGCTTCGCCCGCGGCCTCGACATGATGAACGCCGCCTATCAATATCTCGACCTGACGCCGCTCGGCCGTCACGAGGAGGGCCTGCCCTATCCGATGGACTGGGTCCGCCTGCGCGACCAGTATGAGCCGCAGGCGACGAAGGCTGCGTGCTGCCACGGGTGAGGGGGCACACTGCAGCCCCATCAAAGGTGTCATCGCCCGGCTTGACCGGGCGATCCAGTACTCCGAGCCGGCCGTGATGAATCGAGAGGCCGCGGCGTACTGGATTCCCCGCTGGAGCCTGTCATCGGGCTCGCCGAAGGCGAGACCCGGTGGCGGGGAATGACAGCGGAGGGCGACGGGGCGAGCTGCACCCCAGCTCCCTATTTTTTCGCGTCCTGCTCCGTCGCGTTGCACGAGATCAGCATCGTGTACGGCCGCGCGTTGCCGGCGATGTCGGTGGTCTTGAGCTCGGCCTTCGGCTCGGCGGTCTGATAGGGCACCACGGAATTGTCGAGGAAGTCGCGCAGCACACCAGTCTTGATGGCGAAGTTGATGTTCTCGGGAATGTTGCCGGTCGCAGCCGCGATGCGCAGCGCCGGAATTTTTCCGGTGACCACGCCCACGATCTGCCCGGCGGCGTCGAACAGCGGCCCGCCGCTGTTGCCCGGCTGCACCGGCGCGCTGATCTGCAGGAAACGCGAATCGTTGCGCATGCCGCTGAGCGAGCTGACGATGCCGGTGGTCACGGTGAAATCCGAGCTCAGAAGGCCATGGAAGGGAAAACCGATCGCGATGACGGAATCGCCGGAGCGGATCGAGCGGTCGCGGATCCGGGCGAAGTCCTTGAAGGTCGTCGTCGATGGCGCCTGCAAGAGAGCGAGGTCGTTGTTGGCATCGCTCGACACGACGCGCAGCACCATCGCAGCCTCGCCGGTGAGATTGCCCTTGATGTCACCGACGCAGCCGTCGATCACATGGTGGTTGGTGACGATGTGTCCGCTGCCGCTCACCACGAAGCCGGTGCCGCTGCTGGCCCTGGCAGGTTTGCTGCGGGCCGGCGGAGACGCCTGCTTCTCCGCTGCCGCCGCCGGCTTGGCCGCGCCCTTGGTGAAGTCGCCGGCCTTGTCGAGCCCGTCGGCTTTCACCTTGGTCACGCAATTGGCCAATGCGGCGATCACCGGCCCGGTCGAGGTCAGATCGAAATTCAGAACGGCGCGGCCGGCCGTCGCCACCATCAGGCTCGCCTTCTGAAACGTACGCACGACATTCAGCGGCATGACGGCCGTGAGCATGTTGGATTGATACGCCGTGGCGTACAGCCTGGCTTGCTCCTGCCCGTCAAAGGTCACGTCGATCGCGGCGTTCTCGCCCTTGTTGAAGCGGTAGCTGGGACTGGCAAAGGCGAGCGACCATGTGCCGGCGGAATTCTGGCTCACGACGAGGATGACGCCGTTGGCGTAGGGCGTCGTCGCGGCGCAATGAGAGAAGGCGCCGGTCTCGTCATTGCTGAAAGCGCCGCCGATCCAATTGCCGACATTGACGCTGCCGAACGGTCCTTTCGCATGCGCGATGCCGGCGACGCCCACCTGCAACAAAGACGCAACAACCAATGACTTAAGCCACATACTTCCCCCCGGAACGCTTTGGGACACATCTTATCCGCGGTGGGTGCGGCAGCGCAACCGACAGTTGTCTGGCCGGGCCGGGGCTCCTCGTCGCGACTTTCCGGCTTGCCATTACTTTGCAATCCTATATACTTTGCGATACAAAGTGACGGGGCAAGCGATCCCGAAAACGTGGCGGAGCGAGGTTTTGGCGTTGCCGATGCGCGATCTCGACAAGGCACTGGCTGACATCGTGGCGATCCGCAGCCAGATCGCGGCCGGCACCGCGTTTCGCGGTTATGGCCCGGCCACGATGGCGGCCACCGGCGCCGTCGCGCTGCTCACCGCGAGTCTGCAATTCTGGTTGCTCGGCGACCCCACCAGCGAGCCGGTCGGCTTCTTCTTCGGCTGGCTCGTCGCCGCCGTGCTGTCCGGCCTGATGATCGGGATCGAGATGCGCGCGCGCTCGCGCCGTCATCATTCCGGCCTCGCCGACGCCATGATCCACCAGGCCGTCGAGCAGTTCCTGCCCGCGGGCGTTGCCGGCGTGCTGCTTGCGGTGGTGATGTGGAAATTCGCGAGCGAGACGCTGTGGCTGTTGCCCGGGCTCTGGCAGATCCTGGTGTCGCTCGGCATCTTCGCCTCGGTCCGTTCGCTGCCGCGCACCGTCGCGCTCGCCGGAGCCTGGTATTTCGTGTCCGGTTTTGCGGTCGTCGTGCTCGCGAGCCGCACCCACACGCTGTCGCCATGGACCATGGGGCTGCCTTTCGTGATCGGGCAGTCGGTGATGGCGGGCATTCTGTTTTTCGCGTCCGGAGACAACGATGTCGAAGACTGAGAGCGCACCTTTCTCCTACGAGGGGCTCGACCGCGTGATCCACGAGAAGGCGAGGCTCGGGCTCCTGACCTCGCTGATGGCCCATCCCAAGGGGCTGGCATTTGCCGACCTCAAGCAGCTCTGCGGCCTCACCGACGGCAATCTCAGCCGGCATCTCGCCGTGCTGCAGGAGGCCGGTCTCGTCGAGGTCACCAAGGGCTATGAGGGCAATCGCCCGCACACCACCTGCCGCCTGACCAAGGCCGGCCGCCGCCGCTTCCTCGATTATCTCGCCGTGCTCGAACGGCTGGTGCGCGACGCCGCCAAGGCCGCCGGCCGCGAGGCGCCGCCGCTCGGCCGCCTCGGCATCGTCTCGACCTGATCTTCCCCTTTTTTGACCGGAGACTTTGCAATGCAAAGTGACATCACGTCCCGCAACGAGAAGCTTCATGTCGGCATCATCATGGACGGCAACGGCAGATGGGCCACGCGGCGCGGCCTGTCGCGCGTGCGCGGCCACGAGGCCGGGGTCGAAACCATCCGCCGCATCGTCGAGGCCGCGCCCAAGCAGGGCATCGGCACGCTGACGCTCTATGCCTTCTCCACCGACAATTGGCGCAGGCCCAAGGCCGAGGTCGCCGCGCTGATGACCCTGCTGCGCTTCTATCTCGCCAACGAAGTGCAGAGCCTCGTCAGGAACGGCGTGCGTCTCTCCGTGATCGGGCGCCGCGACCGCCTGCCAGACGGCATCGCCAATGCGATCGCGCGCGCCGAAGAGGCGACAGCGCAGGGCAACACGCTGCATGTGCGCATCGCCGTCGACTATTCCGCGCGCGACGCCATCCTCAACGCCGCGGCGAAGGCGGCGGCGCTGACCAGCCTGACCCGCGAGGCGTTCTCGCAACTCGTCACCGGCGAGCCTGGCTTGCGCGATGTCGATCTCATCATCCGCACCTCGGGCGAAAAGCGTCTGTCCGACTTCCTGCTCTGGGAAGGCGCTTACGCCGAGCTGCACTTCACCGAGCGGATGTGGCCCGAATTCGATGGCGGCGATCTCGCAGAGGCGCTCGCCGCCTTCCACAATCGCGAGCGCCGCTTCGGTGGCCTGCAGGCCATCCTGCCGGACGAGGTGCCGTCGCTCTCCCGTGTGTGACGCACGGCACAGGGAAGCGATCTGTTCGTTTCCGGCCGCATGATTGGCAGCGATGTCCAAGCCGGCAGTGCGCGGTCTCGGTTAGGTGTGCGGTCCACGCAACCTGCCGAGAGCGTCATGCATGTCCCAGCAGTTTCCCGAGGCCGTCGCCCGGCCGGTTGAACTGGCCGAAGCGGACGGCGTGGTCTGCATCAGGCCCGCGAGTAGCTCCGATCTGGAGAGCCTGTCGGTTTATTTCACCGGCCTTTCCCCGACATCGCGTAACAAGCGTTTCATGGGCGCGCGTGCCGATCTCGCCGTCGTTGCGGCTCAATGCCTGGCGAAGACCGATCGTACCGATCATTTCACGCTGTTCGCCGAGTTCAGGCAGGCGGGACGGTGCACGATCATCGGCGAAACCCACTATGCCTACGATGCCGCCGCGCGGCACGGCGAGTTTGCCATCTCGGTCGCCGATGCCTTCCAGCGCATGGGCTTCGGCTTGCAGATGCTGAATGCGATGGAGACGCGGGCGATCGATCTCGGCCACGAGATGATCGCCGGCGAGACGGCGCGGACCAATGCCGAGATGCGCGGCCTCGCGAGGAAAGCCGGATTCAGCGATACCGGGCTCGGCGACTGGCAGTCGGTTCATCTCGCCAAGCGCCTCTCGCTCCGGCCGTAGCGGTGTTGATTTGCCGCCTGGCACGGATCGTGCTCTAGTTCTATGCTGGGTATCCCCGGCGATTGGAGCTTTCGCGAGATGCGCGCAGTCCTGGATTATTGCACCGGCGGAACGGAACGGCAGGTCGCAGCCGGCACGCTCATCGTCACAGAGGGCGGCACCAGCGGCCATCTCTATGTGCTGATGCAGGGCAAGCTCGAGGTCCTCAAGGGCGAAATGGTGGTCGCCACCGTCACCGAGCCCGGCGCTATCCTCGGCGAGATGTCCGTGCTGCTGGGCCAGCCGCATACCGCGACGGTGCGCGCCTGCTCCGATGCCGTCATCTATGAGTTCGAGGACGCGGCCTCGTTCCTCAAGCGCGAGCCGGGCATCGCGCTGCTGATCGCCAAAATGCTGGCGCAGCGGCTCAACGTCGCCAACACCTATCTTGCCGATCTCAAGCGGCAATATGCCGGACATGGCACGCACCTGGCCATGGTCGGTGAGGTGCTTCAGAGCATGATCAACCTGCCGCCACTTGAGGTCTCGCCAGGCTCGGATCGGCAATCTGATCCAAGGATGTGAGCCAGTCGGGCGGCGTCTCGATCGGAGCGGCGGGCCGCTTCAGCGGCGCGGCAAGGTCGATCCATTGCGCTTCGCCTGCCGCCAGCCAGAACGCCTTGTCCGCATCGAGATCCAGCACGATGTAGGTCGGGGGACGGCCGGGTTGCAGACCGGTGTTGAAGACCCAGCTCTGGCCCAGCCGGTCGAACCACGATCCATTGGCGATGAAGGGCGATTGATGCACATGGCCCGAGATCACCATCGACGGCTGGTACTGCATGATCCACTGCACCAGCTCGACATCGCCGAAGAAGCGCTTGCCGCCCCAGCTCGTCGGTGATTCCGCCGGCGGCGCATGATGGGCCCAGATCCAGCGCGGCGGCCGGATGGCTGCGGCCTCGCGCAACTGCTCGACGAGGCGCTGCTTCACCAGCGGCCCGTCCCACCACGGGCAGACCGTGAACAGGGTGTCGCCGATGGTGACGCTGTCGCCATCGCAGGCGATGCCGAGGTCGCGCACTTCCGAGATCCAACGCGAGATCTTCTCGCCCTCGGCATTGCGCTCGTCGAGGTCGTGATTGCCGGAGCAGAGGATCACGCGGGTCTTTGCAGCCAGTAGCGCGAGGTATTTTTTCACCACCACGATCTGCGCGCGAAAATCGACCATCGAGCCGATGTCGAGCGCATCGCCGGCGAAGATCAGGAGGTCGAATTGCGGTGCCGCGCTGACCAGCCAGTCGAGCTGCGGCAATGAATAGTGCAGGTCGGCGACGACCAGGCAGCGCATTGGAAATCCGTTGGCGAGAGATCAAAAAATGTCAGGGAATTCCAAACGACATAAAGCAAGAAGCAGACCAGCCCGGCTGCCCCATCACGTCAATCCAACGGGCGGCAGCATGCTGCGGCGCGTCGTGGAGCGCAAGAGGGGCCGGGCAACCGCGAAGGCTGGACCAGATCGCCGAATTCTGCTGTCGTGACCGCTCCTCAACAGCCGTGTCCACATGACCTCCTTCAAGACCATTCGTGCCCGTGCCGAGAAGCGCAAGGGCGGGCCCAAGGCGCTGGAAAAGCTGATGCCCGACAAGCCTGACCTGAAGCGTCTGGCGAAGCTCGGCGACGACCGGATCCTCGCCGAGATGACGAAGCGGGTGTTTTGCGCGGGCTTCGCCTGGAGCGTGATCGATTCGAAATGGGACGGCTTCGAAGCGGCCTTCCTGCGTTTCCAGCCGGCCAAGCTGACTTTCCAGCCCGAGGATTATTGGGAAGGCCTGCTGCGCGACGCCCGCATCGTGCGCAACGGCGCCAAGATCATGTCGGTGCGCGACAACGCCGCCTTCATTCAGGAGATTGCCAAAGAGCACGGCACGTTCGGCAGGTTTCTGGCGCAATGGCCGGCCTCCAACGAGGTCGGCCTGCTCGACCTCCTCACCAAGCGCGGCAGTCGCTTGGGCGGCAATACCGGCCAGATGCTGCTGCGCTTCGTCGGCTGGGACGGTTTCGTCACCTCCAGGGATGTCGTTGCCTGCCTGCGCGATGCCGGCCTCGATATCGCCGAAGAGGTGAAGTCCAAGGGCGACCTCGCGAAAGTGCAGGCGCAATTCAACGCCTGGGCGGAGGAGACCGGTCTGCCCTACACCTATCTGTCACGGATCTGCGCGTTGTCGGTCGGCGAGAACCGCAGCGAACACTAAGCCACGAAAAACCAGGAGAACAATAATGGCCAAAGCCTATTGGGTTGCCACCTACCGCGCGATCAAGAATCCCGATGCCATGGCGGCCTACGCAAAACTGTCACGTCCGGCGATCGAAGCGGCTGGCGGCCGCGTGCTCGCGCGCGGCATGCCGGCGGCTGCTTTCGAGCACGGCCAGATGGAACGCGTCGTGCTCATCGAGTTCGACAGCGTCGCGAGCGCCAGGGCGGCCTATGAGAGCCCGGCCTACAAAGCCGCGCACGATCTGCTCGGCGACGGCGCCGACCGCGACATCCGGATCGTCGAAGCCGCCGAATAGCGCCATCCGGCGCGAGATCGTGCACTTCGTGTGGCGATCTCGTGCCGCGAGCGCGGCAGATGCAACGCGCGATCACGAAAAACATTTCACAGGAACATTTGTGCGCAGCACCCGTTCGGGAGTTGAGCCAGGCGAACACGGGCGCAGGGAACGCTCGCTCCGGCTCATCTCAATGAAACCCGATACGACAGCAACGGAGCAGCGCATGAAGCTTACATCCGAACAGGTCAAGCAGACCGTCAACCAGCTCGGCGCCCAGGTGCTGCCCGACGAGCATCCGGCGATGCCCCAGCTTCACAGCATGTTCGGCGAGCACACCTTCTTCGTCGACGAGATGGGACTGAAGGTCCTCGAGCCAACCCCTTCGCCGGGCGTGGATCGCCAGAGCGGCGAGGTCGTCAGTCTCGCCGACTGGAGTGATGCGGATTTGACGCGCCTGATGGCGCATGAGCCCGAGCCGACCGGCGTGATCGTGGTGTTCGAGCATATGAAGCATTGAGCGGCCCAGCAGGACCGGACTGTCATCGGCGGCGGGCTTGCAGCCCGTCGCCGTCACGCATCGACCGGGATCTCGATGGCGATCCGAGTTCCCGGCCCGGTCTTGCTCTCCAGCCGCAGGCGGCCGTTGAGCGATGACGCGACCAGATTGAACGCGATGTGCAGACCAAGGCCCGCATTGCCGCGTTCGCGGCTCGTCGTGACGAACGGATCGAAGATGTGCGCCTGCAGCTCGTCGGGGATGCCGATGCCGTCATCGGTGCAGAGGAGGCGAACCGAATTCGGTTCAGGCTGGCTGACCGCGATCGCAAACCGGCCGCCTTGCTTGTCCGGGTAGGCGTGCCCGGCGGTATTGAGCGCGAGGTTGCTGATGACCTGCGCGAGCGCACCCGGATAGCTGTTGAGCCTGATCCCCGGCGGACACGCGACGTCGACCGCCAGGGCATGGTGCGACAGCAGCGGTCCCAATTTGGACATCAGCTCCGACAGCCAATCCTTGAGCTCGAACGTGCGCCGGTCCTCGTCGGCCTGGTTGACTGCGACCTGCCTGAAGCTGTGCACCATCTCGGATGCGCGGTGCAGATTGTCGAAGGTCAGGTCGAGCCCCTGCCTCAGCCGGTCAATTCCCCTGGTGAGATCGGACCGCCGCACCGACGTTCCGTTCAATGCGTCGGCCATGGCCTGCAGGTCGGTCTGCATCGTCGTCGAGGTCGTCAGTGCGAGCCCGAGCGGGGTGCTGACCTCGTGGGCGACACCCGCCACCAATTGCCCGAGCGAGGCGAGCTTTTCGGCCTGAACGAGGTGCTCCTGGGTCGCGCGCAGATCGCGCAGCGATTTCTCCGAGCGCTCCTTTTCCCGTTGCAGCGCCTCGGATGTCCGGAACTGCTTCCGCGCCCGGTATTCGCGCGCCGCGACCGCATAGAGGGACAGTGCGTAGGCGTTGCCAACCAGGGAATGGTTGATGAACCGCAGGCCCATCGGCAGGGTCGGCGCGAACGTCTCGGCGACGATCAGCGCCACCCAGGACAGCAGGCAGAAGATCGCCAGCGAGCCGATCCGCAACGGCAGCATGGTCGAGACGAACAGGATGATCATCATCATGCCGGGCGCGGCGAAGGTGAAGCCGGACGGCAGCACCAGGTAGATGCTGGGCAGGATGCAGCCGGGAATGACGCAATAGACGAGGAAGATCGTCTCCGCCCACGGCTTCATCCACCGCCGCGACAATAGCGCGGTCAGCGGCAGCAGGATGAACAGGGCGGTGCCGCCGCGGATCGCAAGCGTGGTCGGGACCACTTCGGGGTAGAGCACCCAATCCCACAGCGTGTAGCCGGCATAGGTGGCGGCGCCGAGCAGCATCGCGATCTGCGTCCACCCGAGGCTGCCCCGGACATACTGGTCGACGAACCGCCGCTCCTCGATCCGGTCCTCGAAGCGCAATCCCAAGCGTATCAATAAGGCAAGCATTCCAGCATCGATGGCAAAAGAAAAGGTATCCGCTGTCTCTACGACAGGTCGGCGGCCCGCGTCGCGGACAAAGATGTCGCGTTTGCCGGGGCCGGCGGAGGCCGGTTCAAATGCCCAGCGTCAGCTGAGGTTCCGTATCGTCCCCGTCCTGCAGGGAGGACAGCGATACGCCGAGCAGCCTGACGCGCTTGGGCAACGGCATCTCGATTTCGAGCAGGCCGGCGGCCAGCCGCTCCAGCTCGTCCCGGCCTGCGACTGCGGAGGTAGCGGACCTGCTCCGCGTGATGATCTCGAAATCGGCGAACTTGATCTTCAGCGTGACGGTGCGGCCGCGGTTGCCGGTGGTCTCGCAATGGCGCCAGACCTTGTCGACGAGAGGCCTGAGCTCGGCCGCCAGCGCGTCGAAGGCGTCGAGGTCCATCGAGAATGTCGTCTCCGCGCCGATCGACTTGCGGATCCGGTTGGCCCGGACCGGCCGCTCGTCGACGCCGCGCGAGATCCAGTAATAATAGGCACCCGACTTGCCGAAATTCGCGTTCATGAACTCCAGCGTCTGGTTGCGGATGTCGAGGCCGGTGAACAGGCCGAGCGCATTCATCTTCGCGGCCGTCGCCGGGCCGATGCCGTGAAACTTGCCGACCGGCAGCGTCTCGACGAAGGCGGGCCCCATCTCCGGCGAGATCACGAACTGGCCGTTGGGCTTGCGGTGATCGGAGGCGAGCTTTGCCAGAAACTTGTTGTAGGAGATGCCGGCCGAGGCGTTGAGGCCTGTCTCGGCCTTGATCTTCTCCCGGATGCGCAATGCGACGTCCCGCGCCAGCGGGATGCCTTGCAGGTTCTCCGTCACGTCGAGATAGGCTTCGTCCAGCGACAGCGGCTCGATGACAGGCGTGTGCTCGGCGAAGATCTCGCGGATTTGCCTGGAGATCGCCTTGTAGACCTCGAAGCGCGGCCTGACGAAGATCAGCTCGGGGCATTGCCGCTTCGCCGTGACTGACGGCATCGCCGAGCGGACGCCGAACTTGCGGGCCTCGTAGCTGGCCGCCGCGACGACGCCGCGTTCCGCCGAGCCGCCGACTGCGACCGGCTTGCCGCGCAGCTCCGGATTGTCGCGTTGTTCCACGGACGCATAGAAGGCATCCATGTCGATATGGATGATCTTGCGCACGGGCGCGGCGTCGCCCGTGACCGTGCCGGAATCGCTCATGGAATGATGATACAATTGTGCAACGAGATGCGCGAGGTGATGGATGGTTCAGTTGCTGGTCTTCGTGGTGGGCGTGGTCGGCATCGGCTGGCTGATCGGGGCGACCAATCTTCCCGGGGCGTGGTATGCGAGCCTCGCCAAGCCGGGCTTCGTGCCGCCGAACTGGGCGTTTCCGGTGGCATGGACGATCCTCTACATCATGATCGCCGTTGCGGGCTGGCGGACCTTCCGCCGCGACCCATCGGGCAAGGCGATGCTGGTCTGGTTCGCACAGCTCGCGCTCAATTTCGCCTGGTCTCCGGTGATGTTCACGATGCACCAGATCGGAGCCGCGCTCGTCATCCTCGTCGGGCTGTTCATGACGATCGTGGCCTACATCGTAATCGAGACGTCACGCGACAAACTGGCCGCCGCGTTGTTCGTGCCCTACGCAGCGTGGGTCGCCTTCGCCGGCACCCTCAATGCGGCGATCTGGCGTTTGAATTGAGGCTTCGAGTTTCGATGGGTTCAAAGCACAGTCTCAGGCTTGTGAGTGGCAGGTCCACGCGTGCAGCGCCATATGAGTGTGCGGAGGACAGACCATGCAATACAGCTCCGAACTCGTTCAGACGATGCGCCAGGCCCTCGAGACCGTGATGGCGAGCGTACCGGCCCATCAATCGGTGTTCGGCCTGAAAGCGGCCGTCGCCGAATGCATCCTGAACGCTGCCGCGCATGGCCACACGTCATATGACGGACTGGTGACGGTTGCCACCGACCAGATCCAGACGATCATCTCGATGCTGACATAGATGCCGGTGTGAATATTGCGAGAGGACTGGCGCGCCACGGACGTCGAAGATAGGCCCCAATGCTTCCGTGGCACCATGATATGGCACTCGGCGACACGCGAACATGTCCGCACGCACGTCGGACCGCCAATTGCCGTTCACTGCCCGGCCACGACAAAGCTTACTGGCCGCCCCTCACGTAGAGCGAGATGAACCGGTCGATCATCGGATTGATCTGCTCCGGCACCTCCAGCGACAGGAAATGCCCGGAGCCGACGGCCTTAGCCGTGACCAGTTGCGGGCAAAGCGCCGCGAAACGATCGAGATCCGCGAGCCGGTGGGCCGCTTCGATGTAGAGCACCGGGACCGGGCACGCCTCGGCGCACTCACGCGCCCGATGCACATCCCATGGGAATAGACTTGTGAACGTGGACACCAGCACGTGCTGTGGCGTCGCCAGAAAAGTCTGTTCGACATGCGGGCGGCATCGGTCGGTTGGCAGACAGGAGTCCGCTACAATTCTCCGCACCTCGTCCGTAAAATTCGCGCCCTTCAAACCCTCCAGATACTCGGCGAACACCGTTCCTGCCGAAGCAGGGAAGAGCACTCCTGAATCGAGCAGCACCAGGCCTGCAGGAAAGTCCGGATAGCGGGCGGCGATTTCGAGCGCCATGTTGCCACCCATGCTCTGCCCCACGATGACCGGCTTTGTAATCTGCTGGCTGTTGCAGAGAAAGACGAGATCATCGGCGAAGCCTTCGATCGAATACGCCTGTTGAGGCTTGTCGCTCTCGCCATGCCCCCGCAGCTCGGCATTCAACGCCCGACCTTGACCGGCGAAATACTCCATCTGCGGCGCGAAATGCGTGCGATCCCCACCAAGGCCATGGACGAACAGGAATTGAAGCGGTCCCGCGCCGGCGATGTCGAAGGAGAGCTGGATGCCGTCATGCGCGAGCTTCATGGGTCATCTCCATATTCACGGACACGTCCAGGCGTCTCTGACGAGGCTCAATCTAACCGGCGCCGCGCGACTGATAAAGATGGGCACGACGGGTTCGCCGCGGTGCGATCATGCTGCGGCCCACGAAGCATTCCTGCCGGAGATACGATGCGGTTCTTTGCTGCGCCGAGGCTGGCCGGAAAGGTCTTCCCTGCTCTAGGCTATGCGGTGACGAATAACGAGCCGCGGTGCGACCGACGTCGCCCGACGCAGAATTGGGAAGTTTTTTGGAGTGCCCGGTTTCGGACCGAAGTGGCGCACCCGACACGATTCGAACGTGTGACCTTTGCCTTCGGAGGGCAACGCTCTATCCAGCTGAGCTACGGGTGCAGTCGAGGGTTCATTTAGCCGATTGGCGGGGGGCGGGCAACCGCTTCCGGCGGCTTCGGTCAGGCTGATTTGCGGGCCGTCCGGCCAGGAACCTGCGCGATATCCCTTCCGAGGCCGGCGAATTCGGCGAGCAGGCGCTCGGTGCAGATGACGCGGTTGCGGCCGAGCCGTTTGGCCGCATAGAGGGCCTGGTCGGCCGCGCCGAGCAGCCGGTCGGGGCTGCCGTCGGCTTCGCCGGGAATGTGGCTGGCAACGCCGACGCTGAGGGTGACGTGGTCGCCGGCCCCGCTCGCGCCATGGGCGATCCTCAAGGCCATGACCGCGATGCGGATCTCGTCGGCGATGGCGCAGGCGGCGTCGCAGTCCATCTCCGGCAGGATCAGCGCGAACTCCTCGCCGCCATAGCGGCTGGCGAGGTCGAGCGGGCGAACCGCATGGCCGCTGACGACGGTGGCGACCGCGCGCAGGCACTCGTCGCCGCTCTGGTGGCCGTGGCGGTCGTTGAACAGCTTGAAATGATCGACGTCGACGAACAGCAGCGCCATCGGCTTCTGCGTGCGCTGCGCGCGCTCCCATTCGCTCATCAGCTGCTGGTCGAAGGCGCGGCGGTTCGCAAGGCCGGTGAGCCCGTCCTTGGTGGCGAGCTCCTTCAGCGCCATCTCGGCGCGCTTCTGGTCGGTGAGGTCGCGCAGCGTCTCCACCACCGCGATCAGGTTTCCGGCCTCGTCGTGGATGGGGCCGGCGTCGATGGCGAGATAGAGCTGGCTGCCGAGCTTCGGCATCACGCACCAGTTCTCCGCGGAGAAGCCGAGCCCGTTATGGCCGCGCGCGGCATATTCCGAATAGAATTCCGGCAGCTGCTCGGGACGATCGAGCGCGACCAGATCGGCAAGGCAGGGGCGCTTGGTCTCGTAGAAGGCCTGCCAGTGCTTGCTGGTGCCGATCACCTCGGAGGCCGCAACGCCGGTCAGCCGCTCGCAGGCCCTGTTCCAGATCACGACGCGCCGCTTCGGATCGATCACGAAGGTCGGCACCACCAGGTGCTGCATCAGCCGCACGGCGTAGGAGTCCGCGACGTCGACGGCTTTCGCCGCGATCTTGCCTGGCTTTGCCATCAGGCCACCGCCGCCACCGGCACGGTGCCGCCCGCGCCGAACAGCTTGCGCACCTCGGCGGCCGGCTTCGGCGCGCTGAACAGATAGCCCTGCATCTCCGTGCAGCCGAGGCTGCGCAGCAGCTCGCGCTGCGCCTCGGTCTCGACGCCCTCGGCGACCGTGGTCATGTTGCTGGCGGCGGCGATGTTCACCACCGCCTGCACGATCACGGGCGCGCCGCTCGTCTCGGCGATGTCGGCGACGAAGCAGCGGTCGATCTTGATCTTGTCGAACGGGAAGCGCTTCAGATAGCTCAGCGAGGAATAGCCGGTGCCGAAATCGTCGAGCGCGATGCGCACGCCGATCGCGCGAAGCTGGTGCAGGATCGAGAGCGCCGCCTCGTCGTCGCGGATCAGCACGGCCTCGGTGATCTCGAGCTCGAGCCGGCGCGGGTCAAGCCCGGAGGCGGCGAGCGCGCCCGCGATCCGCAATGCCAGCGTGTCGCATTTGAGCTGCACCGGCGAGACGTTGACCGCGACGCGGATATGCGCCGGCCAGGTCGCGGCCTCGTTGCAGGCGGTGCGCAGCACCCAGTCGCCGAGCTCGTTGATCAGGCCGGTGTCCTCGGCGATCGGAATGAACTCGACCGGTGAGACCATGCCGCGCTCGGGATGGCGCCAGCGCAGCAGCGCTTCGCAGCCGGAGACCTCGCCGGAGCGCAGATCGACCAGCGGCTGATAGTGGATCTCGAAGCCGCCATTGACCAGCGCCTGGCGCAGATCCTGCTCCAGGGTCAGGCGCGCCTTGGCGCTCGCGTCCATCTCGGGCTCGAAGAAGCGGTGGGTGCGGCGGCCCGAAGCCTTGGCGCCGTACATCGCAAGGTCGGCGTTCTTGATGAGCTGGTCGAGATCGGCGCCGTCCTGCGGCGCCAGCGCGATGCCGATGCTGGCGTCGGTGGAGAGCTGGTGGCCGAGACAATGATAGGGCTGGCGGATCGCCTCGTAGATGCGCGTGACAAAGGACAGCACGTCGGCGGAGGACCGCACCCCGGTCTGGATCACCGCGAATTCGTCGCCGCCGAGCCGTGCGATCAGGTCGCCCGATTTGAGGCAGCCGCGCAGGCGGGTCGCGATCGCCTTCAGCAGCTCGTCGCCGACGTGATGGCCGAGCGAATCGTTGATACCCTTGAACTCGTCCACGTCGATATAGAGCAGCGCGAATTGCTCGCCGCCCGCGACCTTCGCCAGCTCGCGCTCGATCTGCTCGCGGAACAGCGTGCGGTTCGGCAGGTCGGTCAGCGCATCGTAATGCGCCATGTGCGCGATCTTCTCGTGCGCGCGCCGCCGTTCGGTGACGTCCTCGACGACGCTGATGAGGTAGCGCGGCTCGCCCGACTTGTCGGGGATCCCGATCCGGGTCGAGGTGATGTAGCGCAGCCCCTTGGTCTGGCTCTGCCAGGCATGCTCGTCCATGAACAGCCCGTTCGTGGCTTGCAGCGCCCGGCTGTCGTCCTCGTTGACGATCCTGGCGGCGTCCGCCGGGTACATCTCGGAAGGGGTCTTGCCGACGATGTCCTCGCGCGATTGGCCGAACTGCTCCTCGGCGGTCCGGTTGACCAGCAGATATTGCCGCGTCCGGGCGTCCTTCACCGTGATCTGCGAGGGAATGTGATCGATGATCTCGCGCAGGAACATGTAGTTGCGGTCGCGTTCCTGCTCCAGATTGCGCCGCTCGGTGATCTCCTCGATCGTGGCGACCCATCCGCCCTGCGCGAGCGGGGTGTTGATGACCTGGAAGGCGCGGCCGTTGGGCAGCTCGTGGATCCTGGTGGAGACCGTGCCCTCGGCGACGACGCGCATCACGTCGGCGCAGAACGATTCGACGTCGCCGCCGAACGCGTCGCGGTCCTTGCGATGCTGCATGGCCTCGCGGATATGGCAGCCGGGCTTGATGACGTCATGGGACAGGCCGAACATGTCGGCATAGCGGCGATTGCAGGTGACGATGTAGCCGTTCGCGTCGTACAGGATCAGGCCCTGCGACATGTTGTTGAGGGCGGTGTCGAGCCGCAGGCGCTCCGCCTCGATCCGCTGCTGGGCCTCGCGGTTCTGCCGGTGGATCTGCCGGATGATCAGATAGAGGATCAGCGCGATCACCGTGGCCGAGAGCGCGGCCGTCGTGACCATGAAGCCGGTCTGCTGCCGCCAGTCGGCAAGCGCGGCATCCGTTTTGTTGGTGGCGACGATGATGAGGGGGAAATGCTTCAGCGAGGCGGCCGAGCCGAGGCGATCCTCGCCGTCGATCGGTCCCTTGACGCGGAGCGTGTGCCGGCCGCCGTCGCTCAGCATCTTGCGCATGAGCGGCGCGTCCTTGAAATTCCTGCCGATCAGCTCTTCGACATGCGGGTAGCGCGCCAGCATCTTGCCTTCGCGGTCGAACAGCGAGATCGCCGTGCCCTCGGCAAGCGCCACGGATGCGAAGTAGCTCTGGTAGCTGTCCGGATCGATCCGCCGGACCATCGCGCCGAGGAAGGTGCCGTCGGCACCGCTCAGCCGCCGCGCGACGATCGTGGTCCATTTGCCGATGATGAAGCTGCGGACGGACTCCAGCAGCACCGGCTCGGACATCGGGTCGGACTTGAGTGTCTGGAAGTAGGTGCGTGAGGACACGCTGATCTTGGGCAGCGGCTGGCTCCGCGACCAGTTGATCAACTCGCCGTCGGCGTCGTAGATCGCGATGTCGCCGAGGTAGGAGACGGAGCTGATCTTGCTGCGCAGCATCTGGTTCGCGGCCGGCCCCGACATGCGCTCGCGGAACATCTGGGCCGAGGTGATCTCCGGCAGGTTCATCTGCCCGATCAGGTCGGCGGCGACGACGTCGGAATCGACGAACTGCTGGTCGAAGTGCCGCGCGATCAGCTGCACCGTGTTTTCCAGCTCCCGCTCGCGATTGGTCAGCGTACGCTCGCGAAACTCGCCGACGGCCATGGCGGTCACGGCGAAGATCCCGGCGACCAGCAGCACGCCGCAGAGGGTCAGCCACAGCACGGGTCCACGGCGAATCGCTGCCTCCCAGCCGCCTCTGGCGACTAGGGATATTCCCGCTGCGATCCTTGCAAAGACCCGACGCATTCCCCCCTCCCTGGAGGGACATGAATACACCCCACAAATGGCGCAAACCTTAGGAAAACCAGTTACCTAAGCATTAATCCGGTTGCACGGGGACGCGCTTATGCAGCGGGGCGGGAATCACGCGCCGGTTGTGCGATGCGTGCAGTGATCGCTGCATTGCATCGTTAACCGGAGCTTAATGCGAGGCGCCCTTGCTCTTGTCGCCGCCGCCACTGCGCAGGCGGCCGACCACGCCGGTCGGAAAGAAGTAGACGCTGGCGATGAAGAGCAGCCCGAGCCACAGCAGCCAGCGATCGGGATGCAGCAGCCCCGGCAGCAGCGGTAGGCCGGCTTCGCTCGCCGCCTTCGAGGCGACGCCCATCAGCGACTGCAGATAGTTCTGCGCGAGGATGAAGATGGTGGCGCCGATGATGGCGCCATAGATCGTGCCCATGCCGCCGATCACGACCATCAGCAGGATGTCCAGCATGATGGAGAAGCTCAGCGAGGTGTCGGGACCCGCATAGCGCAGCCACAATGCATTCAGGATGCCGGCGCCGGCGGCAACCAGCGCCGCGAGGCAATTGGCGTAGGTCAGGTGGAACACGGTGCGAAAGCCGAGCGCCTCGGCGCGAAAACGATTCTCGCGGATCGCCTGCAGCACGCGTCCGAACGGCGAGTTCACGACGCGCAGCAAACCGAGGATCATCAGCGCCGAGATCGCGAACACCAGGTAGAAGGTCAGGATGCGGCCGTTGATCTCGAAGCCGAACAGGTTCTTGGAAATCAGCACCGTGCCGGGGCGGAGCAGTTCGGGCAGCTGGAAGCTGCGGCCGTCCTCGCCGCCGGTCAGCCAGGACAGCTGCGAGGCCAGCACCTGGAAGGCGGAGGCGACCGCGAGCGTGATCATGGCAAAGAAGATCGCGGCGACGCGCAGCGAGAACAGGCCGATGGCGAGCGCAAGCAGCGCGGCGAGCGGCAGGCCGGCGACGATGCCGGTTGCGACCGCCGCCCAGTTCGGCCCCATGCCGTACAGCGCGATCGCGATGGCGTAGCTGCCGATGCCGTAGAACATGGTGTGCGCGAACGACACCGAGCCGGTGTAGCCGAGCAGCAGGTCGTAGGACGCGACCAGCGCGGCGAAGACGCAGATCTTGGCCGCGACGTTCAGCGCCTTGGCGCCCGGAAACAGGAACGGCGTCGCCGCCAGCGCCAGGATGATGACGAGGAGAACAAGCGTGAGGACGCGGCTCTTCGGCGGATCGCCCGAAAGAATCATCATCGACTGGTCACCGCATAGAGGCCGCGCGGCCGCCACATCAGAATGGCGACCATCAGCAGGATGTTGGAGACGAGGGCGAGTTTCGGCACCAGGAAGCCGCCGTAATTGGCGACCATGGCGACGAGGATCGCGCCGATGAAGCAGCCGCCGATCGAGCCGAGGCCGCCGATGATGACGACGATGAAGATCAGCACGGTGAGGTCGTCGCTCATGGAGGCGTGGACCTGCTCGCGATAGAGCGCCCACATTACGCCGCCGAGGCCGGCGAGCGCCGAGCCCGTCATGAACACGCCGAGGAACAGCCGGCGGATGCGATAGCCGAGCGCCTCGACCATCTCGCGGTTCTCGACGCCGGCGCGGATCAAAAGGCCGAGCTTGGTGCGGTTGAGCACGAGCTGGATCGCGATGAAGACGGCGAGCCCGATCAGCATCGCCAGCACGCGGTATTTGGCGATCGCGACGTCGCCGAGGATGAACGAGCCGCGCAGCGAGGCCGGCAGCGGCATCGGGATGATCTGCGGTCCCCACAGCGCATAGAGCGTCTGCTCGGCGACGATGAGCCCGCCCGTCGTCATCAGGATCTGCTTCAGGTGCTGGCCGTAGACCGGCAGGATCAGCACGCGCTCGACGACCAGGCCAAGCGCGCCCGACACGGCCATCGACAGCAGCGCGGCCGGGGCCAATACCGCGAGATTCATCCAGAGCGAATCCGCCTGGATGGAGGCCGCGAACGGCGCCAGCACCAGCGTCGCGACATAGGCGCCGACGGCGATGAAGGCGCCGTGGCCGAAATTCAGCACGTCCATCAGGCCGAACACCAGCGTCAGGCCCGAGGCCATGATGAAGATCATCATGCCCATCGCGAGGCTCGCCGCGGTCAGCGTCAGCCAGGAGGAGGTCGATCCGATCAGCGGGATCATCAGCAGCGCGACCGCGATCGGCAGCAGGATCGGCGCGATATCGCGCTTCGGCTTCGGCAGCGGATCGTTTGCGGCGATTTCAGTCACTGATGCGCCTCCAGGCTCAGGCCGAGCAGCCGCTCTTGCAGCGGCACGTCGGCGGCGAGCGCCGCCATCTCGCCGCGGTGGACGATTTTTCCGTTGTCCATGACGAGCACGTTGTCGCCGAGCTCGCGGGCGGCAAAGAAATTCTGCTCGACCAGGAGGATCGTGGCGCCCTTGCGCTTGATCTCCTTCAGGCACTCGATCAGAGCCATCACGATGGCGGGTGCCAGGCCCTTGGTCGGCTCGTCGATCAGCAGCAGTTTTCGCGGTTCGACGATCGCGCGGGCGATGGACAGCATCTGCTTCTGTCCGCCCGAGAGGCTTCCCGCGCGCGACAGCCAGAACCGGCGCAGCGCCGGGAAGAAACCAAAAATCCATTCCAGCTGCTTGTCGTCCATCGGCGCGTCGCGGGCGGCGAGGACGAGGTTCTCCTTCACCGTGAGGTCGGAGAACACCGCCATGCTCTCCGGCACATAGCCGACGCCGAGCCGGGCGATGTCGGGCGTGGCGCGGCTTTCGATGCGCTCGCCTGCGAGGCTGATCTCGCCCGACGAGGCCTGCCACAGGCCCATGATGGTGCGCAGCGTGGTGGTCTTGCCGGCCCCGTTGCGGCCGAGCAGCATCGTGACCTGTCCCTGGGGGACTGCGAGGTCGATGCCCTGGAGGATGTGATAGCGGCCGATATGGGTGTGTACGCCGGAGAGCTTCAGGAGATCGGTCATGCGGCACTCTTCGGTGCGACGCCGAGATAGGCTTCCTGCACGATCGGCGAGGCGATCACCTCGGCCGGCGGGCCGTCGGCGACGAGTTGCCCGTTATGCAGCACGATGATGCGGTCGGCGAGCGAGCGCACCACATCCATCTTGTGCTCGACCAGAAGGATGATCTTGCTCCTGTCCTGCTTGAGCTGTGCGATCAGGTTGAGGACAACAGGGACCTCGTCGATGCTCATGCCGGCGGTCGGCTCGTCGAACATGAAGACCTTCGGCTCCAGCGCGATCATCAGGGCGACCTCGAGCTTGCGCTGGTCGCCGTGCGACAGCGCGGTCGCGGCGACGCCGCGGCGATTGCCGAGCGCGACCTGGTCGAGGATGGCGTCGGCGCGCGCGATCAGGTCGCGTCGGACCATCCACGGCCGCAGCATGTCGTAATGGGTGCCATCAGCCGCCTGCACCGCGAGGCGGACGTTCTCTTCGACCGTCAGGTTCGGGAAGAGATTCGTCAGCTGGAACGCGCGTCCGAGGCCCGCACGAGTCCGCAGCGGCGCGGAGTGCTGGGTGATGTCGGTACCGTCGAACAGGATGCTGCCGTGTGAAGCGCGCAGCTGGCCCGAGATCAGGTTGAAATAGGTGGTCTTGCCGGCGCCGTTCGGCCCGACGATGGCGGTGAGCTCGCCCGGGCGGAACGTGCAGGTGACGTTGTTGACCGCGACATGGCCGCCGAAGCGGATGGTGAGGTCGCGGGTTTCGAGGGTGAGCGTCATGGGAGGTCGAGTAAATTGATGAGAGGAAGATGTATCCGCGGATCAAGCTGCGCCCCCTCCCCCGCTTGCGGGGGAGGGTAGGGGAGAGGGTGTCTCCGCCGGCGAGAGCCCCCAAGAGGTGAGAGCCCTCTCCCGGCCTCTCCCGCAAGCGGGAGAGGTGAAGCAAGGCACCTACCGCTTGTTCTTGACGGGAACGTCCATGTCCTCGATCTTCAGCTCGCGCACCGGCTCGAGCACGGCCCAGGCGACGTTCGGATCGACCTTGACCTTGAAGTGATACATGCTCTGCAGCGCCTGATGGTCCTCTTTCCGGAACACCATCTTGCCCTTCGGCGTATCGAACTCCATGCCCTCCATCGCGGTGATCAGCTTCTCGGTGTCGGTCGACTTCGCCTTGGTGACGGCGGCGACGACGGACATCGCAGCGGCGAAGCCGCCCGCGGTGAAGAAGTCCGGCGGCGCGTTGAAGCGCTTCTGGTGCTCGGCGACGAACCAGTCGTTCACCGGGTTCTTCGGAATGTCATAGTAGTAGTAGGTCGCGCCTTCCATGCCGGGCAGGCCCTTGTAGGCTGCGAGCGCCGGCAGGATGTTGCCGCCGGTGGAAAGCTCGATGCCGTAACGCTTCGGGTCCATGTCCTGGAGTTTTGCCAGCGGATTGCCGGCGCCGGCCCAGATCACCCAGATCACCTTGCGGCCGGGCTTCTCCTTCAGCGCGTCGAACAGGCGCTGGCCGACGGCGGTGAAGTCGGTGGTCGAGGTCGGGGCATATTCTTCCGCAGCGAGCGTCGCGCCGGTCTTGGCGAGCGCGTCCTTGAACGCGGCGACGCCGTCGCGGCCGAACGCATAGTCCTGCGCCAGCGTCGCGACGGTGACGCCCTGCTTGCCGATCGCGACCGCGTTGGAGATCGCGTCCTGCGACGAGTTGCGCGCGGTACGGAAGATGTAGCGATTCCACTTCTCGCCGGTAATCTGGTCCGCGACCGCGGGCTCGACGATCAGGATCTTCTTGTTCTCTTCGGCGACGGGGAGGATCGCCAGCGCCGCGGCCGACGAGGTCGTGCCGATCGCGATGTCGGCCTTGTCGTCCTGATACGCTTCGGCGAGCGCGGCCTTCGACAGGTCCGGCTTGCCCTGGTCGTCCTTGGTGATGACGACGATCTTGCGGCCGTCGAGCGTCATGGTGCCCTTGGTGGCGTATTCGAAGCCCATCTGCAGGCCGGTCTCGGTCTGCTTGGCGTAGGCTTCCAGCGGGCCGGTCTTGCCGTAGATCAGCGCGACCTTGAGGTCGTCGGCCCGCGCGGAGGTGCTCGCGGCGAGGGCGAGGATGGTTGTTGTTATGATGAATGATCGACGCACGATGGTCCCTCCTGATTCAAAGTTTCTCGGCAACAGCGATTTGCACAACGCTACGAACATTGCAATTGAACCTCCGGCCGAACGAGTCGGCCTTTCGAGCATGCATCATTTTTGGGCTTGCCGCGTGGTGCGCGATACGTCGGCTCCCTCGGCCTGACGCCGATCCGACTGCGCTTCCTCCGCGCTCTCGAAGATATGCGGCGCGACGCCGCGCCTCTCCAGGGCTTCGCCGAGCTTGATGCGCAGGAAGCCCGACGTGGTGTAGCGCGAGACGCCGGAATAGAAGCGGTCGACCAGGCTGCGCACCATGGCCGAGTAATCGTCCATCAGTTCCGGCAGGATCGTGAAGTTGTCATAATTGACGATGGCGTAGACCCTGCGGCCGAGCGGCGCGAGCTTTGCCTCGACGATCTCAGCGATGGTGTCGATCTCCGCCTTGCTGCGCAGCGGATAGCGTTCCAGATTGACGAAGAACATGTTCTGCTGCTCGTCCAGCGTGAAGCGCTGGTCGAGCGGGATGGTGAGCAGGCGCTCGCGCAGCTCCATCAGGCCGTCGCCGAAGATGCGGGCGTCCATCAGCGCGGGATCGCGCGGGATCAGCGGCTTGAAATCCATCAGGCGCAGGATGTCGCGCTCGATGTCGATGCCAGGCGCGATCTCCGTGAGCTCGAGCCCGTCGGGCCTGAGTTCGAACACGCAGCGCTCCGTGACATAGAGCGTGCGCTGCCGGCGCGCGGCGGCGAACGGTCCGCTGAAGGTGACGTGTTCGACCTTGTCGACGAATTTGCGCGATTTCGCCTCGTCGAGAATGACGAGCTTGCCGTCATTCACTGCGATGCGCTGACGGCCCGCGCCGAAGGTGCCGACGAAGACGACCTCCTTGGCATTCTGGCTGATGTTGATGAAGCCGCCGGCGCCCGCAAGCTTGGGCCCGAACTTGCTGACATTGAGGTTGCCGGCGCGGTCGACCTGGGCGAGCCCGAGGAAAGCGGCATCGAGGCCGCCGCCGTCGTAGAAGTCGAACTGGTAGGGCTGGTCGATCACCGCCTGGGTGTTGATCGCCGCGCCGAAATCGATGCCGCTCGCCGGGATGCCGCCGATCACCCCCGGCTCCGCCGTCAAGGTGATGAGGTCGATGATCCGCTCTTCGTTGGCGACCGAGGCGATGCCCTCGGGCATGCCGATGCCGAGATTGACGACGCTGTTGGCCTTGAGCTCGAGAGCGGCGCGACGGGCGATGATCTTGCGCTCGCTGACCGGCATCACGGGCAGGGAAGCTGCGCGGACGCGGATCTCGCTGCTGAAGGCCGGATTATATTGTGTGCCGAAGGTCTGCCAGTGGTTCTCGGGCCTCGCCACCACGACGCAATCGACGAGGATGCCGGGAATCTTGACCTGGCGCGGATTGAGGCTGCCGCTCTCGGCGACGCGCTCGACCTGGGCGATGACGATGCCGCCGGAATTATGCGCCGCCATGGCGATGGCGAGCGCCTCCAGCGTCAGCGCCTCCTTCTCCATGGTGAGATTGCCGTCGGGATCGCCGGTCGTGGCGCGGATGATCCCGACCTGGATCGGGAACGTCCTGTAGAGCAGGCACTCCTCGCCGCGCAGCGTGATCAGCTCGACCATGTCCTCGGTGGTGCGCGCGTTCAGCTTGCCGCCGCCGTGCCGGGGATCGACGAAGGTGCCCATGCCGACGCGGGTGATGTGGCCGGGCCGGCGTGCCGCGATGTCGCGGAACAGATGCGTGATCACGCCCTGCGGCAGATTATAGGCCTCGATCTGGTTGGCGATCGCGAGCTGCTGCAGTTTCGGCGCAAGGCCCCAATGCCCGCCGATCACGCGGCGGACCAGGCCCTCATGCGCGAAATGATTGAGGCCGCGGTGCTTGCCGTCGCCCTGGCCCGCCGCATAGACCAGCGTCAAATTGCGCGGCTTGCCTTGCGTGTAGGGCGCATCGCCCTCGTTGGAGAGATAGAGCTCCTCCAGCGCGATCGCGATCTCCTCGGCAAAGCCGATGCCGACGAAGCCGCCGGTCGCCACCGTGTCGCCGTCGCGGATCAGCATGACGGCCTCGGCCGCCGAGACGACCTTGCCCTTCTCGGAGTTCCGCAAGTAAGGCAGAGCTGGGTGCTGGCTCACGGCGTTCCTCCCGATCCCTGGACCGCATGCCGTTGTTGTCGTCGATCATATCGCGAGGAGCGGCCCTGGAACAGGTTGCTCCTCGCGATTGGGTGCAGCATCAGGACAGTCAGGACTGCACTATCTTGCGTGTTTCCGTGGCGAAATAGACCGACACGATGGTGATGATCGCGAGCGCGATCATGTAGAGCGAGATCGGCCAGGTCGCCGGCGCATAGGCCGTCATCAGGCCCGTCGCGATCAGCGGCGACAGCGCGCCGGCGAAGATCGAGGCGAGGTTGTAGCCGAGCGAGACGCCGCTATAGCGCACCTTGGTGCCGAACAGCTCCGACAGGAAGCTCGCCTGCGGCCCGTACATCGCGGCATGGCCGATGGCGAGGCCCAGCACGATCGCGATCCAGGCATATTGCGGGTTCTTGGTCGCAAGCAGCATGAACAGCGGGAACGACATCAGCGCCGAGAACACCGCGCCGAAGATGTAGACCGGCCGCCGCCCGACCTTGTCGGAGAGCGCGCCGAAAGCGGGGATGGTGAATGTCTCGATCGCCGCGCCGATCAGCACGCCGTTGAGCATGTCCTGCTTGTTCATGCCGAGCGACTGCGTGGCATAGGCGAGCACGAAGGTCGCGTAGATGTAGAAGAAGCCGTTCTCGGCGAAGCGCGCGCCCATCGCGAGCAGGATGTTCTTGGGATACATCCTGATCGCCTCGAGGATCGGCATCTTCACCTCCTGCTTGGTGTCCTTGACCTTCTGGAACTCCGGCGATTCCGCGATGGTGAAGCGGATCCACAGGCCGACCAGCACCAGCGCGATCGAGAACAGGAACGGGATACGCCAGCCCCAGGCGTAGAGCTGCGCGTCGGTCAGCATCGCCGACACCACCGAGAACACCAGCGTTCCGAGCACGAGGCCGAGCGGCGCCCCGAGCTGCGGCCAGCTGCCGTAGAAGCCTTTCTTGTCCGCGGGCGCGTGCTCGACCGCCATCAGCACCGCGCCGCCCCATTCGCCGCCGAGGCCGAAGCCCTGGATCAGCCGGCAGGCGACAAGCAGGATCGCGGCCCAGATGCCGGCGGTTTCATATGTCGGCAGGAAGCCGATCGCCGCGGTCGCCGCGCCCATGATCAGCAGCGTCAGATAGAGCATGGTCTTGCGGCCGATCTTGTCGCCGTAGTGACCGAACACGACGCCGCCGAGCGGGCGCGCGATGAAGCCGAGCGCGTAGGTCGCGAACGCCAGCAGCGTTCCCATCATGGGGTCGAAGGTCGGAAAGAACAGCTTGTTGAAGATCAGCGCCGCGGCGGTGCCGTAGAGGAAGAAGTCGTACCACTCGATCGCCGTGCCGATCAGGCTCGCGGTGGCGACCGTGACGTGCGAGGGCTGTCTCGTCTGAAGCTGATGGACCGAGATCGCTTCACTCATCTTGCGTCCTCCCTGGTTGCGAATGCGCGTGTGCAGCACGCGTCATTGTGCAAAGCGAAGAGCAAGCTCCGCGCCAGATGCCACGGGTTTGCGCAAAATGCCGGAAAACACAGCAGATTCAGCGAAACGGCGCGCGACGACGCGCAAAATGCCGTGTCAGGAATCCGAGACTCCGGACAGTTCGAGTCTCGAAACTCAGACGGCGGCGGGTCCCGCGGCGAGGCCGAACTTGGCGAGCTTCTTGTAGAAGGTGGCGCGCGAGATCTGCAGCATCCTGGCGGCCTCGGTGATCTGGCCGTTGCTGGCGGCGAGCGCCTGCTCGAGCGTGTGCTTCTCGAACTCGGCCTCCGCCTCGGCATAGGGCACGACGAGACCGGCCGGCCGCACCGGTGCCGCCGGCCTGATGTCGGTGCCGACGGGGAGGATGCGGACGAAATCGTCGCCGGTCAGCCGTCCGGAATCGCTGAGGATCAGCGCGCGCTCGAGGATGTTGCGGAGCTCGCGGACATTGCCCGGCCAGTCGTAGCGGGCGAGCGCGGCCAGCGCGCTCGGCGTGATCTTCGCCTTGAAATAGTCGCCGGAGGCGCTGATGTCGTCGAGCAGCCGGGTGCAGATGTCGGGGAGATCGTCCAGGCACTGGCGCAGCGGCGGCAGGTCCACCGAGAGCACGTTGAGGCGGTAATAGAGATCCGGCCGGAATGCGCCGTCGCTGACGCGCTTGCGCAAATCGACATTGGTCGCGGCGATGACACGGACGTCGACCTTGCTGATCTTGTCCGAGCCGAGCGGCTCGATCTCGCGCTCCTGCAGCACGCGGAGCAGCTTGGCCTGGAGCTGCAGCGGCATCTCGCCGATCTCGTCGAGGAACAGCGTGCCGCCGTCGGCGATGCGGAATTTTCCCTCGCGCCCCCTGCGGTCGGCGCCGGTATAGGCGCCGGGCGCGGTTCCGAAGAATTCGGACTCGATCAAGGTCTCGGGGATCGCAGCGACGTTGACGCTGACGAACGGCTTGTCCGCGCGCGAGGAGGCATTGTGGATCGCCTGCGCCAGCATCTCCTTGCCCGTGCCGGTCTCGCCGGTGAGCAGCACGGTGACGCTCTGCCGCGCCGCGCGGCCGGCGAGCTCCTTGGCTTGCGCGATGGCGGGCGTGGTGCCGACGAAATCGGCGAAGGTGAAGCGCGCCGCGCGGGCGTTGGACAGTTGCCGCCGCGCCAGCCGCAGATCGCTCTCGAGCTGGGTGACGCGGGCGAGCAGCGGCTTCAGGCTCTCCAGATGGTCGTAGAGCGTGAAGCCGATCGCGCCGATGACCTTTCGGTTCTCGTCCTCGATCGGCATGCGCGTCACCACGAGCTGCTCGCCGCCGAGCTCCATGATGTCGAGCAGGATCGGCTCGCCGGTCTCGGCGACCTTCCGCATCAGGCTGTTCGGGATGATCTCCTCGATCGGCCGGCCGAGCGCTTCCGCGGTGTGCGTGAGGCCCAGCGAGGAAAGATATTTCTCGTTGACGTAGACGACGCGCCCACCGCGGTCGATCGCGATCGCGCCCTCGCAGAGGTTCTCCAGCCGTTCGAACAGCGTCTCCATCGCGCGCGCACGGAGATAGGCGGGATCGCTGATGGAGGAAGGGATCGACATGGCGTGCCTCGCGGGAAGCCCGCCTGTGTATTACCAAAAGGGCAGCGATTTCAAAGGGGGAATCAACACGATGGAGTTAATGCCGGTATCTTGTCGCCCGTAATCCATCCCCGTCACCCTGAGGTGCGAGCGCAGCGAGCCTCGAAGGGCGACGGCCCGGCCGGCATCTCGGCCGTACATCCTTCGAGGCTCCCGGCGCGATGCTTTGCATCGCGCCACTCGCGCCTCCAGCGACGAGCGCTACGCGCTCGCGCGGGGATGACGGAACGTAGATTTTGGAGCCTGCCTACCTGCGATACGCGCTCGCGCGCGAATAGCCCTGGCGGTTCTGCTGCATCGGGCGGCTGGCGACGCCGGGGCGGGATTCGCTGGAGACCGGCGTTGCCAGCTTCAGCTCCTCCAGGAAGATCGGCCGCGAGAAATAATAGCCCTGCGCGTAGCGGATCTTGGTCGCGGCCTGCAGGTAGGCCAGCTCCTCGTAGGATTCGAGGCCTTCGGCGATCACGGTCATGCCGAGCGCCTCGCTCAGGGATTCGATCGCGCGCAAAATGCCCTGGCTGCGCGGGCGCTTATGGATGTCGGTGATGAAGGAGCGGTCGATCTTGATCTCGTCGGCGGTGATGTCGGCGAGCGCGGAGAGCGAGGAATAGCCGGTGCCGAAATCGTCGATCGAGATGCCGACGCCGAGCTTGCGGAACATCGGCAGGATCTCGGACTGGAAATGATTCTTGGCGACGAAGGCGTCCTCGGTCAACTCGATCATGAAACGCTGCGGAAAGCCGGTATGGTCCAGCGCCTGCGCGAAGCTGCGCATGAACTCGGGATTGCCGGCCTGCTTGGCGGCGACGTTGATGCTGATGGTCGCTTCCGCGCCGAAGGTGCCGTTGATCAGGTCGATCGACTTGACGATCTCGGCGAGCACCAGATGAGTCAGCTCGTCGATCAGCCCAAGTTCGCCGGCGAGGTTGATGAACGAGCCGGGCGCCTGGATCACGCCTTCGTCGTCGCGCAGGCGCACCAGGGCCTCGATACCCTTCACGGCCTGGGTGCGGATGTCGACCTTGGACTGGAACGCGCAGCAGAAGCGCTTCTCCAGGATGGCGAGCCGCAGAGACTGCTCGATCTTGGTGCGCGCCAGCGCCTCGCGCTCCATGCTGGCGTCGAAGAACGCGGCCAGTCCCTTGCCGTTGTTCTTGATGCGATACATCGCGATGTCGGCGTTCTGCCGCAGCGTCTCGAAGCTGCGGCCGTGGTCGGGATAGAGGCTGATGCCGACCGAGGTCGAGGCGAAGACTTCCGAATGATCGATGAAGAACGGCGCGGTCAGCCGCTCCAGCGTCGATTGCATGAACTCGGCCACTTCCTCCTGGCTCTGGATCGGCGAGAGCAGCAGCAGGAATTCGTCGCCGGAGATGCGCGACAGCATGTCGGAATCACGCAGGTCCCGCCCGAGCCGCTTCGACAGCTCGACGAGCAGCGCGTCCCCGACGGCGTGGCCGTAATAGTCGTTGATGTGCTTGAAATTGTCGACGTCGAGAAAGGCGAGCGCGAAGGGCTCGCTGCCGCCATCGCGCGCCAGCAGGCTGTTTGCGCGATGCTCGATCACGCGGCGCGAGGGCAGGCCGGTCAGCTCGTCGAAATAGGCCGAGCGAAACAGCTGGTCCTCGAAGTTCTTCTGCTCGGTGATGTCGGAGGAGGCCGAGATCAGGAGCTCGCGTCCGCCGAGGCTGACCGGACGATGGGTGGTGAGCAGCACCTGGCGCGCGGCGCCCTCGTGCAGGGCTTCCTCGGTGACGACGGCCTGGCCGGCGCTCAGCGCCTGGCGGCAGGCTTCGCGGCGCGGCGCCAGATCCGGCGAGGGACGGCTGCCGTCCATGCCGAGTTGGGCGGCGGCGGCATCGTTAACCAGCAGAAGCTGTCCTTGCGCATCCTGCACGGTCAGGCCGGCAGGCAGCATTCTAACGATTTCCTTGAGGAATCCGAGTTCGGCTTCGCTCGCGCCGGAATATTTGTTGTCGTTCATAGAAGTCATGAATCTTGTTGTTTCAGCGCGCCTTTGCAATGCACGCGATCATGCGCAGTTCCCTCTTAAGTTTGGTTAAGGGGTCCGGAGAAATACGGGGGTGTTTTGCGTCGATCCGACGCGCGCAGAAAATCGTCATTAACAGAGGGTCAACGCGGCAAGCGAAACTGCGCAGCCAGCGCGCGTGTGGCTTTCGCTTGTTTCGAGTCGCGTTCAGGACGAGCTTGCACTGAATCGAAAGGTGGCAAGGTCGGCAAATGTAGCGACTTGAGAGGTGTGCTCCCTCCCCCGGCGCGTTGCGCCGACCTCTCCCGCAAGCGGGAGAGGTGAACCTCGTCATGAACTAGCCGTTCTTCGGGATCCGGCACTGCATGATGCAATGGAGTCCCGTCTTCAGGTACGAGATCTCGGTCCTGCCGTCGAAAGCCGAGAGCGCCGACTTCAGCAGCTTGGTGCCGAAGCCGGGCTCGGAGACCTTGTCGACGCTCGGCCCTTCGGTTTCGTCCCAGGTGATGGTCAGGCGATCGTCGCTGACGGTCCATGACACCTGCAGCAGCCCGCGCGGGGCGGAGAACGCGCCGTATTTGCCGGCGTTGGTGGCGAGCTCGTGAAACATCAATGACAGCGTGACCGCCAGCTTCGGCGGCAGGAACAGCCGGTCGCCATTGAGGGTGAAGCGGACATGGCCGTAGGGCCCGAGCTCGGAGATCAGGAGATCGCGGATGTCGCAGCCCGCCTTGTCGATCCGCGAGATCAGATCGTCGGTCGTGGCCAGCGACCGCAGCCGTGGATCGATCCGGGCCCAGACCTGCGGCTGGTCGTGCAGCACCTGATGGATCACGGCGTGCACGGTCGAGAGCTTGTTCTTCAGCCGGTGCTGCAGCTCGTCGACCAGCAGCTTGCGATAGTCTTCCTCCTCGATCAGGCGTTTCGAGATCCGCCGCTGCTCGACGAGGAGCGAGCGATAGTGCTCGACGCCCCAGATGGTGAGCGCGCAGACCGCCCAATAGAGCGCCAGCAGGGCGAATCGCGCGTTATCGGCGACGATATCGCTGAAATTGACGACGACGCCGAGCACCCCGCCGACGATCGCCGTGATGATGCCGATGCGGAAGCCGCCGAACGCGGCCGCAAAGAACACGGCCGGGAAATACGGGGTGAAATAGACGTCGGGCCGGACATGCGCGAGGCCCCAGCGCGCCAGCGTCGCAACCAGCAGGCAGGCGGCCGCAAAGCCGATGCTCAGGCCGAGCGATGGCGGTGCCACGCCCTGCCAGCCCTTGCGAAACTCCTCGATCAATTTCTCCATGAACGGCCCGGTTGCGACGTGCGTTCGCCCTGAATGTTACGCATCTCGGGCGCGCAAGCAAAGCTTGCCTTGTCGGAAGCCGGCAGGAATAGTGGCCGTCGCGGCGCCGGCTGTAACAGCACCGTCATGGATCGGTGTGCGCCGCTTGGCAGCGAAGGGTTCGAAAGCAGGGGCATCAAATGGGCAGGCTTGACGGCAAGGTGGCGGTGATCACGGGCGCGACGAGCGGCATCGGATTGCGGACTGCGGAAGTCTTCGTTGCCGAAGGTGCCAAAATTGTGATCGCCGGGCGGCGCATACCGGAAGGCGAGGCGCTGGCGAAGCAGCTCGGGGCCGCCTGCGTCTTCCGCCAGACCGACGTGACGGTCGAAGCCCAGATGCAGGCGCTGATCGCGCTGGCGGTGGAAAAATTCGGCCGCATCGACTGCCTGTTCAACAATGCCGGCGGCCCGGCGCAGACCGGCGGCATCGAAGGCCTCGAGGTCGAGCGCTTCGACGCGGCCATGGCGACCCTGGTGCGCAGCGTCATGCTCGGCATGAAGCACGCCGCGCCCTACATGAAGAAGCAGGGATCCGGCAGCATCATCAACAATGGCAGCATCGCAGGCCGTCTTGCCGGCTTCTCGTCATCGGTGGTGTACGGTGCGGCCAAGGCCGCGGTGATCCATCTCACCAAATGCGTGGCGATGGAACTCGGCGAGTCCAACGTCCGCGTCAACTCGATCTCGCCCGGCGCGATCGCGACCGGCATTTTCGGCAAGGCGCTGGGCCTGTCGACCGAAGCCGCCGAGAAGACGCCGGCAGTGATGCGCGATGTCTACAAGACCGCCCAGCCGATCCCGCGCGCGGGCCTGCCCGACGACATCGCCCATGCGGCGGTGTTCCTGGCCAGCGACGAATCCAGCTTCATCAACGGCCACGACCTCGTCATCGACGGCGCCATGACCAGCGGCCGCAACTGGACCCAGCAGCAGCAGGGCCTGGCCGCCTTGCGCAACGCGTTCGATCAGGGGGCGTAGCGGCGGGGACGGTGCCGTAGGGTGGGCAAAGCGAAGCGTGCCCACCACTGCTTCTCATCGCGCGAGATCGTGGGCACGGCGCTACGCGCCTTTGCCCACCCTACGAGACCTGCGATCCCGGTGAGGTCTCGTGCCCCGGACGCAGCGCAGCGCTTCCCCGGCGATGCCAAGCATCGTCCGGTGCAGCGATGCGCTGCAGAGCCGGGGCCCATCTCTCCGAACTGAAAGTGTCGCAAGATCCTGGGTCCCGGCTCTGCGCAGCAACGCTCCGCGTTGCAGCGCGTCCGGGACACGAAAGCCGCCGCTAAACCGCCTTCATCATCACCTTCAGCCCATCCCGAGGCTTCGGGATCGGCCACATCTGCCAGTCCGGCTTGTAGCCCGGCGCCAGCGACACCTCGATGTTCTGCAGGAAGTGACGGGCAAAGCATTTCGCCTGCATATAGGCGAAGTGCAGGCCGAGGCACATATGCGCGCCGCCGCCGAACGGGACCCAGGCGAAGCGGTGGCGGTTGCGTTGCGCCTCTTCGGTGAAGCGCATGGGATCGAAGCGGTCCGGCTCCGGCCAGATGTCCTTCATGTGATGCGTATAGAGCGGATTGACGCCGACCGCGGTACCGGCGGGGATCGTGAATCCCTTGAAGGTGAAATCGCGCATCGCGCGGCGCGGCATCGAGGGCACCGGCGGCTTGATCCGCAGCGCTTCCTTGAACGCCATTTCCGACAGCGGCATCTTGGCGAGGTCGTCGAAGGTGGTGGGCGCATCCGGGGCGAGCCCGAGTGCCAGGACCTCGGCGCGCAGCCTGTCCTGCCAGTCGGGATTTGCGGCGAGCTCGCCGATGAAAGACGTCAGCGACGAGGTCAGCGTGTCGTGCGCGGCCATCATCAGGAAGCTCATATGGTCGATGATGTCCTGCTCGGACAGCAGCGCGCCGTCCTCGTGGGTGGCGCGGCAGAGCTGCGAGAACAGATCGTCGCCGCCGTGATTGCCGCGGCGGAGCGGGATCTGCTCGCGGAAATAGGCGACGATGCGCTTGCGCCCTCTCACGCCCGCGGCCATCTGCGTGCCGGGCAGGGGCTTGCGGATCGGGGCGACGGCGGCCGCGACCATGTCGACGAAGGCGCGGTTGATCTCGTCGACCTCCGGCCCGATGTCGGCGTCGAGGAAGGATGCGGCGGCCAGATCGAGCGTGAGCTGCTTCATCGCCGGATAAAGCTGCATCTCGCCGGGGTGCGCCTTCCACTGCGCGACGCGCGCGGAGATGCCCCGATCGAGATCGCTGAGATAGGACTTCATCGGTCCGGACTTGAACGCGACCGACAACGTCTTGCGGTGCAGCCGGTGCTCGTCGAAATCGAGCAGCATCAGTCCGCGCGGAAACAACAGGCCAAGCACCTTGTTCCAGCCATGCGTCGACGAGAACAGCTTTTGCTGGTCGAACATCACGAGCTCGTTGGCCTCGGGCCCGAGCATCACGACATTGGTCTCGCCGAACACATGGGTGCGATAGACCGGGCCGTACTTGGCGCCATTGGCCTCGATATGTCCCTTGGGGTCGGCCAGCACCTGGAAGGTCTTGCCGATGACCGGCCAGCCCTCGTCGCCGGGGATGTGCGTCAGCTCGTTACGCCGGGGCGCGGTGAACGGAAGCGCAGGGGCGACATTCTGCATCGACATGACGATTGCTCCGGTAGGCTGTCCCGGACAGCATAGCACATCCTGTCACGATGACGCTGCGGCCGTCCCGCGCACAAAATCGTCAGGCTTTTGTCGTCCCGGCCTTCGCCGGGACGACTCGCGGAGATAATTCGGCGACCTATCCCTTCGCCGCCTTCTGCAGATCCGGCGCGTTGACGGCGGGAATGGCGACGCGGCCGGGGCCGGTGACCTTCAGCGCCTCGGCGGCCTTCTCGTTCTCCATGATCTTGGCCATCACGGCCTGTCCCGCGCGCTCGAAGATCGCGCGGTTCTCGATCACGAATTTTTGCGACCTGCGCAGGCCGTCGATATAGCCGTTGATCTCCGGCACGACGTAGCGCGCCACCATGTCCCAGCTCCGGCGCGTATTTTCCGGATTGGCCCAGTCGTGCACGAAGCCGATGATGGCGCCGACGCCGCCGGACACCTCCATCACGTTCTTGATGGTTTTGACGAGATCGTCGGGCGTGCCGATGGTGGACGCGGCGCCCTCGACGAAGGCGGTCTTGTCCACGGCTTCGTCCGGCGAGGAGAACGCGGTGAGGCCCGGCCGCTGCAGCGTGCCGACATTATATTCGTTGTGCCAGCGCATCAGCCCGGCGCCGGCCTCGCGGCGGGCCTGCTCGCGGGTCTCGGCGACGTGGAAGGTCAGCAGCACGCGCCAGTCGGCGCGGTTGACCTTGGTGCCGTGCTTCTTGGCGGAATCCTCGGCGAACTGCCATTGCTGCTGCAGCGACATCAGGCCCTGCGTCGTCATCGATCCCAGCGAGATGATGCCGCAACCGTATTTGCCGGCGAGCGTCATGCCCGAGGGCGAGATCTGCGAGGCCACCACGAACGGCATCTCCTCCTGCAGCGGCAGGATCTGCAGCGCGGCGTCGTTCATGGTGAACCAGTCGCTCTTCGCCGTGACGCGCTCGCCGTTGAACAGGCGGCGGATCACGCCGATCGCCTCGTCCTGGCGGTCGCGCTGCGTCATCGGGTCGATGCCGAGCGTGTGCGCGTCGGAAGCCAGCGCGCCGGGACCGGAGCCGAAGATGGCGCGGCCGCCGGTCATGTGGTCGAGCTGCACCATGCGCTGGGCGACGTTGAACGGGTGGTGGTAGGGCAGCGACACCACGCCGGTGCCGAGCTTGATCCGCTTGGTGCGCTCGCCGGCCGCGGCCAGAAACATCTCGGGCGAGGCGATCATCTCCCAGCCGGAGGAATGGTGCTCGCCGCACCAGAACTCGTCATAGCCGAGCGCGTCGAGCTGCTCGACGAGATCCAGATCGCGCCGGAACTGGAGCATCGGATGCTCCCCGATCGGGTGATGCGGGGCAAGAAAGGCTCCGAACTTCAGGCGCGCCATGGCGTTCTCTCCGGCTGAATTTTCTGTTTGTTGGTGGCGCAAAGCTACGTGCCCGATCGCACGAACGCAATCACGCGATGTCCCGCGCAGCGGAATGCAGGCATGCGTGATGCTTCTCCCTCACGCAGACTTGCGTGCAGACGCTTCCACACCGTCATGGCCGGGCTTGTCCCGGCCATCCACGACCTGTGTCGCGGTGCCAAGAACGTGGATGCCCGGGACATAGGCGAGCGAAGCGACGCCGTCCTTCGGACGGCTATGCCCGGGCATGACGAGAGGCGAGCGCGGTGGTGTCTCTTCTCCCTCTCCCCGTTCTTTCGGGGAGAGGGTTGGGGTGAGGGGCCTGTCTCCGCGGGAACAGAGATCGTTGGCTTCGCGAGATGTCCCCCACGCCGTCATTGCGAGCGCAGCGAAGCAATCCAGTGTGTTTCCGCGGAGGGATTCTGGATTGCTTCGCTGCGCTCGCAATGACGTGTTGAGAGAGCACCGTCGCAATGGACAGCGCGACTCGCGGAGAGTCCCCCTCACCCGGAATTCAAACGGCGTTTGAATTCCGGCCTCTCCCCGCGTGCGGGGAGAGGCGAAAGCCCGCCCCCTACCGCGTCATCCTGTTCCACGCATCCAGGCCGGCGATCTTGTACGCCTCGGCCAGCGTAGGATAGTTGAACGTGTTCTGGATGAAATAGTCGATCGTGCCTTTGAGGTTGAGCACGGCCTGGCCGATATGGATCAGCTCGGTGGCGCCTTCGCCGAGGATGTGCACGCCGAGCAGGCGGCGGGTCTTGGTCGAGAAGATCATCTTCATCATGCCGCTGTTCAGCCCCATGATGTGGCCGCGCGAGGTCTCGCGGAAGCGGGCGATGCCGACCTCGTAGGGAATGCCGCGCGCGCGCACCTCCTCTTCCGTGAGGCCGGCGGTCGAGATCTCCGGCACCGAATAGATGCCGTAGGGAAAAAATTCCGGCGGCGCCAGCGGCTCCATGCCGAGCGCGTGGCAGGCGGCGACGCGGCCCTGCTCCATCGAGGTCGAAGCAAGGCTCGGAAAGCCGATCACGTCGCCGGCGGCGTAGATGTGCGGCACGCTGGTCTGCAGGGTCACGGGATCGACATTGATGCGGCCGCGATGGTCGACGGCGATGCCGGCGGCTTCGAGGTTGAGCCGGTCGGTGGCGCCGACGCGGCCGGCTGCGAACAGCAGCATCTCCGTGGTGACGTGCCGGCCGTCCGACAGATGCGTGACGATGTGGCCCTGCGCATTCTTCTCGATCGACGTCACCTTGGAGCCGAGCCGCAGCGCGACGTTGCGGTCGCGCAGCTCGTGCATGAATTCGTCGATCAATTCCTTGTCGATGAAATCGAGGAAGGTCGGCCGCGGCTCGATCAGGGTCACGGGCACGTCGAGCGCGCTGAAGATGGTGGCATATTCGACGCCGATCACGCCGGCGCCGATCACGGCCAGGCTGCGTGGCAGCTTCGGCAGCTCGATGATCTCGTCGCTGTCGAGCACGGTGGTGCCGTCGAACGGCACATAGTCGGGCCGGAACGGGCGCGTGCCGCACGCGATCAGGATGAAGGCGGCGGACACGGTCCTGGTCTCGCCGATTGAGCTCGTGATCTCGACCTCGTGCGGCGAGACGAGGCGCGCCTCGCCATTGGCCGTGCGCACGAGGTTACGGCTGAACTGGTGCTCGAGAACCTCGACCTCGTGATCGAGCGTCTTCTGCAGCCGGGTCATGAGGTCGCTGGCCGCGATATCCTGCTTCACCCGGTAGGAGCGGCCGTAGAAGCCGCGCTCGCGCCAGCCGGAGAGGTTGAGCACGGTCTCGCGCAGCGTCTTCGACGGAATGGTGCCGGTGTGGACCGAGACGCCGCCGACCCGCCGGCCTTTCTCCACCACCAGCACGGACTTGCCGAGCTTGGCACATTGCACCGCGGCCCGGCGCCCCGACGGGCCCGAGCCGATCACCACCATGTCGTAGTCGTACATCCGGAAGACTTCCGAGCCCGCAGAAACCAGCAGGAATTGCCATGCAGCAATCGGGCCAATGCAGCAAGTCCTACCTCCGAGGTAATCGCGCGGATGACGCCGATCTGCGAGCCTTGCGCGCAAATATATCGCGGAAGGCTCGTGCGAAAATGCATCAAACCGTCACAAAACCAATCGATTCGACCCGCCGCTGGTGGGTGCTCGCGACCGTCGTCGCCGCCCAGTTCATGTTCGGCGTCGACGCCTTCATCGTGAACGTCGCCATTCCCACCATCGCCGTCGACCTGCACGCGACCCCGGCGCAGATCGAATCCGTCATCGCGATCTATCTGATCGCCTATGCGACGCTGGTCGTCACCGGCGGGCGGCTCGGCGACATCCACGGCACCAGGAACGTCTTTCTGGCCGGCGTGCTCGGCTTCACGGCGACCTCGCTGTGGTGCGGCCTTGCGCAGTCCGGCGTCGAGCTGATCGTCGCGCGGCTAGCGCAGGGCGCGACCGCGGCGCTGATGGTGCCGCAGGTGCTGGCAACGCTGCACCTGCTGTTCACCGACGAGACGCGCAACCGCGCCTTCGCCGTCTACGGCATCGTGCTCGGGCTTGCCGGGGCCGCGGGCTTCCTGCTCGGCGGGCTTCTGGTGACGCTCGATCTCGCCGGCAGCAGCTGGCGCTCGGTGTTCTTCGTCAACGTGCCCTGCGGCCTCGTCATCGCGCTTGCTGCCTGGTGCATCATGCCGTCGGTGCCGCGACGGGCCGGGACCAGGCTCGACGTCAAGGGCAGCGTCGTGCTGTTCGCGGGATTGCTGTGCCTGATCGGGCCGCTGCTGTTCGGCCACGATGTCGGCTGGGCGCCGTGGTTGTGGGCCGTGATGGTGGTCGGGGCTGTGATCCTCGTCGCATTCCCAAGGCTCGAGCATAAGGTGGCGCGCGCCGGCGGCATGCCGCTGATCGATCTCTCGCTGATGTCCGATGCCGCCTTCCTGCGCGGGCTCGGCGCTGCGTTCTTTTTCTTCCTTGCCAATCTCTCGTTCTATCTGGTCATGACGCTGTTCATGCAGCGCGGGCTGAAGATTCCGCCGCTCACGGCCGGCCTCGCCTGCATTCCACTTGCCGTCGCATTCGTCGTGGCGTCACGCCACAGCGGCGCACGCGCGCGGCATCGCGGCACCAAGGTCCTGATCGAAGGCTGCGCGTTGCAGATCGTGGGCCTCGCGGCGCTCGCGGGTCTTGCGTTCTATGTGGAAGCGCCGACGCCGATGGCGCTCGCGCTGACCATGGGCATCTTCGGATACGGGCAAGGTCTGGTGATGGCGCCGCTCTCCGGTGCGGTGCTCGCGACTGTCAAACCTGTCGCTGCGGGCTCTGCCTCCGGCATGTACGGCACCACGGCGCAGATCGGAAATGCGGCCGGAGTGGCCGCAATCGGCGCGGTATTCTTCGCGATCGAGTCGTTGCAATCAGCGCGCGCAGGATTTCTCGTCTCGCTCGCGCTGTTTGTGACGTTAATCATGACATGCATCGCATTTCTGACGTGGATGCGCCGCGCATCTGCATCAAGTTGAGGCATTGCGGTTAATACGTGCGGATTTCCGCTGAATTTCCAGTGATTTTCGCGAGATCGACAGCGCACGGTCTTTTTATTTTGCAACGCAGCAACTATCTGGTGGTGCTTAACGTTGAAAGCCGCCCACCAGGAACTTGCCGTGTCGTTAGCCAGAAATGTCGATCTGTTGAGACGTCTGCCGAAGCTGGACGGTCTGCGCCTTGCCGAGTTCGGCCGCAGCCCCGATTCATCCAGCCCGCTGGAAGAGGTCACGGGCTTCGGCGACAATCCCGGCAATCTGCGCATGTTCGCGTTCGTGCCGGCGCAGCTGCAGAAGCCGCGCGCGCTCGTCGTCGTGCTGCATGGCTGCGGACAGACGGCGGCCGGTTACGATCTCGGCGCCGGCTGGTCGACGCTCGCGCGGCACTACGGTTTCGCGCTGCTGATGCCCGAGCAGCAGCGCATCAACAACGGCAACACCTGCTTCAACTGGTTCAATCCGGAAGACACCGCGCGTGACAGCGGCGAAGCGCGCTCGATCCGCGAGATGATCGCGCATATGGCGGACGCGCATCGCATCGATCCCAAGCGCGTCTTCATCACCGGCCTGTCCGCGGGCGGCGGCATGACGTCGGTGATGCTCGCGACCTATCCGGAAGTTTTCGCCGCCGGCGCGATCATCGCCGGCCTGCCCTACGGCATCGCGTCGAATCTGCGCGAGGCGCTCGACGGCATGTTTCATTCGCCGCAGCGGCCCGAGCGCGAGCTCGGCGATTTCGTGCGGCGCGCCTCCGATCATCGCGGGCCATGGCCGAAGGTCTCGGTGTGGCACGGCAGCGCCGACCGCACCGTCAATCCCGGCAATGCCAACGAGATCGTCAAGCAATGGCTCGACCTGCATGATCTGCCCGCCGTACCGATGGCGGAGACCAATGTCGACGGCTATCCGCGTCAGGCCTGGTGGAACAAGGACGGCGAGACGCTGGTCGAGTCCTACGCCATCACCGACATGGCGCACGGTACCCCGCTCGGCCTTGCCGACAACGATCAGCGCTACGGCATGGAAGGCGCGTTCCTGATCGAGGCCGGTATCTCCTCGTCCTACCACATCGCAAAGTTCTTCGGCCTGACCGGATGGATTCCGGACGCCGCGAAGAAGGCCGAGGCAAAGCCGGCCGCAGCCGGAAAGCCGTCGCGCTCGCCCGCCCCGCATCTCGCCCGCTCGATCCGCGCGAAGGTCGCCGATCCCGCCGAGCCGAAGCCGGAAGCTCGCGGCTTCGACCTCGGCCAGATCATCACCCGCGCGCTCACCGCCGCGGGGTTGATGAAGTAAGAGGGCAAGCGCTCGCGGCGCGAGCGGTGCGCTCCCTCCCCCGCCTGCGGGGGAGGGCCGGGGAGAGGGTGGCTCCGCAATGGGACACTCCCGATGAGGATAGAGCCCCCACCCGGCGCTTCGCGCCGACCTCCCCCGCAAGCGGGAGAGGTAAGGGGGAGTTCGCGGTTGCCCGCTCGGTCCCTAGCTTGAAGTCGCGTCGATCACCTCGATCGGCGTCACCGTCACCTCGCCGCCGGCGACCTTCCGCGTCATCGCCTGATAATTCCTAAAGAACTCCCGCGATTGCAGCGTCTTTTGCGCGTCCTCGTCGGCGGCGCCGGCGAGGTGGAAATAGCTGCCGCCGTCGCGGACCTTCAGGACGCGGTAGGAGATCCGTCCCTTCAGTTCCGGATCGCCGTCGATCGCCTTGATGAAGCGGCCGATCTCCCGGTGCCATTCCTCCGTCGTGCCGTCCTTGAACTCGTATCGGATCATGAAGTGCTTCATGTGACGCTCCCTGTTCGTCATGTGCGTCATCATCTGCGCCTTGCGGGCGATCCTGCAAGTATGGACAAAATTGATAGTATGGACTTTCTCGCTGCTGCTCCTATCCTCTTCGCTTGCTGGTTGCTCGTGGAGGAGACGACATGGCGAAGGCAATTCGGCAGCGCACCTGTCCGGTCGCGGCGTTTCAGAAGATGATCAGCGGCAAGTACAAGCTCCGCATCGTCTGGGACTTGAAAGACGGCCCGCGCCGCTATGGCGAGATCAGGAGCGGCCTGCTGCGCGGCGCGAGCGGCAGTGCGGAAATCACCCCGCGCGTGCTCAGCCGCGAATTGAAGGCGCTGACGGAGAGCGGCCTGATCGACCGCAAGGATTTCGGCGAGGTACCGCCGAAGGTCGAGTATCGCCTGACCCGCAAGGGCAAGAGCTTCGTGCCCGTCGTCGCGGCGATCCGCGAATGGGGCGAGCGTAATCTGAGCGAGACGGCGGCGTTCGCAGACGCCGCCGAATAGAGCATGATCCGGAAAAGTGTGAAGCGGTTTTCTGATCAGATCATGCTCAAACAATAAAGTCCTACATCTCGCCGGTGATGAACGGATTGGTCATCCGCTCCTGGCCGATGCTCGAGCCGGCACCGTGGCCGCAGATGAAGCCGACATCGTCGCCGAGCGGCAGCAGTTTTGTCAGGATCGAGTTGATCAGCGTCGCGTGACTGCCGCCGGGCAGGTCCGTGCGTCCCACCGAGCCCGCGAACAGGACGTCGCCGACATGGGCAAAGCGCAGATCCTTGTTGAAGAACACCACGCTGCCGGGCGAATGGCCCGGGCAGTGGAAGATGTCGAACGTGAGATCGCCGATCGACACGGTCTCGCCTTCCTCGAGCCAGCGGTCCGGCGCGAAATTGCGCACCCCGGTCATGCCGAAGCGCGCGCCGCTCTCGACCACGTTGTCGAGCAGGAACTTGTCGGCCTGATGCGGGCCCTCGATCGGCACCTTCAACGCATCGCGCAAGTCGGCAGCGCCGCCGACATGGTCGATATGGCCGTGGGTCAGCCAGATCTTCTCCACGGTGACGCCGGTCTGCTTGATCGCCTCCAGAATCTTCGGCACGTCGCCGCCGGGATCGATCACCACGGCCTTCTTGCTGGGCTCGTCCCAGATGATGGTGCAGTTCTGCTCGAACAGCGTCACGGGAACGATGATCGCGCCCGCCTTGGGTTGATTGTCATTTTGCTCGGTCATGGCGCCACAATGCCGATTTTTGCCATGCCGCCAAGCAAAAGATTCGTGCGAGGCCGGGAGCGGCCCGTTCGAAACGGACCGTTCCCGGGCGTTCCTGTTACCGCGTGATCTGCGCCTTCAGCGTCTCCCGGACGACCCCGTCGAAAGAGGACGTCTTGGGGGACTTCACGGCCTGATCGGCGATGTACTTGTCACGCTTGGCGACCAGCGCGGCGAGCTTCTCGCTCAGCGCCTTGCGCTGCTCGACCTGTTTGGCGACCTCGGCCTCGCGCTGCTCCGGCTTCATGGCGCGCAGCTTTTCGGGCAGGTCGGCGTCGGCCACAGTGGCGACGCTGGTCTTGCCCTTGGCGGCATCGGCGACGAGATCGCCGCCGCCGGTGACGGCTTCCGAGGTCGATGCAGATCGCTTGCTGATATAGCTCGCCATGTCGGTGGCCGTTGACGGTGCGGACGCCGCTACGCTCGCCTGCTGCTGCACCTTCATCTCGGTCCGCTTCTGCATCTCGCGCGGGCCGTACGGAATCACGGTGCCGTTGAGCTGCTGCTGCAGGATGATGATGTCCTGGTCGTACGGGGTCTCGATCACCACGATCTGGCCGCCGTCCTGCGGGATCGGGATGAAGCGGCCCTGGCCGATCTGCGCGATGTCGCGCCACACCCGCTCGGTATCGCGGGCATCGCCGGCGAGCACGGCGTTGACGATGATGTCCTTCTGCCGGGCGACGCTGAGCGTCGTCGGATATTTGGTGTCCTGCGTATAGTCCATGTGCGGCGGCGCATCGCCGACCAGGAACACGATGTGCCTGACGTCGCCGCCCGGCGTCCATTGCAGCTTGTTGACGGCGACGTCGAGCGCCTCGTTGACGCTTTCGGGCCAGTCGCCGCCGCCGCGCGCCTTCAGCTCCAGCAGGTTGGCGTAGAGATCCTGGATGTCGCGGGTGAGCTCGATCTTCGACGTGACGTAGTCATCGCCGATGTCGCGATAGGCGACGAGGCCCATGCGGATGTCGGCGTCCGGGTTGGAATCGACGATCGCGGTGGCGATCGACCAGATCTTGCGCTTGGCGCCTTCGATCAGGCGCGCCATCGAACCGGTGGTGTCGAGCACGAAGGCGACTTCGACGGTCGGCTTGGCGGTGGCGGGGGAGAGGCCGGCCGAGAGCGGCAGGGCGGCGAGAGCGAAGGCGAGCGAGCACAATGTGATGCGTGACCTCATGGGTCCCTCCAGTGGTTTCGTCCCTCGGAACCGAGGTTCCACTGGCATCGCGGTCGGCTGAAGCCGGAACAATGGCCGGACTCGCCCGGTATTGCGGCCTTTCCGGGCGGAATCGCGCTTTGCGGACCCGGGCGACATGATCGCCGCCGCGCACGTCACAGAGCCGTCCCAAAGCCCTGTTGGTCTCGATCCCCGGCGGGAACTTTTGTGTGAACCGTTGGCGCGATCCCGCGTTGCTTCCGGCGCGAGGCGCATTCGGGGGACGATCTTGGCTCAGAGCGACGACAATTGGTGGCGCGACGGCATCTTCTATCAGATCTATCCGCGCTCCTATCAGGATAGCGACGGCGACGGTGTCGGCGATCTCGCCGGCATCCTGCAGCGTCTGCCTTACGTCAGGTCGCTCGGCGTCGACGCGATCTGGCTGTCGCCGATCTTTCCCTCGCCGATGGCCGATTTCGGCTACGACATCTCCGACTATACCGGCATCGAGCCGCTGTTCGGCACGATGGACGATTTCGACGCGCTGCTCGCCGCCGCGCATGACAACGGTCTGAAGCTGATCCTCGACCTCGTGCCGAACCACACCTCCGACCAGCATCCCTGGTTCGTCGAGAGCCGGTCTTCGCGCGACAATCCCAAACGCGACTGGTACATCTGGCGCGATCCGGCGCCCGATGGCGGCGTGCCGAACAACTGGCTGTCCGAGTTCGGCGGCAGCGCCTGGCAATTCGACGAGACCACGGGCCAATATTATTACCACGCCTTCCTCGCCCAGCAGCCGGATCTCAACTGGCGCAATCCCGACGTCCGCGCCGCGATCTACGATGCGATGCGGTTCTGGCTCGACAAGGGCGTCGACGGCTTTCGCGTCGACGTGATCTGGCACCTGATCAAGGACGCCGACTTCCGCGACAACCCGCCGAACCCGCATTACGTCGAGGGCCGGCCGCCGAACGAGAAGATCCTGACGCAATACTCCACCGACCAGGACGAGGTGCACGACGTCATCGCCGAGATGCGGCGCGTCACGGATGCGTATTCCGCCCGCGTTTTGATCGGCGAGATCTATCTGCCGCTGCATCGGCTCATGGCCTATTACGGCAACGACCTCACCGGCGCGCAGATGCCGTTCAACTTCGCGCTGCTCTCGACCTTCTGGAGCGCGCGCTCGATCGAGAAGATCGTCGAGGACTACGAGAAGGCGCTGCCGAAAGGCGCCTGGCCGAACTGGGTGCTCGGCAACCACGATCGGCCGCGCGTGGCGAGCCGCGTCGGGCCCGAGCAGGCGCGTGTCGCCGCCATGCTGCTGCTGACCTTGCGCGGCACGCCGACGCTCTATTACGGCGACGAGATCGGCATGCACCAGCTCGCGATCGCGCCCGAGGACGTACGCGATCCCTTCGAGAAGAACGTGCCCGGCATCGGCGTCGGGCGCGACGGCTGCCGCACGCCGATGCAATGGGACGGCTCGAACTTCGCCGGCTTCTCGCAGGCGAGGCCATGGCTGCCGCTGCCCGAGGATCACATCCGCGAGAACGTCGCCCATCTCGAAGCCGATCCGCGCTCGATCCTCAATCTCTACAAGCGCCTGATCGCGCTGCGGCGCGATTGCCCGCCGCTGGTCGCGGGCGATTATCACCCGATCTCGGCGCAAGGCGACCTCCTGATCTATCGCCGCGAGGCCGCAGGCAAGTCGGTGATCGCAGTGCTCAATCTCGGGCCCGACCCGATCGCGGTGACCACCAGCGCGATCAGGTTCGGCAGCGAGATCTTGCTGTCGACGTTCCTCGATCGCGAGGGCGAGAAGCTCGAGGGCGTGCTGGATCTGCGCGGCAATGAGGGGGTGATTGTGCAGCCGGCAACCTAGCCGTCGCCTTCGCCAAAAGGACGGCGGAGGAGAAAGCCGCCGCTATCTCCCCGTCATTGCGAGCGCAGCGAAGCAATCCAGACTGTCACCGCGGAAAGATTCTGGATTGCTTCGCTGCGCTCGCAATGACGATCGTTGAACGGCGGAGCAAACTGCGGCATCTCGACATCACCCCGGATGCTTGTTCCCCGCCCTGCTCTCGTCGATGTCGCCCCGCTTCAGCAGATAGTCCAGCCCGCCGACGCGGTACCAGCGGTAGCCGTAGGGCTCAAGCACGACGCGATGCTGGCCGCGCTTGTCGGCGTGGCTGTGGTCTTCCGCGAGCAGGTTGATCAGGTGCGCGCCGGCCTCGCCCGACAGCCCCGTCGAGAACGCGGTCTCGCGGGGCTTCTCGTCGAGATTGTGCACGAACAGCACGGAATTGTTGCGCCAGTCGTAGCGCATGATGAACACGGCGGGATCGCGCGTCGGGATGACCGTGAAATCGCCCCAGCCGATCTCCGGCACTTCCTTGCGCATGCGCACGATGCGCTCGGTCCAGTTCAGCATCGAGTTGGGATCGCGCCGCTGCTTGGCGACATTGACGTGCGGATAGCCGTACGGTCCCTTGTCGATGACGGGGCAGGCCGGCTTGTCGCTCTTGGTGAAGCCGCCATGCGGCTCGGTCGACCATTGCATCGGCGTCCGCGCGCAATTGCGCTCGGGCAGCGAGAGATCGTCACCCATCGCGATCTCGTCGCCGTAGCGGATCACGGGCGTTCCCGGCAGCGTGCACATCAGGCTGTAGGCAAGCTCCAGCCGCCTGCGGTCGCCGCCCAGCATCGGCGCGAGGCGGCGGCGGATGCCGCGGTCGTAGAGCTGCATGTCCTTGTCGGGGCCGAACGATTTGAACACGGTGTCGCGCTGCGCCTTGGTCAGCCGCCCGAGATCGAGCTCGTCGTGATTGCGCAGGAACAGGCCCCATTGCGCCGTGGCCGGCCGCGGCTTCGTCGCCTTCAACGCCTTGGCGAGGGGACGGGAATCCGCCGACGCCAGCGCATAGAACAGATGCTGGTTGACGTGGAAGTTGAACATCATGTGCATGCGGTCGGCATCCCTGCCGAAATATTCCATGTCGGTTTCCGGCAGCACGTTGGCTTCGGCGAGAATGATGGCGTCGCCCTGCCGCCATTGCAGGAATTCGCGGAACGCGCGCAGCATGTCGTATTGCTCGACCGGCTTCTTCACCTTGGCGCCCTTGGTGGAGATCACGAAGGGGACGGCATCCATGCGGAAGCCGGACACGCCGAGCTGGATCCAGAAGCCCATGATCTTGAGAATTTCCGCCTGCACATGCGGGTTCGAAGTGTTGAGGTCGGGCTGGAAATCGTAGAAGCGGTGGAAGTAATACGCGCCAGCTTCCTTGTCCCGCGACCAGGTCGATTTCTGCACGCCGGGAAACACCATGCCCTTGTTGGCGCCGGCCGGCTTCTTGTCCGACCACACATACCAGTCGCGATAGGGTGAGTTCTTGTCGCGCCGCGCCTCTTTGAACCAGTGGTGCTGGTCGGAGGTGTGATTGACCACGAGGTCGATGATGACGCGGATACCGCGCTGTTGGCAGCCATGGGTGAACTCGACGAAATCGCCGAGCGTGCCGTAGCGGGCATCGACGCTGTAATAATCGGCGATGTCGTAGCCATCGTCGCGGCCGGGCGAGGTCTGGAACGGCATCAGCCAGATCGTGGTGATGCCGAGCCCGTGCAGATAATCGAGCCGGCGGAGCAGGCCCTTGAAGTCGCCGACGCCGTCGCCGTTGGCGTCCATGTAGGAGCCGACGGACAGGCAGTAGATCACGCTGTTCTTGTACCAGAGATCATCGATCATGCGCAGCCTCGGTGGTTCCGCCGAGGTGCGGCGGCTGCGTGATAAGCGATTGGGGGAGGGGAGGTTCCGCGGGCCGACATGCTCGCCCCGGAATGACGAGGCCACCGGAATCGGCTATCCTCCCCGCCATGGACAACACCGCCCGCAACATCGCCCTCGTGCCGCCGCCGGATCGGCGCCAGTCGGAGACGGCGCTCGCCATCGCGCGCGGAACCTCGCGGCTGCTGCGCTCGCTCGGCTTTTCCTGCATCAGCGAATTGCCGCTGCCGTCGGGCCGGCGCGCCGACCTGGTGGCGCTGAACGAGCGCGGCGAGATCTGGATCGTCGAGATCAAGTCGTCGGTGGAGGATCTGCGCGCCGACCAGAAATGGCACGAATACCGCGCCCATTGCGACCGGCTGTTCTTTGCCTTCACGCAGGATCTGCCCTGCGAGATCTTTCCGCAAGACACCGGCTTGATCATCGCCGACGCCTACGGCGCGCACCTGCAGTGCGAGGCGCCCGAGCACAAGCTGCCCGCGCCGACGCGCAAGCAGATGACGGTGCGTTTCGCGATGGCGGCCGCGCTCAGGATCAACCGCCTGGTCGATCCGCAAGGCCACGCGGATTTCTGGGAGTAGCGGCGCCGCGAACGCAGGTGCCGTAGGGTGGGTAAAGCGAAGCGTGCCCACCACCTCTATCTATCGAGGCACATCGTGGGCACGGCGCTTCGCGCCTTTGCCCACCCTACGAAACCGCGATAGGATGCTCTCGTGTCCCGGACGCGCTGCAGCGTTCTTACGCTGCTGCGCAGAGCCGGGACCCAGTACGCTGACGCAGCTTCTCGCTCTCCAAGAAGAATGGGCCCCGGCTCAGCAGCGCATCACTTCGTGCTGCGCTGCGTCCGGGGCAAGAGAGCCGGCGAAAACTTAACGCGGCGCGCGCTTGGCCAGGATGCGCTGCAGGGTCCTGCGGTGCATGTTCAGGCGACGCGCGGTTTCCGAGACGTTGCGGTTGCACATCTCGTAGATGCGCTGGATGTGCTCCCAGCGGACGCGGTCGGCCGACATCGGGTTGGTCGGCAGCTCGGATTTCTCCGCGCTGGTCGACAGCAACGCGGCGACGACGTCGTCGGCATCCGCGGGCTTCGAGAGATAGTCGATCGCGCCCATCTTCACCGCGGTCACCGCGGTTGCGATGTTGCCGTAGCCGGTCAGCACGATCGCGCGTGCATCCGGGCGCTTCTTCTTCAGCGCCGAGACCACGTCGAGGCCGTTGCCGTCACCGAGCCTGAGGTCCACCACCGCGAATGCGGGCGCTGCCTTGCCGATCTGCGCGAGGCCGTCCGAGACGGTGTCGCACGATGTCACCGCGAAGCCGCGTGTCTCCATCGCGCGCGACAAGCGCTCCAGAAACGGCTTGTCGTCCTCCACGATGAGAAGCGAGCGGTCGGTCTGTTCGTTCAGTTCGGCGATGGCGTTCAAGGTGTTGTCCTCTCTCCTGCACATCTACATATGGCGCCGCAATCGGGCGCCGCCAAGGCCGCCTATAGTCGATCGGGGCCTTCGTGCGACGCAAGGTCGCGGTCTATCCTATTGTTTCTTCGAGGGTCTCGATAGCCTCAAAACGCTGCCTGGGCCACGTGATCTGCACCACCGCGCCGTGTTCCGGGAAGATCCGGTTGGTAAACGAGACCTTGGCGCCGGTGCGCTCGAGCAGGGTGCGGGCGATGAACACGCCCAATCCGAGGCCGCGCCGCTCGCCGCCGCCGTCATCCAGGGTGCGCCGCCGCGACAGATAAGGCTCGCCGATCCGGTTGAGGATATCAGGGGGAATGCCGGGGCCGTCGTCGGAGATCAAGAGCTCCATCGTGTCCTTGTTCCACCAGGCGTTCACCTCGACGGTGGTGTGGGCGAAATCGACCGCGTTCTCGACGATGTTGCCGACGCCGTAGAGGATCGCCGGATTGCGCGATCCGACCGGCTCGGCGGCGGCGGCGACCGCGATCCGCACCTTGATCTCGACGCCGAAATCGCGGTGCGGGGCCACCACCTCCTCGATCAGCTCCGACAGCTTCATGCGGTCGAACGGCGCGTCGGTGGAGAGCTGGGTGATCTTGCTGAGGATGTCGCGGCAGCGCTGGGTCTGCTCGCGCAGTGTCTTCAGGTCGGCGGCAAAGCTCGGATCCTTCACCGTCTTCTCCAGCTCGCGCGAGATCAGGAAGATCGTCGCGAGCGGCGTGCCGAGCTCGTGCGCGGCCGCGGCGGCGAGGCCGTCGAGCTGGGTCAGATGCTGCTCGCGCGTCAGCACCAGCTCGGTCGCGGCCAGCGCGTCCGCGAGCTTGCGCGCCTCCTCGGTCACCTGGAAGGAGTAGAGGCTGGTGACGCCGATCGCGAGCACGATCGAGAGCCAGACGCCGACGAGATAGATCGGCGGCAGCACCAGGGGATCGTCGGAATCCCAGGGCAGCGGCAGGTGGAAGAAGAACAGGATCGAGGCGCAGGCGACGGCCAGCACGCCGAGGCCGAAGGTGAAGCGGGCCGGCAGCGCCGTGGCCGAGATCAGCACGGGCGCGAGGAACAGGAACGAGAATGGGTTCTGCAGGCCCCCGGTGAAGAACAGCAGGGCGGCCAGCTCCACGATGTTCAGCGCCAGCAGGCCGGCCGCCTGCATCGGCTCCAGCCGGTGCATCGGATTGGCCGCGGTCTGCAGGCCCAGATTGAGCGCGGCCGACAGCGCGATGATGCTGACGCAGGGGACGATCTCGACGTTGAACTCCAGCCCCTGCGCCACGATGAAGATCGCGGCGAGCTGGCCCAGCACCGCGAGCCAGCGCAGCCGCAGGATGGTGTCGAGGCGGATATGCCGCTGCGCAGGGCGGAAGTCGGAAGCGGCAATTTCAGTCATATCGGCCAATGTGGCGGTGCCTTCTGGATCACAAACGCTGGGCTCGCGGAACCACCCCGATTACAAGCCTTGCGCTATCAGCTGCAATAGCAGAAGAACGCCCAGCATGACCGAGAATGAGCAGGCTTCAAGTCGGCCGACTGTCGCGGAGCACACTTCCTCCGCGGCGATCGCGGTCGATCATCTCGTCAAGGTCTACAAGCAGACCCGCGCGGTCGACGATATCTCCTTTTCGCTGCCGCGCGGCAGCATTACCGGGCTGCTCGGCGGCAACGGTGCCGGCAAGACCACGACCATCGCGATGATCATGGGCCTGGTGCTGCCGACCTCCGGCCGCGTGCGGGTGCTCGGGCATCGCATGCCCGAGGAGAGCGCGGCCGTGCTGGGGCGGATGAATTTCGAGAGCCCCTATGTCGACATGCCGATGCGGCTGACGGTGCGGCAAAATCTCACCATCTTCGGCAAGCTCTACGCGGTGAAGAACCTCGCAAGCCGCATCGCCGAGCTCGCCGACGATCTCGACCTCACCGATTTCATCGACCGCGCCAACGGAAAGCTCTCCGCGGGACAAAAGACCCGCGTCGCGCTGGCGAAAGCGCTGATCAACCAGCCGGAATTGCTGCTGCTGGACGAGCCGACGGCTTCGCTCGACCCCGACACCGCCGATTGGGTGCGGGGCCATCTGGAGCGTTACCGCCGCGACCACAACGCCACCATTCTGCTCGCCTCGCACAACATGCTCGAGGTCGAGCGGCTCTGCGACCGCGTCATTATCATGAAGCGCGGCCGCATCGAGGACGACGACACGCCGGACGCGATCATGGCCCGCTACAACCGCACCACGCTGGAAGAGGTGTTTTTGGATGTTGCCCGCGGCCGGGCGAACGGTGCGACGGAGGCGGCGAAATGAACCGTAGCCGTGGACGTAGCCCGGATGGAGCGCAGCGCAATCCGGGACCCCCGTCGCTTGTGGCACGAATCCCGGATTGCGCTGCGCTCCATCCGGGCTACAGGTCCCATCCGAGCTACGGATCGCAGCCATGACCGACATCTCCCTCCACCGCGGCATCGCCCCGCACCGCATTGGTGCGATGATCCTGCGCTACTGGTACCTGCTGCTGTCGTCCTGGCCGCGGCTGCTCGAGCTGCTGTACTGGCCGGCGCTGCAGGTCATCACCTGGGGTTTCATTCAGTATTACATCGCGGAAAACGCCAGCTTCTTCGCGCGTGCCGGCGGCACGCTGATCGGCGCCGTCATCCTCTGGGACATCCTGTTCCGCGGCCAGCTCGGCTTCTCCATCTCCTTCCTGGAGGAGATGTGGGCGCGCAACCTCGGCAACCTCATGATGAGCCCGTTGAAGCCGATCGAGTTTCTGCTGTCGCTGATGGTCATGAGCCTGATCCGGCTCGCCATCGGCGTCATCCCGATGACGCTGATCGCGCTGCTGCTGTTTCACTTCAACGTCTATGCGCTCGGCCTGCCGTTGATCGCCTTCTTCTGCAATCTGATCTTCACCAGCTGGTCGGTCGGCATCTTCGTGTCGGGGCTGGTGCTGCGGAACGGTCTGGGCGCCGAGAGCATCGTCTGGACGCTGATGTTCGCGGTCATGCCGCTGGCCTGCATCTACTATCCCGTCAGCGTGCTGCCGGTCTGGCTGCAATATGCCGCCTGGGCGCTGCCGCCGACCTACGTGTTCGAGGGCATGCGCGCGCTGCTGATCGAGAACACCTTCAGGATCGATCTGATGCTGCAGGCGTTAGCGATCAATGCCGTACTTTTGGCCGCTTCTTTTTGGGCATTCCTTGCCCTTTTGCGCAGCGCCAGGAGGCACGGCTCGCTGCTGTCGGGTGGCGAATAACGTCACTTTCCCGTGGATTCAGCCCGATTTAACCGTCTCCACCACGTAGATGTACGGAACCGTGCATTGACGCAATATTACGCATTCGGCAGTATGCTGCGATGCGAAGAGGAATATAACGATGCCTATTGGTGAGTTTGGCGGCGCGCCGCCCCTGGCTGCAGAAGGCAGTCCGGTCCTGACGACGCCGATGTACTGGATGTACGAGATGGCCCAGGCCTCCCTCAATCCGGCACGTGCCGTCACCGACGCGACCAAGCTGCTGTTTCAGAATCCCCTCAATCCCTGGGCCCGCACCGAAGTCGGCAAATCGGTTGCCGCGGCCTGCGAACTGTTCGAGCGCACCACGCGCCGCTACGGCAAGCCGGAATGGGGCCTCAACGACACCGAGGTCAACGGCATCCGCGTCCCCGTCGAGGTCCGCCCGGTCTGGGAAAAGCCGTTCTGCAAACTGCTCTACTTCGATCGCAAGTTCGCCCGTCCGCTGCGCAGCCCGCAGCCGCGCGTGCTGATCGTGGCGCCGATGTCCGGCCACTATGCGACGCTGCTGCGTGGCACGGTCGAGGCATTCCTCCCCGCGCATGAGGTCTACATCACCGATTGGGCCGATGCCCGCATGGTGCCGCTCAGCGAAGGCCGCTTCGATCTCGACGATTACATCGACTACGTCATCGAGATGCTGCACGTCCTCGGCGGCAACACCCATGTCATGGCGGTGTGCCAGCCCTCCGTGCCCGTCGTCGCCGCCGTCTCCATCATGGAAGCGCGGCGCGATCCCTTCGTGCCGACCTCGATGACGCTGATGGGCGGCCCGATCGATACCCGCCGCAATCCGACCGGCGTGAACAACCTCGCCCAGGAGCGCGGCATCGACTGGTTCCGCAACCACGTCATCACCAAGGTGCCGTTCCCGCATCCGGGCATGATGCGCGACGTCTATCCCGGCTTCCTGCAGCTCAACGGGTTCATCAGCATGAACCTCGATCGGCATATGGACGCCCACAAGCAGCTGTTCGCCAATCTGGTGAAGGGCGACGGCGACCTCGTGGACAAGCATCGCGACTTCTACGACGAATATCTCGCGGTGATGGATCTCTCCGCCGAGTATTACCTGCAGACCGTCGACACCGTGTTCGTGAAGCACTCGCTGCCGAAGGGCGAGATGACCCATCGTGGAACCCGCGTCGATCCTTCCAAGGTCACGCGCGTTGCATTGATGACGGTCGAAGGCGAGAACGACGACATCTCGGGCCTCGGTCAGACCGAAGCAACGCACGGTCTGTGCAGCTCGATTCCCGATCATCGCCGCGTTCATTACGTCCAGAAGGGCGTTGGACATTACGGCGTGTTCAACGGATCGCGTTTCAAGTCGGAGATCGTGCCGCGGATTCACGACTTCATGGTCTCCGCTGCGAATCCGAGTTCGTTGCAGGCTCTCGCAGCCGAATAAGCTTCGGTTTCGGCTTTTCCGTCGAAAATTCAGGCCTTCCGGCAGGTTCCGGAGGGCCTGGTTCCCGCCAGATTCGAGGTATCTGGGTAGCGATCTAGGAGTGAGTCATCCCTCAGCCCTTGGGGGTGTTGCATGCGTCCAGCGGGGGCGAAAAAAGCCGGTTCCAACCCCAGTCTGTAGGGTCTCCCGGACGCCTGACCCCTGTATATTGGGCAAATGATTTGTTTTTGCGCCGAGCGCTTTCCCTGGCGGCGGTTATGGCAGAATCCGGGCGAACTCCTGCTTCCCGGACTGACAGACATGGCCACACGCGCGCTCCTTTATCGGCGGCCCCACGAACCGAAGACCCTCGTCATCACTCATGGATCGCAATTCTTTGCGATTCGCCTGCGAAGACACCGCCGAGCGCGGCGTTACACGCTCAGAATCCATCCGAGCGATCGCGAAGCCATTCTGACGATCCCCCCGCGCGGCACGCTCGCCGAAGCCAAGGACTTCGCGTCGCGTCACGGTGCGTGGATCGCTGCGCGTCTCGGCCGTCTGCCGAAGGCCGCGCCGTTTCAGCCTGGCACAGTGATACCGCTTCGCGGCACGCCGCATCGCATCGTTCATCGCGCGGGTACCCGCGGCACGGTGTGGACCGAGACGCGCGACAGCGGCGAGAAGATTCTCTGCGTCGCCGGCGGTCTCGATCATGTCGATCGCCGTGTCAGCGACTTCCTCAAGCGCGAGGCGCGCAAGGACCTGCAGCGTTCGGCGGAAGCCTATGCGGGCGAGCTCGGCGTCAGGGTCAAGCGCCTCTCGATCCGCGACCAGTCCAGCCGCTGGGGCTCCTGCACCTCGGCCGGCTCGCTGTCGTTCTCCTGGCGCCTGATCCTCGCGCCGCCCTTCGTGCTCGACTACCTCGCCGCCCACGAGGTCGCCCATCTCGTCGAGATGAACCACTCGGCGCGCTTCTGGCGCGTCTGCGGCAAGGTGTGTCCCTCGATGGAGCGCGCCAAGAAGTGGCTCGACACCCACGGCAACGACCTGCACCGCTACGGCGTCGAGGATTAGGCCGGGCGGCCAACTCCACACTCACTGTCGTCGCCCGGCTTGACCGGGCGACCCAGTATTCCAGAGCCGGTTGTTGTCGAGCCGAGACGCCACGGCGCACCGGATTCCCCGCTCGCGAACTGCGCTGAAGCGCCAACGACCGGCCGATCGGAGTGATCGGCCGGTCGCCGGCATTCGGCAAATCGTGGTTTCGGAGCTAGACCAGAAGATCGTGCTGGAGCGGCAGCGCGTGCACTTGCTGCACCTCCTGGCCTGCGAACGTCACCGGGGCGTGGTCCGCCAGGGTTGCATCCAACTCCGCCGCCTTGGCCAGCGGCGACGGCGAGAGCAGCGTCGTCAGGTTGTAGCCGGCGCCGTCGCTGCCGATGGCGTATTCGATCACGTTGTTGCCGCCCAGGAAGAAATTGTAGATCGATACGCCGCTGTTGATGACACCATCGGCGACATCGGCCGCGTTGGTGACCAGCAGGTCGTTGCCGATATGGTAGAGCATCAGGGTCGATCCCGCGCTGTCCAGCACGTGGATATAGTCCGACGTACCGCCGCCAAAGCCGGTGGAATTGGAGGCGCTGAGGTCATCGGCGGCGGTGTCGATGCCCGCATCGCTGATCCGGATCTGGTACTCGTCGTCGCCCTGATTGCCGCGGACGACGTCCGCACCGGCCCCGCCATAAAGGATGTCGTTGCCGATCCCGCCGGTCAGGTTGTCGTTGCCGCCATTGCCGATCAGCGTGTCGTTACCGTCGCCGCCGAGCAGGATGTCGGAAACATTGCCGCCGGTGACGCGATCGTTGCCGGTCCCGCCGTCGATGATGTTCGAAAGGGTATTGCTTCCCTTGATCTGATCGTCGCCGCCAAAACCGTTCATCGAGTGCCCGGTATCGCCGGTTCCGTCGAGTGGATGCGTGCTCCAGTCGATGAGATCGTTGCCGCTACTGCCATTCCAGACTGCCATGTGATCCTCATTTGCGAGTGACCGTGCAGCGGCTGGCACTTGCAAGTGCCCGATCCGGCGACATGTTCGTGTCCATCCACTACAGCGCGCATCATCGGTATTCACGAGCAAAGAGGGAGTCAACTAAAAGTAGTTTATTCAATTATATGCACGTCATTGAGTCGAGGCGGGCAATGGGTATTGCCGTCAGTGTCGTTCCAGCGCGTTCCGGAAGGTGTTGGCGAGCAGATCATATCGCGAGTCACTGCGTGCGCGTTGAAGCCGCGACAGCGCGATGAGATTCGAAAAATGAATCGCCATCGCGCGTCAGGTCGTTGCCCAGGCACGATCTTTTCGAAAACCGCTTCAGGCTTTCCGGATCATGCCTCGGCGCAGCTCAGGCGCTGATATCTGCGCTTGTCCCCGGCTGCGAGCGTGCGGCGAGATAGGACGATTGCAGTTGCATGGCGCTCTTCTGGCCCTCGGCCAGCATCGCCTGAAAGGCGGCATCGAGTTGCTCGCGGCTATAGGTCGCAGAGCTGCTTTGGCGCGGCGTCCATTGCGATTGCGTGATCGCGGTGGACGCCTTTTCGACGGTGCCGCCAAGCCGTGCGGCGTATTGATCGGCCCGCCACTGCGCCAGATCCGGTCCTCCCAGACCTGGAGGATCCTCCAGCTTGCCGATCTTCGCGGCGGCCTCGTTGGTCATCGTCGAAGACCCGCCATTGTAGAGCGTGGCGACCACCTTGCCGCCGACCTTGACCTGAGCATAGGTGTTCTCAGGCGCATCGTCCGAGACGGAAGGTTGACCGGCGCTCGCGCCGTGGGTGGTCAGCCAGTTCGTTGCCATGAGGTCGCGCAGGACCGGATTGTCCGCCACCGATATCGGCTTGGCACCTTGCAGTGGTTTCAGTTGGGAGACGTTTATTCCGGGGTTGCCGGTCGCATCATCCGTTGCAGTCGGCTCCAACGGTTGGAGACCCGGCGTCGATGCCGCATTGGAACCGGACGTCGATGCAGGACGAAGATGGGGCAACGCCGCGCTGGACAGGCCTGTAATCATGGAACGCTCCTTCCCACTAAACCCGAATGTTCGGGACTCAACCTAGGAGAGCAAATCCCGGGCCGGTGTCGGAAGCTTGAAGAGACTGATGTTTTGGCGTTCGGTGATGTTCCGGCCGCGGAGATTCTTGCCGCGCTAGGCAGGATTTGCCGAAGCGGTGGTGCGAGGGATGCGGGTGCTAGCCCAACACGCGGTGTCATTGCTCGCCTTGTGCGCACTTGCGCATTGGGGCGGGCAATCCGGTATTCCAGAGACAGTTGTTGCTTAGCCGAGAAGCTGCGGCGTACTGGATTCCCCGCCTTCGCGGGGAATGACGGTGGCGGGTGGCGCTGCGTCCAACGCTTCGCTCGATTTTCGCCACACTTCGCGACGATTGCGCGTCTCGCTCGATTAGCATCGCCGTATCAAACGCTTCGCACCATCAGCCGCGCATCGCGCCGGCGATCACCGTCTACTGTGCATGGGGTTGTTTTCGCAGTTTTGTTTTGAGGCCTCTCGGACCTCACATCAACGCTTACCGATTCCCGCCGAACAGCCGGTCCATCAGCCAACCGTCGAGACCCGCCGCAGGCTCCGGCCGCACATTGGCGCGCGTGGGCGGCGGCGGGCGATAGCCGCCATTGCCGACCGGTGCCGGTCCGGGCGCGGCCGGCGTCGGCGGCGACACCTGCGAGGCCGCCTGCGCGAGGTTCGACAGGCCCCAGCCGCCGGGCGAGCTCGGCAGGTTCGCCACCGGCACGCCCTCATGCGCCGTCTTCATGAAGCGCGACCAGACTTCCACGGGCAGGCCGCCGCCGGTGGCCTTCTTGGTCGGCGAGTTGTCGTCATTGCCGAGCCAGACGCCGGTGACGAGGTTGGCGGTGTAGCCGATGAACCAGGCGTCGCGGTAATCCTGGCTGGTGCCGGTCTTGCCGGCCGCCGGCCAGCCGGGGATCTCCGCTTTCTTGGCGGTGCCCGAGATAAGCGTCTCCCGCATCATCGTGTTCATCATGCCGACATAGCGGGGGTCGATGACCTGGCTGCGCTCCTCGGGCTGGCGCATGTAGAGCAGCTTGCCGCTGAGCGTCCTGATCCGCGTCACGACATGCGGCGCCACCGCGAAGCCGCCATTGGCGAAGGGTGCATAGGCGCCGACCAGCTCGACCACCGAGACTTCGGACGTGCCGAGCGCGATCGAGGCGTTGGGCTCGAGCTTGGAGGAGATGCCGAGCCGATGCGCGGTGCGCACCACGTTCTTCGGCCCGACCTCGAGGCCGAGGCGGATCGCGACGGTGTTGAGCGACATCGCCAGCGCCTGGGTCAGCGTCACCGCGCCGAAATATTCATGGGTGTAGTTCTCGGGCTTCCAGCCCTTGACCTCGATCGGCGCGTCCTGGCGCATGGTGTCGGGCGTCAGGCCCTGCTCGAGCGCAGTCAGGTACACGAACGGCTTGAACGAGGAGCCCGGCTGGCGCCTCGCCGTGACCGCGCGGTTATACTGGCTCTCGGAATAGTTCCGCCCGCCGACCATGGCGCGCACCGCGCCATCGGGCGTCATCGCCACCAGCGCGCCCTGGCTGACGTTGAACTTCACGCTCTTGGCCGCGAGCTCGTCGATGATGGCGGCTTCCGCCACGCCCTGCAGCTTCGGATCGATCGTGGTCTCGACCTTGATGCTCTCGTCGATCTGGCCGACCAGATCGTCCAGCACCTCGCCGATCCAGTCGGCGACATAATTGACCGTGCCGGCGCCGGCCGGCTTCACATTGTAGGAGGGATGGCCGATCGAGGCCTGCGCCTGCGCGTCCGTGATGAACTTCGCATCCGCCATCGCCGCGAGCACGATCTGCGCGCGCGCCTCGGCGCCTTCGGGATTGCGGTTCGGCGCAAGGCGCGAGGGCGATTTGACGAGGCCGGCCAGCATCGCGGCCTCCGCGACGGTGACGCTCCTCGCCGACTTGCCGAAATACTTTTGCGCGGCGGCTTCGACGCCGTAGGCGCCGGAGCCGAAATAGACGCGGTTGAGATAGAGCTCAAGGATCTCGTCCTTGGAGTGCTTGCGCTCCAGCCAGATCGCCAGCTCCGCCTCCTGCAGCTTGCGCTGCATGGTCCGCTCCTGGGTCAGGAACAGGTTTTTCGCGAGCTGCTGCGTCAGGGTCGAGCCGCCCTGCGACACGCCGCGATGCATGACGTTGGTGACGAGGGCGCGCAGGATGCCGACGGGATCGATGCCGAAATGCGAATAGAAGCGGCGGTCCTCGATGGCGATGAAGGCCTTCGGCAGATAAGGCGGCAGATCCTTCAGCGCGATATTGGCGCCGGCCATCTCGCCGCGCTGCGCCAGCATGCTGCCGTCGATGCCGACGATCTGGATCGTCGGCGGACGCTTTGGAATTTCCAGCGACTGGATCGGCGGCAGGTGGGCGCCGACATAGATCACGACGCCGATCACGGCGATGACGCCCCACAGGCTCAGCACCGCGCCCCAATAGACGAGGCGGCCGAGGCCGAACCCGCCACCGGATTTCGCGCGCCGCTTGGCGCCGCTGCGGCTGGCTTGTGCCTTGCGCTCGCGCGGCGGCGGTTCGTCGCCGGCCTCCTCGCTCTTGCGCTTGGCGGATGATTTCGCTGGCTTCTTCGGCTTGTCGTCGCCGCCGCCGGGAACGCGGTCCGCGGCCGTCAGGCGCAGATCGGCGAGCGCAGCAGGCAAGCCGAACAACGGCTCCTTCCGCCCAGCCTTCTTCTTTCCCCACGCCATACGCAAAACGCCCGGTCAGCCCGCCCCGCCGCACGCTAGCGGTCGCTGTTTAAGGCCGGGTTACCCCGGCGTTAACGCGCGATTAGGAGATGCGGCATTCGCCCGCCGCAGTTCCGCTTCGCCGGCCGCAGGACTAGGATCGCGGGCATAAAATGAGGGAGCGCACATGGGCCATATCGATCCGACCAAGGAGATTTTTGCGCAGTTCCGGGAGAACGACCGCCCGGGCCCGATCCACATGCTCAACCTGGTGCGCCTGCGCAAAGAGGCGGCCTATCCCGACGGCCGCAAGGCCAGCGGCGCGGAGGCCTATGCCGCCTATGGCCGCGAGAGCGGCCCGGTGTTCGAACGCCTGGGCGGCCGCATCGTCTGGCAGGGCAAATTCGAGCTGATGCTGATCGGCCCGCAGGACGAGCGCTGGGACCATTGCTTCATCGCGGAGTATCCGAGCGTCGCGGCCTTCGTCGAGATGATCCGCGACCCGGTCTACCGCGAAGCCGTGAAGCATCGGCAGGCCGCGGTGGAGGACTCGCGGCTGATCCGGCACGCCGTGCTGCCGGTGGGGAAGAACTTTGGGGAGATACCGGAGTAGGGGGCAAAGGCGCGCCGCTCTCCCTCCCTCGTCATGGCCGGGCTTGACCCGGCCATCCACGCCTTCTTGCTCAGTCATTCCGGGGCGGCTCGCAGAGCCGAACCCGGAATCTCGAGATTCCGGGTTCGATGCTGGAGCATCGCCCCGGAATGACGGCGAGAGAACTAACCCGCCGGACCCGCATCCTCCAGGATCGGGCCGAACAGCTCCCAGCGCTCGCCGTTGAACTTCATCATCTGAAGCTGCTTGTTGACGCGGTAGTCGGTTGGCGAGGTGTTGACCTTGATGCCGGGCAGCGCGGTGTCGGTGGCGAAGTCCTTCACCGAGGCCGCCTGCTTCATGACGTTCTCGCGCGTCAGGTCGTCACCGCACTGCTTCAGCACATGCACCAGAAGCTGCGCGGTGCTGTAGCCGTAGGTGTTGAAGTTCGAGTCCTTGTCGCCGTCAGGATAATACTTCGCCATGAAGTCGAAATACCGCTTCATGCCGGCGTCGTCCTTCCAGGTCGGATCGAGCGGCTCCTTGCCGTAATTGACGCTGATCAGGCCCTTGGCGGCGTCAAAGCCGGCTGGCTTCAGCACCGCGCCGACCGAGGTCGCGTTGATGTCGACGATCTGCACCGGATGCCAGCCCATCTCGGCGATCTTCTTGATCGCCTGCGCGGCCTGCTTCGGCGTCGTCGCGCTGTAGAACAGATCGGCGCCGGCGTCCTTGATCTTGAGGACCTGCGAATCGACGGTCGGATCGGAGACTTCGTAGGACGCTTCGGTCACGATCATCTTGGCGGCCTTGTCGCCGAGGCCGGCCTTGAGGCCGTTCAGATAGTCCTTGCCGAGGTCGTCGTTCTGATAGAGCACGCCGATCTTGGCGTTCGGATGCTCCTTCAGGATGTACTGGCCGTAGATCCGGCCTTCGACGAAGTAATTGGGATTGAAGCCCATGGTCCACGGGAAGTTCTTCGGATCGGTGAACCTGGAGGCGCCCGTCGCCGCGAACAGCTGCGGCACCTTCTTGGCGTTGAGATATTTCTGGACCGCAGCATTCACGGGCGTGCCGATAATCTGGAAGGTCAGCAGCACCTCGTCGCTCTCGACCAGCTTGCGAATCTGCTCCACCGCCTTGGGCGGCGAATAGGCGTCGTCATACTGGATCAAATTGATCTTGCGGCCGTTGATGCCGCCCTGATCGTTGATCATCTTGAAATAGGCGGCCTGCGTCTTGCCGATCGACGAATAGGCCGACGCCGGTCCCGAGAACGGCATGGTCTGTCCGACCTTGATCTCGGTGTCGCTGGCGCCCGGATCGTATTTTTTCTGGGCATTGGCCGCAGAGATCGACAGCGCCAGGGTCAGCGCCGTTGCCATGGCCAGATGCAGCATTCCATTCCTCATTCGCAATTCCCTCAGTCTGTTATTGCAGATGGTCTTGCGGGCGCATTGTGCGTCCGATGCCATCGCTGAGGGCGAGTGTGGAGGAGGCGTTGCTGCGACGCAAGGTGGGCGTTCGTAGGGTGGGTGACGCCGGCGCCGGCGCTTCGCGCAGACGCGTCTAACCCACCCTACGAAGTCTTAACTAGCCCGACGGGCCGGTGTCCTCGATGATCGGTCCGAACAGCTCCCAGCGCTCGCCGTTGAACTTCATCAACTGCATCTGCTTGTTGACGCGGTAGTCGTTCGGTCCGGTGTTGATCTTGATGCCTGGCAGCGCGAGGCTCGGGCTGTAGCCCTTGATGTTGGCGACCTGCTTCATCACGTTCTCACGCGACAGGTCGTCGCCGCATTGCTTCAGCACCTGCGTCAGCAGTTCGGCGACCGAATAGGCGTAGGTGTTGACCGTGTTGAGCTTGTCGCCTTCGGGAAAATACTTGTCCATGAAGGCGAAGAAGGCCTTCACGCCGGGATCGTCCTTCCACTGGGGATCGCCAGGCTCCTTGCCGTACTGGGTCGAGATGATGCCCTTGGAGATGTCGAGGCCGGCCGGCTTGAGCGTTGCCGAGATCGGGCTCGCATTGATGTCGAGGATATGCACGGGGTTCCAGCCGAGCTCGGCCACCTTCTTGATGGCTTGCGCCGCGAACTTCGGTGTCGAGGCATCGTAGAAAAGATCGGCGCCCAGTGACTTCAGCTTGACCACCTGCGAGTCCACCGTCGGATCGGTGACCTCGTAGGAGACCTCGCCGACGATCATGCTGGAGGCCTTGTCGCCGAGGCCGCTCTTGAGGCCCGCGAGATAGTCGCGGCCCATGTCGTCGTTCTGGTAGAGCACGCCGATCTTGGCGTTCGGATGCTCCTTGAGAATGTACTTTGCGTAGATGCGTCCCTCGGACACGTAGTTCGGATTGTAGGCGATGGTCCAGGGATAGTTCTGCGGATCGCTGAAGCGCGCAGCGCCTGTGGACGCGAGGAGCTGCGGGATCTTCTTGCCGTTGAGATATTTCTGCACGGCGGCGTTGGCGGCCGTGCCGATGATCTGGAACGTGAACAGCACCTCGTCGCCTTCGACGAGCTTGCGCACCTGCTCCACCGTCTTGGGCGGCGAATAGGCGTCGTCATACTGGATCAAATTGATCTTGCGGCCGTTGATGCCGCCCTGATCGTTGATCATCTTGAA
>NZ_JAFCLT010000006.1:0-563847 GCF_018130885.1 Bradyrhizobium sp. KB893862 SZCCT0404
TGGCGGAATGGCTTCTCGCTCGCAGGAACGGTCGAGGGCGAGTTCTCGCGGAGCACGCAGACCTACACGGGAAAGGGCACGGTGCGTTACGCGTGGTAGGCGGTGAAGCAGTTTTCGCCGTAGGCTGAACGCTTCAAGCTTGTCGCGCCGGCAGAGCGATTAGGCCAGCGCACACCGCGACTTAAGTCCCACGACCGCCAATGGCTGCCGAGTCACAGGTCTACTGTGCATGGGGTTGTTTTACAGGTTTTGGTTGGTGGGGTGATCCGCGGAGCGACTACCGCCCGGTCTTCACCTTGGTCCAGAGCCGGTTGATGATCCGCTGGGTCGCCGGCTCGCGCGCCGTGATGACGAACAGTTTCGCCAGCGTCGCCTCGTCCGGATAGATGTTCTTGTCGCCCAGGATCTTCGGGTCGACCAGCTTCTGGCTGGCGAGGTTGCCGTTGGCGTAGGACAGGAAGTCCGAGTTCTTGGCGGCAACGTCCGGGCGGTAGAGATAGTTGATCAGCTCGTAGGCTTCCGCGACATTCTTGGCATCGGCGGGGATCGCGAGATTGTCGAAGAACATCTGCGCGCCCTCCTTCGGAATGGTGTAGCCGATCTCGACGCCACTGCTGTTGTCCTTCTTGGCCTCCGCAGCACGGGCGCGGGCCTGCATGATGTCGCCGGACCAGCCGACCACGAAGCAGATCTCGCCGGTCGCGAGCGCGCTGAGGTATTCGGAGGAGTGAAACTTGCGCACCGACGGGCGAACCTTGGCGACGGCATCGGCGGCCTTCTCGAGGTCCGCCTGCTTGGTCGAGTTCGGATCGAGCCCGAGCCAGCTCAGCGCTGCCGGAAAGATGTCGTCCGCGGAATCGAGCATGTGCACGCCGCAGTCTTTGAATTTTGCCAGGTTCTCCGGCTTGAAGACGATGTCCCAGCTGTCGATCTTGGCGTCGGGGCCGAGGATCTGCTTCACCTTGGCGACGTTGTAGCCGATGCCCGTCGTGCCCCACATGTAGTTGGCGGCGTAGACATTGCCGGGGTCGTAGATGCCGAGGCGCTGCGTCACCACGGGCCAGGCGTTGGCGAGGTTCGGCAGCTTCGCCTTGTCGAGCTTCTGGAAGATGTTCGCCTTGATCTGGCGCTGCAGGAAATAGGCGGTGGGCACCACGACGTCATAGCCGGACTTGCCGGCCATCAGGCGCGTCTCCAGCGTCTCGTTGGCATCGAAGGTGTCGTAGACCACCTTGATGCCGGTTTCCTTGGTGAAGGCCTCGAGCACATCCGGGGCCATGTAGTTGGACCAGTTGTAGAAGTTGACGACCCGCTCCTCGGCCCCGGCGGGAGGCGACAGCAACGTCAGCGCGGCGATGGCGAGACCAAGACACAACCCCGCGCGGCTGACGTTCGTCATCTCTGTCTACCTCTTGCGTCCACGCACCGCGTCCGACAGCCGCTCCAGCGCGGTGTCCAGCGTCTCGTCCTTCTTGGCGAAGCAGAAGCGCACCACCGAGGTGACCGGATCCTGCTCGTAGAACGCCGAGACCGGGATCGCCGCGACCTTGTAGTCCTTCACGATGCGCCAGCAGAACTCGGTGTCGCTCTCGTTCAGCCCAAGCGGCGACAGGTCGACGGTGAGGAAGTAGGTGCCTTGCGACTTCAGCACGGGGAAGCCGAGGCTTTCGAGGCCCTTGGTCAGGCGGTCCCTGCTCCGCGTCAGATCCTTGCGCATCGACAGGAAATAGTCGTCGGACTTGCCGAGGCCGTAGGCGACGGCGGCCTGCAGGTTCGGCGCGGTGGTGAAGGTCAGGAACTGGTGCACCTTGGCGGCGACGCGCAGCAGCGGCGGCGCGGCGCAGACGAAGCCGATCTTCCACCCCGTCAGCGAGAAGATCTTGCCGGCCGAGCCGACCTTGATGGTGCGATCGCGCATGCCGGGGATGGTGATCAGCGGGATGTGCTTGTGCTCGTCGAAGGTGACGTGCTCCCAGACCTCGTCGCAGATCGCGATGACGTCGAACTCCTGGCAGTAGCGCGCCAAGAGCTCGAGGTCCTCGCGCGGATAGACCACCGCGGAGGGATTCAGGGGATTGTTGAAGAGCACCGCCTTGGTCTTTGAATTGAAGACGCTTTTCAGCATGTCCTCATTCAGGCGCCAGTGCGGCGGCTCGAGGCGCACGAGGCGCGGAATGCCGCCGGCCTGGCGGATGATCGGCAGATAGGAATCATAGACCGGCTGGAAGCAGACCACCTCGTCGCCGGGCTGGACCACGGCGAGAATCGCCGAGGTCAGCGCCTCGGTGCCGCCGGAAGTGACCATCACCTCGCTCATCGGATCGAGCTTGAGGCCGTGCCAGTGACCGTAATGAGTCGCGATCGCCTGGCGCAGCTCCGGCAGGCCCATCATCGAGGGGTACTGGTTGTAGCCGTTCAGCGAGGCCTCGGCCGCGGCGCGGCGGATGTCCTCAGGGCCGGGATCGTCGGGAAAGCCCTGGCCGAGATTGATGGCGGCATTGTCGCGCGCGGCCTGCGACATCGCCTCGAAGATGGTGACGGGAAGGTCGGAGAAGACCTTGTTCAGGGACGAGCTTTTGGACATCTTGTCAGACATTGGGGCCGATCAGCCACCGACCTTGCTGGGAAGACCCGCCGCCTTCCAGCCGAGCATGCCGCCGGCCAGATGCTTGTCGTAAGGCAGGCCCGCCGCCTGCGCCGCGAGCGAGGCCGTCACCGAGCGCTTGCCCGAGCGGCAGGCGAACACAACCTGCTTACCCCCGGGATCGGGGATCGCCTTGGGATCGAAGGTCGAGAGCGGAACCACGACGCCGTAGGGATAGGCCTCGGCCTCGACCTCATTCGGCTCGCGCACGTCGACGAGCAGATAGCGCCCTTCCGCGACACCCTTGGAGACCTCGTCCGGGGTCAGATCCTGTACTTGATGCGCCACATCATCCTCCAACGTCGCAAGTCGCCTGCCGGGCGATCCCGGCGGGCGGCAACCTCGCCTCTCGGCAGACGAAAATCAAGCGCTACAAAGGCTTGAGCTGCCTTGCGCAAGTTAAAGCTAAATCGCAGCGACTTGAAGCGCGGCGTTCGGAGGGCTGCCTGAAAGAGCCTTTTACCCCTCACCACGCCTTCGGTGTCATTCCCCGCGAAGGCGGGGTATCCAGTACGCCGCGGCCTATCGGTAATCACTGGTGTCACGGAGTACTGGATCGCCCGGTCAAGCCGGGCGCTGACAGCGGTGAAGGCGGACAAGCGCCCTCTCGGCCCTAGATCGTCACCTGCGTGCCGACCTCGACCACGCGCCCCGACGGGATCTGGAAATAGTCCGTCGCGTCGTTGGCGGAGCGGCTGAGCGAGATGAACAGCCGGTCCTGCCAGCGCGGCATGCCGGAATGGGCGGCGGGCTTGAGCGCCCTGCGCGACAGGAAGAACGAGGTCGACATGATGTCGAACTGCCAGCCGAGCTTGCGGGCGATGGCGAGGGCCTTCGGCACGTTGGGCGATTCCATGAAGCCGAACTTCAGCGTCACCTTGGAGAAGGTCGGCGATATCTGCTCCAGCCGCACCCGCTCGGCCGGGTCGATGCGCGGGGTCTGCGCGGTCTCGATGGTGAGAATGACGTTCTTCTCGTGCAGCACCTTGTAGTGCTTCAGACTATGCATCAGCGCGGTCGGCGCGCTCAGCGGGTCCGAGGTCAGGAACACGGCGGTGCCGGGCACACGCTGCGGCGGCCGCTTCTCCAGCATGGCAACGAGGTCGGCGAGCGGGAACTCGAGCTTGCGCGACTTCTCGAACAGCAGCCGGCTGCCGCGCCGCCAGGTGTACATCAAGAGGATCATCAGCGAGCCGAGCGCCAGCGGCACCCAACCGCCCTCGAACACCTTGAGCAGGTTGGCCGCGAGGAAGGTCAGGTCGAGGAACAGGAAGGGCACGATCAGCGCGGCGGCGGCGACCGGCGACCAGCGCCAGGCCTTCCAGACCACGACGAAGCCCATCATCCCCGTGACGACCATCGTTCCGGTCACGGCGATGCCGTAGGCCGACGCCAGCGCGCTGGAGGAGCGGAACAGCAGCACCATCAGGATCACCGCGACCAGCAGCAGCTGGTTGATGCGCGGGATGAAGATCTGCCCGGAATGGGCTTCCGACGTATGGCGAATTTCAAATCGCGGCAGCAGCCCGAGCTGGATCGCCTGGCGCGTCAGCGAATAGGCGCCGGTGATGACGGCCTGGCTCGCGATCACGGTCGCCATGGTGGCCAGCACGACCATGCTGCCGCGGAGCCAGCCCTGCGGAAACAGCTGGAAGAACGGGCTCACGATCGCGCCGGGGTCGTCGAGCACGAGCGCCCCCTGCCCCAGATAGTTCAGCGCCAGCGACGGCACCACGATGAACAGCCAGGCGGTCTGGATCGGCCGCTTGCCGAAATGACCGAGGTCGGCATAGAGCGCCTCGGCGCCGGTCACAGCCAGGAACACCGCGCCCAGCGTGACGAAGCCGATCACGCCGTGATGAAGCATGAAGGACACCGCGTAGAGCGGGTTCAGCGCGAACAGGATCTGCGGCTGGCGGATGATCGGGCCGATCGCGGCGACCGCGATCACGGCGAACCAGACGCACATCACCGGGCCGAAGAACGCCGCGACCCGGGCGGTGCCGCGCGATTGCACGGCGAACAGGCAGACCAGGATCACCACGGTCAGCGGAACGATGTAGGGCTCGAAGGTCAGGGTGACGTCCTTCATGCCTTCGATCGCCGACAGCACCGAGACCGCCGGGGTGATGACGGCATCGCCGTAGAACAGGGCGCCGGAAATGATGCCGAGCAGGACGATGGTGGCCCCACGGGTGCCGACCGCGCGCTGGGCCAGCGCCATCAAGGCGAGCGTGCCGCCCTCGCCGTTGTTGTCGGCGCGCAGCAGGATCACAACGTATTTGAGCGTGACCACGACGATCAGCGCCCACAGGATCAGCGAGACCACGCCGAGCACGGCCGCGGTCGTCGGCGACCCCTCGGCGCCCGCAGCCACCATCACCGCCTCCCGGAAGGCGTAGAGCGGGCTGGTGCCGATGTCGCCGTAGACGACGCCGATGCTGCCAAGCGTCAGCGCGCCGAAACCGGCGGTGGTGTGGGCTTCGCCATGCCCATTGGCCGCCGCCGTTGCCGGGGCGGGAACTGCTACGTCGCTAGTCATGGGAGAGCCTGATGGCCTCTAAAAATGCTTCACTGCACAACGGCGGAAGAGCGCGCGGCTTATAGTCCTGCGCTACCGGCATAGCCTAGCCCGATTTTGGGCCCTCGCCATGCGCTTTTCGCATGGGTTCGGCAGTTGCGTTTTCAAATAGTCACTTGAGTTCCGACTTCAACCACCCGCCCGGTCGGGATCTGGAAATAATCGGTGGCGTCGTTGGCGGAGCGGCTGAGCGCGATGAACAGGTGGTCCTGCCAGAGCGGCATGCCCGACTGCGCCGAGGCCTTCAGCGACCGCCGCGACACGAAGAACGACGTCGACATGATGTCGAACTGCCAGCCCTGCTTGCGCGCGATCGCCAGCGCCTTCGGCACGTTCGGTTGCTCCATGTAGCCGAAGCGCAGGCGGACCTTCGAGAACTTGTCGCTGATCTTCTCCATGCGGAATCGCTCGGAGAGATCGACCCGCGGCGTGTGCGCGGTCTCGATGGTCAGGATCACGTTGTGCTCGTGCAGCACCTTGTTGTGCTTGAGATTGTGCAGCAGCGCGGTCGGCACGAAGGCGGGATCGCTGGTCAGGAACACCGCGGTGCCCTTGACGATGTGCGGCGGCCGCTTCTCAAGGCTCCGGATCAGATCGTCCAGCGGCACCTCGATGCGCCGCGTCTTCTGGATCAGGATTCCGGAGCCCTTCCGCCAGGTCCAGATCGTGCCCGCCATGGCCGCACCGAACAGCAGCGGCACCCAGGCGCCCTCCAGCAGCTTGAGCAGGTTCGCGCTGAAGAAGCTGAGGTCGACGACAACGAAGGGAACGATGACGGCCGCAGCCGTGGCAGCGCGCCAGTTCCACAATTTCCAGATCACGACGAAGCCCATGATGCCGTCGGCAACCATGGTGGTGGAGACCGCGATGCCGTAGGCCGACGCGAGATTGCTGGGGGTATGGAACAGCAGAACCAGCAGCATCACGCCGATCAGCAACAGCCGGTTCACGCGCGGCAGATAGATCTGCCCGGCATGGGTTTCGGAGGTGTAGCGCACTTCGAAGCGCGGCAGGAGGCCGAGCTGCACGGCCTGATAGACCAGCGAATAGGCGCCGGTGATCACCGCCTGGCTCGCGATCACGGTCGCCGCGGTCGCAAGTCCGACCAGCGGCAGCACCAGAGCTTCGGGCACCATGCGATAGAACGAATGCTCGATCGCGCTCGGATCGGACAGCACCAGCGCGCCCTGCCCGAAATAGTTGATCAGCAGCGCGGGCAGCACGAAGAACATCCACGCGGACTGGATCGGCTTGCGGCCGAAATGACCGAGATCGGCGTAGAGCGCCTCGCCCCCGGTGACCGCCAGGAACACGGCGCCCAGCGTCACGAGGCCAATCGTGCCGTGCGACAGCAGGAATTGCAGCGCGTAATAGGGATTGATCGCCGCAAGCACCGTGGGATCGTCGGCGATGTGGACGGCGCCCATCACCGCCAGGACGGTGAACCAGACCACCATCACCGGGCCGAACGCGGACGCCACCAGCGCCGTGCCCTTGCTCTGCACGGCGAACAGCAGCGCCAGGATGAGGACGGTGAGCGGCACGACATAGTGCTCGAACGCAGGCGTCGCGAGCTTGAGACCTTCGACCGCCGACAGCACCGAGATCGCCGGCGTGATCATGGAATCGCCGATGAACATGGAGGCGCCGACGACGCCGAGCGCAAGCAGGAACCAGCTCCGCCGCCCCAGCGCACGCTGGCCCAGCGCCATCAGCGAGAGCGTGCCGCCCTCCCCGTTATTGTCGGCGCGCAGCAGCAGCAGGACGTATTTGGCGGTGACCACGATCAGCAGCGCCCACAGGATCAGCGAGAGCACGCCGAGCACCATGCTCCGTGTCACCGCCTCGCCATGGGCCGCGCCGCGGACCGCCTCGTGGAATGCGTAAAGCGGCGACGTGCCGATGTCGCCGAAGACAACGCCGATGCTTCCGAGCGTCAGACCCCAGAAACCCGAGGTGGCCGGAGCTTGCCCTTCTTGGGCGTCGCTCGATGTGATGCTCGCCGTCATGTGAAACTGGAAACGCTTCTTCCCGAGAATTGATCCGGCGCCTTTTGACGGTTCCGGCGCGCCTGTCAATCGGCACACCACCATAGCAGGCGGCGAGCCGGATGCTGTGACGACGCAGCAACGGTCGCCGCCAGCGCGACGACATGCCTCAGGTAAAATGGTAGCGCAAGGGCCGGAAGCGCGAACCGTGCGTCGAGTTCGCTCGAAACCGCTCTATGGCTTCAGATTCGGCGGCAGCGGCGGATCTTCGCGCATGAGCGTGATGGTCACGCGCCGGTTGGCGGCGAGCGAGGGATCGTCCGGAAACAGCGGCTGGGTGTCCGCCTTGCCGGAAACGGCGAAGATGTGGGAGGGCGGCAGGCCCTCGCGCTCCAGGATCTGGCGCACGGCGTTGGCGCGGTCGGCCGACAGGTCGAAGGCGCCGTATTCGCTGCGGGTGGGCACGAATCCGGCCGCGGTGTGACCGGCGATGGAAACGCGGAGCGGCGTCGCCTTGAGCGGGATCGCGAGCTTCTCGATCAACCGGCGCGTGCGGTCGTAAGGCACCTTGGAGCCGTCGGCGAACATCGAGCGCCCGTCCTGGTCGATGATCTCGAGGTTGAGCCCCTGCTTGGTCTCCTCGAACATGATGTGCTTGGACATCTCGGTCAGTTCCGGCATGTCCTGCAAGGCCTGGCGCAGCGAGGCCGCGGCGAGCGCGAAATTGCGGTCGACCTTGATCTTCGCGCCCGACGTCTTGTCGCGGTCCTCCTGGTCCGGTGTCGGCGTGTTGGAGGCGTCCTCGGGCTGGATGTGGTCGACGTTCTTCAGCCGCGGGCGCGTCGGCAGGCCGTCGGACTCGACGATGCCGGCATAGCGCGCCTCGCTCTGCACGCCGAAGGCGTCGCGCATCGAGCCGGCCACGATCTTCAGCTTGTTGGCGTCCTGCGTCGAGAACGCGACGAGCATCACGAAGAAGCTCATCATCAGGCCCATCAGGTCGGCGAAGGTCACGAACCAGCCGTGACCACCACCGTGAGCATCGCCGCGTTTCTTCTTGGCCATCTCGCGAAATCCCGACGGGCGGCGTTAGGCCGGCACCGGCTCGCCCTCGGCGTGACGATGCTTCTCCGGCAGATAGGCCAGCAGCATTTCGCGCACAAGCGTGGGGCTCTTGGAGTCGCGGATCATCAGGATGCCGTCGATGATCAGGGTGCGGTTGGTTTCCTCATCGAGCAGCTTGCCGTGCAGCTTGTCGGCGATCGGCAGACAGAACAGGTTGGCGACGAGCGCGCCGTACAGCGTGGCGAGCAGCGCGGTCGCCATGAACGGGCCGAGCTTGGACGGGTCGGTCATGTTCGCGAACATCTGCACCATGCCGATCAGCGTGCCGATCATGCCGAAGGCCGGGGCGCAGTCGCCGATGGCGCGGTAGATCTTGCTGCCCTCGTCGAGGTGCATGAGGAAGTTGTCGCGGTCGCGCTCGAGATTGTCGCGGATGAAGTCGAGGTCGTAGCCGTCGGCGACGTAGCGGATGCCCTTGGCCAGGAACGGCTCGTCGGTCTCGACCTTTTCGAGACCCACGGGGCCCTGCTTGCGGGCGATCTCGGCGATGCGGGCGAGCTCGTCAACGAGGTCGTGGGCCGACAGGCGGCTCATCGTGAAGGCGAATTTGGCGCCGAGCGGAAGGCCGTGCAGCAGCGCGCTGAGCGGAAAACGGATCATGGTGGCGGAGATCGAGCCGCCGAAGATGATGATCATGGCATGTTCGGAGATGAACATGTGGAGGTCGCCGCCCATGAAGATCATCGCCGTGATGACGATGATGCCCGCAATGAGCCCGACGCTCGTCATGATATCCATGGGAGACTCCAACGCGAACGCAACAACGGCCGTCCTGGCCGCTGGCGCGGCCCAACCCCGAACCGCATCGGAAACCCTAGAGTGCCGCCCTTAAAGCCGCGTAAAGGTTAAGTTGAGCCGATGCGCCGGACCGGGGCAGCGCGCTGAACCGGCGCCCGCTTTGCCGGCCGCCGACACGGATCTCAACACTTTGCTAACCATAAGCGGTCCCGCGCGGCTTGCTCTCGGGGCCGACCAGCAGGACCGACGGCATCCGCGCCGGACGGGCGGCGCGCAGATAGAAATAGCCGGTGCCGGCGAGACCGAGCATCAAGCCGGGCGACTCCGGTGCGCCGTCGATTCCCGACGGCCAGGGACGATGCTCGCGCGCGAAGTCCTGGATGCCGCGCGCCGCAACCGTGTCGACCAGGGCTCGCGCTTCGGAATCACCGGTCAGCTCCGCCCAGGTCAGGAACAGCTCGGCATCGCCGGCATGGCCGTGGCACAGCGAGTAATTTGCCGAGGCCGGATTGCCGCTCAGCAGCGAACGCGCCGTCATCCTGAGCGCTGCGACCGCGTCGCCGCGGTAGCGCTCGTCTGCCGTGATCCGCCAGGCGCGCATGCGCGCAAGCCCGATGCCGACCGCACCGTGGCACCAGGCGATGGGACCCGGTGACGTGCCATCGTTGCCGGCGTCGTGCAGACGGAGATCCGGCCAACGATCGTTCGCCGCATCGAACCAGCTGTCCTCGTAGGCGAAGGCGTCGCGTGCCGCATCCTGCATCCCAGCATCGCCACTCGCGGCACCGAGCTCGAGCAAAGCCCAGGCGATGCCGCCGGCGCCGTGTGAAAATCCGATCAGGTTCGGGCGCGACCTGTCGCCGGCCTTGACGTCGGCCAGACGCTCCGACACCCGGGACAGATCCATGGTGCCGGCGAGTTCGCCGAGCACATCCCATGAAAGACCTCGTTCGTCGCGGCTTGCCCGGGCGAGCAGCATGTCGCCGCGCCTGCGCGCAGCGTCCATCAGCCAGCCCTCCCCGCTCTCCCCGAACAGACGAAGCAGCACAGGGATGACGCCGGCACTTCCCGACATCACGTCGATGACGGCATTGCCGTCGAGATCGGCTTCGGCCGCAGTGCGGACCAGCTCGAAGCCGCGCGTCACGAGCGTGGGGTCTTCAAGGCATCTGCCGACCTCGATCGCCGCGTAGCCGATCCCGACCTCGCCGGTATAGAAGCCGTACTTGATCCCCACCGGAATATCCGTCGCACGCGCCAGTGCGTGCCCGATCGCCGCGTGCGCGACGCGCCTGAAGGCCGGGTCCGCCAGCTCGCGGCCGAGATGTCCGAGGAACAGCGCGATGCCGGCCGTGCCGTCATAGAGGCCGGGACCGAGCGTGCCGCAGGCCAGCTGGTGCGATCCCGCATGCTCCTCGAACACCGGACCGAACCAGTTGCAGATGTTGCCGTGCCAGACCGCACTTCGCAGCAGCCGGGCGCCGATCCCGAACGCGGCGTCGAGATATGAATCACCATCGCCGGACTTCGACCGGAGATCGGCAGCAGCCTCCATGATACCGTTCATGACCAGACCTCGTAGATGTCGGGCGAGCCGGGATTGAGGTGGAGCGCCGCAAGGTCGAGCTTCGCCGCAGCGACGATGTCGGCAAACGCGCGCTCGAAGACGTTCCAGACGAACCGCTCGTCCTCGCGCGCCGACATCAGCGCGGCCGCGACGAGCCGGCTCCTCGACGTGCCAAAACTGTCGCCGTGGCCGGGATCCTCCGCAAGACCGATGCCGCCGCTGAGCCGCTTGGCGAACAGCGGCACGTCATCCGCAAGCAAGCCATCGATCTCCGCGATCCCTGCGCGGATCGCCAGCACCGCCGCGCGAAAATGGTCCTGCGCCAGATAGAGCACCGCGTTGTCGGTTCGGATGAAATCGGCACCGCGCACCGTGATCTTGAACTGGAATGGAATTTGATACCGGTTCAGCGCGCCCGTCAGCGCCTTCACGAATGCCGCCGCATCGTTCGCGCCGACATTGAAATAGAGCCGCACCAGCGGACTGAGGTCGTTGGCATCGACGAAATTCTCGCCGAAGCAGTACAGGAAACCCGGTTGCTGGCTGCGCGATCCCGCGGGTAATTGCACCGTGAGCGAGGCGCCGCTGCGTGCCGGCAGGACGCCGTCGGCGACCATGAACTGGCCGGCCATCAAGCGGCGCGACCGGCCATGCCTGATGGCGACCACTCCGCCATCGGGTGCGTGCTCCAGCAGCGACCAGCCGCTCTCGACCCGCGGCCGCGTCGCGTTGGCCTGCTCGAGCTCGGCCGTCATGTCGGCATCCGGCTTGGCCACGTCCGGCGGCGGGTATGGCTGCATATAGACGTGCTGGTAGACGGCGGCACTGAGCGAAGCCGAAAGGTCGGCCCCGGCCTGACCGATCGGGCGCTCCAATAGCCGGATCGTCCCCTTGCCATCCAGGCTCAGCGCCTCGACGAAGCGTTGCAACCGTCCCGTCGGCTCACACATGCTGCGCCTCATGGGTCAGGGATTGTTCGAGCGCGGCTTGTGACGATGGCGCGGACAGCATCGCATCCGGCACCTGATGCCGCCGGATGCCGAGCAACTCGCCCGCGGCCTGCCGGGGATTTTCGAACACGTTGAAAGCGATCTGCAGCACCAGCAGCAGGCGCGGATCGCCGACCTCGACATGCGCGCTCATCTCATAGGCGGAGATCAGCATGCGCGCGGCCATCATCCGCACGCAGCGATCGAGGAACGCGTCGGTGACAGGACGATAAGCGGCGCTGCCCTGGACATAGCCGTCCCAGAAAGAAGAGATCGCCGACTGCACGTCGTCGATCGGCAAGGCTGCATTGGCCAGCAGCGCGTCCGGGCTGGTGCCGCCATTCGCGGACATCGAGCCGATCCAGAAATTGACATAGGCCTGCATGATGCCGGCGGCATCCCAGGCCGCATCGCCGATATCGGCAAGCTCCCAGTCGATGACCAGCAACCTCTGCTGCTCGGGCGCGGCCTTGCGCGGCGCCAGCAGGCAGTTCTCCCACTTCATGTCGGTGTGGATCAGCGTATCGCGCTGCCAGTCCTCGCGGATTGCGGCGAGATGGGCGGCAAGACCGGGCGCCTCCAGCAGCAGATCGGTCAGCGACGAGGCCGCTCGGCTGCGACGCAGGCGCGAGACATCGGACTCGACGTGAAGGTCGCAGATCCACGGCGGCTTCTGCGGAAACAGCGCGGCCTGCGGCTTGCCGGGCTCGAAGCGGATACGGTGATAGCCGGCGATCGCCTGTCCGAGGCGGCGCGCCAGGTCGGGCGGACACCGGCGCAGGCGCCGGTGATGCTCGGCGACGTTCTCGGCATCGTCGACGAGCTGGACCACGAGGATGTTCTGGCTTTCGTCGAAATCGTGAAAGGCGGGCAGCAGCTCGCGGAGCGGCACCAGACGCTCGTCGCCGAATGCGCCGCGATAGATTTCCGCCTCGCGCTTGACGGTCTCGATGCTCATCGGCTCGGTGGCGATGGCCTGCTTGATGAAGAACCCGGGACCACCACGCTGCGTCACGCGCACGAAGCGGTTGCGGCTTCTGCTCATCGAAACCGCAAGTCCTCCGGCAACCACCGCATCCTGATCGAGCAGCTTCTTCTGCACCAGGAAACGAACGATGTTTCGCGTGACGATCTCCATGCCGGCTCCGCTCCTGCAATGCCCTACCCGCGCAAGACGACCGCCGGTCGCTGTGACCGGCGATCGCCATGCCTGTGATGTCTGCTTGTCTCCCGGGTGCGCGCGTCGCCGCGCTCACCCGGATTCGTGCAACGCTAGACGGTGCAAACCAGCGTCCAGGCGCCGCTGCCGCAGCCGACGCCGCCTTGCTGTGCCTGACGGAGCTGATCCACCTGCTGGGCGCTGAGCGTGCATGCGAGCGTGCCGAGCACGTTGCCGCAATCGGCACCGACCGCACCGCCCTGCTGCGCGGCGAAGGTGCAGCCTGCGGTCCACATCACGTTCTTGCAGCCCTCGCCGACGCTCCCCTGCGCGCCCTGCTGGCCCGCGAAGGTGCAACCGGCCGTCCACATCACGTTCTTGCAGTCGGCTCCGCCGCCCACGGCACCTTGCGCGCCGCCCTGACCGCCGGCGGCGGCCTGCGCCACCATTTGCGTGCCGACCGTGCAGAACGTCGTTGCGGTGATCTGGATGCAGCCAAAGCCGCCGCCGCCGTGCCCGCCCTGCTGCTGGCCCGCGAAGGTGCAGCCGGCCGTCCACATCACGTTCTTGCAGTCCGCGCCGACAGCACCGTGCGCGCCCTGCTGAGCCTGGGGCATCGTGCAAAACGCTGTCATGGTGACCGGCGAACAGTCACCGCTGCCCTGACCGCCCTGCTGACCCGCAAAGGTGCAGCCCGCGGTCCACATCACGTTCTTGCAGCCCTCGCCGACGCCGCCTTGCGCGGCCTGCGGCCCCTGCTGCAGCGTGCATGCAAGCGTGCCATACAGATTGACGCAACCGACCGCCCCTCCGGACTGTCCCTGCGCGGCAGCCTGGGCGACGGCCTGGGTGCCGACCGTGCAGAACGTCGTCGCGGTGATCTGGATGCAGCCAAAGCCGCCACCGCCGTGTCCGCCCTGCTGCTGGCCCGCGAAGGTGCAGCCGGCCGTCCACATCACGTTCTTGCAGTCCGCGCCGACAGCACCTTGCGCGGCCTGCTGGCCGTGGGCTGCGAGCGTGCAGGCGAGCGTGCCGAGCACGACGCCACAGCCGGCATGGCCGGCCTGCGGCGAGGCGAACGTACAGCCCGCGGTCCACAACACGTTCTTGCAATCGTCGCCGAAGGCACCGCCTTCGGCGAATTTCTGTTGAAGCTGTCCGCGAAGATATTGAGCCGCGGGATGATTGCTCATTGGGCGTCTCCTGAAGTCTGGTTATCGTTGTTCGGGATCTTGAAGATGGGGTCGTCGATGTCGAACCAGTCCGCCTTGAGAAGTGACCACCAGTCGATCGCAAGGCCACGCAGGACATATTCATAGGGAAGCCAGCCGTAGCCATTATTGCCCCAGTCTGGGCCCCATGAATTTCGAATCCGGAGCGCGCCCGTCGTGGCTGCGCCTCCGGCCGGATTCTCAATGACGTGCGCGTCGTCATATCCGACCGCGACGGCGGCATGTCCGCCGATGCCCTGCTCGTTCTCGGCGGGAAAAGGAATGTTGCCGGTGCTGCCGGCCGAAGCGATCGACTTGAAAAGGTAGAACCCGAAAGCTGCGGGCAGCCCGGCCGCCAGATGGGCCTTGATGCGCTTGAGCACATCCTCCGGAGCGGTCCCTTGCGGGTCGTAACGATAATACTGCACCGCGCGGTAGTTCGATGCGAAGGCGTACATGAACGCGGGCGGCTCCAGCGTCAGCGTCTCCGGACCGGCCGGCCAGAACAGCTCCGGCGGCGCGCCGAACAGGACCAGCGACTCCATCGCCGTCCGCAAATACGCACCGGCGTCCTGGCTCGTGCCCAGCATGTTGCGGGTGGTCTTGTAGATGAACATCCGCGACGGCGTGACCGCGATCGATTTCGTCCTGATCTCGAAATACTGGATCAGGCCGCCAATCGCGTTTGCGGTGCAGGAGTTGGTCTGCCCCTGATCGAACACTTCAGGGAAATATTGCTGCAGGTTCACGGCCGATGGCACGGCCAGCGCGACCGCCCCCTCGCCGAACACCTTTCGCAGATGCGCCTCGATCGCGGGCGCAGTCGGGCCCGGGTCGAGTTCAGATGGCGGATCAGGAATCCACCCCGTGCCCGTCGTGACAATCATGGCTCACCCCCGCCGTGGTGGAACCGGACCGCGCGCGATCCAAAAGAAATACAATCTTAAATCGTCTACAATCTAAGATTATGTATTTCATATATTGCTACCAAACGCGAGTGACATTCCCGTGTAGTTGCCATGAAATCATATACAACCTCTGCGGCGTGTCGCCTCACCGCACGAGGAAGTGAATGTCCGCAGGCTCTTTGCGAACGACCGTTCACGGAAGATGAGTATCGTCGCATCATTGCAACGCAGCGCTCGGCCCTCGCGCGCATGACATCGTCGAAATCGAGCGGACTGCCCGGGCGAGGCAACGGTGACGATCCGCGGGCGGCACCGCGTCCCTGCGCCGCACCCGCCGCGAGCGGCGATGCGATATTCTACGCCCGTGCGGTACGCTCCATCACGGGAGCCGATTTGCAATGTTGACGCTGTTCAGTCTTCTCACCGCACTGCCTGCGGTGCTGGCGCTTCATCTGCTCGAGCCGGAACTCGTGCTGCCGGCCTTCAGCGCGCTGCTGTTTGTCGAGGCCGGCTTCGCCGTGATCGCAGCGCGGCTGCTTCACAGCCCCGACAGCGCAGACGACATTACCCTGTGGGATCTTGCCGGCGGCTTCACCCTGATCGGATGTGCCGCCGCTGTGTTCGGCGAGCCCGATCAGGCCGCCCTGTTTCTGACGGAACAAGGCGGCCCGCGGCCGCAATCGCGGCCGTAGGCCACCCCGTCACAACTCAGTGGATCTCCGCCGAGCGCTTCAGCGCGGCCTTCAGCTTCTCCAGCGAGAAGTCGGGGCTGCGCGCGATCTCGAGGATCGGCGTCTCGCGGCGGCCGCAGAGCTCAGCGGCCTCGGGTAGCTTTGCCGCGATGTCGTGCGGGATCACGATGGCGCCGTGCTGGTCGGCATGGATCAGGTCGTCGGACTTCACGGTCATGCCGGCGACGCGCACCTCACCACCGAAGCTCTCGGCATGCACCCAGGCATGCGACGGGCCGATCGAGCCCGCGAGCGCCTGGAAGCCCGGAGCCCATTGCGGGATGTCGCGGATCGAGCCGTCCGTAATGACGCCGAGGCAGCCGAGCGCCTTGTGCACGTTGCTCTGCACCTCGCCCCAGAACGCGCCGTAGCCGACATCGGGACCGTCGATGTCCTGGATCACCGAGATGCGCGGACCGTGGCCGGTGCCGACATATTCATAATATTCGATGCGGCGCTTCGACTGCTCCTCAGCCGGCAGCGAGGATTTCAGCACCGAGCGGATCGCGACCGTGCGGGCATAGCCGACGATCGGCGGAAGGTCGGGGAACGGGCAGACCAGTTGCTTGGTGGTGTAGCCGATCAGACGGCGCTCGGGCGCCACGATCTCCATGGCATTGCAGATCGTCGGCGTGTCATAGCGGCCCAGCGCTTCGAGAACGGAAGCAGGCAGCGGCCCGGTCACGGTATCAGTCACGGCGTTATCTCCCAGATTGGCGGCTGATTGACGCAATGCCGCCGGCACAGGGCGATATAGCCGAGATCGGGCTTCAACCCAACCAAGGCCGGCCTCATGGCAGATATCCGCGCGTGGCCGCTCAGTGCAGCCGGCCGGGCCGGTCGTCGTCGTGCGGCGGCTCCGACAAATTCGCCAGCGTCGGCGCCGAGGGCGGCGACGGGACTTCCCCGCCTGACGGCCCGGCCGCTTCCATCGCACGCGCCTGGTCGCGATAGGATTTGTAGCCGAGCGGCAGGGCGAGCAGATAGAGCACCGTGCCGATCGAGAGCACGTGCCAGGGATAAGCGATCAGCAGCGCGATGAAGACGATCACCGCGACGAAGGCCGGCAGCACCAGTTCGGGCGGTACCCGCATGCGCTTGGTCTTGCCGGAGAACACCGGCAGGCGCGACACCATCAGGAAGGCGATCAGCAGCGTGTAGGCCGCCGTCACCGACGCGGGCAGCCGGCCGAGATCCAGGAACGCGACATAGATCGGCAACAGCACCGTGATCGCGCCGGCGGGGGCCGGCACGCCGGTAAAGAAATTGGCGGCGAACGCCGGCTTGTTCGGATCGTCCATGGTGGCGTTGAAACGCGCGAGCCTTAAGCCCCCGGAGATCGCGAACACCATGGCGGCGATCCAGCCGGCATTGCCGAGCTCGTGCAGCTGCCAGAAATACAGCATCAGGCCGGGCGCGACGCCGAAATTGACGAAGTCGGCGAGGCTGTCGAGCTCGGCACCGAACTTGGACTGGCCCTTGAGAATGCGCGCGACGCGGCCGTCGATGCCGTCCAGCGCAGCCGCGAACACGATGGCGTAGACCGCGAGCGACATCCGCCCCTCGATCGACAGGCGGATCGAGGTCAGGCCGGCGCAGATCGCCAGCAGCGTAATGACGTTGGGCACCAGCATCCGCACCGGAATCGGGCGGAACCGCCGGCGGCGGACGTCGGGATCCTTGTACTCGTAGGGCGTCATGGCTCGTCCTTATCCTAGGGCGAGATATAGCAAGCCCCGTCCCCCTCCGCCATTGCGGCGGAAGGCTCGCAAGGACCGACTTTGGTTAATTGGCGCGGAAGGCGCGGCTGGGGTCCTCGCCGGCAAGGTCGGCCAGAATGGTCTCGCCGGCGATCGCGGTCTGCCCTTCCGAGACCAGCGCCTTGGTGCCGACGGGCAGGTAGACATCAAGCCGCGAGCCGAAGCGGATCAGGCCAAAACGCTCGCCGGCGCCGATCGCCTGCCCTTCCCTGACGAAACAGACGATGCGCTTGGCGACGAGCCCTGCGATCTGGACCACGCCGATCCGCGCATTGGGCGTCGAGATGACCAGCGAGTTGCGCTCATTGTCCTCGCTCGCCTTGTCGAGCTCGGCATTGATGAACAGGCCGGGCCGATAGGCGATGCGGTCCACCCTGCCCGCTAAGGGGGCGCGGTTCACGTGGCAGTTGAACACGCTCATGAACACCGAGATGCGCGGCAGCGGCCGGTCGCCGAGGCCGAGCTCGGCCGGCGGCAGCGCCATGGTGATCATCGAGACGCGGCCGTCGGCCGGCGACACCACGAGCCCCTCGCGCACCGGCGTCACCCGGACGGGGTCGCGGAAGAACAGCGCGCACCACACGGTGAGGATGGTGCCGATCCAGCCCAGCGGCGACCACAGCCAGAACAGGATCAGGCTTGCCAGCGCAAAGCCGCCGATGAAGGGATAGCCCTCCTTGTGGATCGGCGGGATCTGACGCTGGATCGAATCGAGAATGGACATCGCTATCTGCCGCTCAGGGTTGATTGCACGCGGGCATCTCCCGGTGCGGTGGGCCTGTTTAGGCCAGAGTTGGGACCCGAGACAAGGTCACTCCGCGGCCGCCGGCGCCGTCAGGGCGTCGTCGACCGGCGGCGGCTCCCGGTTGGGGGCCTCGCTGCTGTCGGCCATCTGGGCCAGTTTTTCGCGCGCCGCCTCGGCCTCGCGCTGCCTGTTCCACATGCTGGCGTAGAGGCCGCCCTGCGCCAGCAGGTTGGCGTGGGTGCCGCGCTCGGCGATGCGGCCCTGGTCCAGCACGATGATCTCGTCGGCGCCGACGATGGTGGAGAGCCGGTGCGCGATCACCAGCGAGGTGCGGTTCCGGGCGACGCGGTCGAGCGCGCCCTGGATCTCGTGCTCGGTGTGGGTGTCCAGCGCCGAGGTCGCCTCGTCCAGCACCAGGATCGGCGGGGCCTTGAGCACGGTGCGCGCGATCGCGACGCGCTGCTTCTCGCCGCCGGACAGCTTCAGGCCGCGCTCGCCGACCTGGGTCTCGTAGCCCATCGGCGCCATACGGATGAAATGATCGATCTGGGCGAGGCGCGCGGCCTCCTCCACCTCGGCATCGCTGGCGTCCCAGCGGCCGTAGCGGATGTTGTAGCGGATGGTGTCGTTGAACAGCACGGTGTCCTGCGGCACCATGCCGATCGAGGCACGCAGCGAGTCCTGCGTCACCGCGCGGATGTCCTGGCCGTCGATCAATATCTTGCCGCCGGAGACGTCGTAGAGGCGGAACAGCAGGCGCGAGATGGTCGACTTGCCCGCACCGGAGGGGCCGACGATCGCAACCGTCTTGCCGGCGGGCACCTCGAAGCTGATGCCCTTCAGGATCGGGCGCGTCGGCTCGTAGGCAAAGCGCACGTCCTCGAAACGAACGGTGCCGGCGGAGACGACGAGCGGCCTCGCGTCGGGCGCGTCCTTGATCTCGGCCTCGCGGTGGAGCACGCCGAACATCTTTTCGATGTCGATGATCGCCTGCTTGATCTCGCGATAGACCATGCCCATGAAATTCAGCGGCTGGTAGAGCTGGATCATCATGGCATTGACCAGCACGAAATCGCCGACCGTGTTGGTGCCGTTGCGCACACCGATCGCGCACATTAGCATGGTCGCGGTCAGGCCCAGCGTGAAGATCACCGCCTGTCCCGTGTTGAGCACGGCCAGCGAGGTGTAGGTGTGGACGCTCGCCTCCTCGTAGCGCGCGACCGATCTGTCGTAGCGCTGCGCCTCGCGCGCTTCGGCGCTGAAATACTTCACGGTCTCGTAGTTGAGCAGCGAGTCGATCGCCTTGGTGTTCGCCTCGGTGTCGGAATCGTTCATCTTGCGGCGGATGCCGATCCGCCACTCGGTCGCGATGTAGGTGTAGTACATGTAGACCGTGACGGTGATCAGCGTCGCCACCACGTAGCGCCAGTCGAACTGCCAGAGCAGCACGGCCATCAGGAGCGAGACCTCGACGATGGTCGGGATCAGCTGCAGGATCACCATGCGCACGATGACCTCGATGCCCTCGCGCCCGCGCTCGAGCACGCGCGTCAGGCCGCCGGTCTTGCGCTCCAGGTGGAAGCGCAGCGACAGCTCGTGCATGTGAATGAAGGTGATGGTGGCAAGCTTGCGCACCGCATGCATGGCGACGCGCGCGAAGATGCCGTCGCGCCATTGCGTCAGCACCGCCATCATGATGCGCATCGCGCCGTAGCTCGCCGTCAGCAGCAGGGGCGAAGCGATCACCCAGAGGTGCCAATTGTCGGCCGCGACGGGCGCGGTGTCGGCGCCGGTCAGCGCGTCGGTGGCCCATTTGAAGCTGAACGGCACCGCGAGCGTGATCAGCTTGGCGGCGAGCAGCAGCACCAGCGACCAGACCACGCGCATCTTGAGGTCGAAACGGTCGCCCGGCCAGATATAGGGCCACAGATGCGCCAGCGTGCCCATCAGCGTGGCCCGTTCCGGCGATCCGCCGGCGGGAGGATCAGGAACGTCGGCGCCGTCGAAGGATTGGGGTTGGTCCATCAAAAAGCCTGAAAGCCCGCCGGATGCGGAGCGTCGCTGCGATTAACGATTTTCGCCTGTCATATAGAGCCTTCCCGATGCGCGCGCACCCCGCCAGATGGCGAATCTTCGATTGTTTGTCGCCATTTACCGGTAGATTTCCGGGTAGTCCGAATCACCGAATGGGCTTGACGCCTCTTCGCTGCAATGCATCATGACACCAATGAGCACCATCAAAACCGTCTGTGTCTATTGCGGCTCCGGCCCCGGAACCAATCCCCGCTTCACCGAAGGCGCCAAGGCGTTCGGCAAAGCCCTCGCCGATAACAACATCCGCCTCGTCTACGGCGGCGGCTCGCTCGGCCTGATGGGCTCGGTCGCGACCTCCGTGCTGGATCACGGCGGTACCGTCACCGGCATCATCCCCGAATTCCTCCGCAAGCGCGAGAACGCGCTGACCCGCGTGCAGGAGATGATCGTCACCCCCGACATGCACGAGCGCAAGCGGCTGATGTTCGAGCGCTCCGACGCCTTCGTGGCGCTGCCGGGCGGCGTCGGCACGCTGGAGGAGCTGGTCGAGCAGCTGACCTGGAAGCAGCTCGGCCGTCACGCCAAGCCCGTGCTGCTCGCCAATATCGACAATTTCTGGGAGCCGCTGTTCTCGCTGCTGTCGCACATGCGCCAGACCGAATTCATCCGCGCCGGCCTCTCGGTCGACATCCTCAAGGCCGATCGCGTCGAGGAGATCCTGCCGAAGCTGAAGGCGGCGGCGGCACAGATCGCCGAAGCGGAAAAGCAGCTCGCCCCGGAAGTCGCGCGCAAGCTCTGAGAGCTTTTTGTTTGCGCATGATCTATCCGGAAAACCGCTGCACACTTTTCCGGATCATGCGCTACTCGCTCGGAAACGTCACCGCCTCGATCCGATTGCCATCGGGATCGAAGACGAAGGCCGCGTAATAGCGCACGCGGTCATGCGGGCGAATGCCCGGCGCGCCGTCCGAGGCGCCGCCGGTCGCGAGCGCGGCGGCGTGAAACGCATCGACCTCGGCCGTCGTCTTCGCCCGCAGGCAGATGTGCACGCCGCTTTCCGGTCCGACCCGCGGCATGCCATCGCGCAGATTGATCCAGAATTCCGGATAGGCCTTGCCGAAGCCGACCGTGCGCGGTCGCGTCACGAGACGCGTGAGGCCGAGCGCGGCGAGCGCCGCCCCGTAGAATCTTGCCGAGCGATCGAGATCGCTGACGCCGACGGAGATGTGGTCGATCATTGGCCCGCCCTTTCCTTCCCCGCTGTCATCGCCCGGCTTGACCGGGCGATCCAGTATTCCGAGACGCCAGAGAGCGACCGAGAGGCCGCGGCGTACTGGATACCCCGCTTTCGCGGGGTATGACAGCCGTCGTGGGGCCTACGCCGGCGCGCCCGATTTCACGAGCTTGTAGATCACCGAATCCATCAGCGCCTGGAACGAGGCGTCGATGATGTTCGGGGACACGCCGACCGTGGTCCAGCGATCGCCGTTCTCGTCCTCGCTCTCGATCAGCACGCGCGTGACCGCGCCGGTGCCGCCGTTGAGGATACGGACGCGGTAGTCGATCAGCGTCAGCCCCTCGATATATTTCTGGTACTTGCCGAGATCCTTGCGCAAGGCCACGTCGAGCGCGTTGACGGGGCCATTGCCTTCGGCGGCCGAGATCAGATGCTCGCCGGCGACGTCCACCTTCACCACCGCCAGCGCCACCGTGACGCGCTCGCCATGCGAATTGTAGCGCTGCTCGACATTGACGTCGAACTGCTCGACCTCGAAATAATGCGGCACCTTGCCGAGCGTGCGGCGCGCCAAGAGATCGAACGAGGCGTTGGCGGATTCATAGGCATAGCCCTGCGCCTCGCGCTCCTTCAGCTCCTCGACGAGGCGCGTCAGCTTCGGATCGCTCTTCTCGTAGGCGATCCCGGCGCGGTCGAGCTCGGCGATGACGTTGGAACGGCCGGCCTGGTCGGACACCAGCACCTTGCGGTGATTGCCGACCAGCTCCGGCAGCACGTGCTCGTAGGTCTGCGGATCCTTCAGCACGGCGGAGGCGTGGATGCCGGTCTTGGTGACGAAGGCGCTCTCGCCGACGTAAGGAGCATGCCGGTTCGGCACGCGGTTGAGCATGTCGTCGAGCGTGCGCGACACTTTCACCAGCGTCGCCAGCTTCTCCGCGGTGACGCCGATCTCGAAGGCGTCCGCAAACTCTGTCTTCAGTTTCAAGGTCGGGATCAGCGAGCAGAGATTGGCGTTGCCGCAGCGTTCGCCAAGTCCGTTCAGCGTGCCCTGGATCTGCCGCACGCCGGCGCGCACCGCCGCGAGCGAATTGGCCACAGCCTGCTCGGTGTCGTTATGGGCGTGAATGCCGACATGGTCGCCGGGGATGTGCTTGGTCACCTCGGTGACGATGGCCTCGACCTCGTTCGGCATGGTGCCGCCATTGGTGTCGCACAGCACCACCCAGCGCGCGCCGGCCTCAAAGGCGGCCTTGGCACAGGCGAGTGCGAAATCGGCATCTTCCTTGTAGCCGTCGAAGAAGTGCTCGCAGTCGAGCATGACCTCGCGCCCGGCCGCCTTCGCCGCAGTGACGCTGTCGCGGATCGAGGCGAGGTTTTCCTCTTTCGTCGTCTCCAGCGCGACGCGCACCTGATAGGCCGACGACTTCGCCACGAAGCAGATCGCATCCGCCTTGGCTTCCAGAAGACCGGCGACACCGGGGTCGTTCGAGACCGAGCGCCCGGCCCGCCGCGTCATACCGAAGGCGGTGAAGCGCGCGTGCTTGAACTTCGGCTTCGCACCGAAAAATTCGGTATCGGCCGGATTGGCGCCGGGATAGCCGCCCTCGACATAGTCGATGCCGAGTTCATCCAGCATCGCGGCGATGACCCGCTTGTCTTCAAGCGTGAAGTCGACGCCGTTGGTCTGCGCGCCGTCGCGCAGCGTGGTGTCGAACAGATAAAGGCGCTCCTTGCTCATGCCGCGGCTCCGAGCGTCTTCTTCATGGTGGTGTTGGCGAGCCATTCGTCGTTGATGGTGATGCTGTTGCGCTGCTGGGCGGTGTAGCCGCGCTTGGCGAAGAAGCCTTCGGCGGTATCGCTGGCATCGACCGTCAGGCTCTTTGCGCCGCGGCCGCCGGCGAGCTTCTCCAACGCGTCGACCAGCATGGTCGCGATGCCCTGCCCGCTGACGGCCGGATGCACATAGAGCATGTGGATGTGATCGGCGCCGCGCAGCGAGGCGAAGCCGACGGGCGAGCCCTCGAGCGTCGCGATCAGCGTCAGGTCGGAGGCGAGCTGCTTGCCGAACTCCTCGTCCTCCGCCCTCTCCATCCAGGCCTGCTGCTGCGCCTCGCTGTAGTCGTCGCCGGTCAGCTGCTCGATGCTGGCGGCGAAGATCGCCGCGAGCACCGGCACGTCATCGGGCAGGAAGGGCCGCAAGCCGGGCTTTGGCAAAGTCTGTCCCATCGTCTTCACCACATCCCATAGAGTTTGAGCGCGATCGCCACCGCGACGCCGAGCAGCACGATCTTCAGCGCGATGTAATAGAGCCAGTGCCGCGGGAACGGCGTGTCGGGCCGCTTCATCGCGAAACCTCCCAGGTCGTCCCGTCCTTGGAGTCCTTGATCGCAACGCCCATCCCCGCGAGCAGATCGCGGATGCGGTCGGACTCCTTGAAGTCTTTCCGCGCGCGCGCAGCTGTCCGCTCCGCCAGCAGGCGCTCGACCTCTCCGGCATCGACCCCGCTCGCCTGCTGCTTGCGCCCTTCCCACTGCGCCGCGGTCTCCGACAGGAAGCCGAGCAGCCGCAACGATCCGGACAATGCAGCGGCACCGCCGCGCAAGCCGTGCAGCGCCGCGATCGCCAGCGGCGTGTTGAGATCGTCGAGCAGCGGCTCGACCACCGACGCAGCGGGCCCGGCCGGCGCGACGTCGGCCGCGATGCGATACCAGTCGTCGAGCGTCTTGGCGCTCTCCTCCAGCGACTTCATGGTCCAGTCGATCGGTGAGCGGTAATGCGTCTTCAGCATGTTGAGACGCAGCACCTCGCCCGGCCAGTCCTTGAGCAACTCGTGGATGGTGATGAAGTTGCCGAGCGACTTCGACATCTTCTCGCTCTCGACCTGCAGGAAGCCGTTGTGCATCCAGTAGTTCGCCATGCGCTCCCTGTGGAAGGCGCAGCAGGTCTGCGCGACCTCGTTCTCGTGATGCGGAAACACGAGATCGATACCGCCGCCATGGATGTCGAAATGTTCGCCGAGATGCTTCCAGGCCATGGCCGAGCACTCGATGTGCCAGCCCGGACGGCCCTCGGCCTTGATGCCGGCCGGCGACGGCCATGACGGCTCGCCCGGCTTGGACGGCTTCCACAGCACGAAGTCGGTGTTGCCTTTCTTGTAGGGCGCGACGTCGACGCGGGCACCGGCGACCATCTCGTCCAGCGAACGGTTGGACAGCGCGCCATAGCGCGGCAGCCCGTCATTGGCCGCGTTCATCGCCTGCGGCGAGAACAGCACGTGGTCCTCGGCGGCATAGGCAAAGCCGCCCTTGATCAGCCGCTCGATGATCTCGCGCATCTCGACGATGTGCTCGGTCGCACGCGGCTCGACGCTAGGACGCAACGCGCCGAGCGCATCGACGTCGGCGTGAAACTGTTTTCCGGTCTGCTCGGTCACTTTCCGGATCGCCTCGTTCAGCGGCAGGCCGGGAAAGTCGCGCGCGGCGCGGTCGTTGATCTTGTCGTCGACGTCGGTGATGTTGCGGACGTATTTGACGTGAGCCTCACCATAGAGATGGCGCAGCAGCCGAAACAGCACGTCGAACACGATCACCGGCCGCGCATTGCCGATATGGGCGAAGTCGTAGACGGTCGGTCCGCAGACATACATGCGGACGTTGTTCGCATCGAGCGGCACGAAAGTGCGCTTGTCCCGGCTCAGCGTATCGTAGAGGCGTAATTCCATATGGATACCCGTCGTAGTGCCGAATGCGATTTGAAGTTCCTGCAGCGATAGCAGCAAACTCGACCAGGAACTTCAAATCGCAAGCGGCACAAAAACTTCATTTCTTCGCAGCGGTCCGGTTCTCGCATTCGCAACCCTATTTGCCGCGACGACATGCGAATGCGAGAACCGGGCCGTTGCGCGGCCGGGCGTCCAGTGCTCTCAATGTGTTTGAGAAAAGACGGCTCCAGCCAGCGAATCGCTAGCTCGTAATCTCGCAAATGATGCAAATGGCGAGGAGACCGTTCATGCGGGAACATATGGGCTATGAGGCCGCCTTCCGTCAAGGGAGCCGCGAAAATGCCGTCTTCCGCCCGCATTGGGCAGTGTCCCGCCCCTCGGTTCCATTCTCCTTAACCTTTTGAGATTATTAAGGTGCGGGCGGTCTCCAGCCTCCCTGGTATTTTCATGCGATCGATATTCGCGCTCATTTTCTGTGCTTCCATTGCCGCGGCCTCCAGCGCCTTTGCCGAGACGCGCGTCTTCATCATCGCCAACCAGGCGGATGGCTACGGTGTCGACCAGTGCCTGGCCAAAGGGGACAAATGCGGGGCGCAGGTCGCGCGGACCTACTGCCAGTCACGGGATTTTGCCCAGGCTTCGGCCTATCGCCGGGTCGATCCCGACGAAATTACCGGCTCTGTCCCCAAAACCGGCGCAAACTGCTCCCATGGCCATTGCAACGAATATGTCGCAATCACCTGTCAGCGCTGAATTCCCTCGGAGCTGGCGGACCTTAGGACCAGTCTTCGGCCCCTGAAACGACGTGACGATGCCGCTGGAAGCGGCTATTGGGAGGGCGCGCTTCGGCCCCCAAATCGCATTGAAAGTCACTTGGGGCCGTGACCTCGCTAGAATGGCGGATATGCCTGAATTTTTGTCCCTCTCCCGTGCCCGCTCCTTCCTTGCCTGCACCGTGCTCCTCGGCACCGTCGTGCTCGCCAATGGCGCTTTCGCGCAGGCCGGACCGCCCGGCCCACCGCCTCAGCCGGGCCAGAACGGGCTTGGCCCCAATCCGATGTGCGTGCGGCTGGAAGGCCAGCTCGCCGCGCTCGATCGCGGCGGCGGCGGTGGCGACCCCGCGCGCGAAGAGCAGATCCGCCGTTATCAGGATTCCCAGGCCAAGCAGCAGGCCGAGCTCGACCGCGTCACCATGCAGGCCAAGCGCATGGGCTGCGATTCCTCCGGCTTCTTCTCGCTGTTCAACGGCCAGTCGGCGCAGTGCGGCCCGGTCAACACCCAGATCCAGCAGATGCGCGCCAACCTGGATCAGATCACCGGCAATCTCGAGCGCCTGCGCAGCGCAGGCGGCGCCAGCCCGGAGCGCGACAACCAGCGCCGCTCGGTGCTGATGGCACTCGCGCAGAACGGTTGCGGCCCGCAATACGCCAATGCGGCGCAGTCGCAGGGCGGCGGCAACTTCCTGAGCAACCTGTTCGGCGGCAACAATCCGAACAACCCGAACAATCCGCAAGGCGTGCCGCCCTCCGACCTCGGTCCGCAATCCGGCACCTTCCGCACCGTGTGCGTGCGCACCTGCGACGGCGCCTATTTCCCGATCTCGTTCGCGACCGTGCCGGCGCGCTTCCCCGACGACGAGAAGACCTGCAAGGCGCTGTGCCCGGCCGCCGAGGCCGTGCTCTACACCCATCGCAATCCCGGCGAGGACATGAACTCGGCGGTCTCGGTCGGCGGCCAGCCCTACACGGCGCTGCCGACGGCGTTCAAATTCCGCAGCGAGTTCAACCCGTCATGCTCCTGCAAGGCGGCCGGACAGACCTGGGCCGATGCGCTGAAATCGGCCGACGACAAGGCTGCAGTCGAGCAGCAGGGTGACATCATCGTCACCGAGGAGAGCGCCAGGAAGATGCAGCAGCAGCGCCTCAACAAGGGCGCGCCGCAGCCTGCCAGCGCCAAGAAGGGCGCGGCGCCGACGACGGCCACGGCACCCGCTGCGACCCCGCCGGCGGATCCAGCCCCCACGACCTCGTCGGAGAACAAGCCGATCCGCTCCGTCGGCCCGACGTTCCTGCCGCAGCAGCAGAAGTAAGACTTGCTTGTCATGCCCCGGCTTGACCGGGGCATCCAGTACTCCGCGGCGGGAATTGGTTTTCGAAAACATCCGCCGCGGCGTACTGGATCATCCGCTTTCGCGGATGTTGACAGCGTCGTAGGCGGCAAGACCGCTCGTCCACTCCGCTTACGACAGCTCGCCGCGAAGCCTCCGGTCGATTGTACGCATGAGTTCGCCAACCCGGCCGCCACCGGACGGTGCGAGCGGGTAGCGGCGCAGGACCTCAACGAGCCCAGGGGTTGCACGCTGGAGCGCGCGCTCAAGATAGTCGGCACCGACACCGGGGACATCACCCGCTGCAAGTTCGACGGCCCGCGCAGCGTGGGCGGGTGCGCCAAGAATATGCCTGACCTGCGTCGAATGCGCCAAAGGATGAAGATAGGCCGCAGACGAGGCACTCATCGCCGCCCGCGCGACCTGGCTTGCCGCGGCATCTTCGGCTTCCTTTGCCGCCTTCAGCGCAGCCCAGGCTGCATCGCGCAGGGCCTTTCCCCGCTTGCCTCCGCACGCGAAGGTTCGCGCGGCTTCGACTGCGTCGCGCGGACGAAAATCCGCAGGATAGGATCGTTCGAAGATCTCCAGCACCTCCGCGGCATTTTCCGCCGCGTACGCCGCGACCACACGGATGTCCTCCATGTCCAGCGCGATCTCGTCTGCCATGCTCCGCCCGCCCGACACCAACAGCCGACTACGCCCTATGAATGCTCTATGGCTGAATTCGGTCGCCGAAAGCATGCGCCGTGGCGGCCGATCAACTCACCCTTCGAATGCGTCGATCGAGGCCCGGCTGCCGCGCGACACCAGCGTCTCGTCTGCCACCGGCAGCTTCTCGCCCTTGTCGCGAAAGCGGTTGGTGATGGGATAGCGGCGGTCGCGGCCGAAATTCCTGGCCGTCACCTTCACGCCGGGCGCGGCCTGGCGGCGCTTGTATTCGGCGACGTTGAGCAGATGGTCGATGCGGGTGACGGTATCGCGCTCGAAGCCGGCGGCGATGATCGCCTCGAGCGGCTCCTCGCGTTCGATCAGCCGTTCGAGGATGGCGTCGAGCAGGTCGTAAGGCGGCAGCGAATCCTGATCGGTCTGGTTCTCGCGCAGCTCCGCCGTCGGCGGGCGCGTGATGATATCGGGCGGGATCACCTCGCCCGCGGGGCCGAGCGCGCCATCCGGCTTCCAGCCGTTGCGCAGAGTCGACAGGCGAAACACCTGCGTCTTGTAGATATCCTTGATCGGGTTGAAGCCGCCGTTCATGTCGCCGTACAGCGTGGCATAGCCGACCGACATCTCCGACTTGTTGCCTGTGGTCACCACCATCAGGCCGGTCTTGTTGGAGATCGCCATCAGCAGCGTGCCGCGGGTGCGGGCCTGGAGGTTCTCCTCGGTGATATCAGGCGGCAGGTTCTTGAAGAGCCCCGAGAGGATGGTCTCGAAGCCGTTCACGGCTTCCGCGATCGGCAGCACTTCATAGCGGATGCCGAGATGGCCTGCGAGCTCGCCCGCATCGGCGATCGAGTGCGCGGCCGTGTAGCGATAGGGCAGCATCACGCCGTGCACCTGGTCGGCGCCGAGCGCGTCCACGGCGATCGCGGCGCAGAGCGCGGAATCGATGCCGCCGGAGATGCCGAGCAGCACGCCGGGAAAGCCGTTCTTGCCGACATAGTCGCGCAGGCCCAACACGCAGGCGGCGTAGTCGGCCTTGTCGCCCTCCAGCTGCTCCGCGATCGGCCCCGCGCAGCGCCAGTCGTCGCCATTCCTGGTGAAGCGCAACGTGGTGATGCTTTCCTCGAACGCCGGCAATTGCGCCGCGAGCGACAAATCGCCGTTGAGCGCGAACGATGCGCCGTCGAACACCAGCTCGTCCTGGCCGCAGACCTGATTGAGATAGACCAGCGGCAAGCCGCTCTCGGTCACGCGCGCGACCGCGACCGACAGGCGCACGTCGCTCTTGTCGCGGGCATAGGGCGAGCCGTTCGGCACCAGGATGATCTCGGCGCCGGTCTCGGCCAGCGTCTCGACCACGTTCTCGTAGTCCTCGGACTCTTCCAGCCAGATGTCCTCGCAGATCGGCACGCCGATCCGCACGCCGCGCACGGTGACGGGGCCCGCGGCGGGGCCGCGCGCAAACAACCGCTTCTCGTCGAACACGCCGTAGTTCGGCAGATTGCACTTGAACCGCAACGCCGCGATGCGGCCGCCATCGAGCAGCGCGCAGGCATTATACAGCCTGCCCTCCTCGACCCAGGGCGTGCCGACCAGCATCGCCGGCCCGCCACCGGCGGTCTCGCGCGCGAGACCTTCGATGGCCGCGCGGCAGGCGGCCTGGAAGGCCGGCTTCTGCACCAGATCTTCCGGCGGATAGCCCGCGATGAACAATTCCGGAAACAGCACGAGATCGGCGCCGTCGGCAGCGGCCCGCGCGCGTGCGGCCCGCACCTTCGCGGCATTGCCCTCGATGTCGCCCATGGTCGGATTGAGCTGGGCGAGCGTGACCGCGAATGCGTTGAGACGTTCGGTCATGGCCGCCCCTTATCCGCTTCCAATGGCTAGACGAAACCCAACCGCTCGACGATGGCAAAGATCCAGAATGCGCCCGCCATCAGCAGCGCGACGCCGACGGCGGCCGAGCCCATGTCCTTGACGCGGCCGATCTGCTTGTCGTGGTCCATGGTCAGGCGGTCGGCGAGCTTCTCGATCGCGGTGTTGAGCAGCTCGACCGTCAGCACGAACGCGACCGCGCAGACCAGCTCGACCGCGCGCATCGCGGTCGCGGCGATCAGCCAGGCGGCCGGCACCGAGAGGATGAGCGCAAAAATCTCCTCACGGACCGCCTGCTCCGACCGGAACGCAAAGGCCAGACCGTTACGGGAATTGATCGTGGCCTTCCAAATCCGCAGCAAGGTCTTAGAGCCCCGCTGCGGCCGGCATCGGCTTGACCTTGCCGGCGCGTTCCTGCTTGAGCAACTCGGCGACCAGGAAAGCCATGTCGATGGACTGCTCGGCGTTGAGACGGGGATCGCAGACCGTGTGATAGCGGTCGTTGAGGTCCTCGTCGGTGATCGCGCGGGCGCCGCCGAGACATTCGGTGACGTCCTGGCCGGTCATCTCCAGATGCACGCCGCCGGCATGGGTGCCTTCCGCGGCGTGGATCGCGAAGAACGACTTCACCTCGGACAGGACGCGGTCGAAGGGCCGCGTCTTGTAGCCTGACGTCGAGGTGATGGTGTTGCCGTGCATGGGATCGCACGACCAGACCACGACCTTGCCCTCGCGCTTCACCGTGCGGATCATGTTCGGCAGGTGCTCGCCGACCTTGTCGGAGCCGAAGCGGCCGATCAGCGTCAGCCGGCCCGGCTCGTTGTCGGGGTTGAGCACGTCGATCAGCTTCAGCAGCTCGTCGGGCTTGAGCGACGGGCCGCACTTCAGGCCGATCGGGTTCTTGATGCCACGGAAATATTCGATGTGGCCGTGGTCGAGCTGGCGGGTGCGGTCGCCGATCCAGATCATGTGGCCCGAGGTCGCGTACCAGTCGCCGGTGGTGGAATCGACGCGGGTCATGGCCTGCTCGTAGCCGAGCAGCAAGGCTTCATGGCTGGTGTAGAAATCGGTGGCGCGCAGCTCGGGATGGCTCTCCAGGTCGAGGCCGCAGGCGCGCATGAAGTTGAGCGCATCAGAGATGCGGTCGGCCAGCTCCTTGTAGCGGCGGGACTGCGGGCTGTCCTTGAGGAAGCCGAGCATCCATTCATGCACGCTGCCGAGATTGGCGTAGCCGCCGGTGGCGAAGGCGCGGAGCAGGTTCAGCGTCGCGGCCGACTGGCGATAGGCCATCAGCTGGCGCTGCGGATCGGGAATGCGCGCTTCCTTGGTGAAGGCGATGTCGTTGACGATGTCGCCGCGATAGCTCGGCAGCTCGACGCCGTTCAGCTTCTCGGTCGGCGACGAGCGCGGCTTGGCGAACTGGCCGGCGATGCGGCCGACCTTCACCACCGGCACGGCGCCGGCATAGGTCAGCACCACCGCCATCTGCAGCAGCACGCGGAAGAAGTCGCGGATGTTGTTGGCGCCGTGCTCGGCAAAGCTCTCGGCGCAGTCGCCGCCCTGGAGCAGGAAGGCCTCGCCGGCCGCAACGCGGGCCAGCGCCTTCTTCAGATTGCGCGCCTCGCCCGCGAACACCAGCGGCGGAAAGGTCGCAAGCTGCGCCTCGACGTCGGCCAAAGCCTTGGCGTCGGGATATTCGGGCACCTGTAGCACCGGCTTGCTGCGCCAGGACTCGGGCGTCCATCGCTCGGACATCGCAATCTCTCCGTGAAGCAAAAAGCGCAACCTGATCTGTGGGTTGCGAGGGCCGCCTTATACACAGGCTAAAGCGACACCGCCAGTTGTAAATCCGTTTTGCATTGCAAACCCTTGCGGGCAAAGCTGAATTCGCATTTGCTGGGGGCAGCGAGGAAACCGGCAAGATACTTTCCGCCCATGGACGCGGCATTGGACGACGTTTTCATCGACGAGATCAGCTTTCCGGCGGCCGACGGGTATGCGCTGACCGGCACCCTGTTCCTGCCGCGCGGCACCAAGCGCCACGCCGTCCTGATCAATTCGGCCACCGCCGTCCCGCGCAAGATCTATCGCGGCTTTGCCTCCTATCTCGCCCATCGCGGCTGCGCGGTCCTCACCTACGACTATCGCGGCATCGGCGACAGCAGGCTGCCGGCGATGGTCGGCTACAACCAGCCGAAATCCCTGGTCGGCTTCAAGGCCTCGATGTCGGACTGGGCCGCGCTCGACGTCACCGCCGCGGTGCGCTGGATGCGCGAGCGTTACAACACGCTGCCGCTCGCCTATGTCGGCCATTCCTACGGCGGCCAGGCGCTCGGGCTGATCGAGAACAACAGCGAGATCTCGCGGGCCGCCCTCGTGGCCTCGCAGGCCGCGACCTGGCGGCTGATGACCTCGCCGGAGAAGTACAGAGTCTACGCCTTCATGAATTTCGTTGGCGTCCCGCTGGTCCACGCTCTCGGCTACGCGCCGGGCTGGGCCGGCATCGGCGAGGACCTGCCCAAGGGCGTCTTCCTGCAATGGGCCGACTGGGTCTCGAGCCCACGCTATCTCTTCGATTCAAAACTGCCGGCGCTCGACAATTTCGCAAAGTTCAAGGGCGAGCTGCGCGCGCTGTGCTTCTCCGACGATCCCTGGGCAACGCGCCCCGCGGTCGAGCTGCTGACCGGCGGCTTCACCGCGATCAAGCCGGAGGTCTTGACGGTGAAGCCGTCCGACGTCGGCACCAAGGCCATCGGCCATTTCGGCTTCTTCCGCCCCGATCACCGCGACACGCTGTGGCGCGGCCTTGCGGAATGGATCCAGGGCGAGTGAGACGGCGTCAGCGAATGATCGTCGTGAGCGACGAGTAGCGCCTGTTCGGCTTTGCCTCGCTCGGCGCAAACTGCGCGAACGCTTCGCTGACGCGCACGGCCGGCGGCGTGTCGCTTGCGAAGCGGAATTCCTTCGGCTTCGGCGCGTAGAAGCTGGCGCTGTAATAGGAATCGTCGAAGCGTGCTTCGCCGACCCCGAACACTGCGTCGCAGGCGAACAAGAGCGTGTACACGCCCGCAACCGCCACGACGATCTCCCTGAAGATAGACATGATGAAGCCCTGCCCTGTTGCGGACAGGATGCAGGCCGGTTCCAAAGCTCTGGTTTAAGGCGCCGTGCTACTTGTCGAGAGGGTTTGCACCGGCTGAGCCGAATGCAGACAATTTTACCGATCTCGAAAAAAAGAGCCCGCCTGACCGGACGATCAGGCGGGCCCAGGATTGGCCGATCGGGAGGGTATCAGACGGCCAGATTCATCCACACCGCCTTGGGCTCGGTGAAATTGTCGAGCGCGGCGGTGCCGTGCTCGCGGCCGAGGCCGGAGTCGCGCTCGCCGCCCCAGGGCAGGCGCACGTCGGTATAGCCGTAGGTGTTCATCCAGACCGTGCCGGCGCGGGCCCGCTTGGCGAAGCGCTGAAGCTTGCCGACGTCGCGGCTCCAGACGCCGGCGGCGAGGCTGTAGGCCGTGCCGTTGGCGATCCTGAGCGCATCGGCCTCGTCCTTGAACTTGATGACGCTGACGACGGGCCCGAAGATCTCCTCCTGCGAGACCCGCATTTCGTGCTCGACGTCGGCGAACACCGTCGGGCTGATGAAATAGCCGCGCTCGCCGATACGCGTCCCGCCGGTGACGAGGCGCGCGCCCTCCTTCTGTCCGATCTCGACATAGTCGAGGACCGATTTCATCTGCTTCTCGGAAATGACCGGCCCAAGCGCCGTCTTGCGGTCGAGCGGATCGCCGATCCTCAGCGACTTCGCGCGCGCGGCAAGCCGCTCGACGACCTCGTCATAGGCCTTCTCCTGCACCAGCACGCGGGAGCCGGCCGAGCACACCTGGCCGGCATTGAAGAAGATGCCGGAGGCCGCAGCCTTGCTTGCTGCTTCGAGATCGGCATCGTCGAAAATCACGTTGGCCGACTTGCCGCCGAGCTCGAGCGAGACGCGCTTGAAGTTGCTGGCCGCGCCCTTCATGATTCCGCGGCCGACGCCCGGCGAGCCCGTGAAGGTGACCTTGTCCACGTCCGGGTGATTGACCAGCGCGTCGCCGACGACGCGGCCCGGCCCCGTCACGACGTTGAAGACGCCCGCCGGAAGACCCGCTTCGAGCGCGAGCTCGGCGATGCGTAGCGCCGACAGCGAGGTCAGCTCGGCCGGCTTCATCACAATGGTGCAGCCGCAGGCCAGTGCGGGGGCGAGCTTCCACATGCCGATCATCAGCGGGAAATTCCACGGCACGATCGCCGCGACCACGCCGACCGGCTCGCGCATCGTGTACGTCAGGGCATCGTCGCGCACGGGCACGACGTCGCCGCTGATCTTGTCGGCCCAGCCGGCGTAATAGATCAGCGTGTCGACGGCGGCGGGGAAGTCCTGGCGCATCGTCGCCGAGATCGGCTTGCCCGCATCGATCGACTCGAGCTCGATGATCTCTTCCGAGTGCCGCTTGAGCAGGTCGGCCCAGCGCAGCAGGATCTGGCCGCGCTCGGAGGCGCGCATGGTGCGCCAGGGGCCTTCGAACGCCCGGCGCGCAGCGGCCACGGCGATCTCGACATCGGCCTCGCCGCCCTCGGCGACGGTGGCGATGACCTGCCCCGTTGCAGGATTGAGGGATTTGAACGTGCGGCCGGAACTGGCGGGCACGCGGCGCCCGTCGATGAGCAGATGCTGTGGCCGGGCCATGAACTCGGTCGCCGGCGAATGCGCAAAGTCATATGCAACAGACATCATATTTCCTCCTGTTCTGGTATACCAGACTAGGCGCCTATTGGCCGGAGTAAATATGATATGTTCTGCAAATGGACGCCCCATATATGAAGCGCAGTTCATAAGGATATCGGATGCTTCAGATCGAGATCGAGGCCGTCTGGCGATTCCGCCGCGAGGGCAGCCCGCGCACCGTCGCCGTCATGCTGGGCGTGCTCAACGAAATCCGGAAGACCGGAAAGATCACCAGCGCCGCCAGCGATGCGCACCTGTCCTATCGCCACGTCTGGAATCTGATCGAGCAATGGTCGGAGTTCTTCGGAACGCCCCTGGTGGAAACCCAGCGCGGCAAAGGTTCAAAGCTCACGCCGTTCGGCGAGCGGCTGGTGTGGGCCGGCGAGCGCATGCAGGCCCGGCTCGGGCCGCAGCTCGAAAACCTCGCCCAGGAGCTCGCCAGCGAGATCAAGCCGTTCCTCGAACAGCGCCCCTCCGTGATCCGCGTTCATGCGAGCCACGGCTTTGCCGTGGCAAAGCTTCGCGAATTCCTCGACCGCGAGCCCGGCATCGGCGTCGACCTACGCTATGTCAGCAACCAGCATTCGCTGGTGTCGCTGGCGCAGGGGGCCTGCGACCTCTCCGGCCTGCATCTGCCGCACGGCGCGCTGCGCGCGCAAGGGATCAAGGCTGCGCGCGAATGGCTCGACCCGCGCGAGGACCGCATCATCAACTTCGTCACCCGCGAGATGGGCCTGATGGTCGCGCGCGGCAATCCGCTGCGGATCGCCTCGCTCGATGACCTCACCAAGCCCGCCGTCCGCTTCGTCAACCGCGACCATGATTCCGGCACGCGCCTCTTGTTCGACCAGTTGCTGGCCGCGAACGGCATCGACGAGAGCAGGATCAACGGCGCGCAGCAGATCGAGTTCACCCACGCCGCCGTTGCGGCCTATGTCGCCAGCGGCATGGCGGATGCGTGCTTCGGCGTCGAGGCCGCCGCGCGCCAGTTCGGGCTCGATTTCATCCGCATCCTCACCGAGGATTATTTCTTCGTCTGCAAGCGCGCCTTCCTCGACACCGCGCCGATGCAGCGCATCCTCGAAATCATCCGCAGCCACGATTTCCGCGCAGCGATCGCCACCCTGCCCGGCTACACCGCATCGGACACGGGCGAGGTGACCGGCGTGAAGGCGTTTCTGGAGATGCACGCCGTGCGGTGAGCAATGACGGCGCGCTCGCTTGTCCGCGGCGGGCAAGAGTGGCAATGTCGTCAGGCAAAGTCCAAGAGATGCCCGTCATGTCGCGCGCAAGCGCCAAATCGCTTCCCCAGCTCAGCCTTCGCATCGACCTCGACGACGAGAATCGGATCGGGCCGGGCAAGATCGAGCTTCTGGAACAGATCCGCGAGCACGGCTCGATCTCCGCGGCCGGCCGGGCCATGGACATGTCCTACAAGCGGGCCTGGGACCTGGTCGACGAGATCAAGCGCATCTGCGGGCATGCCGTGGTCGAGCCGCAGGCCGGCGGCAAGAACGGCGGCGGCGCGATGCTGACCCCGTTCGGCGAGAAACTTGTCGCACGCTACCGCAAGATCGAGCGCGACGCCGCGCGCGCCGTGCACAAGGAGCTGGAAGCGCTCAGGAGCGACATCAGCCGTTCCAGGAAATCGTGAGCGGGCGCTACGTTGACGGATCAGATAAAACTTGTGGCCCTCCGCCGGATCGGCAGCGAAAATCCACAGAAGCCGGAGCGGCACTCATTTGACTTCGTCGTCAATGGAGTATCTCTCTTTGCAGCCACCTCGGCTGCCGAATGCGACATGTGCGGCGCTCTCTCGGACCCTCAGCTCGAACGAGAGATCGCTCGACGGGTCAATAGCGGAACAGCGGCTATGTTGACTTCGGATGTCCCCGTCGGCGGGCATCGTGTGGCTCTGTTTGTTTGCCCGGAGTGTGGCGACTTCGCTTGTGGCGCCATTACCGTTCGTGTTTCGCGAACCGAACGCGGCGTGGAGTGGTCGGATTTCGCCTATGAAAATGGATCTGATCCGGCCTCCAAGCACGACCTTGGCCCCTTTGAATTCGAGTGGGCCATCTACCTGAACGAAATTGGACGCTCGAAGGCCGATTAAGCTGTCAGTTCGGCCGCCCCATCACTTCCGGCATCGGCTGCGTCAGCGCTTCGCCGAGCAAGCTCTGCTCCGACTTCGGAATCGAGAACCGCACCTTGAAGCCGTCCTCGGTCTGGAGCGTGATGATGCGCTGGGTCGTGTCGGTCGATTGCTCCAGCACCCAGGACGCGAGCGGATAGGCATAGCGCAGGCTCTGGTCGCCATAGCGGGCCTTCAGCGCGGTCTCCAGCAGACCGGGCAGCGTCATGATCAGCGCGCCGACCTGGTTGAGCGAGACGCTGACCGCGGCAGGATTGCCCGCCACATCCTCGAATCCCAGCGAGATCGCGCCGCCATCGGCGGCCACCTCGCAGGTCGTGAGCTGCCTCACCTTGATTTCCATCGAAAGTCCCGGAACGCAATTCGCTATATCCGTCACGATATATCGATAAGTCCACCCGCGTCCAGCCTGCTTTTGTGGAATTGATCCAGCCCGCCGCCATGGCCGGTCCGGCCGATGCGTGATATATAGTTCGATATAACGAGGCCCCGAACGGCCCGTTTCTGCAAGGGAGCGCAAAGCCAATGAGTGACTTCAATCTTCTCATCGACGGCAAGATGGTGCCGGGCGACCTGACCATGCCGGTTCTCAATCCGGCAACCGAGGAAGTGCTGGCCCAGTGCCCGCGCGCCTCGAAGTCCCAGCTCGATACGGCCGTTGCCGCGGCGAAGGCTGCCTACCCGGCCTGGGCCGCAACGCCGATGGAGGAGCGCCGCAAAATCGTGATCGGGATGGCCGACGTCATCGAGGCCAATTCGGGCGAGCTCGCCCGCCTGCTCACGTCCGAACAGGGCAAGCCGCTGGCGGATGCCACCGGCGAAGTGCTCGGCATGGCCGCCTTCTTCCGCTATCTCGGCTCGCTCGAACTCCCGATGAAGGTGATCGAGAACTCCGGCGACCGCAAGGTCGAGGCCTATCGCCGCCCGCTCGGCGTCGTCGGCGCCATCATTCCCTGGAACTATCCGCTGCTGATCCTCGCCTTCAAGCTGCCGTCCGCGCTGCTCGCCGGCAACACGCTGGTGGTCAAGCCCGCCCCGACCACGCCGCTGGCGACGCTTCGCTTTGCCGAGCTGATCAAGGACGTGGTGCCGAAGGGCGTTCTCAACTTCATCACCGACGCCAACGATCTCGGCGGCGAGATGACCAAGCACCCCGATATCCGCAAGATTTCCTTCACCGGCTCGACGGCGACGGGACAGAAGGTGATGGCCAGCGCGGCGCAGACGCTCAAGCGCATCACGCTCGAGCTCGGCGGCAACGATGCCGGCATCGTGCTCGACGACGTCGATCCGAAGAAGGTCGCGCCCGGCATCTTCGAGGGCGCATTCCAGAACTCCGGCCAGGTCTGCCTCGCCATCAAGCGGCTCTATGTGCACGAGTCCGTCTATGACGAGCTCTGCAACGAGCTGGTCGCGATCGCGAAGAATACCGTCGTGGACGATGGCTCCAAGCAGGGCACCAAGCTCGGGCCGCTGCAGAACAAGATGCAGTACGAAAAGGTGAAGGCGTTCCTCGAGGACGCGCACAAGAACGGCAAGGTGGTCGCCGGCGGCGCGGCGATGGACCGGCCCGGCTATTTCATCGAGCCGACCATCGTGCGCGACATCCAGGAGGGTTCGAAGCTGGTCGACGAGGAGCAGTTCGGCCCCGTGTTGCCACTGATCAAATATTCCGACAAGGACGACGTGATCCGCCGCGCCAATGCCACCACCTACGGCCTCGGCGCCTCGGTCTGGTCGTCCGACATCAAGCGCGCGCACGAGGTCGCAACCCAACTCGAGTCCGGAACGGTCTGGATCAACAAGCATCTCGACATGGCCCCGCACATCCCGTTCGGCGGTGCCAAGCAGTCGGGCATCGGCACTGAATTCGCCGAGGAAGGCCTCGCCGAATTCACCCAGCTCCAGATCATCAACGGCCCGCCGGCGGCCTGATCCGAACACCGGGGCCGCGGCGACCCCGCCGCGGCCCCGATCTATTCGCTTCGAAGCGGAGACCAAGCATGTTCGACGCCCAATGCGACCTCGCCGCCCTGGTCTACGAGCGGCAGCAGGACCCGGACGCCGTCCTGCGCGGCTTCGCAGCCGACGTGAATGCGCGCGGCTGTCGTGTCGTCGGCATGGTTCAAGCAGGTCGATGCGCGGATTCCAGCCTGTCGGCGGTGCTGCTTCACAACGGCGAGAAGCTGCTGCTCGCGCAGGATTTCGACCCGGCGGCGCAAGGATGCCGGCTCGATCTCGCGCGCTTGCAGAATGCCGGAGAACGGATCGCTGGCGCCCTCGCCCATGGCGCCGATCTCCTCATCATCAACCGTTTCGGCAAGCGCGAGCGCGACGGCAAGGGCCTGTCCCATCTGATCGAGCGCGCGCTCGATGCCGACATCCCCGTGGTGATCGCGGTCGGCAAGGACCATTTCGCCGACTGGGTCAGATTCGCCGGTGGCATGAGCGTCAAGCTCGGCTGCGAACGCGATGCGCTGGATGCCTGGTGGAGCGGCATCTCGGCCGGGCACGCGCAGCCGGCCGCCGGATCGCATCCGACGGTGTGCGAGCTGCTCAAATAGACGTTCAGACCAGCGGCTCGTCCTTGAGCGCCGAGACCACCTGCTCGCCGCGTTCGGTCAGGCGATAGGTCACCAGCGGACGGCTCGACGGCGGCTTGCGATCGATCTCGACGATGTAGCCGCGCACCATCAGCGCTTCGAAGCTGCCGTAATAGCCGAACATGCTGATCTGGTTCTGCTTGAGCAGCTTGAACTCGCGCAGCAGGCGGATCTCGTTGCCCGAGAGCAGCGAACGGCGCACGCGCTGCACGAACCGCGCGCGCTGGTCGAACCAGACCTGATCGGGCAGTTCATGCGCGGCTGGCGCCGCGTCGCGCTCGCAGGGGCGCGCCTCCGGCGTGATGTCGGCGATGGCAGGCGGCAGGCACGGCATGCTGCTGACGACCGCTTCCCTGGCGACATCGAGCAATGCGATCGACCAGCGCCGCTTGTTGTCCACCATCACCGGCGGCGGCACGACGTTGTCGCGCACCAATTGCTCGAAACGGCCGGCGGTCACGCCGACATAGGCCGCGGCGCGGCGGCGGTCCACCAAACGGGTGGTGTCCGGCCCGTGCTCCAGCTCGCAAGCGATGTTCTCGTTCACCCCGAAATCCCCCCGCGCATCGTTGCGCACGGCCCGGCCGTCCCCTGGGACCTGATCGAGCCGGCGGCGAACCTAGGGATGAGCAGCGCTCTCGAAAAGCAGAGAATTTCGCACAGGTTGATGCCGTTTCGGCAACAGCTATAGTTGGGACGGGGGTCCCATGCGCTTTCACTCGCCGTCCATCCAGTATTTCCATGCCGTCCGCCGGACCGGCTCGATCCGTGCCGCGGCGCGCGTCCTGAACGTCGCGTCCTCGGCCGTCAGCCGTCAAATTCTCAAGCTTGAGCAAGAGGTTGGGTCGCCCTTATTTGAGCGCAATGCGCGTGGCCTGACGCTGACGACGGTCGGCGAGATGCTGGCCCGGCATGTCATGAACGTGCTCCAGGACCTCGACCGCTTCCGCTCGGACGTTGCCTCCCTCTCCGGCGCCTGGAGCGGCACCGTCAGCATCGCCTGCATCGAGTCGCTGACGGAATCCGTCCTGCCGGACCTGATCGCGTCCCATCGCGGGCGGGCCCGCCGCGTCAGCTTCACCACCGAGGTGAAGGGATCGTCGGACGTGCTGGAGGCGCTCAGCCGCGGCGAGGCCGATATCGGCATCGCCATGGCGCTCCGCCATCCGCCGGATCTGCGGCAGGTCGCCCTGAAGCGCTTTCGCCTCGGCGCGGTGGTCGCGCGCGAGCATCCGCTGGCGCGCCGCAAGACGGTGACGCTGGAGCAATGCCTCGCCTTCCCCGTCATCAATGCGCTACCGGAGCTGTCGATCTTTCATCTGCTGCAGCCGCTGATCGCGCAGCTCCCGGAGACGCCGGAGCCGGCGATCCAGGCCAATTCGATCGACCTGATGCGCGAGCTCGCCGCGCGCGGCGTCGGCGTCGCCTTCCAGACCCAGCTCGGCATCAGCAGGCTGTCGCGCGACAGCCGGCTCGTCTTCCTGCCGCTCGACAATGCCGGCAGCCCGGTCTGGTCCGATCTCGGCATCTATGTCCGCGCCGAGCGCACCCTGCCCGCCTATACCGAGTCGTTTCTCCAGGAGCTGGTGCGGGAGCTTGGCGATCGCGAGCGGCGCGAGAACACGGCCTATCCGCCGACCGCCTGAGCCGGAGCTCAGTGACCGGCCTGCTTGCGGTGACCGTTCTCGCTGAGGCGGTCGACCCAGGCGATGCCGATCGCGGAGATGATGAAGGTCAGGTGGATCAGGACCTGCCACATCACGCCGCTCTCGGTGAAATTGCTGCGCGTGGTGCCGAGATTGCCGGCCTCGATGAAGGTCCGGAGCAGCGAGATCGAGGAGATGCCGATGATCGCCATCGCCAGCTTGATCTTGAGCACGCTCGCATTGACGTGGCTCAGCCATTCCGGCTCGTCGGGATGGCCGTTCAGGTTCAGCCGGGAGACGAAGGTCTCGTAGCCGCCGACGATCACCATCACCAGCAGGTTCGAGATCATGACGACGTCGATCAGCCCGAGCACGACCAGCATGATCTGCTGCTCGCTGGCGTCGAAGGAATGCACGACCAGGTGCCAGAGCTCCTTCAGGAACAGCAGCACATAGACGCCCTGCGCAATGATGAGGCCGACGTAAAGCGGCACCTGCAGCCAGCGCGAGCCGAAGATCAGCTGGGCGAACGGGCCGATCTGCGGCCGGGGCGACGGCGCCGCCGAATGTGCTTTGGGTTCAGACGTCATCAATCACTCCGAAGTGCAGTCAGGACGCGTCCACTTAGAGACTTGCGATCACGGGCGCAAGCTCGAGAGAGCCGCGATAGATCATCTCGAAGGCGACGTAGACGATGATGGCGAGACCCACATAGGCGATCCAGCGCTGCTTCTGCAGCACCCGTCCGAGCAGGTCGGCGGCAACGCCCATCAGCGCGACCGACAGCAGGAGGCCGAAGGCCAGGATGTAGGGATGCTCGCGCGCCGCGCCCGCGACCGCCAGCACGTTGTCCAGCGACATCGAGACGTCGGCTGCGACGATCTGCACCGCGGCCTGGCTGAAGGTCTTGCGCTGCGCCGGCGCAGCACCGGCGCCGCCGCCATGGCTGAACGCCAGCTCGCTCGCATGCGTCTGTTCCCGCAGCTCGCGCCACATCTTCCAGCACACCCAGAGCAGCAGCACGCCGCCCGCAAGCAGGAGGCCGATCACCTGCAGGAGCTGTGTCGCGACGCCGGCAAAGGCGATACGGAGCACGGTCGCCGCGGCAATGCCGACGACGATGGCGCGCCTGCGCTGCTCGGCCGGCAGGCCGGCGGCGGCAAGGCCGATGACGACGGCGTTGTCGCCGGCAAGCACGAGGTCGATCAGGATGACCTGGAACAGCGCGGTCAACGCCTCGGCAGTGATGAATTCAGTCATGATTGATCATTTTTCGATGCAGACGGATCGAGCCATCCCGGCTTCTTCCGCTCGACCCAGTCGAGAACCTTGGAACGCGAGGCGCGCAGCGCGGGCACGTCCTCGGCGAGTAGCGCAAGTCCAAGCGGCAGCATCCAGATGCCGAGCACCGGCAGGAACGAGAACACGCCACCGACGACGAGCAGCGCGCCGGATGGAATCCGCACCCAGCGGCTGGACGGCTTCAGCAGATGGGTGACGGTGTCGCTCATGCGCGGCGGCAGCCGGCGGACGAGCTTGTCGAGCCGTGGGTCGCCTCCGGCCATCTGGCTGGCGCTACCCGCAGTCCCGGTCATCTGCTCGTCCGATGCTGTGCTCATGCTCACTCCTTGGGGGCGGTGCTCGTCACACCAGGCCCGACCTGCTTTGCGCGCGGCAGTACCAGCGTCAGCAGCCGGAGCAGCTTGATCGCCTGCACCTCATGGGGATGGACGTCCTCGTCCGCCGCCGCGACGCGCTCCGACAGCTCCATCAGGTGCGATGACAGCGGCATGTTCGAAACCGGCCGCAAGGTGTCGATCACCACATTGGCAAAGTCCGGCTCCTCCAATCGTTCCGCCAGCTCGTCGAACATCGAGAACAAGCGCTCGTCGGCGACGTGCGGGGCCAATCCGCGATCCCTGATGAAGCGGATCACCTCGTCGCGCTCGACCGGCGAGACGGAGCGGTCGGCGACCGCGACCAGCGCGCCGGCAATGATCAGCGCCGCGGCCGCCTGCTCGTTCAGGCTGGACGGTTCGGTGATCTCGATCGGATTTGAGAATTTGGCGTCAGACATCGTTGCTCCTCGTTTGCGAAATGGCCGCGCGGAGCTGCGATGGGGGACGATGAGCCGGAAGGAACTCGAGTAGGCCCGACGATCGGCCGATCCATCGCATTCGCGCGGGACAGGTCATCCGACATCGCGAGGTTTGCCGACATCTGTCGGTGTCCTCGCCAGAGGGGCCCGGATTCTTGTTCGCCTCAGAGATAAAGATCGGTCCGACGGAATCAAGGCGATGAACTGCGACCAGCAGCCGCACCGGGTTCCGTGGCGCCGCGATTGGTTAAGCAACGGTGTGCGTGTGCCGGCGGCTTTGTAGCCCGGATGAGCGCAGCGCTATCCGGGAAAGCGGTCCCGCATGTCGCTTCGCTCATGCGGGCTACAGGAGATCCCGACGCACGACGCTCGCTCAACTCATTCCATCCGCTCCACGAGATGCGCACGCGACGGCCCCGGCTCGAACCGGTCGCCGAAATATTGCGTCTCGTGGGCCACCCGTCCGTCGCGAAATTCCATGATGCTGACGACGTAGGACGGTATGCCATCGTAGCTGAGCACGAACTCGCTCACCCAGAGATCACCGCCGCCGATGATGCGCCGAACCGTGAACCGCTTTCTGTTCGGCTGCACCATATTCCTGCGGCCACGGATGCGCTCACCCGACTGCGGATAGTCGAGCACGGCGTCCTCCCGGTAGATGTCGTGCTCGGCCTCGAAATCGTTTGCGTCCGAAGCCTCCCAATGGCGCCGAAGCGCCGCCAACGCGGCTTGATCATCCATCTCGACCTCCGATCGCGGTTGAAAATCGCCTCTTCGTCCCTTGAGCTGATGACGCGGAACCGCTGCGGAAAGGCTCCCCTCGCAACGTCTAACAACGGCTAACGCGCCAACACTCCGGATTGGATGCAGATTACCCTTGGGGCGGCCCACCGCATCGGGGCCTGCACGCTGGGCCAGGAACATCACGATGGCACGTCTTCTCTCCCTCAATGTCGGAATGCCGCGCGACATCGACTGGCAAGGCAGGACGGTTCACACCGGCATCTGGAAGACGCCGGTCTCGGGCGCGCGCCGGGTACGGCGGCTCAACATCGACGGCGACGGCCAGGGCGATACGGCCGGCCACGGCGGCGAGCAGCGCGCCGTCTACGTCTACCAGCAGGAGTCCTATTGCTATTGGCAGAACGAGCTGGGCCGGGCGAACCTCGTCCCCGGACAATTCGGCGAGAACTTCACCGTCGAGGGCCTCGCCGATGCGGAGGTCTGTATCGGCGACCGCTACAGGATCGGCTCTGCCCTGTTCGAGGTCACGCAGCCGCGCGTCACCTGTTACCGGCTCGGCATTCGCATGGATGAGCCAGACATGGCCGCGCTGCTCGTCAGGCACGGCCGGCCCGGATTCTATTTTCGCGTCATCGAGGAAGGCGACGTCGAGGCCGGTGACGAGATCACGCAGGTCGCAAGCGGACCCGAGCGCATGAGCGTATCGGAGATCAACGCGTTGCTCTATTTGCCGCCGCACCCGCGCGATCGCCTCGCGCTTGCGCTGACGATTCCGGCTCTGAGCGGCGGCTGGCGTCATTCCTTCGCGGCGATGCTCGAGCAGCAGCGCGCGGAGACCGGGGCGTCGGGAAACGCCGGGCTCGGGCCGGAGGCGAGCCCGCCTCCGGCGTGGCGCGGCTTCCGGCCGTTTCGGGTCTCGCAGAAGATCGCCGAAAGCGGCAGCGTGACATCACTGATCCTCGAGCCCGCGGATGGACATCCCCTCGCCACCGCCCTGCCCGGCCAGTTCGTCATCATCCGGCTCGGTCCTTCCGGGGGACCGGCGATGACGCGCAGCTATTCGCTGTCGGGCCGCGCCGGCGCGCCGTATCGCATCAGCATCAAGCGCGAGGCAAACGGTGCCGCCAGCGCCTATGTCGCCGACAGGCTGCAGGCCGGCGACACCGTCGAGCTCGGCGCACCGCGCGGGAGCTTCACGCTCCGGCAGGACACGCGGCCCGTCATCCTGCTGAGTGCAGGGATCGGCGTCACGCCGGTGCTTGCGATGCTGCAGGCGCTCGCCGCGGAAAGATCGACGCGAGATGTGTGGTGGCTGCATGGCACGCGCAACGGCCGCGACCATGTGTTTGCCACTGAGGCACGCGAGCTGTTGGCCGAACTCCCCAACGGTCACAGCCGGATCTGCTACAGCTCCCCCGATCCGGACGATCGTCCCGAACGCGATTTCGATATCCAGGGACACCTCAATGCGTCCTTGCTTGCGCGGCTGAACGTGCCGCACGACGGTGATTTCTATCTCTGCGGACCGTCCTCCTTCATGCGCGACCTGACCGCCGGCCTTGCCACGCTCGGTGTCGCGCGGGATCGCATCCACACCGAATTGTTCGGCTCAAAGCCATCCCTGACGCCCGGCATCGCGGCTTTGCCGCAGAAGCCCGTCCACATACCGGCCGGACCACCGGGGCCGGGCCCGATGGTGTCCTTCGCCCGCAGCGGTCTCAATGTGCCCTGGGCATCATCCTACGGCAGCCTGCTCGAGCTCGCCGAAGCGTGCGACGTCCCCGTGCGCTGGTCGTGCCGGACCGGCGTCTGCCACAATTGCGAGAGTGGGCTCGTCGCGGGCGCAGTCAGCTACGCGCCGGATCCGCTCGACGCGCCCGCCGACGGCAATGTCCTGATCTGCTGCGCGCGGCCCCAACAGGACATCGTGCTCGATCTCTGATCGCTCCAGGAAAGGAAATTCGAATGAGACCCGACATCATGCAGGGAACCGTATTCCCCGACTATGAGCTCAGCGACCATACCGGCAAGCATCGGAAACTCTCAGAGCTGCAAGGCAACGACCCGATGGTGCTGGTGCTCGGCCGCGGCGGCTTCTGCCCGAAGGACCGCCGGCAGGCCGAAGGATTGCTGCAACTGCATCGGGAAATGGAAGTGGGATATTGCCGGATGGTGACGATCACGACCGACACGATCGCCGAAACCATCGAGTATCGCAGCGGCGTCGGCGCGCACTGGCCCTTCCTCTCCGACCCCAGGCGCGTCGTGCAGAAGGATCTCGACATCGCCGAATATACCGATCCCGTCCACAATCCGATGATCCCGCATGTCATCGTGCTCAAGCCCGGCCTCGTCGTTTACAAGATCTACAACGGCTACTGGTTCTTCGGACGGCCGACGGTCGAAGAGCTCCGCCACGATCTCAGGGACGTCAGCAGGATTTGCCGCCCGGACTGGGACATCACGGCACCGGGCCTCAAGACGCTCTGGCAGCAGGGCCACAAGGACCATTTCTTCCCTTACGGCAAACCTCACGTCGAAACCGCCGGCGGACAGGATTAGAAACACATTCCAGCACCCGCGATTCCCGCGGGGACGGCGCGGAGTGTGGATGCCACGTATGAAGGTCAAGCCCCGGCCCGGCGCCGGCCACGTCGGCGCACGCCAGATCTACGAGGCGCTGCGCGACCAGATCATGGCGCGGGTGTACGGCACCGACGGCCAGCTGCCATCCTCGCGGGCGCTGGCCGGCGAGATGGGCGTGGCGCGCTCAACCGTCACCGTCGCCTACGAGCAGCTTGCGGCCGAAGGCTTCATCGAGACGCGCCACGGCGCCCGGCCACGTGTCGCGCGCGCCGTGGTCGAGCGCGAACGTACCCGCGTCGCTACGCATGCGCCGGTGCGCAAGGTGCGCCTGTCGCGCTTCGGCGAGCGGCTGCGGCAGGACCCGCCGCGCTGGACCGAGCCGCCGCGCGGCCTCGTCGCGAACTTCCGCTATGGCGAGCTCTCGCCGTCGGACTTCCCGCTGCTGGCCTGGAAGAAGGCCGTGACCGCAGCGATGGCGCACAGGCCCGAGCGGCTCGCCTATGACGACCCCTGCGGCTCGCTGCGGCTGCGGACTGCTCTTCAAGGCTATTTGTGGCGATCGCGCAGCGTCCGCTGCGAGGTGGACCAGATCGTGGTCGTCAACGGCTCGCAGCAGGGCCTCGACATCTGCGCGCGCCTGCTGCTCGATTCCGGCGACCGCTTCGTGATGGAGGATCCCGGCTACCAGATGGCGCGGCATACCTTTGCGGCGACGGGCGCGGAGACGGTGCCGGTCCCGGTCGACGCGGACGGCCTTGAGACGGAGCGGCTCGGCGGCGTCGAGGCCCGCCTCGCCTATGTGACGCCCTCGCATCAATATCCGCTTGGCGGCGTCATGCCGATCGGGCGCAGGCACCAATTGCTCGCCTGGGCGCGCAAGAACGACGCTTACGTGATCGAGGACGACTACGACAGCGAGTACCGCTACGACACGCGGCCGATCCCGCCGCTGCATGCGCTCGAAGGCAGCGGCAACGTGATCTATCTCGGCACCGTTTCCAAGACGCTCTCCCCGACCTTGCGGATCGGCTACCTCGTGGTGCCCGCAGGCTTGCGGCCGCTGTTTGCCGCCGCCAAGCAGGTCATGGACCGGCACACGCCGCTCGTCGAGCAGGAGGCGCTGGCCGCAATGCTGGAGAGCGGCGCCTATGACAGCCATGTCAGGCGCGTGCGCCGGCGCAATGCCGAGCGCCAGCAGGCCCTGCTCGGCGCGCTGCGGCGCCGGTTCGGCGATCGCGTCCGCATCGAGGGCACAGCCGCCGGCCTGCATGTGGTGGCATGGTTCGATCATCTGCCGCACAAGCGCGAGGATGCGCTGATCGCGGCGGCGCGCGCCAAGGGCGTCGGTATCTACCCCGTTTCCGCGCTGCGCGTCGGTCCGCGCCGGACCAGGACCGTCGGCCTCGTCATGGGCTATTCGGGGCTGGAGGTCGCGCAGATCGAACGCGGCTGCAAGCTGCTGGCGCAGGCGGCCGCCGAACTGGACTGACGAAATTGTCGCAAACTGGCCGTTTCCGACAGGCCAGATTCCCGCTATCTCCGTGACCAGAACGGAGACACGCCATGTACATTCCCCCCGCCTTCCGCGACGACGACATCGAGAGCATCCGCGCGACCATCCGCGGCGCGCGCCTTGCAAACCTCGTGACGGCCACCGCCGAGGGTCCGGTCGCAACCCCGCTGCCGCTGTTCCTCGACGAGAGCGAGGGCGAGCACGGTGTGCTGTATGGGCACGTCGCGAAGGCCAATCCGCAATGGCAGCTTGCCCCGATCGGCCACGCGCTCGCGATCTTCAATGGGCCCGACGCCTATGTGACGCCGTCCTGGTACGCGACCAAGCAGGAGACCGGAAAGGTCGTGCCGACCTGGAACTACATCGCCGTGCACGCCTACGGCACGGTCGAATTCTTTCAAGAACCTGAGCGCCTGCTCGAAGCGGTGACGCGCCTGACGAACCGGCACGAAGGCGCGCGCGCAAAGCCGTGGGCGGTGAGCGATGCCCCCGCTGATTTCGTCGCCGCGCAATTGCGCGGGATCGTCGGCGTGCGCATTCCCGTCGTGCGGTTCGAAGGCAAGCGCAAGATGAGCCAGAACCGTCCCGAGGCCGACCGCATCGGCGTCGCGCAAGGTCTTGCCGCGAGCAATGACGTGCACGACCGCGAGGTCGCGCCCCTGATCCCGCAGCCGGCGTGAGACGAAGCCCGGCGCGCGAGCGCGGGCCGAACAAGGAGGCGAAGGCGCGATGTTGAGATTGGCACTTCCGATGCTCTTCGCAGTAGCCGCGGGCGTCAGCCTCGTCGTGCAACAGGCCCTCAACGCCAACCTGCGCACCGCGCTCAATTCGGCAGCGTGGTCGGGCTTCATGAGCTACTTGCTCGGCGTGCTCTGCATGGCCGCGCTGGCGCTCGTGATGCGCGATCCCGTCCCCTCGATGGCGACCGCGTCCCGCATTCCCTGGTTCGCATGGAGCGGCGGGCTGTTCGGCGCCATCTTCATCGGCCTCGGCATCTTCCTCGTTCCGCGGCTCGGCGCCGCCACGTTCTTTGCGCTGCTGATCGCCGGCCAGATGCTCGGATCGATCGCGTTCGACCATTTTGGCGTGCTTGGCGTTCCCGTTCAGCCCGTGAGCGCGGTCCGGATCGCCGGGGCCGCGCTCTTGGTCGCCGGCGTCGTCCTGATCCGCATGTAGGTTCTCTCGGGAACCATCCCGCCGCCAGGCCTGTTGGTGGACCTCAGGACATATCCGCGACGGGAACAGCCATGTGCCGCTGGATCGCTTATCGGGGCGAGACCACCTCGTTCGAGCCTTACGTCACCGAGCCCGAGCATTCGCTGATCGCGCAGAGCATCCGCTCGCTGCAGTCGACGGCGGGCTCGAACGGCGACGGCTTCGGGCTCGGCTGGTATGGCGAGCATCCGGAGCCGGGCCTTTACCGCGAGACGCGCCCGGCCTGGTCTGACGAGAACCTGCGCTATCTCTGCCGCCATCTGCGCTCGCACCTCTTCTTCGCTCACGTGCGCGCCGCCACCGGCACGGCGGTGACGCGGCAGAACTGCCATCCGTTCGCCTGCGGCCAATGGATGTTCATGCACAACGGCTTCGTCGGCAGCTGGAATCGGCTGCGCCGCAAGGTCGAGGCGCTGATCCCGGACGCCTATTATCCCTCGCGGCTGGGCACGACCGACTCTGAGGCCGTTTTCCTCGCCATGATGGGCGCGGGCCTGGAGAACGATCCGCTTCGGGCGACAGAAGCCGTGCTGCAAGCCCTCGTCGGCCTCGTCAATGAAGGTGACCTTCGCGAGCGGCTGCGCTTCACCAGCGCGATCGCCAATGGCCGCGACCTCTATGCGTTTCGCGTCTCCGTCAACGATGCCGCGAACACGCTCTACTTCCGCGAGGACGGCGGCCAGGTCATCGTCGTGTCGGAACCGTTCGACAAGGAATCGGACTGGACGGAAGTGCCGCCGAATCACGCGCTGATCGCGCGCGCGTCCGAAACCGTCAAAATTGTTCCGTTCGATCCTGCCATTTCCGGTGAGTCCGGCGCGGAACCGGTTCCTGTCAGACGGATTATCGCCCGCAGGTAGTGACCACGCCGGGTGGCCAATGACAATTGCATCAGACGTCCTGAAACTGCTGCGCGTCGATTCCTCCGATGACAGGCAGCATCTCGTCATCCGCTCCGCGGGCGGCGGCGGCAAGGCGGCGGAATATTCCTTCGGCATCGAGGAGGAATATTTCCTCGCCGATCGCCGCACGTTCGAGGTCGCGATCGAAACGCCCAACGCGCTGTTCGAATCGGCGAACTGGTCCACCGGCGGCCAGGCGATGCGGGAGATGCTGCAATCCCAGCTCGAGGTCGCCACCAACGTCCACGTCGACGTCAACGACGCGCGCGAGGAGCTGCGCTTCCTGCGCCGCGAGGTCGCCAACGTCGCCGCGCAATACGGTTTTGCGATCATGGCCTGCGGCACGCATCCGACCGCGGTCTGGCGGATGTCGCAGCCAAGCCCGAAGCCGCGCTATGAGGAGATGATCGAGGACCTGCGCAGCATCGGCCACCGCAACATGATGTGCGGCATGCATGTGCACGTCCAGTTGCCCGATCCCGAGAAGCGCATGGCGGTGATGCGGGCGATGCTGCCGCACCTGCCGCTGTTCATCGCGCTGTCGGCCTCCTCCCCGTTCTGGAATTCGCACAAGACCGGCCTGAAGGGCTATCGCCTGGCCGCCTATTCCGAGCTGCCCCGCACCGGCCTCCCCGAACTGTTCGAGACGCGGCACGATTACGACGAATATGTCGGCGCGCTGCAGCGCTCCGGCGTGATTCCCGACGAGAGCCACATCTGGTGGGCGATGCGTCCGTCCATGAAGCACCCGACCCTCGAGCTGCGCGCGCCCGACACCTGCACCTTCGTCGACGACGCCGTCGCCATCGCCTCGCTCTATCGCTGCCTGACGCGGCACCTCTATCTGCGCCCGCATCTGTCCAGGGAGGTCACCGTGGTCGAGCGCGCGATTGCGGTCGAGAACAAATGGCGCGCGCAGCGCTACGGCACCGATTGCATCTTTGCCTCCAAGGACGGCCCCGTCACGATCGCGGAGCTGCTGTCCCGGGTGATCGAGGATACCGCGGACGACGCCGCGGCACTCGACTGCGCCGCCGAGATCGAGCACTGCCGCACCATCGTGGCGCGCGGCAGCTCGGCGGAGTTCCAGCTTCGCGCCTATCGCGACAATGGCGAGGACATCGCAGCCGTGTCACGTTGGATTGCTACATCCACGCTGTCAGGCACGAGCGCTCCGATGCGTCCCGGCGCGCCGGCGCCGTCATAGCGCCCGCGCAAGCTTCGACGGCCAAGGTGCCGCCCTCGCATTCGATGATCGTGGAGAAGAACATGACTGGCATCACATCGTGCACCGGCTGCGGTCATGCACTTGTCCCGATGCTGACGGCCAAGGGCCGCGCAGAGCTGAGCTGCCTCTGGTGCGAAGGCATCGACGCGCGCGCGGTGGAGATGGCGAAGTGGGCGGACAGCCCCACCGGCAAGCCCGAGCGGTCCGCTCACCAGCCGTTCGAATGAGCCGTTTTCGTCGCCATGCCGGCGGCGCCCGATGATCCCGCCGACCCTTGCGGTTGCATGCCCTTTGCAGGACATGCCGACAAATTAGACAAGAGACGTCTCGGCACGCGATCCCGAGGTCGCGTGAACAGGGCAAGGCAAGCCGGTGAAACGCCGCATCTAACCTCTGGCGCGGCCTCGACTTTCCTTCGCGCTTCGTGGCGCCGGAGCGCCCGCGCGCAATGCCGTGCGCCGACTGGCCCGGAATTCGCAAGACAGCATCAGGCCTGATTCCCTGCCCCGGTCACGCGGGAGCAGCAGGATGCGTGCGCGAGCTTCGGGATCGATGGCCCAGGATCGGAGAATGCCATGAACGTGCATGCCGCGGGCGATCTCAAATTCACCGGCCTCACCCGCCCGGACGGCTCACCCCTTCGCCTCAACGATCAGGATTTCGTCGCGATCGACCGCGACAGGAATGCGACGTTCGAGGCGACCTACCGGCCGCAGGCCCTCTACAACCGCGCCAACGAGGGCTTTCACGCCAACAACGAGACCTTCCTCCTGCACGAGGTCGCGACGAACCTGCCGATCTACCGGCCGGACACCGGCCCCACCGATTTCCATCTGCATCTGCCGCCGGGTGGCTTCCAGCTCGTGCTGGTCACCTCGGGCGCGTTCACCTTCGACTATGACGGGCGCTTCTACAATGTCGGTCCGGGCGCCGTGATGCTGCAAAGCGCGATCGTGCACCGCCAGCTGTTCTACACCTGGTCGGGCCTGTCGACGGAAGAGAATTTGAAGACGCCGCAGACCGTGGTGCCCGATCCGATCTCGATGGGCTATTCCGGCAAATTCCTCGAAGCCTTCATCACCGATCCCACCACCTTTCCGAATCCGACCATCGTCGGTCCGGACCAGATCAACGAAGCCGAGACGCCGCGCGTGGCCTGGAGCCATCCGCTGCACAACCGGCCGGCCGATGCCGGCTTCTGGCTGCAGGATCCCCTGGCACTGGATGCACTGTTCAAGCCGCTCACCGACGGCTCGGTCAAATCGGCGATGCCGGTTTACGTGCGCGACATCGGCATCGAGGTGCCGAGCGGCCATCTCGTCACCGGCCACATCATCGCGACCGACCCCAGCGGTCAGTCGCTGCTGCCGAAGAGCACGTCGATCGCCGCGGACCCGGCCTGCTTCGCCAAGGGCGAGGTCGTGATCTACCGCGTCATTCGCGGCACGGCCGAGTTCAAGAAGAAGTCCGGCGAGAGCTTCGAACTCTCCGCCGGCGACGTGGTCACCGCAGGCAAGGCGTCCATCAGCCTCGTTGGCGTCGGTGAGAACACCCAGGTCCTGCGCCTCGGCCTGCTCAAGGGCATGAACGACCTTCGCGGCTGGACGCCGACGCAGCGCGACGAGATCGACGGCCTCGCCGGCCAGATCATCACGCACAAGGACATCCGCCCCCTGCGCACCGAAGGCAAGCCGGTCGGGTATCTCTACGGCTGAACGCTACTCCGCCGCCTGCCGCACGTGGCGCGCGGTCGGGGTACGCATCGTCACGAGCTCTTCGGCCGCGGTCGGATGCAGCGCGATGGTCGCGTCGAAATCGGCCTTGGTCGCCTTCATCTTCACCGCGATCGCCACCACCTGGGTCACCTCGGCGGCGGCATCGCCGACGATGTGGCAGCCGAGCACGCGGTCGGTCGAACCGTCGACGACGAGCTTCATCAGCACGCGGGTATCGCGGCCCGACATCGTCGCCTTGATGGGACGGAACGTCGTCTTGTAGATGTCGACGTGGCTGAACTGCGCACGCGCCTCGGTTTCAGTCAGCCCGACCGTCCCCACTTCCGGCTGCGAGAACACCGCGGTCGGGATGTTGGCGTGATCCACCTGCACCGTACGATTGCCGAACACGGTATCGGCGAAGGCATGGCCTTCGCGGATCGCGACCGGCGTCAGGTTGAAGCGGTGGGTGACGTCGCCGATGGCATAGATGCTGTCGACCGAGCTCTTCGAGAAATGGTCCACGGCAATGCCGCCGTTCTTCGGATTGATCGCGACGCCGGCCTTCTCCAGGCCGAGATTGGCGACCGCCGGATGGCGGCCGATCGCGAACATCACCTGGTCGGAGGCGAGGCTCGAGCCGTTCGACAGATGCGTGGTGAACTCCTCACCGTGACGATCGACCTTCGCCACCGTGCAGCCGGTGAGGATGGTGATGCCCTGCTTTTCCATCTCGCTGCGGACGTGGCTGCGCACGTCCTCGTCGAAACCGCGCAGGATGTTGTCGCCGCGATAGATCACCGTGACGTCCGAGCCGAAGCCGGCGAAGATGCCGGCGAATTCCAGCGCGATGTAGCCGCCACCCTGGATCACGATCCGCCTCGGCAGCTTCTCGAGATGAAATGCCTCGTTGGACGAGATCACGTGCTCGATGCCGGGAATGGAGGCGCCATGGTTGGGCGCACCGCCGGTGGCGATCAGGATGTATTTTGCGGTGATCTTCCTGTCGTTCTCGAGCAGGCGGACGGTGTGCTTGTCCTCGATCACCGCCCGGCTCTTGACGATTTGCGCGCCCGACTTCTCGACATTGGTCGTGTAGGCCGCCTCGAGCCGGGCGATCTCCTTGTCCTTGTTGGCGATCAGCGTCGGCCAGTCGAACGTCGCAGGCGGAACGGTCCAGCCGAAACCGGCGGCGTCCTCGAGCTCGTGACGAAAATGCGAGCCGATCACGAACAGCTTCTTCGGCACGCAGCCGCGGATCACGCAGGTGCCGCCCATGCGGTACTCTTCCGCGATCATCACGCGGGCACCGTAGCCGGCCGCGATGCGGGCGGCACGCACGCCGCCCGAACCGCCACCGATGACAAAGAGGTCGACGTCGAATTCAGCCATTGTCCACTCCGACCTCTTTCAGAGCATGATCCGGACCCAAAGGGCCGCGCCAGCGCAAAGTGTGGAGCGGTTTCCCGAAAAGACCATGCTCAAATCGCAACCTAAAGCGCGGTGACGCGCTTTAGGGATTTCTGATCAGATAGGTACTGTCAGATTTCCTTGCCACGCTTGCGCATCTCGGCGCGGAAGGCACCCATCACGGTTTCCGAGAAGTTCTGGGCCCAGGAGTTCATGAAGGCCATGCTGAGGCCGATGGCGCGCGGCTCGGCGTCGATCAGCTTCTTGCCCAGCGGCGACCTGTAGAAGGTGACGAGGTCCTTCAGCTCCTGCTCGGTGAACTCGCTGGCATAGATCTGCGCCATGCCCTCGCCGATCTCGTTCTGGCGGCCGTTGAGCTGCTGGGCCACGATCTGGGCGACCTCGGTGAGGTCCTTCTGGTAATTCAGGTTCTGCTGGATCAGCGCGATCTTGGTCTTCTCGACGAGGCCGGGCACGGCGCCGGTGTACATCGCATTGGCGTTCTTGATCTGCAGGATCTCCCTGGCCGCGGCAATCGCCGCCGGCGAGGCTTTCGGCTGGGCCGGCGCGGCCGCCGCCTTGGGCTGCGCCGGCGCCTGCTGCGCGATCGCCGGGACCGCCGAGACGGCCAGGCCAGCAGCAAGCGTCGCGGCCGGCAAGAATTTCAAAACGCTCTTCATTCCTAGTCTCCTTTCGGCTTTCGCCGTTCAATCACGCGAATTCCCTCGCCGCCCGCCAGAACAGCGGAGCTGGCCAAGCCGATGAACAATCCGTGCTCGACCACGCCGGGGATCGCGCTCAACGCCTTGGCGAGGCTGGCCGGATCCACAATACGCCCGAGCTGCGCATCGACGATCCAGTGGCCGCCGTCGGTGACGAAAACGTGGCCGTCCTTGGCTTTGCGGATCGCCATTTGCCCGGAAACGCCGCACGCCGCAAATGCCTTCTCGATCGCCCGGCGCGTCGCGCCAAGGCCGAACGGGATCACCTCGATCGGCAGCGGAAACTTGCCGAGCGTCGGCACCCATTTGCTGTCGTCGGCAATCACGATCATGCGATCCGAGGCGGCCGCCACGATCTTCTCGCGCAGCAGCGCGCCGCCGCCGCCCTTGATCAGGTTGAAGTCGGGATCGATCTCGTCGGCGCCGTCGACGGTCAGGTCGAGATGGTCGATCTCGTCGAGCGTGGTGAGCGGCACGCCGCAGCGCTCCGCGTCCGCACGGGTTTGCTCCGAGGTCGGCACACCGATCACCTTGAGGCCGGCCGCGACGCGCTCGCCGAGCAGCTCGACGAAATGCTTTGCGGTCGAGCCCGTACCAAGCCCCAGCTGCATGCCGTCACGCACCTCCTCGAGGGCCCGCGCCGCAGCCTGCCGCTTCAACTGGTCCATGTTCACGTTTGCGCCCGCCCCTGGATTGAGAGTGCCGTCGGTATAGCCGCTTGCGGCGGCCTATGTAGCCTCGTTTTTCCCGCCGGAACAGGCCTCTGGGCCGATCTTATAAGGTGAACTTATGGCGACGGCCCTTGCGCCGATCCGGCCGGCCCGATAGCGCTTGGACCATGACCTCCCCTTACACCCTCGTCTTCGATCTCGACGGCACGCTTGTGGATACGGCGCCCGACCTGATCACCGCGCTCAATTACGTGCTCGACCGCGAAGGCCTGCCGCCGGTGCCGATGGCCTCGGCCCGCAACATGATCGGCGCCGGCGCCCGCAAGCTGATCGAGCGAGGCCTGGAGGCCGAGGGCCGTAGCGTTACGCCCGCCGACATGGACCGGATGACGGCGGATTTCATCGCCTATTACGCCGACCATATCGCCGTGGAATCCCGGCCCTTCGAGGGGCTCGAGGCCGCGCTCGACCATTTTGCAGGCCAGGGCCATCGCCTCGCGGTCTGCACCAATAAGCTGGAATGGCTGTCCAGGCGCCTTTTGGACCAGCTCGACCTCAGCCGCCGCTTCGCGGCGATCTGCGGCGCGGACACTTTTGGGGTCCAGAAGCCGGATCCGACCATCTTCCGGGAAACGGTGGCGCGGGCCGGCGGCGAGGTGAAGGCCAGCATCATGGTCGGCGACGCCGGAACCGACGTCGGCGTGGCCCGCCGCGCCGGGGTGCCCGTGATCGGGGTCAGCTTCGGCTATACGGACGTGCCGATCGCCGATCTGAAGCCCGACCGGCTGATCCATCACATGCGCGACCTGCCCTCGGCGGCCGGCAGCCTGATGATGGCCTAGCACCCAACCGACTGAAATTTCATAACAATCCACACGATAGCCCGCGTTAATCAACTATTAACCATGCGCGGCGCGACGGTTGCCTGCCCTGACCGACACTCATATGGTCCGCCCGGGATGTGGCGGTTCGTCGCAGTCAAAGTGGGTGGTTCATGCGTCGTGTGATCGCGATTGTGCTGGCGGGGGCGAGCCTGGGTGGCTGCTCCTCCTCGATGTCCTGGGACATGTTCAAATCGGCCCCGCCGCCGCTCCAGGTCCGGCTCGAGTCCAATCCGCCGGGCGCCGACGCCACCACCTCGCTCGGCCCGGGCTGCAAGACCCCCTGCTCGGTCTCGGTTCCCGCGCCGGATCTGCCGTTCTCGGTCGCCTTCGCGCTGCCCAAGTATCAGCCCGCGACCGTGCCGGTGAACGTCATCAAGAATCCCGGCGATTTCACCACATCGGCGTCGGTCACGACCGATCCGAACCCGGTATTCGCGGAACTGCAGCCGGCCGACCCGCCGAAGCCGGTCCGCAAGCCGCACCGGCCGAAGAAGCCGAAACCGGCCGCGGCCGCGGCCGCCGCCGCGCCGGCCGAGGCCGCACCGGCCGGGGCGTCGCCGTTCCCCGATCCGAACGCAGGCAAGCGCTGATCCGGGCGGCGGGCTTACGTATACCACCCGATTGTCCTAGCCGCGTCCGATGCTTAGATTGCTTCCAGAGCACCGCCGAAGCAAAGGTGCACCGTCGCCGTAAGTGACAGGGCAATTGGTATGAACGGATCTTCTGCGAATCCCCGCACCGCGCTGTCGAGCGCGATGACCGATCCGTTCGGGCGGACCATCTCCTATCTGCGCGTCTCGGTCACCGACCGCTGCGATTTGCGCTGCTTCTACTGCATGTCGGAAGACATGACGTTCCTGCCCAAGGCCGACCTGCTGACGCTTGAGGAACTCGACCGGCTCTGCACCGCCTTCATCGCCAAGGGCGTGAGGAAGCTGCGACTCACCGGCGGCGAGCCGCTGGTCCGGCGCAACGTGATGACGCTGGTGCGCTCGCTGTCGCGGCATCTTCAGAGCGGCGCCCTGAACGAGCTGACGCTGACCACCAACGGCACGCAGCTGGCAAAGCACGCCCGCGAGCTCGCCGATTGCGGCGTCCGCCGCATCAACGTCTCGCTCGACACGCTCGATCCCAAGAAATTCCGCGAGATCACCCGCTGGGGCGAGATCGACAAGGTGCTGGAAGGCATCGAGGCCGCGCGCGCCGCCGGCCTCGCCATCAAGATCAACGCGGTTGCCCTGAAGAACCTCAACGAGGACGAACTCCCTGAGCTGATGCGCTGGGCCCACGGCAAGGGCATGGGCCTGACGCTGATCGAGGTCATGCCGATGGGCGAGATCGGCGCGGGCCGCATCGACCAGTATCTGCCGCTGTCGCTGGTGCGCGCACGTCTCGCCCAGCAATTCACGCTAACGGATCTGGCCGAGAGCACCGGCGGGCCGGCGCGCTATGTCAGCGTCGCCGAGACCGGCGGCAAGCTCGGCTTCATCACGCCGATGACCCATAATTTCTGCGAATCCTGCAACCGGGTGCGCATCACCTGCACGGGCACGCTGCACACCTGCCTCGGCCACGAGGACGCCTCGGACCTGCGCAAGCCCCTGCGTGCATCGGACGACGACGTCCTGCTTGCGGATGCGATCGACCGCGCCATCGGGCTCAAGCCCAAGGGCCACGATTTCATCATCGACCGACGCCACGACCGTCCCAGCGTCTCCAGGCACATGAGCGTCACCGGCGGCTAGGCCAGCGTTGGCACTCAGACCGGCTTGTGCATGAAGAACTGAGCGATGATCGTCGCGCCCAGAAACGTTCCCGCATTCGCCATCAGCGAGACCACGACGATCCGCCAGCCCAGCGATCGGAATGCAGGCATGTCCTTGGCGATGGACAGGCCCGCAAACGCCAGCAGCGGCGTCGCAAGCGCGAGAAAGTTGATCTTGCCGGTCGCGGCCGCGATATCGGCCGCAAAGGGCGTGGCAGGATAGGTCAATGCCATCGCGACAAGAGACACCCAGACCACGGCAGGCACCCAGCCCTTCGTGAGCAGGTAGATCAGGTGGCCGACCATGACGGCTGCCACGATGATTGCGGTGCCGGCGAGAACCGAAGCGTCCGGCACTGTCTTGTAGGCGATGTAATTACCGATCAGCGCGATGAGCGCGCTGGAGATCCAGATCGACAGGCGCTCGATCGCCGATACATCCGCCGTCTGCGGATGCACAAGCTCTGCGCCTGCCGCCGCGGGTGACGCGAGCTCTTCCGAGATCGTCGCGCGGCCGCGCCCCAGGATCGGCTCGAGCACGCCGTACGCCCAGACCGTGAAGGGCAGCGACAGGAACAGCGTGAAGTAGGTGCCGATGGTCGTCGTGATCAAATTGCTCGCTGCGGCGAAGGCCGCGACATCCTTGGCGACATCAGCGGTTTGCTGAGCCGCAATCGCGCCGGAGGCGGCCGCCATCAGGCTGCCCGAGCCGACACCGGCGCCCATGGCGAGGGCGAGCGGATCGAAGATGCCAAGACCGGTGATGACGCCCGCGAAGATGGCAATGAAGACAGCACCGAAGATCGTGCCGGTCATGTACTCGGCGAGTACGCCGCGCCCCTCGGCGCTGTTCATCCCGTACTTCTCGCCGATGATGGCCAGACTCGGCTCGCGTCCGACGGAAAAGGTCGCGCCGATCGCTTCGCGCTTGATGCCGAGCAACAGGGCAACCGGCAGGCCGAACACCATCGTGCCGAAGAAATGTCCGAACTCCTGGAACACCAGCGCCCAGCCCGCGGTCAGGATCTTCGGCAGCGACCCGCCGACCAGCAGTCCGAGCTTGGCGACGAGCAGAAGCAGGGCCGGCTGAAGCGCGGCAGCCGCGAGCGCCTGGGTGCGAGCCTCGAAGCGCATCAAAGCTGGAAGACGCGGGCTCGCAAGTCCCCAGGCCGCACCGATCAAGAGCGCCCAGAGTAGCGGCAGCAGCACGACCTTGTAGGTCCCGCCGAGCGGCACCGTGACCGCGCCGATCAGTTCGGCGAGCAGGACGGTGACGGCGACCCCGGCAAAGACCCTGGGCAGGCCCATCCGGTCTGCATCGATTCCGGCTGGAGTTGCGGATGTGACATTGCTCATGCGAAGCCCCCGTTCCACGATGAGATTGATGTGCGCGAGACGCTACTCGCGGATATCCGGTGCGTAGCCGAAGCCCACGGCCGGCTCGGCCGCGGTCTCCACCCAGACGCTCTTGACCTCAGTGTATTCGAACAGCGTTTCGACCCCGCTCGAGCGGCCGTAGCCGCTCATGCCGTAACCGCCGAACGGCGATGCGACGTTGATCGTCTTGTAGGAGTTGATCCAGAACGTCCCGGCCCTGACCTGCGCAGCGACCCGGTGCGCGCGCCCGACGTCGCGCGTCCAGACCGCGCCGGCAAGACCGAACTCGCTGTCATTGGCGAGAGCGATCGCTTCCTCCTCGGAATCGAACGGGATCGCGGCGACGACAGGTCCGAAGATCTCCTCGCGCGCCACCGCCATGCTGTTGCTGACATCGCGCAGCACGGTCGGCGTGACGAAGAAGCCGCTTTGCGCCGCGCTGCCGTCGCTGCCGGTTGCAAGCTTTGCACCCTCGGCGAGGCCCTGCTTCAGCATCGCAAGCACGCGAGTGTACTGCCGCGCATTGTTGATCGGCCCGACCTCCGTGTCGGCCGCACCCGGCGCGCCGACCTTCAACTTCGCAGCACCGTCGGCGACCATCTTGACGAAGCGGTCGTAGACCGAGCGCTCGACCAGCAGCCGCGAGCCTGCGACGCAGCTCTGGCCGGCGCCGGCAAAGATGGCCGACTGGGCACCGATGGCAGCGCGCGCAAGGTCGGCGTCGGCGAACACGATATTGGCGGATTTTCCACCGAGCTCGAGCACGCAGGGCAGCAAGCGCCTGGCCGCGGCTTCCGCGATCAATCTGCCCGTCGGCACCGAACCCACGAACACGACCTTCTTCACCGCCGGCTGGCCGAGCGCAGCCTGCCCCGTCGTGTGGCCGTAGCCCGCGAGCACGTTGACGAGACCGGCCGGCAATCCGGCCTGCTCGGCAAGAAGCGCCACGGCCATGGAGGTGAGCGGCGTCAGCTCCGAAGGCTTCAGCAGCACGCCGTTGCCCATCGCGATGGCGGGGGCGACCTGCCAGCCGCAGGTGAAGACCGGCGCGTTCCAGGGCGTGATCTGAAGCACAACGCCGACAGCTTCACGCCGCGTGTAATTGAGATGGCTCGACGGCACAGGAATCACGTCGCCGTGGAATTTGTCGGCCCAGCCGGCATAGTACTCGAACATCTCGGCGACCTTGGCGACCTCGACCCGCGTGTCGCGGATCGGCTTGCCGGCCGAGAGCGATTCCAGACGCGCCAGCTCTTCCGCCTTGCCTTGGAGCGCACGCGCGATCGCCTGCATGACGCGGCCGCGCGCCGCACCGGTCAGCCGTGTCCAGCCAGCTTGCGCCGCGACCGCCGCCGCGGCCGCCTCGGCGACCACGGCCTCGCCGGCATCATGATAGGCGTAGAGCGGCGCGCCTGTCGCGGGATCGTCGATCGCGACGAGCTCACCGCGACCACGAACCATGCGGCCCGCCACATGCGAGCCGATCGTCGCGCAGTCCGGCCAGAAGGGAGCGAGTGCGTCGCGAAGCCGCGTGTCGATAAAGGGGGTCATGGTGCCGCTCACATCCTGCCGAGCTGGAGCTCGACGATCCTGTTGAAGTCTTCGCCGCCGTCGATCGCGCCGGCGCTCTCGGACCAGATCCGTGCGGTTTCCTTGGCGATCGGAAGGTCGAGCGACAGCCCGGCGATGAGCTGAGCGGCAAGGCGGACGTCCTTGCGCATCAGCGCCATCGTGAAGCCGGAATCGAAGGCGCCGTTCAGCACCCAGGTCGGCAGGTTGACCTGCGTGACGCCGGAGCGGCCCGAGCCCGCATTGAGGCCTTCGAGCAGCCGCACCGGATCGACATCGGCGTCGCGCGCGATGCGGATCGCCTCGGAGGCGGTCAGCAGATGCGCCGCGCAGAGCAGATTGTTGACGAGCTTGCAGACATGCCCGGCGCCTACCGGGCCGACATGGACCCGCTTCGCGCTCATGTCGCTGAGAACGGGCTCGACCGCGGCCACATCGTCATCCGCGCCGCCGATCACCATGGTCATGGTGGCGGTGATGGCGCCCTTCGGCCCGCCGCTGACCGGCGCGTCGATCATCGCCATGCCGCTCGCGGCGAGAGCCGCGGCAAGGCGCCGGGTCGTCTCGGGATTGGAGGTCGAGGTGTCGACCACGCGCAGGCCCGGCCTTGCATGGGCGATGATGCCGTCCGTGCCGGTGACGACGGCTTCGACGATCTCTGCGGTCGGCAGGGAGAGGATGAGGATTTCGACGCGGGCGCAGAGCGGCGCGACAGTTTCGAAAACCGCAACGCCGGCGGCGGCGAGTGCCCCGCGCGCCGCGTCCGACGGGTCGGTGCCAAGCACGTCATGACCGGCTCGCGCCAGCGAGAGCGCCATGCCGCGCCCCATATTGCCGAGCCCAACGACGCCGATGACCGCCATATCCCGTCCCTCACCCTGATCTGTCTGGAGACCATAGGGAGCGGAGCCCGGCCTGGGCATCAGCGGCGCGGTTGCCTAATGTTGCCTCATGGGCAACACTTGGGCATGAGTAATGCGATCGACGAGAACCGGCTTCGTTACCTGTTCGAGGCGGCGCGCTACGGCGCCGTGCGCGCGGCCGCCGACGCGCTCGGCGTCAATCCGTCCGTGGTGAGCCGCCAGATCGCGCTTCTGGAGCAGGAGCTCGACGCGGCCCTCCTCGACCGGCACAGCCGCGGGGTGCGGCCGACCGAAGCCGGCGAGCTCCTGATCGAGCATTATCGCCGCCACACCGTGGACCGCGACGATACGCTGGCAAGATTGCGCGAGTTGCAGGGACTGCACCGCGGCCACATCGACCTCGTGCTGGGCGAGGGTTTTGTCGCGGATCTCATGGGAGGCTCGCTCGGCGAATTCTGGCGTCGCCATCCGCGCTTGACCATTTCGCTGGAGCTTGCAGGGACGAGCGAGGTCATCCGCGCCATCGCGGACGACCGCTGCCATATCGGGCTCGTCTATCATCCGCCGCAGGATCCGCGGATCCGCTCCTGCGCCGCGATCCGTCAGCCGATTCGCCTGATCGCGCGCCCCGACCATCCGCTTGCGAAGCTCCGCCGCCCGGTCAAGCTGCGGGAGATCGCCAGGCACGAGCTCGGGATCATGCATGCGGGCTACGGCACGCGCCAATTGCTGGCGATGGCCGAAACATCCGAGAAGGTCGGCCTCTCGCCGAAGCTGACCACGACCTCGATCAGCATCCTCCGGCATTTCGTTCGTTCCGGTCTCGGCGTGACCTTGCTTCCGGCCTTCTCGGTTGCAGCCGACCTCGATGATGGATCACTGGTTGCCGCCCCGGTCGACAACGTGCTGCTTGCATCGGCAGAAGCCCAGATCATCACCCGGCTCGGCCGTGAGCTGCCGAACGCGGCGAGCCAGTTGCTGAGGTTCTTGATCGGTCGGATGAAGGCGTTTCGACCCGGCCGCCGCTAATCTAAGCTTTTGACCCGGCGTCAATTTGTCCATTTTCCGATTGACGGCACGTGAACCCGCTGGTTTGGTGCCAGCGCCTCTGCTTGCCCGGCAGCAATAAGCCGGCCCGCCCCGTTGGCGGTCGCGGTCAAGACGGCGGGGCACGAGGGGAGGACTGACGCCGCAATCGCTCAGGAATACGAGCCGTGCGGTCCGGTGCTTTTTGCATGCGGGCCGAACGATGCGTGCTGATGCTGCTCCCGTGAACTTGGGCCGCGACGGAGAATAATTAAGATGCGTCCATTGCTGGCGGTGAGCAACGCCATCGACCTTCTCAACGAGAAGATCGGCTACGTCTGTAACCTCCTCGTGCTTCTCGCGTGCCTGGTCAGCGCGGCCAACGCCATGATCCGCTACGCCTTCAGCTACTCCTCGAACGGCTGGCTGGAGCTGCAATGGTACATGTTCGCGATCCTGGTGATGTTCGGCGCCTCCTACACCTTCAAGCGCAACGAGCACGTCCGGGTCGAGATCCTCTATCTCCTGCTGTCCGAGCGCGGCCAGCTCCTGCTCGATTTGATCGGCACGCTGTTCTTCCTGATCCCCGCCTGCCTCCTGCTCGCCTATCTGTCCTGGCCGTTCTTCATGCAGGCCTATGACGTCGGCGAGATGTCCGGCAATGCCGGCGGCCTGATCCGCTGGCCGATCAAGTTCGTGATTCCCGCCGGCTTCGTGCTGCTGGCGCTCCAGGGTGTTTCCGAAGTCATCAAGCGTATCGCGGCTCTCCAGGGCTATGTGACGATCGACGCCAAGTACGAGAGGCCGACCCAATGATTACGCTGGAGATGATGCCGCCGCTGATGTTCGGCGGCCTGGTTCTGGCGATGCTGATCGGCTTCCCGGTGGCGTTCACGCTCGCCGCGGTCGGACTGTCCTTCGGCTTCCTCGCCATCCATCTCGGGTTCTTCGACCTCAACTTCCTGCAGGCGATCCCGGGCCGCGTGTTCGGCAGCGTGCTCTCCAACGAGCTGCTGCTCGCGATCCCGTTCTTCACCTTCATGGGCGCGATATTGGAGAGATGCGGCCTCGCCGAGGACATGCTGGATTCGATGGGCCAGCTGTTCGGCCCGGTGCGCGGCGGCCTCGGCTATTCCGTGATCATCGTCGGCTTCATCCTCGGCGCCATCACCGGCACGGTGGCGGCGCAGGTGATCGCCATGGCGCTGATCTCGATGCCGGTGATGATCCGCTACGGCTACAACATGCGCTACATCACCGGCGTGCTGGCGGCCTCCGGCACCATCACACAGCTGGTGCCGCCCTCGCTGGTGCTGATCGTGCTCGCCGACCAGCTCGGCAAGTCGGTCGGCGACATGTATCTCGGCGCCTGGGGCCCCTCGGTGTTCCAGATCATGCTGTTCGCCGGCTACACCTTCATCCTCGGCCTGATCAAGCCGGACCACGTGCCGCCGGTGCCGATGGAAGCGCGCACGCTGACCGGCTGGGCTCTGTGGAAGAAGTGCCTGATGGGCATCATCCCCTCGGCCGTGCTGATCTTCGTCGTGCTCGGCACGATGATGATGGGCCTTGCGACGCCGACGGAAGCCGGCGCGATGGGCGCGGTCGGCGCCATCGTGCTCGCCGCGATCCACCATAAGGACTTCACATCGAACGACCGCAAGGTGCTGGTCATCGGCGTCATCGCCGCGGGCATCGGCACCATCATCGCGATGCTGTTCAGCGAGAATCTGATCTTCAAGCTCGCCTTCGCCGTGACCTATCTCGCGGTGGCGTGGATCTGCTTCCAGGCCGCGCGCATCCCCGACCTGCGCGACCTCATCAAGCAGGGCTACGAATCCACCATGCGCCTCACCTGCATGGTCACCTTCATCCTGATCGGATCGACCTGCTTCTCGGTGGTGTTCCTCGGCGTCTCCGGCGGCGTCTGGCTCGAGCATCTCCTGACCTCGCTGCCGGGCGGCGTCTGGGGCTTCCTGATCTTCATCAACCTCTTCATCTTCTTCCTGGCGTTCTTCCTCGACTTCTTCGAGATCGCCTTCATCATCCTGCCGATGATCGCGCCGATCGCGCAGAAGATCCTCGCCCCCGTGGTCGGCGCGGACGCGGCGCTGATCTGGTTCGGCGTGATGCTGTGCGTCAACATGCAGACCTCGTTCCTGCATCCGCCGTTCGGCTTCGCGCTGTTCTACCTGCGCGGCGTCGCACCGAAGGAAGTGAAGAGCTCCGACATCTATTGGGGCGCGATGCCCTGGATCGGCCTGCAGATGATCATGGTGCTGCTGGTGATCATCTTCCCGTCGGTCGTGACCGGCCTCCTGGACAAGCCGCTCAACGTCGACCTCGACAAGGTCAAGATCGAGGTCCCGCAGATCGAGCTGCCCCCGCTGGATCTCGGCCCGCCGCAGAAATAGCGGGCGGACTGACCGACGCGGGTGTAGCTGCCCTCTTCCTTCTCCCCTTGCGGGAGAAGGTGGCATAGGCGGCCTTTAGCCGCCGTTCTCGAGAGAACGCCGAAGCGAAGCTTCGGCTATGGCGCCGGATGAGGGGTTGTCTCCGAGCGCTCGACTGCGTGTGGAATTCGCGGAGAGAGACCCCTCACCCGTCTCGCCGCTAGTGCAGCGAGCCACCCTCTCCCGCAAGGGGAGAGGGTAAAGAAGCTGCATCAGCCAATCGAAACCGCAGCGTGAACTCCGCGCCGCCGCCTTCGAGATTCTCCACCGCGACCGTCGCGGCGTGATCGTCGGCGACGCCGCGCACGATCGACAGGCCAAGGCCGGCGCCGTCGCTGCGCTGGCGGTCGCGGCGCCAGAAGCGCTGGAAGATCAGGTCGCGCTCGCCCTCGGCAATGCCCGGGCCGCAATCGCGCACCCGCACCGAGCCGTCCTCGCCGACCTCGACATCGACCGAGGTGTCCTTCGCCGTGAACTTGATGGCGTTCTCGGCGAGATTGAAGATCGCGCGCTGGAGCATCTCCGCATTGCCGTGGATCAGCACCGGCGCGTCAGTGCCCCGGAGCGCAATGTCCTTGTGCTGGGCCAGCGCGAACGGCGCGATCGACCCCACCACCTCGGTGCAGACGGCGCGCAGATCGGCGGTCTCGCCGGGATCGAGCACCAGCGTGTCGAGCTCGGCGATCTCCAGCAGCTGGGCGACGATGCGGCTCATGCCCTCGATGTCGGCATGCAGCGCCTCCCTCGCCGCCCCGTCATGGAGCGTCTCGATCCGCGTGCGCAGGATGGCGAGCGGCGTGCGCAATTGATGCGCGGCATCGGCCGTGAACTGGCGCTGCACGCGAAAACCGTCCTCGAGGCGGTCGAGCGCCTGGTTGACGGCGGTGACGAGCGGCATGATCTCGCGCGGGATCTGCTCGGTCGGCAGGCGGATGTCGGTGCGCGCCGGGCCGATATTGCTCGCCTCCTCCGAGGCCTTCCACAGCGGCGCGACGGCGCGGCGGAAGATGATGATGTCGGTGGCGAGCAGCACCAGCAGGATCGGGATGGTGATCCATCCCACGCGCCGGAAGAAGTTCGAGATGATGTCGTCGATGATGACGTCGCGATGGGCAAGGTCCTCGGCGACGCGGATGCGCACCGTCCTGCCCTCGATCACGCGGCTGACGCCGGCACCGGAAATTGTGTCGGACAGTCGCGGCGGCGCAGCATCGCCGGACCTTCGCCGCGAGGAGAACAGCACGCGGCCGTCCTCGTCGCGGATGTCGTAGAGGTAGCGGCCATAGGCTTCCGAATAGAGGCCCCTCAGACTGTCGGGCAGATTGAACGTCAGCGTGCCGTCCGCCTGCGGGACGATGCGCTCGGCGAGCACCTCGGCCTGGGCGCGCATGGCGTCGCGATGCAGCTGGTCGACCTCGGAGTTGAGCAGCCAGAACAGCACCAGCGGCAGGAAGATCGCGACCACCGCGACCGCGACGATGTGCAGGAACACGATGCGCCAGATCAGCGATTTGAACGTCGGCCTGGCGGATGACCGGGCGGCGGACACGCTATTTCTCCTCCGCCATCAGATAGCCGACGCCGCGGATGGTGTGGATCACGACCTTGGCGCCGTGTTCAGTGAGCTGCTTGCGCAGCCGCGAGACGTAGACCTCGACCGCGTTGGAGGCGACCTCGCCTTCGAGCCCGAAGATGTGGTCCTCGACGTTCTTCTTCGGCACCACCCGGCCCTGCCGGCGCAGCAGGATCTCCAGCACCGAGGTCTCGCGCGCGGAGATGATCCGCGGCTGGTCGTCGACGAAGATCTGGCGGCTCTCGGTGTCGTAGACAAGATTGGCGAGGCGCAGCGAGCGGCCGAGCAGCTGGCCGGGGCGGCGCAGGATCGCCTCCAGCCGCGCCACCAGCTCCTCCATCGCGAACGGCTTTGCCAGATAGTCGTCGGCGCCGCTGCGCAGGCCGCTGACGCGATCCTGCAGGCCGCCGCGCGCGGTCAGCACCAGCACGGGCAGCGGCTCCATCTGCCGGCGCAGCTCGCGCAGCACCGACAGGCCGTCGCCGTCGGGAAGCCCGAGGTCGAGGATCATCGCGGCGTAGCTGACGCTGCTGACCGCCTCGCGCGCCTCGGCGGCACTGCCCACGATGTCGCTCTCGTAGCCCGCGGCCGACAGCCCCGCGGCCACGAGCCGCGCCAGCTCGGCATTGTCCTCGACGATCAGAAGGCGCATCGCGTGTCCGGAAAAGTATTCATGTCAGCTCACGGCTCGCGCCGCATTCTTCGCTCTCTTCCACCATCCACGCCGTTTCGGCCAGCAAAAAGGCGGGCCTCGCCCGGCTTTTCGAGCCCCTGTCAGGTTCACGTCAGCCAAGGCTAGGCCGGGGGAAGCGTCACGCCCGTCAGCTCGCTCAGCCTCTCGATGAGCGCGTCCTGGAAGCCCGGGTCGGTGGCCTCATCGGCCGGCTGCTCCTGCCGCAGGTGATGCCAGTAGCGGCCGCTGACCATCGCGGCCGGCTCCTCGCTGACGGCGAGCCAGGACTGTGTCCGCTGTCCGGTGTCGAGATCCACGGGGGCGCCCGCACCGCCCATTCGGGTGCGCACCCAGCCGGGATCGACCGCATTGCTCAGAACCTGCGGCCAGCGCCGCGCCAGCGCAAAAGCCAGCGCGACCACATGCAGCTTGCTCTCCGCATAAGCCTTGGCCGCATCCCAGTTACGCCCCGTCCAGTCGAGATCGCGCAGCGACCCCTCGCCGCCGCGATGCAGGCCGCTGCTGAGATAGACCAGCCGCTTCGGCCGTTCGATCAGCGCCGTCAGCAGGTACGGCGCCAGCGTGTTGATCGCCAGCGTGCCGGCATGCCCCTCCGCAGTCGCAGCGCGGCTGTCCTGGGTGTAGACACCGGCATTGTGGATGATCGCATCCATGCGTCCGATCGCGTTGACCTGATCGGCGATGCCCTTGGTCTCGGCCGCGCTCCTGAGGTCGCCAACCGCAACTCCCGCGGCACGCGAAGTGAAGTCCGCGACCGCCGCGGCGCGATCGGCCGACCGCGCATGCAGCACCACGCGGTGCCCCTGATCGAGCAGCGATTGCGCCGCCGCCCGGCCGAGACCGTCCGTGCTGCCGGTGATGAAAACGATCGCCATGCGCTGCTCCCTGGTCTGTCGCGGCACGCCAGGCCCGATGTCACGGCTCTGCGCGCCCGCGATGGCCTGCGGCATTGTTCGTCGCCGACCTCATTCATCCAGTCAACGCCTTTGCCGCCGACGCGATCCATCGCGTCGCGGCGCGTGCTTCAGGCGAGATAGCCGGACACGCCGTCCCACAGCAGCTTCAACGCCGTGACCACCAGCAATCCGTAGCAGGCGCGAAAGATCTGCTGCTGGTCGAGCCGCCCGTGCAGGCGCCAGCCGAGCCACACGCCGGCGGGAATGGCGAGGAGGCAGATCGCCATCACGATCCATTCGTTGCCGCTCGGGCGCACCAGCAGCAGCCACGGCACCGCCTTGGTCGCATTGCCGACGGTGAAGAACAGGCTCGTCGTTCCCGCATAGACCTCCTTGCTGAGGCCGAGCGGCAGCAGATACATCGCAAGCGGCGGTCCGCCGGAATGCGCGACCATTGTCGTGACGCCCGAGGCGAGACCGGCAGCAACCGCCTTCGGCCTCGAGCGCGGACGAATGATCACCTTCGGATTGCTAGAGAACCACAGGCCGACAAAGACGAGCGTGACGACCGCCATCACGATCGCGACGGCGCGGTGGTCCAGCACGCGAAACAGGAGATAGCCGAGGGCGATGCCGATCAGGAGCCCGGGCAACAGCAAGACGAGGTCCGGCTTCGACCAGGTCGAGGGCTTCCAGTAGCGCAGCGCGAACAGGTCCATCGCGATGAACAGCGGCGCGAGCAGGCCGCCGGCCGTCACCGGGTCCATCACGACGGACAGCAGCGGAATGCCGACGATGGAGAATCCGCCGCCGAACGCGCCTTTCATGAAGCAGATCAGGAACACACCGGCGAAGGCGATGAGGATGGTGGTGGCCGTCAGATCCATAGCGGCATCCCCGGCCCTGCTCAGCGCTACGAAGCCGGGCGCGAGGTGTCCTCGGTCCGGAAAAACAGGCCGGGCAGCGCCGAGGGGACGCCGAACACCAATCCGATGAATGCGAGAAACAGGTCGAGATAACTGACGGTCATTTCGTGGCTCCGTCCGGGAACGAGCCCGGTGCAATGCTTTGATTGCCCGGAATATGATCCGATCTACACCTCAGTACAATAATAACATTGATCTCGGTGCAATTTGGGCGCCATCCCTCGGCCTCGGCGGCCCTCCTCCTGAATTTCCGGGAGAACCATCAAGGGGCGTGTCCGTTGTCTGGATTGCACAACCCCTGGATCGTTCGATCATGTACCGCCTGCTCTATTTCACCGCGTTCCTTGCCGTGACCGGCATCACGTTCGGATTGCTGCTCGCATTCGACAGGTTGATCGGTGGATGATGCCAGGCGCCCGGCTGCGCTGGCCCGCGAGATCTCCCGGCGCTTTCGCGCCGGGAGTAGTCCGTTCACTTCACAAGCGCCGCCTTTTCGATGACCTCGGCGACTTCTTTCGCGTGCACGACGAGCGAGGCGTGGCTGCCGGCGACTTCCGTCGTCTGGGCCTTCATCCTGGCCGCGAACGACTTCTGGGCCTCGGGCGCGATGACCCTGTCCTTCGTCGTGATGACGTCGAACGTCGGCTTGTCGTGCCAGGCCGCAATGGTGACGGGGGCCTCGAACGCGGCGACACTCAACGGAAGCTGCGAGTGAGCCAGATGCTCGCCGATCTCCGGGGGAAGGTCGGCCGCGACAGCCGACGGAAACACCTTGGGATCGATGTACAGATTGCCCTTCGCGTCGGGATGGATCGCGCTGCCGCCTTCGGTCGGCGGGCCGGCCTTTGACAGCGCCGCAAGGGATTCACCCACCTCCGGCGCGAAGGCGGACACATAGACCAGCGCCGAAACCTTGGGATCGTCGCCGGCTTGCGTGATCACAAAGCCGCCCCAGGAGTGGCCGACCAGAACGGTCTTGCCCGCCTGCTTTGCGAGCGCCTGCTTGGTCGCATCGACATCGGCCTGCAGGGAGGTGAGCGGATTTTCGACGAGCGTGACGTTGTAGCCTTTCTTCGTGAGAATATCGGCAACAGGCTGCCAGCTCGTCTGATCCACGAAGGCGCCGTGCACGAGCACGATGTTGTGGGCTGCGCCCTTGGGCAACTCGGCTGAACGGGCAAAGCCCGTCAACGTTGACCCGGCCAGGAGTACGGTGGCAGCTGAAAGAAGGATGTTTCGCATTGAATGATCCTGTTGGAATGTCGGACGAATGAAGTCCGGGGAGGGAATGGACAGGCGTTTCCAGTAAGATCGCGGTTTTCCATCCGCCGTTGGCGAAATGGTTGCCCCACCTGGCGTCGGCCCGCCGCGGGATGAGGTAGTCCGCAGAGCTTCGGCCAACAGCGATCAATCGTCCGGATGTTGTGTCCGATCGTCCATCGGACTAACTTGCACGGCATGGACATCCTCGCCCAGGTGCTGGATCGCGTTCGTCTCGGTGGGACGCTGCTCTTTCACTTCGAGCTCGGCCATCCCTGGCACCTTGAGTTGCCGACGCGCCCCTACGCCTTGTTTCACTACCTCAGCCATGGCTCAGCGACCCTCGCGCTTGGACAGGGTGAGGAAATGCAGATGACCGCTGGCGATTTTGTCGTCATCACACGTGGCGAGCCCCATGTGTTTTATTCGGATCGCCGGGCCAAGCCGCTGCGGATCATCGATATTGATCGGATGTCCCCGCGTCTTGGCGTCGTTCGACACGGCAGCCGTACGAAGCCGCACGCGACCATGATCTGCGGCAACTTCACGGTGTCACGGCCACTGTTCGGCAATGTGCTAGAGCTGCTGCCGCCCGTGCTCCTTCTGAAGCCGACGGCGGATGGCGGCTGGCTCGAAGCGATCCTGCGCCGCATGGTCAGCGAGTCCGCGACCGAGCGCCCCGGCCAAGGCGTCGCGCTGTCGCGATTGACGGAAGTGCTCTTTGTCGAAGTGCTCCGAAGCTGGATCGCTTCTCTCAGTCCCGGACAAGGCGGTTGGCTCGGGGCCATATCCGATCCGCACATCGGACCGGCGCTGAAGCTGATCCACGAAAACCCGGAGCAGACGTGGACGCTGAGCGACCTCGGTCAGCGCGTGGGGCTCGGTCGCTCGGTGTTTTCGGCGCGTTTTACCAAGCTCGTTGGTCAGTCCATGCATCGCTACGTGATCGAACGCCGGATGGCGGAAGCGGCGTTCCTGCTGGAAACCAGCGACGAGCCCATCGCACGGATTGCGAGCCGGGTCGGCTACGAGACGGCGGCGGCGTTTTCGAAACTGTTCCATCGGCATCACGGCCAATCGCCCGGCCGGTACCGGGCAGCACGACGCTCCGACACCGGCAAAAGACAAGCGGACGCTCAGGAACCAGAAATCGCCGACTGACCCCGGCTCCGACGCGGGCGTCGGAATAGGCGATTGCCCGCGCGGCTGTTGCTCAAACTCGGCCCCCGTCTGTATAACGAGCCCGTCCCCTGCTCGATCAGCCTCGCGGAAGAATTTGCGGCCGGGCCCCGGCCTGAATGAGACGGAACGGTGAGAAGATGGACCGGCGCTCGTTTTTGGTCTTGGCCGCATCGATGGCAAGCTGCTCCCGGACTGTTGCTGCGCAGAGCAACCCGAAAGCGCTCAAGATCGGATGGCTGACAGCACAGCGCGAAGCGAGCCTCACGCCGTACCTTGCGGCCCTGCGCCAGGGCTTCAGCGACCTCGGCTATGCCGAGGGACAGAACCTTTTCATCGACTATCGGTTCGGCAACGACCAGGTCAGTGACGTGCCCGCACTTGCGGCAGAGCTGGTGAGGTCCGGTGTCAAGCTCATCGTCGCTCAAGGGGCTGCCGTATCCGAACTCTCAAAGCTCTCTTTGCCCGTTCCCTTGGTCTACATCTTCAGCGGCGATCCCGTGGCGGCAGGCTTCGCCGACACTCTCGCGCGCCCGCGTGGCAACATGACGGGCGTCACGCTGATGGCCGCCGAGCTCAACGGCAAGAGGCTGGAGATCCTGCGCGACATCGTTCCGGGACTCCGGCGCGTGGCCATCATCGCGAACCCTGAGCATCACGGCGTCAATCTCGAGAAGGCCAATTCCGAGCAAGCCGGGCAGCGCCTCGGCGTCGATATCGATTACTATCCAACTGCCTCGCTGAGGGAACTGGAAGACGCCTTTGCCGGCATCAAGACCAAACCGGTCCAAGCCGTCTCGATCTTCTCGGACGGCTTTGCGGTCCAGAATCGAAAACTGATCCTCGACTTCGCCTCGGATCAGCACATCCCGGCGACCGCCGCATGGTCCCTTTTCGCGAGAAGCGGTGCCATCTGCACATACGGGCCGCTGCAGTCCGAGCAATACCGGCGCCTCGCGGCCTATGTGGACCGCATCGCAAAGGGCGCCAAGCCTTCCGATCTGCCGATCCAGCAGCCGACGAAGTTCGAGACCGTCGTCAATTTGAAGACGGCCAGAGCCCTCGGCCTTTCGCTGCCTCCGACATTGCTGGCCAGCGCCGACGAAGTGATTGAATGAGCCTGCACCGCGCCTTCCGCGCGGCGGCAAAACGGGCGGTGTTGCTCAAATCCGGCCCGTCTATATAACGAGCTCGCGTCACCGTGACCGATGGCCTCAATCCCCTGCGAACGCCGCGGTCGAGCACGAGTGATCGAGAGCCAGCGCTCCGCCGGGGCGGGTGTCGACCGGAGTTAGTAATGTCCCATCAAGACGACAGCCTTGCCGCGAAGATCGAAGCGTTCATCCGCGCCGAGGTCATTCCCTACGAGAAGGATCCACGGACAGGTCCTCACGGCCCGAGCGATGAGCTCGTGCAGGAGCTGCGCGACAAGGCGCACAAGGCCGGCGTCCTGACGCCGCATATTCTGCCGGACGGATCTCATCTCACGCAACGCGAGACCGCAAAGGCCCTGATCAAGACCGGCCTTTCGCCGCTCGGACCGCTGGCGTGCAACACCATGGCGCCCGACGAAGGCAATATGTATCTGCTGGGCAAGGTCGGAAGCAGCGAGCAGAAATCGCGGTTCCTCGAGCCGCTCGTGTCGGGCAAGGCGCGCTCGGCGTTCTTCATGACCGAGCCTGCGGATGCGGGCGGCGCCGGATCCGATCCGTCGATGATGCAGACGACGTGCCGTCTGGACGGCAATCACTGGATCATCAACGGACGAAAGAAGTTCATCACCGGCGCCGAGGGCGCAAAAGTCGGTATCGTCATGGCGAAGTCGAACGACGGCGCCTGCATGTTCCTCGTCGACCTGCCCAATCCCGCGATCCGCACGGTGCGCGTGCTGGATACGATCGACAGCTCGATGCCCGGCGGACATGCCGAGATCGACATCGAAAATCTTCGTGTGCCTGCCGACCAGATGCTCGGCGCGTCCGGCGATGGTTTCAAATATGCCCAGATCCGCCTGAGCCCTGCCCGCTTGTCGCACTGCATGCGCTGGCTGGGCCTGGCGATCCGCGCCAACGAAATCGCCACCGACTACGCCTGCCGCCGCCAGGCGTTCGGCAAACCGCTGGTCGATCACGAGGGCGTCGGCTTCATGCTGGCGGAGAATTTGATCGATCTCAAGCAATCGGAGCTGATGATCGACTGGTGCGCGAGCGTGCTCGACACCGGCTCGCTCGGGACGAGCGAAAGCTCCATGGCGAAGGTTGCCGTGTCGGAAGCGCTGATGCGCGTCGCCGATCGCTGCGTCCAGGTAATGGGCGGCACCGGCGTCTCGACCGAGACGATCGTCGAGCAGGCCTTCCGCGAAATCCGCGCATTCCGGATCTACGACGGCCCGACCGAAGTTCACAAATGGTCGCTGGCCAAGAAGATCAAGCGCGACTGGAAAGCAGCGCAACACTGACCGGCGCGCGGTGGAGCACGCAGCACGTAGGATGGGTAGAGCGAAGCGAAACCCATCGCTGCCTGCTCAAGCAATAGAAGCGCAGTGGGTCATCCGCTGCCGCGATGATGGGTTTGGCTTCGCTCTACCCATCCTGCAACGTTCCCGGGGGCTAGTCGGCCTCCAGCGCCGTGTTGAAGCAATCGACGCGCGCTGGATCGAGATTGACGAGCTTGCCAGAGGCGCTGTCCACCCGATAAGCCCACTCAACGGCTGGTAACCAGCGGCGCTTCGAGTCTCGGACAACGGCCACGACGGCGCCGTCTTCGACTCTGTCGTATCGGCAGCTGCCCCAATCCAGATGATACCCTTTGCGAATCTTCGGATACGGAACGAGGTCCGTGACAATCCCATATGGCCTGCCCTTCTCGTCATGGCCGTCAGAGATGGATGCGTAGACTCCGATCTGCTTGCCCGCCGCGTTGATGAGGACGCTGACACGCCGTCGGCACGGATCCTGGGTGCCGGCGGAGATACACGACCCACCCCCTTGTTGCAGTCCATCCGGAAAGGGCGGCACTCGCTTTCCAACCAGGTCCTCGGCATGCGCAGCGCACGTCATGGCAAAGAACAACACAAGTCGCCACACCTGATCGGCTCCAGTCTCGCGCCCAGTCGGCTCCGCACTAACGATGAACCCGTGCCGGAATCAAGCAGGACGACGGCTTTTCAACCTAGCGCGATTCCGTGCGATGCGTCTGAAACTCTGTTCTGAGTGCGGCCAATTGGCTGCTCGTTGCGCCCTGCTCCGCATCGGCCGGGTCCGTCGGCAAGTCCATGTAAGCGATCGGCTGATCGAACTGGCTCGCCGTGAAATCGTAGCGCCGGCCTTCGATCCGATTGTAGAAATGATCTCCGGCCGGCAGCGGCGTCTTCAGCAAATCGCCGCCGAAGAGCTCGTGGATCAGCAGCGCGGTGACGTTGCATTGCCCCGCCGCCGGGTTGTCCGCGGTCCACTGGCTGGATGTCGACAACGACCACGCCTTGCGCAGCGCGCGTTGAACCCCATCTGGATCGAAGTGCATCGACATCCTCACTTAGACCGCACGCCGCCATTTCGGATTTTTCGATAATTGCTTTATGCCACTGTTTTGCCCGACGAGTCAAATGGCCGCGTTGATTTCAATTCCATCCGCCCGTCATTGCGAGCGCAGCGAAGCAATCCATAGTCCCTCCGCGGAAAGATTCTGGATTGCTTCGCTGCGCTCGCAATGACGATGTGGAAGCAGCGGGCGCGTCAAACGACGAGGTCGTTCGGGCTGTCCTGTGAGGCCGATCAAGCCAAACGGAATCTCCCGCTCAGCCCAGCAGTCCAATTTCGGCCTCAATTGCACGACGATTGCCGCTTCCGACAAATTCCTCCAGCACGCCAGACTGTTGGCAGCATCCACTGGGCAATGCGCCCTCGCCGCCTCTCTACTGTGCATGGGGTTGTTTTCGACGTTTTGTTTTGGACCTCGATGCGCGGCGGCAAAGAAAAAGCCCGGCCTCTCCTCGAGGCGGGGCTTTTCCGGTGTTTGCGACTTGCCTGAGAGATCAGCCGCGGGTGCGCGCGCGGATCATGAAGGTGTCGTAGGTGTACTCGGCGACCTGCCACCACAGATATTCGTCGGAGCGGTAGGCCTGCATCGCGTCGATCGACTTCTTGAAGTCGGCGTTCTTGGCCGAGATCTCGGCCCAGAGCTCGTTGGTCGACTTGAGGCAGGCTTCGAGCACCTCGTTGGTGAACGGACGAAGCTGGGTGCCGCCGGCAACCAGACGCTTCAGCGCCGCCGGGTTCTGCATGTCGTAGCGCGCGGCCATCCAGCTGTTGGCATTGGCGGCCGCGTTGGTGAGGATTGCCTGGTAGTTCTTCGGCAGCGAATTCCACTTGTCGAGGTTGGTGAAGGCGTGGACGGTCGGACCGCCTTCCCAGAAGCCCGGATAGTAGTAGTACTTGGCGACCTTGGCGAAGCCGAGCTTCTCGTCATCGTAGGGGCCGACCCACTCGGCCGCGTCGATGGTGCCCTTTTCCAGCGCCGGATAGATGTCGCCGCCGGCGAGCTGCTGCGGCACGACGCCGACCTTCTGCAGCACCTGACCGGCGATGCCGCCGATGCGCATCTTGAGGCCCGAGAGGTCCGCAACGGTCTTGATCTCCTTGCGGAACCAGCCGCCCATCTGGGTGCCAGTGTTGCCGCAGGGGAAGCCGATCACGTTCGACTTCTTGAAGAACTCGTTGCCGAGCTGCTCGCCGCCGCCCTGGTACCACCAGGAGTTCTGCTGGCGCGCATTGAGGCCGAACGGCACCGAGGCGTAGATCGCCCAGGTCGGGTCCTTGCCGACATAGTAGTAGGAGACGGTGTGGCACATCTCGACCGTGCCGTTCGAGGTCGCATCGAGCGCCTGGAGACCCGGGACGACTTCGCCGGCGGCGAACACCTGGATCTGGAATTTGTTGTCGGTCATCTCGGCGACGTACTTCGCCAGCTGCTCGCCGCCGCCATAGATGGTGTCGAGCGACTTCGGGAAGCTCGACGTCAGGCGCCACTTGATCTCGGGCGAGGACTGCGCGATCGCCGGCGAGGCCACCGCGGCGGTCGCCGCCGCGCCTGCTGCCGACACTTTCAGAAAATCACGACGCTTCATCTTCAGGTCTCTCCTTGCTGGGGCGTTTCCCCTAGACTTCCTCTTTGCCGCCGCTCATGCCGGCGACGCGTTATGGGCCGCGTCGCACCGAAGGGGCTTGACTGCCGTGGCCTTTAACACGGACGGCCCGGTTTCGGAACGCGACAATGGCATGACGGGGGTCTACGAAAGTCGCATGCCCCCAATGGATTGGCCTGAAAGCCTCAGGCCGTGGCGATGACGCCCTTGAGCTGGTCCCGGACCTGTCCCGCAATGGCGCGGTAGATCGCCGCATGGGGCCCGTCCGGCTCGCTGTCGACCACGGGGTTGCCGGCGTCCGAAGTGGCGCGAATCGCCATGTGCAAGGGGATCTCGCCAAGGAACGGGACGCCGAGCTTCTCGGCCTCGTGCCGCGCCCCGCCATGGCCGAAGATGTCGGATTTCGTGCCGCAATGCGGGCACTGGAAATAGCTCATGTTCTCGACGATGCCGAGCACGGGCACGTTGACTTTCTTGAACATCGCAAGGCCCCGGCGGGCATCGATCAGCGACAGGTCCTGCGGGGTCGAGACGATCACGGCGCCCTTCAGCGGCACGTTCTGCGCCAGCGTGAGCTGGGCGTCGCCGGTGCCCGGCGGCATGTCGACGACGAGCACGTCGAGCTGGCCCCAGGCGACGTCGCGCAGCATCTGCGTCACCGCCGACATCACCATCGGACCGCGCCAGATCATCGCGGTCTCTTCCTCGACGAGGAAGCCGATCGACATGATGGCAAGGCCGAAGCGGCGAAGCGGAATCATCTTGCGCTCGCCGTCCAGCTCCGGCTTCTCGTGCAGGCCGGTCAGGCGCGGCACCGAGGGGCCGTAGATGTCGGCATCGAGCAGCCCGACCTTGAGGCCGAGGTCGCGCAGGCCGAGCGCCAGGTTGAGCGCGGTGGTCGACTTGCCGACGCCGCCCTTGCCCGAGGCGACCGCGATCACGGCGGCGACGCCCGGAATTTCGGACTGCCGCGCCATCGGCGATTGGGCGCCGCCCTGCGGCGGCGGCTTGTGGGCGTGGACCGGCTGCACGCCGGGCGCGCCGCGGCTCGGCTGCGGGGGCGGCGGCGGTGCGGAGCCCGCCTTGCGCTCGGCGGTCAGCGCCACCATCACGGTGGTGACGCCGGGAATGGCGCGCACCGCGGCCTCGGCTTCGCCCCGGATGGACTCCCAGGCCCGCGCCTCGGCGGCATCGACATTGATCGAGAAGAACACCTTGCCGTCGGAGGCGCTGATCGGGCTCAGCACATTGGCATTGGTGAGCGCGACCCCGCGCGGCGACTTGATCCGGGCGAGGCTGTCGAGAACCTGTTGCTGCGTCACGCTCAAAGCGCATCTCCTGCAGAGAGCATGATCCGGAAACGTGCGAAGCGGTGTTCCGGCCGGATCATGCTCAGGACTTTAGGATGCCCCATTAGAGCGGAAACGCCCAAAAGGCTACTGCCTGCCGATATCGTCTGCCATCTCGGCAGGCGCGGTCCCCTGCTCCAGGGCGGCCTCGTAATTCAGCTCGATCATGACCCCGTTGGGGTCGTGGACGAAGATCTGCCAGAGGTCGCCGCCGGGCACCTGGCGGGAGTCGAATGTCATCCCCTTGGACGCCAGCCGCTGCTTCATGCCGTCAAACCCGCGGCTGACAAAGGCGACGTGGTGGACAACGCCGGAATCCGGCTTTTGTGGCTCCTGGGTCGGCGAAATATCGACGAGGTGCACCACCGCCTTGCCCTCGCTGTACATCCAGGCCCCCGGGAAGGCGAAATTCGGCCGGGCGCCTTTCTCCAGGCCCAGCACGTCCTCGTAGAAGCGAACCGTCTCGGCCAGATTCCGGGTCCGGATGTTGAAGTGATCGAGGACACCAACGCTCACGCCGCCCATGCTTTTCGCTCCCTTGTTTTGAAGTCCTTGAGGTCCGCCATCCTAGCACAGGAGGCCGCCAAACGAAGCCGTTGCCCTCCGGCCCATAGGGTTTATGGTGCCCCCGGTCCGCTTCCTCGGCGGAACCTCAAATTGCCGCCTGGGCGTCCCTCGCCCGGCTATAACCGTAAAACTCAAACTACGGACAAGGTACCACAATGGCTAAAGTCGCTTTCCTCGGTCTCGGCGTGATGGGCTTCCCCATGGCCGGACACCTCGTGAAAAAAGGGGGCCATGAGGTCACCGTCTACAACCGTACCGCGGCCAAGGCGAAGGAATGGGCGGACAAGTTCGGCGGCAAGACCGCGGCCACCCCGAAGGCCGCCGCGGAGGGCCAGGATTTCGTGATGTGCTGCGTCGGCAACGACAACGATTTGCGCTCGGTGACGATCGGCGCTGACGGCGCGTTCGCCGGCATGAAGAAGGGCGCGACCTTCGTCGACCACACCACCGCCTCCGCCGAAGTCGCGCGCGAGCTCGATGCGGCCGCGACCAAGGCCGGCTTCAAGTTCATCGACGCTCCCGTTTCCGGCGGCCAGGCCGGCGCCGAGAACGGCGTGCTCACCGTGATGTGCGGCGGCGCACAGGATGCCTATGCCGGCGCCGAGCCGATCATCACGGCCGCCTATGCGCGCATGTGCAAGCTGCTCGGGCCCGCCGGCAGCGGCCAGCTGACCAAGATGGTCAATCAGATCTGCATCGCCGGTCTGGTGCAGGGCCTCTCCGAGGGCATCCACTTCGCCAAGAAGAGCGGCCTCGACGTCGCCGATGTGATCGAGACCATCTCCAAGGGCGCAGCGCAGTCCTGGCAGATGGAGAACCGCTACAAGACCATGAACGATGACAAGTACGATTTCGGCTTCGCAGTCGAATGGATGCGCAAGGACCTCTCGATCGCGATCGCGGAAGCCCGCCGCAACGGCGCCAACCTGCCCGTCACCGCGCTGGTCGACCAGTTCTACGCCGAAGTCGAGAAGATGGGCGGCAAGCGCTGGGATACGTCGAGCCTGCTCGCGCGCCTCAATCGCTGAGACCTGAAGAACTGCTCCCGCCTTGCTGATCGCGATCGCCGCCATCTTCGTCCTTGCCTATGCGGCGATCGCGCTCGAGCACCCGCTTGGCGTCAACAAGAGCGCCTCCGCACTGCTCGGTGCGGGGCTGCTATGGACCATCTACGCGGTCGCGACGGGCGACCATGCGCTGGTCGGCCGGCAGCTCGACGAATCCGTCGGCTCCACCGCGCAGATCGTCTTCTTTCTGATCGGCGCGATGACCATCGTCGAGGTGATCGACGCCCACGATGGCTTCGAGGTCATCACCTCGCTGATCCGCACCACGAGCCAGGTCACGCTGATCTGGCTGATCGGCTTCGTCACGTTCTTCCTCAGCGCGATCCTGGACAATCTGACGACCACCATCGTCATGATCTCGCTGATCCAGAAGCTGATCGCCCGTCGCGACGACCGCCTGCTGTTCGCCTCCCTCATCGTCATCGCCGCCAATGCCGGCGGCGCATGGACCGTGATCGGCGACGTCACCACGACCATGCTGTGGATCGGCGGACAGATCACGCCGGTGAAGATCATGGGCGCGGTGTTCCTGCCCTCACTGCTCAATCTGCTGGTGCCGCTCGTCTTCATCAGCTTCTCGCTCAGGGGCAAGACCATCGCACCGCCGCCGAAGGACGATGGAGTCCTGGCTGTCGACAGGTTCGAGCGCAATTTGATGTTCTATCTCGGGCTCGGCACGCTGATCGCGGTGCCCGTGTTCAAGGCGATCACGCATCTGGCGCCGTTCATGGGCATCCTGTTCGGACTCGGCGTGCTCTGGCTGGTCGGCGAGATCGTGCACCGTCACAAGGACGAGCATGTCCGCCAGCCGCTCAGGCTGGTTCACGCGTTGACGCGGATCGACATGAGCTCGATCGTGTTCTTCGTCGGCATCCTGCTCGCCGTCGCCTGCCTGGACCATGCCGGCCTGCTGTCGATGGTGGCCAAATGGCTCGACGCGACGATCGGCCGCCAGGACATCATCGTGATCGTGCTCGGCCTGCTCAGCGCCATCATCGACAACGTGCCGCTGGTCGCCGCGACCATGGGCATGTACGACCTCGCGCATTATCCTGCGGACAGCTTCATCTGGGAGTTCATCGCCTATTGTGCCGGCACGGGCGGCTCGATCCTGATCATCGGCTCGGCCGCGGGCGTTGCCGCCATGGGCCTCGAGCGGATCGAGTTCCTCTGGTACGCCCGCCGCATCGCCGGCCCCGCGCTGGCGGGCTATCTGGCCGGCGCAGTGGTGTACATCGCCCAGCACGGCGCGCTGCACTGAGGCCGCGGACCGGCAGGAAATTAACGCCGGGTTAACGTAATTCTTTAGCTCCTTAAGTCACCTCTTAAGGATTTCTTGCCAGAGATAGACAATGCAGAAGGCCCGCGCCCGGCGCGGGCAGGAATCGTTGTTGTTCGATGAGTAACCCCGCTGAAAAGCCTGAAGTTGTCCAGCTTCCGGCCGAGCCGGTAAGCGCTCCATCGGCGAGCAGCCGAAGGGCTGCGTCGCAACGGGTGCGCGAGGCGCGCGATAAGTTAACGTCGACCAGCGGAACCCGGCCGGCCTTCGACGCCGAGATGCTGCGCCAATATGCCCAGACACGGCTGTCGGCCTCCTACGTCGTGATGCTGCTGGTGGTCGCAACCGGCGTGCTGTTCGGGCTGTGGATGCAGCCGATCCCGGCCGCGGCCTGGACCGCCGGCATGCTTTGCATTCATGCCGCGCTGATCCGCAGCTGCCATCGCTTCCTGGCCGAGCCCACCTCGCCCGCGGCAACGCGCGCCTGGCGCACCCGCTTCGTCGTGCTCGACCTGCTCTATGGCCTGTGCTGGATGGCGATCCTCATCCATCCCGTGCTCGACATGGTCACGGAAACGCTGATGATGTTCCTGATGCTGCTGGTGATCGCAGTGTCGAGCATGCTGGCAGCGAACCTGCCGATCGCAGCGCTGGCCGCCACCGCCCCGGTCGCGGTCGCGATGGCGCTGAGCTTCGTGATGACCGGCTCGCTGGACAATTACATCCTGGCCGCGCTGGCGATCGCGGCCGAAGGCTATTTCGTGCTGCTGGCGCATCGGCTGCACTCCTCGACCTTCGCCACCCTCGAGGCCCGCGCCGAGAAGGACGCACTGATCGGCGAGCTGGAACAGGCCAAGGCGATCTCGGACGAGGCGCGCCACCGCGCCGAGTCCGCCAACGTCGCCAAGTCGCGCTTCCTCGCGCAGATGAGCCACGAGCTGCGCACGCCGCTCAATGCCATCCTCGGCTTCTCCGAGGTGATGAAGAGCGAGATCTTTGGCGCGCATGCAGTGCCGGTCTACAAGGAGTACTCGGCGGACATCCATAATTCCGGTGTGCACCTGCTCAACCTCATCAATGAAATCCTCGACCTGTCGCGGATCGAGGCCGGCCGCTACGAGCTCAACGAGGAAGCGGTGTCGCTGGTCGGCATCGTCGCCGACTGCCATCATCTGATGAAGCTGCGCGCGTCCAGCCGCGGCATTACCATCCATGAGGTGTTCGAGCAGGCCATGCCGCGGCTCTGGGCCGACGAGCGCGCGATCCGCCAGGTCGTGCTTAATCTGCTCTCGAACTCGATCAAGTTCACCCCGCAAGGCGGCGAGATCTGGCTCAAGGCCGGCTGGACCGCCTCGGGCGGACAATACCTCTCGGTGCGGGATTCCGGTTCCGGAATCCCCGAGGATGAGATCCCGGTGGTGCTCGCCTCGTTCGGCCAGGGCTCCAACTCGATCAAGTCGGCCGAACAGGGTGCGGGCCTGGGCCTGCCGATCGCCAAGAACCTGATCGACCTGCATGGCGGAACGTTCACGCTGAAATCGAAGCTGCGGATCGGCACCGAGGTGATCGTCACCTTCCCGCCGGAGCGGGTGATGAGCGCGCTGGCGCCGCTCTCGGACGATTCTCCGCCGCTCCAGCCCGAAGGTTCCATGGTGCCCGACGAGAAGCGCCGGCCGCGCCACAAGCCGATCATGAGCGCAGGCACGGGCTCTTAACCAGATGCTTGCCGACATGCCCGACAATCCTCCACTATGTCCGAATGAGCAAAGAAACGCCGTGCGTCGCCGTCTGCATGATCGATCCCAAGACCAAGCTGTGCTTCGGCTGCGGCCGCACCTTGCCGGAGATCGCGCGCTGGCACGCCATGGACAGCGCGGAACGACTCTCGGTCATGGCGCTGCTGCCCGCGCGGATGGCCGACGCCGGATTGACGCCGATCGGCGGATCGCCGAAACGCGGCTGACGGGCTCGCGCGCTCGTGGGGGCGCGCGATGATCCGCTTCCTCCTCGTCCTCGTCATGCTCGCCGGCACGGCTGGCGCCGTCGTCGCCTATGGCGATCCCGACCGGATCGCACGCGCGAGCCACAAGGTGTCGCACATCTTCCGCGGACAGACCGCCTCCCCGGCGCCGGCCGTGCAGATCCCACGCGGCCAGGGCGGCGAATTCGCACTGCGCGCCAAGATCAACGGCGTCGCCGCGCCGATGGTGATCGACACCGGCGCGACCTCCGTGGTGCTGACCTGGGAAACCGCCAAGGCGATCGGGCTGCCGCTCGAGATGCTCGAATACAATGTCGACCTGGAGACCGCGGGCGGCCACACAAAGGCGGCGCGGCTCACGATCGACCGCCTCGCGGTCGGCCATCTCGTCGAGAAATCGGTGCCGGCGCTCGTCGTGCAGCGCGGACAGATGAAGACCAATCTGCTCGGCATGAGCTTCCTCGACCGCCTGGAAAGCTGGGGCGTTCGCGCCGACAAGCTGATGCTCACCGGCTATCCCGAGCTCCAGGGCAGCTCGCGCCGCCAGCGCACGGCGATCGACTAATCCTTCCACTCCCGCCACGACCCGGGCGATCCATCGAATGCACAGGAGTGTGGCTTCCGGGCTATTTACAAACCGTCTAGTCGGTTTATAACGGACGCCATTCCCGGATCGGGGTTTGACGAGTGCCGCATTCCCAGGGGGAACGCGGCCAAGTGGGAGATTGAGATCATGACTGCCAGAGCTGCCCTACGCTGCGCGATGCGCGCCCTGCCCCTTGCCGCGGCCTTCGCCGCAGGCACCGCCAGCGCTGCGGACCTGTCGCCGCGCTATGCGGCACCCGCCTCCGCCTACACGGCGCCGCAGCCGGTCTATTCGTGGACCGGTCTCTACGCGGGCTTCAATGCCGGCTATGCCGAAAGCGGCGACGATGCCTTCAACAATCTGGTCGGCGTCAGCGGCGGCAAGGTCAAGGGCGCCGTCGGCGGCGTGCAGATCGGCTACAATTATCAGCTCTCGCCGATGTTCGTGGTCGGCATCGAGAACGACTTCGAAGGCGGCGACATCAAGAACCACGACGCCCTCAACAGTGCTGCGGTGAGCGTTCCCTGGTACATGACCGGCCGCGCCCGCGCCGGTATCGCGACGATGGATTCACGGCTGCTGTTCTTTGGCACCGCCGGCCTTGCCGCCGGCGAACTGAAGGACGGCCCGATCAACAAGATGAAGATGGGCTGGACCGCGGGCGGCGGCGTCGAGTGGGCATTCCTGCCGAAATGGTCGGCCAAGGCCGAATATCTCTACACCGAGTTCAAGCACGACGATTTGCCGGACTGGAATGCCGCGAAATTCCACACCTTCCGCGTCGGCGTGAACTATCACTTCGACCTGTTCCGCTGAGAACGATTGACGAAGAGCCGGATGCTGCGATCCGGCTCTTCAAGATGTTGGCGGCTAGGCCGCTGCCTCTGCCGGCGCGCGTGCACCGACATGCGCGATCGCATCGCGCAGCACGTCGAGTCCAGCGCCCGGCTTCACGCCTTGCTCGGCAAGATGGCGGCGGAAGGCGCGCGCGCCGGGAACGGCGTGGAATGCGCCGACGAAATGCCGCGTGATGGCGTGCAGCCGCGTGCCGCGCGCGAGCTGTGCCTCGATATAGGGCGTCATCGCCTCGAACGCGTCCTGCATGGTCGCATGCGGCGCGGCTTCACCGAAGATCTCGGAATCGACAGACAGCAGCCGCCACGGGTCTTGATAAGCAGCGCGCCCGAGCATCACGCCATCGACGTGCTGAAGATGCGCTTTCGCCGCGTCTATGCCTGGAACGCCGCCATTGATGATGATGGGCACGTCAGGCATGGCGCGCTTGAGGCGATAGACGCGATCATAGTCGAGCGGCGGAATATCACGGTTCTCCTTCGGCGACAGACCGTTGAGCCAGGCCTTCCGCGCGTGCACGATCAGCGCGTCGCAGCCCGCGGCGACCACCGCGCGCGCAAGCGCGTTGAGGGCGACTTCCGGATCCTGCTCGTCGATACCGATGCGGCACTTCACGGTGACGGGCACCGCAACTGCGGCCTTCATCGCAGCGACGCATCGCGCCACCAGCGCCGGCTCCGCCATGAGGCAGGCGCCGAAGCGGCCGTTCTGCACGCGATCTGACGGGCAGCCGACGTTGAGGTTGATCTCGTCATAGCCGAAGCCCTCGCCGATCCGCGCAGCCTCAGCGAGGTCGCGCGGATCCGACCCGCCGAGCTGAAGCGCGACAGGATGCTCGCTCGCGTCGAAGCCAAGCAGCCGCTGCCGATCGCCATGAATGACGGCACCGGTCGTCACCATCTCCGTATAGAGCAGCGCCCGGCCCGTCAGATGACGGTGGAACACCCGGCAATGCCGGTCAGTCCAATCCATCATGGGGGCCACGGAAAACCGCCAAGCAGCTGAATTTACGCCTTTTTCTTTAATTTCAGTCATTTAGTTACTACTCTGCATGGGCCGAAACCTCGCCGATTTGCACCGATTTTCGCCCATTCTCACCTATTTTTCGCCCGTCGGTACAACAATGTTGTACCGAAAAGCGCGATGTTGTACCGCTCTTGCTAGTTCAACGAGGCACGTAATGGGAACCATTATCGCCCGCAAGCGCAAAGACGGCACCACCGCGCATCTGGCTCAGCTTCTTATAAAGCGCGCCGGCGCCATCGTGCACCGCGAAGCTCAGACGTTCGATCGAAAACAAGCAGCTGCAGCTTGGCTAGAAAAAAGGGAAAGGGAGCTAGCCGCGCCGGGAGCGCTTGAACGGCAGCAACTTGGAGACCCTCCCCTCGCCGACGTTATCGACCGCTACGTCGCTGAATCAAAGAAGAAGATCGGGCGAACCAAAACACAGGTGCTCAACGCAATAAAGCGCTACGAGATTGCGAACCGACGATGCTCGACGATTTCCAGCGCCGACCTTGTCGCTTTCGCCAACCAGCTCGCAGCGAAGGTTAAGCCTCAGACCGTCAGCAACTATCTCTCGCATCTCGCGGCTATCTTCGCAATTGCGCGCCCGGCGTGGAGCTATCCGCTTGATCAGGCCGCGATGAAAGACGCATTCGTTGTCGCGAAACGGCTCGGCGTGACCGGCAAGAGCCGCATGCGTGATCGACGCCCCACACTAGATGAACTAGATCTCCTGATGGCTCATTTTGGAGAACGACAAAGGAGACGACCGTCTTCAGTGCCAATGCAGAAAGTTATTGCATTCGCGATTTTTTCGACGCGCCGCCAGGAGGAAATCACGCGCCTTCGCCGACCGGATTTGGACAACGAGGGTAGCAGGATTCTAGTCCGCGACATGAAGAATCCAGGCGAAAAAATCGGAAATGATGTCTGGTGCGATCTTCCGTCGGTAGCTCTTCGAATTATCAATTCGATGCCATCGAATGCTGAAGAAATCTTTCCGTTTACGACCGACGCGATCGGAGCGGGATTTACGCGCGCATGCCAATTCCTTGGAATTAAAGATTTGCACTTTCACGATCTGCGACATGAGGGCGTTTCAAGGCTATTTGAAATCGGCAGAAATATCCCACAAGTCGCGGCTGTATCCGGTCATCGCTCATGGTCAAGCCTCAAGCGCTATACACATCTTCGTCAGACAGGAGATAAGTATGCTAGTTGGAAATGGCTCGCGACTGTAACGGAATCGACACCGGCGAGGTGCGTTCAGTGAGGGTCTGGCACGGACCTGAAGCGGGCGGCGAGGCTTGGTGTTAAACCCGATGGACTACAATCCAAGGCGGTACGTTATCTCAAAGAGCGATCCCCAGCTCGTTCAACCGGACTCCGATTTCACGGGCTTTGAGGACCGCTTCATCTATCTTTATCACTACACCAAGGCTCGCTTCGAGGAATTGCCCCGGGATATGACGTATTGGTCCGACTGTTTGACGGACTTCCCTCAAATAGCTGGACCTGTGACCGGCATCCCCGACGGTTGCTGCCAATGGCGTTTGGCCTGGACGTTTCCTGCCGAGGATTTTAAGCGGAACATCGAAGAACGCGAAACTAGGTGGCTGCCGATCGGGGGCTTCACCGAATATCAGAACAAGGTTATTCCCGACCGTGGGCAGCTTTCCTGGGAAAAGATGAAAGATAAGACGTTGCGATCGACGCTTCCGCAGTTGCGTCATTTCTAGACGTCTGTAAGGACGACTAGATCAATGCAGTCCGTTGGGGAGGCAATCTATTAGCTCGATACGGTCCATCGACCTCCGCCTTGTAGATGACCTCGTTGACTTCGTCCGAGGCCCCGGATTCGTGCTGGACTTTTCCGACACGAGCTTCGCGGACTTTTTCGCGTCCGAGCTGAAGGTCAACATCGACGATCCCAAATACGCGGCGAACGGTGGCTCCAAGGGGAAACGGCTACGCTATTTTCTACAGAACTGCGACGACGCCACTGCCGTCCGCCTGCTCGCTGCGCTCTGGGAGCACCGCTCCGAATATCTCGCCCGCAGCGGCGGCAAGGACCCAGTCATCGATGCCCAGTCGCGCTATCAAGGCTTGATCGATCGTCTCTCCGGCGGCGCGACTCCAAAGCCAGCAACCCAATCCGCGCCCGTAGTCGATCGCCAGAGGATCGCCGCCATAAAAGCCGAGCTGCTGCAAGTCTCCGCGCTAAGTGCACAGGCACGCGGCTTTGCCTTTGAGGCGTTCCTCAAAGGCCTGTTTGACGCGTTCGGTCTGGCCGCACAAGAACCGTTCCGCCTCCGCGGTGAGCAGATCGACGGCAGCTTCCAGCTCGGCAGCGAGACCTATCTGCTGGAAGCCAAGTGGCACGCTCAGCCAATCGGGGTTGCTGATCTGCACACGTTCCACGGCAAGATTGAGCAGAAGGCTGCTTGGACAAGGGGTCTGTTTGTGAGCAACAGCGGCTTCTCTGAAGACGGACTCGTCGCCTTTGGTCGAGGCAAGCGCGTCATCTGCATGGACGGTCTAGATCTCTATGAGCTGCTCGACCGCGAGATACCGCTCAGCCAGGTTCTTGAACGGAAGGTGCGCAGGGCAGCCGAAACAGGCATGCCCTTTCTCCGCGTTCGCGACCTCTTCCCGAGCTAAGGAGGAGGCTCATGGTCCAATTCAATGATTGGTGCGACTCCGCCGACACGCCCGTAGGCAATCACTACCTTCGAGTCATGACGGGGCGACCAGCGGACTCAGCGACCGGCGTACAAGTTACTGCGACCGCGGTGCCGGCCCACTACGCCGCCGAGGAGCGTATCGCCAGCGCGCTCGCGAGGCTGGGTAAGCCCGCTGCGGCCAAGATGATCACCGATCTTCTCCCGCAAACGCCGCAGATCCGTTCGGGCGACCTCGGCGAGATCTACGCGACGGAATGGATCGACGCGCACAGCGGTTATCGCGCGCCCATCAAGCGGTTGCGCTGGAAGGATCACCGCAACATGGCGATGCGCGGCGATGACGTCATCGGCATGATCCTCGATCCGGCGACACAACGTCTCCGCTTCCTGAAGACGGAAGCGAAGAGCCGCATCGACCTGCGCGCCCAGACGCTACAGGAGGCGCGAGCCGGCCTCGACAAGGATAGCGGCCTGCCGTCGGCGCATGCGCTGTCCTTCATATCAGCCCGGCTGATGGAACTCGGCACCGACGCGCCACTCGTCGATGCGATCGACGAAGCGCTCTATCGGCACGGCATCCCGCCCGAGAGCGTCAAACATCTCCTCTTCACCTTCTCCGGAAACTCGCCGCAGGCGCTGCTGACGCAGGCGCTACAGGCCTACCCTGGTCCGATCGGACAATGGGGAGTTGGTCTGCACGTCGACGGCCATGCCGCTTTCGTCGGGGCCGTCTACGCTCAGGTTATCGCCGATGCCAACCAGCCCTGAAGCGATCATAGCCGCCATCGCCGACGCGGCATCGACGGGTTTTCGCGGCAGACTTATCGCACAGGGTCAGGCGCGCGCCATGATCTGGCGTGATGGCGTTCTTCCCCCTGGTGCACCCGGCTTCTCGCCGCAGCTCAGTTTCCATCTTCACAGCTACGCATATGGCTTGCTTGGCTTAGGGCTGCGCCTCCTCGAACTCGACGGCGACTCGAATCAGGCGCGGATCGCATTCGAGCAGGCGGCGACCGCGCTTGAGGCCGTGATGGCCAAGGGCAATCGCGCCGAGCCAGATCGCAACTTCCACTTCATCATGGCGGCCGCGAGCTATCATCTCGCGCACCTGTCTGCTCGTGCCTATTCGCTCCTCGCGATCGTGGCGGCCGAGGAGAATTTCTCTCCAATCGAACAGGCGCTCGCCCTGTTGATGCGTCGAGACATCACCGAGCTGCGGGCGCGCGTGTATGCCTTCCGCCTGAATGGCCGAGGATCAGACACGACCATCGCGGCGCTCTTCCAACAGCGCCTTGCCGAGCCCGCCGCCGACGGCGCGCCGGAACGTGACGGGCATGACTTCCTCTTCGAGGGCCTTGACCTTGCACTGACCGATGCCTTCTTCGGTGCCTTCGCGATTTTCTTGCTTGCGCTTGATCGAGGCGAGCGAGCCCTTGTCGATCGTGCAATTGCACAGCTCCGAGAAAGTCTCGACATCTGCGCGGAATTGAACCTTCTACCGCAATGGTGGGTGCATCGAGTCGCCATCCACCTGCTCTCCGATCTCTGGTCGAACACCTTCCACGAGAAGGTCCCGCTGTTTCCCGCCGGTGGCGCCGCCGCTTCATGGCCCAGCCTACGCGAGCTGTTCATCGCCCTGCTCGCTCGCCGCTCCAGGGCCGAGGTCGACTTGTGGCCTTCGCAAACCGAGGCGGCCGTGCGCGCTGTCGATCAGACCGACAATCTCGTCGTCTCGTTGCCGACCAGCGCCGGCAAGACCCGGATCGCCGAACTGTCCATTCTGAGATGTTTGGCCGGCGGACGACGGGTCATGTTCGTGACGCCGCTTCGCGCCCTCTCTGCTCAGACCGAAACCACGCTCCAGCGCACCTTCGGTCCGCTCGGCAAAACCATCTCCGCACTCTACGGCAGCATCGGTGTGTCCGGCTTCGATGAGGACGCCATCCGCGAGCGTGACGTCGTCGTCGCGACCCCCGAGAAACTTGACTTCGCGTTGAGGAACGATCCATCGCTACTCGATGACGTCGGACTTCTCGTATTCGACGAAGGGCATATGATCGGGCCTGGCGAGCGCGAGGTTCGATACGAGGTGCAGATTCAGCGCCTGCTGCGTCGCCAGGATGCCGATCAACGCCGCATCGTCTGCCTCTCGGCGATTCTTCCTGACGGAAACCAGCTCGAGGACTTCTCTGCGTGGCTGCGCCGCGATCAGCCTGGCGGCTCCATCAAGCACGACTGGCGCCCAACGCGTCTGCGCTTCGGCGAAGTGACCTGGAGCTCGGCGACGGCGCGCCTTAATCTTCGCGTCGGTGAGGAAAGGCCCTTCGTGCCTCGATTCCTCACTGGTGTGGCGCCACCGCTGTTCGTTCCGCCAAAGAAGCTTCGGACTCGGCTCTTCCCGGACAACCAGCAGGAGCTGAGCCTTGCCACCGCTTGGCGGCTCGTCGGCGATGGCCAGACAGTGCTGATCTATTGCCCAGAGCGCCGGAGCGTCGAGCCGTTCGCCAAGGTCATCATCGATTTGCACTCGCGCGGCGCGCTCGGATCTTTGCTCACCGTCGATCCCGCCATGCTACAGACCGCGATCGCCCTCGGCGAGGAATGGCTCGGCCCGGACAGCGACATCCTTAAATGTCTGCGCCTCGGCGTAGCGCTTCACCATGGGGCCTTGCCGACTGCGTACCGCAAGGAAGTCGAACGTCTCCTGCGCGAAGGCGTGCTCAAGGTCACGATCTCATCACCGACCCTGGCCCAAGGGCTGAACTTGTCGGCGACTGCTGTCATCATGCATTCGCTCTATCGGCACGGCGAGAAGATCAAGGTCTCCGAGTTCAAGAACGTCATCGGCCGCGCCGGTCGCGCCTACGTCGATGTCGAAGGCCTTGTTCTCTATCCCATTTTTGCGGACGCAAAGAACAAGAAGCACAACGAGTGGGTCGCACTGATCGAGGATCTCGGCGCCCGCGAGATGGAGAGCGGCCTTATCCAGCTCATCCTCTCGCTGCTCAGGCGGATGCACGCGCGCCTTGGTGGGAATCTCGACCAGCTCATCGAGTATGTCGTCAACAACGCAGCGGCATGGACCTTTCCGGAAGTCGCCGGCGAAAAGGCCGATAAGCGCGAGCGGGCATTGAACGAGTGGGAACGCCATATGGCGACGCTCGATACCGCCATTCTCAGCCTTATCGGCGAGGCCGACGTGCCGGATGACCAGATCGAGACCGCGCTCGACAATATTCTTCAATCTTCGCTCTGGCAGCGTCGCCTGCTTCACGTGGACGATGCGTCGCGCGTCGCCTATCGCGCCACGCTCCTCACGCGAAGCCGGTACATCTGGGCAAATTCGACGGCCGCGACGCGACGGGGCTACTTCCTGGCCGGGCTTGGCCTCGAAGCCGGTCACGCTCTCGATGCCATCGCGCCCGAGGCCAACGAGCTCCTCATCCAAGCCAATGCAGCGTTGATGGTGGCAGACCATGAAGCGGCGATCGCGGCCATCATCGGGATCGCCGAGCGGGTCTTCGCCTTCTATCCGTTCGAGCCCGACCCATTCCCGGCCAACTGGCGGGATATCCTGCGCTACTGGTTGCTCGGGCAGCCACTCGCCGCGATGGTCGCCGGTCAGGAAGCCGAGGCATTGCAATTCATCGAGGGCGGACTGGTCTATCGCCTACCTTGGGCCATGGAGGCGTTGCGCGTCCGCGCCGCCGCCAATGGTGATGTCGTCGGCGTGTTCAGCCTGGCACTGGAAGATCATGAGCTGGGGTTAGCCGTGCCCGCTGTCGAAACGGGCACCATGAACCGTTCCGCTTCGATCCTGATCCAAGCTGGCTTTAACTCGCGGCTGGCGGCGATCAAGGTCGTTACCGACACCGGAGCCACCTTCACGAGGGGCGCGGAACTACGTGTTTGGTTGCGCTCGCCTGGCCTCGCGGCCTGGTCGGCCCAACCGAATTGGCCTACCGCCGAGACCCGCGCGATGTGGCTCGAATTCATCCAGGAGTTCGCCCCGGCCGACAACCGGACCTGGGCGCGGCGTGACTATCTTGGAAACGTACAGTGGTTCGCCGCCCCCGCGCCGCCAGGCACGCCCGTCGGCCTCTATCACTGGAATGGACAGCCGCTCGTGCTAGCGCCCGACGGGCATGCGATTGGGCAATTGCAGCACCCGCTCAACCCAAATCGGCGCGGTCTCGTGCGAGTAAGTGTCGCCCAGAATGTTGTTCAACTCGACCTGAGCTATCTCGGCCCCGACGATTTGTGGGCGGTCTAGGTTGCATATGACGAAGCCGCCCGCATATTTCGGTGCCTGGGGCAACGTGCCCGTCGATGATGATGTGCGACCGTTCAGCATCCTTAATCCCGAAGGAGGTAATGCCAACCGCAATAACCGCCGGCATCACTTTATCTCGGCCGTCTATATGGACGGCTTCGCGGATGAACGCGGCCGAGTACAGGTCTACCGATGCGAGGCGCCCGAAGACCCGCATCCGATGAACCCGCGGGCGATCGGATTCGAGCGAGACTATTATTCCCAGAAGCTGCCCGAAGGAGGTCAGGAGAACCATCGCTTCGAGGATTTGTGGAACACCATCGAGACTGTATGGCCGGAGACGATTAAAGCGCTCGCAGCCCGCCGGCTGTCCCCCGCCATTTCTTTCAACGTCTTGGGCATGCAAACGATCATGCGCGCTCGCGTTCCTGCGACCCGAGACCGACATGCCCTAATGATTGAGGCTAAGCTCCGCAGCGAGCACAAGATCGCTGAAGAGATCGGCGCACTTCCTCCGGAACTTGTGCGCTACGCCGGCCAGTTCGATACAGTGCCCATCGGAATCAACCCGCACGAAACGCTGTTGGCGATGATCGGCGAGTTCAAGGAATTCGGCGATCTCTGCTTTCGGCTCGGCTTCGAGGTGCTCCACAATAAAACCGACACGCCATTTCTCACATCTGACAATCCTGTCTGCACCTACAATCCGAGCCATTCGCTCCATGAGCGCATGCCGTATGACCATTCTGGTGAGGTCGAGTTGGTTTTCCCAATAACCGCGCGAATGCTCGTGCGGGGAACTAGCAAGCGCGGCCCAACGAACATGATCTCGCGTCACCGCAATCTCTCGGACGCTCGCAAAGTGCGGCAACTCAATCGGACGATCGCGCAGTTTTCCTATCGCATGACGATTAGTCAGGATCGGTCGAGCGACGACCTGATACGCGCCCACGCCGCACTTGTGCCGACCATCACCACGGAAGTGCGCCGGCGTGAAAAGGAGGTGCAGATCATATGTCGCAACGTCTTCGGCCCTCGGCCGGTGTTGTCGCAATATATCGATACGCCAGAAAAGGCGGCGCGGCTCGAGGCCAAAATGGCGACTGCTTTACCCCAGACAGACCCGCCGTCCGGCTGAGCGATGTTGGCGTCCCCCCGCGGCAATCCCGCACCTGCCATTTGCGGCGGACCCGCCGGCGTTCAGCACCCGCGATAATCGACGTCCTTGTTAAACGGATACCCAGCATTCCGGCTGTCCGCCCGGCTGGACCTTTCCGAAGACGAAACCTTCCCACGATCTTCGCCGGGCAGATTTTCGATAAGTAGACCCTGCATTTTTGCGACCGTGTCTGCCGCTTCGAGATGAGCTACGGCGACGTATGGCTAGCGATCTGCGTCGACGCACCGGCATTCGCGGACACCGATACCAACATTCGCTACGAATCGATATTTGGAGCGGGTGAAGCGCTCCGATTCAGAATCTTCAACCTCACTTTCCCAGCAAAAACAACAACATATGCAAGTCGTCCGGTTTTCATGTTGGACGTCTTGTTGGACGTTTTATTAGACGCTTTTTGCGTTACGAACTCAGGAACCGGCGATATCGCAAGAATAGCTTTGATCAGGGATAGCCAACCGCCCGGCAGGCCTGGATCAACAGAACCACAGTTCCCGAGAATGCCGAGGCTCCGACAACGAACAGCACGAAACAACGCTTCGCAACCGCCTTGCCGTCAACGATGACATCGAATGAATTCGGCATCGCCCCTCTCCGTCTCTTGTTAAGTCTGTGGATCATCCCCAAAGCTATAAGCCGAGTCGCAACCGCGCCGCCCCAAGCTTATTTCCCAGCAAATTAGGGACTCGTTTACGACTCAGGGACGGTCAACGTCGAGCGCCGGACTGCCCCGCCCGAATCGGATATCCGAACGGGCGACAACCAAAAAATTGATGGTTTCCCATTCGAGCAGGTTAGGAAGAGCTCCGGGTGGCCGCTCAAAACCTCCGGATTCTATCGAGTGGTAGGTTCAAATCGGGGATCTGCAAACAGCTCAAATTGCTGTTCGAAGCAGCGGCTTGAGCATCCGCTCAACGTTGGTGGACGACGGTGTTCAGCTCGGAAGGCGAGAAATCTTGTAGTGTTTTCAAGGGCCGCTCTGACATTTTCGGTGTTTTTGGCCCCTTAAGAGTCGCGCACCCCCTCGTGTCCTGCGGCGGACCAGCCAGCTTGGCCGCGACGTAACTCGCGACCATGGTCCTATCGAACAGCCTTGCCGCCGTGCCGTCCGGCGGGAGCAGTTCGTCCAACAGGGCCATCATCGCGTCGGCGACTCCCGTCAGATAGGTAGACATGCTACTTGCGCTCAACGATCAGAAGAACGCATTCGTCCTTCCCGATGTTTGTGACCTTGTGGGTACTGTTCGCGGTGTTGAAGCCCGCTTCTCCCTTCTTGCGAACAAGTTGGCCCATTTTGCCGCCTGGTAGCTCCCCCTTGAGCTCGCAGTCGGTCAGGTTGTAGTTGACGAGGTCACCCTGATGGGTATGCCAATCGTCGCTCTGACCAGCCTTCCAGGTCGCCAGCATCACCCGAAAATGCTCGTTCTCTGCCAACAGCTTGTAAATGTCCGGCGACGCCTCATTTGCGTGAAGCTTCGCGGACGCTGGAAGCTTGTCTTCGGCTTGTGCGGCAGGAGTAACCCCGAGTAGCGCCACGGACAGTATTGAAAGCAAAAGAGCACCAGGAAAATTCGGCATTGGACCCTTCTTCCCGCTGTGTTGATCGACTGAATTGCTTTTCGACGATACGCAGCCAATCAGGCTGCTTCATCATGTTGCGCACGCTTCTGCGCCAGCACTTCGGCCCTTGAAGCAGAAACGACCGGCGCATCCTCCCCCTGCCGCTCGACTTCCTTCTGAGCCCGCCGCCCCGCTATCACCCGATCTCCCGGCGTCTTGTCCAGCACGAGGCGCGTCACGTCGGGCCTTGAGTAGTGCCCGGCGGGATCTGCGGCGGTCTTTGCCAAGGCGATCATTCCGAGATCGATATCAGCGTAGACGATGCCCTCCGTGTTTTCCGGCAAGGGTTCATGCAACAGTTGACCATCAGGCGCATAGATTCGCGCGAAGCCGCCGCCCTCGCGCAGTAGCACCTTCTTGGTCTCGTCCGTGCAAAGTATCTCCACCATCTCCTTCGAAACCGTGGCTGTCGGTGCGATCACAAAGCAGCCGCCCTCAACGGCATAAATCTGGCTCGCCGCGGTATTGACCTCAGGGCCGAGCGCGTGGGCAGCGCCACGATAGATTGAGAAACTGGGCCATGAAGCAATGTGCACCTGCTCGTTCTGCGCGTACATCGCATATTTCGAAAGCGGCTGGAGATGCTCCCAGCAGCACAGCGCGCCGACGCGACCGAGTGGTGTATCAAAGACCGAAAGATCTCTGCCGTCGCCTTCGCCATACACGGTGCGCTCGACATGGGTCGGCTTGAGCTTGCGGCGAAAGGCTATGGTCTCACCGTCCGCTCCGATGATCCACTGGCCCATATAAAGGCTGCCACCGTCCCTCTCGCTGTGGCCCATGACAACCATCATCTTGTTGTCCTTGGCGGCCTTCGCGAGCCGTTCTGCCGCGGGAGAACCGTAGGCAAGCGAGTTGTCGAAATAGCGTTGGACAAACTGCATTCCCCACGCTGGGGAATCCAGCCAGATATGCCACGGATAGCCGGGAATGAAGGTCTCTGGAAATGCGATGAGCGACGCCCCGTGGCGGGCAGCCTCCTCGATCAGGCTGATGGCCTTGTCGACGGTACCGTCGAGATCGAGGAAAACGGGCGCAGCCTGAATGGCGGCGGCTCGGAAATTTGGGTGCATGATCGCCATGGCAGTTTCTCCCGTTCAGCAAGATGGCAGCCGAGTTCGATGGCGTTCGCCAGGTTGCGCAGTCGGCTCTGCGCATCATTCCCAACTCAACCGGTTTCCATGGACATCATACAGTCACCTCGACTACGCGCTTGCTTCCACGTCTCGCCAGTCTTGATCCTCCATCCCAAATGAGCAGTTTTCGATAGACAAGCAGGCGGCCCGTGCTACGCTCGATCCATGCAGAAGTGCTGGTCCACCGATACGTTGGCGGAGCATGAGAGGCTGGCCTACTGGGTAGAGGCCGTCTGCGACACTTACGTCCAGCTGGATTGCGACGCGCCTGATCGCGAAGCGCCTTTCCATGGCACGATTGAGCTAGAGACGCTTGCCACCCTTGGGCTTTCACGAGTCACGGCTGCGGCCCAGGTCGTGCGGCGTACACCGGAGAAGATTGCGCGCGCCACGGAGGATTACTTCCTGGTCAGCATCCAGACGGCCGGGCGCGGCACTGTTGTTCAAGATGGTCGAGCTGCCGAGCTCGGCCCGGGCGATTTCGCACTCTACGACTCGACAAGACCCTACGATTTGATCTTTGAGGGCAATTTTCAACAGTATGTGCTGCGCCTGCCGGGGCAGGTGCTGCGCGCCCGGCTGCGCAACGCCCATAGCTTGACCGCGCAGGCCGTGTGTGGCGCGCGTGGCGCTGGACATCTGATGATCTCGATGATCAACGCACTGGCAGCCGACATGGATACGCTGGAGCGGAGCTCATTCGCAGCGATTGCCGAAAGCGTGGAAAACATACTTGTCGCCGGCCTCTGCTCACTTCCGGGTGCATCCACTCCGGAAGCATCCTGTGCAACGGCATTTCATCGCGATCAGATCAAGGTCTATGCCCAGGACCGCTTGCGAGATCCACGCCTTTCGGTCGCCAAGATATCGGCTGCGCTGCGGTTGTCACCCAGTACGGTACACCGCGTCTTCGAGGGCGAACCGCAATCGCTGAGTAGCTGGATCTGGGCTCAACGACTGGAGGGAGCAAAGCGAGACCTCTGCAATCCGTCGCTGGACAAGCGCACTGTCAGTGAGATTGCCTTTTCCTGGGGCTTTAACGACGCCGCGCATTTCAGCCGAGCGTTTCGGTCGCGTTTCGGCTGTTCGGCTCGCGAGATGCGCACTATATGCGCCGCTGCCGACAAGGCCCCCGTACCCAGCCCCAAAACTATCTAGCGCGCTGGTTTCAGAAGGTTTTGCCTCGTGCCAGTCTCATCGGGTACGGTGCCACCCGTCGCCAAGTCCCGAACCTTGAGTTAGCCCGGTATTAACTGCGGCGATAACAACAACCGCGGCGATCAGCAGCATTCCGGTTCCGGCCACGAATGCCGTCGTGTAACCGTAGGTCAACGCTTCGCTTGCTGTCGCCACAACACCCGCATTGCCGTGCTTCAACGCTTCCTGGAGAACCTCGGCTGCTTCGGGCACTCGGCTATTGGCGGCCGCTGTTGAGATGGTGGCCAGCACAGCAACCCCGAGCGCTGCGCCGATCTGTTGCGCGGAGTTGAGCAAGGCTGAAGCGATCCCAGCTTGCCCGTCGGCGACGGCCCGAACCGCAGTGAGCGTCATCGGCATGAAGCCCATCCCCAAGCCGAAGTAAGTGACAAAGAGCGTTGGCAGGACGTGCGCAGCATACGACGAACCCACCGTGAGCGTTGAGAGCCAGTACGTGCCCATAGCGGCGATCAGCAAGCCCGGGACCGTCACGGCACGCGGCGAAAAGCTTTCGACCAACTTGGAACTGATGCCCGCTGATAGAACGATACCGACGCTGACAGGCAATGAGGCCAAACCGGCCATCACAGGGTTGAACTGCAAGACTTGCTGCATGTAGAGCGTCAGCAGATAGTACGTGGCCAACAGCCCACCGCCGATGAACAGCACGGCCGCATAGGACCCCGAACGGTTCCGGTCACGCAGCAGGCTCAACGGGAGGAGCGGGTTTTTGCTACGGCTCTGCACCAGCAAGAACAGGCTTCCCAAGACACCGGAAAAGATGAAGGCGCCGACGGTTAGTGCATCACTCCAGCCCTGCTCTCCAGCGCGGCTGACGCCGTAGGTGAGTGCGACCATGGCGCCGGTTCCGCTGACAGCTCCGGGAAGGTCGAGCCGTCCGATGTTGCGCGGCCCGTCGACCAGGATTCCCGTTCCGGCAAGCACGGACAGACCGATCGGGACGTTGATAAGGAAAACCCACCGCCAGCTCAGCAACCCGGTGAGGATTCCGCCAAGCAGGATCCCCACCGTCATACCCACCGCTGACATGGCAGCATAAACGGCCATCGCACTGTTGCGAGACTTTCCCTGCGGAAAGTTCGTGGTGATCAAAGCCAACACGTTCGGTGCAATCAGCGCCCCTCCGACGCCCTGGAGGCCACGGGCGGCAACCAACAGCTCCGCATTCGGGCCAACAGCACCCAGCAATGAGGCAAGCGTGAAGATCAGAATTCCGAACCGCAAGACCCTCCGCCGCCCGAAGAGATCACCGATCCGCCCGCCGAACAGCAGGAGAGAACCAAAGGCCAGGACATACGCATTAATGATCCAGGGCAGCGTCGCCGCCGAGACAGCCAACTCGCGCTGGATGCTCGGCAACGCAATATTCGCAATCGTGTCGTCCAGCACGAGCATAAGTTGCGCGGCCGCGACGACGATCAGGGACAGCCCAAAGCCAGTCTTGCTTGCCTGGGGGGAGACTACCGTTGACATTGATGAACTCCTGATAAATTGGGAAATGCGAAGCGTCGATCTACATCGCGTGGATCACGCCCGCCCGGAGACCAACGGCAGCCAGCGCCATCCAGACAGCCATGGCCATCATCATCAGGTTCTCGGTCAAGGAGATGAATCCAAGAGGCACGTTGCTCGACCCGCCCACGCAAGCGCACTTGAGCTCGCGCTTGTCGATGTAGACGGCTTTGAACACCGAGACGGCACCCACCGTGCCGATGAACAGGGCGATCGGAACAGATAGCCAGGTTAAAGCACCGGCTACCATCAACAGACCAGCAAGTCCTTCAGCGAACGGATAGATGTAGCTGTATGGCACCCAACGCCTGCCCAGCAGATCGTAGTTCAGGAACATGGTTGAGAAGGTCTCGATGTTCTGAAGCTTGAGCAACGCGAGCACAACCATCGAGAAACTTATGAACCACTCCGCCGCCCGAACGGTAAGCGCGCTTCCTGTCGCGGCGTAGCTGGCAGCCAAGGCCGTCAATGCCATCATCGCGAACAGAGCAACGACGGGCCGATAGCTCGTCGCCGTCGGGTCCGCGACTGATTTGCCAAGGAATTTGCGTAGATCATCGTGGCCGCCAACTCGCTGGCCGGCGATGAAAATCTGGGGGGTGGTTGCAACACCATGTTGCGCTTTGAAAGTATCGGTATGTCCGCGGGTCGTGAGGTGGTGATCCTCGACTTGATAGCCCCAGCGCTTCAGCAAGTCCTTGGCCTTAAGGCCATACGGGCAAGCATGGTCAGGCGTTACCATGCGGTAGATGCTCGCTTTTTTGGACTTCATTGCATCGATAGACAGGGCCGACACTGTACGTCTCCTTGATCTTGTGAACTGGTCGGCGCTGATATAGCTTCCGTACCATGGTACAGAGTCAAGTGGCCAAAATGCTGACCATCGGCAAGTTTGCTGACGCCGGAGGGGTGGGCGTCGAAACAATCAGGTTCTATCAGCGCAAGGGTCTACTCAAGACACCCACGCGCGACAGCGGAATCCGACGATACGAAAAGGAAGACGTGCGCCGCCTGCAGTTCATCAAGCAGGCGCAGGCAGCAGGGTTCACGCTTCAGGAGATCAAGGAGCTCCTGGAGCTCGATGCCGGTCAAGATCGCAAACGAGCTCGCGAACTTGCCAAGACCCGCATCAAGGCTCTCAATGCCAAGATTGCTGACCTTCAACGGGCGCGCGATGCGCTTCAGCGGTTAGCGAGAGTGTGCGGCGAAGGAAGCTCCGGGCCATGCCCTATCCTGGCCTCGTTCAAGGTCTGAGGAAACTGATTATCCGACGCGCGGCTTGCACGTTGCCTTAGGACGATTCCATCGATCACGTTACCAGCCCAAAATGCAGTGAAGATAGTCAAGGCTGTTCTTCCTATTGCCGGGACACGTGTTCCCACACATTATGGATGAGCGTCTTTCGATCGGCATCAGTCCAGACTAATGTTCAGGGACTTCACAAACGGGCCCCAATATGCAGTCTCGCTTTTCAAGAATTCTTCGGTCTCGGATGCGTTCATAGGAGCGGGTATTGCTCCGAGATCAACGAGCCGCGTCCTCGTCTCCGGATGATTCACGGCATATAGAGCTGCAGCCTCGAGTTCGGTCCTTACTGCCGCCGGCACTCCAGCGCGAACATAGACGGCAAACCAGCTCATATTCACGAATTCCGGAAGACCTGCTTCTGCGAATGTTGGGATGTTCGGTAAGGCCGGCACCCTCGCATCGCTGGTAACCCCTACGGGACGAATCGTCTCCGACTGTACGAGACCGATTGAGCCCGGCACATTGTCGAACATCATTGCGATCTGCCCAGCAATAAGATCTTGCAGCGCTGGTTGTGAACCGCGATAGGGCACATGAACCATTTCAACCTTGGCAAGCTTCTGAAAGAGCTCCGCCGATATGTGCATGATCGTGCCTTTTCCTGCACTCCCAAAACTGTAACGACCCGGACTCGCCTTAAGATAAGCAATTAGATCACTCAGATTCGTGACCGGAACGTCACGATTCACGACGAGTATGTTCGGAACGTAGGCAATGTGGGCAACAGGACTCAGATCTCTATCCACCGCGTAGTTTAACTTTTGAAACAGAAAGCTGTTGAGCACGAGCGTACTGACATTGCCTAGCAAGAGCGTGTAGCCATCTGCCGCCGACCTCGCGACCTCACCCGTACCGATCGTGCCGCCAGCACCAGACTTGTTCTCTACCACAACCGATTGCTTGAGATAGTCACCCATATGGCGTGCGATCAGTCGCGCGACTGCGTCAGTCGACGCTCCGGGAGCATAAGGGACGATCATCCGAAGGGGACGCTCCGGAAACTTTCCCTGCGCCCAAGCGGTTCCAAGTCCGACAGTCGCGGATGCCGTTAGCGCTAGCGCATCGCGCCGGGTCAGGACTCTCAACGACATTTTGCGCCCCCTCATCGTTAGCGAACTCTCACTTTGATCAGGCGCATTCCGCCAAAGCGCCGCCACTCATCATTTTGAGCAGCGCTCGTTCGCCCATCGCCCGCAGGTGAGCGGCAGTGAATAACGGTCCTAGATCGTCGTCATCCACGCTAGATTGATGCTCAAAGGAAACATACGGCACAATCAAAGAAGCTGCGTTTCATATTTGGTTCGCACCGCGGCGATGAAGCGGATGGACGCCACTTCAATTTTAAGTTCGGATTGATCGCTACTGGTCGAGAATCGAGTCGAATTTCTCCGATCGCTCACAGTTGACTTCACCGTGTGGCATTGACTTATAGTCCTTGCGTCTCGTTGTTATGGTGGTGATGGACATTGTTGGGCGAGCACAATGTCCTTCAGGCTTGAGGGTCGCTTGACGCGAGTTTTTGCAACTCAGGTTGTCACCGAATACATGGACGCACTCAGCCAGACCTAAGAAATGCCTTTCAGCGCCGCCTCAAGAAGCGAGGCAATCTCCAGCAGACGCCGATCGGCGTTCCTACGGCCGATCAGCATCATGCCGATCGGAAGGCCAGCAACAGGTAGCGGCAATGAAATCGACGGACAATCCAGCAGGTTCGCAACGCGCGGGTTTCGCAACACGAGTCCATTGAGTTTGTGGAACTGAGCATCTTCTTCTATCGCTGAGAGCAGCGGCGCGCGTATCGGGGATGTCGGAAGAATGAAGACATCGTCGTTCGAGAACGAACTCTCAAAGGACCGTATGGCGAGCTCACGCAATCTCGTCATATGCACATAATCGACCGCGTTCACGCCGCCGCCTGCTTCGATACGGACCCGGGTCTTCGGATCCACGCCCTCTAGGCTCAGGAGTCCAAGACTGCGCAAGGTCGCGCCAACTTCGATCGATGGAAACGTTCCGATCCTGTCGATCGCTGCTATATTGTCGAGTGCGGCATCGATCGACCCGTTCTCGATCTGGACGCCGCATGAGCCCAGTAAGCGCAACGCGTCCTCGAACGCAGCAAGCACGTCCGGCTCGCACGAATCGAAAAGCCGACCGCGGGCTACGACCAAGCGAAACGTACCAGAAGCGGCAGTCCTTAGCCCAGATTCCGCCGTACACCCAGACAGCACTTGGTCGGCCCTGGCGCAGTCCAACACGCTCAAGGCAGTCGGACCGATCGTGTCAAGGCTGGAAGACAAAGAGAAAGCTCCAACCGTGGAGACGCGGCCGCCGGTTGGCTTGAAGCCAACCGCGCCGGACAGAGCGGCTGGAATTCGGAGCGAGCCGCCCGTATCGCTGCCTATGGCAATATCGGCCATATCGTCGATGACCGATGCTACCGCCCCCGACGACGAGCCGCCTGGCGCCCGATCGCGATCACGGGGATTGCCCGGCGTCCCATCATGGGGATTGGTCCCCAGAGCCGAAAACGCGAACTCGGTCATTTGCGTCTTGCCGATAATCACCGCACCTGCCGCTCGCAAATGCCTCACCACGAGAGCATCCTCGACCGCAGGTAATTGCGCGCGCAGTACGGCTGAACCGGAGGTCGTGACTGTGCCCGCAACATCCAGCAGCGCCTTTACCGAGACGATGCGACCGTCCAGGGACCCGCGCCCCATTCCGGCCGCCATCCGCTCATCGGATTGCTTCGCTTCGTGCCGAGCGTGTTCTTCAAACACTTCCGTAAAGGCGCTGTTCCGGAATGGATCCGGGGTTCGGATGCGTGCCAATGCCTGCTCAAGACGCTCAAGCGAGGAACGCCGCGGCGTATCAGGTGTTCTTGTCATCAATTGACTCCCAATTAGCTCGATCGTGATGCCGTGGGCGGCGCTCGTCTGTGGCTGAAGGCGACCATCCCTCCGTGTCTATCTCGGCGGCCACCGCCGAGCCGTCGCGTGATCCCGAAGATGTCCCTGTGGATCAGGGTTGACCACATTCAACAAGCTCAAAACCGTAATGAAGGTGTTCAGATTTGGCGCTCACGAGCGCGGCGGTTTCGACGTACTGAATTTCAATTGAGCAAAAGTCGTGACCAGCGATTGATGAAGCGTTCAGGAGGAAGCAAGCAATGAATTTGGAAGGTGTAGCAGTCATCATTACCGGCGGCGGTTCGGGTCTCGGGGCGGCAACCGCACGAGCCATGGCGGCAAAAGGCGCGAAGGTCACCGTCATCGACGTCAATCGCGACAATGCCGAAGGAGTGGCGTCAGAACTTCATGGCATTGGCGCTGTCGCCGATGTTTCCGTCGAAGATCAGGTTAATTCCGCGCTCGACAAGGGCGAAACAGCACACGGCGTGGCGCGCGTCTTGGTGAACTGCGCTGGAATTGGTGGTGGAGGCAAACGAACGCTTGGAAAGGCCGGGCCCTATCCGCTCGACCAGTTTGCACGGGTCATCAACGTCAACTTGATCGGCACATTCAATGTGATCCGGCTTGCGGCGGAACGACTTGCTGGACTTCCCCCATTGGGAGAAGAGCGCGGGGTCTTCATTAACACCGCCAGTGTCGCGGCTTTTGATGGTCAGATCGGACAGGCGGGCTATGCCGCATCCAAGGCCGGCATTGCCGGTCTGACCCTGCCTGTGGCCCGTGATCTCTCCCAAATCAAGATTCGGGTAAACACGATCGCTCCGGGTCTATTCCTGACACCAATGCTGATGGGACTTAGTGAACAGGTGCGAGCAAGCCTCGCCGAGCAGGTACCCCATCCTGCTCGGCTCGGCAGCCCCAATGAATATGCGGCGCTGGCCGTTCACATCGTTGAAAACGCCATGCTCAATGGCGAAACAATTCGTCTCGATGGAGCGATCCGGATGGCGCCGAAGTGAGGTTTCTGACCTCGCCGCCGGCGCCATTCGCACTTGCGCGCCACAGCCGGACTGACCTCTCTGCTTTCCGGCTGGGCCACACACCCATCTCGCTCAATCCCTGCCTGCAGCCAGGATGGCTTGTGCGAGGAGTTTCGGGTTGGAAAAGCAGAGTTCGTGACTACCGCGCACCTGGACCAGGCGGAACAGTCCCAGCTTCTGCGATAGCCGCGGATGCCAGGGCATTTGATGCGGAAGCGCCGTATCCTCGGTGGCGTTGATATAGGATTTTCCGATCTGCATCTCGGCCGGATTCTTCTTGAGCTTGATTTTGTCCTTGAAGGTTGCGTACGGCTGCGGGTTCAACAAGTTGAATGACTTTTCGGCAGTCGCGAGATCTGCATCGTTGATAAAGAGCTCACGCCAGACTGGAAACGGTAGCACGATCCCACCGTCGCTTCGCTGTGTCGCAATACTTTCGAAGAAAGCGACACTCTCCGGCGGCAACATGTCCAACAGGGATTCGCCATTGTTTGGAACGAACGCGTTCCAGTAGACGAGGCGATGCAGCCTCTCCGGGACCTCGTCGGCTACACCGGTGATGATCATGCCGCCATAACTGTGGCCGACAAGAATGACGTCCTTTAGATCATTCTTCGCCAAATATTCGACGATCGACTGAATGGCTTCTTGCAGCCCCGTTCGCTTCGAGTCTCCCGACTGATTGCCCTTTAGCGTTGGCGTATGAACAGAGTGGCCAGCGGCTCTAAGGAACGATGCGGTCTCCTCAAGCTCCCGGCCCGTATGCCAAGCGCCATGAACCAGAACGAACGGCCGCGATGGAGCCGCCCTTACCTCTTGAACTCCAATCACACTGACCGCGGCAACGGCTGCGACGCCTGCCAATACTGAACGCCGGCTTGGTACACTCATTACTTCCTCTCTGGTTGAACATCTGACAACGCTGCCTACTCTGAATCAACGGCAGGCTAAGTGCGCTGTGATCGGATGATTTGCTCTTAGAACTCGCACCGCTCTCTTCGAAAGGTCACTTGTGAAATTTCGGAAGTGTGGGAGATGACGGCGCGTCCGGCCCCCACAACCGAAAACTTAAATTCGCGAAAACGCTAAAGCCTTTGGTGATCGTTGCTGAATCTAGGCCGGTTATCGGCGTACCGCCCGACGCGCGGGCAGAGACTTCGTCAAATGCCCACACGTTCAAAGCCGCCGGTCCGAAGTTGTACCCCACCAGACCGCCGGCGGCCCAGACGTTGTACCGGTTGACGTTGATGGCACCACCGTAGAAGGCACTGGAGGTATCGTCGCTGACCTGGCCCACGTAGTAGCCGACCGGACCAAATGTCCAGTTGCCGATAGTCTTGGCCGCGGTGAATTCGGCATGCAGCACATCACCGCTCTTGTAGCCGGTGATGGTATTCTTCGTGTTGAGTTCCTCATAGAAATTGGCGGTAAGGTTCCAGCCATCCTTCAAGTAGGAGACGATGAACTCTGGCTGAAAGGTCCACCAGGGATTGCCGACGTTGCCAAGCCCGTTGAACCCGGTTTTCGTTCCGTCCGGCACATACATCCCAAGGCCGGCCTTCACAAAGAAACCGCTATCGCCCAACTTCCAGCTAAGCTCGGCTGGCACAACGTAGGTGTTGTGAAGGCCCGACATCTGCGCATTCACTGGGCTGCCAACGCTGTCCATCACATATGGTTGGACCAGTACCGCTGTGTAGGTCGCGCCGAGGAAACTCCAGCCCGGAACGAACAAGAAGCCGTTTGTCGCGACAGCCGCCTGCACGCCGGTCTTGTTGCCGGTCGGGTTAAGAAGCGCATTCCCTGGCCCCGTCAGGTTGGCCTGGTAAGTGAAGACCTGATTGAACATGTATATTCCGGGCGGAGGATCTCCTGCGGAGCCGCCGATCGTGATGCCCGCCTTCTGCGATGCCGGCGCAGCGCCGAACTCATACGCGCCTGCATTCGTGGACACCGCAACAACAAGTGCCACACCAACTATCAATGCCGATCTCGAAATCATCTGCCCCCCATTTTGATCCTGATACGCGTGATGCCGCAGCGGATACTGACCGGCACTTCGCGCGTCACATCAGAATTCAAATGGAGCCATGCGACAATGTGTCAGTCACAAACCGTTTGAATATTTTGTCAGTCGTGATGTGAACGATACATGGATATCGGCTTCGATCTCTAAGAGATCAGTATTGATCTCGATCTCTAGCTATATGCGCTCTGAAATATCGCCCGAGAGGCGCCGCGTCTCTCGATGCGAACACATGCCATCTGATATTTGTCTACCGAAGAACTCAACGCCTGCGCTTTCAAACGCGCCGCTCGATCTTGTCGATCATCTCACGCTACGAATTTGCCGTATCGGTCATTCGTTTGATGCGACGAACCGGGACACTTCACACACCGGCTCCGACCGTCCCAGCTTCAAGCAATGGACGTACTGCAGCGATATTGCTGGCTGTTCGCCAGCTCTTGAGAAGTTGCCTGACCCACGCCAGCCGATCTTCGCCACGCGCTTTCGAACGCCATGATCTTGCTATCTCCGCTTTCGCGCCGCTCTGCTCAACAGAGTCTGTCTCGCCTCTTCGCCTCTATAAGCGATCAGAAAAGATAAACTCGTCCGCGTTCAACGACAGAGTTAGCTTCCAGAAATCAACGAGCCGCCATGGCGCGAGTGCGACGACACGGCCTTTCGCGTTCTTGTACCAACTACTGACGCCAGGATGGGTCCATACCAACCTTGCATGCGCTTCATCGACGCGGCGATTATAGTCGTCATGAACGGCAGAACGGACCTCCATGGTCGCATTGCCTCGCTCTATCACTTCACGCAGACATTGCATGATGTAGCGGACTTGCAGTTCGACGTAGAAGAATACTCCACCGCCGTGCGACATCCCTGTATTTGGGCCCCCAAGAATAAACATGTTCGGAAACTCCGGCACCGTCATTCCCATATAGGCGCGTGGGCCTTCTGCTTCCCATACGTCGCGAATTGGCCGTCCGGTCCGACCGGTGATCTTGATGGGCGCCAGTATTTCGGTCGGTTTGAAACCTGTCGCCCACACGATAGCGTCGGCGACGTATTCGTTTCCGTCACTGTCGACCAACGCATTGTTGGTGAGCGCTTTTACGCTGTGATTGATCAGCTCAACATTCTGCCGCTGCAGCATCCTGTACCAGCCGTTGTCGCGCAGCATTCGCTTGCCCCAGGGAGGATATTTCGGGGTTACTTTGGCGACCAAATCGGGACGTCCCTCGAGCTCAGACTCAATGTGGCGGACTAGGTTTTCCCGAACGATGTGACTTTTGGCGTTCATCGAAACGTCGAGATGTGACCAGCTATCGTCGCGCTGGACGAAGGGAAAGGTGATGTCGCCAGTTGCCCAGAACAGAAGAAAGCGTTGCCACATGTTAAAGTACGGGACGTGCTCGGCGGCCCACTTGGTCCCGGAGGAGTAGTGCGTGTGGTAGCTTCCGTTGAGTCCAACCCATCCCGGCGAACGCTGAAATACGAGCAACTTGGAAACCTGGTCGACGATCGCGGGGCCGACCTGTACGGAGCTCGCTCCCGTACCGACAAGCGCGACTCGTTTGTCCTTCAGATCCACCGCATGGTTCCACTGCGCAGTGTGAAACATCGGGCCGCTGAAGCTGCGTAAGCCTGGAAGCTCAGGGATTGATGGACGATTTAGAGCGCCAACCGCGGGGATCAGGGCATTCGCCGAGAGCGTCTCGACCCGCCCAGCACTGTCGCGCACGAGGATTTTCCAGAGTGCGCCACCTTGATCGAAGGTCGCCTCGACGACTTCGGACCTGAAGCGAATATGCCGTCGAAGATTGCGCCGATCGGCGACACGCTTCAGATAAGACAGTAGTTCGTCCCGCAGGCCGAACACGCGCCCCCAATTGGGATTGGGCTCGAACGAATAGGAATAGACGTGGTTCGGGACGTCGACACCGGCGCCCGGATAGTGATTTTCATACCATGTGCCGCCTACCTCGTCGTTCTTCTCGATGATCTCGAACGGGATCCCGGCTTCTTCGAGCATGACGGCCATGCATAGACCGGATACTCCGGCACCGATGATGATAACGCGAAACGCCGCCACGTCTTTCGCAGCCGGCGAACGCCGCCAGCTGGCGGTGCGCGGTCGCCCCAGCGAAGGGGCCGCTTCTTCTGCGAACATTTGTGCATAGTCATCCGGAACGAGGTGATTGACCCCGAGCCCAAGCAGGCGCCCAATCGTCTGGGGTGTAAGCGGCGCCCTACCGGAATCACCACTCATCGAATTCTTGAGCACCGTGTGCAGCGCGCTATTTATCTCGCCACGCAGATCGACCGGTATTGTCTGCATGTGATTCCAGCCACCCTCGATGAATGGCAGAGCCTTGTGGAGTAGGCTTTCATCACCGGAGAGTTGCGAGTACACGAGTAGCTGCGGAACAATCTCCGCATCCCTGAGCGACACTACTAGCATTTTTTCGTTCGCAATCGCCTTGCGGCACATTGCTGATACGTATTCCTGCTCCCCTAACGACCCTAGCGATGCAGCTTGCGCTCTCGAAATGGTCACCTTGTCTCCTGCTTGCATTGTCCGCGACAGCCGACGTACCGCCGATCCCCTCAACCATTCCGTAGAAAGGTGGCTCCGACTCCGGCCTTAAGGTCCGCGTACGCTCTCCAGCCGAACGCATACACCTGGCTTTGGCTCGCCAATGAACTCGATACCCGCACTTTCGAGCGCTCGTCGGATCTTCTCGATGGTCTCGAACTGCGCGTTGATCGGTCCACTCATTCGCTCAAGTCGACGGATGGTCGCAATCCCCACGCCCGCCTTGACTGCGAGTTGATACTGCTCCCAGCCGATCAGAGAGCGCCCTGCTTTGATCTGGCGTGCCCACACGAGCATCTAACGAACCAATTTCACTGCGCTTCGCCAAGGACCGTCTTTTGGTACAACTGGAGGACCGCACAATGCCTCTATGGCCAACATCATCCTCCGCGCGCCGAACGTCGAACACGCTTGCAACGCCGTACCGGCTATTCCCGTGTATCAGCCAGTTACGCGGGATCGAAATAGTGGATCTCCAACAACAAGCAGCCATCCTCCGACTTGAAGGGACCGTGAAATGCGCCCGGTGGCCGACAAGCATATGTAAACGGAGAAAACGGCTGCCCACCGTTTCCTTTATCGTCATTTCCAACCGTCAGATCGCCCGACACCAAGAAGACCTCTTCCCAATATTCATGGACGAATGGAGCCGTCGTGAAGGTGCCTGGGTCAAATTTCAACAGCCTGGTTCGGCTTCCCCGACGATTTACCTCATCGAGCGTACCCGACAGTATCTTTTGCTTGATACCCGACGGATATCCCCCAGGCGTCTCCCACCCAGACTGCATATCCAAGGTATAAAACTCATCATGCGTCTTCTGAACAGCCACCACACACTCCTTTTTGCCACCGGTTCGGTGCTCACACCTTCATTCGCCAACCCTGCGCGCGCAGTGGCTCGACGTGGTATGTCTTCCGGATTGATCGCCCCCGCCGCGGATCGGCTAGCTCCATCTCGAAAGATCCCGACGGCCGAATCTCTCCGTGAACCGCTAGTGTTCCGCAAAACATCAATGTACCTTCCGGGAGCACACCAGTTCCGGCGTAAAGCTCGATCAGCTCGGAAGGTCGACGCATCGCCGCGACGGTCCCCTCCTGATACAACACTCGTTCACCATCACTGATGATGAAAGAGCGCAGGATCAGCTCATCCCAATATTCCCGGAGCTCATCATAGGCCCACAGTTCTGTTGCGATCGGCTTGTCGCACAGTTGCTTTGAGAGCGTGACATCGATCGTTTCAGCCTCGCGATCGGTGTGATCCGAACCGAGCCCGACCCATAGCCTCCCACCCCATTGCAGCAGCACATATTCGACTTCACCGCTTGACGAATTGCCGACGACCTCGACGACCTCGGCAATCGACAGACGCGAGACCGATACCCGATAGAAGATTGGAACGGAGGCTGGTCGCTTTACACCAAGTTTCTCAAGCTCTCTAATATGCGCTTCGAGCGCGTCACGATCTCTGCCAGTCCACCCAGCAATTACGCAGCTTCTAACTTCGACTTCGTGTTTTTCCCGGCTATCACTACCGGTAAGCCAAAGCGCGAAATTCTGCCGCACCAATCCCCTCGCAACTTCGCTCATCCTAATTGCTCCGCACGCTCTAGGCTCGCTAGCATCGAAATCTTCATCAGAAACTTTCGCGCGAGTTCTCGACTTGCCGCAGTCTGGCGCATCTCATCGCGGAATCGCACCTGGTCCTTGGTATCCCGCGCCTCGAGATTGCGCTTATTCTCGATCGTCTGCTTCTGGACGTGCTCAAGGGTTACCAACCGGCGTTGAAGGTCATAGCGATCAAGCTCGGAGGCATCGGCTTCATCTCGCCAAACCTTCGCCAGCCGACTACAGAGATTGATCGCGTCGTGGATACCGCCGTTCATTCCCATCCCGCCCAGTGGATTGTTGATATGAGCGGCGTCCCCCACCAAGAAGACACGCCCCTTCCTGAACAACGACGCAACTCTCTGGTGCACGCGATAGAGCGTCACGTGGTTGATCGGAGACCCTGCCGCGGCCGGAAACTGACGACTCAACGTTTCGGCTGCATACTCGCGCGTCGAAGCGTCCTCATCCGCCACTTCCGGGGCGATCGGGAACATGACGCGCCACATGTCGGGCACTTTAAGCAGGAAATGCCACTGGATCGGATCGGCCACGTAGCTAACGGAAGCGAGGTCTGGGAACAAGCGCAGAAAATCGAATGAGGTTGAAACAACCAAGAATCTTTCGGGCCATGTGAATCCTTCAAAGGCCATATCGATCGATTTTCGTACCGCGCTTTTTGCGCCGTCCGCACCAATCAACCAGAGGCCCGCCCGCCGTTCCGTGGACCCATCGGGCCGAGCAATGCGAACGGAAACCCCAGCGCTATCTTGCTGAACTTCTTGTACTTGAGCGTCAAATTCGATTGTAAGGTTCGGATCAGACGCAAACCGTCGCGCGATAATGCGCGTCAACTTGTACTGCTCGCACTGCAGCCTGTAGGGATGCTGAGTCAGATCGGCGATATCGCCAAAATCGAAGTTCGCGATGGCTCCATCCGCCTTTGTCCGGTATTGCACAGTCGGCGCAACTAGCCCCTGATCGATCAAGTCGCCCACAACGCCAAGTTTGCCCAGCATATCGAGCGTCGGGGGATGAAACGTCGAGGCGCGAGATTCCGTGCTCAGACCGGATGCAGCTTCGAATACTGTGACGGGGATTCCCGCGGTCGCCAGGCTTGCGGCCGCGACGAGCCCGACCGGCCCGGCTCCTGCGATGAGAACTCGCTTGTAATTGTTCGCTACCACCACAACCTCGTTGACCCCGGTGCTTTGGCGCCCTGAGAACGCGCCGCCCCACGCACTTCACCCGGGACCGTTAGCCTTGCCAACTTCCAAATCTGCACCGCATGTTTTCATCTTTGCGTGCTTCCGGCCTCCATGGGGCTGAAATAGTTATCTCGTCGGGTTCAGTCCGAGAGAAGGGTTTAATAGAATGGTCGCGGCAGGTCATGATCCAAGGAATCAGCTCAAGACATTTGCGCTTCCGCACTCGACCTTGGCCGACAATCTTCGCATCACCACGACGCGCTTCCCTGAACTAGCCGCCATCGCATTTCTCGGACGGTCGATCTCCTACAGAGAGTTCTACTTACAAGTTGAGCGGCTCGCTGGCTGGTTGCAAAAGCGGGACAATCTGAAGCGCGGCGATCGCGTCGCGCTCTTTATGCAGAATTCCCCACAGTGGCTGATTGCTTGTTATGCGATCTTCCGCGCAGATTTAGTCGTGGTCCCCATTAGTCCGATGAATCGCGAGGCGGAAGTCGAGCACTATCTTCGCGATAGCGGTGCCCGCGCTATGTTCGTTGCTCAGGATCTGGCGGACATCGCGATCGCCGCAGCCAAGGGCTCGGATGTTGGCACGATGATCGTGGCGACGTACTCCGATTACCTTCCCAAGGATTCCGAGTACACCCCTCCCGAGTGGCTCACCATACCGCGCAAACGGGTTGATGGCTGCATGAGCTGGTCCGACATAATGGGCGCGAATGTGTTGCCAGACGCTCCCCTCGCAAGCGCGAGCGATATCTGTGCCTTGCCGTATACGTCAGGATCCACCGGCAAGCCAAAGGCGTGCATGCATACGCATGCTAGCCTTGGACACAACGCCATGGGGCTCGCCTTCTGGCACGGGTTGCGTCCCGGAGATGTCGCTCTTGGCGCGGCTCCGATGTATCACGTGTCCGGCTTCAATCACGCAGTGACAAGCCCCATCTATGCCGGCGCCAAGGTCGTGATCGTGCCGCGGTGGGATCGTGATCTTGCAGTCCGGCTCATGGCCGACCATGGCGTCACACATGCCTCACTCGCTCCTACCGCAGTTATCGATCTCCTAGCCAGTTCCCGACTCAGCAAGTCCGGCCTCTCGCGGCTCAGGCGCATTACGTCGGGTGGTGCGGCTATGCCGGAAGAGGTCTGGCGCCGATTGCGCGATCAGTTGGGGCTTGCCTTCGTCGAAGCCTACGGAATGACCGAAACGGCCGCCACGACGCATTTGAATCCGGTCGAAGCGCCCAGGCCGAAGTGTCTCGGAATTCCCTTCTTCAATACATCCGCTCTTATTGTTGATTCCGAAAAGGGACGGGAGTTGGCCGCCGGCGAGATCGGCGAAATTGTTGTTCGGGGACCCCAGCTTTTCAAGGGGTATTGGAACCGCCCAGACGCGACGCGCGAAGCCTTCATCGAGATCGATGGCAAAGCCTATTACCGCACGGGCGATATTGGCTACCAGGACGCGGACGGATTCTTCTACATGACCGATCGCGCTAAGCGGATGATTAATGCATCCGGCCTCAAGGTCTGGCCGGCGGAAGTCGAAAATGTCCTCTACGAGCACAAGGACGTCCTTGAAGCTTGCGTGATCGCGGTGAAGGACGGTTATCGCGGCGAAACGGTGAAAGCCCTGATCCGGTTGCGCGACGGCGCGCGTGGCTCCGTGACGGAAAGTCAGATCATCGAATGGTCGCGCCAGAAAATGGCGGCGTATAAGTATCCAAGGATCGTCGAGTTCGTGGAAATGCTGCCCAAGTCGCCAGCCGGCAAGATCCTCTGGCGTGAACTGCAGGATCTCGAGAACGCAAAGGAATTGGGGCTACCATGAACGAGATGTTAGCCCTTTCAGGCCCGGAGGAAGCGTTTCGGAACGCGCTCAACGCGGGCAAGTTCGTGATCCAGCGTTGCACGAGCTGTAACAAGTCGGTCTTCTACCCCCGCTCGGTCTGTCCCCATTGCGGCGACATTAAGCTGACCTGGTTCACGCCATCCGGCGATGGCCACGTCTATTCGACCACGACTGTCCGTCGAAAGGCCGAACAAGGCGGCGACTACAACGTTTGCATTATCGAGCTCGCCGAGGGTGTTCGGCTGATGAGCGCCGTTCGCGGGACAACTGCAGACAAAATTACCATCGGCATGAAGGTCCGAGCCAGGGTCGTGGAAGACAATGGTAAAGGCCTGGTTATCTTCGAGGCAAAGTAGGCGTCCATGCTTGACAAAACTCTGCGCGGCTCGACCGCTATCGTTGGGGTAGGCACCGCGGGTTGCGGAGAAGCTCCCAGCTTCAGCGAAATCGAAATCCTTGCCGAAGCGGCCCATGCGGCCGTCAAAGATGCCGGCCTTACGCTGCAAGACATCGATGGGCTATGCACAGCCAATCTCAACATTGCGATGTGGCCGCTGAACGTGGCCGAATATCTCGGCATTCGCCCAAGCTTCATCGAAGGCACTAATATCGGCGGCTCCGCGTTCGTTGCCCACTTGCAACCCGCGATGCTCGCCCTTGCTGCGGGTCTCTGCAAGGCGGTTCTAGTATGTTACGGCAGCACCCAGAGAACCGCCACCTTTGGGCGGAAGGAGAGGACGGCAGCACGCAATCTGCTTGATCCCGCGCCATTCGATACGCCCTATCATCCGTTCAATCCACCGTCCGGATATGCCCTGATCGCAGCCCGTCACATGCACGAGTTCGGGACCACTCGTCGACATCTTGCGGAAGTTGCTGTGTCCGCCAGGGCGTGGGCGCAGCTAAATCCGCAGGCCTTTAGTCGTGGCCCTCTCAGCGTTGAAGACGTGCTAGGCGCCAGAATGGTCTCCGACCCTTTTTCCGTTTACGACTGTTGCTTGGTCACTGATGGTGCCGGCGCGTTCGTCCTGATGCGTGCCGATGCAGCGAAGGACCGTCCGCAAAAACCTGCCTATGTTTTGGGAGTCGGAAACGCTGCCTGGCATCGGACGGTCTCGAGCATGGCCGATCTGACCGTCACACCCGCGCAGGAATCTGGACAACGGGCATACGAAATGGCCGGTCTCCAGCCTAGCGCGATCGACATGCTGCAGCTCTATGACGCCTTTACAATCAATCCGATCCTCTTCGTCGAGGATCTCGGATTCTGTAAGAAAGGTGAAGGCGGCCCCTTCCTTTCCAGCGGCGTCTCACGTCCGGGCGGAAAGCTGCCGATCAACACCAACGGAGGCGGTCTGTCCTGCGTGCAACCCAACATGTATGGCGCGTTTGCTGTCATCGAAGCGGTACAGCAGTTGCGCGGAACGTGCGGCGATCGCCAGGTTGCTGGAACAAATACCGTTCTGGTCAATGGTAACGGCGGCAACGCCGCCTCGAGCCAGTCTACCGCCATTCTAGGAAGCGCCGCCACCCTATGAGGGGTGAGCGTCGCTTCTACGCGAGCCGCGTTGGTGCTGGCTCGCCTCCCACGTTCGGAGGAACAGCAGGCTCTTAAACGCCGAGATAAGCTTCCTGGATTTTCGGATCGCTCTTGAGCATCTCAGCCGACCCCTGTAGCGTGATGCGACCATTCTCCATGACGTAACCGATGCTGGCGACATCGAGCGCGATCTTGGCGTTCTGTTCCACGACGAGCAACGATACACCGAGTTGGTTGATCTTGCGGATCTGCTCGAAGATTTCTCGAACGAGCAGCGGCGCTATGCCCAAGGAAGGTTCGTCCAGCAGCAGCAATTCCGGCCGCGCCATCAACCCCCGTCCGATCGCGAGCATCTGCTGCTCGCCTCCCGACAAGGTCCGGGCTACCTGATTCCGGCGTTCCGCGAGCCTTGGGAACATGTCGAAGACGAAGTCGTGGCTCTGCCTGATCTCCGCCGGATCATTGCGCGTGTAGGCTCCAAGCTTGAGGTTCTCCTCGACCGTCATGCTCAGAAACAACTCACGTTGCTCCGGGACCAATGACACGCCTTGCCTGACGATTTCGTGGGCGGGCAAGGCGGAACAGCGCTTCCCCTGGAATTCCACTTCGCCGGCGGTTGGCCGCATTAGGCCGGCGATCGTATTGAGCGCCGTCGTCTTTCCCGCGCCATTCGCCCCAAGAAGCGCGACGACCGCCCCCTTCGGGACGAATAGCGTAACATTGCTCAGGACCTGCACGAGGCCGTAGCCGGCACATAGGTTCGTTACGCTCAGCACGGTTATGCTCCCAGATAGGCCGCGATCACCTCGGGGTTCGCCTGGACTTCCTTTGGCGTCCCCTCAGCGATCTTCTGGCCGAAGTTCATCACGGTAATCTTGTCGGAAACGCCCATTACGACCGGCATCACATGATCGACCAGCAGAATCGAAATCCTAAGTTGATCCCTCAACATCCGCAGCATGAGATTCATGTCGTCGATCTCAGACGCCCGGAGCCCGGCTGCAGGCTCGTCTAGCAACAGCATTTTCGGCTTTGATGCGAGCGCCCTAGCCAATTCCAGCTTCCGCATCTTCGCGAGTGGCAATGCGCGCGCCTCGATATGCCGCTGGTCCGAGAGCTTCACGGCCTCCAGGAGTTCCTCCACCCGACCATCGATCCGGCGCTCAGCGGCCCGACAACTCCATGATCTAACGCTTGCGGCAGGAAGACCATATTCCTCCACGCCATGCAGCCCGACTCGAATATTGTCAGCAACCGACATTTCTCCGAACAGCTCGGTGTTCTGGAAGGTTCGCGTCAAGCCCCTTCGGCAGATGCGGTCTGGGTTCACGCCGGCCAGCGGCAGGCCTCCAAAGAAAACAGATCCTTCGGTCGGGGAATAGACACCCGTGACGGTATTGATGATGGTGGTTTTGCCGGCGCCATTCGGTCCGATGAGGCTGTGAATTGTGCCCTCATGGACGTCGATCGTGACTTTGTTGACTGCGACGAGCCCGCCAAACCGAACTGTCACATCACAGAGTGAAAGGAGTCCGCTCACGGTTTCACCTCCGCGGGCCGGAGTCGCCGCACACGACCAAACAGATCACCAAGTCCGGAAGGAGCAATCAGGATGATGGCCAAAAGGATCAAGGCGAAGATCAATCCCATATAGGTTTTGAAGGCACCGAGCAGTTCTGGCATCAAGACGAAGATGGCCGCACCAAAGACTGCTCCGGATAGGCGGCGCAGCCCCCCAATGACCATCACCGATAGGTAGGAGACGCTCGTCAGGATTGTGAATTGCTGCGGGTCAAGATAGGTGGTTTGCAGCGACTGCAGCGCCCCCCCGAGAGCCGCGAGGCCAGCACTGATGGCGAATGCGATGGCCCTCGCCCGGCGGACGTCGATCCCAAGGCTCCTGGCTGCCACCTCACTTTGCCGAAGCGCATTGAACGCCCTTCCCCAACGCGAGCGGATCAGGTTGTGCAATCCGGTGAAGACGATCAGCGCGCTGACAACAGAAACATAGTAGATCTGCGTCGGAGATGTCAGTGTGTGGTCGTAGACCTTCAATGGAGGGACGACATGGCCTACCGCTCCCCCCGTTACACCGGGTAAATTGACGAGTGCGAGGTTCACAATCCCGCTGAAAGCCAACGTCACGAGAGCAAGGTAGTGGCCCTCGACCCGAAGGGACATCACCCCCAGCGTGTATCCGATCAACGCGGACATGACGGCCGCGACGGGAATCGTAGCCCACATTGGCATACCCATGTGGGCAGACACCAGTGTGGCCCCATATGCGCCGAAGGCGCAAAAGGCAGCTTGAGCCAACGTAATCTGGCCAGCAAGGCCCGTAACAACAGTGAGCCCGGACGTGATGATCGCAGTCGTCGCAACCAGCGTCACCAGCACGATGGTGTGAACCGACATTACCTGAGGCCCGATGCCCAAGACCGCGACTAGAGCAAAGAGTGCCGGCGTCGTAAATTTGCGATCCATGATCAGACCTTCTTGACCTGCCGTTTGCCAAGAAGGCCTTGCGGCATAAACATAACAACGGCAATCAGAACTGCGTAAGAAACCACGTCCTTCATTGCGGTAGACACATAGAATCCTGCAGTCGTTTCGATCAGTCCCAACAGAACCCCGCCAACGATAGCCCCCGGCAAGCTGACGAAACCGCCGAGCACTGCGGCGCAGAATCCTTTTATGGCGATCAGCCCCATCTCGGGCGAGAGCGTGAGTATTGGCGCCATCAGAAAGGCGGCTACCGCTGCCAGGACCGATGCGAGCACCCAGATCGAGGCAGAGACTTGTCGCACGGACACGCCCACGATTGACGCTCCCCGGGGACTTTCGCAGGCAGCAAGAATTGCATGGCCATACCGCGACCAACGAAAGAACCCGAAAAGGGCCCCCGCTAGAAGAAGGGAAATCGTAACGACCGCCAGATTTGCGGCAGTGATATAGACGCCGCCGATTGCGTAGACGCTATTTGGCACCAGCGACGGAAAATTCCAGGGATCCGGCCCCATATAGGCCCGCAATCCTTCGCGTACGCCAAGCCCGATCGCCAAGGTCGCGATCACCTGGACGATCAGAGGGGTCCTTCTCAATGGCGCCAGCACTCCCACGTAGATCAACAATCCAAACAACGCCGACAATACAATCGAGGCCACGCATGCGACCCAAAACGGGAAATGGAGAATGAGCTGAAGCACTAGAGCGACGTAGGCAGCTAACGTAACCTGCTCGCCGTAGCCGAAGTGAACAACGTTTGTTCCGTTATGAATCAGCACGATCCCGAGGGCAACCAACGCGTACATCATTCCAGCCGGAATGCCGTTGGCAAGAATCTGCAAAATGTCTGTCAATTTCTTTGCCTCGACGAACGATTGGAAACGGGCGCGCCCGACACTTCAACCACCTGTTGCCCGTGTCGCATCATTGCGCGTCGATCATGCCCGGCAGTAGCTCCCGTGACAGATCCGGCTTGATAATCGCGATCTTCATCATCGTATTTCCTTCGTGACGCGTAGCCGAAAACGTGGTCGGTAACGTTATTCCCGAATCAAACTCGTGGAACGTTTCTAGCGCGGCCATAAAGCTCTCACGACTTACGTCCTTGCCGGCCTTGCGAAGACCTTCGATGAAGTTGATAGCACCGCCATAGCCCGCGGCATCGCCGATCGCCGGCCGCCCCTGTCGCGCGAGATCCGGAAAGCGCTTCTGAAATGACTCTCTGAATTTCGCGATCGGACCTACTTTCGTTTCGGGAAAGTCAAGCCCGGCGAACACGAACTTGATGCCGACCGCCAGCTTGCCGACCATTTCCGGAAAGTTCTGGTTCGAGGTCGCAGACGACCCAAGAAGCTCGGCCGTAATCCCAAGTTCCCGGATTTGTCGCATTGCGATCGCACTCGGCGCTGGATAGCCGTAAACAACGATTGCTTGCGGATCGGCGCTGCGCAGTCTTAGCACTTGCGATGTCATGTCCGTGTCCGCCGCGTTGAAGGTCTCCACCGCAACGGCGCTCTTACCGAGCTCCTTGAGGCGGTCGGCGATTGCACCCGCGCCCGTGGCACCGTACTGATCCGACTGCCTCATGATTGCGATGCGCTCGAACTTCAGCTCCTGTGTAAGATAGTTAGCAATCGCCCGTCCCTGCATTCGATCGTTAAGCGTTCCAGTACGAAATACGTTTTTGATCAGCGGCTCGGTCATGTCCGGCGAAGAGAAACTCGGAATGAAAACCGGCACTCCCGAGGCTGCCATGACGCCTCGCATGGGAACGCCAACCGCGCTGATGCTTGGCCCAAAGATTGCGAACACCTGATCGGCTTGGGTGAGCTTGTTGAAGCCCGCGATGCCCTTCGGTGCAGACGACTCGTCGTCGACGATGACAAGCTCGATCTTCCGGCCGTAGATGCCACCGGCGGCATTGAGCTCCTCAAACGCCAGGGTAGCGCCCGATAGATTTCCGGATCCCCAGATCGCTCCAGGTCCGGTGAGACTACCAACGAACCCAATCTTGATCGACGTCGGCGTCACGCCCGTGCTGTCTGCCCGACATGACAGACCAAGCGCGCCCCAAAGCGCGACCGCGATTACACTCCTGAGCAATCCGTTTAAAAACATATTCACTCTCCCCCTTTGTCCAAAGCTACGCGCGTCCCTTTTTAAAGCACTCATCCCATCGCTAGCGGCTTGGCCTTTTTCTCCAGAAACTGCTTCAGTCGCTCGACTGTCTCGGGAGGCCTCACCATTGCCGTGTTGAGGTATTCCATGAAGAGCCCGTCGTCGTGAGAAAGGTCGTTCATGCGCGGCAGGACGTTCGTTATCTGCCAGTTTGTCTGCGCCGTATTCTGCGCAATCTTCGACGCCAACTGCTTGGCCTTATCGAGGGCATATCCCGATCCTACGACATATTGCACGAGGCGGACCTCGTGAGCCTGTTCTGCCGAAAGCATTCGCCCTGTCAGCATCAGGTCAGCCATCGTTGCGTAACCGATGATTCTTTGAATGCGAACCGACCCGCCGCCGCCGACGAAAATCCCGCGCTGGCCCTCCGGCAATCCGATCGTTGTGGTTTCGTCGGCCACGCGAATGTGCGCGGCTGCCGCCAGTTCCAGGCCGCCTCCTATCGTCGCCCCATGCAGCGCCGCAACGAACGGGATTGTCCCGCGGGCAATCAGATCGAAAGTCGTGTGCCAGATGTACCGCTTACGCTTTCTGTCCCTTGGCGCATCCGGCCGCAGCCTCTCTGCCAGTTGTGCGAGATCGAGCCCCGCCGAGAAATTCGGCCCGTGCCCGAATATGACGCCAGCATCGGCCTCCTCGCCCGCCCGCATTACCGCCTCACTGAGTGCCTTGAGCACGTCGTCATTGAGCGCGTTTCGCTTGTCCGGCCGGTTCAGACCCAACACTGCGATATTTCCTTCGAGCTCGTAACTAACGAGTTCAGACGACATGATGATCTTCCAGACAGCGCGCTCTATGACGTGAGCGCGCACCAATCGGTCAGCTTCGAGGTATTCTGACCGTAGTTAGGGGCTGAAACGTTCGCTATACTCAAATATGAAAAGAAGCGGTTCAGATTCTGGGGACATAGATGGCGAGGGCATTCGAAGTTGACGCATTGCTGCTGTTTTCTGAGGTGGTGCGGTCGGGCAACTTGACACGCGCGAGCGATGCGACGGGCCTGTCAAAGGCCACGATCAGCCGGCGACTTGCCTCGCTTGAGGAACAAGTTGGCGCACTTCTTTTAAAGCGGAATTCTCGAAGCCTCGCACCGACCCCGATCGGGACGCGTCTACTTGAGTATGCTCAGCGGATCGACGCAGAGGTAAAGGACGCCAGGATCGAGATTGACGAGCTGCAATCCGGCACAGGAGGCACGCTGCGCGTGAGCATTCCGATGGAATTCGGGAATGCGTGGCTTGGCCGGGCAGTCGCAGATTTTGCAGTTGAGTACCCTGAGATCTCTTTGTTTATCTCCACGAACAATGGCGTAGTCGATCTGGTCCGCGAGCAATTCGACATCGCCATCATCTTGGGAAAGCTGCCAGATTCCCGACTGATTTACCGTAAACTCACGTCTCTCAGACGGGCCGCATATGCTTCACCGAAATATGTGGAGAAACACGGGCTCCCAAAGATAATCGACGAACTGCCACATCATCGGTGCATCGTCACCGAAGTTCAGCAGAAGGACGGTGTCTGGACTTTCTTGAAGCGCGCGCAGCGTAAACGGGTCGAGGTTGCCGCTCACACCACGGTGGCCAACATTAGCCTCGTTCGCGAGCTCGTTCTCAGCGGTGTTGGAATTGGCATCTTGAATGATGTCCTTGCAACGAACGACATCAAGGCCGGTCGATTGGTTCGCGTACTCCCTGATTGGGAAAGCCCTCCTCTCTATACTTCAGCGGTCATGTTGAAACGCACTCTCATTCCGAAGCGGAACCGCTTGTTTCTCGACTTCATGGTTCAGCGTCTACGATAGCGACGCTTCCAAAGCCACTACGCGTCAGAACCAATGTGTAGCCCCGCCAAAAACTCGTCGAGAGCAGCATTGTAGCGCGCCGGCAAGGTGCGTGGAAAGAAATGCCCCCCGCCCTCAAGCACACGGAGTTTAGCGCCTGGGATTGCATCCGCCAGGAGCTGCGATGCCCCAACTGGCGCCTGATTGTCGTCTTGAGCTGCCATGATAAGCGTCGGAATCGATAACTTCGGCAGGACACCAAGCCTGTCGAACTTGGCGATCGAGTTCAGCCGAGAGACGACCAACTCAGCTTGCGGCAAGCCGTCGAGCGAGCGCCGCTCGCTTGCCATGATTTCTGCAAAAGGCATGCTTGCGCCCGCGGTGCCGACGGAAATAATCGTCTGCAGGCGGCAATAATCTTCAGGTCCCAAAGCTTCGAGAATTCGCCGCCGGAAACCCAATACCAGTTTACCAAACTCATTGGCTTTCGGCGCGCTTCCGCTGATCACCAACGATTTGAGGCGATCTCGGTGTTCAAGTGCGAAATTCTGGGCGATCATTCCGCCCATGGAATGCCCGGCCAGGACAATGTTGTCGGCGGACAGGACGTCCAGCATCCTGACGACGTCCGCGGTTAGCTGTTCGATGCTGCCGCGAGGCGACACCGTGGTGCTGCGCCCATAACCCCTATGGTCGTGGATCACAACCCGATAGCGTTCCGAGAAATGCGCGACCTGCGCTTTCCAGAAGTCGCCGTGTCCACCCAGGCCGGAGACGAAAACAAGCCATGGACCCTTGGTGCCATGCACCTCGTAGTAAAGTTCACCATCTTCGATCGTGGTAAGCGGCATTCATGTCTCCCTAACGGCCATCCGCGGCGGCCGACATCTTGGCACTTTCACTTCGACCGAGGATTTCTACGAGTGCCGACGGATCCTCGATAAGATTTGCGACACGAGCCCAGGCGCGGTGAAGTTCGTCATCGGCCACGATTGCTCTTCGAACCGCTCCGGCAAAGGCAATCCGTTCGGCAAAGCCTTGTGGCCGTGCGCCAGTCGTTTTCTCGAATACAAGATCGACCGGCTCAGTCATGGACCACGCCGCTTCGGTCGCGGCGGCGATACGCGGAAGAACTTCACTGCTGATGCCATCCAGCGGTCGCCCGACAGCCGCGTGCGCCGCGAGAGTGGCCTGCAACTCTTCAACTTGAAGCGACGCGACGGCCATGCCTTGCCCGTAGACTGGATTGAAGCCGGCGACAGTGTCGCCCAACGGAATGAGGCGGTCCGGAAAACGCGACATGCGATCGAACCTGCGCCAATAGATCCGCGGAATATTGAATCGAACGAACGGTGTAACTCGGGATTCTCGCTCTATCGCCTCATGGACAATCGGATCTTCAAGCGAGCGAGCGAATTCGCGAAAACCTTCATCGTCGGCTGGCGGAAAGTCGGAAAAACGCCCCGAAAGGCTGATAACCCATTTGTCGCCTTCGATCGGCCAGAGCACGCCGCTGCGCGTCTTAGGCGGGTTCGAGCGTACAACGTAACCGCTTGGGAGTTTGCCCGGCACTGCCGGCCTAGTGAAGTAGGCGGACGTGTAGCTGATTTGAACGCCAAGCTCGACGGATTCCAGATCGGAATAGCCGAGTCGCGCCAATCGATCTACGATAGCGCCTGCTCGTCCCGTCGAGTCAATGACGAGGTCGGCATCGACAACTTCATTTTGCTTATCGCTTTGGAGCCCGACAGCCACGATGCGGCCATCGTGGATGATGTAGTCTTCTACTCTCGTCCGGTCCTGGAACGTGACGTTGGCAAGCCCAGCGACTCGCGACCGCAGTACGTGCTCCAACAATGGCCGGCTTTGCGCGTAGACCGCCACTCCGAGGTCCCGTTTGGGGTGCCACGCTCCTGCATCGTGAAAGAACGACTGCTCCCCCAATTGAAGCTTGATACCGCCGGCCCTTCTCAGGTCATCCTCGAAGCCCGGTAACAATTTGCAGGCAATATCGAAGGGCCGCCTGAGCAGACCGTGAATATGCAGGCCTTGTCCGACCCCCCTTCTGCTCAGCGGCCCATCCGGCAACTCGTCCTTATCGAGGACAAGGACACTCTGGAAATACTTGGAGAGTGCGGCAGCAGCGAAGCATCCGCCGATGCCAGCTCCCAACACGACGACCCGATCGCCCAGGACGTGCGGCCGGATCTCGTTCGAATTCGATTCAAGGCTCATCATCAGATCCCATCCATCCATGCAACGTTGGTCAACCGCCCCCACCGGGGATGATGAAGCCGTACTTCTCTATCAAGAGGCGCCCCGTCTCGGCGTTTCTGGGAATATTCTTTGGTCGCGCCTCTCCAGGAACACGAGGTACACCGGTTTCGCGAAGCGCCCCCTCGATGCCAATTGGGTTCGCGATTCCGGCGACCACAAAATCGTCGCTGCCCGCGTTCGCGAAGCAGTGCAGTACGTAGCGACCGACCACCGCAACCGTTCCCAGTGGAAACGGCTGTTCAACACCATCCACACGAATGGTACCGGTGCCCTTCACCGCGATGAGCACCTCGTCAAGCTGCTTATGACCGTGTTCTCGGACCCTCGCTCCTGGCTCCAGAAGCTGCGTCCCCATACTGTAATGATAGATCGAGGAGTTGAACGGGGTGACCTTGGCCGTAACGTATCCATCGGTCGGAGATGCCTGCCAGTATGACTCCCCCTCGTCCGGAGCCATTACAAAGGTCTCACCCCTAAGACCGACCGGAAAATCGGCGGCTTCGGGTGCCACCATGATCCCGAGCAAACGACGGACCTCCGCGGTCAGTGGACGTTGGACCCAACCCGTCCCTTCATCAACTGCGATATTATCGTGGCGTGCTTCTGGGCCAGGCGGAAAGCTGCCAGCCATCAAGCGCATCGTTCCTTTGAAGCGATTACGGAACTCAACCGTCCAGCCACGACCACAAAAGACGAGGCTTCCCGCCTCGATATTGTATTCTTTGCCACCTACAACGACGGTACCGGTACCCTCAAGGCAATAATAGGCGCGATCAATCGCCTTATATGCGTGCAGGTCCGCCGTTGCCGATTGCGCAATTTCGTATTCGACAAGCGCAAGATGAGTAAACGGTGAGTCGTCTGGAGACAGCTTGATAGTCGCGTGGACACCCGCTTGTTGCAGACGATAGCGAATACCTTCACCCGGAGGCACGATCCTCGATATCTTCTCCGCCACCCTATGGCTCATGTGTCCTCGCTATAAAACAATGGTTGCCGATTGCTTGAGCAGGCATTGCGCCACGCTATGGCCCGTGATCACCGAAGTATTCGGATTGGAGGGATCTGGTTTCCCACGGATTTTAATGCGCATGGATCCGGCGTCGCCAACCGCTTCCACTTCGTGACAATTGTCACCTTCTTCGGGCGTAGCGATGAGCTCAACGCGGGTCCGATCGAAGCCTAACGTCGCCAACGCGACGGCGGCAGCGACGTTCACATTCTTCGGGTACGCCGCCGCGGCTTCCCGGACCGTGCCGCGATAAAACATTCGTTCTTCGCGTAAATCAGACAGGTGAGCGTTTTCGGCCCTAGAACACGCCCATATCCGGGCAGGCTTCCGTGCGCGATAGACCACATCCGTCAGTCCCGCGAGCTTCGCAGCTGCGAGCCAGTCAAGCCCGCCAATAGCTCCAGACGGAACCACGATTCTGCCGCCCCCATCCGAAGCCGCCGTCATAAGCTCTTCAAACGTGCTGCGGCGCGTGAGCGCGCCCGCCGAAACAACCATCAGATCAATGCCAGCACGCAGGATTCTCGGCCCATACTTTGAAACGGCCTCCTGTCCGGCACACTCCACGATTATATCGGGATGTCGGGCCACCAGCAGATCGACAATATTGACCATCACTTTTGCAGGCAGTTCGGTCGATGCGACCCGCTTGAGATCGCGCACCAGAATGCCTTCAAGTATGGCCGGCCTACCGGGCCTACCGTTCAATGTCTCTACGACTCGGCGACCGATGGCTCCAAAGCCAATCAAAGCATACTTCAGTGGTCGCTGGCGGGAGAAGCTCATGTTGCGCAAACAGGATCCAATCAAGCGAGGCCGCGGCCGTTTGACTTTGCGCGTTGCAGACTGCCGCACGGCATCAGCAACACGGGCCGGACGTCATTGATGCCCGTCATCATTCCTTTCGCAACATCCAAGACTGAAACGAAGCCGTCCAAATTTGTGGAGATTCCCACCTGATCTATGTCAGAGATTCGAACGAGCGCCGGTCCTCTGAGGCATTCACGGCAACAGATCCCGACCATTCCTGACGTCTTCCTCAACGCTTCGCACTGACATCGCCCCCGGCAGCGGATAAATGCCGAATGACAATGCGGTCAGTTGGCAAAGAGTCACGGGATCAAAGGGCTCTGGAACAGTCGTCTGCGGAAGATGCTCCCAATCCCGATCGTATAACAAACGGATGATCGCGCGGAAATTGAACACCATCTCGCGTTCCCACAAGGTGGAATGACATTTGCGAATGTCGAAAGGCTACCGCCGACCTCCCGGCAGGTCGCCCGGGCCAACTATTCCTAGACCAGCTTCTTGACTGGCGTCGGATCCAGATTGAAGAGCCGCGCGGCATTCAACCCAAGGATATTTCGCTTCGCCTGCTCACTAAGAAACGGCAAGTCGACGATTTCCTGCGGAAGGTCGAAATCGAAATGCGGCCAATCGGAGGAGAACATCAACTGCGTTTCAGCTTTTATCATCTCAAGGGTACACTGAAGCGCTTTTGGATGGGTCGCCTCCATTGGCTGCGTTGTATAGAAGCAGTTCGTGTTCATGTACTCGCTGGGCATCCGTTTGAGCTGCGGAGCTTCAGACGGCCGCATCAAGTATTGATCGTCCAGTCGCTGCATCAGGAATGGCAGCCACGCGAGACCGCTCTCGACCCAGATGGTCTTCAGACGAGGAAAGCGCTCCGGCATTCCGTTTAGGATCCAGTTCGTCATATGCACCATGTTGCACCAGACGAAGCCGAGCGCATGCATACCGAGAAACCGATTGATGGTTGCCAATGAAGGATCCTGCCAGTGATAACCGGCATGAAACGCCAAGGGCTTCCCCTGCTCCTCGATCATCGAGTAGAGCCGCATGTATTCGTTGTGGTGAACGGGTTTGTATCGCGTGCTTGTCACGCAATAGCCGATAACCCCCTTGTTCCGGCCAAATTCCTCCACGACCTTTTCAGCTTCCTTCGGCGTGTTGAATGGGAGGAATACGAACGTCTTGATACGGTCGTCGGCCGAGAGAAGCTTATCGGCCATCCAGCGGTTGTAGGCGCGACCTAGCCACACTTCCATGTCGGTCTGCGGATGCATTCCCAGGAACAGCATCGGCGTTGGAAACACAACCATGTTGTCGACGCCCAGCGAGTCCATAGCGCGACGCGTCAACGTGACGTCGCGGTGAACGTCTGTCTGTTCGACAGCCTCCCGAAGATCATCTTGGTGCGGGATGCGCCCTCCCACCGACTGGTATCGCAAGCCCAGATCACCGTTAAGCCCGAAGGGCGGTGCACCAATCCGGTCGGCTTGATAACGGATCGCGTTGTCTCTGATGACCGGATCCTCGATGTACGTGACGATTTCCTTCCATGAGACGCTCTCGACATGATGCGCGTCGACATCCACGACGAACCAATCCTGAAGATTTCGCCTCAACGCACTGCGACGCGCATTTGCCAGGACATTCCTGGTATCTGTATAGATGTCAATCTGCTGGACAGCCGCACGTTCTGCCCTACCAGTGTCCTGAACGGTCACGACTTCACTCCAAGTTGCGATGGATCCGGGTCTGGCCGTCGTCGGTACCAGAGCGCTAATTCCATTGGACCAAGATGAAGAGAGCGAAGCATTTCCGAGACAGCCGAGAGTAGCTCGGTAGGCGTCATTTCCTCGTCACCCGTTCCGGCTATCGGCCGAAACGTCCTCTCCTCGCCGTCCGACTTGGCGACGTACAGCCTAATGGCGGCGGTCAGGATGCTGGCGACGGCCTGATCCGAGACGCGGCTGGCCTGACCATGCACAACCAAATGGCGCGAGGTCTCGAGAAGCGCCGATGCCATATCGTCGATCCAGCCATACTCGTCGTTCCGACCATTGACATCAGAGCCGTACATAGAGCTCCCCGTCTCTGATCAACGTTTCGACCTTCAGTAACCGGATCCGGGAATTCCCTTGGTGGTAACCTGTCTTGATACTGAATTCGTAGCCATGCCAGGGACAGACGATCTGCGGCTCGGTCTCGTCATACTCAAGCGAGCGAACCATTCTGCCTTCATCGACAGGTTCAATCACACGGTTCAAGATTCTTCCTTGGCAGACCGGGCCAGACCTATGTGCGCATCGGTTGTGCCAGGCGTAGAACTGACCTTCGACTCGGAAGATACCAACCTCGTGCTCTCCGCACACGAAAACTCTGCGGTCGCCGTCCGCATACTCTGCAACTGGTCCGGCAGCATATTCACGCATTTCAGGCTTCATAACTCTCGTACCTGGATCCAAGGGCCATAAGTGTCCCCGAGTTATCTCTTTGCAGACGCCTAAGCGCTTGCGATAAACAGATCAGCCACCTGCTCTGGCATGTCGAGCATGGCGTCGTGGCCGCACGGCAATTCGTGCTTAACCCATCCCGGGTTGTCTCTGAGCTTGTTGACGACCGAATCGAATGGCGGGCTGGCGTAGCCACGAGCGCGGATGTAGGTCTTCTTGCCAATCCTCTCACGCGCACCAGACAGAACGATCTGATCCGTGAATGTCTTGAGTGGCTGTGGCGTGCATTGCTTGTCGACCCAGGCGCGGTCGCGCTCGTTGACCTGAAACACGGCCGCAGGAATCGGAGGCAGGCTGGTTTTGCCTCCGTCCTGTAGGTTCTTGATTATAGCGGCTACACGCTCGCTCGAGGCGACCAAAGCATCGCCGTTCTCGGGGAGAAAGGCATCCAAATACACAATCGACGAAACTCTTGAACCGATATGCTCGACTGCACCGCTGATCACGTATCCTCCATAGGAATGGCCACAGAGGACAACATCCTGCAGATCCTCCCACTTCATGAGGTTGACCACATCCATTATATGCGTGGTCAAATTGATGTTGTCGTTGAGAAGATGCGACCGTTCGCATAGGCCAGTCAGCGTGAGAGCGAATACTTTGTGGCCCTTTGCTTCAAGTAAATCGATGACGCGACGCCAACACCATGTACCGTGCCAAGCGCCGTGGACGAGTACGAACGTTTTGGCGGCGCTTGCCTGCGCCTTTGGGGCACCAATCATCGCGGCGGCGGCCATGGTGCTCGCTCCCATTAAAATGTGACGTCGGTTCGCGCTATCCACTACCGTCTCCCAATTGCGGCCCTAACTGATGTTGGCTGCGCTCAGCACACTCGCCCAGCTTAATCATGTTTGGTACGCAGACGAGCCGACGAATTTGGATCGTTGCTTTTCACTTTTGACACGCGCCCAGCAGGACCGGAGCACAGCAAGACTTATCACGGGCCCTACCCCTTCTCCTGTGGCATCAGGAGAAGATTGGGCGCTCAGAGGACAGTAGCCACGCGCTCGAGCTAGGCCTTTCTCGAAAAAGGCCCGGCATACTTTTGTATGCCGGGCTCGAGTATAGAGGCTCCCGCGAGCAGGGCCTCGTGGTCCAGCCGGGAGGGGCTGGAACTGGGTTCAAGAGATCGACCTAGTCATTGAGCTGACCTGCGTCGCCGCCGCGATCCCGCAAATGTAGTCGCAATTGCTGTTTCCAGCAGCAGCACAAATTGAACCGCTTCTTTTCAAAGTTGGGAGTACGACGATCCCCTGGGGCAGCGACCATGCTCCAATCGTTCGTCTCTTGGAGCCAGGCTCACGACCGCTGCGATAGCAAAGAGCTCAGGGTCAAGGAGTCAGGTAACCTGCTAACCGGCGCTCGTGATGTCGTAACAGGAGCAGCCCTTACAACAACCGCATTGCTCCACTCACTTGCGATCGTCGATCGTCAAAGGTTTGCTCAATGAGTTACTCTGGGGCACGGGCCCCCCTTCGGGGATGCCGCAAAACCCGATCGCAGATCGCGGCCATGTCTTCTTCTCTCCTCCAACACTGGTCTGTCGGCGAGCGCCTCAAGAAACCAAGATGTCCGCCATCCGCTCACCGATGACAACCGTCGGTGCCATCGTGTTTCCGGTTGATACTCTCGGCATTATCGAAGCATCCGCGATCGATAGCCCCTGCACTCCGTGTACTTTGAGCTTGCCGTCGACGACGGACATGTCGTCACGCCCCATCTTGCAGGTGCAGCTCTCGTGGAAATAAGTCCCGGCGGCGTTGCGCAGGAAATCGGTCATCGCCGCGGCGTCGAGCTTGCCGGGCATGATCTCGCGCTTGACGAATTCCTTCATGGCAGGCGCAGCGCCGATCTCGCGGCAAAGCTCGATGCCGCGCAACAGCGCCTTGACGTCGTCGGGATGGCTCAGGAAGGCGCCGTCGACCTTTGCTTTGTCGGCGGGATTGGCGGACGCCAGCGTCACGCGGCCCCGGCTCTTCGGCCGCACCAGGCCGGGCGCGATCGACCACGCGCCGGGAACTAGGTCGAACTGCTTGCCGGTCACCTCCGAGGCATAGGGGACCTCGATCTGGAACGGTTGCAGGTCGGGCGTGTCTAGGGCGCTGTCGCTCTTCCAGAAGAAGGTCGCTTCAGCGAGGTTATTCGCTGGCGGCAGTGGCGTATTGTATTCCCAGATGCAGCCGGCGACGAGCACGTGGTCCTGAAAGTTTCGTCCGACCCCGGGAAGCCCCACGGCGGTCTTGATACCATGCTTGCTGAGTTCCTGCGGATCGCCGATACCCGACAACATCAGGATTTTCGGCGTGTTGATGGCGCCGGCGCACAGGATCACCTGCTTGGCCGCCGCGACCGTCTGCGCAACGCCATCCCTGTTGAAATTGACCCCGATCACCTTCGAGCCGTTGAGCACCAGGCTCGTCACCTCCGCACCCGTCATCAGCGTGATGTTGGGTTTGGCGAGCACGCCATAGAGATAGTCCGACGGCAGATTTCGCCGCCGTCCGTCCTTGATGCGAAGATTGGCGATGGCAACGCCGCCGGCGCCTTCCATCATCGCCGCGTTCTGGTCCTCGAAGGCGGGAATACCAATCGAGGCCGCGGCCTTGACCATCGCAGGCGCGATCGGATTGGGATTTTGTGCCGGCGCAACCCACAGCCGCCCGCCCTTGCCGCGACGCGCCGGGTCGGCAGCTCCCTGCCAATCCTCGATGCGGCGGTAGATCTTGAGCACGTTCTGGTAATTCCAGCCGTCGTCGCCGGCTTCTGCTGCCCAGAAATCGAAATCGTTCTTGTGGCCCCGCGCCCAGACGGTAGCATTGATCGAGGAGCCGCCGCCAACCACCTTGCCCATCGGCAGGATCAGCGCCCGTCCATTCACGCTCGCGCTCGGATCGGCACTGTGGCCCCAATCGCGTTCGGATCGGATGTTGGTCGGCCACATCGCGGGGACCTGGACGTTGTCGACATTGTCGGAGCCGCCGGCCTCGATCACCAGGATTTCGGCGCTAGTCTCCGCTGCGAGCCGCCCGGCCACTACGCTGCCTCCACTGCCGCAGCCGATGACTATGAAGTCGTAGGATTTTTTCAGGGTTTTGTTGTTATAGAGCTGGTTGCCGGCGGCCTCGACGCCAGCTTGGGCCATGACTTCCGCCGCGTAGGGCGTCAATCCTACCGCCAGCGCCATCTTGATGAACGCACGACGCCCGACCCGGCCGCGATAGAGCGCGTCCTCTAGCCGATTGATCACATCACCCTTCTTCAAGTCATCAGAAGCACCGTACATTCCATTTCCTCCGGAAGTGTCTCTTTATGAGTTGAGTTCTTGGATCAGGCCATCAACCCGACGTAACCTCGCCACACTGTCGGGACACTCGGAGCGATCGCATTGAACCGGCTTGTATTCGATCGACGCTACTTGACCACGCGTCCTGTAACAGTCGAGCCAGCAATACCGCAGCCACCGGCCCAGCATCTGCACATCGCGATTGGTCAGAAAGCGGCCGAGTGCCTTGCAAATTCTAACGCCGGCGGCGTCGAAGGCATCGTGGCTTGCGCCGCGACCTCTTCTCGGCGGGCCGTTACCGGCCCGCGAAGTCCTTCTTGCCCGTGACGGCTTTTGATCAGAACGGGTACTGGCGTGGTGGGATCTGTGTCGAGATCCATTGCTGATCAGTGAAGGCCTCTATCGCCCCGGCGCCACCCCATTTGCCGACCCAACCGGAAGCCTTCATGCCACCGAAGGGACAATGCGGCTCATCATGTACCGGAGAATCGTTGACATGCACCATTCCTGCCTGAATGCGCGGCGCGAGCACCTGGCCGCGGATCGCGTCGCCCGTCACGATGGCCGCCGACAACCCATACTGGGTGTCGTTAGCAATGCGGACCGCCTCCTCCTCGCTCTCCGCGCGGATCACCAACGCCACGGGGCCGAAGATTTCCTCGCTGTAGATTGCCATGTCCGATGTGACGTCGGTGACGACGGTCGGTTGGTAGAATGGTCCCTGCTTCTTCCCGCCGATATGGACAGTCGCGCCCTGTTCGGCCGCCTGTGACACGAGTCGATCGATGCGATCGAGCTGACGATCGTTGATGATCGGCCCGATGACGCACATCTGGCTGTCGGGCTCGAGCGGTCGAAAATTGGCGACCTTGGCGACGAATTTTTTCAGGAACGCATCGTAAAGCGCGCCAGCGACGATGATCTTGTCGGCTGACATGCAGATCTGACCTTGATGCAAGAAAGCCCCGAAAAAGGCAACGTTGACCGCGTAGTCGACGTCGGCATCATCCAGCACGAGGATCGGATTCTTGCCACCCATTTCCAGAATGACGCGCTTGAGCTGAGCCGCGCAGGCCTTGGCAACTTCCCGCCCAACAGCGGTCGATCCGGTAAAGCTGATGCGCGCGATGCGTGGATCGTTGATAAGTTTGCCGCCGACTTCGGCCGCACGCTGTCGATCGCAGGTCACCACATTGATGGTCCCGGCGGGGAAGCCGGCCTCGGCGAACCAATCCGCAATCATTAGACCACCAGTCAGTGGTGAATCCTCAGAGGGTTTGATGACGGCGGTGTTGCCGAGCGCGAGCGCATAGATAAAGCCACGCAGCGACAGATACAGCGGGAAATTCCAGGGCGAGATCACGCCGACGACGCCAGCCGCCTTGCGCTGAACCGTGTTGACCTTGCCAGGGACGTTGGAAGGGAGAATCTCACCGACAGCTTGACTCGTGAGCGCGGCGGCCTCGCGCAACGCGAGCGGCACGAGGCTGCATTCGAACATCGCCTTGCCGAAGCCTGAGCCGGTCTCCCTGATCAGCGCGTCGCAGAATTCCTGCTGTCGCCGAACGAAGACATCAATGGCCCGGTAAAAACACTCGGCGCGCGCTGCAGGAAGCATTTGCGCCCACGCGGGCTGCGCCAGATGCGCGGCCGCAATGGCGCTTTCCATATCGGCGACCGTTCCATTGGGGATGCGCGCTATCGTCTGACGGGTCGTCGGGTCGTTATCTTCAAACGTCGCGCCGGTCGACGCAGACCGCCACTCCCCTCCGATGTATAGGCCTCGTTCGCGCTCCATCGTGACAGCGCGTTTATCTTTCGCAGTGCTCTGCATACTTTTTCCTCCCAGATGATTTTGGAGGAAACTAGGTCAGGGCGGCGTCTCAGACTGACATGGCCCTGTCATTCTATTGCACGGGATTCTCATTTTTTCTGATGCCAATCCGCGTGTTGCGGCGCACATAGTCGCCGGGGGTTTCTCCCGTCGCAAGTTTGAATACACGAACAAAATGGCCGACGCTCTGAAAGCCGACTTCGAAGGCGACTTCCGTGACGCTGGCTCCATTCGCGACCAGCAAGGCCCGGGCCCGCTGGACGCGCGCCTGATTGACGAATTTTGCCGGCGTGGTGCCGAATTTCGCGCGGAAATGTCGGAAGAACGTCGCCGTGCTCATGCCCGCAGCCCGCGCCAGCACTTCCGGGTCGGGACGACCTTCAGGCTTCTGCGCCAGCGAATGCGCGACGACATCGAGTGCGGTGTCGGGAACATTCGCCCGGGTTTCAATCAGCAGGCGCTTGGCCTGCGACTGCAGCAGGTAGACAACGAGCTCGCCCAGATTCGCGTCGATCAACACGTCGCGGAATTCCGAATGTTCGTTGACGTACAGATTCATCAGCCGATCGAGCTGCGCATCGATGGTGGCCTCGCCGCGATAAAGCGCGAACTCATTCCAGTTGAGCGCAACGTCCCGGCGCAGACCGGACCTGCGGCGAGATTCGTTGATGCGTCCGATGATGTCGTCGACCTTGTCGCGGTCGATCTCGATGCACATGCAGGACGTCGGCTGATCGATATCGGCAAACGGAAATTCGATCGCGAGATGTTTGAGCGAGGGGACGAGGATCGACTCGCCGGGCAGGAAGGGAAATGGATCGGACTGATCGACCTGCATGATCTTGTAGCCGGTGATCATGCGGCAGACGATGGGGTTGGCAAACCGGAAGCTAACGTTGGCGCGCTGATTGGTCAGATAGGTGGACGCCTCGGATACTGCACTATAATGCGCAGTTCGGTACTCCGTTAGCTTCTCGACTTCACTGCCCATGACGATATCATGCATAATAATACATTCTCGTCAAACGAGGACCGGCGAATCCCTTGAAAGGCAAAGGAATTGGCCGGTCGGCGTGATCGCGCTTGCGGGCACCGCGGCGATCGCGACGTCCTCCGTCAGGGCCGCCAAGCACCCCGGTGTCGAGGGCCCTCAAGCGCCGGCGTCGTGGCCTTGCTCGAGCGCCCTCAATTTGAAGCGCTGGATCTTGCCAGTCGCGGTCTTCGGCAGGTCGTGAACGTACTCAATGCTTCGTGGGTACTTGTAGGGCGCGAGGCGATCCTTGACAAAAGCCTTGAGCTCCGCATCGGTTGCCTGCGCGCCGTCTTTCAGCACTACGAAGGCCTTGGTCTTGGTCAACCCCTCGGCGTCGGGCACGCCGATCACAGCCGCTTCGAGCACCGCGGGATGCTGGACCAGCGTGGCCTCCACCTCGAACGGACTGACATAGATGCCGCTGACTTTGAGCATGTCGTCGCTGCGGCCGGAATAGGTGAAGGTGCCGTCCTGGTTGCGAACGTATTTGTCTCCGCTCTTGGTCCAGCCGCCCTGAAACGTCTCGCGCGTCTTGGTGCGGTTGCCCCAATACATCATCGCCGCTGAGGGCCCGCGAATATAGAGATCGCCCGGCTCGCCGTCCGGCGGTGCCCTGCCCTCGTCGTCGCGTAGTTCGATCTCGTAACCGGGCACGGGCCAGCCCGTCGTGCCGTAGCGCACGGCATCGGGGCGGTTCGAGATGAAGATGTGCAGCATCTCGGTCGAGCCGATGCCGTCGATGATGTCGACGCCAAAATGCTCTCTGAAGCGCTTGCCGATCTCCGCCGGCAGCGCCTCGCCCGCCGAGGACACCAGGCGCAACGCCACCTCGTGGCGCGACGGCAGCGCTGGTGAGGCAAGCATGCCGGCAAACCCGGTCGGCGCGCCGTAGAAGGTGGTTGGCTTCACGCCGCCAAACGCGCCGGTCAGTCGCTTGAACACTTCCTCAGGCGTTGGCCGGTCGGGCATTAACAGCACGGTCGCGCCGACTGACATCGGAAATGTCAGCGCATTGCCGAGCCCATAGGCGAAGAACAATTTGGCCGCTGAAAAGCACACGTCACGTTCGGTCAGGCCCAGCGTCGCCTTGCCGTAGAGCTCAGCGGTCCAATAGGGATTAGCGTGCGAATGCACCGTGCCCTTGGGGCGACCGGTCGACCCGGATGAATACAGCCAGAACGCGGGGTCATCGGCATGGGTGCGGGCTGGCTTGGCCATCGGCGCGTGCGTATCAAGAAATGCATCGAGCGCAACTTCGCCGAAATCGAGCGGCGCGATCGCACGCGACACGATCACCCGACGCACCTCATGATCGGCCCGCGTCAGGGCCGCCTTTAATGCCGGCAACACCTGCCCGCTGACCAGCACCGCCTGCGCTCGCGAGTGCTCCAGCATGTAGGCATAGTCGTCGGCGGTCAGAAGCGTATTCACCGCGACCGGGACGATCCCTGCGTAGATCGCGCCGAGAAAGGCGACGGGCCAGTCATTGAGGTCCTGCATCGCCAGTAGGACACGCTCCTCGCGCTTGACGCCGAGATCGCGCAGGCCCGACGCGAGGAGACGAACGCGGGTCTCGAGCTCGCCGTAGCTGAGCGAGCCGACATCATCGATAAACGCGGCCTTCGCCGCACGACCGGCGTTCTCCGAGAGCAGATGCGCCGCGAAGTTGAAAGCCTCGGGCGGCGATTGGACGTCTGCCGATGCGGGTTCTGACATTTGATCCATCGTTCCTCCCGGGGTTCCTTCTGATTTTTTTCTAATTACCGAGTACCTCGACAACCGCTTTGGACGCCTGGATCGCTGCGCGCCGGTGATAGAAGTTGAGAGCGCGCGCACCACCAAGTTCCTCCCCGCCGCCGGCGCGGCCGGGGCCGCCATGCAGCGATTGCGGCATCACATTGCCATGGCCGGTCTGAACGTCCGCCACGTCGGGGCTAACGACGTGGACACGACCGTGGCTGTCAGCCAGTTCAAGTGACAAGCGCGACAGCATCGCGGCGTCAGATCCGAAGAGGGACGCAACCAGCGAGCCCTGGCCCCGGCGCGCCAGATCCAGCGCGTGTGCCGCGTCGCGATACGGCATCAGGGTCGCTACCGGCCCGAACACCTCGATGTCATGCACCAGCGCGCTGCGATCCGGATCGGGTATCCCCAGCAAAGTCGGACCGAGGCAGCAGGCAACCGCTGGGTCGGCATCGACCAGCGCATGGCTCGCGCCGTCGTGCAGCACCTTGGCCTCCTCACGCAACCGGGCCAGCCCCTCACGCACGGAAGCATATTGCGCGCGGTTCACCAGCGCACCCATGCGCACGGTGGTATTGCGGGGATCGCCGACGGTGACCTTGCCCAAGCGAGCGCAGATGGCTTCGGCGACCGCGTCGTAGTGCTTGCAGGGAACCAGGATGCGCCGGATCGCCGTGCACTTCTGCCCGGACTTCACCGTCATCTCGCGCACGACTTCTTTCACGAGTAGGTCGAACGCGCCCTCACCGGGGGCCTCGCCCTCGGCGAGGATCGCCGAATTGACGCTGTCGGCTTCGACATTGGCACGAACGGATCGCTGTGCGATCGCCGGATGAGAGCGGATGACGCCCGCCGTTTCCGCCGAGCCGGTGAACGAAACCACGTCAAACGGCTCCAGCGCATCCAGAAGACCGGCCGAACTTCCGCAGACAATGGATAGCGCGCCCGCGGGAAGAATTCGGGCCTCGACCACGTCCCTGACCATGACCTGCGCGAGCCAAGCCGTCGAGGTGGCGGGCTTGACCACGACGGGTACGCCGGACAGCAAGGCTGGTGCCGCCTTCTCCCACAGGCCCCAGGACGGGAAGTTGAACGCGTTGATGAACAGCGCAAGTCCGCGGGTCGGCACCAGCACATGGCGGCTCTGGAATGCGGCTTCCTTTGCGAGGGCCGCAGCGTCGCCGTCGAACAGGAAGCGTCGGTCATCCAGTGTCTGCGCCAGCTTCGCGTAGGTTGAGATCGTGTAGATTGCCCCGTCGATGTCGACGGCGGAGTCGTTCTTCACCGTCCCGCTGTTGGCCAACGCGATCTCGTAATAAGCGTCGCGGCGCCCTTGCAGGAGTTTGGCAATGGCGCCGAGCATCTCGCCGCGCTGGCGATAGGTCAGGCTGCGCAGCGCGCCGCCGCCTTCCCTGCGTGAGAAGGCAAAACCTGCCTTCAGATCCAGCCCAGTCGCATCGACCCGGACCAAATCGGTGCCGCGAATCGGATCGCGCAAGGACACGCCGCCGTTCACACCGGCGATCCAGCGGCCGCCAAGATAATTTTGGAGAATGTCCGTCATTTCTTACTCGCCGTTTGGTTAGCTCAGCGAAGAGCGTGTTGCATGAAGGGCAGCATGTCGGTTCGAAGACGAGGTCAATACGTCTCGACGTGGTAGCGACCTTCGGAACGCATCGCGTCGCGCAGTTCGTGCCAGCGCTGCTCGGAGGAGCGGCAGATGTCATCGAGTGCCGCGTCGACGCCCTGCTCCATGCCCTTCAGGCCGCAGACATAGATGTGGGTTGCTGGCGAACGCAGCAGGTTAGCGACCGTCGTTTCCTCCCGCCGCATCAGGTCCTGCACATAGACCTTCTTCTCGCCGGGGACGCGGGAATAAGCGAAGTGCTTGCCAAGCAGGCTGTCGGGCACCTTCTGCAATGGACCGAAATAAGGCAGGTCCTGCGGCCGCCGCGCGCCGAAGAACAGCAGCATGCGTCCCGCTGCGTTTGGCATCGAGCGGCGCCGCCATTCCGTGAAGGCGCGGAATGGCGCCGAACCGGTTCCGGTGCAGATCATGATGATGTTGGCGGCCGGATCGTTCGGCATCAGGAAGGTGGCGCCGAACGGACCGGTAACCTCGACCTTGTCGCCCTTCTTCAGGTCGCAGACGAAATTCGAGCAGACACCCTTCGGCTCGCGCTTCACGGTCAGGGCAAGATTGCTGGTATTGGGCTTCTCGCCGTGGCGGGGGCTTGCGATCGAATAGAGCCGCACCCGGTGCGGCTTGCCCTCCGCATCGACCCCCGGCGACACGATTCCGATCGACTGTCCTTCGAGGACCGGAAAGGCCACATCGCCGAAATCGAGAATGATGTGATGAACGTCGACGTCGGATTCTTCGTGGGTCAGACGGTAATTGCCGGTGACGGTTGCAACCGCGGCCTTGTCCCTGTTGTAGAGGTTAACGGCCGGCTTTGCGGCCGTGGCAGGCGCAACCGACTTGCCACCGGCGCCCGTATGCGCGGTCTCGAGCAGCGCCAGCACCTCCGCGTCGATTGCCTCGCCATCATTGCCGGCCGCGAGTTCCTCCTGCTTCGGCAGTTCGTTCCAGGAGAGCTGATCGTCCAGCGAATAGCCTGACGTCACGATCCGCCAGTTGTCGATCGATCCGGTCGGACAGGGCTGGATGCAGTCCATACAGAAATTGCATTTCGTGGAATCGACAACGTAGTTGTTGTTGTCATGCGTGATCGCATCGACCGGGCAGGTCTCTTCGCATGTGTTGCAGCGAATGCAGATTTCCGGATCGATCAGATGCTGTTTGAAGGGCGCATTCATGGCTTCGCGCTCCGTAAGAAGCCGTCCTGCACGGGGCAGGACGGCCGCGTTGGCTCCGGTCAGGCGGCGATTTGAACGTATTCGAACTCGCCGGGCTTGTTGTCGATGCCGACCTTCGGCGCCGCAATCCACCCCGCGAACTTTCCGGGCTCGAACACCGGCTGCATCAGCGATACGACGAACGCGCCGTCGGACAGCGACGGCAGATATCCGTCGCGCACCTTCGCCCAATCGGCGTCGGACAGGATGATGCCCTTCGGCGAGACATTGACGTCGCGGAACTCGCCGATGGCGCGGTTGAAGGCGACATGCGGCAACTCGAGACGGAACTTGATGCCTTCCTTCTCGATGATCTTGTTCCAGCGTTCGACCCCGCGCGCGCAATCCTCGGTGTAGTCGTCGCGAAGGCGCATGTTGAGCGCGGTCAGCGCCGGCTCGTCGACCTTCGCGATCTGCCCGTTCACCAGTTTGAGCACCGGATACATGGCATTGGTGAGCTGGTGGTCGTCGTCGATCTTGATTTCCTGGAAGCGGCCCTTGAGACCCGCGTTGAAGAAATTCGCCGAGTTGGTCGAGATCTCCGCACCGAACAGGTCCAGCGTCAGCGAGTAGTGCAAGTTGAGCTTCTTCTGGATGGTCGGCAGGTCGATCACGCCGAGCGCCCGGATCTTGTCGGTCGCGTTGGGATCATCGATGCCGGCAGCCTTCATCGCCTCGCAGGTGCGCTGAATGGTGCGGCCGACGCCGGTTTCGCCGACGAACATGTGATGCGCTTCCTCGGTCAGCATGAAACGGCAGGTGCGCGACAGCGGATCGAAGCCGGATTGCGCCAGGCTCTCGAGCTGCATCTTGCCGTCGCGGTCGGTGAAGAAGGTGAACATGAAGAACGAGAGCCAGTCCGGCGTGGCCTCGTTGAAGGCCCCGAGCATGCGCGGGCTGTCCTCGTCGCCCGAGCGGCGGCGCAGCAATTCATCTGCTTCCTCGCGGCCGTCGCGGCCGAAATATTTCTGCAGCAGATAGACCATCGCCCAGAGATGGCGGCCTTCCTCGACGTTGACCTGGAACAGGTTGCGCATGTCGTAGAGCGAGGGCGCGGTTGCCCCGAGATGGCGCTGCTGCTCGACCGAGGCCGGCTCGGTGTCGCCTTGGATGACGATCAGGCGGCGCAGCATGGCACGGTATTCACCCGGCACTTCCTGCCACGCCAATTCGCCCTTATGCTTGCCGAAATTGACCTTGCGGCCCTCCTCCTGCGGCGCGAGCAGGACGCCCCAGCGGTATTCCGGCATCTTGACGTAGTCAAACTTGGCCCAGCCCTTGGGATCGACCGAGATCGCCGTGCGCAGGTAGACGAGCGACTCCTGGAAGCCGACCGGTCCCATGTCCTTCCACCAGTCGATATAGCCGGGATGCCAGCCTTCCAGCGCCCGCAGCACGGTGCGATCTTCAGCGAGGCCCACATTGTTCGGAATACGGGTTGAATAGTCGACGTTGACGAGGTCCATGACGCGCGTCTCCTCTTGATCAAATGAAAGCTGGTCGGCGCGTCAGACGCGCCGCATGTCGTAGGCCGGGCGCTGCCCGGTGCCGTAGCGCGCCAACGCGCCTTCCTCGCCGACAGCGTTGGGCCGCTGGAATATCCAGTTCTGCCAGGCGGTGAGACGGGCGAATATTTTCGATTCCATCGTCTCCGGACCCGCGAAGCGCAAATTGGCCTCAAGGCCAGTCAGCGAGTCCGGCGAGAAGCTGGTGCGCTCCTCCATGAACACGCGCACCTCGTCGGCCCAGTCGATGTCGTCGAGCGCAAAGGTCACGAGCCCGAGCGCCTCGGCTTCATCGGCTTCGAGCTCGCGGCCGATTTCCTTCTCCAGTGCCTTGGCCGTTTCGGGCTCGGCCAGGAAGCGCGACTGCAGCCGCGTCAGGCCGTGCGACATCGGATAGGCGCCGAAATTCGCGCGCGAGAGCTCGAGCTTGGCTGGCGGGCGATTGTCGCCCTGCATCTGGCCAAGCAGCATGTAGGACCGGTCGGCCGCGAACACGAGCTCGGCCAGCGTGCCGACGAAGCAAGAGCCGGGCTCGACCATCGCCACAAGGGTCCGCGAGGTAACGTCCACACGCTTGAGCACGCGCTTCCAGTAGTGGCGGATCTCGTGCACGAGCCAGTGGTCGCGGTGAGCCTCGAGGAAATCGTCATAAGCGTGAACGCTTGCCGGATCGCCTTCGGTCTTGAAAATGATGGTGCCGGTCTCATAGGCGTTGTTGCGCAGATGGAGAATGGCATCGTCGAGCTCACGGGCGCTTTGCAGCGGCCACGACCGCGCTCCCTGCTTCACGAGCTCGACAACCGTGGCCGGCGGCGCCGCTTCTGCGGCGCGGATCGTGATCGTCGCAATGCGCTGGGCGGTGTCGATGTCGAGCTTCACATAGCCGTAATCGACGCCGTCGGCGCGGAATTTCCGGTCGAGCGGCGACAGCTTGACGCCGTCCGAGGGACCCCGGCGGGTCGATTGTCCGGCCAGCTCGGATGCCGCCGCCGTGACGCGATCTTCCAACTTCGAGGGCGCGACGAGCTCGTCGATCAGGCGCCACTGCACCGCGCGACGGCCCTTGATACCCTCTTCGATGGTGCAGAACACGTCGGCATGGTCGCGGCGCACCATGCGCTTGTCGACCACCCGCGTGAGACCGCCAGTGCCGGGCAGCACCGCAAGCAACGGCACTTCCGGCAGCGACACTGCGGTCGAGCCGTCGTCGATCATGATGATGCGGTCGGTTGCGAGCGCCAGCTCGTAGCCGCCACCCGCGGCCGTACCATTGACCACCGTGATGAAGCGCTGTCCGGAATGCTCGCTTGCATCCTCCATCGAGTTGCGCGTCTCGTTGGTGAACTTGCAGAAATTGACCTTGTGCGGATGTTCGGAGCCGGCGAGCATCCGGATGTTCGCGCCCGCGCAGAACACACGGTTCTTGGCCGAGCGTAGCAGCACCACCTTGACGCCGGGATGCTCGAAGCGCAGCCGCATCAATGCATCAGCGAGCTCGATGTCGACGCCGAGGTCGTAGGAATTCAGCTTGAGCTGATAGCCCTCGTAGAGGCCGGCGTTCTCATCGACGTCCATCGCGAGCGTCGCGACTTCGCCGTCGATGGACAGCTTCCAGTGCCGATAGCGCGACGGATCAGTCTGGAAGTCGATGAAATCCTTACCATTGGCGAGTTTACGCTTGGCCACGGCCATCAATGGATCCTCCCTTCAACGTCATGGTCGTTAGATTTTAATGCATTATAATGCAGACGTGCGGCATTATCAAGCACTAAAGTTCATAATTCGAGATCGGTTGGCCGAGGTTCTGCCGTTAATATGCATTATAATGCATGTACGTCCAGGATTACAGACGAGTCGACAAGTTTGCGAACGGTGAGACGTCTGAACAATTTACGTTCTCATCCCTCGCCGATGAGATCGTGCGATCGCCACTCAAATCCTCGTCGTCCTGCCGGCTGCATCCCTCCCAACACCGCGCTTGTTTACCTAGTGGCACAAGCGCTAGCGGCGTCTCATGTCCGGTCTAGGTGCAGCGGACAGCATTACTTGTTCGCTGACACGCCGACCCTAAGGGCTGATGGCGTCTTGTCTGTTATTCGAAAGAAACGCGCCGCATTGTTGTAGAAAATGTCGCGCTTTTGCTCAGACGTTAGAAACTTTGCGGTTTCAATGTTTTTGATCGCGATCGGGATCGACTCCGGCCAAAGCATCTGGTCCGTGCCGTACATAATCCGCTTTGCAAATCCAGCCTCGACTAGCCGTTGCAAGTACCGATGGAATTCTGCGCGCGGGAGAAACCAATCTATTGCGGACGTATCCACATAGACCTGCGGATGTGCGTACAAGAGAGCAATCAGGTTCTCTTCAAGGGGCCAAGCCGAGTGACACAAATAGATGCGCATGCGTGGGTGACGCACCAATACTTCCTCGAACAGCAGCGGGTCTCCGTTGATCGCACGGTACCCGCGAGAGCCAAAATAAGCAGTCCCAGGGGCGTGCAGCCCTGTATGAAAGGCGACCGGAATGTCTAGTTCCTCGGCCAGTGCGTAGAGGGGCTCGAGCTTGGGATCATTCGGTGCCATGCCACCATTTTGTGCCGCGATCTCGCCAAGCACCTTGAGCTGTCCGGCGGCATGTAACCGCCGTAGCTCTGCGATGTCAGGAAGTGTGCCAGTTCGTCCAAGATGCAATCCTGGCAGGATGAGATCTGGCTCCTGTTGGCGCCAGTGTTCAACCTCATCAGCGTCTCCGCTTGTAACAGCGAGGACAACGTGATTCCGCTTCAGCTCGGCCATGGTACGTTTACGGATTTCATCAGCCGCCAAAGGCGCTTTGAACTTATGCGCGCAATCCGGATGCCCACTATACGCATCGAGGTACTTGCTCATCGGCTCAGCGGGATCTCGCGCGGGCCAATATTCAGATGGAGCGCACATTGTCTGACCGGGCGGGCCGAAGCGATCCGGTCCAAATGCATGCACATGCACATCGATAATTGGTCCGGGATCACTCTCGGCGGCCGTAGCCGGGGTGACAGCAAAAGCCGCGAGCAACAAAGTGCGATATAGGATCTTCATGTAGCCCGTCCCGATTTGCTGAGTGCTATGATTTCTCGAGCCTGCTCTGAGCTGGGTCATTTGCTCCGCCGCGTTCAGCATGCCTTCCTCCCGATTTGATTCTTGGAAGTCAAAATAGACTTCAAGCGTCTCGTGACGCTGATCCGCCCCTATCAGTCTCTTGCACGACACTCTCAATGCCGCCCGCGCCAGCGAACAAATCATCTGGCCGGTGCTCATAGATATCCAAAAGCGGCCTGATTCTTTCTTAGTAGATCGCGGCAGACCCAGATCCTTAGTGCGAGGTGGCCGACATTTGCGAAAGCAGTCTTTGCCTTACCTCGGCCGCCTCAGTGCGGAGCGGATGCTTCCGTCCGGCAGCTATTTCCTCGGCGGTATACGGTTCGAAATCCGCAGGAAGGTGCTGCGGGTCAAAGCGGCGCAGCACGAAAGTGAGAAGCGCGGCGAGGTCCTTGTCGGAGAACGCGGCGGTCGCGACGCCTGGAACTCGGACGAGGTATTCTCGCCCGCCGGGCACCGTGACAAATCGTGAGACAAAGTCCTTCATGTCGGGGGCCCCGCCGGTTGAACCTGACGCATCGGGCCTGTGGCAACCCTGACAGCCGATGGCCCAGCGATTCCAATCGACGTCCGCCGCGAACGACGGCGCGACACTCACTTTTCCGATGGCCACCACTGCCATCAGCGCCGCGAGTCCAAAAGGAAGGGATCCACCACTCACTTTGGAGCCTCACCGAGCCCAGCGACTTCGCCGCGGAGCTTCAACACATCCGCAGGCTTGAGCGTTTGCGCTGCCCTCTGCAACTGTTCAACTTCGTCAGTAGTAAAGAACTTGAACTCCTTCGGCGGAGAATCCCCAGCGAGCTCTGTCGCCATGTAGTTCAGAGCGGCAGCGAGCTCCGAGGAAGACACTCCTTCCTGTCTCGGCATGAAGCCGCCGTAAGGCACGCCACCGACAACGATCTTGCCGCTAAGTCCCGCACTCGGCACACTGACCAGGTACGTACGGCCTGCCGGCGTCGCGGCGATCTTAGCTACTCGTCCCACCAATGGTGGAAAGGCACCAGGTACACCCTTGCCGTCGGGCAAATGGCACACTGCGCAGCGCCTGAAGGCCGCTGCGCCGTCGTCGGCAAGAGCGGCGCCACCAGCCGCGGCCGCAATGGTGAAAGCGATAACAAAAGCCCGTGCCTGCATCATGTAGCTAACCCGATGATTACGGCGGTCGAGCAAACATAGACGCTAGAGGAACTGCCCACGCACCAGTTGGTATCGTTGTTGGATTGGGGTCGCACCACCGGACGGTCGCGGTCATTGCGGTTGCACATGCAGCGCCCGCAGCTCGAGATGCCGCAGCAGTCGTTGTAGGAGATGATGTAGTGCCGATTGTCCACCGGGTTTTGGCACGTGCCGATCCAGGTGAGCACCGCCATATCCGAGCCCGGAGGACACTGACTCGGGCTTCCACCGCAGCAGGAGCACAGGAAGCCGTCGATCGCACAGTACCGCCAGTAATCACAGGCATTTCGGTCGCCAGGATCTTGCGGATTCCCGGACGTCTCGGGAGGAACACCGCTGCCGCCGCCGGCGATTGTTGCGTTCCCACGCGCAACCGGCAACAGCGGAAGTGCCGCCGCTCCCAACATCAGCCCGCCAAGAGCGCGCAAAGCGCTGCGGCGCGAGCCGGTCTGCGCGAGGCGACGGGTGAAGCGCTCCAAGCCCTTGTCCAAGTCGAACATCAAGATCTCCCTCCCCCTCAAGCAGACGCGTGCTGGCGTTGATCGAGAAACTCCTGGATGGACGCAACTTTGCGCTCCTTGGCCTCGAAAAGGCTGTCCAAATGCTCGCGGGTATTGATTAGCCCACTGGCGCGAACAGTCCCGGCGTCGTCGATCAGGGTACCAAATGGAAGCTTTGAGACTCCAAAGCTGCGTCCAACCATTTCCGAGACGATGTATGGGTAGTCATACAACCCTTGGGCGCGGACAAACTTTTCATGAGCCTCACCCGGACCGTCGGAAACCAGTATCACGTCGAGCCAACTGGTCTCGCTCTTGGCCGCTGCCTTCAGGGCGGGCAGCAGCGCTTTGCACACCGGGCAGTCCGGCGAGATGAAGAACAGAAGTTGGCTCCGTCCCGTTCGCTTGCCGCCAATCGTCACCAGTTGGCCGGCGATTGTCTGCACGCTCAATTCGGGCGCGGCCTCGCCGGAGGTTACTCCGGATTTGATGGAAAGGGCACCAGCAGGAGCGATACGCTCGTGGAGGATGCCCACCTGTCTGGCCAGAGCGAGGCAGAGCGCGCCCAGCATCCCAATGGCGATCCAGCTCAGAAACTGGGAAGCGACGAGAAGACTCATCGACGGCTCCTTGCGAACAGCAGAGGACTCGCGCCGACTTCGTCGGCTGCGAAATAGAGGACGACGAATGCGAGAGCGGCAGGTACAGCAAAGACAATTGCGAACGTATCCGCTGTTGGCTCGAAAGGAGCAGCCACGACAGCCGCAAGGCAAAGCGCAAAGTTGCGCGAGAGCGCATAGATCGGCGCAGGGCTGCGCGGACCGAAGCTGCAGCCGCAGTCTTTGATCTCGCCGCGGCGATGTGCCCTGAAGAGAGCCAGACCGTACACCGCCCACAACACAGCCAGCAACAAGGCTCCGGCCTTCGGGGCTGCGCTCGCGAGGAGAAGGAGCGCGCCGATGACTTCGACGGCGAAGGCTGCGACCCAAGCGACATCGGCGCAGAGGCCATCGAGGCCGATCAGCGCACGGGCCGCGCGGCGCGTTCGCTCACCATTGACCATCTTGTGCAGAGCAGCCGTCAGGGCAACGAGGCCTAGCGCCAGCCTAAGGGCGTGCAGCAGGACGGAAGGGGCGACATCCATTTCAGCGCGCTCCAGCCATGATGACGGGGGTGTTGACGATGTTGGCCCCGAGCGAGCGAAGATGCCTGCCTGTGACGGCGTCGTAGACATCGATCCCGCCGGTCGCCGCGGTCGCGGCCAGCAGGGGCGATTCCCCATGAGTGGCCGAGATTGAAATGGATTGCACACGCAAGGGATAATCGGCTAGGCGCGCATGAGTCTTGCTGTCGATGACCAACACGCGGGTTCCTCCGTCTTTGTGATTGCCTTCGTGCGAGTCCTTGCGCATCAACAGATAGAGACGACCGTGATCGTCGGCGGCAATGATTTGCCAGCCGGATGGCTTCCAGCCTTCCTTACTATCGGCGTCGTTGAGCACCGAGAACGCGGGCTCGACTTTTACTTCGTCTCCCGACGCGATAATCGGGCGGATCTCGCCCTGGAAGGTCGCAAAGTACCAAGTACCGGCTACCCGCGCGGGAATCATGAACATCGGATCGCGATCGATGTCGTTGAACGAGGCCACATCCTGGCGACGAGCGATGCCCGCCTTCTCGTCTAGGGTGAATGCGCTCAGTCCACCGTCGGCACACAGGGTGAAGAAGCCGCCCTCGCCCATTGGATAGACCAATGAGCAACCAGGCACGCCAATCTCGTTCAGCACCTTGCGCCCGACCATGTCGACAACGGTGACCGAAGCAGCGGGTGTAAAATTAAACACCAAAGCTCGCCGCTCGTCCCCGGTAAGCTGAAAGGCGTTGGGTTGGAGCATTACCTGGTAGCGCTTGCCCCCGGGCAACACGATCTCCCCAGTCTGACGCAGCGTCTCGGGGTCGTATATAGCAATCGCGTCGGTACGGTCGCCACGCGTAAGTCGAGAGTAGAATGTCTCAGCAACGTAAATTTCGTTGCGCGATTTGGACATGGCCATCTCGGCCCACTGCGCGGCACGAATCTGTCCTCTAAGATTACGAGTGTCCGAGGCAAGATCGACAATGGCGATTCGTCCGTCGATGATTGATGGAGCATTGAAGTCAGACACAAACAGCCAGGTCTGTGGATAGAGCTTTGGCAAGACCGCGCTGGCCGGCGTCGGCTCAAGCGGCAGAGGCTCGGGAAAGGTCGATCCGGCCGGGTCTGCCGCCATGACGACCGTCCCCGGTCCGACCACGGTGGACCACGCTAAAGCGAGGGCGAGGCCAAGTGCGCTCCTACCAGTCAAAAAGCCCATGGAAACCTCGTTCTTGTCAGTGCTCTATGCCAAGCAAATGTTGCCGTCGAGCGCACTTGGCTCAAGCGCTCTCACCGCGCACTTCACAACCACCCAGGAGTTCGCACTAAGCGCCAAGCTGCCGAAGAATGTCGTGCATATCGTAGTGCGCTCTCTTCTCGATAATCTTGTCGTCGGCGATCCGAAGCAGCATCAGCAGCGACATTCTCAGAGCCTGCCTCTTTGGCGCAATGCCGTAGAACTCGCCGGTTTGCTTGCCTTCGAAGATCAGGTAGGCGGCTACTCGATCGCCTTCCGCAACCATGGTGACGAGAGGCATCTTGAAGCCTTCAAAGGCATCAAAGTGCTTCTTTTCGGCATCGATGAAAGCTTGCACGCCCACAAGAGGCCTATCGACCTGCGGATAGAAGACGAAGTCCTTGTGACACAACTTGCGAACTTCATCGAAGTCTTGCTTCTGAATCGCATCGTAAAAGCGTTTTACGAGCGTCTTATTGGCTTCTATCGACATGACTTTCCTCCAACACGCCTTGTGATCCCCAATAACCAGCACCCGCCAGCGAGACGGACAGAACACAAAACGGCAAGGGCGCACAAACAGCACATCGACTTTGATCGGCGCGGCTATCAATTCTTAGCCCCGCCAAGTTGCAATTCGCGCTAGAGCGCGAGCGACGCGCCATCCTCGGGCACGAGAACGCGCTGGCTCATCCCCTTGGCGTCGAGAAAGGCCCGCAGCTCGGCCCGCGACAGAGCAACGTGATTGACGGCCTCCATATGGCTCGCGATGATGGTCGCGCGCGGAGCTGCCTGACAGACTTCGTAAACGTCTGCCGAGCCCATGATGATAGAGCCGAGCCCGATGACCTGGGCGTCGCCACAGTTCAGTACGACGACATCCGGCACATGCTTCTTCAGGCTCTGCTCGACGTACTTGTTCCAAATGGTGTCACCGGCAATGTACAGTGTCTTTTCCTTGGGGTGCCTGAACACAACACCACAGACGTCTCCCAAGATCTCCCCGATCGCTTTGTAGGCCTCGTCGGTGCCATGCTGGCCCGGAGTCTTGGTCAAGGAGATGCCCCCAAAATCCGTCTTCTCACCCAAGATCCGGACGTCGACGAAGCCTTGCGCCTTGAACTGCCCTGCATCCTTCTCGTTCTGGACAATCATGGGCATCGTCTTGGGTACGATGTCCCTAGCGGCTTCATCCCAGTGATCCGGGTGGAGGTGGGTGACAATGACCGCGTCAACATCGAGAATTCTGTCCATCGGCATGGGCAATTCGACGGTGGGATTTGCCCTGTGACTATTCAGGGTGCCTTCAAACCCTGGAAACGCTCCCTGCTTCGACAGCATGGGATCGACCAGAAATCGCTTCTCACCGTACTCGACGATTACTGTCGCGTTTCGCACTTGAGTGAATTTCACCTTGCCATCTCCTTGTCGGCCGAAAGATACTGCGCGACCGCTCGTCTAGTTGGAGCTAAATACCGCTTCGGCGACACGCCGCATTCGGTTCAGATGTCTCCGAGTTGTCCGGCACCACCTTCAGAGCTCCATCAACTCCTCGGCCTAACTCTCTGAAGATCAGGTCGGCAACTCTAGTGGTCCAGGACTTGTGGCGCATGTCTGGGAGCGCCGGAAAACTTGTCCAATCGCGATTCTAGCCTTGCTGGGGTCGACATCCTCGAATACCGTGCCGTCGTCGGGCATTGGAGTTGCGCGATGCATAGGCTGATTGACATCAACCGAATTCCGCAAGTGCGAAGAGATGGGATTTGGCGCGATGCGGTCTGCGACTCCTTCGTGCGTGTTGAGTGCCGCAGTGACGGCAGCGCTGGCCTGCATGGCCGCCTGGAATCCGGCCTGCTTGGTGGCTTGCACGTAGCCAGAGTTACGAGCTCGCCTCAGCTCGTCGAACGGACGCGAGAAACTGCAGCCCAGGCGACCGAGTCGTTTATGCTGATGAGCATTCAACTCAGAGGCCGAACGCTCATTCGCCAGGCACGATCCGAAGCACTGCTGACGCCCGGCTGCGTAGGATTCTATGAGACAAGTCGGCCGTTTACATTGTCCTTGCCCAGCGACTTCGATCAAATTGTTCTGCACGTGCCGACGGACGTGTTCGAGCGAAACGCACTTGGCGCGGTAGACCGCACCGCGCAGCGAATAGATGCTTCAAATCCATATGCGCGAGCTCTCGTAGCCCTGTCCGGTCAGTTGGTTTCCGTGGCCAATTCTGCGGTGTCCCAGACCACAGGCGGTCTCGAAACAATCGCTATTGAATTGATGTCGCTTGCCGCGAGCACGCTTGGATCGGACCACGATGAAGTACCTGACCTTGCGCAAGTTGGGCCGAATGCCATCGTCTGGCGAGCACGCGATCTAATTAGTAAGCACGCCAGCAACCGGAGCCTCGATCCCGATAAATTGGCTGCTCGCACGGGAGTTTCCCTCAGGCGACTGCAAACACTTTTCCACGAACAAGGATCATCAATCTCGGAAGAGATATGGGATATGCGACTTGAGCATGCACGATCGCTGCTATCCGAGGATCGATTCAGAAATCAGAGCCTCACTGAAATTGCTTTTGAAGCCGGATTTGTCGACTTCGCTCACTTTAGCCGTCGCTTTAAGAAACGGTACGGCTTGGCACCGCGGGAATACCGATCCGGAAGTCGGTAGCTGGCCGCGAAGACGATTGATTCAGCTCTCGGATCTGCATTAGCGCAGTCCACAACTCCTGCAGACTACGATCAACGCCAAGGCGTTTCCTCGCCTATATGGGCATTAGCTGGTAGTACAATGATGCGCTTGAGCTGAGCCGCGCAGGCTTTGGCAACCTCCCACCCCATCGCCATCGATCCAGTGAAGCTGATGCGGGCGACGCGCGGATCGATCTCGCGGCAGTAGCCGCGAGATCGAGGGTCAACTAGTGTGAGTGAACGCCGTAGTAGTCATTGCCTCGAGAGAACTCTATGAAAACGCAGGCCTCATCGCCTACAGTCCAAGCATCGTGGCCCGGCGGGAGCATCATGACGTCATTCTTCGAGAACTCCTCGACGGAACCATCGTCCATCACAACGCGCAATGTACCACCAACTACGAGAGCGACATGCGGCAACTGACAACTATGCGTTCCAGCATATTCCTTCAGATCCTTTGACCACTTTGCTCCAGCGTCAAACGTGACCCGCGTAACCGACACGCCATTGAGCTCAACGGTTTCCTTCTTGACTAGCCCGTGGACGTCGACCTTTGCCACATCTAGATTTCCCTTCTGCATTTTGGAATCGTAACACATAGACACTCCTCTGATTGCTCAAGTTACTGACATTACCTAAAGACGCGCTTCTGACAGCCGCGCGGTCCAAACTAGTATTATCAAGCAGGCGGCTGTTCTGCTTTGGTGGTCGCGCTTAGCGATTTGGCCGTCCAATGGCTGGAAAACTCAACCCCGCTGCCACGGAAGAGCTGAGTGAGAGGACAACGCCGCTCCACCTCATCCGCAAACTCTTGGAAGTCCCCTCCGGTTAAGTTCGTTTCAATTGCGATCGTTAGATTGACATCACGGAAATTCGATATGCCCTTGGCACCGTGCACCAGCACAGCATTGTCGAGATGCGCCTTCAATCCGATCTCCCATTTTCCAAGCTTGATCGCTCGGTCCTGACTGGCGATGATCTGAGACGTCACCTGCGTGCATGAGATCAAGGCGCCGAGCACGTAGTCGAGGGGACTAGGCGCAGAATCCGTGCCGCCGAAAGCGCGATGTCCTTCGGCCACAAACGTCAATGGACTTCCATTGATCGTAATGTCCTGCTGTACACCTTGACCGGTTCCCGTCAGCGCAAATGGAATAACAGTACTTGCCGTCATATTGCAGCTCCTCTAGTCGTCGCGTTGGATTTGAAGATATCGCTTTGTTTATTGGCATGCAGGCCGACCGCAAGGCAGGAGCCGAGCGCGGCGAGCGAGGTCTCCGACGGAGACGGCGCAGTGTCGTCGCCGAGCAGGCCCGGCGGCTCGTCGACGATGTAGGGCGCGAGGTTGCGGATGTAGTGGGCGGAATTTGCCCTCGGCCACCGTCTTGCACTTCAAGATCTTGATGACCTTCGGCTTGTCGTTGCCGTTGGCAATGAGCTGTCCCAGCCCACCCTTGTCGATGGGCGCGAGGCAGCCCGTCAGCAGCGTCTCTTGAGCGACAGCAGTCATCAGTTTTCTCGCCGGCAGCCGAGGAAATCGGCAGGATACAGAACGTTCTGTTTTCTGCATGAAGCGTGCCAGTCCCGGGCCAAATCAAAAGGCGAAGCGCCGCAGGCGCTTAGCTTCCCGTGCCTGCGGATTGATCAGCGCGATCCTGCTCAAAGCCGATGCAGTTGCCGCCGCGCTGCGATTATTCCGAGCGCATGAAGATGCGGCTTGATGATTGCGCCGCGGTCCGATCTACTTCCGCGCATGGCCAAATCGCTTACGAAGAGACAATCCATCGCTTCATTCGCTGCCGGCGATGACGAATCCGCGCGCGGGCGGCTGCTGAACGCGGCGACGCATCTGTTCTGCAAGAACGGCATCAACGCCACCGGCATCGATGCGATCATCGACGAGGCAGGAACCGCGAAGACCACGCTCTACAAATTGTTCGGCTCGAAGACCAACCTCGTCCAAGCCGTGCTTGAGAGCGAAGGTAAGCAGTGGCGCGAATGGTTCATCGGCGCCATCGAGGCCGGCGGTGGCGACGCGCAGACCAAGCTTTCGCGGATTTTCCCTGCCCTGAAGATCTGGTTCGCCGAGGAACGCTTCTACGGCTGCCCCTTCATCAATGCGGTCGCCGAGCACGACAAGGATGCCAAGCAGTTCCGCAATATCGCGCTGAAGCACAAGAAGGTGGTGCTGGCGCATATCGAACAGCTTGCCGGCGAAATGGGCGCCGCCGAGCCTGTGGTGCTCGCCCATCAGCTGGCGCTCCTGATCGACGGCGCCATCGTCGCCGCCATGGTGTCCTGCGACCCCGGCGTTGCCGATACCGCCGCACTTGCTGCCGGCAGCCTGCTGAGACCGGCGAAAACAAGGAGGCCCAAACGGCGTGACAGCACGACCGGGCAGCTGATCGCGTTCTAAGTCGTTCACGGCGAACTATCTGAGACACTCGATCTCGCAGATGCTGTATCTCGATCCGAAGGCGATGCGCGAGAACGAGCGTCCAGCGCGCCTCCTCTCCGAACGCACCTTTCGGTCAGGTCCGGGCGGTAAAGTCGTTTGAAAGGGTGGCAAGAATTCCGGGACTTGCGCTCCCCACTCGCAAGATATCCAGCTAAGCAACAACGACGCACCTTTGCTCAGTGACCATGTATGGCGCCTATCCCGCCAAGCTCACGCGATCGATCACATGCGCTGGTCGGCGCGGAGACTATTTCGAGGTGATACCCGAAGCCTTTCTCGAAATGGTCCGGCCAGACTCATCGCCCGGTTTTGGTCCTACGTGTGATTTCAGGCCATTGAAGCATCGCCATGCCGTCAGCCACGACTTGAGTTTAACCCAAATCAAATAAGTGGCCCCGCGAGGAACCGCCAGTCTCCGCGGCACGCGGCGAGACCCGCCTCCTATTGATTCTTCTTTCATTTCAAGGAGACAACTTGAATTGCTCCTTTTCATCCTTGGAGAAGCCGTCGCCGCAATTGTCGTGGATGTCTGATCTACTATTGGGTGCCTTGGCCCAGGTTATTCATGAGAGCAACCGCCTCAGGAGCAGTAGCGGCTACCCTTCCATGCATCGCATTTTCCAGACTTTTATCGATTTGCTTTCGAGCGCTGAGGACACAGAGGACTTCGCAAGGGCGATGGCAACTACCGCTGCGGCTCTCGATTTGTCTTTCTTCGCGTACTTGGCTCTGCCGCGCCTGCCGGCCGATAAGCCTCGCTTAATCTCAACATATCCCGCAAAATGGTCTTCTCATTACCTGCGGAGCGAATATCAGCGAATTGATCCCGTCATTGAGCGAGCTTTGCAGACTCCAGAACCATTCCGATGGGGACTGGATATCCAATCGAAGACGAGTTCGGCCGCGCAGCAACGGTTACTCGACGAAGCCGCGCAGTTTGGAATTCGATTGGGCTTTACCATTCCCATTCATGATGACTGCGGACCTCTTGCTGCACTAACCTTCGCGGCCGATCAACCGAGAAACCCATTCGAGACATGTATAGCCGAGCATTCACGGGTGTTGCAGTTGATGACACTGTATTTTCATGCCCATGTCCGACGAAAGCTGACCAACAATCGCAGGGTGGGCGCGGTACTGCTTTCTCCTCGCGAACTTGAATGTCTTGAATGGGCCGGTCGGGGCAAATCCGCGTGGGAGATCGGACGCATTCTTGGCATCTCGCGCCACACAGTCTCCTCTCATCTAGAAAGCGCGAAGGAGAAATTGGGCGTTCGTACCGTGGTCCAGGCAGCCACTCGATTGGCGGCTGCAAAAGGAGAACAGCAAAATTGAGACGGGTGCCTCCCTTAGTTGCGGGAGATGCGCTCTAGACCGTGCATCGGCTTCCTTGCGGTTGAGATAGCAGCAAAGGAGACCAACATGATCCAGCTGATTACGGCGGCGAATTACGGCGAGTTTTCCGAAACACTCGTTCGGATGCATCAACTCCGATACCGGGTTTTCAGGCAGCGGCTTGGGTGGGATGTCCAGGTGAGCGGCGATTTGGAGGCAGATGAATTTGACTCCCTACATCCTGCCTATCTTGTCATGATCGCAAGAGACGGATCAGTTCAGGGGTCGGTTCGCCTGCTGCCCTCGACCGGTCCCACCATGCTTGGACATATTTTCCCGATCCTACTGGCCGGTCAAAGTGCACCATCAAGTCCCTCGATCTGGGAGAGCAGCAGATTTGCCGTCGACATAGCAACGGACACACCGAAGGGTCCACACGGTATTGCTCTTGCCACGTACGAACTCTTTGCCGGGATGATTGAATTCGGCCTGTCGCGCAGTTTGACGGATATCGTTACCGTAACAGATGCGCGAATGGAGCGTATCCTGCGCCGCGCTGGATGGTGCTTACGCCGTATCGCCGAGCCTCAGAAACTCGGAAATACGACGGCAGTTGCCGGCTACCTCGAGATATCAACCACTGCCCTCGCACAGGTGCGCATGGCGGGTGGCCTCCCGGGTCCAATCCTCTGGACACCCGTTATTTCGGCTGCGGCTTAGAGTTCACTCAGCCTGCGGCCAGGTGAACACGTGGACACGTTCAATGATGGAACCGAGCATGGTGCGTACCGCCAATAGAGGCCACTCGCTGCCGCAGGCGCGGCCGTTCGCGATCGATCTGCAACAACTCAAATTCCTCGTAGCAGCCAGCGATTCGGGGAGCCTTCGGCGAGCAGCCGACCTTCACTCTGTTGGGCACTCCGTGATCAGCCGCTCTATTGCACAATTGGAGCGTCAGATCGGGGCCGTTCTACTAGAGCGATCGAGTGGAGGAGTGAAGGCTACGCTTGCCGGCAGGAGCGTGCTACGGATTGCCCGAATCATCTTGGAACAGATCGACACGCTTTCAACAACCGGCAGAGCTAATGGCCGGGGCGAAGCCGGTCGACTTTCTGTCGGATTTTGCACATCAATCTCGGCTGGCAATCTGCGAACCACCTTACTAGACTTCAAGAAGCAGTATCCGCAAATCGAGCTAGCCGCCGTCGAGCGGCCCCGAACTTATCTTATAAACGCGCTCAAGAATGGCACACTTGACGTGCTCGTCGTTACCAGCGACGTTCGTTCGCTTGGCAGCAAGTCTCTAAAGCTCTGGAGCGAGCGGATCCTCGCCTGCTTTCCTGAGCATCACCCACTTCTAGCACGTGATGTTGTCTATTGGACCGATCTACGAGGTGAGACAGTCATACTCAGCCAATATGATCCTAGCCATGACCTTGAGGATCTTATGCTGTCAAAGCTCGCATCTCCGCATGAGCGGCCCAAAATAGATCGGCATGATGTGAGTCGAGGTATCGTCAAAAGCCTCATCAGCATGGGGCTCGGAATTGGTCTCGTCTTAGAATCCGACGTGGGAGTGAATTTCGGCGGCCTCGCATATCGTGATGTGAGAGACGGCACAGGATCGAGCTGCATAGATTTTTGTGCTCACTGGCGTCCGGACAACGAAAATCCGGCCTTAGGCGGATTTCTCAAACTGTTGATAGCACGCTACCCCTCGCTGATACCTTTGGAGTAAGAAGCTCGGCGCAGCTTTGCAAAACCTCTATCCGTCGCCATAAACCGCGCCAACATTGGCGCAATTAGCTTTAGCGGATCGATCCGCTGGCCAGCTTCACGGGCCAAGACCTCTGCATAGGCAACAAGATCCCGATGCACTGATGCTGGAAGCTCAGTGGTGAGCTTGACCGGCTTGTCGTCGGGCAGTGCTCCTATTCTAAGCTTGGACATGCCGTTACTCTCCGTATGGCGCAAGTATGAGGTCACGATTGACGAGAACACGAACCGGAAAACCGGGTCGTACGGTCAAAGTAGGCTGGATGTTGAGACTGCGCCGAACCACCTGCTGTCCGGTTTGGTTTAGTGAATCGGAAGCGCCGTGTCGCAGTGCCTGGATGATGGCGCTGTCGTTGCTATTGGTGTCGGAGCCTGCGCCTAGTTCCGTCCCGACGGCCAAGAACGTCGATAGCGCGGCGGCCTTAAATAGCTCACCCCAATGATTGTCGACCTGATCTTCGAGGCCCGCATAGCCGGCGGAGTCAGCGCCAAGCTGCCGTTCGAGAATGATCGAGCGACCATTGGGCATGATCAGCCGGGTCCAGACGAGCAGCACGCGCGACTGCCCGAAGGTGACCTGGCTGTCGTAGATACCGATCAAGCGTGCTCCCTGGGGCACAAGCAGAAAACGTCCGGTCGGGGTGTCAAACACGTTTTCGGTTACTTGCGCTGTAACCTGGCCTGGAAGGTCCGATCGGATCCCGGTGATCAGGGCTCCCGGAATGACTGTCCCAGCCTGCACGATATATGGTGAAGCCGGCCTAACGACACGGTCAGGGCTGACCGTGCGACGGTCTACAGAAGCGTTTGCGAAGGCAAGCTTCCGGTCCTGACCGTTCTGCGCAGGTCCGTCGTCGCTAGTGCTCGATGCGTTCGTTGACACGCCGCGATCGCTTCCAACAGTTGCAACGGCGGACGGACGCACGTCTCTTCCATTGGTCGAAGCGAACAAACGGCTGATACGGGCTGCTTCGGTCTCCTGGTCCCGACGCTGCTGTTCCGGGTCAGCGTCGATCGTCGGTGACTGGCCCTGCGCAGCTAGGATGGGTCGACCGAGGTCCCCAGGCAGCGGCGGACCAAGCTGCGGAATCGCCGAGCGTGGACTGCTATTATAGTCCTTCGGCAACGCCGTGATGCCATCGGCAACGTTGTGATGGTCGGTGCTGTAAAGCTCGTCCGCCGCCTGGCTTCGGGAACGATTGTTCTGCAGCGACCACAACACCGCTACGCCTATGACGAGCAGGGCAACCGCGCTCCCGCCGGCCAGAACCTTCCGCGACAATCGCGTCACGCGCGGATGCTCTGCTCTCAAGCGGAAGCCCTTGGACTCCTCGACTTGTGTCTGCGCTGGATTCGCCTGCTCGTGATCGTTTCCATCCGGTGGGTTCATGACGACGGCCTCCCATCGCTCCTTACAATCCTCACCGTCTGCTGGTGCTCACCGCCGAGTCTAAGTTCGGCGGCAGCAAACAGTCGATCGACGATCAACACGTTGCCGTAGGCGCGATAGTTGACGAGTTCGGTCTTGCCGTCTGGTCCGACGACAAAGAGCGGAGGCATCTCACCTTGGACGATGCCCTGCGGGAATTCGATATAGACCTTGCGGCCATCGTCGTATGCAGCGAGCGGCCGCCAGGGCGGGCTATCCCCTTCGATCGCATAGCGAGAGATCCGCTGGGCCGGGTCCGGAAGAACGGGTCGGAGAGCGATTGAACGTGATCGTTCGCGCACGGTTTCCGGATAGTACCAAGCTACCGATGGCATGTATGGCCGCTCGCGGGAGCGGAGCTCAATCAGGTAAGTACGCCGATCGGTATTGACGACAAGATTGGTCTCAATCGATGCCCGGGTCGGCTTGACCAGGATATGGACCCGTCGCGTGTCGCCGCTCCCGCTTTCGGTATCCCCCACGACCCAGCGCACGGTATCTCCTGCGGCGATGGGTCCTGATCCCGTCAACTGCTCTCCTTCCTCGAGCGCGATATCGGTGATCTGCCCTGGCGCAGCGTAGATCTGATAGAGTGCTCCAGGGCTGTACGCGTAAATTTGCGCGGCGTTGAAGTACCCCCGCTTGCGCGGTTCGACGCGGGCCGCACTGTTTGCCGTCTCAACCCGGCTCACGGGTTCAGCGTCTTCCTTTCCTCCCGACTTGCCGCCAAGAGCCGGCTTCCAGAGCGGCGGAACGTGAAGCGGCCGCGATCTATCGTCCAAAGGCGCTGGAGCCGCCGGCTGCGGAGGGACCTCCGCGTCATATCTGATCTCCGGCGGAATGTAGGTCGCGCACCCACCGAGCGCCGACGAACAAAGTAGAAGGGCGGACAGAAATGCTCGCTTCGCGGTCACGAACTCGGACCAGGTCGAATTGAGCACGCGGTACGGGATAAAGTCCTTCAAATGAACGACAGATGGCGTTTTGGTCACTGACCCAACTCCTTTGACCAGTTGATGGCGCGGACATAGACGCCAAGTGGATTCTTGCGCAGGCGCTCGGCATCGCGCGGCGTCTCGATTACGATCGTGAGAATCGCAGTCCAACGCTCAGTCGAGTTCAACGATCCGTTGTCGTAGGTGCGCTGGGTCCACGCGACCCGAAAGCTTTCTGAGGACGCGCGAATGACGCTCGAGACGTCCACGGAGATTTGTGCCTTGCCCAGCTTGGCAAAGGGGTCATTGTTGCGCGCATAGTCGTTGAGCGCGGCGGCACCACGATCGGTTGTAAAATCATAGGCCCGGAGCCAATTTTGGCGCAGAACGATGCCGTCAGCCGGCAGCCCTCTCACATCCTCGACGAAGCGAGCCAGGTGATAGGCGATCTGCGCGTCAGTGGGTTGATAGTCGAAGTTGGCTGGCGCAACCCTTTGGGCCTGGCCGAGATGATCGACCTCGACCACCCAGGGCGTGATCGATCCTTGGCTCGATTGCCAAACAAGCCCACACGCGAGGCTGGCCGATAACATCAGGCAGCCGAACGCCATCAGGCGCCAGTTCTTGGCTTGCACGCGCGCCGAACCAATGCGTTGGTCCCAAACCTGCGCTGCCTTTTGATATGGAGTGACTGGTTCGGGCATGCGCCCGTAATGAACGGAAGGTCGTTTGAACATTGATGATTGCCCCTAGGATCAAGTGATCGGTTTCAAGTCGTGTAGCGTCCGGGTTAGAGGAGCTGCCGCGCGGCGTGTGGCGAAAGCGCACTGGCTACGTGTCACCGCTCTCCTTCAGACAAATCGACGGAGGAGCCGCTGCCACCGTGATCGCCTGAGCGGACCGCGTGGCCGGCTGCCGACGCTCCATGTCGAATAGTCTGGCCACGCTTCATGCGCCGCGCCCAATCGGGCTGCCCTTCGGCCGAAGTGCTCGCGGCCTGCACGCTCGCTTGTCCACCTCCGCTGGATGCGGCCGCCGCGCGGCGCAACGGGCTCATGGCAGCCGAACCTCCAGCCTCCGCGGCGCCGGAGAGGCCGCCGCTTCGATAGGCGGCGGATGCGCCGCTCAAGACGGCACCGCCACCACGCGCGGCGCCTGCCATCGCTCCGCCAGCGAGACCAGCACCACCGGCGGCAAGACCTGCGCCGGCAGCAACAACCCCGCCTGCGGCCAGGCCCGTTCCAATCGCGGCGCCAGCGCCGAGCTGCGGTCCGCCTGACACCAGACCGTTTGCGATACCCGGACCGAAGATACCGAGGCCCAGCAATGACAGGGCCGCGAGCACCAGCGTCATGGCGTCTTCAATGGTCGGCTGACCACCAGCAAAGCCAGACGTGAACTGCGAGAACAGGGTCGAGCCGATGCCCACGATGACCGCCAGGACCAAGACCTTGATCCCGGAAGATATGACGTTGCCCAGCACCCGCTCAGCCGCGAAGGCCGTCTTGCCAAACAAGCCGAAGGGAATGAGCACGAAGCCGGCCAGCGTCGTGAGCTTAAACTCGATCAGAGTGACGAAGAGCTGGATCGCCAGAATAAAGAAGGCGAGCAGCACCACGACCCACGCGAACAAGAGAACGACGATCTGGACGAAATTCTCGAAGAAGCTGATATAGCCCATCAGATTCGAGATCGAATCGAGCAACGGCCGGCCCGCATCGAGCCCGACCTGAGCGATCTTTCCCGGTCGCAGGAAATCCGATGCAGACAGGCTTGCGCCAGACGCCTTCAGCCCAAGACCGGCAAAGCTCTCGAAGACGATGCGCGCCAGGCTGTTCCAGTTACCGATGAGGTAGGAAAAGACGCCCACGAAGAGCGTCTTCTTGACGAGGCGCGCGATGATGTCCTCGTCCGTCCCCCAACTCCAGAACAACGCGGCGAGCGTGATGTCGATCGCCGCAAGGGTCGTTGCGAGATATCCGACATCGCTACCCAGCAACCCGAACCCGTTATCGATATAACGGGTGAACGTTTCCAGGAACTGGTCGATGATCCCCGTACCAGTCATGGCTTGCTTGCCTCAGGTGTCGCAACAGATGGATATCCTGGCGGGACCCGGCTCTGATCCTTTGGAGCAGGCATTATGCCGGCGGCTGAATCATCGTGGCCGAGAGCGGCGGCGCCGTCCTTCTTGCCAAAGAAGCGACGCCGGTTTTCGTCCCAGACCTGCTTGCAATGCGGATAGCCCGCTGTTTCCTCCGAGGTGACGCTGCGGCAGCGTGCGAGGTCAGAGCTGGTTGCACCTGTTGTCTGGTCCGCCTTTTTCAGCGGCGGAGACTCGTCTCGACCACGAAGCTGAATCGTGCAGGCTGAAACGACCAATACCCCGATTGTCGTAAGCAACGACAACGCCTTGAATGCCCCTACGTCGATCATTAGTGGAACATCCGCACGTCTTGGGATTGATAGCCCAGTCCCGGTGTCAGGAACCGCCTGAGCTGCTCTCGCCCCTGATCTTGGGCCGAGGCGCGCTGAGCTGCTTCAAGGCTCTGTGCTCGGCCCTGCGCAGCCACGGCAGCCGTGAGATCGGCGAGTTGTTGCGCTTGAAGCGCGAGTATCTGATTGCCGGCCTGGGTTGCCTGCAGAGCGCCGCTGGCGCCCTGGCTCGATGTTACGAGCGCGGACGTCTGGATGCGGTTGGTGTCGAGGTTGCCGACAACGCCGGCCTGGACACGAAGTGCATCCTGCAAGGCAGCGACAGAGTTCTGCCAACGTGATTGGGCGTTGGTGATCAGCGCCTGGCTGGACTGGCTGCCGGTCACCGGCGCATAGCTGGTCGAGAACGCGCGATCGATCTGCTGGACATCGTAGGCGATCCGCTGGGCCTGGGCCAGCAATTGCTGGGTCCGCTGGATCGATGATTGCAGTTGCTGCAATGACGAGTACGGCAGGTTTGCCAGATTCTTTGCCTGGTTAATCAGCATCTGCGCCTCGTTCTGCAACGAGGTGATCTGGTTGCTGATCTGCTGGAGCTCCCGCGCCGCGGTCAGGACATTCTGGACGTAGTTGTTGGGATCGAAGACGATCCACTGCGCCCGCGCGGGAGCCGTGACGCCGAGCGTGAGAGCGATGGTGCCAACGGCCGCCAATAAGCTGAGGCGCCTCATAGCGATTTCTCCAGATTGACGAGATTGGGGATCAGGTCGGTGGCCCAGGCGACGCCACGGTGCAGGAGCCAGGCCGACACGAAGCCGTCAGGTCCATGCTCGGCCAGTAGCTGCGTGATGGACGCCTGGTCTGTCTTCGAAGAGGCTGCGGTGAAGGCGAGTGCCACCTCACCAAGCCCGAGCTCGAACATCCGGTTGCCGCGACGGGACTGGCAGTAGTAGTCGCGCTTCGGCGTTGCCCGGCTCAAAAGCTCGATCTGGCGGTCATTCAGGCCGAACCGACGGTAGATCGCAGTGATCTGCGGCTCGATCGCCCGTTCGTTCGGCAGCAACAGGCGCGTTGGGCAGCTCTCGATGATCGCGGGTGCGATCGCGGAACCATCGATGTCCGATAGCGATTGGGTGGCGAAGATGACCGACGCGTTCTTCTTCCGAAGCGTCTTCAGCCATTCTCGCAGCTGGCCGGCAAAATCCTCATCGTCGAGGGCAAGCCAACCCTCATCGACAATCAGGAGCGTCGGCCGGCCGTCGAGACGATCCCCAATACGATGGAACAGGTACGCCAGCACGGCCGGCGCTGCGCTCGTCCCGATCAACCCTTCAGTCTCAAACGCCTGGACCGAGGCTTCGCCAAGGCGTTCGAATTCGGCATCGAGCAGATGCCCGGAGGGACCGCCCAGGCAATAGGGCTGGAGGGCCCGTTTCAGGGAGTTCGACTGCAGCAGGACCGAGAGACCCGTCAAGGTACGCTCCTGCATCGGCGCCGAGGCGAGAGACGTCAGCGCCGACCACAGATGATCCTTGACCTCCGGGGTGATCTCGATCTTCTCACGTGCAAGGATTGCGCCGATCCATTCCGTGGCCCATCCGCGCTCGGAAGGATCGTCGATCCAGGCCAGCGGCTGCAACGTAACGGGTTGGTCGCCTCCGTCAGACAATGCGCCACCCAGATCGTGCCAGTCACCGCCCATGGCGAGTGAAGCCGCTCGGATCGAACCGCCAAAATCGAACGCAAAGACCTGAGCATTCGGGTAGCGACGAAACTGCAGCGCCATCAGTGCCAGCAACACGGACTTGCCAGCTCCCGTCGGTCCCACCACTAGAGTATGGCCGACATCGCCAACGTGGAGCGAAAATCGGAACGGGGTCGAGCCCTCGGTCTTGCCGAACAGAAGAGGCGGCCCCTTGAAGTGCAGATCCCTCGCCTCGCCCGCCCATACGGCCGACATTGGAATCATATGGGCGAGGTTGAGGGTTGAGACCGGCGGCTGCCGTACGTTGGCATAGACGTGCCCGGGCAGACTGCCGAGCCAGGCTTCAACGGCGTTCACCGTCTCGATCATGCAGGTGAAATCGCGGCCCTGAATGACCTTCTCGACCAGCCGAAGCTTTTCATCGGCTGCACCCGGATCGCCGTCCCACACGGTGACGGTCGCCGTAACAAAGGCTTGTCCGATCTGATCCGAACCGAGTTCCTGTAGGGCAGCATCGGCGTCGATCGCCTTGTTGTGGGCGTCAGTATCGAGCAGCGTCGATGCCTCGTTGGTCATGACCTCCTTGAGAATGGCGCCGATGGATTTTCTCTTGGCGAACCATTGCCGGCGAATCTTGGTCAGCAGCTTGGTGGCATCGGTCTTGTCGAGCATGATCGCCCGGGTCGACCAGCGATACGAAAATGGCAGGCGATTCAGGTCGTCCAGAATTCCCGGCGTTGTCGCGCCGGGAAAGCCGACAATCGTCAGAACCCGGACATTGGCTGAGCCCAGCATCGGCTCTAGTCCGCCCGTGAGCGGCTGGTCGGCCAACAGCGCATCGATGTACATGGGAATTTCGGGCACCCGAACGCGATGACGCTTGGTCGAGATCGTCGAGTGCAGGTAGGTCAGCGTGTCCTGATCATCGAGCCAGGCGCATTCGGGCATGAACCCTTCAACAAGCTGAAGGACGCGATTGGTTTGATCGATGAACCCACGGAGTACCTCGTGAGCATCTGCACCAGCCGTACGATCGCGGCCCTCATAAAGCAGGCGCTCTGCCCTGGCCGCCCCCTCCTCCGGAGGCAAATAGAGGAAGGTCAGGAAAAAGCTGGACTCATAGTGGGCGCCCTCCTCCTCAAATTGAGCTTTGCGTTCAGCGTCGACCAGCGCAGACGCGACATCCGGAAAGGTGTTCGCCGGGTAAGCGCCCGCAAAATGACGCTGCGCCTCAACGAATACGGCCCAGCCTGATCCCAACCGGCGCAAGGCGTTGTTCAAACGACCCGCGACGGCAACAAGCTCGGCCGGCACTGCGCTGTCGAGGTCGGGGCCCCGGAATTTGGCCGTCCGTTGAAACGAACCGTCCTTGTTCAGGATGACCCCCTCGTCGACCAGGGCTGCCCATGGCACGAAGTCGGCGAGACGCGCGTTCGAATGGCGGTATTCGGCGAGATTCATCATGACTGACTGCTCAGGCGTTGAGATGGCCGGGAATGCGCAGATGTCGGCGCACCACATCGACGAAGGCGGGATCGCGCTTGGCGGCCCAGACGGCGGCCATGTGGCCGATGAACCAGAGGACGAGACCCGCGATCCACAGCCGCAATCCAAGTCCAAGGGCCGCGGCAAGCGTGCCGTTGACGATCGCGACCGACCGCGGCGCACCGCCCATCAAGATCGGCTCAGTGAGCGCGCGGTGAACGGGCACGACAAATCCTGCGACCGGCTCATCCATCAGATCACCACGCCGCCGCCGAAGGAGAAGAACGACAGGAAGAAGCTCGAGGCCGCGAACGCGATCGACAGACCGAACACGATCTGGATCAGTCTGCGGAAACCACCTGACGAGTCTCCGAACGCGAGCGTGAGCCCCGTCACGACGATAATGATGACGGCGATGATCTTGGCGACTGGCCCCTCCACAGACTGCAGGATCTGATTGAGGGGCTGCTCCCACGGCATGTTCGAGCCAGCCGCCCAGGCCGGCGCCGTCGCCAAAAGCACCACGCCGGACGGGGCCAGCGATACGGCCTGCCGAAGAACGCGAAATTCCAAACGCATGTCAGTCTCCTGCTGATGAAAGGCTGTAGTCGCCAGCGGCCCCGAGCCCCATGACGAGGGCGAGCTCAGCGAGGCGGCGGTCAGCGCCGCGTCCCGCAAGCACAGCAACTAGGTTGATGGTCTCGGCTATCAGGGCACGCGGAACCGTGATGACAGCTTCCTGGATCAGTTGCTCGAGCCGCCGCAGCGCGCCGAGCCCGCTGCCCGCATGGATGGTCCCGATACCGCCGGGGTGACCGGTGCCCCAAGCCTTAAGCAGGTCGAGCGCTTCGGCGCCGCGAACCTCTCCGATCGGGATGCGATCCGGTCGCAGTCGCAGCGAGGAGCGAACGAGGTCCGATAGCGTGGCCACGCCATCTTTGGTCCGCAGTGCTACAAGATTGGGTGCCTCGCACTGAAGTTCGCGTGTATCCTCGATCAGCACGACCCGATCGGAGGTCTTTGCCACCTCAGCCAAGAGCGCATTCGTCAAAGTGGTCTTGCCGGTCGATGTCCCACCGGCGACGAGGATGTTCTTACGAGCAGAGACCGCACCCTTCAGGATCTTGGCCTGCTCCGAGGTCATGATCCCCTGGGCGACGTAGTCATCGAGCGTAAACACGGCGACAGCGGGCTTGCGGATAGCAAAGGCAGGAGCAGCAACTACCGGAGGCAAGAGACCTTCGAAGCGCTCGCCGGTCCCAGGCAGTTCGGCTGAAACGCGTGGCGCACCGGCATGCACCTCGGCGCCCACGTGATGCGCGACCAGGCGAACAATGCGCTCGCCATCTGCCGCGGACAGAGTTTCGCCTGTGTCGATCAAGCCATTCGACAGCCTATCGATCCACAGCCGCCCGTCAGGATTGAGCATGACCTCGATGATCGATTCATTTTCGAGGTAGCCAGCAATCGCTGGGCCAAGCGCGCTACGCAGCATTCGCGCTCCGCGCGAATTCGCCTCCGATTGACTGGAATGGATTGCCACCGCCGCCCCCACCGAATGAGAACGTCCAAAGGGCGCCCTCAGATGGGATGATTAGAAAGGGCACTAAACGATCGGGAGCAACGAGTGCTTTCGGTGATCGTAGGCCGGCGTAGAAAAAGAAAGACTGAGAACTGGCAATTGAGGCCTACTCAATCGCATCAGTTTGCCGCGAGCTACTGCTCACCACTCCACGTCGCCTTCCGCGGGCATTAACACGACCGAGTTCTCGTAGGCACCGACCGACTCGACCACGTTGGAAACGTTGGCCGCCATGAAGGAAATTGCACTCAGCCATGAAGCGACGGATCGGCGCCAAGGTAGCGCGAACCAAGCCAACGCCGCGATCTGCAGTGCGACGCTGAGACCGAACGCGACTTGATAGGCCATGACGGATCTATGGCCGTTATTCGTGGACCATTGCTCCAGGATCAGGCCTGTCGCGTACTGGGCCAGGAATGCCCAACCGAAGTGCAGGACGTTCAAGGCACCGTTGGCACGACCGGCAAGTTCTGGCGGATAGTAATCAGCTATCACCGCGAAGCTGACCACGGTTGCCGTTCCGACAATTGCTACAGCGGACCACGGCAAAACGGACGGCAAAGGTACGCGCAGGATCAAGGCAAGCTGAGCTATGATAAACAGCAGCGCGACTATCGCCAATACCGGCTCGGCCCCGATTCCGCGTCGCCTGATGCAATGGACCGTCGTTCCAAACACCCAAGCGCCGCCACTAAGTACGATCGACATCATGAACAGGTGTGCGACGAGACTCGCACGATCGAGACCCTCTACGTCCATCAGCCACGGCGACGCCCACAATCCCAGCAGAGACCAGGACGATCCAACGCAGGTAGCTGATAACGGGGCAATTCGCCAGAACCGCCTATCCCCAAAGACGGAGCTAAGCGTGGCGGGATTTGATGTTGTTGAAAGGACAATTCGCTCGGGAACCAAGACATAGATGAGCATCGCCGTGGCGCCGGTCGCAGCCGCCAGGATCTCAAAGAGCTGTCGCCAGCCCATCAAAGCGAGCAGGTATTCGGCGGGAGCCGTAGCGGTCACCGCTCCTAGCGACCCCAGCATGATCATGTAGCCGTTAAGCAAGGCAACTCGTTCCTTGGGGAACCAAAGGATGATGGACTTCAGGCCTGCCGTCAGCGCCGCCGCCACCCCGAGCCCGATCATTGCTCGTGCAAGAAAAAGCGATGCCAATCCCGTGGACACCGCAAATAATTCGGCGCCCGCGGCTGCGATCAGGAGCAGAGCACTTTGGACGCGACGCGGACCAAAGCGGTCCAGCAATATGCCGACGGGGATCTGAGCCGCCGCGAAAACAAGGAAATAAACTGACGTAAGCAACCCGAGGTCGGCAGTCCCAAGCCCGGTATCCGAGCTGAGATGGCCGGCGATCAAGGCGTTGATCGTTCGAAACAGATACGAAAGATAGTACCCAGCGGCAAACGGGAGAAAAACGCGCGCAATTCGACGCCATGCGGTTGAAGTTTGCATGCTGGCCCCTTTTGCTCTCAGCTCGTTCGAGCCGATAGCGCGACCAGCTTTTGTCAGTTCGGCTAAATTGCTGCGGTCGTAGGCTGGCGAAGAAAAAGAAGGGGCCGGCTCGCTAGCGTATCCGGAGCACCCCGTCAGGTTTCGTCGGCCGGTTCCTGACGGCGGATATCTTCTGGAATCTCGCGCAAAAAGCTTTGCCCCTTTTGCAAACGGCGCCCAAGCGCCTCGACAAATCCTTCAAAGCGCTCCCTGCCCTTTGCCTGCGCGGCCGCCTGCGCGTCGTTGGGCAAGGGTGGCGTGATCGTCAGCCAGAAACGGATGAAGAGGGCCAAGGTCTCGGCCGTTAGACCAACGTCACGCTCCAGCCTCTGCATCTGACGCGACAGCCGATCGAGGCGACGGGTAAACGCCGCCTCCCGCCTGTCTGCTCCGTCTGGTGACAGAAAGGAAGCGACAGCCGCTTCCACGATCGCCGACCGAGAAAGCTTCCTGAGATCGGCCAAATCCGAGATCTGCTTCAAAAGCTCTGGCGGGAAATAAACGTTCATCCGATCGCGCATGTTGCCTCACAGGTCCATGCCGTCATTCGGGTCCATGGCGACCTGACGGGCGACACCGCGCATTTGTTGGCGCAAGAGCCTAGACTGCCGGACAGCATCCTCGTCGTCGTCAAGAACGATGGCAAATTCCTCTGCCGGCGTCGGCTCGGTCGTCTCCTTAGCGATCGCGACGTGATCGGGAAGCTCAGGTTCGCGACGGAGGCCGCTGTTTGCGGTGTCTTCCTCTGCATGGTCCGTTTTGTCGGTTGGGCGGGTCTCTGGCTTCAGGGTTCCAAGCTTTGACCACCCGTCCGCTCGAGATGATCGACCGGAGGCCGCGGGATCGGGCGGCGACAAGACCCGTTCCATAAACCGGTTATCCTCGTAATAGCGCACCTTTTTCGCCCGGATCGGCGGCGTGCCTGCCACCATCACAACCTCGTCCGTCGGCGGAAGCTGCATAACCTCGCCAGGGGTCAAAAGCGGTCTCGCCGTCTCTTGGCGCGAGACCATGAGGTGCCCCAGCCAGGGGTTCAATCTGTGCCCGGCGTAGTTCTTCATCGCCCGCATCTCCGTCGCTGTACCCAACGCGTCGGATACGCGCTTTGCTGTCCGCTCGTCATTGGTGGCGAAGCTGACGCGAACGTGGCAGTTGTCGAGGATAGCGTTGTTGGGCCCATAAGCCTTCTCGATCTGATTGAGGGATTGCGCGATCAAGAAACTCTTGATGCCATACCCCGCCATGAACGCGAGCGCGGACTCGAAGAAATCAAGCCGCCCGAGCGCCGGGAACTCGTCGAGCATCATCAGGACCCGATGCCGGCGGTCGCGGGCGTGCAAGTCCTCGGTCAAGCGCCGGCCGATCTGGTTCAGCACCAGGCGGATCAACGGTTTGGTCCGTGAGATATCGGAGGGCGGCACCACCAGGTAAAGCGTCGTGGGGTTGGCATTGGCGATCAGATCTGCGATCCGCCAGTCGCAGCGGCACGTCACCTCGGCCACGACGGGATCGCGGTAAAGACCCAGGAACGACATCGCGGTAGAAAGGACGCCGGATCGTTCATTCTCCGACTTGTTGAGGAGCTCGCGCGCGGTCGAGGCGACCACGGGATGAGCGCCTTGTTCACCAAGGTGCGGCGTGGTCATCATCGCCTTCAACGTGGCTTCGATTGGCCGTTTCGGGTCGGACAGAAAGGCAGCCACTCCAGCCAAAGATTTGTCCGCCTCGGCATAGAGGACGTGAAGGATGGCGCCGACCAGGAGCGAATGACTGGTCTTCTCCCAGTGGTTCCGCTTGTCGAGCGAGCCTTCGGGGTCGACCAGGACGTCGGCGACGTTCTGAACGTCGCGGACCTCCCACTCGCCGCGCCGGACCTCGAGGAGCGGATTGTAGGCTGAGGACCTTGGGTTGGTCGGGTCGAACAACAAGACGCGGCCATGCTGCGAGCGAAAGCCGGCGGTCAGTTGCCAGTTCTCACCCTTGATGTCGTGAACAATGGCCGAGCCGGGCCAGGCTAACAGCGAGGGTACGACAAGACCGACACCCTTGCCGGACCGGGTGGGTGCAAAACACAACACATGCTCCGGTCCGTCATGGCGGAGGTAGTCGCGATCGAGCTTGCCCAGCACCACACCATCCAGACCGAGAAGCCCGGCCGCTCGAACCTCTTCCACATCTGCCCAGCGCGCCGAGCCGTAGGTCTCGACATTCTTGGCCTCACGCGCCCGCCAGACCGACATGCCGATTGCTGCCGCGATCGAAACGAAAGTGCCTGATGCCGCGATGAAAGCACCTTCGACAAAGACCTGAGGCGCATAGGCATCGTAGACAAACCACCACCAGAAGAAGACTGGCGGGTAATAGACCTTGAAGCTCGACAGTTCGAACCAGGGCCGCCCGAGTTCGGGCTGGTAGGCCAGCCGCCAAGCCGTCCACTCAGTTGCTCCCCAGATGGCAAGCAAAACGATCAGGCCGACGACGATCACCTGTCCCCAGAGGATTTTAGTTCCAGACATTTCGAACGCTCTTCCGCAACTGAATTGGTGAGATAGCTAGAGGCCGAGGTCGCGCTTGCGGCCAAAGCCCCATTCGATGCCGCCACCATCCTTCACGACGCCGGTGACGTGCTGGCCCAGCCTCTGTTCGAGTTCGCGCGACCAGGGCACGAGCTGGAAGCCGAGCCCGTTGTCGATCATTGCGAAACGGCCCGAGGCGAGCGTCAAACGCTGGCGATAAATGCCGGCCACGTGCTCCCCGGAGGCGGCGTTCATCTGAGGCAGTCCGGTCTCGGCCGAGACTTTTGCTACCACCTCGTCCAGCTCCCGCCGGCGCAACGTGTTCAGGAGGTCGCGCTGCAGGGTGATGCGCTGGCCCTGCCGCCCTGCCAAACCTTCCTGAACCAGATGCTCGGCGCGAGCGTCCATGGCGTCGCGGGTCTCGCGGCCGAAGCCGCCCATGGCGAGTGGCATGGGGTCGCGTTCGACCAGCCTGTGGTCGAGCCAGGTCGCCCCTCTTGCAGTGACTTGCTCACCAAGATCGAGATCGGAACGGATCGCGAGCACCACGGTCGGCCGCGGATCGCCGGCTTGACCGAAGCGCCGCACTTCGACAATTCCACCAGTCCGTGGAGCATGTTCGAAGGCCTCGATTCCGCGGAAGCGAACGTGGTGCGCGCGCCCATCTGTTCCGTCGATCAAGGCATAGGCCTCGCCAGTCAGTTCGTCATGCAATCCACGATCGACCAACCGTCCGATGATCTGGGACGTCGGCGCCCCACCTTCGATGACGTAGTCGGCGACACGGCGCACTTCCCCACGCTCGGTGAAGGCGCGGTGCATGTTCTTGATGATGTCGACGCGCATGCCGAGGTCACGCAAGCTACGTTCGGCCTCGAGCCCGACCATCCATTCCCCTGGCGCGGCGGATGCAGCAAGGCCCATGCTCCCCAGGTGCTGAAGGCGACCGATCATCAAGCGCCGGATCTCGGGATCGGACCGGCCGGGATTCTCGGGGCGAAGATCGATATAGCCGGTTTCATCAGCTGCCAGCCGTATCTGCTGATCGAGCCGCGTCCATCGCTCTGCCGTGACTTCCCTCTCCAGGGAATTGCGGATCTCATGCTCGGGCCTTGGACCTAGTTCGATGGCGACCAGTTCCTCGGCGCGTGAGCGCAGGCCTCGGCTGATGTAGTCGCGCGAGATCACGAGATCGGCTCCGTTCTCATTGACGCCCCGGACGAGAAGATGGACATGAGGGTTGTCCGTATTCCAGTGATCGACGGCCACCCAGTCGAGTCGTGTGCTGAGATCAGTCTCCATCTGCTTGGCGAGGTCTCGGGTGAAAGCCCTAAGGTCGGTCATCTCGCCGGCGTCCTCGGGCGAGACGATAAACCGGAAATGATGGCGATCGTCCTTGCAGCGTTCTGCGAAAGCTGTGCCGTCAGCACGGTCGCTGCCGGCATCGAACATCTCGGCCCTCTCGCCGCTTCGGGTGACACCATCACGCTTCAGGTATGTGAGATGAGCGGTCAATGGTGCCGAGCGGAAGGCGCGCCCCTTGTGACGAACAACACGCGCCTTCACCACGACGCGCCGTGTCGGGCTAAACAACCGGGTGTGACTAAAGGCCAGCCGGCCGCGGCCGAATGTGGAGTGCCCATAGGCCACAGAACGCCGGCCAGCCGCCGCCTGACTCGAGGTGTGTCCTGACTTCTTCGCGGCACGCAGCACTTCGTTGATGAAGCTCTTGGGCTTCGGCGTACGGGTGCCGCGGATGCGCCCGGGCCGAATACGCAGATCGCTGTCGCCGACGGTCATGGCCGGCCCTCGAAAAACGCAACCGCGCCTACGGTGCCGAAAACATCCTTGAATCTTCTGGCGAAAATCTTGGGCGCGGCACGCGCCCCGACCGACCGGCACGCCGAAACCCAAGCCATGCCAATGGCTTGCGGTTCGAGCGGCGAGCCCCTTTTATCTCGCCGTCCTGTCGTCGTGTTCCCAGTTGCTGGTTCCCAAGGCCCGACTTTGCGATAGCGATCGTTACCCGAAGGGCCGAGACGCCCGCAGGGTGGCTCGGTGAGGAGCAAAGCGACGAGTAGAGCGCGGGCCGAAGGCATCGCCCATACGCCATGGTCGTGCCGCAGCGTTTCGAATGCAAACCGCATGTTCGTGCCGGTGCGCCCGCGAACCTGGCAACTGACGACTGATGTCGCGAACTGCCCGATGCGCAACCGCCTGACGCCTACGTTGCGTTTGCCCGCTGCCCTCTCGCTTCCGGCCAATTGCTTGCTGAAGTACGCCATGGTCTGCGAACCCGCACACCTGGTCATTGCGATACTCCCGAATCCGATCGAGAAACGAACACGCCAATAGGCCGAGGAACCATGGGCGAAACATCGAGCGCCGAGATTGCGGTCGAGGCACCGCTCGACGGCCTGATTGCCGGCAACCGATCGCGTGTCTTCATGGAATCGGATCGCGTCACGAATAGCGCCGCAGCTGCCGATGACTGTCCGCTAGAAGTCCACGTCGGCGACAGTTCGATGGCAAGCAGATTTGCAAGCTTTGCGACGTAAGCTCGTGTCTCGTCTGGCAAAGAGCTCCCTTTGAGGTGCTTTTCATAGCGAGATGGTCCCGCGTTGTACGCGGCAAACGCGCCAGGCGAGCCGTACCTATCGAGCAGTTCGCGCAGATAAGCCGTGCCGGCCAGGATGTTGTCGTGCGGGTCGTAGGGATCGTTCCCGAGATTGTAGCGCTCGCGAAGTTCCGCCCAGGTTGCCGGCATGATTTGCATCAGGCCCATTGCCCCCTTTGGCGATCTGGCGTGCACGACACCAGCACTCTCGATGCTTTGGACTGATCGGATCCAGTTCGGCGCAACCGCAAAGCGTCGTGAGGCTTCATTGATGAAGCCGGCAAATGAGTGAGCGGTCTCATTGATCGGCGGCTGGGCCGCTGATCCGCTCTGGGCCAAAGCAGCACAGTCGAACGCGGTCAGAAGAAGCATCAGGGGCACGACAGCACAAACGTGGGTGCCCAACCGACCCAAGCACGCGGTCGGGCCCGCGCCAGCCTCGCAGAGATCGATCGAGACGAAGGAATGATTCCGCAATCGATCGAACAAGGGAATGGCGAGGAGAACACATAGAATACGCACGTTCACTCCTCCCAGGTCCACACCGGGATCGCACGGCCGATCACGCTAGATGCGGGAAGAAATCCAAAATACCGGCCATCAAGAGAGTCGTCCGACTGCCAGTTCATCAGAAACAGCTCGCCGTCCCCAACGACGCGGCAGCCCTGCCATTTCGGCAGCGGGCGGCCGCGTCCATCGCGATCCCGCGCCTCGCCCACCGCGATGGCATCGACCGAAATCGCGAGCCTGCTTCTGCAAACCGTCTGCCCGGGCAGCGCCAGCACGCGCTTAAGCATAGGGACGCCGACTGGCAAATAGCCGTTCAAATCGAGGAAGGTTGCAAGCGGCTCCGGCGGCTGTGCGGCGACCAATTCGGTGACATGGAAGTGTTCTGCCGGTCCCAGGCGATAGAGGCCGATCGGCACGCTCGCGGATGCATTCCAGATGTAGAGCGGAAGTGGGTCCAGGACGATTGTCGCGACGAGCGCAGCAGCGGTCCCAAACGTCGCGGCCAGCGTCTTCAGGCGGCCCGTCATCGCATTACCCTCTGACGGTGAAGCCAGGCCTGGTGCCGCGCTTTCGTATATGGACGCGGGTTTTCGTTGACAGACAGGCGGTTATGAACGTGATGCCAATGATCAGGCGCGACATCAGCGGGATCGATGCCGAGTGCCTCAACGGCATCGATCATTTGCAGCACGCGCTCGACCCTCGGCCAGCCTGACAAGCGCAGCAGAATCTCTCCGCCAGGTGTCACATAAGGGACGGTGGAGCAGCGCTGTCCAGGCCCGACCGCGCGCAGGATATCGATCCGCGAAATGATCGTGCCAAAGTCGTTGGAGGTCCATCGGACGAAGGCAAAGATGTTGCCGGGTGCAAATGACAGCACGCGCCGATGGCGATCAAGCTTCCGTTCCTTGACGATGCGGCCGAAGCGAATGCGGTTTTCGATCCGCTTCTCGAGCCACAGCACTTCCACTTCAGTGAGATCGCTCATGCCGCCCCTCCCGGAGACTGGAATGGGGAGCCGTAAGCATAGGGGCGGTGAAGCACCTGTCCGGCTTCTGCCGACAAGGAGGGTTGACGGCCCGCGGTTGCCAGTCGCCTGCGATACGGTTTCCGGCTCGGTCCGTTAGAAGAAATCCGAAGGATTTCTGGTTAGTAAAGTTAGAGCGGCCGGAAAGCGCGGAGAAACAAGCTCTTAAGCTCGATTCCGGTCCCCGATAGCACGAGGATTGGGTCCTCGATAGCACGAGGGTTGCGGTCCCTGATAGCACGAGTTGATTCACAGGCTGTCCTCCGAATTTGGAATGAGACCGCGCCGTCGCAGGCGTGCCGTTAAGGGATCGACGAGCGTAGGCGCGAAGTTCAGCCGCTCGGTACCGTTTGGGTCGCGCGTGAGCACGAGCTGATAGCCGGGCAATGTCTGGCGCTGGACGATCTGGCGGACGTCGTAAGCGAAGTGCTTGAGCGGCGAGAGGATGCCGGACTTGGCATGGAGGTGCACAAGGTCAAAGCTCCAGCCGCCATCCTGGCGGCCGCCGTGCTTGCGCACGAGACGGTAAAGCCACCGCTCAAGTCCGCCCGTCAGATCGAAATAGGTGCGGTCTATCGTGAGCACGAGCGCGTCATCGATGACACCCGCGTAGAACCAATCCGGCAGAATCAGCTCGAGCCCAAATGGACGACCATTTGCATCGGCCGTTTCCTTCCACTCGTTGATCCAGGAGAAACGATGCCGCCGCCGTTCCGCCGGCTGACGAATCGACGTCAGCACGGTCGTTGATTGAAGTCTGTCGAGACCAGCCTTCAGCCGATCATAGTCACGCGCGCTGGTGCCGCGGCCGACAAACGTCAGAATCTCATAGGGCGTTGCAGCCATCAGGCGCGACGTCTTGAGGCCGGCGTCACGGGCTTCGACGATCTGAGATGCGGCCCAGATCAGAACATCTGCATCCCAGATGGTCGCCATGCCGTGTTCCGGCACGGCTTCGACGCGAATTGCGATCGCACCCGCACGGAAATCGATCGGCACAACCCGCTTGGTTTTCGCCAGCGAAAAGAACGGATAGGCCATCAGATCCTGCGCGTCGCGCGGCGCGAGATCGCCGGGCAGCGCCCGAAAGAGCTCAAGCTGGTCGCGCTCGGAATGCTGTTTGCGCCGCATGGTGTCTGCACTCGTGCGGCGATCAGCGACGTTCCTGGCCCGCATACGGGCGCAGGACGGGCTGCTTCTTGGCGGGCAACACGGTGCCTTTGCCGGGATCGGATGTCGACGTCTTGGCGCCGAGATCAGCCCACGCTTTCAGGTCATCTACGGCGTAGACGACACGTCCGCCGATCTTCCGATATGTCGGCCCGGTGCCGTATGTCCGGTGCTTCTCTAGCGTGCGACCGGAAAGGCCAAGATAACGCGCAGCCTCCGGTGTACGCAGAAAGCGCGGGGGTAGACCGGCCATCGGATCGGGCATTTGAGAACTCCAGGATGACCGCGCGCCGCAAATGGCGGCGTCGGCGTGTGTGCGGTCATCATGGAGAAGCACGCCCTCGGAGAGGGATGCCGAATATCGAGGGGGCGATTTTCGATACCCCTAAGCGGAGGGGCTATTCGTCCCCGCGCCCGGGCCGCAGAAGTTTGCGATAGCCTCCGCGCACCAACGCGAGGCCGCCTTGCACCAGGCGGACTGTTCGATTGCGCAGGTCGTGCGTCTTCCAGGCGCGATCGGGGATGCGTTTCTTGCCGAACAGCGCCTCGGCGATGACACGATAGGTACCGCCTGCGCTGTGGGCATCGAGCGCGCGGATCGCGGCGCTCAAGCGTTCGCGCCGCTGCTTCGACAACTGATGAAAGGCAGGCCCTGGCGCGCGTCCGTTCATCGCGCGCCACAGCTGCCGGGCAGCATAGGCGCGCGCGTCGAAATCGCTATCAAACGGCAATTCGGCTGCGTATGTCGCGCCAAGCATCGGCGGCTCCTTGGACCAGACACGGTGGTCCATCGCACCGATACGCAGCACGGCGTGCCAGCCATCGGCGGCGCGGCGCGCCTGGCTAGATGTAAGGTCAAGCAGTGGCTGAGACGTCGAACCGGGTTCGGTGGTCGAGGTAACCGTCACCGGAACGACCGCCGCTAGAACCTCGGGCGCCCAAAAGATCGTCTGCTCGTCGAAGGACCTCAGCGGGTCATGGGCGAAAGCAGATGCCCCATTTCCTCCTGAATTCCTCCGTCACGGCGCCGTCCGGGCTGCTCGCGATCATCGCCTCGTACTCGCGTCGATAGTCCGCGTTACGACGAAGACATTCCCAAGCGATGTCGGTTGTTTCAGCGTCTTGTAGGCTCTTGTAGGAATCCGGCGACCGCCAGTCGAACTCAGGCATTGCTTCCGCCCCATTGCACGCAGCTAACAAGGATTGCGGCGCAATAGGTATGAACGAGGCGGTTGTAGGAAGCCCCTAGTTTAGCACCACGTGGTGCACCGGAATGACCACCCGTTAGCGAAAGAAAATAGTTCTGCCTGCAGGTCGCCGATCAGCTACTTTCTTCTAGTTTCAGCCGGAGCCGCGTAGGAGGCGCCCCTGCTCAGTCACCCATTTGGCGCGCGCAAGATGACTCTGATATGCGCTCCGCGCACGGTCCGGCTCTCGCTCCGGATCAATACGCAGCACGATCCGAGCGACTTCCATCCAGTCAGCCCCTTCGCTCTCAGCCTGCAGAAGGCGCATATAGGTCACCACATGCTGCTCATCATAGACCGTCAGAATCTGGTCCGTGGGCGCGGCGTCGGCGACGTCGGGATCGAGTGGCGGCTTCCTCATAAAACTCCACGCCTTAGATTAGACATTTTCTAACACGCGGGCCGGAAGGGGCAGAAGCCTCAAAATTTAGCCACGGGGCCCGCCGATCGTGATTTTGTCGAGAATACTCCGTGGTGAAATACTCTTCAAGGACATGCCCTCTCGCGTATGGACATACGCGAGATACTTGCAATCAATTTGCGGAAGCTCCGGCAAGCGCGCGGCTTGTCGCAGGAGGAATTAGCTCACCGAGCAGAAATTGACCGCACTTATATCAGCGCACTCGAGCGAAGTGTCTATGCGGCGGGTATCGATGTTGTCGATCGGCTGGCGCGTAGTCTGGGTGTTGAGGCAGCCGACCTTCTCACTCGGCCGCCGACAACAAGCCCCAAGCGAAAGACTCGAGGGCAGGCTGAATAGTTCATGCAAGCCACTCGATCCAGTGGGCGGCCTCGCTGTACCGAAGAATGAGAAGCCCCGTCTGGCGAACCGGACGGGGCTTGGCAGGGCGATCTTACTCGCCGCTCTTGCGCGGCCGCGACCAGAGCAGAGTGTAACCCTCGCCGCCTTCGTCGTCGAACAGGTTCGCGTAGATCGGTGCGTTGAACGAGGGGTCGTCGAGCTTGAGCGAGAGGTAATCACGCCCCTCTTCGGAGCGCTTCGACCAGGCTGCGCCGATCTCTGCCCGGCCCACATAGATGCGGTGGCTGGGAGCGTTGTCGTTGGAGCGGTTGGTCTCGGCGACGATGCGTACGCCCTTGGCTTGCAGGCTCAGGGTGACGATCTCGCCCTGGAAGTCGTTGCCCACCTTCTTGAAAGAACCGATGTTAGCCATGTCACTTCTCCTGTTGTGTTTCGAGCCCGCGACCACCGTGGCCTCGATGGCGATGGACAGGCCGAGGACGATCGGCGACGCACCCGCTCGGGCCGGAGCGCAGCGGAGGACGCTGTTGTTGCGACTTTCTTGCGTCGCGAGGAATGGGCGTAAGCCCAGGGGAAGAAAGTCGCATCAACGGCGTTGCGGCTCAGACGATCGAGGCGAAGCCGGTCTTCGGCCAGATCAAGCCATCAAAGAGGCCACGTGCGTCCGCGTGCTGAACCGCAATCTCGGGAGAAGACCTGGCGAATCTCGGTTGAACTGCACAAGAGGTGGAAGCGGTTTGGCGTGGAAAGAGAAACAATTTGCCGCAAAGGGCGGTGCCGTCCCCCTAAAGAGCGACCAAGAGGGCTCGCCGTACCCTGCAGCTCAGTGGGCTGGACTGAAACGGGCGCCGCTTGGTCGAAGCGCTCCGACGAGGGCCGCAATTACCTCTCGCTCAAGCGCGGCGATCCCTCAACGCGCCGATTTAGGCGAACCTGTTTGACGAGGAAGGCGACGAAGGATCATCCCTCGCGCGTCGCGGTCGTGAGGACGGATCGAGGTATGTTGTCCCCCGACCCCGCCGGCTCCAACGGACGGGTCTCCGCGAAAACGGTCAAGCGCGTCCACGCCGTACCGCCAATGCAAACCGCGCCCAGGCAAGCGAAGGCCTCGCGCCAAGCCAGCGACGGCACCCCGATCTGCGAAAGCGCGAACACCACATGATAGCCTGCGACTGCCGCGGGAACAGCGAATGCGGTCGCAATCGCGATGCGCAAGGCCAAGGATCGACTAACGGCGACGGAAACCTGACCAATCGCGAGCGTTAGTGCGCCAGAGGCCATGCCGACGAGCAGCGCGCCGACAATGCCGGAGCCACCGTGAAACGCCATCATCCCGATACTCACTGCGATGAAGAACGGCAGGGCATAGACCGCCAGCGCAAAGATCAGCCAGCAGAACAAACCGATACCGACGGTGTTGAGGACAAGCCCAAGGGCAAGCATGGTGGTGGCTCCATGTGCATAGATGTAACGGTCGCGCCTTCCACCACCACCGCGGCGCGACTTTGAAGGTATGATCAAAACGAGGCGGAGTTGCGGCGTGCAACTCCATCTTGACGGTCTTAGTTGAGCAAGACGGCGCTCATGCGGCGCCGAACTTCCAAACGGGAATCCCGAGGCGCTTCGCCTTGTCGGCGAGGTTGTCCTGGATTCCAGTGCCCGGGAAGTGCATGACGCCGATCGGCAGGAGTTCGAGCATAGCGTCATTACGCTTGAACGGTGCCGCCTTGGCGTGCTTGGTCCAATCGGGCTTGAATGCGATCTGTGGCACTTTGCGGCTGGCCGCCCATTTGGAGGCGATCAGTTCAGCGCCTTTCGGCGAGCCGCCATGGAGCAGGACCATGTCGGAATGCTTGGCATGAACCTTATCGAGGCGATCCCAGATGAGATGGTAGTCGTTGAAGTCGAGTCCACCAGTGAGCGCGATCTTTGGCCCTGGCGGCAACATGACCTCGGTCTCGGCACGACGCTTGGCGGCGATAAAGTCGCGGGAGTCGATCATCGCTGCGGTCAGCGTACGATGATTCACCAGTGATCCCGATCGGGGGCGCCAGAACGAGCCGGTGTGTGTCTCAAAGCGCTCGATGGCCCGGTCGCGGAAGAGTTCCAAGCAATTGCGGCGCTCGATGAGTGTGATGCCCTCGGCCGTCAGGCGCTCGAGCTCGACCGATCGCACCTCGGAGCCGTCCTGCTCGCGCTGGCTCTTCTGCTGCGCCTGTTCATTCTCGTCGAGCTGGCGTTCGATGCGGTCGACGGCACGATGGAACAGGTTGACTGTCGACCACAGGAGCTCGTTGAGATCCGGCTCAAGGCGCGTGTCGTTCAAGGTCGCAACCAGGGCGTCGAAGATATCGGCGACCGCGGCGGTGATCATCTTGCCTTCCGGGAGCGGTCTTGGGTCGGGCTGGTCGTCGAAGGGACGGTAGCCGAAGAGCTGCAATTCGGTGAGGACGTGATCAGTTGGCGATGAGGCGTGCAGCGGTTCGATGTCGTCATGGTCGCTCATGGGAGGAGGCCCTTTGCCGGATCGGCCGCGCCCATCGCGGCCTTCGTGGCGATCACTCAGACGGCGGGCGGAACGGGCCAGAACCCGAAAGGGCCGAAGCGGCAGCGGAGGATGGCGAAGGACGGCTATTTTGCTTCGCGATGCAAAGCGCGCTCGCCAGAAGGTATGATGTGTCTTCCCATCGCTGGCGCGCGGCGGAAAATAGCCGGACGCAGCCATTGCCGGCCCGGGCCGCTTGCCGTCCGATCGCCCTCTAGAAGGCCGTGGTCGCGTCCTCTTCCGGCATTGGCCTCGCCTAAGACCGACCTATCAACGTCGATCGAACACCGGGAGCTATTCCGCGACCGCCATCGACGAATGCAGGAAGCGAACGACGTCCTCTGGCACGAGTTGAAACCGCAACGCTGCTCGGAGGGCATCGAAACCGAATATGTGCAGATCCTCGTTAAAGTCGCCCAGCCGAGGCGACAGCGCGATAGCCTCAATGCCGGCGTCTGTTGCACGCTGAGTCAGAACGGCCTGAACCGCATCCCCGGCTGCATCGGCATCGCGGGCGATGTAGAGGCGGCGCAGGCCAGATGAGAGCAACATGGCCGAGAGGTGGTTGGCTGAAAGCGCCGCGGCCATTGGCATGGTCGGCAGCACGCAGCGCAGCGAAAGCATGGTTTCGATCCCCTCGCCGGCAGCGAGCACGTCGTCGACCACGCCGAACCGAACGGCGTTGCCGAGCAGTTCGCCCATGGCGCGTCGTGGTGTGTCGATTGGAGCCTTGCCGAGCCGTACGCGATCAAAGCCGTCCGGATCGAGCCAGGTGCGGTGTACGCCGGTGATCCGTCCATCGAGGTCGGTGACTGGGGCTATCATCGCCGGCCAAGATTCAGTCGGCAGATTATCGCCCGGCCGATAGTAGCAGCGTGGATGGAAGCGTAGGCTACCACCATGATGGATGCGGGCGATTCCCCTACGCTGCAGATACGCTTCAACGATGGTCCCCTCGATCGGACCAGATACAGCAAAGAGTCGTTGGGCAGCTTGTTGCGATCCGGTTGGTACCGCTAATCGTTCGGGTTTCGACGCGGAATCCGACTCGGTGCGAGGTAGCTTGAGAAAGCGTCTCGCCTCCTCGGCAACTTGGCGGAATTCTCGCAAGCCTAGGCTTTCGCGGATGATGTCGAGGAGATCGCCGTGCTCGCCGGTCGCAGCGTCCGTCCACTTGCCGGCAGGCCCTTTCGGTGATTCTTGGAGCCGCACAAACATCGAGCGGCCCGGGGTATTGTGGACGTCGCCGACCACCCAATATCGACCCGCCCGCTTACCATTGGAAAGATAGTATCGGCACACCGCCTCGGCCTCGCGCGCGAGGCCGCGGGCCAGCTCGGAGGCATCGCGAGACATCACGCGGCCTCCCGCTCACTGATGCGCGCGACCGGATAGCACTCGAGCACCTTCGACAGGATCTCGACGCCGTTTCCGTCCGTCGGCACGAACATGCGCAGCTTCCAGGAGATAATCTCTCCAAAGAGACCGTAAGCCCGTAGTCGATCGCGCATCATGTCGTTGAACCCAGACAGTTCGATGCGGTATGCGCCCATCACCCGAACACGGCGAAGCTGGAGACCCTCGGCAAGGTCGAGGACTGTCCGTCCCTCCACCAGCGCGACATAGGCGGCATCTGGGGTCAACACCGGCGCGTCCGCCGCAAGGACATTTGCGACCCAGGTAGCCGAGACCTTGCGACCGATGATCCGCTCGCTTGTGTCAGTCTGGAGCCGATAGACGCGGGTGGATTCGTTCGGCAGCCGCTTCCAGATTGGCAGCAGCAGGCCCGCAACGACGTGGATCGTGCTTTCCGTGAACTCGGGCACCTCGGCTAACTCCGCCAGCCAAGCTGCGGCAAAGCGTTCACGGTCCACTTCGACCCAATGGCTTTCCGCCATCATGTTGAGGGAGACGCTGTGCTGCTCCATTGGCCGGATCAGGCGGACGCGCCGCTCGATCTCGCCGTCGTCGAGCATGAGACTCGGGGCTGACACCTGCACGGCGGCTCGTCCCGAGCGCCCATTGATCAACAGGACGGCATGACGATCGGAAAGACGAGAGAGAGCGTCGTCCAAACCCACAGGACGGTTGCGCAGGCGTTGGGTAATCGTGAGAAGCCGGGTCTCGGCGCCAGTGCCCGGATGCGCATAAACCGTCCGCCGGTCGGTGACGACAAAGCTCTCGGCACGGAGCGTTTCCAGTCCGACGTCATAGGTGCCCGATGCGACGGCGCCTTCGATCCGAGCGGTCAATAGCTGCTCGAACGCCGTGAACAGGATGTTCTGTAGCTCGATGGTGAGCGCCAATAACCTGTTCAGGAAGGTCGTGATCGGCGGCAATTCGTCCCTGAGCCCGTTGGCATCGGTCAGCTTCAGGCCGGTCGAATCCTCGAATCTCGCGAGCGAGCAGCCGTCGACCTTGCCGCGCGCCAGCAGCGTGTAGAGTTGACGCAACGCATCACGGCCGTACTGGCTTTCGAGATTGTCCTCGGGCCGGAACAGGCCCTGCCCTCCGGTCTGGCGCTGACCGCGCGTGATGGCTCCCAACGTATCGAGCCGGCGGGCGATCGTGCTCAAGAAACGCTTTTCGGCCTTCACGTCGGTCGCGATGGGACGAAACAGCGGCGGCTGAGCCTGGTTGGTCCGGTTCGTGCGGCCAAGACCCTGGATCGCGGCGTCCGCCTTCCAGCCGGGCTCGAGCAGATAATGGACCCGCAAGCGACGATTCCGAGCCGACAGTTCGGCATGATAGCTCCTTCCCGTGCCGCCTGCGTCGGAGAACACGAGGATGCGTTTGACGTCGTCCATGAAGGCCGAGGTCTCCGCGAGATTGGCCGAACCGGCCCTGTTTTCGACCACCAGCCGGTCGCCCTTGCGAACGATGCGGCGCGAGCGGCCGGTCACTTCCGCGACCATGTCGGTACCGAAGCGCTGAATGACCTGGTCCAGCGCGCCAGGTACCGGAGGGAGCGACGCGAGCTTCTCGATCAAGCGGTCGCGACGGGCGACCGCCTCCCGGCTTTCGACCGGCTGTCCGTCACGATAGACAGGCCGGGAGCAGAGGTTGCCCTCCTGGTCGGTGAAGGGCTCGTAGAGCTGAACCGGGAACGAATGGGCGAGATAATCGAGCACATACTCGCGCGGTGTGATGTCGACCCGGACGTCGCCCCACTCCTCGGTCGGGATCTCGGCGAGCCGGCGCTCCATCAGTGCCTCGCCGGTCGAAACGATCTGGATAACGGCAGCGTGGCCAGCGTCGAGATCGCGCTCGATCGAGCGGATCAGCGACGGCGTCTTCATCGAGGTCAGCAAGTGCCCGAAGAAGCGCTGTTTCGCGCTTTCGAAGGCGGATCGTGCCGCGGATCTGGCCTGCCCGTTCAGCGTGCCGGTCTCGCCGGTGATGTTGGCGGCCCGCATTGCGGCGTCGAGGTTGTTGTGGATGATGCTGAACGCATCGGCATAGGCGTCGTAGATGCGAACCTGCTCCGGCGTAAGCTGGCGCTCGACGAGCTCGTACGCGACGCCTTCGTAGGAGAGCGAGCGCGCGGCGTAGAGACCGAGCGCCTTGAGGTCGCGCGCCAGCACCTCCATCGCCGCTACCCCGCCCTCCTCGATCGCCTCGACGAACTCGGCCGGGGTGACGAACGGGAAGTCGGCGCCGCCCCACAGGCCGAGGCGTTGGGCGTAGGCGAGATTGTGCACTGTCGTGGCGCCGGTTGCCGACACATAGACCACACGCGCATTCGGCAAGGCGTGCTGGAGCCTCAAGCCCGCGCGCCCCTGCTGAGAGGCCGCCTGGTCGCCGCGCTCGCCTTTGCCTCCGACCGCGTTCTGCATGGCGTGGCTTTCGTCGAAGACGATCACTCCGTCGAAATCGGAGCCCAACCATTCGACGATCTGGCGCACACGCGAAAGCTTCTCGCCGCGCTCATCGGTACGCAGCGTAGCGTAGGTGGTAAATAGGATGCCTTCCGCCAACCTGATCGGCGTGCCCTGCCGGAAACGAGAAAGCGGCGTCACAAGTAGCCGCTCCATGCCCAGCGACGACCAATCGCGCTGCGCGTCCTCGATCAGCTTGTCGGATTTACTGATCCAGACTGCCCGCCGGCGGCCCTTGAGCCAGTTGTCGATCAGGATCCCGGCGACCTGCCGCCCCTTGCCCGCGCCGGTGCCATCGCCCAAAAACCAGCCGCGGCGAAAGCGGACAGCATTTTCCGCATCGTCGCGCGCGGCCGCCACGGCGTCAAAGGTCGCATCAACCGTCCAAGAGCCCGCGAGAAACTCGGAGTTCGCTTCGCCAGCGTAGATGACGCTCTCAAGCTGGGCGTCCGACAGGATCCCATCCGCTACGAGATTGGCCGGCAGGTGGGGCCGATAGGAAGGCCTTGGCGGCGCTACGGATGCCATTGCAGCCGACTGCACGAGCTTGGTCGGATGCGCGTACGCGCCGGCAATACGGATCGACTGCAATCCATATTCCTCATAGAGCGCATCGGTGAGCCGGACGCCTTCCGGCGGCGACCACTCGACCGTCTCGTATGAAAGTTCGACACCTTCTGGCGCGGCCTCGCCCGAAGCAGAGGTCGGGCATGGTGCAGAGGCGCCAAAGGATCGTGACATCGCAGGGCGCCTAGCGACGTCGATCACGACGGGAGCGGCAACAGGCAACCTCGGAGGCACATGCTGGCTGACCCAGCCGAGCAAGGTAGCGACATCGCCCGCCATGCCGAGCGAGGCCGGCAGGACGTTCGGCTCCGCCGCCGGCTGCTTGTCGATCACAAGCAGCCTTGTGTCGGTTTGTGTTCCGTGTTTCGCGTAAACGGCACCGTCGAGCGCGGCAGAGAAAACAACGCGCCCGCGTTCCTGAAGGCGAACGAAGGCACCTCGCCATGCCGGATTGTCCGGCGCGAAGCTTGCGCCGGTGATGGCGACCAGACGCCCACCGTCGCAGAGACGCGCCAAGGCAGATGCGATGTGCCGAAGCGCCGCGTCCGCCATTCGTCGATCAACATTCGCCAGCGCCGAGAACGGCGGGTTCATCAAGACGACGCTAGGTACGAAACCCGCTTCGAGGTGATCATCGATCTGGACGGCGTCGAACCGGCTGACCTCAACGCCGGCGAACAGATGGTCAAGCAACTCCGCACGGGGTTCGGCCAACTCGTTCAATATCAGGCTGCCACCAGCGAGTTCGGCGAAGATGGCGAGCAAGCCTGTCCCGGCGGAAGGCTCCAAAACGCGGTCGGCGGGTGTAATCGCGGCCGCGGTACATGCGGCCAGCCCCAGCGGGATCGGCGTCGAGAATTGTTGAAGCGCCTGGCTGTCTTCGGAACGCCGGGTGTGGGTCGGCAGGAGACTGGCGACTCTCGCGAGCATCGGCAGCATCGCGGCCGTTGAGCCAGCCTTGGTCCGGATGGCCGGACCGAACTCGCGAAGGAATAAAACGGTGGCCGCCTCGCAGGTGTCATAGGCGGTCTTCCAATTCCAGGCACCGGCCGCATCGGAGGCACCAAAGGCTGCCTCCATGGCGCCACGCAGGACTGCCGCATCGATGCGACGGCCACGTTCGAGATCGGTCAAGAGTTGTTGCGCAGCCCTAACGACGGTGGAGGTGACACCTGCGGCGGCACGCATCGAGAGCGGCGCGGCGGCAACGCCGCCGGCAAGAGATTCGGTCATGGCATTTCTTTCGGAGAGCAGGAACGGGTCGAACCGCCCGGCGCTCTCCTCAAGACCGCGGCGATTCAAACCCTTCCCGGCCCCACTCTCCCTCTCAGCCGTCTCCCAATAAAAAGTGGGGACCGGCGCTGCACACCGGTCCCCAAGCAAGTGCCGGACGGCTGGAGCAACCCGGTCGGCGATGCTACTCAGCCGCATCGAGCTGTTGCGGATCCTCGTCGCTGCCGTTCTCCGGACCCTCCTCGTCGGCAAGGAATTCTGGCAGTGGGCCCGCTTCACCTTGCGGCTCCGCGGAAGACGGATTGGAATCGATGAGACGCAGCGGCTCAGGCAACCAGCCCGAGCCATCCAGGAGACGCTCGGCCTCCTTGGCCATTTCGACCTTCTTCAGGTGGTCGATCAGTTGCGCCGACGACTCGCCCTTGGCTTCCCGCACAGCCTCCAAGATGCGGGGCTTGGTGACTCGGCCGAGATAGTTGTCAACGGTCGGTCTCCAGCCAGCCTGCACCATGTCGAGTCCGGCAGCGCGCGCCAGCACGTTGGCTTGGTCAAGACGTGTGCGGACGCCGTGGGCTGAGACACGACCCTGATTGTAACGATTGGCTGGCTCATAGACGGCGTTGACCGCAAAGGACGCACAGTGGGCGAACAGCGATGCCTGCGCACCACTATCGAGAGCCGTCAGCGCATCCCAGAGATCGATCTCGCTCTTCGGCAACCGTGCCTTCCAGGCCTCATGCCGCACCTCGACAGCCTTGGCCGAGACGCTTTCCCTCAGCCCCGGAGCTTGAGCGGGAAAGGTTGGCGTGCGCAGTCCGATCTCAAGGCAGCTCCCCGATGACGAGAACCTGTAAAAGGCCGTCAGCACGAAGTTGTGCAGCACCGCCTGGAACGCGATCGCAGGATTTTCGGCCAGCGCATCGCGTAATGCCAGTGTGCGGTGCGCCGTCAGTTCAATGACGAGCCGATCCGGCAATGGCCTCGCCGGGTCTTCATCCTCCTCCGGTTCAGTCGATGCTCCAGCGACCGAGATCGCCGTGCGCGTTGCGGAAGCACCAACCTCCTGCCCTTCAGTCGACGGCGCATCGGAGCCTCGCTCGACCTCGAAATCGGCCGCAGGCGCCTCATCCTCGGATCGGACATAGCCCCGATCGACGCAAAGCCGTCCTTCGGAATCGATGCTGACGAAGACGCCAGCCCGGGCGATTTCGGCCGGATCGTAAGTTTTCGGCCGGTCTTCGAGTGCCAGCAGCGCCGCCTCGATCTCGCCGAGACGCTGGTCCACCTCTTCAGGGAGTTCATCCGCATCCTGGTAGTCGGATTCAAGCTTGGCCTGCTCGGCGTTGAGAGCGTCGACGGTAGCTTGCTCGTCGGCTGTGAGGTCGGCCGGCTTGCCGTCGTGTTTGCGCAAGCCGTTGGTGTGGCCATATGAGAAGTCGACGGCCAGTGAGATCCATTTCCATCCCTCGGACGAGATCGTCTCGGCTTCGGCCTTGAGTTTTTCCGTCACGAGGCGGTCGAGCAAAGCCACGTCTTGAAGCCAGCCGCCGTCATCGTGCTCAAACAGGTCGCGCAAAACGCCGCCACCTGCCCGCTGGTAAACATCGAGCCCAATGAACTGCACGCGGCGATCGGATGCCCGCACGGTATTCTCGGTCAGCATCCGCCGGATTTGATAGGGCTCATCGTGGCCCGAGCGGCTGACATTCTCCCAGACCTGTTCCTGCCGCGTCCGATCCGCTGTGACCGAGAATGCCATGAGCTGCTCGAGCGTCATGCCGTCTTCGGCATAGACGTCGTGCAGCTTTGGCGACACGGACGCCAGCCGGAGGCGTTGCTTCACGATGGCCGGTGCCACGAAGTGTCGAGCCGCGATCTCCTCCTCGGACATGCCTGAGCCACTCAAGGTCTGGAAAGCCCGGAACTGATCAAGCGGATGAAGGCCTACCCGCTCGTCGTTCTCCGCAAGCGAATCGTCTTCTGGGATGCCGCCCTCGCGCACGACACAAGGAACGGCTTGCGTCTTCGCCATGCGCTTTTGCTTGACGAGAAGTTCCAGTGCGCGATACCGCCGGCCGCCCGCCGGCACTTCGAACATGCCGGTTTCATTGCCTTCCGCGTCCACAACCGCCCGCACATTGAGACTTTGCAGAAGCGTACGCTGCACGATACTTTCGGCGAGTTGCTCGATCGAAACGCCTGCCTTCACCCGCCGCACGTTCGACTGGCTGAGCACCAGCTTGTTGAACGGAATGTCCCGCGAGGGCGACAGGGTGATCTTTTGGACAGCCTTCGTCATGTCTGATCTCCACGACGGGCGGCCGGGAGCCTCTCTCTCGGCTTCCAACCCGTCGCGAGAACCGCACCTCCCTCTAACTCTCTTGTTCGAGGCGACTGGCGCGACCTTCACGCGGCCTCCTGCTCCGCTCTCTCGGTCGTCACGTCATCAACGGGCTCCGGCAGAAAGCCAAGCAGATAATCCGCAACCTTGCTGGCTTGTGAGGCGGCTCGCACGAGCGCGCGATTGTCCTCGCGCAGCACCTCGAGCCAGGAGCCGATATAGTCGGCATGTCGCACCGTCGGTACGATACCGAGCGACGCGCAACTGAACGCAGCCGATATCTCCGCGATCAACTCTTCAAAAGCATACTTCTTGGTACCGTGACCGCCTGACAAGTCGCGGTTGAGACGTGACTGATGGCCGCTGGCATGCGCCAGCTCATGCAAGGCGGTTTGATGCCAGTTGATCGGTTCAAAATAGGCTTGCGGCGGAGGCACCTGCACATAATCTTCTGCCGGCGCATAGAATGCGCGGTTGCCGCCGATCCGGAAGTTGATGCCGGTCGCCTTGATAAGCTTTTCGACCCGCGGCTCGATCAGGCCTGGCGGCGGAGGCGGCGCCGTCGTCGCGATCTCCGAAGGCAGGTCGTCGCATTGATCAGTATTAAAGACGGTGAAGCGCTTGAGGAACGGGATCGCCTGCGCTTCGTCGCCCGTTTCGCTCGCGCGGCGCTTTTCGTCGACCGGCACGAACCGATCGGCATAGACCACGGTCGTCCCGCGCTCACCCTTGCGGACGTGACCACCGAGCGACAGAGCCTGGCGGAAGGTAAGCCAGCTCTGACCTGTGAATGCGCGTTCGGTCGCAGCCCCCCAGAGGATCAGAACGTTGATGCCGCTGTATTGACGGCCGGTCGCGGCGCTTTTCGGCATGGCCAAAGACGCCTTCGCGGTGGCGCCCCAAGGCTGCACCCATGGCACTCGGCCGGCCTCAAGTTCACCGATGATCTTGTTGGTGATGTCGTCGTAAAGGTTTGCCCGGTCCTCACCGGTGCGTGCCCGAGGATAGTGTTTGGACATCGCGCGTCTCCGCGACGGGCGCCGCGAGCCTCTCTCGCAGCCTGTGACCCGTCACGGCAATCCCCATTCAGCCCTCTTACTCTCAGCCTGTTGCGCGGAAGCGACGACGCGTGACACCCCGCCGCTCGCGCGCAAGCGAGAAAATGCGACCATCTGCGGAGCGACCCACTCTACGTCTCATTTCTTCATGGGAAGTGGCTTTGACTGCCTAGGGCCGCAGGCCTTGATCAGGCGTGCGCCAATGGCGCATCGCCCCACTGAAATGGCACCCGGAGAGCGTGAGCATAGCGACCCGAAGGGGCACGCGGGTCCGAGTGCAGCGACGAGACCGGTTAACAGCGGCACCCGGGACAGGGGCAGTGATAGCGATCGCCGAAGGCGAGCCCCTTTCCCGAGTGCCCCCGGTGAGGAGCGCCGGAGTGTTGCGCGAGGGATCGAAGCCGGATGGCCGAGACGCAAAGCGGCTCGGTTCACGAGAGCCCGGTTCGGCAGCGCCGAACGCGCGGTCTTTGTTTGGGAGCTTGAGTCACAGATGTACGACCCGGCGCGGCAGGATGATAAGTCACTTGAACCGGACATGACGCCCGCCCTCCGGTCCTACGCTCAATGCGCAATATCGGCAGCCACAGCCAAACCCACACTGATTGCGGCCTGCAACAGCATAGCCCCCGCTGGGTCGCACCCGGCTGCTACCGCGAGGGCCACGGCCGCGGCAGCCAGATTCAACAATTGTTCGAGCGTTGTCTTCATGTTTTGGGTCCTTTTGATTGGACCCGGCCGGATCACTATGGTCTGCTGTGCACGCTCAAAATATGCTGCATTCCCGCCCGATGCGCGTTCTCGAAACGTTACCGAAAGTTATCGAAAGTTGCCGGAATGGATCGCTTCGGAGTGGCATTCGGGAGGCTCGTTCGCGAGAAGCGCGGAATCGAGGGGATGTCACAGGATGATCTTGCCCAAAAATCTGGCCTAACCAAAGCGCGCATTTCAGACATCGAAACTGGCAAGATCGCGAACCCGCAGGCAAAAACGGTTGATGCACTCTGCGTCGCGCTGAACATCTCGCGTGAAGAGCGCGCGGGTTGCCACTCCGCTCGAGCATCAGATCTTCCCTCGCGCTTGCTGGAGAAACTCGCGTTGCATTTCGGCCGTGATATGCCCGATGCCACGGAGGAGGAACTGGAAGCGTTCCTTATGGCGAAGGCCGAGGAATTTCGGGAGATGCAGGCCCGGCTGGAGAAATTGGCCGAGACCGAAGGCCGGATATCTGAGCTTATAAGGGCCGCCAATGCGGCGCTCGGAGAAGGCGACTTCGATCTGGCAGATGGCCTGCTAAAGGAAGCCGAGGAGGTTCAGCTTCAGTCGAGCACCATCGTGGCTTTGAAGAAGCAGGCGGAGCTCCGGATCGAACGAGGCAATGCCGCGCTTGTCGGCGGCGACGTCGCTGTGGCGGCAGGCCATTTCGAACGATCATCGCATTATTTTTCGGGCGTGCTCCCTGAAATGGAAGCCGACAATCGGCACGAATGCGCCAACTTGCTCCGCTACTATGGATACCGCTACAAGAGTCCCGCAGCACTTTTTGAGGCGCAAGAAGCCCTCCAGCGGAACCTAGGCATCTGGAAGCAAGATGCACACAAAGAAAAATGGTGCCAAACGAAGAACGCCCTCGGCGGAGTGAGCTGGCGATTATCTCAGTTTGATCTTCCAGAAAACGCGATGTCGCACTTGACCAGCGCAAAGGACCACTACGAGGACGTACGCGCCTGCTGTTCGGAAGAGTTCCTGCCCAACGCGTTCGCGACGGCCGGACTTGATTTGGCGAATGTATACTCCGACCGCCGATTGGCGAAATCCGATGCAGACTACGAAGTTAATCTACAATTCGCTTTGAGCCTGCAGTTGTCGGCGCTGCGCTGCTTTTCCAAAACAAGAGATCCAAGAGCGTGGGGCATAGTGCAGCACAATCTTGGCTGCGCTTATCTCGCGCTTTCAGGTGTCCGAACCGAGGAGGCCAAGTCTGTAGCCGATATCGAAAATGCGATCCATCACGCCGAACGATCGTTCGAAGTCAGAAATCCTGACGACAGTCTTCAATACTGGGTCGCATCCTGCCGGACGTTGGGCGAGGCCCTCTTGAAAATGTCGAGTTACATGACGGTAACGGATGCCAGCAAATACATTCAACGAGCGTCGAAGGTCTTGCAGGGGGCGGCCGCAAGAATATCTCCGCATGAACATCCGCATCAGTGGAGCGAAATTCAAGAGCAACTGGCGAGATGCCGCGAAGAGGCCCCCGCGAAACGTGACGCTGACTAGCGGTCGGATCGCGACTGGGTACAGTCCTTCGGCGATCTAAAGTCCGCTCAAATCCGTAGGGACGTTGCCGAAGGCACGAAGCAGAACGGCATCAGCAAACTCACCGAGCGCAGGGTCACCGGTGCGGCTGAATGCAACGGCGCCAATGTGGCCCTCCTTTCGCGACAGGCTCTCGGCGCGCATGATTGCCGCGTTCGCACTCGTGCATTCCACCGCCTCGCGAGGCGCCGGACCGTCGTCGCTCATCACAAACGGCAGCGCCACGTAGTAGGTCACGTCAGCCATCGGTTTACTCCCGACTCCCGGACCGGCCGCGCGCGTACCCTTTCGAACTTGAAGCGCGTGCCTCGCGAAGCTCGGTTTCCAGCATGCCGTTGGCAACAATCAGCGTCCGCAGGGCCGCACGCAAATCGCCGTCACAAAGAGCAACGACTTGATCGGCGGCTGCGTCCAGCGGGTCGATTGCGGCGGGTGCCGCCAGTGGATCAGCAGACATCGCCTAGGTTCCCGTGTTGACCGGGCTCCATGATGTTCTTATTTTGTTCTCATGTCAATCGCGCAGGTTCATAGCGTGCCGTGGGCACTCCACGGCGCGAAGGAGATGGTTGTTTGCCCTCATGAAACCGAGCGAAACCAAACGCCGCTTTCCCCCGCCCTGGCCCATCGAGTTGGGCGAAGACTGCTACCGTGTGACGGATGCCAACGGCGTTGTGCTCGCCGTCGTTTATTTCCGCGACGACCTGCAGCGATGGTCGTTCGGTCACCGATACCTGAGTTCGGACGAAGCGAGGCGGATCGCGAAAGGCATCGCGCGACTGCCTGAGTTCCTGATGTCACGTCACGGCTTCTATTCGCGCGAAGGCGGACACCCCCGCTGGAGGAAAAGCCGCCCGTACCATGTCGCCTTGGAAGACAGTTACATCCGCGCCCACTGGCCGACCATCGAAGCAGTTTGCAAGCTGAACAACATCCCATTCGACCCGACGGGCGAGAAGATTCAGAGAGGCGGCCTCTGGTGTGTGCACGAGTTTAAGTGGCAGCTCGACGCGATCCTGTTCTGGGCACGGTTTGAAGGCCGTTGGCTGGTCGGCGACGAATTCATCTATCCCGAACGCCCGAAGGATCTGCCAAAGCTCAAAGAACCTGGCGGGTCGCCCTTTGATCCAAAATATGCGCGCTAAGTTGTTACCGGTTCCGCGGGCTAGCTCGCCCCGCCCCATCCCGTTCGATAGACTGCGGTCAGCCCTCCACGGACACGACTCATCCGTTGATCATAAAATGACCGACCACCCGACCCTGGCCGAAATGGCCGCCGCGCTGGAGCAGTCGCCGGAGTATCGCGTCCTGCGCCGGCTCGTCCCTCGGCCAGAATTCGCCGCAGGCAACGGTGAAGCAGCCAAGACTGCTCTTCTACTGGATGTCGAGACCACCGGCCTGGATCCAGCCCGCGATCAGATTATTGAGCTCGGAATGGTCAAGTTCGCCTACTTGCCGGACGGCCGGATCACCCGGGTCATCGATACCTTCAGTTGCTTCAATCAGCCGTCGGTGCCCATCCCCGCGGAGGTTACGGCACTCACCGGGATTACCGACGAGATGGTCGAGGGCCACAGCCTTGACCCTGATCGCGTCGCCGCTTTCGCGGCAGATGCCGTTGTTGTCATTGCTCACAATGCTGCCTTCGATCGCAAGTTCATGGAGCGCTACTGCCCCTCATTTGAACATCAAGCGTGGGCCTGTTCGGTCAGTGAGATTGAATGGCGCAATCATGGCTTCGAAGGATCACGATTGCCGTATCTGCTGATGAAGGCCGGCCTCTTTCATGAGGCGCATCGCGCCGTCGATGACTGCCTCGCGCTCCTCGAGATCCTTGCCCTGCAGCTTCCCCACCTCAATCGGACCGTCCTGTCCGTTCTGCTGGAACGCGCGCGGCGCAAGACCATAAGGATCTGGGCCGAACACTCGCCGTTCGAGTTGAAAGATGAGCTCAAGCGGCGTGGATATCGCTGGAGCGACGGCACGGATGGACGGCCGAAATCCTGGTACATTGACACCGACGAAACCAATCGAGACGCGGAAATCGAATTCCTGAAGATGACGATCTATCAACGAGAACTGGAGCCGCGCATGCAGAGCCTGACCGCTTTCGACCGGTTTTCCGTGAGGGTTTGAAAGGGACGGCGTCGCGTTCTCGACCCGGAACACAATGAGACTGTAGGCTGCGCATAATGTGCAATCTCTATTCGATCACGACCAACCAAGCGGCCATCATCGCACTGTTTCGCGTGATCAATCGCTATGTAGGCAACCTGCCGCCGATGCCCGGCGTCTTTCCAGACTATCCAGCTCCCGTCGTCCGAAACGCAGACACGGGTCGCGAGCTAGCCATAATGCGCTGGGGCATGCCGCCACCGCCGCGAGCCGGAAATTTCCCGGTGACCAACATTCGCAATACAGCGTCGCCGCACTGGCGCGCCTGGTTGAAGCCCGAGAATCGCTGCCTAGTCCCGGCGAATAGCTTCGCCGAATACGCGCCCGAGCCCAATCCCGAGACCAAGAAGAAGGACGTCGTGTGGTTCGCCCTGAACGAAGACCGCCCACCGTTTGCGTTCGCCGGCATCTGGACGGAGTTCAAAGGCGACCGCGGCACCAAATCAAAGCCAATTCCAGGCCCCCACCTCGTCTACGGATTCCTGACAACCGAGGCGAATGCAATCGTCGAGCCGATCCACCCGAAGGCCATGCCAGTGATCTTGACCACCGAGGAGGAGCGCGACGTCTGGATGCGCGCGCCTTGGGATGAAGCAAAGGAATTGCAGCGACCGCTCCCCGACGCAACTGTCAAGATCGTTGCCCGAGGCGCCGACAAGGAAGATAAGGCCGCCGCTTGAAGTATCCATGATGAGGGCTTCGCACTTGTCGTTAGCGCGTTCGGTGCAGGTTAGCCTATTGACCTAGGCGCGTCACAGTCGGTTTTGGCGTCCCCTGCCATTCAAGACGCCAAATGCCACCTTGTCGCAGATTCTGGACTAGGTCGGGACGAAAGCAGACGAGACAGGTGCCTCCAGCGTGCCGTATTGAGGGATAGATAATTCCGTTGCTCGCGTGATCTACCCGCAATTGCCGGGCCAGACTCTGGCCTGCCGGATAGGCAATTGCGGGGTCTCTATGCAGGACTGGGTCATCAACCTGGACTTCACGTAAATCGTGAAACGGGCCAAAGAAGTCAGCAATGAGTTCAGCGTAGTCGGTGATATTTTCGAAGCGCCCGACGGCTTCAAGCTCGCGTGTCAGGTGGTAGGAAACCTCACCAACCGCGGCTTCCGGATCGAAGGCGCAATACCAGGCACCACGATCGTCGTCATTGAAGCGATTGCCGCCCGGCCGCGTATGCGCAAACGCAGCGTTGATGAATGTGAAGCCCGCCCGTCCGAATACGAGCTCGCGAGGATCGAGCTGCGGAAGCCCGCTCTCTTGCGCGACCAGCCGGCCGTTTGTAGCGCTCTCAAGCGCGGCTAGATCTTCCAGCGCGCCATGATTGGCGGCAAGTGGAAGCAACACTGGGTCTTTGAGACGACCGGTTGAGATCAGCCGGACCGTATCGCGCTGGCTGAGGCTGAACGTTGGTGGCAAGGACATTCACAAACCACCGCGCAGCGCGTCGATATGCCGGCGCACTTCCAGCATCTTCGGGATGCCACCTTCTATCATCGTATCGAGTGGACGTCGGCCGCCATAGAGCGGTCCCTTGTTGAGTAGCCGCACCCACTCGTCCGATAGCGGCTCGGAAAACAATAAGCGAAGCCCCTTGAAGATCCCGATCAGTGCGCTGATCCTGGTCAGCGTGTCCTGAGATAGCGTGCCAGACCACTCACCCTTCTTCATTCGAAACCATGTTCGTTCGGACACGTCACCGAGCAGCGCACAAACTTCGGACCCGGTCAGACGCCAGATCTCGGCAAGCCGAACCATGCCGTCGACCGCGGACGGCGTCAGTCGTTCACGCGTAGAAGCATCAGAGAGGTTTGGTGCCGACGGCCCCATTCCCGGGTCTATTGCTGGTCTGACAGCTGCTTGGTTCATCGACGCACCTCCGCCAACTGGCAGCTAATATACTGCCAATTGGCAGTTCTTCAAGTGGTCATATAACGAGTTGAAATCATGGTACAATTTCCAATCTCAGCCCGAAGACCGTCCTTTTTATGCGCCAGCGAGGCCAAAACCCGCCCCAGCTGGAATTGATCTCGCAAGCAGCAAGGTTTCCGAGTTTGGTATTTAAGCCGAGGGGACGCCGGAGGAGCGAACCAGTTGTCCCGCAACCGCTTCCCTTACCTCGTGGGGAAAGATCGCAAATGAACACCGCTTTCCTTTTGATGGCCCAATACGGAGGAAAGGCGATCATTCCGATCGATGAGGTCTGTCGGGATTATTTTTCGCACCTCAACCCGACGAAGCTCGTGCAGAAGATCAGCGCCGGCGAGATAGCAATTCCGCTTGTGCGCATGGAGGCAAGCCAGAAGTGCGCCAAGGGCGTACATCTTGTAGACCTTGCGAAATACCTCGATGTCCGAACGGAAGCGGCGCGAAAAGAGATGACCGGTCTCATCAGGTAGGCAACCTGCGCTCGGCGAAACATATTGCCCTTGGCCCCATTTCGTCCCGAAGGCCCTGCGGGTTCGTCGGCGTGGACGAACTGCCCACCTCGGTGGATTGCCCCCCTCACCTTCGACTAATTCCCGGCACCTAAAGACATATGCAAAGATGCAAGACGGTGCCGATTCTCGGATAGGTTGGGGATGGTTTGTCGGGTCAGATATCTAAGCAGCGCCGGAATTCACCGCCGAGAGATTCCAGGCATTACCGCGCTTGAGCGGGCCTACCCCCCGCAATGGCTCCTGTACGCATCGTTGCAATGCTTTCCGCGCGGCGAGCCGCCGATCGAAATGGATGCGATGGTGGTGATGGACGATCGTGTCCTCATCCTCGAACTCAAAGATTTCAACGGCAGGCTCACCCAAACCGGCGACCTCTGGAACCATAACGGAAGACGTTTTCGTTCACCAGTTCAGGGATTGAGCATGAAAGCCCGGAAGCTCAAGAGCTTCCTTCAGAGCGGCATTCCTGGCTTCAATCATTATGTCGACTTCCGTGTCGTGGTGACCGGCAACGCAGGCAAAGCCGGACTGACGCAGCCCGACCGAGACTACGTGCTGACACTCCAAGAGGCTGAATCCATCGCGACGCCAACTGGCAAGAGGTTGCTGATGGCGACTACTTTGCGGCAGAAGAAAACGTTCGCATTCGAACCAGATTTCGAGCGGATCACTCAAAACGCAATGATGTTTGGCCCGCTCGAAGCCGAATGGGACGGCCATCGCGTCGTCGAAGAGGACTTTGTCGTTCACCCCGACCGAATTTGGCGCGAGCACCGGGCAGAACAGATGAGCGACCAGCGCTACAAGGCGTTGCTTCGCATCTGGTCGTTCGACAAGCTTCCGCCTGGGTTGAACAGCCCCGATCGACGACAACTGATCGCGAACCGGGAGCGGCGAGCAATTGGTCGGCTGTACGAGCTCGGCAGCCCGCTTGTTGAGCGGAGTGCCATCCTAACGCCGATCGGCGAGGACAAGGATGAGATATTGACGCAGCACTTTGAGCTGCGGCGGCTCATTTCCGGGCAAACAACCCTTGATCGTTACTTGAACAAATCAGGCGAGGACCTCGGAATTGAAGACCGTCTAACGATGGTCGGCGCGCTTCTTGAGATCCTCGCTGAGCTGCATACGCTTGACATCGCTCACCGCGATCTCGGCCCTCGATCGATCTGGGCTGTATCTCCGACGCGGCTTGCACTCGGCGGCTTGATGACCTGCGAGCTGCCGGACGAGGAGTCTCTCGGTGACTGGTCAGCTATCCTCCGTGGTCACACGGAACCGCTCCCAGAGGACGGAGACAGGCAGCTGTCGGGGAGCGGAAAGCAACGCGACGTCTACGCGCTCGGTCGGCTTGCGTTTCAGATACTGACAGGTGAAGCGCTGCCGTCCGATATCAGTTCCGCCCTAGCCCGCCTTCCGTCGACGGTGCCGGACGTCGCTGCGTGGTTGACGCGCGCGACCGCTACCGACGCAAAGACGCGGCATCCAAACGCGCGAGCCATGGCGGATGATTTCGCGGGACTCGTGGAGCGATCGTCTGCCAGTGACGTCAATCAAGTCCTTCTCGATCAGTACGAGACGCCCGACATTCCCTATGTGATCTGGCCCGTGAGCCGCACACTGAAAGGAACAAACGTCTACGTAAGCAAAAAAGACGACGGTAGCGAGATTGTTGTCAAAACCTGGCCTAGCTTGCGACGCGGCATGACCACCGCAGGCGACATCGCGATGACTCGTCTGTTCGACGGAGCAGGAAGGCTGATCAGCACACCACTACCAGGCCTGCCGCGGTATCTGCGGGCCGGCCTATCTCCGACGGGGCCGTTTGTCGCGTACCGCTTCGAACCGGGACTGCCGCTAGATGAATCCGAGCATCGCGATTTCGAGGCCGCGCTCAAAGTTTCAACGCAGCTTTTGCAGTGCGTCACCGCAATCCACGACATGGGACACTCCCACGGAGACGTCGCGCCAAAGAACATTCTGGTTCGTCAGGAGGATAACGACCTTCGCCTGCTGGACCTATTCGACATTTCTGAAGTCGGTGATGGGCGCGTCCGTACCCCCGCATTGTGTCCGGAAGCGTGGGAGAGCCTCACCACTGAACAGCTCGACCGTTTTGCGACGACAAAGATCATTCGCGAAATGCTCGTCGCGACGAACGACAGCCGAGCAGAACAAGCTTTGGCTGAGCTCGATCGCGAACTCGGTCGGCCGCGGATCGAGACTCTCGAACCGGTCGCTATTGTTCTACGCGAAGCACTCAAAAAACTTGATGAAACGAAGGCGCCCACGTTCCGCATCGCGTTCAGCGGAGCCAGGGGACCGTTCGTATCGGACGGTGGTCGCTACTATATCCGCGCAGAGAGAACGGAGCCTTCTGTAGTAGAATACAGCGTTGCTGGAACCGAGCGCGAACTCACGCTCGTTCTGCGCGACAGGAAACTCGTCGATGTCCGCTTTGAGGTGGCGTCTTTTCCCAGCCTCGCCCACGCGTCGCAGCATGGCGTTCCGATCGAGCTTGGCATCGAGCTGTTCGACGGCGAGGAGGCAGGACTAGACGAGTTACTGACGAAAATTACGCCGCTTGTCGAGCCGCCCCTGCCCGAAACGGAGGCCGTCGGGGCGCCCGCGGGACGGCAACTTGATGTTCCCAGATACTGGCGCAAGCTTCTCGACCTTGAAGCCGCCCTGCTGCCCGAAGTCGAAATTATTAGAGAGATTGGTCCCCAAAGGGGGCCGACCGCGATCTATACCTATGAGAGGATCAATCGGGACTTCGATTTCGACGCTGGCTCCACCGTCGACGTGAAGCTACCCAATCGGAAGAAACTGGGTGAGCTTGATCTCGAGCAAACAGACGGTCAACGACTTACCGTCAATTTCTCCGATCGCAGGCTCGTCCCTGGAGAGCGCGTTAACCTGGTCGATCGCAGATCCCGCACGTCGTTCGATCGACGCACCAAGGCTGTTGAGCGAATACTTGAGGACGAGGCTGCGATCGACGGCCTCGTCGATTACTTCCAACCCCACCTCTCGATGGACGCTATCGATTACGGTGAGGAAGTGCCCGACGCGGCGCTTGACAGATATCGGCTCAACAAGGGGCAAAGGACCGCGTTCCGACATGTTGTCCGTTACGGCCCTGTGGGTTTGCTGCAGGGACCACCGGGGACGGGTAAGACTCATTTCATCGCTTCCATTGTCCACTGGCTGACAACCGTAAAGGGCGCGAGGCGCATCCTTATCGCCAGCCAGTCACATGAAGCTGTCAACAACGCGATTGAAGCGATGCTTGACCTGCACAAAGAGCTCGGAAGCAACCGACCTAGCCTTTTGCGAATCGGCTCGAAAGGGATCACGGAAAAAATACGACCATACCACACGGCGTCGTTGCAGCAGCGTTTCCAATCTCGTTTCGAGGGGGCGTTCACTCATCGCGTCGCTGGGCTTGCGAGTGGAGTCGGCCTCAAGCGCGCGCTCGTGGCGGACGCTATCGAAATCGACAGAACAGTTGGCGAGAGGGCGAGGCGACTAGAGCTACTTGCCCAAGCCGAGAGCGGCCCATCGCGGTCGTCCCGCACGGAGCGAGGACGCCGCGATATTACGCTTAAAGCGGCAGCTTCTGCGTTCGTGGCTGCTGCCGAGCGCGTGCTAGGCCGCCCGGCCGATGTGACGCGTCTCACGGCCGAAGTCGATGCAGCTTACGAGACGCTTCTTTCCCGCCACCCAGACATTTCGCCTTCGGACGTGAGCATGGCCCGCCAAATCATTGCGTTGTCGCGCGAATGGTCCACGTCGCTGGCAACGCCATATCGCAACTTCGAGGAGTTCTTGGCAAAGACACGGACGATCGTCACGGCCACATGCGTTGGTGTCGGGCAGACCAAGATTAAAGTCGAGAAGAACACGTTCGACTGGGTTATCGTGGACGAGGCGGCCCGCTGCACGCCAGGCGAGCTCGCAGTCCCGATTCAACTGGGCCGACGCGTTCTTCTGGTCGGAGACCACCGCCAATTACTCCCGATGACGGAGCGGGTTGTGCTCAACGGCTTACGCTCCGAAATGCCAGAGACGCCGCGTTTGGAATTCGAGCGCAGCGACTTCGAGCGGGCTTATCTATCCAGTTACGGCCTAAAAAATGGCCGGACGCTGACCGAACAGTATCGCATGACACCAGTCATTTGCGACCTGATCTCAAAGATCTTCTACGAACCGCACGGCACCAAGCTGGTTACGTCTCCCGATCGAAAAGCTGATCTTGCATTCGCGGCGGAGCTACGAGCGCCACTTTCAACAGCTATTACCTGGATCGACACATCCGAAGAGCGATGGCGCAAGGAGACGGCGGCCGCTTGGGATGAAACGACGTACAGCAATAGGGCGGAAACCGATGCCGTGATGAGGCTCCTCGAGCGTATCGCGGAGGAGAGGCAACTCGTTGACGCGATGTCCCGCGGAAATCGAGAGACGCCCATCGGGATCATTTGCATGTATAGCGCTCAAAAATCACAGATTGAGGAAGCTTTCAGTCGCCGGCCTTGGGGAGCGAAGTTCCGGAACATGGTCCGCATCGATACAGTCGACTCCTATCAAGGCAAGGAGAACACGATCGTCATCGTCTCTCTTGTGCGGAGCAACGACAATCGCGACCAAGGGCATGTCAGGATCCCTAACCGCTGCAACGTCGCGCTCTCGCGTGCTAAAGAACGCCTCTTCATTGTTGGTGACAGAGGCATGTGGGGTCGTGTTAGCAAACGATTTCCGATGCGTATGGTCTTCGACGAGATCGTCGCTGCGGGTCCGAGCATGGCGTTAGTCAAGGCAGGAACGCTGGCATGACAATCTCACTGAGCGGACCGACCACGATCCGGACCTTTGGATTTAACATACCGTGCAGGCGGTTCTTGATCCGGGCGAATGTGACACGCGACAAGCGGCTTCCGGTGGTCGACGAGTTTGTGCTCCGCGCATTGAAGGTGTGCGAGGAGCTGCCGGTTCGGAGGATCGCTTCATTTTTCGGTTTTACGCCTTCTGAGATGGAGAAGGTGATTTCGGACCTCATCGGCAGCGGGCTGGTGGTGGTCCACGGTGATAGTGTGCGGTTGCACGCCTCCGCCCACGAGCATTTTCGAGGAGCCAGCGACGGCGTTCCCCATATTGTCGAAGTGGAGAGTTGGCCTATCAGGGTATGGTTCGACCTGGTGAGCAAGAACATGGCTCCGCCCGGCACTCGATCAGCCCGGAATTTGATCGACGTACATCCCGCGAGCCTCGCCAGGGACCTTCCCGTGTCCTACGCGAGGACAGCGTTCGAGGACAATTTTGCGGACTATCTTCGGAGGGTCCGACGGATTCCTAATCCCGATCGTTTCGCACTCTATTCCGTTCCGGAAGCGATGGCTGAACGGTTCGGATCATTGGTATTTCCTGTCGATCAGAACCTCGTGTTTGATCCCGATCCGCGGCTGGAGCCGAACTTGCTCGCTATCCATGCGGACGACATGCCGAGGCTACGAAAGCTGGCGGATGCCGTTCTCGACACGTACCGTGGGCTCATCTACGCAGATACGTCGCGCGCTGCCCTCGCCGAATTCGCTTCGCTCTCCGGCGATCCAAGTGTGACTGACGCGTATGGAGGAACAGCTACCTTCGATCTGCCCCGCTGGATCTCCCTGAATCCAGATATTGAAGCCAACGATCGTCGTCCTATCTTGGGGGCTTCGTATCTGCGGCGCAATATAGACGTCTTGACCGCGCTAATTGACAATCTTCCGAAGCCCGCGACTTCTGTCGAGGTCGCGCCGACGAAGGAGATCGTATGGTATCGTCCTGGAGGAACGGCTTGGGGATGCTCACCTGAACTTCGCGATGCCATCAGGTCGATTAGGGCGGCCATCCGACGCAAATTCGGTCGAACTTCCATCCGCTCCACCCTCGTTTCACCCGACGGGTCGCGAGGTCGAGAATCTCCACGACGGTTCGAAGGCCTCTTCGACACCGGTTATCTAGCGCCACCCGGCTTCCTCAGTCCCGCCGTCGAGGCTATCCATGTCCCAGACGTCGCTACCCTGCTGTTAGTCAACGTCGACTTATCATCAACCGTTCAAATACCCGTCGGTTTTGCATCGACAAGGCAGCAAGAGCGCGATCGGATAGTTAGCAAGCTGTCCGCGTTGCACTCAAGGCTGAGCGAACTGTGGCGAACTGAGAGACGAGATGATGAAGAGCCAACCGAACTGGAGCCTGAAGACGACGACCAAGACGAATGATTGGCTCAAGACGACCGCCTTCCCTTCTGTTCAAATCATGAAGGAGTGAACAGTCGGATATCCTGGTCTTCTCTTCCAGTTGGCTAAAAAATGATCTGAGCCGTCAATCGCCCTCAGTTGGTCAGGCCGTGTTAGGGCGATAAAGTGGAATTGCCTTCACCGGGAAACCGTCGGGGACTACGAACGCAACGCTTTGGCGGGCGCGTGTAATGGCAACGTAAAGCTTCGGTATCTCCGCCCCAGCGTCGACGATATCTCCGCTCTTCAGGAATTTGCTCAGCGGCCCGTGCGGGAAGATGAGCGTCCGGTAGAACGTCATCCCCTTGGCATTGCCAAAATTGATCGGCATCCCAGGAATTCCAGTGTGGGTTCGGTTGTATCGCAGCGTCTGCGGCGCAAAGCGGGCGAAATATGTGTCGACGTGGCTTTGCTCGACTGCGAATACGCCGTCGTGACCAGTAACGTCGTGGTTGCGCGAAGTGGTCTTTGGGAATGACGGATAGAACTGATCGGCGAGGTCGCAAATCGCTTGAACGCAGCGCCGGCTCTCCGTCTGATACTCGATCTTGCAAAGCCCGCGCTTTGCCCATTCGGTGAATTTGTCGACGATGTTTGCCCGAGCGAATTTCTTGTTTTTACGCGAGTCATTGGTTGAATAGGTCGCTTGCCGGTGGTCTCCGACAAGCACGATTTCCGTGCCGCATTGAAGGAGGAGCTCGACCAGATCAAGGTCAAAGCCCTGTAAGTCCTGGCTTTCATCAATGTAGAGACGATCAAAGATCCGTTCGAAGCGTCTGATCGGAAGCCCCTTTGTGCGCTTGATCGCCTCGCAGGCAAACTTCGAGACCTTGTCGAGATAGATAACGCCCTCGCGGGAAAAATAATGCCGGCGGATATCGCTAGCTTTGATAAATCGCGCGGACTGGCCTCGAATAAAGTTAATCCTTGCTATGCGAGGCGCGTAGAGGTGATTTTGGTACGGCCGCACGAAGTGCCGCAACAGGAAGGCGTACCAAGTGCTAATGGTGATGTGTGACGGAACCGACCCGGCATGGGCCGCGTATGCCGCCTTAGTTAGTTCTCCGGCTCCGTTGATTGTGTAGGTGATCAACGCCGAGCGCCGCCCAGCGTCGCCGCAGGCATCGCGAGCAATGCTCGTGGTTTTCCCTGATCCCGCGCAAGCCAGCACGACGCGATTAGGCGATGGCATCTATGATGTATCCGGGAATGTCGATCGCTTCCGTGCTGTCGAAGAGCTTCAGGGCGGTATCGGCCTTGTGCGCCGTCATGTAGTCGATCAACTCACTTTCATTCTCGAATTCTTGTCCGAGGATGCGGTTGAGCTTCTCCAAACCGTTCGCCCTGGCGAGTTGCGGCTCCAACGTTTTCAGGGAGTCGTCCTGACCGATATGGATCCGGATGGTTCTCTCGTTCGCATACGAGGCATAAGACGCCAGCTTCTTCTCGGATTTTCCGTCATTGTCGCCGATGACGCGGACCTCGAGCTTCAGCAGCTTGGCAATGTCCAGAAACCGCTTGAATGCTAGCGAATTGACCGAGATTACCTCAACGCCGGCTTCGATCGGTAGCCGTCCGTGGGTCTGAAGAAATGCCTTTTGGACAATGAGTTCATCGGAGGGGCCCTCGACGAGCAGCGTCTTGTCCGCCAGGATCATGCGCAGCGTGTCATATCCGGGCAGTTTCCGGAAATATGCTTCCGTGGTCTTCGGCAGGTCGTTCAAGCGGAAGGAATTCTTCCCGTTGAACATCAATGTGTTATCGATGCCGAGCTTGTTAAGCACAAAGCTGGAGTGGGTGGTGATGATAATTTGCCGCCCACTCGACTTCTCGATGATCTTATTGATGAGGCGGTTGAGATTTGTGTGGGTTAGGTGGTTCTCCGGCTCTTCCATCAGAAAGATGTCGCACTTTTCGGATGCCTCCATTGCCAGCTTCACCTTGACGGCGTTCTGCTCCCCCTTCCCCACCAGCGTCAGTGGGATGCTATCGAGGTGAGGAAGAACACCGGATTCCCAGCCCGCCCTTGATGTCATATCCATCGCAACAGAAAGCGTCTTGTCGGAGACGATTCCGGTCTTGGACGCCAGATCGTTATTGATGGCAGTAATTCGCTCGTCGCTGACGAAATCGTCACGCATCTTGCGGTAGGATAACGCAAGATCGACGGCCTGCGCTTTATCGAGATAGTCCCTGACGATTTCAAGGATGTACCGATTGGCGGCATTCGTGTTCGAAATGGAGCTGGGATCGATTAACACTGACTTGAGTGGGATCGCGCGCGCCTGGAGCGGATGGCCGGCAAAACTCTGCCAGACGATTTCGTAGTATTCGACCGGGACGCCGTTGATAGCATCGGGATCGGCGATGTATTCGCGATACTCTTCCTTGAAATTCTCGTCGAGCCGGATGGCGAGGCTTATTCCTGGTTGGTCCACCATCAGGCTGTTGATTGAGCCTTGTAAGTCGACAAGACCGTCGTGCTCCTTCAAATAGAGTTCGACCAGGATCTCCGGTGGGGGTTGGGGTTTCTTGGCCCGGTGGCTCGCAACGAACTCGGCCACGGCTTCGACATTAAAAAGAAATGGATGCAACTCGTAGGCGGCTGGCCGGCGGCCCAACTGGCACTTGAGGGCCAAGTTGATTGCCTCCAACAATGTCGACTTTCCGGTCTCGTTGTTGCCGACGATGATGTTGGTGCCGGGCCCGAACGTGACATCCACATTGCGCAAAGCCCGGTAGTTTCGAACGATAACCCGGTCGATCGACACGAATCGTCCCTCCCTGGTGCAACCCACAGTGGCGTTCGTAATGATAGGTTTCAAGCTTCATCCCAGCTAACGCTCAATGCATACCGCGGTTTTCGACGCCAACTACGCCAACGGTCCGGATCAGGACGGCCGCGCCTATTCCACTTTCCGGATCGATTAATCCGCCAGAAAGAGCGCAGCGCGGCCCTGGTCCTCAGCGCTGAGGATGTAGTGGGCGAACGCGGGGTTTTCGGCCAGGGACCTATCGAGCAAGTGCCGAAGCAACGCGACACTGCGTGCCTGCTGCGGATTGAGGGCGCGGCGCATGTCTGCAAGCTGCTCAGGATCGCAGTCCCGAAGCATCGAAAAGAACTTTCCTAGTAGGCCAGCTATCACGTCGGAGATTTGCACGCCTGGCTCGTCGTGGGAGGTCGCGAAGCGATAAGTGTCCAATGTCCGTTCGCCGTCGATGAAGGTCTGTTGGCCGATATACTCTTCGACAACCCTTTCGACGTCGAGGATATGGAATGAGTTTTTGAACAGGCAGATCCTACCGACAAAGAAGATGCCAAATCCGTCGATCAGCACATTGGGTGTCTCGCCTTCCAGATATGGCAAGACGTCGATTTTTTCCGCAATCTGAAGAACGCCCTTGAGCATCATGGCGTCGAAGTTTTTGAGCAGATGAAAGCGGGCGTTCAGCCGGTCGCGCAGCTCGGCAACAAACGCACGACGGCGCTCACGTCCGACGTCCGGATAAGTGTAGCGCCGAAACAGGTTCACCGTGTCCTGCCGGTCGTGGCGCAGGATCGCATACAGCGCGTTTTTCAATTGCCAATTTGCCGGATAGAGAGCGCTAGCCCCGTATTCGGTGAGGATCGAGTCGATAATGTCGACGATAGACCAGTAGAGCGGGTCGAGCGCCGAATAATGTACAAACAGGTCCTGATCGAGCAGCCATTGCAGGAAGGTCTCAAGCTTCGGGGCGTTCAGAAGGCTCAGACAATTCCCCTTGGCGACGTGCTCAAGCTTGATCTCCTTGGCGGTCTTCTGAATTCGGAGAGCTTGTCGCAGCTCCGCAATCTTCAGGTCGCGCACGGGGCCGTGGTGGGCGATGCCGGCGATCACGAAGCATTTCGGTTCGGCGACGTTCAGACCATCCGCGCGAACATGGAGGCGACGGATGTTGTTCGTCTCGTCGTAGTAAATGGTGTAGCACTCATCGGCGCGGGTGAGCCCATGAAGAGCGATGTCCGGATCCCTGATCTGGTTCACGTCAATCATGGCTTCACATCGTCATTGCCGACACGACCCTTGGCCATGTCACAGACGTCAGCGTAGGCCGTTCGAACATAGAGTCGCAGTTCGGCGGGGCTGATCGGGATCATTCTGCCATCGCAAAATCCGGATCGCGGCCGCGCGTCCCGAAATGTACATAAGGATTCAGAAACGCGAGGCGGTAAGCGTTGGCTGTACCGCGTTCATTTAAGCGGCTCGGCGTGTGCTCGACATGAACCAAGCCGAGAGCTGCGAGGAAACTGATAGCGCGCTTGATGCGGGCCCGATCGACGCCGGCACATTCTTCGATCTTATCGTAGCTGAGGTGGGCCATGTTGGTGGCGTTGGAGCGTCGGCGGGCAAAAAGATAATAGAGCTTGAGCGCGTGGAGCTCGGTCATAGTTCGCAGGGTGAAGTTTTCGAAAGCGATAATGCGACCGCCGGCGTAGAGGCGCTTGGCTGGGAGCTTTGACCAGCCACCGGCGCGATTGAAATCGGTCAATTGGATGGTGCTGCGGCCACTCGGCTTGCGTTCGATCACACCAAGTTCGCTCAACACGCCGAGCCCGTTGGCGATCTTTGCTCTGCTGAGCCCTGTGGCGAGCGACAGCCCGTCATAGGTGCAAGTAGCGAGGCCCTGGTCATCAGCGAGGTGGGCGATCGGTGACAGCAGCATCAACGCCGCGGTGTTGTCGGCGCCAGGCGCGTCGGCCTTGGTCCACTGCAGGGCTTGCAGGCCGCCGTCCTCGATCCATTGAGTTGGCAACGGGACCCAATCGCGCAAGCGCATCAGTGTTTCTCCCTTGCTACGACGAGCACGGCATAGATCGCAAAGCCTGCGAGCGCGAAAGCGCCAAGCATCACGACCGCCGCCAAAGCACCGCCCGACATGCCGCCAAACACGTCTAACCAATTTCCAAGGTCCTTCATCAAAGCCTCCAAACCGTCCGGGGTTTGGCTTTTTTGAAGGAGGCGGCAAAATACATCTAGAAACAGTAATCTCAGTTTGCCAGTGAGCGATGCAGAAAATGCCGGTTTTTTGCCGTCAGTCACGGCATTTGGACGGTCTTTAGTATTTCCCGTTTCAGTTCATGAACGCATGGCTGTGAACTGAATGACCTCGAATCTGAGCGGCAGCTCCCCCGCGGCATGGCGCTGATTCGCCGTGCTGCACTTGGCCACCGCAGCCTTGCGGGATCGGCTGATCAACGGTCTCCGGGCATTAATCTCGGCGGGTGGTGCGTGCAGTTAACTGCATAGCACGAGCTAACTGCAGTCCGAGCGATGCGTCCGCTATATCGCGCTCCGGCCGCCGAATGCGACACGCAGCCGCCAGACATTCGCTAGGGAGCTTCCATCAAGGATGGCAGTACTACATTTGGTACGACATGGCTTCAGGCGACCGCGCTTAAGTGCTGATTGCGCTTCGCTTTTTGAAATGCCTCGGTCCAATCCATCATCGGAGCCACAGAAAATCGATAGTCTTGCGATTTCAAATATTTACCCTACGTTCTCAATGGGATGAACCCCGAACATGTGCACTCCAAACTAGTCGAAATTGCACACGTTTGTACCTGTTTTGACCTCTCAGTGCACACGTAGCGCACACGAATTGGGGAGTGCACACGGCCGTGGCCAGCTTCACTCAATTGTCTTCCGGGAACTGGCGCGTCCAGGTCCGCCGCAAGAACCGCTACGTGTCAGAGACCTTCCGCCGGCGCAAGGACGGCGAAGACTGGGCGCTCGACATGGAGCGCAACATCGACCGCAGTGGATCACCAAAGCCTCGCGCCGCCGTCCAAGCTAAAACCTTCGGCGATATCATCGATCTGCACATCGAGGATATGCACGAGGTCGGCCGCCCTCCCCGCCGCTCCAAGGCCGCTGTGTTAGAGTCGCTAAAGGAAGCCTTGGGGACAGTAAAGTTGCCCAAGCTCAATCGCGAGCGGCTCATCGAATTTGGTCGCCAGCGCGCGAAGGAAGGTGCCGGCCCAGCCACGTTGGCAATCGACTTCTCCTTCATCAGAACCGTCGCTACGCACGCATCCGCCGTTCACGGCATTGAAGTTTCGGCTGAAGAGGTTCGGTTAGCGCGATACGCGATGAAGCATCTGGGTCTTGTGGGGAAGTCGGAAGAGCGAGACCGACGCCCAACCGAAGATGAGCTCGGCGAACTCATCGAGTACTTTGAAACCAATCCCCGACAACTCATTCCGATGGGTCGGATCGTTCGATATGCGGTCGCGACAACGATGAGGCAGGAGGAAATCTGCCGTCCGGATTGGCCCGACGTAGATATGAAAACAAGAGTACTTGTCATTCGCGACCGCAAGGACCCGCGAGCAAAGGATGGTAACGATCAGAAGGTGCCGCTTCTCAACCTAACGGGCTTCGATGCGTGGGAAATCTTACTCCAACAGCGCATTATCACGAGGGGTTGGGGCCGCGTATTTCCGTACAACCACAAGTCGGTGAGCGCGGCATTCACGCGGGCCTGCGACGAGTTGAAGATCGATGATCTGCATTTTCATGACTTGCGACACGAGGGGACTAGCCGTCTTTTTGAAGCAGGTCTCACAATCGAGAAGGTCGCGCTCGTGACCGGTCACAAGGATTGGCGCACTCTGCGGCGTTACACCAAGTTGAAGCCGGAAGAACTCCACAAGCTGCAAACGGCGCCACAACCGTCTTTGGAAGAGTTCATGCAAGCGCTCGCGACAAATTAGCCTGCGACGGCAGCCGTCCCGCGTTAAATCTAGCGATCCAAGGCCGCGCGTCCCGATCTTATGGGCGCGCTCGGAGGGCGCACTAATTTGGAAGAGAGCTGGTAGGGACACTTCTACTGAACTGCACTTCAATAGTTCCGACCTTCCGGAGCCCGCCCCTACTCGGAACGAGAAATGCCGAATCGAGCTCAAGGCGGGCCTCCGCCACGACCTGGTGGCCGGCTCCTACACTGCCGCTCGGTAAATTAGCTCCCCGTCTTGAAAGGTCGAAGAAAATGCCGACAGATAAGACCTAATAATAGGAATGGAACGGGAGGATCGCGCGGCCAATAGGTATGCGGGCCGCGCAGCTATCCATCTTTGCCGTTCCACTCCTTCAGCTTTGTCAGCAGGTTCAAGAGCGCCGCATAAGGGGCATTGACATGATCGACCGAGTAAAGATCCAGTTCGCTATCCGCCTGGATCTTTTTTTGGTGGACATTGGTGCGATGGTCCCACAGCTGCTTTAGGCAGTCGCGCTCGGTCTCCGAAATCCAACCTCGCGTATGAGTATTTTCGATCCGGTCCTTGGCGCCTGCATTTCCCAAGTTGGACAAGTACTTTGTCTTAGGGAGACCTGGCACATAGAGGCAAGCCTCCAAGACCGTTCCGAGCGTAACAATCGCCGATTTCAGCACCATTTGCTTTCCGACACTGGAGATATCGGTTCGCACGCTTAGCCACCACAGGACGTCCAGGAACATGAAACTGTAGGCGCAATTGCTCCTCTTCTCCCGATCCAAATAGTCCGGCAACCGTACCCGGTAGCTCTCAGCAGTGCGCATTACACCGCGCGGGAATTTAATCTTCGCATCCGCTCGGTTCTCGCGACCGCAGTAGTCTTGAATGGCCCTAATCAGGTCATCGACCTGAGCAACCGCGCGGACCAATTCTTCGTCGTTGCTTATCGGCATGCTCGGCTCCTAGCCGTCCGATTTCGGCGCTTCGGATCAGAGACCCAACATCTTCGAGATGATCGCGGTCGCGCCCGACGCAATCAGACTTCCAGCGGCTCCCGATAGAGCATTCCGCATGTCGGTGAGCGCCCCACGGATCGCAGCTTGTTTCGGTTGCGTCGCGGCCGAATGCGCCGAAAGCTCGGCAAACGCCTTATCGAGCCTTGCGCCGTCAGCGCCGGCCTGCTTGATCTCGCTCAAGTGGGGCTGCAGCTGCGCCAGTAGATCTTTTACTTGCCGTTCGGATATGTCAGACGCGGAGATGTCGCCCGAAGTATTGTGCGAGCCAAGGTTACCTACCATCGAGTTGATCGATCCGATGTTGATGGTTGTCGAAGAGTCTTTCGCCAATTGCTTCTCCTGGTTGTTGAAGCTCATTCCGGACCCATGAATGCCTGCCCTTTCCAGTTTCAACGCCCAGTCGAGAACCAGATTTCTCACGGCATCTAGCAAACCGTGCACCTGGCTGTGTGACACGTGGACGTACATCGTCCCGAATTGAACTCCCATCATCCGATTGATTTGAACGATGATCGCGGGCGGAATCGGGAATTGAAGATGGTCGGTGTCGTTATTCTTCAGCAAAGCCTCCAAAGACGCGATGGATTGGGCGATACTGCACCTGGCGAGCGTCTCGTTCAGACCGTTGTCGTCGAACAGAATCGGAATCCAACCATGATAAGGATTCAACGCCTTCGGTTTTCCGAACAGGATACGATAGTCTGGCAGATTCCCGTTTTCGTATCCGCTGAGCTCAAGCTCCACCCACTTCTCGGTCGGAGGAAGATTGAGCTTCGATGCGGCAGCCCTCACTTTCCGGAGCAATACAGAGACCGGAATATTTTGGTCGAAAGCGTCGCTTTGGATCTCCTCGATCAACCCTGCCATTAGTTCTGCCGTCCCAGAGCCCGGAATGCGAAATTTCAAGTCTGTACTGCGACTTTTGGATTACTCGACACGACGGCCCCCTGCATCCCAGCGGGGTCGACGCCCTTCTCCTTGGCCCACGCGATGATATTCGGCGGGCGGTAGGCCGCATCCGCGCGCCAGCGATCGAAAACCGAACCGTCGATGGTCTCGTTGATCCGTCGGGTGGTAGCGGTCGATCCCCGCTGCGGCGGCAAATCGACCGGACGATAGAAGGGCCGGCTGACGAAGCGGTACAGCCCCCACCCGAACTCCCGATAGGAATCCGCCACAGGGGGCACAACCTGAGAAACATCGATCGACACTTGGTCGCGGAAGACGAGGCCCAAGCCGGCAGCCTTGTCCATGAGCCACTTCAACGGCCGCTGCGCCAATGGGTCGCTTGCGTATCCGCCGCCGACGTTCGCATGCGCGCCAACAAACCAGCGCTGCTCAACCTTGTCGATTTGCCGCTCGGCGGCGCCTTCGTGGCCGATCCTATCAGTTCTGGTCCAGAACGTCGGCTCGAAGTTCTTTCGGTGCTCGTCCAGCGCCAGCGCGTGGAAAGCGTACTCATTGTCGAGCCGAAGGTGCGTATCAAGAAACCGATACTTGCGGACCCTGCCGGCAAGGCTTCCAAGAGGATTGCCGAGGGAGCCGACGGTATCCCAGACGCCGACAAATTTGATCTTCGTCGGACGAGAGTATTTCACCAACCACTGCTCTTCGACCGACGCGGTCTGGGGCAAGCCGTTCGCGATCAGCGTCCTGATCGTCGTCGCATCGTAGATGCGGAATCGCGCATACAGCTGCTCAATTGACAGCGGCGCGCCCAGCTTGAGGACGCCACACTTACAGATCAGGCCCGAAAGGCTGCGGGCCGTGTAGGCGCCGCGACTGAAGCCAAAGATGAAAATCTCGTCGCCGTCATCGAAATTCTGGATGAGCCAAGTATAAGCCTCGATGATTTCGTCGTCGATGCCCCAGCCGGTGACGCCTCCGCGCGTTGACTCGCCGCGTTTTGTTCCGACACCTTGCGAGTAGTAGACGCGCTGGTCGACGGTCTCGGCCGTCAGGGACTTGAGCCTCCATACGTTGGTGTTGTTGTTCAGCGTATTCCACGTGCCATCGAGAAAGATCGCGAGCCGTTTCATGTGTGCTTTCCGTTGCCAATCTAGCGGGGATAGCGCCGCCGTGGCGCGTACCTCTGGCGCAGTGCGTCGCCGTTGGCGTCGAGGATGTGGACCTTCTTCGAGACGAACTTCGCGGTCGAAGAAACTTCCGTGGATTTTGCGATCAGATTGACCACCTCGAAGACGCCGGTGTGATTGTCGACCGACCGGACGATCACGTCGCCTGTCTTGGTGGTCATGAGCCGGATGCCCTGTTCGTGCAGCAGGTCACGGATCTCCTGACGCGGGTGGTCGTACTGGTTGTCGTAATTCGACGAGCAGATCGCCACTGTCGGATCGATATGCTGAAGGAATTTCTTGGTCGTGAAGCCGTTGTCCGCGCCGTGATGGGCCAAAATCATGACGTCGGTCTCCCTGGTAAGGATCCGGCACCGGCGGAGCCTAGCCCCGATCAGTGAGTCCTCGACGTCGCCCAGGCTGAGAACGTTGAAGCATCCCCCGCGGAAAAGCTTCACTGTCGAGTTATCGTTAGCGTTCTCCACGATGTGATACGGATTGTAGAACATGTCATTGAACGCCAGCGCAGACGCGTGCTCCAGGCCCCCGATGTATGCCGGGGTGATGTGCCGGATCTCGGGTATGAAGCCGGTGTTGCGGCGCCTGGAACGATACTCGGCGATCATCGCCAGGCAGTCTTCGCCGTGACCATAGTCCTTGATCGGATTGTAGCCGGGACATTCGATCCGGCGCGGCCGGATCATATTCAGCAGTTCCTCGAGCTCGTGCTTATTGCAGTGGTCGGCGTCCCAGCTGGTGATGTGGAGACCGGATGCTTCCTCGACGCCGCAGATCTCCAACTCGGCTTCGACCTGCCGCCGACTGTCGTCGGTGAGCCGGCCTTCGATCATCGTGAAGTGGCCGTCCGCGAAATAGCTGAACGACGAACCGGAACAGCCGAGGTGATAGGCACGGAAGCGTGTCCGGATGCTTCTCATGTAAGGTCGCTCCAAGACGACGACTTGGGGAAACGGGCCGGCACGTAAGTCGTCAAGGTAGCGTCGGCGATCTCGAAACCGTGGCGGGCCAGCACGTCGAACTGGCTTTCCGACGGCGCCTTGAGATCCGTCGGATGCCGCAGCGCTAACTGGGCTTGCTCGTCGCTCTGGAAGCCGTCGTAGAAGCTCGCGGGCCTGGTTGTGCCGGACTTCACGTCGACGGCGCGCACCGAGTTGCCCATGCGCAACAGCACTCCGTCGACGGTTCCCGCCGAAATATCAGCGATCAGCATCCTGCTACGGAGCGCGCGTATCTGGTCGCCGGCGACGTCGAACAACCGCGGGCCCGATAGCCGGCCGCTTAAGAGGGCCGCAAGTGGCCTATTTCCCGACTGCGGCAGTGCGCCCGAAGCGTCGCTGCAGATCAGGAAGTCGCAGGAGCGCAGGCCGCGTCCGGGCTTGGTAAGCACCTCAAGCCCCATGTTGTCGTAGGCGCCCCCGTCCCAGAGCCGCACCTGGATCTTCGGCGGCGGCTTCATGCGCGTCTGCTTGCTTGTCGCTGGGTCGGTCTCCCACCATCCAGTAACCGGCAGCGACAATGGCATCGCGCCGATGACATAGGGTACCGCCGCAGACGCTGCAGCCGCGACGGCAACGGGCACGTCCGGGGCATAGTGCCGCCCGAAGGTCCAATCGCCCATCTCGCGCTTCGAGAACCGCCAGTTCTTGCCAGTGTCGATGCAGGTGGTGTTGATGAACCACTGCGGCGCGTCAGGGAGATCGGCGAGCCGGCCGAAAACGCCCCAGACCCGCTCGAGCATCGCAGCGAGAACAAGCGCCCGTCCCCGGATCAGCCGGAGATTAAATTCGGCCAAGCCGTTCCATCCGATCGACCGCAGCGTAAAGAGGTCGGCGGCGATGATCCGGCGGCGCAATTCGGGGTAGACCAATTGGAGGTAGTCCACCGACGTAGGCCATTTCATCCCGGCTTGGGAGAAGATGGCCGCGGTTACAAGACTGCCCCCGGAGACGGTCGAGATGGAAGACACGCCTTCCAGCAAGCTTTCGCAAGCGAGACGCCGCAGCACGCCGAGATGGAAGACCGCGGCACGCACGCCACCGCCGGAGAGCGCCAAGCCGATGCGTGGAGGCAGCGACTTGCCGGCGGTTCCAAGCGACATTTCGTCTTTATCAGGCGCCCCGTCCATCGATGAAACTCCGCAGCGAGGCTGCGGCGGCATCCGCGGCTTACCTCAACGAAATCTTTATTTTTAACAAACACTTCCAACCAACTGAAAACTAAAGACAATCTCCTCGTCTGGAACAGCAACCGCTGCGTGCCAATGAATCTACCTTGTCACATATGATGGCAAATTGAGCACGCAAGATGTACCGCCAAGAAATGTTCCATCCACTAGATATGCGAAATGGCTAAAACCTTAGCTATCTGGAGCTGTGCCCCTCTGCCGGCAGTTCGCGCACCAATGCTGGTTGCCGACTTCGGCGGCCGGCGCGCGAACGGAACCTCTGACAGCACGTCAGCAGTCTCGGCCGAACGATGCTTCTAGCGTTGGGAGAAATGTGCGCCGGCGCGTTGCGACGCGATCTCCATTTCTAAGGGCTGCCGGGATCTTTCAAGGCTTAAACTGGATTTCGCGCCTATTGGTCCCTTTCGGGCAGACCATCGTCGCGAGCGTGCATTCGAAGTAGCGCGTCAGGATCCGCCGGCCGGAGTTTCTCCGGATGCCCGCGGCCGTCGTGATTGCCAAGGACCTAGACTCGATCGGAGACACATGCGCTGAGTGTCCGCCGGGAAACTCGCCTGACGTTGCAACGGATCGATCGCAAACCGCGACAATCTACTTGTATCAAGGCTTGCACTGTAACTTAAGATTGAGCACAATCCGCCGGTAAATTGGGTGGGGTAAATACTGCATCGATTGTCGGCGTTTGCCGGCGCGGTTATACTTCATTTGCTCTCACTCTACAGGGGCCGTTGCATCGGAGATGCAATGCACGTGGAAACGGGAGACGTCGGATTGGCAAACAGTCCGGAGCAAAATGGAAGCGCGAGCACGTCGAACGCAGCCCAGAATACAAAAATACCACACGCTGTCGACGGAGTAGTTTTCGAGGATGGCCAGCCCGGCCCAAAGACTCATGTTCTGATCGTCGGGGTGGGACACTATCCATGTTTCCGCAACGGCGGCCCCGGATGCCATGAGAGCGCTCCACTTGGTCAACTGACCTCGTCGACCGTCTCGGCGCGCTTATTGGCACGATGGTTTCTTGAGGAGTATCGGTATCCGCCGGCACCTTTGGGCAGCCTAGCAATATTATCCGCCGAGCCAACGGATGTACCGTTCGACACGAGGTCCGGTAGTTGGCTTCCACCAATGTCGAACTACGACGTTTTCGCACGTGCAGCCCAGGCTTGGTATAGCCGTGGCAACAGCGATGAAGCGAACCGGCTAGTATTCCTGTTTTGTGGTCATGGCTTTGGATACGGCGTACTGACGTCGTTGCTAATGTCCGACTTCGACTTCCGTAAGCAAGATGCCTGGGACAATGCACTCGACCTCGGCAAGTTCGTGGCCGGCATGGAGAATTGCGCGGCAGCCGAGCAGATCTTCTTCATCGACGCATGCCGGCGACCACATGGAGATCTCCTTCCGCCGGGTGCTGCGATCGGACGCTCGCCGGTCCATGCTAAGTCAACACCGCGCAAGGACTTCTCCACCAATCGCAATGCGCCGCTGATCTTCTCGACCGGCGATGACAAGCCAGCACGTGGCCGCAGCGACGGCGCGAGCGTCTTCACTGACGCCTTTATGAAGTCTGTACGCGGCATGGCCGCACGTGATGATAACGGGGATTGGCGCATCAATAATTACTCGCTCCTCGAAGCCATGTCGCACGTTTCGCTCCGCCTTACCCAGCAGCATTTTCCGGAGCCACAACAGCCGCAGGGCGGCCAGACGCGCGCTTTTGACTTTCATTATTTGGCGGCGGACCCCATATCGCCGATTTATCTCGATCGTAGCGGCCAGGCGTGCGGCCCCGGGGAACTCCATTACGAAGTAGGCGGCCGAGCGATGGCCCGCCCCTGCGGCAACGACGAGTACGAAATTGAGCTTAGCCTCCCCTATGGCGGCTACACGTTTACTCTCAAGAACGGCGCCACCAACCTTGCGCACGCTCAGCAACGGTCCGCCCCCACCTTCAAGAAGGCGAGGCTTGAATAATGGTGCAGAAAGCCGCCATATTGGTTCGTGTCGACAAGTACATCGATGGTGATCAGGTTCGCTTTGGGGTGCCGGTCCGCTTTCGTCCCGTCATCGACGATGCTAACAAGCACACTCGCCGCTCCGACCGCTCTCGCAAGTTGGTGACCACGATCGCGCCCGTGTCATCTTACGAATCTGACGGCGTTCGTGTTTCTCTCGCCTTCGGCGCGTATGATGTCGAGGCGGTACTGCCATCAGGAGAGCCGCTGCTCAAGGAGCTCTTGGTCGGGCCAGAGGCTGAAGAATATGGCGACGCCGGCATGCCGGTTATCCTTCGGGGCGAGGCTTCACCGAACGAATGGCGCAGCTGGGCGCATTTTTCCGGCGCAACGCTCGCGTCGGCACACCAGCAATCTGGCGAACTGCTGCGAGGTCCCTCTTACCCCACCACATCGTTCAGCGTAACGATCGGCAGCATTGCCGGGTCGAGCGACTTTGACGGATTTGACCCATCGAGCTGGAGCGGCTGGTTCCATTACCTTGAGGAACGGTATCGCCGCGGCCCCGAGCACGCACCAGACATTCAACTTGCAGGGAGCGATGACGGGCTAAGCGTGACGACCGAGGGCGGGTACAATGGAACGCCGCTCCGGATCATGTTCACGCGGCAGGCTTCTGCGAGTTTCGACTTCCACACTACCGAGATCGGCGCGCGACGCACCTACGCCGCCATCGCCGGCAAGGCCGGCACCCAATTGTTTGCCCTGCCCCTGCCGTGGGGTGACAGCTACTACTCCACACCATTTGAGATGCTGGCGTTCGAGGATGACCGACAGCTGCGTTGCGACCCGGTCCTAAGAGACGAGCGATGGGCGGGGCTCGTTGCCTATCTGAACAGGGGGCGCGTCGACCTCGCCTACGAAATTTTGAAAAGTGCCCAAGACGCCCTATTCGAGAAATTCGAGAACCCGCTTGCCGCAGCGATCGGCGGGTACGTCCTCCTTTCGTCTCTGCAAGAGGGCGATCACGCGAATGATTGGCCGCAGTGGCTGGACAATCTTGCGCGCCGATTCCCACGGCTCCCCGATGGGCCGATTCTTCGGGCGAAGTGGCTATTGTCCCAGAATGTCGAAGAGCATCTCTACGAAGCTCATGAGCTTCTTTACGATTCGGTCATGCGAGGTCTTCCCTTCTTTACCACCGGCGTTGTCTGGTTGATCGAGGGTCTGGAGCAGACATCGATCGGCTGCCCGACTTGCACCGAACTCCTACGCAAGGTGCGAGGCGTGGCCAGATCCATGGATCTGAGCCAGGCCTTCACATCCTTCTCTATCGCCAAACCGCTGACTCGCGATGTCGAGGAAACGAAACCCGAACTCGACGCTCCAGCCGGCAATCTCGTGGAACCGGGGGCTCAAGGAGCATTGGGGCGGTTGGAGCAAAGCCAAACGCAACAATCTAGTCTGCCGCAACTCCAATATTTGACCCTGACGCAAAGCTGATGTTCAGGCTAGAAATGCTACCCGCGCGGGAGGGGGACTGTCTGATCCTCAGCTGGGGTGAAGCCGATAGCCCTTATCGTCTGCTCATAGACGCCGGACGCGAGTCGACCTCCGAGGCGGTGCTTGCATACGTCGAAGAACATGGGGGCGCGAAGGACATGTTCGAGCTATTCATCGTGACCCATATCGATCGCGACCATATCGAAGGCGCGGTAGCCCTCCTGAGGTCGGAGCGCTTCCGGCCCCTCGTCAAGCAGATCTGGTTTAATGACCGCGGCGACCTTGATTACGCTCCGCCGGAACCGGGCTTCGAGACGTACGGCGCGCTCGACGGAGAACGTCTAGCCGCACTCATCGCCGAGCACCAGATCGCCAATAATCTCGATTTCAGGCCAGCGCCGGTCGCAGTGCGGCAAGAGGAGCTGCCTGTTGTCGAACTTCCGGGCGGCCTGACCCTGACCGTCTTGTCGCCCGATCAGCAGCAATTGGCCGATCTCGCTAAGCCGTGGGAGGACACTCTGCGAGAGGCTCCGCCGGGCTGGGAAGAGTACGGCGAGACCGAGCCAATCGACGTCGCCTTCCTCGCTAGTCGGCCATTCAAAAGCGACAAGGCGAAGCCCAACGGCTCGAGTATTGCGGTGGTCGCCGCCTACAAGAAGCGTACGATCTTGCTGACCGGCGATGCTCACGTTGGCCGGCTGCTGGCATCGCTCGCGCTCTACAAGGAAATGCATCCCGAACACGAGGGGTTCGCCTTGGTGAAGGCCTCGCACCACGGAAGCCGCGGCAATATCTCGAACGAACTGGTGGCAGCGGCCCAATGCAGTTGCTGGGCGATCTCTACAAACGGAGCTCAGTACAAGCATCCTGATCGCGAAGCCATCGCCCGGATCATCGCCGGCGCACCCGACACAGTGAAACTGTTCTTCAACTATGACACCCCGTTCACCGCATGGTGGCGTAGACCCAACGTCGGAGCCTATGCCTTTACGTCGTCCTACGGCGACGGCGGCTATCTCGCGATCGATATTCCCGAGACCGCCCCTGCCGTTGCAATTTCAGCTCGATAACGTAAGCCGCAACAGACCGACATTGGCTAGAAAGCGGGCCATCATTAGCGATGTAGTCGCTTGCGCATTCGGTGGCGGGCATCCGTAACAACCGACCTCGGGTAAAGGCATCTCGATTATCTGTCCGTCGGAACATGCACCGCCGTCAGGCCACCGCTGGCGATCGAGGGCCCGAAGCTGGAAACCCACTGAATCTTCAAGTTCAACCCTAGATTCTGGCGCTTCCGGCACCACTCGCTTGGCTTGCAGACCCGAATCAACATACTATGTCCGGCTAGCTTGCAGCATGGTCATTCAGGAAATGCCCTTTTGCGCGGCCGTTTTACTTAAAGGCATGGTGTAAGGCCTGACCGGCCGAGGAGGCGCGATGTTCGCAGATGTAAAGGGACCGTCTTTTATTTTCTGGCCTGTCGGCTGCGGCGATAGCACGACCATCGTCGTCGGCGAAACTGAAGTCATGCAGATTGATCTGAACGACAAAGTGATGGCTGAGGAGGACGATAACGAGCACATTCCGCTGGTTGATGAACTCGTGGCCAGGCTGCCGCAGCGCGACGGCAAGCCCTACCTGTCCTGCTTTGTCCTGACGCATCCTGACCAGGATCATTGCCGCGGCTTCGAGGATCTTCTCAAGCGAGTTGTGATCGGCGAGCTGTGGCACAGCCCGCATATCTTCCGGGAGTACGAGGACGAAAAGGTCCTGTGCAAGGATGCCGAGGTGTTTCGCGAGGAGGCGCGTCGCCGGGCAACGAAGACCATCAAGGCCGGAGGTGATCCCGGCGCCGGCAATCGCGTGCGGGTTATCGGCTACAGCTCGCTGTTTCAACCCGGCGAACGCTATCATAACCTTCCCGAGGAGTTCCGCACCCGCCCGGGTGCGGAGATCACCATTCTCGACGGTGCAGACGTCAGCGACCGCTTTCATGCCTTCATCCACGGGCCTTTCAAGGAAGGTGAAGCTGACGCCCGCAACGAGACCAGCGTGGCCATGCGGGTGATCATCGGCAACCAAGATCATCCGATGTGCGGACTCTTCCTCGGCGATGTCTCCTACCCGACCCTGATGCAGATCTTCGAGCAGACGCACGCCCACAACAATGACGCCATGCTGAACTGGAACGTGCTTCTTGCGCCGCATCACTGCTCGAAGAAGGTCATGTATGAGGACAATGTTCTTCAGCAGGACGCCATGGACGAGCTCCAGGCGCCGCAGCTCGATATCGGTTATATCGTCGCGAGCTCGCCCGAATTCCCGGCATCGAATTCGTCTGGCGACAATCCGCCCCACGTCAAGGCGAGGAACCGTTATGAGGAAATCGTCAACACGGCATTCCTCTGCACCGGCGAATACAGCACGCCCGAGAACCTCCGGCCAATCATCTTCAGCGTCAACGAAGACGGCGTCTTCCTCGACGATGACGACTACGAGGTCTCCGAAGGCGCGCGCAAGACGTTGGCCGCCGCAGTCGAGGCAGCCCGCGGACGTGCGGCACCTCCAACCGCCAAAGTTGGTTTCGGCCGCGAATGAAGTCCGAGGGGCAGGCCTGGGCGCTCGCACAACTTGCCGAAATCGTCCAAGCTTCCTCCGGTTCGCTCGAGGTTATCGACACCGTCGAGCCGACCGAAGATGGCGAAGCCGTACTCGTTTCTATTTCGGTGGACTGCTCCGGATACCCGCGCAAGCCAGGCGGGATTCCTTTCAGGGCACGGGAGCGGCTGCTTCTCAAGATTCCGGCTAATTTCCCTCTAGAGGTGCCGCGCCTGGACTTCGCGCACAAGCGCTACGGTGACTTCTCGCACGTGCAATGGGGCAGCTACATCTGCCTTTATCAGGCGACCGACAGCGAATGGCAGCCGGAAGACGGCCTCTTCGGCTACATGCAGCGCATCGACGACTGGCTTCGGGCCGCTGCCGCAGATGAACTCGATCCGGCGGGAATGCCGCTGCACCCGCCCGTCACCTACGCGGTCAGCAGCTTGAAAATTGTCCCAACGCAGAATACGCCGACCGTCGAACCGCCGTTCTGGGCAGGATACGCGAAAATCACACGCGAGAACGAGAACCGTATCGAACTCGGCGAATGGATTGAAAGCCAGGATACCATCCCCGATGGCCGCGTGGCCGCCGTTGTGCTCCTTCCGACCGGGATGCCGCACGAGTATCCCAAGTCAGTCTCGGAACTTCTCGATGAGTTGACGGCCCGAGCTATCCCGATCAAGGTCATTCGGCTGATGATCCAGTTGGGGGTGCTCAGAGGTGAAAGCGGTCAGCCGCTAATCTTCATGCTGGGCGCCGCCATGCGCGGGATTGCCGGGGGCCCGCGCCTTCAACACTTGGCTGCCTGGCGCATTGATGCGCAGCGCGTCGATGAAATGCGCGCAGCCATCAGGGCATCTACCAACGACGATCCCAGTGACGTCACCGAATTCTATGAATGGGCGGCGAAGGCCACCATCGAATGGTGCGGTGTCCTTGAGGATCGACCGGAAATCGTCACCAGACGGGATGCCGAGAGTGCTTCAGCCTGGTGGGCGGGCCGTCATGTGGTCATCCTCGGTTGTGGAGCTATCGGCAGCGCGGTAGCCATGCTGCTTGCCCGCGCGGGCGTGGCCAAGCTGCAGCTCTACGACAAGGACGTGGTCAAGCCGGGTGTCCTGGTCAGGCAGCTCTTCGACCGGTATCAGATTGGTGCCAACAAGGCGAAGGCGACCGCCGAGAACATCCGATATGCCAATTATGGGGTCGAAGCGCTCTCGTCGCCCGCAGATATCGTGAGATTGCTGGAGGTCCCGGAGCGCCGTGCGGACATTCTCGCCGCTGACGTGATCATCAACGCGACCGCTTCGACAATGGTCGCGACTTCGCTGGAGAAGCAATTCAGGACCTGGCCAAAGGCCCATCCGCCTATCATCTCAATGGCCCTGGGGCACAAGGCGGATCAGGGTTTGATGACGATGGCTGTGCAAGCCGTTCCTGGCATCACGCTGGACCTCGACCGTCGCGCCAAGATAGCGCTGTCGAATCTTGCAAAGGGAAAGCACGTCCTCGACGAGTTCTGGCCGGTAAGCCCCGACAGGAAGCGGCTATTTCAGCCGGAGCCCGGCTGTTCCAGCCCGACATTCCGGGGCTCTGCTGCCGACGTGATGGCGCTCACGGCATTGATGACGAACGTCGCGAGCAAATGGTTGGCAAGTCCCTCGCTTGTTGCTGCGTGCGGCCGCTCGTTTGATCTGACCGGACAGCGCACAGGTGCCCTCAACGAGTTCGAGTTCGAGTGGCCCACCGATATTGTTCTCGTCGATGGCCGGAACGGTTACCAGATCCGTGTGACGCAGGCCGCTCTTGCGGGAATGCGGGCGTGGATGCGCAGGTCCGAGCGGGTCAACGGCCGACGCGTCGAGACGGGTGGTATCCTGTTTGGTCACGCGGATGAGTTCCTGAAAATCCTTTGGGTCGATGAGATCAGCGGTCCACCGCCCGACAGCCTTCAATCTCCGACGGCATTCGTCTGCGGTACCGCGGGCGTTTCGGAAATGAACGGCGAAAAGTCCAAGAGAACGAGGAAATCCGTTGCCTTTGTCGGTATGTGGCACACCCACCCTGGAGGAATTCCGCTCCCAAGTGACACCGACTACAGCGCGATGGCAAATCTCCTCACGAGCGAGGAATTCCAGGCCAAGCGCTTCTTGATGGTTATTATCGGGGCCGACTCATCGCGGCCTCTTATTTCGGGGACGGTCTTTGAGCGAGCCGATTACCAACAATAGTCCGCCCCCGAAGCGGCCGTTCATCGGGCTCGCGCTGTCTGGCGGGGGCGCGAGAGCGATGGCGTTCCACCTAGGTTGTTTGCGGGCGCTCCACGACAGAGGCCTGCTGGAAAAGGTGAAGGTCCTTTCCACCGTTTCGGGAGGCAGCGTTATCGGCGCCTGCTATGCTTACAGCCCGGATGATTTCGCGACTTTCGACCGAAAACTCGTCGAGCTGCTCCGGAATGGCATCCAGCGGATGATCTTGAAAGAGCTGCTGACCAGCACACAATGGGTGAAGATCCTTCTCACACTGATCTTAAGTGGACTGCCCACAGCTGTCCTTTGGTGCCTTTCGTCAATCCTCGCTGCCTGTCGACTCCTCACCGGCCTCCCGACACGACGCATCGAGCGCGCGCTTGCGGTGTTTCGACAGTCGCTGCTGGTTTGGGCTAGCCTCACGACAGCGTTCGAGCAGGCCCTGACCAGCCTCTTTCGATCGAAGACTGTCTGTGATGTCGCGCGTCCGGATTTGCAAGTGGTCATAAACGCCTGTGACCTGAAGACCGGAACCGCATTCCGTTTTGGCTCGCAACGATCGGGAGGTTGGCGTTACGGGAAAATCGTTGGACCGGCCCCAACCGTTGCGAAGGCCGTGGCGGCATCGGCCGCCTTCCCCATCATCCTGCCGCCGCTTATCGAAACTTTCCAGTTCAGCAAAGGCGGCAGCACTCGAACCCAGACAGTCGTCTTGACCGACGGCGGCGTGTTCGACAATCTGGGAGTGTCCGTCCTGGAGCCCGGAAGAGACGGCGATATCACCGACACATACCCTGTGACGCATATTATCAGTCTCAACGCCGGACCAGGCCAGCTCAACGGTGGCGATCATCCCTTCTGGTGGATCAGCCGCGTCGCAAAGGCATTCGAAGCGGTGCACCGCAAATCGCAAGACCACGTCTACTCCAGACTACACCGTCATGTAGAAGCAGGCGACTTGGACGGCTTCGGAATGGTCTACCTCGGCCAACAGGATCACCAGCTTCCGTGCCATCCCCCCGACCTTGTAACGCGCGACAAAGTTCGCGACTATCCAACAGATTTCGCGCCCATCTCCGCAAAAGACCTTACGCTGTTGACCAGCCGAGGTGAACAGCTCACGCACATTATCATCGATCGATATCTACCGCAGTTGTAGTCCTGAATTCTGGATGCTCAGTGGATGAAAGCAAAGGCCTTACCCTACGGACAAGTGCGCTTTCAGTCGATCCGATCGCTCAATCAGCCTCGCTGCTTTATCTTCCAGTGCACCAACCCGCACCGGTCAAAGGGTTGGTCCATATATATTCGACAAACTTTGGATCCTGCCCGTGGACGTTTTCGGGATCGGCTGTCTTCCGTAGGGGAAACGTGATCCAACGTGGTCCAACTGAATAAGGCCACTCGCCTAGCTGAACCGAACACCAAGACGGCAAGGTGTGTGCCTCAATCGTCCTTCAGAAGCCGCCATGGCTCAACTCCAAGCCCTACCGCAATTCGGGCGATATTATCGATGGACACGTTCCGCTCTGAACGCTCGACTCCGCTGAGGTAGGTTCGGTTAATGCCGCATTCATAGGCAAGCGCCTCCTGGCTAAGCCCACGCGCGGCCCGCAGGCGTCGCATGTTCTTTGCCAAAACGTCTCGCAGCGGTCCTTTGTGTGTCAGCTTCACCAACACACATCCTGCGTATTGACGCCTTTAAGGCGACCGCTTTTAAGTTACATAAAGAGGGAGACCGAAGAATTGGAGCTACCGTCATGGGTAACTACGAGGCAATCATCTTGGAGCCGTTCCTGGAATCCTGCGGCCATTCTCCCGGAAGCTTGGGAGCGATAGGCTATCTAGCCGGCTACAGGTGTAGAGAAACTGGAGCTGTCATATGCGCGATTAATCTGCCCACTGAGCTAGTGGAAGCTGTTGTCATGGGCAGCGTGATCACATCCGCTGTCGTAACTCCGAGCGGCCAAGTCGAATCCTCGTTCGAATTCGTAAGGACCAAGTCTCCGGCCCAGGTTCTTACGTCTGAGCCGATCGATGCTCTAGTGAGGCGTGCGCTTGCCCGAGATAGCCTTCGGCTTGAAGGTGCCACGAAGCATGAACTGGAGCAGTTGCACGATCGACTCGGACGTTCGCTGCACCTAGTCGCCGTGTGCCTTCAGATGTTTCGCTAGGTCGATTAGTGACATCCCGTCGAGCGATCATTTCAATCATCGGAAAACGGACACTAGCTCGAAGTAGAGTCATCCCCATCCGTAAACATTTGGTCGCGATTGCTTGATCTCTGCTTTGCTCTCCTAAAAGCGACATCGCCGTCAATAAATGCCTCGAGCATGAACGGTATCAGCTCAGCCACTTCCTCCTTGTTACCGTAGGTCTCTGCATAGAACGCAGCATACTCGCGCAGTCTCTGCGCCAGGCCTGGCGTAAACACAACGTTCACTTTGACCGGCGTCCGATCAGGCAGCTTCGCAAGCTTCATCCCTTACCTGCCCTTCGCCATTGCCTGAACGTCCTGGTACGGCTTCAGCACCAGATCCTTCGAAACAATCACCCGCAGCGGCCACCCAGGCCGTACCGTGATTGTCGGCTGCACGTCGAGCTCGCGCTCCACCAGGCGCTGCCCCGCACGATTGGTTGTTTGCTGCGTGCTCTCCCGCAGCGCCTTTACAAGATCGCTTTCGTCATTGCCGATCGATAGCTGGGTACCCACTCCGATCAAAGTTGCCAGCGCTACGCCCTTGAGCAATTGCCAGGTATGGAAGTCCACCTCGTCCTCGAGACCGGCGTAGCCAGCGACGTCAGTGGCCGGAAGGTTCTCAATCACGATTGAATTGCCATTCGGCAAGATGAGCCTCGTCCAAACGACCAGCGCCCGCTTCTGGCCGAAAGCGACGACGCTGTCGTATTTTCCGATGATCCGAGTCCCTTGCGGGATCAGGAGATGCTCGCCAGTCACCGTGTCATAGACGTTCTCAGTGACTTGGCCGATGGTGGTGCCGGGCAAGTCGGAATTCAGCCCCGTGACGAGACTTGCAGGGATGATCGACCCCGCCATGACGGCATAGGTCGATGGCGCTAGCTTGAGCGCATGAGGATTGGTCGTTTCCGTGTCGGCTTTAGCCCCCACGAAGGCCAGCTTGCGCGCCTGTGACGATGGAATGATCTCGCTAGAGCGGTCGATCATCGCCTGCGCCGTCTTTGCGAGTTCCGCGGCAGATGGCCCTGTGTCGAGCGTCGAAGGCCGGAATGCCGATGGGGCCGCAGCAACTGTTGGTTCGGTCGGACTCGTCTGCTTGCGCTTCTCCTGCTTCTCCGACAGGCGGACGAACAAGCCCGACTCCTTTGCCTGTTGCGCGACCCGTGTCTGGCGGATCCGCTCAGCCCGCTCGGCGTCTTCCTCCGGATTGGTGCGGAAGCTCGTGTCCGATGCCACGCCGGCCTTCTTCTCGTTTTCCGCAAAGGCCCTACCGATGTCCCCAGGGGACGGAGGGCCAAGCCGCGGCGTCGACGGCGGCAACTCCTCATAGGACTTCGGCAGCTTGCTCAAGCCTTCGGCGGTCTGCTTGCGATCGGTATTGTAAAGCTCTGTTCGCTCCGTCTGCTTGAAGGAGTGTGGCCGGAGTGCAATGAGTATTGCGCCGCCAACAAACAGCGCCGCGACAGCGCAGCCGATGATGAGGGCCCGCCGGTTGAGGCGCCGAACAGGCCGCGGTCGCGCCCGCAGTTCCAGCGGCTCCGGATCCTGATCCAAGCCCGTCATGAGGCGCTCCCGTTGCTGAAGGCTTGCGACACGGGCCGCGCGTCGATCCGGATGATCCGGACGATGCGCTGGGGATTTTCGCCAAGGCGGAGCTCGGCGGCGCCGAACATCCGATCGACGATGTAGTAGGTGCCGCGGACCCGGTAGTTGACGAGGTTCGGCCGCCCATCGACTCCGGCGACGAACAAGGGCGGCGCCTCCCCTTGCGACAGGCCGGATGGCATCTGGATATAGACCTTCCGGCCGTCGTCGAAGGCCCTCAGCGGCCGCCAGGGCGGATCGTCTCCTTCGATTCGATAGCGGAAGTTCAAGCTGTCGAGCCGCACACCACGATCGACGATGCGTTCTTCGTTTTCCTGGGCCGCGAGGTTCTGCTTGTGAAGAGCCACGAGCGTATCGGTCGGATACGTCCACGAGATGGACGCCATATAGGTTTGCTTGGTCGAGACGAGCTCGAGGTGATAGGCCCGCCGGTCGGTCAGGACCACGAGATTGGTCTGAATGTCCGGAAGCGTTGGCTTAATCAGGATGTGCACCCGCCGGGCAGTCCCCTGCCCGCTCGAGGTATCACCGACCACCCAGCGAACAGTATCGCCGGTGGAGACGTCGATCAGCTCCTCGCCAGGCTGAAGCGCGATGGTCGACACCTTCTCGGGACTCGCATAGAGACGGTAGAGCGCGCCTTCCGTCCATGGGTAGACCTGGATGGCGTTGATGTATCCAGCTCGCGTCGGCTCCATCCTCGCTGCCTTGTTTGCCTTGGCGATCGCCTGCTCCGGCGGCAGCTTCTCCTCCTTGCTGCCCTTTGTCGGCAAGGGCTTCAACTGACCCGGCAACGGAAGGACCTTGGGCGTTTCGACGACTTGTACCGGTGCTGGGGGATCGGCCTCCGGAAAGCCCTTCTCGAAGACCATGTCATCATAGGGCGCTTCGAGATTGAGCTTGGTGGCGCATCCGCCAAGCCCAAGAGACAAGGCAAGGACGCTGGCCGACGCGAGCTTGGCGAGGACTGTGGAATTCATTTGGCGTCTCCAATGAGGTCGCGCGACCAGTTGAGGGAATGGACGTAGAGGCCGAGTGGATTTTTCCGCAGCGTTTCGGCATCCGAGGGCGGCCTGAGAACGGTGGTGACGAGACCTGTGAAGCGCTCGGTTTTTGCGATCGCGCCGTTCTCGTAGGTGTTCTCCTTCCAGCGGATTTCGAAGCTGTCGCCGGACGCACGCACCACGGACGTGACTTCAGCTGTCACTGTTTTGGAGCCGATCTTCGTGAACGGATCGGCATCGCGCGCATAGTCGTTCAACGCCTGCGCCCCGCGATCGGTGACAAAGTCGTAAGCACGCAGCCAGTTGGCCCGAACGATGACCGGATCAATCGACAGCGAACGAACGTTCTCGATGAAGCGTGCGAGAAAATGCGCGATCTGTGCATCCGATGGTTGGTAGGCTTCGAGTGCTGGTCCGACTGCCCGGACTTCGCCGAGCCGATCAACCTCAACCACGTAGGGAACGACACCCGAGCGAGCGATCTGCGCAAAGATCGTCAGTCCGAGCACACCCGACAGGCCGATGGCCGCCAGCGCTGCCAATCGCCAATTGCTCGCCTGAACGCGGGCGGACCCCAGCCGCTCGTCCCAGACTTGTGCCGCCTTCTGATAAGGCGTGACCGGCTCGGGTGTTTCGCCGTATCGAACAGATACGCGTTGAAAGGGATGACTTGCCATGTCCTACTCCTCCCCGAGCTTCGGACCTGAGGAATGCCCGCCCTTGTCACCCTCTTTCAGGGTGTGAGCGGCAACCTGCGCTGCTTCCCTTGCGTGTCCCCGGCCAGACGATGCCGCCGGGCGCCCCGTGCCCGAAGCAGCCGCGCCGTTCGATGCACCGCCGGCACTCGTGCTAGAGAGCTGACCCACCGTTGCGGCCCGCGCCGACGTGCCCGCGGCCGAAGACGCGCCGGTGAGCGATGCTGCGGAGCGGACGGCAGCCATTGAACCGCCTGCCGCGAGACGCAAGCCTCCTGCGGCCGCAGCTCCGCCGCCGATCACGACCGCAGCCGCGCCCGCCGCTGTCCCTGCTGCAGCGCCTGCTCCCAGTTGGGGGGCTCCCGAGACCAGTCCTGCCGCGATGCCCGGCCCAAAGATGCCAAGGCCGAACAGAGAAAGAGCCGCAAGCAACAGGCTCATGGCCGACACGATATCGACCGGCCGCGTCAACGTGCTTGCAAGCTGGCTAAAAATCGTCGAGCCAATCCCAATGATGATCGCGAGAACCATCACTTTCACTCCGGAAGCGACGACATTGCCGAGCGTTTTTTCCGCCAGGAACGAGGTCTTTCCCCAAAGAGCGAACGGCACGAGAATGAAGCTTGCGAGCGTCGTCAGCTTGAATTCGATCAGCGTGACGAAGAGCTGAACCGAGAGGACGAAGAAGGCAAGCACGATCAGGATCCAGCAGAACAGCAGGATCAGGATCGTTGGCAGATTGGTTAGAACGTCGAAGCCAGAGAACTGGCCGGTCTCCTCGAGAAGAGGATGTGCCGCAGTAAAGCCGGCGGATGCGACGAAACCCGGCCGCGCCAGGTCGGCGGCGCTCAGGCTTCCGCCTGATGCCTTCAGCCCGATGCTGGAGAACGACGCGAAGACGATATCGGCGAGGCTCTTGAAGTTGCCGATGATGAACGCGAAGGCGCCGACGTAGAGCACCTTCTTGGCGAGCGTGACCATGATGTGATCGTCGGCCCGCATAGCCCAGGCAAGTCCGGCCAACGTCAGGTCGATGCCGATAAGCGTTGAACTCAAGAAGGAGACATCGCCCGATAGAAGGCCAAACCCGGAGTCGATGTAGCGCGAGAAAGTTTCGGTAAAGCGGTCAATGACGGAAAGATCAGCCATGATGCCCTCACCTACTTGCCGCTGGTGTAGGCATGGCCGTCGCCGATGAAGCGAGTAAATCGCTCCTTCGCGGCTGCCGACGATGCCTGCTGCTCGGCGGCGCGCAGCGTGTCCGCGCGCGCCTGTGTTGCCATCAATGCCTGTGTCTGCAAGGACTGCTTGATCTGCAACGCCAGCAATTCGTTGCCGGACTGTTGGGCCTGCAACGAACCGACCGCAGCGGACGAGTTTGCCATCAGCGTTCGAAGCGTCTGACCGTCCTGGTCCAACCCGCTGACAATGGCAGACTGAACAGTGAGCGACTGCTTCAGTCCGTCGTAACTATTGTCCCAACGCGACGTCGCATCCTGCACCATCTTGTCGGAGGAGATGGCTGCAGCGTATTGGCGAGGATAAAGGCGTTCAAAATCCTGTTGCGCCTTCTGCACGTCGAACGAGACGTTCTTCGCCTGACTGATCAAGCCGTTCATCTCATTGATGTTCGAAGAAAGCTGACCGACAACGCTTGTGGGCAAGCTAGTGAGATTCTTGGCCTGATTGAGCAACGACTGCGTCTGGTTTTGAAGACTCCTGACCTGATTGTTGATCTGCTCGAGCGTACGAGCCGCCGTTAAGAGGTTCTGGCTGTAGTTCGATGGATCGAACACGACGACCTGTGCCCCAAGCCGTTGGGATCCGTTCAGCGCGATGACGAAGGACAGCGCTACGATTGGGGCGGCTTTTAGCGTACGACATGCGACAGGCGTGCCGAAGATCTTCAGCATGGGATAACTCCGTGAAAGTTAGGATTGGGGTCAGGCTTTCTGGGCCTGTTCGAAGGTGCTGATCAGGTTCGCTGCCCAGTGCAGGTCTCGTTCGGCGAGATAGCGCTTGGCAAAGTGATGGGGGCCGGAGCGAGACACGACCGCGTCGACGGTCCGTTGATCTTCGGGCGAGGACGCCGCGACGAGCGCGAGCGCCACTGGTCCCAGGCCGAGCTCAAACAGGCGATTGCCGGCGCGGGATTGCAGATAATAGTCGCGCTTGGGGAATGCTTCCGCGATCAGGCGCACCTGCGTGTCGTTCAGGCCGAACCGCCGATAAGTCTCGGTCTGGGTCGGCTCCAGCGCACGCGGGTTAGGCAAGAATATCCTGCTCGGGCAGGATTCGATGATTGCGGGAGCAATCTGGCTGTCAGCGATATCGGCGAGCGACTGGGTTGCGAAGATGACGGCTACGTTCTTCTTGCGCAGCGTCTTCAGCCATTCGCGAATGCGGCTTGCGAACAACGGGTCGTCCAGAAACACCCAGGCCTCATCCAGCACCAGCAGCGTCGGCCTGCCGTCAAAGCGGTCTTCGAGGGTGTGGAAGAGATAGGTCAGAACCGGCGCCACGAGGCCCGGCAACGCCATCAACTCTTCCATTTCGAAGGTCAGCACGTCTGCGCCGGAAAGGCGGTCGGCGTCCGCGTCCAGAAAGCGGCCGTACGGCCCCTCCAGCGTGTAGGGCTGTAGCGCCTGCCGGAGCGCGTCTCGGGCAAGCAGTGCCACGAGCCCGGTCATCGTCCGCTGCGAGACGGGCGCAGAGCCGAGGCTCTTCAGCGCCGACCAGAGCGTCTCCTTGACTTCAGGCGTTACGGTCACTTGCTCATGGGCGAGCACGCCGCACAGCCAATCGAGCGCCCAGAGTCTCGCGCCCTCCTCCGCGACATCCTTGAGCGGCTGAAACGCGATGCCGCCCTTGGCGCCCAGTTCGTACCAGGCCCCCGACAATGCGAGCGTGGTGACCCGTGCCGACCGCCCCTTGTCAAAGGTGATCAACTGGGCATTCGGATAGCGTCGGAATTGAAGGGCGAGCATCGAGAGCAGGACCGACTTGCCCGCCCCCGTTGGACCGACAATGATGGTATGCCCGACGTCGCCGGCGTGAAGCGACAAGCGAAACGGGGTGGCCCCCTTGGTCTTGGCTATCAGAAGCGGCGGTCCATCAAGGTGCTCGCACCGCTCCGGTCCGGCCCATACCGCCGACAATGGGCACATATGGGCAAGGTTCAGCGTGTGAACGATCGGCTGGCGGATGTTGGCATAGGCCTGGCCCGGCAGACCGCCAAGCCAGGCTTCGACCGCGTTGACGCTTTCGCGGATCGCCGTGAAGCCCCGGCTGTTGATCACCCGCTCGACCGCGCGGATCTTCTCGTCCGCTTGATGGGAATCCTCGTCGCTTACGGTGACGGTCGTTGTGATGTAGCCGAACGCAACCAGATCGTCGCCAAGCTCGGAGAGCGCCGCGTCGGCGTCGAGAGCCTTGTTGCTGGCGTCAGTATCGAGCAGCGCCGCCTGCTCGTTGAACATGACCTCCTTCAGGATCGCCGCAAGCGACTTCCGCTTGGCAAACCACTGCCGCCGGTAGCGCGACAGCGTCGCGTTGGCCTGCGTGCGATCAAGCGGAATGAACCGGGTGGCCCAGCGATAGGCGACGCCAAGCCGGTTCAACTCGTCCAGCAGGCCGGGAAAGGTGACGTGCGGAAACCCGAGAACGGTCAACGCGCGCAGGTGGCTCCGCCCAATCGCCGGGGACAATCCCCCGGTCAGAGGCTCATCGCTCAGGAAGCAATCAAGATAGGCTGGAATCTTGGGAACGACGACCGGATGTCGCTTGGTCGAGACGCAGCTATGAAGATAGGTGAGCGTCTCCGCATCGTTAAGGGGCCAGATCTCGGGCAAGACCGACGAGAGGAGATCGATCGTCCGATCGGTTTCCTGGATGAACCTCTGGAGATGTTCGCGATAGCCTTTCTCGTCGCTATCATATCTCTGTTGGGTGTCGATCTCGCCGTCGTTGGTGTCACCTTGCGCAGAAGTATTGATCGATTGCCCGGACCGAGTGCGTTGTTTTTTTCCGGTCACGCGATCCTTCGCCTTGGGGCGCTCGAGGAATAGACCCTCGAGGCGCGAGACCGTTTCCGCCGGCGGCAGGTACATCAACGTCAGATGCAGAACGCTTTCGAAATGCTGGCCGCCGGGACGCGACGGATCCTCCCAGGCGACACCGGCGGGCCCTTCGAAGGCGGCACGCCGCTCCTCGTCCACCAGCCAGGAGACCGGATCCGGGAATTCCGACCGCGGATACTCGGAGGCCGGGATGCGCGTGGCATCGAAGAAGAGAGCCCAACCTGAGCCAAACCGCTTCAGAACGTTATTGACGCGGGACACGACGCTCATCAACTCGGCTTCGGTCGCGCTATCGAGGTCCGGTCCGCGGTATCGGATCGTCCGTTGGAAGCTGCCATCCTTGTTGAGGATGACGCCCGGAGCGACAAGGCATGCCCAGGGCAGCCAATCCGCCAGCCGAAAGGCGTTACCGCGGAATTCTCTCAAGTTCAGCATGCGAGCCGGCCCTTATGCTTGGTGTGACGGATGGCGACTTCGACGAAGGCCGGGTCGCGCTTGGCGAGCCAAACGGCCGCGCTGTGGCCGATGACCCAGAGGACGAGGCCTGCGAGCCAAAGGCGCAGGCCGAGCGCCAGCACCGCCGAGAGGGTCCCAATCAGGATGGCGGCGGCACGCGGGGCGCCGCCGATCAGGATTGGCTCCGTCAACGAGCGGTGGAGCACGAGTTCAAAACCATCGGGGCGCATCAGATCAGTGCTCCGCCACCGAACGAGAAGAACGAGAGGAAGAAGGAACTTGCGGCGAAGGCGATCGAGAGGCCGAAGACGACCTGGACCATCTTGCGGAATCCACCGGATGTGTCGCCAAAGGCCAGCGATATGCCGGTCACCGTGATGATGATGACGGCGACGATCTTGGCGACCGGCCCCTGCACAGATTCCAGGACGCGCTCGAGCGGCGCTTCCCACGGCATGCCTGAACCTGCGGCGTGTGCCGCCGTGACGCTGAGGAGCACGCAAGCCGAGGCCACGCCGAGCTCGACCAGAGGCAGAGCGTTGATCGAACAGAATCCGCGAAGGCGGGAACGCACGTTTAGACGCAGACGAATGGGCATATTGCAGTCTCCTTGTGGTCAGGGCCGATGGGATGTGTTTGGAAGTCCGGGCGGGGTCTCGAGCAGATAGTCGCCTGCCGGATCGAGGCCCTTGAGCTCGGCGACGGTCTCAATGCGCCTTGCGGGACCCCGCCCCTTGATGAAGACGATCACGTCGATCGCCTCGGCAATCAGCCGACGCGGGACTGTAGCGACCGCTTCTTGGATCAGTTGCTCGATACGGTAGAGCGCGGCGCGCGCCGAGTTGGCATGGACCGTGGCGATTCCGCCGGGATGGCCGGTATTCCAGGCCTTCAACATGTCGAGGGCCTCGGCGCCTCTGACCTCACCGACGATGATGCGATCGGGCCGCAAGCGCAGCGTGGATCGGACAAGATCGGCAAGGCTCGCCACGCCCGGCTTGGTCCGGAGCGTCACGGCATCCTTTGCATCGCAGCGCAGCTCGCGGGTGTCTTCGATGATGACCACACGCTCTTCGAGGCCGGCGATTTCAGCAAGAAGCGCATTGGCAAGCGTCGTCTTGCCCGACCCGGTGCCGCCTGCGATCAGGACGCTGCGCGCCTCCGTCACTGCCGCCGTCAGCACCTTCGCCATGAGCGGCGAGGCGATCTGTGCCCTCACGTAGTCGGACAGCCGGAATGTTGTCGTTGCGGGCTTGCGGATGGCAAAGCAAGGCGCAAGCGAGACCGGCGGCAAGACGCCCTCAAAGCGTTCACCGGTTTCGGGCAGCTCTGCAGAGACGATCGGAGACGAACCGCTCGCCTCTGCCCGCACATGGCTGGCGACCAGCCGGATGATCCGCTCCGACTCCTGCGGCGTCAGGACAACGCCAGTATCTGCGCGGCCCGTCCCGTGCCGATCAAGCCAAAGCCTCCCATCGGGATTGACCATGACCTCGACGACATCAGGCTCTTCCAGCGCCAGAGCGATCGCCGGCCCCATCGCGGTCCGCAGCATACCCCGGCGACGTTCGCGGGTTTCTGGCGAGAGGAGATCAGACATTCCCGGCCTCCTCTCGCCCTGCCGGAGAATGCTCCGGCGGCTCACCCGTCGCGCTTTGCGCGCGGGATCCAGTATCGCTGGATTGCACAGCGCCCAGAGGGGCGCCCTCCTCGAGATTCCGCATAAAGAGATCCGGCTTCGAGGCGCTGACGCGATCCATGACATCAGCGACAAGCCGGCCACCGGAGGCGACGCGCTTGCCGACCTGGGCGACAAACATCTCAAACCGCTCGCGACCAAGCGCGCGCGCCGCGTCCTGGTCTTGCGACGGCAGTGGCGGGGTGATGGTCAGGTAGTACCGGATGAACAGCGCTATCGTCTCAGCGAGCACGCCAAGGTCGCGGTCGGTGCGTTCCAGCTGCCGGCTCATCCGGTCAAGCCTTCGGATCAGCGCCGCATCGCCGCTGGCGTCTCGCTCGGGATTGAGAAAGCGATCCAGCGCAGCATCGACGATGGCTGACTTATTGGCGCCGGGGCGCTTGGCGGCGAGCTCGAGCCGCTGCGCCACGCTTTCGGAGACGTAGGCCGACAGTTTCGGTTTCATCGGGATGCTCTTCAGAACGAGGGGAGAAGATCGTCGTCGTCGCGGGTGACGGCGTGGGCTCGACGCACGGCGCCGGACGCGTTTGCCGCTTGCTGCATCTGGCTGCGATCGGCGGCGACGTCGGACTCGTCATCGAGCAATCGCTCCTCGATGGCACGGACGTCGGTCGCAACTGGTGCGGCCTCGTCGAACAACGGCAATTGCTGCTTGAGACCACCCTCCTCGCCGCCCGTCTGCATCAGTTCGCGATATGGCAGGGTCGCAAGCCGAAGGTCGGTGGTGCGCAACTCGCCACGCCAATCGTCAAGGCGGGCTGGCGGCCGATCGGCATAGTCGCCGCCCACCAAGGATGGAGGACTGCGCAGACGACTGACGAAGTTTGCGTCCTCGTAGTGCCGCAGCTTCGTCGCCCGGACCGGCGCAAGGCCCGAGACCAGCACGATGGCCTGATCGGGCGGCAGTTGCATCACTTCGCCTGGCGTCAGCAAAGGACGCGCCGTCTCCTGACGGCTGACCATCACGTGGCCAAGCCAGGGAGCCAGCCGATGGCCCGCATAGTTGCGCTGTGCACGTAGTTCGGTTGCGGTGCCGAGCGCGTCCGAGATCCGTTTCGCGGTGCGCTCGTCATTGGCGGCAAAAGCAATGCGGACGTGACAATTGTCCAGGATCGCATTGTTCTCGCCATACGCCTTTGCGATCTGGTTGAGCGACTGAGCGATCAGATAGGCGCGGATGCCGTAGCCGGCCATGAAGGCGAGCGCGCTCTCGAAAAAGTCGAGCCGGCCGAGCGCAGGAAACTCGTCCAGCATCATCAGGAGCTGACGGTGCCTGCGGTCGCCTGCCTTGGTATTCAGCGTCTCGGTCAGCCGGCGGCCGATCTGGTTGAGGATCAGCCTGATCAGCGGCTTGGTCCGGCTGATGTCCGACGGCGGAACGACGAGGTAGAGCGTGACCGGCTTATCGGCACTCACGAGGTCGGCGATGCGCCAATCGCAGGATTCGGTGTTTCGGCTGACGACGGGATCGCGGTAGAGCCCAAGAAAGCTTACGGCGGTCGACAGAACGCCGGAGCGTTCGTTTTCGGACTTGTTGAGCAGTTCTCGTGCCGTCGCGGCGACGACGGGGTGTACCTTCGGCTCAGCCTCGGTCCCGAGGTGATTGGTTGCCAACATGATCCTGAGCGTCTTCTCAAAGGATTGAGCTGGATCGGCCAGGATCTCCGTGACGCGGGTCAGCGTCTTCTTTTCTTCGGCGTAAAGGACGTGAAGGATGACGCCGACCAGAAGCGAATGACTGGTCTTTTCCCAATGGGTTCGGCGCTCGAGCGCCCCTTCGGGGTCGACCAGGATATCGGCGATGTTCTGGACGTCGCGAACTTCGGCTGCGCCCTTGCGCACCTCGAGCAGCGGATTGTAGCGCGCGCTTCTGGAATCGGTTGGATTGAACAAAAGGCAGTGCGAGAACGTCGATCGCCAGCCGGAGGTCAGTTCCCAGTTTTCGCCCTTGATGTCGTGCACCACCGCGGACGAGGTCCACGACAGCAACGTAGGCAACACCAGCCCCACACCCTTGCCCGACCGGGTCGGCGCAAAGCACATCACATGCTCGGGTCCGTCGTGGCGCAGATAGTTGTTTTCAAGGCGACCTAGAAACACTCCCTTGGACGCGAACAGGCCGGCTGTCTTGATCTCCGTCAGCGTCGCCCATCGTGCCGAACCGTAGGTTGTCACCAACTGGCTTTGACGCGCGCGCCACACCGAATTGACGATCGCAAACATAGCGCCTGCAATGCCGCCGGCAGCGGCAATGGCGCCACCCTCCTCGAAGATCTCGGGCGCATAGGCCTCATAGGCGAACCACCATTCGAACAGCCGCCAAGGCAGATAGACGGGATGGCCCACTATCAGGAACCAGGGTTCACCCAGACGCTGCTGATAACCCAGAGCTGCGGCGGTCCATTGCGTTGCGCCCCAGGTCGACACAACGACGATGCCGAGCACGACGGCAATCTGGCCGACGTAGATTTTTGCTGGAAACATCTGCCTCGCCCCACTCACTCACCCCACGTGAGCGGCGCGATGAAAGGGGCCAATGCGCCCTGCGTTCAATCGAAATAAAAATCGCGCGCGGGAAGCAAGAGCAACGTCGAGCTGGCGTGCGAAGGCGAGAACGATCTCCGTCCAGCCACGGCGAGCATGATCAAGCAGCTCAACAAAAGGTGAGCGGCTGGCTCAAGCTGGACGACTCTTCATGCGGACTGGAGCGCGATACAGGCGGTGCGTGGAACGGAGGGGCGGAGCCGGACAAACTTCGCTACGGGCGCGGCTGGCAGGCCGATTCGCCTTCGAAATCAGGGTTAATTGCTTTTATACTCACTCCGCGGATTGAGTATAAACGCGCTGGACGGCGGGTTCCACACCCCTTATACTCAATCTGCAAACTGAGTATAATCTGGAACACGACCATGCCGCCCCCTTCCCTGGTTGCCCAGACGACCTATGCCGAACTTCTGGAGCGCACCGCGAGCGCCGCTTTCCAGGATGCCTTCGCGGACAACGGCTCGTTCACGGCCAAGAGCATCAACGGCCGCAAATATTGGTACTTCCAGACCGGCACTGGCGCCGAACGGTCCCAACGCTATGTCGGGCCCGAGACGCCGGAGCTTCTGGAGCGCATTGCCCACCACAAGGAGGCGCGCGAAGACGAGCGCGAGCGCCGGGCGCTTGTCTCCACGCTGGTCCGTTCATTCAGCTTCCCTCGTCCCATTCCGGAGAGCGGCGACGTCATCGCGGCGCTTGCCAAGGCAGGCGTGTTCCGCCTTCGTGGCGTGCTCGTCGGAACGATCGCCTACCAGACCTATGCCGCGATGCTTGGCGTTCGCCTCTCCGCCGGCTCGCTGCAGACCGGCGACGTGGACATCGCGCAGTTCAAGAATGTCTCGGTCGCGGTCGAGGATTCCACCCCGCCCGTTCTGGACGTGCTGAAGGAAGTCGACAGTTCCTTTCGGGCCGTGCCTCACGTATCCGATGGCCGGCGCGTGACGAGCTATGCCGCCAAGGGCGGCTTGCGCGTCGACTTTCTCACGCCCCACGAGGGCAAGGAGACTGCCCGCCCTCAGAAGCTGCCCGCCCTGAACACAGACGCCCAGCCGTTGCGCTTCCTGGACTTCCTGATCCGCGATCCCGAGCCCGCGGTCATCCTGCATGGCGCCGGCATCTACGTGCATGTGCCGGCGCCGGCGCGCTATGCCGTCCACAAGCTGATCATCTCCCGCAGGCGTCCGGAGGGGTTTGCAAAGCGCGACAAGGACCTGCAGCAGTCCGAGGCATTGCTCGCGGTCCTGGCAGAAAAGCGCCCTCATGAGCTGAAATCAGCCTGGGAGGAAGCTCACGGCCGTGGTCCCAAATGGCGTCAATTGATGATCGAAGCGCTTGCGTTGCTTTCGCCCGCCGTTCGGGACGCGGTGCTCAAGACCATTGGCGCGCCTCGCTCGATCATACCGGGCCTCGATCTTTCCTTCGACAATCCACCGGCCCGCTATGACTTCAGCCGCGACGTGGTGACGTTCCAGGGAAAGGAGCTCGGCGGCACCGTCAACTGTGCAGTCAGCCGCGAGGCGCTGGATGACCATTTTGGCGCCGACGGCCTTGGGCAAGAGGGACGGCTTCAAGCGTTCCTCAAGAACAGGTCAAGGATCGAGGAGATCGCTCGCGCCAAATATCTCGCCTCACCGGTCGACGAGCCCGGCGCCGTCCTGGTCAAGACATCCGACGTCGGGAATTTCCCGGCTCCGCGTACGCCCAAACGGAAGTAAATCTCTGGTCAAAGTCCAATCCCACGCTTGATGCCAATCGACCAGGATATGCCCTCGCCCCCAACCTGACCGGTGACCAATTGCCCGCGCGCGCGCTCCAGCACGGGCCGCCAGGGCACCAGGGCGAACTCATGGGACCGCTCGATCAAGGCGAACCGTCCGCTGTTCAGCGTCAGCATGCGCCGATAGACGCCGTCGATCTTGTCGCCGGCCTTGACGTCGAAAGATTCGAGGCCGGTGCGCGCCGATATATCAGCCGCGGTCCGCGCCAGCTCTCGTGCCTGGAGAGTCTCAAGCATGTTTCGCGCAAAACGCACCTGGCCACCTTCTTCCCGCGCCAGCCCCTGCTCGATCAGCCATTGCCGTCTTGCTCGCAACGCAGTCTCGACCTCCCCGCCGAAGCCGGCCGACGCGAATCCAGCTGCCTCCCTCCCAACAAGCTTGCGATCAAGCCAGGTTGCGCCCAGCGCCTGCGGCAGATCTTCAAGCCTTTGCCACGACAGCACCGCGACCCGGACCGGACTGCGCGATTGCTGAAGCTCCTCGTATCGAAGCGCGTGGTCCAGATAGTCCCGCCCGACATTCCAACTGCCATCGGCAAGACGGCTTGCCATCCCTTCGCGTCGCATCGCTTCCAGACGGCGGACGTGGGCTCCGACAAATTCGCCCGACGCTTGCGGATCGAATTCCCGATGCAGACGGTCGCTGTAGACGCCGCCATGGCGGGCGGCGATCTCTGCGATCGTGCGATCGATCGCGCGCGGCTCAGGGGCGCGCGACCTGAGCTCCACGATCGTGTTCCGGGTGGGAGACTCACCATTGGCGCCAAGCGCACCAATCTCGGCATAGTGCGTCCGCCCGTCCACCCCATCGATCACGACATAGCGGCGCTCCGTCAGTTCGTCGGCAAACCCCTCGCCAACGACCCGCCCGACCAGACGGCGAGCGCCTCCCTGCGGATCGAAGATCGTGTAGTCGCCGGCCGCCCGCGTAATTCCCGCCGCGGCCATCTCGCGGTGCATGGTCTTGATGATGTCGCCACGTTCCCCCATGCGTCGGAGCTTTGGCTCGAACTCAGGATCGATCCTCCAACGCCCCGGTTCAGTCCCTTCTGCCAATCCCATGCGCTCCAAGGTTCGCAGCCGTCCGATCCGTGCCGTTTGCCAGGCAGGCTCCCGTCCAGACAGCGCCCCCAGTTCAAGAACTCCGCCCGGTGCATCCCGCAGGATATTTCGGTCGAGCCGCGTCAACCGCTCGGCAGTGATCTCTTGCTGAAGCTTGCGCGCAACCTCGATCTCTGTTTCCGGGCCGAGTTCTCGCGTCATCAGTTCCGCCGCCCGCGACCGAAACCCATGCGCGATGTAGTCACGCGCGATGACGAGGTCTTTTCCCTGGTCATCCTGACCTCGCAAGACGATGTGGGTATGGGGATGGCCGGTGTTGAAATGATCGGCAGCGACCCAGTCGAGCCTGGTGCCGAGATCCTGCTCCATCTGCTGCATGAGGTCGCGGACGAACGGCTTCAGGTCTGCGAGCTCAACGCTGTCCTCAGGCGCCACGATAAATCGGAACTGGTGGCGATCGCCGGCACTTCGTTCCGTGAAGTCCTTGCCGTCGGCGCGGTCATTGCTGGCGTCGTATAGCTCTCCTGGCTCGCCTTCCCGTGTGACGCCGTCGCGCTGGACATACCGAAGGTGGGCTCGCACGGCACCTAGATCGCCCGACTTGATCCTGACGATCCGGGCCTTGATGACAACACGGCGTTGCCCCCGGCTTCGTCCGCGACCTGCCAGCACCGCACCTTGCGCCCGGCCGCGGCCGATACGGCCGCCGGTAAACGACGAACCTGCCCCCGCACTGGCGCCGGCCTTGGCCGCTTCCTGACGGACGCGTCGAAGATAGCTGCTCGCCCTACCGGCTCTGCGGTTGCCGATCCGTCCGAGCTTGGCTTCGAATTCGTCGTCGATCTCTCGCATGGCACGCATCCGGCATCTGAATGAGCGAGCGATATGTGTGGCCTACGAGCGCTCGCCAAGACGCAGACGTGATTGCGCAAGATCACCATTGCATTAGGTCGAACCTGGTGACAGCAAGGACCCAGGCAGCGCCAAATCTTGGATGTGCAGACAACGGCTTAGGCGCTCCGTAGCGCCAGTGCTTTTATCTTGCCCTCTTAATCGGTCGTCTGATCTGCTTCATCTCGCGCATTCTGGCTTCCTCTCTCTGCTGCGACAAGGTCCTTGCATCGACGCCACGCAGCGTCACGACGAGCGAGAGTCCGGGTGCGCCGTGCACTCTTGCGCGCTCATCGACGGCACAGAATCGCTGCAGCGAGGCAGCGCGGACGCCGTCGCGGCGCATCTTTCCATCGGTGTGACGGAGCCACATCACAGGCAATCCCGCGTGGTCCAATCGCGCCGTGAGGGGCGTAGCCACAGGCAAGATAACGTGCGTTCCGTCGTCGTGGATCTGCACCAGGTCTCATCCGCTGATCGCGGAGCTCCGTGTTCAAACCGTTGTGTTCATCACCTCGATCGACCTCTCAAAATGCACCTTGGGACCTCATGCGTGAGCCCCGAGCAGCTTGCGTTCCTTGGCGGCCGCACGCGCGTTGACGTCGGCCTGGGGCGCGTCCGGATCGCCGCAGTAGAACGTGCCATCGACCCACATCGCATGCATGATCACGGCGAGTTTGCGCGCCACCGCCACCGTTGCCTTGCGATGGGAGGCACGTTTGGCCAGCGCCAGCCCCCAGCTTTTGACCTTGTCCTTCTTCTTGTAGCGGGTCAGAAGCGCGCTCGCCGCCTCGTACAAGGCGCGCCGCACATCGGCTTCCAGAGCGCCGCGCGCGCATTGAGCATGGCGTCGATCAGCTCAGAGACCAGCGCATCGTGAGCCACCGCGTCGCGCACAGCTTGCGCAAAACCGCCCCGCCCGACCCGGTTCAGGCGGATGCCAAACGCCTTCAGCGAGTGCCGGACCGCGTTCTCCAGGTCCAGAAACTTGCGCTTCAGATTGCGCCGATGCGTCAACAACAACCGCAGCCGGTAGCACGGTTCGCTCTTGATATGCGCCTTGCGGAACCAGCCGGTGCGCATCAAATGCGCGATGCCGAGCGCATCGGTTTTGTCGGTCTTGTTGCGCTGCGCCTTCAACGCCGCGCGGACATGAAGGGTCTCCAGGCACACCGCCGGCAGGCCCAGTTTGAGCAGCTCCGGATGCAGCCATGGCGACAACGATCCGGCCTCATGGCCGACCCGCCGCAAGCGGCCAAGATAGGGTTTGAGCGCCGCCTTGATCGCGTTCGGATCGGTGACCGCGGTGGTCTGAAGCACCACCTCGCCCTTGTCGTCGACGACGCAAATCGCGCTCTCGTCCATGCCGACATCCAGTCCACAGAACCATTCCATCGCACGCCTCCCGCGTTGCTGAGGCGGCGCAGTGTGCGGGTTATTCAGCCGGCCAGCCACGTCAGCAGCCGCAAATCCGGGCGCAGGCCGATTACGGGCGGCCCTCCCGCCTGCTTCCGCTCGTGGTCTCCCGGTCGCTGATTCCCAGGGCCCAACTTCCAAGCCAACAGCCTATCGGTGCTTGCGGCGATTTGCGACAAATTGCAGTTCGGGTCATTGCGGTAGGTCCTTCAATAGCGCCTAGCCGAGCACGTCGGCTAGTGGCCGATTCATTGCCACAGAGCCGCCGCGACTTGGCAGTTGACTTGTGAAGCCCCAATGTTTGCGAGCGTTTGCGATAGCGATCGTTACCCGAAGGGCCGAGACACCCGTAGGGTGGCTCGGTGAGGAGCGAAGCGACGAGTAGAGCGCGGGCCGAAGGCATCGCCCGTATGCCGTCAGCCGGATCCCAAGCAAACCTAGACGTCGAACGGCTTGGTAAAGAAGCTCAGCACGGCTATTGCGATCAGATAGATGCTCGATAGCGACTGAAATCCAGCGACCATTCGTGGCCATCCAGTCGCATAAAACGCAAACTCGCGACGCTGCAGATAGCCGATCCAGGTGCCGAGATTGATCTCCCTGAACCCTATCCGAACCGCTGAGAAAAAGCTGAAGAGCAGCGCCAGATAAGCAAGCCGCAGCTCAGACCGAAGCCGGCTGAGCGACACGGATGCCGTGCGCGGGTATTGGATTGGAAGCCGAGCGACCGAGGAAATCGCCCACGGATCGTATTTGGCCAGTGCCCTTTTCGGGGGGCGCGATCGATTGATGAAGATCGCATTTGCGCTCAAACGCGAAGCAAATCTGAGTACCAACCAATAGTAGATCGACGACGCGATCAGGATCGCTCCGAGGATCGAAAAGGGGCGTCCGAGATTCGACCCGTACCCGGACGTGAGATCGAAGAAAAATCGCCTAATGGAAGTCGCGATACGCACACCATCAAGGGATGGATGCTCCCGTATCGCGGCCCCGTCGATGCTACGGTTGATCGCTGCAATGATCGATTTCCCGGCCGTAATAAACCCGTTTGAGCGCAGATCGCTCTTCAGTTTGAAGAGCGCCGAAGGATTGCCGACGAACCGAACACGGTCGAGATAGACCACTCTGGCGATCTGCTCGGAAGGGGGCAATTGAGCCGGCTCGAACACGAACTGGTCGAGGTTGGTCCTCCCCAGATTGGCGTCAGTGAGGTTGCACTGATAGCATATGGCCTGGCTGAGATTGGCCTGAAGCAGCAGGGTAAGTTGAAGATTTGTGTGTTCCAGCCTCGTCGCACGCAAGTCGGCGCTATCCAGATTTGCACCGTGCAAATTTGCGAAAGCGAGGTCGGCCCCGCTGAGAGAGGCAAAGCGCAAATTTGCTTCCTCCAGGTCCTGTCCGTCAAGCTTGGCATTGGACAAATTGACCTTTGCGGCCACAGCTTCTTCCAGTGCCTGCTTGATCGACGTTGCACTGGAGGAGCTATAGAGCTCGTGGCCGTAGACGTCACGAATGGAAATTTTATTTTGTTGCGCACTGCTCTGCGGTGCCGTTAGCCCCAACAATATGAGAGCGACCACTATGTTGGCCAAGCCTCGAAGGCTAAAGGTAATCATGCGTCCCCTCCCCCTGAAGAAAATTCCTCGCAGGCAAGGGTAAGTGCGGTGACCGGCAAGTTCAATCAAACAGCGAGCTTGCCCCCGGCCGGTCACCTTTCCGTTTTTTTGCGCAACTCCCGTTCTCAGAGGTCGGGATTCCACGTCCAGATTGGCCTCGCGACGCCCAGGAGATCGCACCTGAGAACCGGCCCGAAATAGCGGGAGTCGAACGAATGCGGGTGCGGCTGGAGCAGGAAGAATTCCCCATCGATCAGCCTCATGCAGCCCTCCCAGGACGGGAGCGGCCGTCCATCCCGATCCTTGTCGAGCACCTCCGCAACGACCTTTCCGTTGATCGAAATCGCGTCGATTGGCGCCTTGGCGCGGCAGATTTCGTCGCCGCCGGCGGCTGCAACCTGCTTCAAGAGCGGCACCGGCACCGGCAGCACGCGATGCGCCGCGATCAGAAGCTCGATCGCGGGCGACGGGCTATATACCGCAAGCTCGCCACGCCCGGGCAGCCGCTGCTCGAGATAGTAGAAGCCGAGCGGCGCGCTGCCTGAGGCATTGTAGATCACCAGAGGAATTCCAGCCGCCGACGACATCAGAGTCGCGATGGTGCTGGCGCACATGGTGGACAGGATGGCAACCTGACGGCCCAGCCTTGAACGATCAAACCGCATCGGAGGTCGACCTCCGCTTGTTCGCCTGCGACCACTCGACGAGGTCTTCGATGTGATACCGGACATAGCGTCCGTGCTTGCGATAAACGGGGCCTCGTCCATGCACCCGCATCTTCTCCAGTGTGTTCTTGGTGAGCCTGAGCCAGGTGGCGGCCTCAACCGTGTTGAGGAACGGCTTTTCCGGCCCATCGTCAGTCGTTTTCGTCATAGTCGAACGCTCCTTCGGAGCACCTCGCACAACCAGGAGGTGCCAAAAGAAGCGTCGTCAGATTACGAGGCGTTTTGGTAGTGGCGAAGATATTCGGCCTTGTTTCGCCATCCGGCACAAGCCAAGCTCGTCAAGCGAGCGAAGAGAAAGCCGTTTCAGCCGAGGAGATCGCGATAGCCGCCTTTCATCAATTCGGTTCCCTTGGCGACCAAGCGGCGGGTGCGGTCCTTCAAAAATTGACTAGAAACCTGCCATTCCTCAGCAACTTTTTTCTCTCCGAAGATCGTTATCGCGATCTGACGATAGGTTTTCCCGATCAGGCTCTCGTCGAGCGCGATCAGCGCGTGATGGAGACGCTGGTCTGTGGCCGATTTTTGAATCCCTCTAAGGTCCGGCTTGGTAAAGCGCTCAAGACGTCTTAAGAGCTCGGACTGCGTTTCAAGATCAGAGAGATTGTGTAACTCGAAGACCGGGGTGAACCGTGCGGTCAGCACGGAAAGCCCCTGAATTTTGACGGCGACGTATGTACCCCGCCCCTTGATCATCACCAGCGGCACTCCCTCGGCATCGATCACCGCCTTTCGCTCGACCTTGAAGTCCGCGAGCGACAGAGAGGCCTCATCAAGGTCGTCCTCGCGATTCCTCGCGGAGAGCTGGATCACCCTCTTCAGGGCATCCGCATGCCAGAACGCCGGCGCCCGTTGCGCGCACAGAGCGGGATCGGCAAAGGCATGAAGCCCCCATTTCTCCGCGCGAGGAAAACGCCGGCGAAGCCGCAACAGCCGCGTTCCGTCGCTCAACGTCACATAGGGCAAGTGCCGAGGGACTGAGCTTCGCCACTCCGCGACGTAGTCGGGATTCCGGCGCAAGAACTCCCACGCCCAGTCGCATGCATCATAGCCCGCTGGATCGAGTGATAGCGCGTCATCGCGCCCGCGGTGACGCGGCGTGTTGAGACAATTGTTCAGGCGTTCCCCCAGTTCTGAGCGCTTTCAACCTTAGATCGTTTCGGCAAATTGGGGCAAGAGAACGGCCCCCGCGAGCGCTGCTCGCGGGGGCCGGCCAGGGTCAGTCCGCCGGGTTCCAGATCAGGGCGAAGACGCTGTCGTCGTCCTGGCCGGCGGCACGGCCGAGGTTGGCGTAGAGCTTGCGGGGACCGAATTCAGGCGCTGCGAGCGACAGGCTCACATAGTCCTTCCGGCTATTCTCGCCGCGGCGGATCCAGCCTGCCCCGATCTCGACGCCCTGGGTCAGGACGCGGAAGTCCGGGTGGGTGTCGGCGGTCTTGTCGCGGTTGGGGACGATGTCGATGTCGGCTCGGATGGAGACGGTGCGGAGCTGGCCCTTGTAGCTGCCGTTATCGTTCTTGGTGACGTATCCGATCGCGGTCATGGTCTTTATCCTTCTGTGTTCGCGAGGAGCCGATCCCCTCGCGATGGCGAGACCGTGATGGGAAGCGAAACGCCCACGAACCCGCGCTCTCGCGGGGCGTAGCGCATGCGGAGCACCTGAGCCGATGGCTTTTTTGGAGCGAAGCGGCCGCGAGGAGCCGGACTTGTCCGGCGGGGAAAAAAGTCATCGGCGAGGGTTTTGGCAGGCGGAGCGCTTCCCATAGGTCTCTACGCCATGCGCAGGGAGATCGGGCCCGCTAGCACTGAAGGATAACAGTCGACCCGATTGTCGGTATGCGCCGGGACGATGGCACTGAGGCCAGCTCCAGACCGTCTCCATCCGCGCCGACATCGACATTGTCCCCAACCGCGACAAGACCGCGGAGACCTGCTCTTCCGCGTCATGTCGCGGGTCATCGCGATTGGGGCGGGCCAAACCCGCCGCGGCGAGAACAGCCGGAAGGACTATGTGAGCCTCTGCCGAAAGCGTTCGCATTCGGTCCCCGCAAGCTCTACGCCAACTTCGGCCGTGCCCGCCATCCAGAACGACGGCTGAGTGTTGGTCTAGATTTGGCCCGCGCTGACTGATTCCAACCGGCACTCGCAAAAGGCGCTTGCGAAACCGTCTCACGGTGCTTTCTCCGAGGCTCCGTTGATTGGAGCGATCAGTTAAACCCTTCACTTGGGATTGGCGCTTCCAGGAATTGCCGTTGCAGCGACCGGGCGACGTTGAAGCGCCCTCGTCGGTCTGGGCGTTGTCGTCTCGATCGGAGCCGAACGACTCGGAGGCGCGCGATTAGGTCGCCTCACTGTCAATCCTTCAAAACGGTGTTACACTTTTTTCTGTGCATACCGATTCCCGGTTTGCATCGACTGAGGATTGACGGAGGGCTTATGGCTAAGAAAGCGAAGAAGGCAAAGAAGACCGTTGCGAAGAAGGCGAAGAAGGCAGCCAAGAAAAAGAAGTAGGTCTTCGCGCGAAGAGCCGCCTTCGTTTCTGCCAAAAGCGCCCTCCGGGGCATCTCCGAGTGGACTTACCACTTGGTGGACTTGTCGCCAGATTGACCTCGCGGCGATGGCTGGAATGAAAGGTGTCGTTTAAGCCGGATCGTAGACGCGCCGGGCGCGATACGGTCCGGCTTTCGCGTTTTTGACCTTAGGGTTTTGCTCGATACGTATAGAACGGCGCCTCGACGGAATGTGGTTCAGAGCTTATTGGCAACGATCACGAGGCAAGACAACAGGGCGGCGGTGGACGTGAGCGCTGACACGCTCACGACGACCTGGGCGAGGCAGATGCGCCTGAGCTTGACCGCATGCGGTTCGGGAAATGCCTTGAACGGATCAACCATGGCCGGCTCCATGATGCGCTGCACGCGCTGCGCCTGGACCGACCAATAGGCTGAGTCGTCGCAATCGCTTTCGGCTAAATTTGCAGTTCGTCGGATTGACTCCAAGGCGACTCGGACGCCGAGAAACTCGGGCGCAAATTGCTCCTTTGCGCCCGAATCGAAGGCCTCAAGGGCCGGTAAACAAAGGGTTAACGATCTCGCAGGCGCTGGCCAGAGAGAGCGATTTTTCGCCGTCGTAATGCCCGATCGGGAAGGCCATGTAACGCGGCACGAAGGCCCCTTCCACCCGCTCCCTTCCCTCGCCGTTCAGGCAATCGCGGATAATCCGCTTCTGCACCTTGCCGGGCTCCGAAACGTTCGCATCGGCCACGGCTTTGCCCGCAAGCTCGGCGAGCAGTGCATTGATCGCCGTCCGGTCCTTGAGAAGGTCTAGGAAGGTGTCGTCCATCTTCCACCACTGTGCAACGTCGGGCTTGACGACCAAGCCGGCGGCTTCGACCAGCGGCGATCCCGCCGCAAGGCTCTCGGCCATCACGAGCGCGATAACCCGCAGCACCGCCTCGTCGTTCAGGGTCAGCAATTGTGCGAAGATCGTGGCCGCCGCGAAGGCATCGCCATTGCCGCGCGTGACCGAGCCGTAATAGCTTTTTTCGAGGTGCAGCAATTGCAGCACAGCGAGCTGCTCGGCCTCGAATGCGGCCTGCGCGGGGCTTGCCGACACCGTCTCGGCGATCGCTTCCTTGTCGGCCCGCTGCGGCTCCGGCTTCACGCTCCAAAGCGGCGAGCCCACGATCATATGAGCCACGGCGAGCCGCAGCGCGACGCCGGGCTTGGCAAGTAGTTCGGCCCGGACGATGGCGTGCCGGTGCAGCGCCAGATAGTTCTCGGCCGCCTTGGTCAGTTCCGGCCTTGGGGCTTCCTTCTGGACGTCCTTCCCGTCGCGGGACGGGCGAATATCCTGTTCTGCGCGGTAGCCTTGATGGGTCTCCGAGACGCCATCGCCGCGCACCTCGATGAAGACTTCGCCCCCGTCATCAAGGTCTGCTTCGTCATATCGCCATGCCTGGAAGCGCGTGCCCTTTTCGAGCACCGTCACTTTCCACCCCTTCGCCACCAGTTCATCCTTGAGCCGGGCAATGGCGGCGTTCTGCAAGGCCCAGAACTGATCGAGATCGGCGAAATAGCTGACGTCTCCAAAAAGGTCAGCGATGAGATCGCCTTTATAGTCACCGAGCGGGAACAGCGCGGCCGACGTTGCGATCTGCTCGGCCCCAAACAGCCACTGCTTCAATTGATGGCCGCGCGGAGCGCTTTCGCCGTCATTGTCCAGATCATTTTCCACCTGAAAGGCCGTGACCCATTCCTTCTGCTGGCGCCGCGTGGCGGTGGCGAGCAGTTGCAAGTCCTCAGCTTCGATCCGACCCGCCCGATAGGCGTCCTTGATCGCGCCTTGTAGATTGGCGAGCGCAAGCCGCTGTTTGACGTAGCGGTCGGTCAGCCCGAATGTCTTGGCAATCTCGGCGACGCTTCGCCCTTGTTTGATGAGCTTTGCGAAAGCTTCGTATTCCTCAAGTTCATCCATTGGGGCGCGCGCGACATTTTCAATGAGCGATGCTTCCATGGCATCCACATCGCTACCGTCTGCGGCGACTGCGCAGGGCAACAGCACCTCGACGATCGGTATGCCTTGCTCTTCCGCTACCTTGATGGCTGCAAAATAGCGTCGCCGTCCGGCAATGATCTCGAACAGCTTGCCTTGAGGCCTGACCAGCAAAGGCTGGAGCACGCCGCGCGAGCGGATCGACGGCAGGATGTCCGAGACATCGGGGGCCTTGCGGGCGTGACGGACATTTACGGTTGCGATGGTGAGGTCGCTGAGAGCGATATTGCGCAGTTCCATGGCTCATGGTTCTTTCCAGTTGGGGGAAGGCTCAAATTTGGCGACGCGGAGCCTCATCGAAGGCCCTGGGATCGAGAGGCTTTGTAGGGTGGGCGGTAGCGGCGCGGCGGGATGCGCCGGGTGCTGCCGGAGCCGAGACGTCAGAGATCTGTCTCGGCCGGGGTTGATGACTCCCCTCGCTGTGGCGCGCACGCGAGCAGCAAGTCGGCAGCTTTCGAAGCTTTGCTGGCGGCGCGGAAGATGACGCGGTTGTCTTCGCGCAGGGTCTTGAGCCATGAGCCGAGATAGTCTGCATGGCGCACGGTCGGCCTGATCGAGAGCGCCGCGCAGACGAAAGCAGCGGTCAGTTCGGCCACCAGTTCCTCGTAGGCATAAGGCTTGGAGCCGAACCTGCCGGACTGATCGCGGTTCAACCGGCTGGGGTGGCCGGTCCAATGTCCGAGTTCGTGAAACAGGGTGCGATAGTAGTTGATCTGCTCGAAGAAGGCCGGCTGAGGCGGAATGTGAACCGTATCGCGCGAAGGAAGATAGAAGGCCTCGGCACCGCCGATCCGGATGTCGGCATGGGTCGCAGCGGCCAATGCCTCCGCCTGTGGCACAATCTCCCGCTCGGGCAAGGGTGGTGCGGTCGTCAGCAGTTGGTCAGGCAGGCCGTCGCATTGATCGATGTTGAACACAGTATAGCGGCGGAGGAACGGAACGGCCGCTTCCTCCTTTTCAACCGAGGTAGTTCCGCTGCCGTCGCGGCCAGGTTCGCGTTTCGGGATGAAGCGGTCCGCGTAGCACACGGTAACACCGTGCTCGCCTTTGCGCACAGCACCACCAAGGCTTGAGGCCTGCCGGAAGGTGAGCCAGCGCTGCGAAGCAAATCCGCACTCGAAGAGCCTCCCCCACAGGATCAGGACATTGATGCCGGAATAGGTTTTGCTGGTAGCGGCATTCTTTGGCAGGGCGAAATGATCGCTCCCTCCACACGTGCCCCAGGGTCGCGCCCATGGGAAGATGCCAGCCTCAAGCTCAGCGATCAGCTGAGACGTGATTTCCTCGTAAAGGCTGGCTTTCTGCTTCGTCGACGAATGGCGTTCTGATTTTCGGTGCATGACGATCCCCTTCGCTCCTCTTCCGCGCCCTGCCCCCGGAAGGCGGGGTGGGCGGCGAAGAGCGACCGGAAAGCCCCGAACGCGAGAGGCTGGCTGCACCGGTACGGCCGAAGCGGAGCGCAGGACCGCGTCATCGGCACAGTCGATCATGGACGTCTTTGAAGAGGCGCGGTTGCAGCCTGCCGGTTCGGGGCTATGCGGGAGCGCCGCCCACCCCGCCTTTTGGGGGCACCTATAAAAGCGCCGGCCGCATGCGGCCGGCTCCATAACGATCGTTGGCAGATAATCCTTCAAAGCTCGGGCGAATCGGACAGTCTCAACGGCAACTACTCGAAGATGATCCAGGCTTCACATTCGCCCCGAGAACGCAGATTGCGCCAGGGATCGAAGCCGGAGGCCGAGACTGCGCAGCAGGCTCGGTTCACGAGAGCCCGCCTCGCGAGCGGGATCGCTTGCGGGGGGCGCCTCCTAGGACAGCAATTGACGGATCCTCCGGATTATCACTGGATCATCCAGAGACACTGACCATTCCAGCAAGGCCTGCCCGACGGTCGTAGCAACGATACCATGATGAGCGACACGTTCGAACACGAGACAGCGGTCCGTTTCGAACCGCGCGACTGACAGATCTGACAAGATTCGGATATCGTAACCACGTCTTGCGCCTTCCAGGGCAGTAACCAGGATCTCCTCTTCAAGAAACGCGCCGCCCAAAAAGACATCCGTGATATTGGCCTGCGCCAACAGATCGATGAATTGAGTGTCTCGCCACAGCGCAAGCGTCTCGATGTCGAGACGCTTCGCTGCCCCGCTGAACCGGCCTGGCAATAATGTCTCTTCGTATTCGCCAATCACAACCCGAGGAACAGCCAGATATTCGCTGCCGACGGAAAGCTGAGCCATGCTCGCGGAGTGTCGAGAAGCGAAAGCGTCAGCGACACCAACTGGGAAGGCACGCGTCAAATTGACGAGGACAACGCAGCTGCGACGGGGATCGGCAAGCACGGCTCAAGCGTCCTTGGACTAGGGCAGCTCTTAGGCAGCCATTGGTTTCGCGTCGGTCATGCCGAGTATGGGTCCTTCCACGCCAGCCTGACGATACATTGCGTCGAGTGATTGGTCCGAAGCGTGCAGGAAACCGGCGAGAGCCATAGTCGTACCGAGCGCCTGCGGCTCGGTGATGCGCTGCAGCGGCCAACCTGCTCGCCGTAAGATCCGCTCCATCCTTGTATCAGTCACGGTGACGATCGACTGAGCGTTCTTCACACGCATGAATTCAATCATCGCGGCGAAGAGCATGAACGTTGCCCGATTGAGACCGTTGCGACCAAGCTCAACGGCTCGCGCCGTGTCGACGCAAAATCTGGAGCTTTCCAGTATGCGCTCGCTTTTAGGCGCCGAAGCGCCTCCAAGAAGCGCCGAAAACGTGTCGGCCAGCATGTTTGGTCCGGAGGTTGGCAAAAGCCGGACGCAGCCGACGACGTCTTCCTGAGCCGATATGATAAGAAGGTAGGTCGGGTTGAGGGCGTCGTAAATGTCGAGCTCGAAATCGCCAGAGACCGACACAGTCCAATCTAGTCGATCCTTGAAGACGCTGCGGCGCAGGCGAAACATCTTCGCCAGAAGATCGAGATTCTGACCCGCCTGGCGATTGTCGAAAGCAATGGCGTACATGGCGAACTCCATTTGAAGGGAGCACACCAGAGCAAAATGCGCAGCGTTCCGCGCCTGTTGCTTTTAACAGGTCGCATAGAAGCGTGGGGAAGTTTGAGCAATTCTTAGCAAACAGCCGTTGACACTTCCAAGACAGAAACTCGGAAGATAGGCAAATCCTGCGATTGGATGAATGACGCTTCTAGGACAGAAGGCCGCGGCGCATCGCTTGGGCGACGCAGTGAGCGATCGAGACGGCGTCGAGCTTGCGACGGGCGTTTTCCAAATGAAAAGCCACGGTCCGCGGCGTTACTCCAACGAGCACGGCAGTTTCGGCTATGGTCTTGCCTCGGGCGGCCCAGGCAAGGCATTGCCGCTCCCGCTGGCTCAAATCTGGAGCGCTCTCAATCGTTTCAGACCCATTGCGCAAGCGCTCGGCGAGATGCGTGTGAAAGTAGAGCCCGATCAGGTGTAGCGCGTTTCGAGAGCCGTCCAGGAGGCGTTCCGTCTGCATCTGAGGATCGTCGGTTGCCAGCGTGAACGCCGCCATTCGTCCAAAGCCGCCCCGAATCGGCACGGTGAGTCCAGACTTAATTCCGAAGGTAGTTGCCTCATCGAAGAACCTGCTCTCAGCCTTCGACTTAGGACGGATTGCCCCACCCGTTCCCCAGCTGAATGCTGCGTTCTCAGCATGCGCACGACGGACAACGGGATCCAGTTCCTGATATCTCAGGCCTAGGTATCGGCTGGTCCAGGATTTCGGATAAGAAGAGATGAGACGCGGAAGGCCGTCCGCCAAGCGCAGATAGGCAAACCAGCGAAACCCGAGACCGTTCGCGGTGCGCGTTGCGACACGCTCGAACTCATCGTCGTCCCTTGCTGTATTGAGGGCATCGACGAACTCTTGAAAGAGATTTTCTGTCCACTTCATGCGGGGCGTGCTTTGCGCGGTGCCGCAACCAGTCGGCTGACAGTTTCAATAATGTTCCTTCCGAACTGTCCAAGCCACCATCAGAGAGACCACGCCAATGGCGACCGACCACATCAGTTGAAACCTTTTTCCAGAGCGTCGGCGAACTCGAAGAGATCGACCGTTGCTCCAAATGAAGCGACGTTGTAGATCGGCGCATTTCGATCGGTGTTAATCGCGACGATCGTGTCGACGTGCTTCATGCCGTGGAGATGCTGGACCGCACCAGAGATGCCCAGTGCGATGTAGAGCTTGCAGTTTTGTGCGACTTTTCCTGACAGGCCAACCTGATGGGCCTTAGGTAACCAGCCGGAATCGGCGATCGGGCGTGAGCAACCAAACGTCGCACCCAACCTCTCCGCTAGCGCGCGGAAACGTTCGATGTTCTTCTCGTCCTGAATGCCTCGCCCAACTGCGAGAATGAACTCCGCCTTCGTAATATCCACGTCTGCTGGAGGCGGATCGATGTACTCGCCATGGGACGCGAGAACGGAAGCTATCGGGCTGAAGTCGACCTTCACCGTACGCACAGGCAGCATCTTCTCTACGGCCGAGGGCGGCTTCGCGCTTCCGCCTCGCACAAGGACCGTCGTCACGCAGTTGGCCGAGACATCCAGTCGCGTCTGCACCTTGTTGGCGTAACCACCCCTTGTAGCGGAGATATTGCCATTGTCGATGTCGAGGTTGAAGACGTCGCTCGCAAAACCGCCGCCCAGGCGCACGGCCAAAGCTGGGCCGAAGCCCATGCCATTGACGCTGTGGCCCATCATGATGAGCCGCGGCTTGAGCTCAAGCGCCAAACAAAGGGCCGCTTCCTCATAGATCGCCGGGTCGAAATGATCGCTCGCGGCGGGGACCGCCAGCACCTCATCGACACCGTCAAGGCTCAGTCCGGACTGAAACGGGATCGGGTCGGCGGTGACGATCGCGACGCGCAAGCGCCCGCCGAGCTGGCTCTTGGCATGAAGGGCAAAACCAATCACCTCGGCCGTTTGGGGGCTGAGTGTACCGCGCAGATGCTCCGCAATCACGAGAATGTCGTTCATCTCAAACCCCTCTCTTCTCGCGAATGATGGCGGCTACCCTGGTGGCAACGTCATTGGCGGAGCCGTCGATCATGGTCGCCTGGCCGACTGGCGGCCGTTCCATCCCGGCGACGAGACGACTGAACGCGTGGGGGTCGACGCTGGAGATCTGCGGCCCGCTCACCGTTTTGTTCCTCGCGTCCTTGATCATCCGCATGGTCGCGTAACGAGGCACATTGGCCCCCGCCTGGATCGAGAGCACGGCAGGCCATGGTATCTCCTGGCGGTGGCGCACTCCGCCCTCGAGCTCGCGCTCGATGTTCAGCCGTCCCTTGCCATCCCATTGCAACCCGACGACGACCGCCGCATGCGGCAAGCCAAGAATTCCGCCGATGGCGGCAGCCGTCGCGCCGTTCGCGAAATCACTGGACTGCACCCCCGTCAGGATGAGATCCGGCTTTTCCAGCGTTGCTACGCCCGAGAGCAGCGAGGCCACGGCGATGGGGTCAGAGGGTGACGCCTCGGCACGCCAGATCCTCACCCCGCGATGTGCGCCCTTGGCGAGCGCTTTACGCAAGGAGGGTTCGGCATCCTCGGTACCGATGGTCACTGCGACCACTTCTCCCTGTCCTGCCTGTTCGACGAGCTTCAATCCAGCCTCCAGGGCCGTCTCGTCAAATTCGTTAAGTTGGAATTCTAGATCGTCGGGCCGAACGTCAGTGCCGTCAGCGAGAAAGCCGAATTCATCTCCGAGCTTTCCGATGTGTTTGACCGCCACGAGGATCCTGAGCCCCTGCCGCGCAGGCCGATCATAGTCGGCCACCACGGCGGCCCGGATCGGCGTTATGGCCCAAGCACCGTTGGTGCCGGCCTGTTCCTGGCTCGGCGCCAGGGCATGCTCACGGACCGACGTTACCGCGACACCAGCGGAGGCTGCCGGCGCGGCGATTTGCAAGGAACCGCCGGCACCCGAAAGCGCCTCAATCAACTTGGGCACAACGCGCCCGGCCACTTTGTCGGCGAGGCTCTCGGCAATCCTATTGGCGAGATCCGGAAGATAGCCGGCGGGAATTGCCTTCAATTCAATCGCTTCGGCCACCAGCTCGGCGAGGTCCGCTACCACGAAGTCCTTTTCGTGGCCGCTCGCCTTTCGCGCATCCTCAAACATGGCAAGATCCTTTGGGCATGTGGTTACGAAGACGTCGATGTCGCCCAGAGATGCCGCCTCGTGCATTCGGTTATGAGACGGCTTTTCGACCCCAGGCGGATCGGGCGTCCAAATACGGCCACCGCCTGCTCCGCAACAGAATGAGTTGTCCCGCGACCGGGGCATCTCGATGAGTTCGCAGCCGATTGCCTTGAGCACCCGACGCGGCGCGTCGTACTCCTTGTTCAGGCGACCAAGATGGCAGGGATCGTGGTAGGTCACGCGCTTGCCAATCGGCCGGGTCACTTTCAGCCGTCCGCTTTCCAGCCAATCGGCGAGCACGTTGGTATAGTGGAGCACTTTGCGCCCCTTCACTGCAGCGCCATATTCATTACGCAGTGAGTTGAGCGAATGCGGATCCGTCGTCACCAGCCAGTCAAAACGACATCGGTCCATCTGTCCGGCGTTGTGAGCCGACAGCGACTCGAACAACCCTTCTTCGCCGACACGCCGCACGTCGTTGCCCGCTGTCCGCTCCCCCTCGAACATGATGCCGAAGTCGAGGCCACCAGCCCGAAACAGCCGAGCAACGAGACGCGATACCGCCTGCGAGCGCGGGTCAAAAGAGGCAAAGTCGCCGACGAACCATAAGGCTTCGACCGGCTCATTCCGTGCATCCTTGACTGGAAACTCCAATTCGCGGGTCCACGCACCACGTTTGCGGGCGGACTCACCAAAGCTGTTGCCGACATTTGCTACCGATTCGAGAACTCCGCGCAGAGTCGGGTCCATCTCGCCCTTATCGACGAGTGCGCGGCGCATCTTGACGATCTTGACCGGTTGTTCGATGCCAACGGGGCAGATCTCTGCACATGCGCCACAGGACAAACAGGCCCAGAGGGTCTCGGGCGCGATTACCTCATGGGGGTTGGCATCTCCGTCGCCTTTCTGTGCGAGGAGCCGCAGGTCCAGGATGAGATCTCTCGGACTAAGGGGAAAACCACTGTTGCGTGCCGGGCATACGTCGTGGCAGCGGCCGCATTTCGTACATGCATCGAAGTGCAGCATGTCACGCCAGGAGAAGTCATTGACTTTTGTGACGCCGACGGGGCCTTCGTCCGGAACTGCTGGAAGCCTGGCAACGCTCAAACGGTCCCGCACGGCGAGCGACCCAAAGGCCGCAACGATGTGTTTACCCTTGGTCCAGGCGACCCCGGCGATGAAAGCGAGCGCCAGCGCACCGTGGATCCACCAATTGACACGGCGAACAATGCCTGCTCCCCCATCAGTGAGCCCGAACGCGGTCAGCGCCTGCCCCAAAGCTGCTCCGATCGGCGACAAATCCGACAGCGCCGGCTTGTCGATGATCAGGCGTGCGGCTTCCTGGACAAAGCCCGATATCGCGATCAGCAGTAGAAGAATCAGGAAAACCCAGTCCTCAATGCGCCAGGCTACGGCTCGCGGGAGAGGCTTGGTGTCGCCACGATAACGGCGGACGTAATCAAGCTTTGCCAACTTGAACCACGCCCGCCTGCCGATCATCATCACTAGGCCGACGATAAGGAAGGCGCCCGCCACGTCCATCGCGAGGCTGAAGATCAGATAAAACCAGCCCTTCCAGAACGTCAGGCCGCTCATCGGCTTTACGATGTCGTGTTCGAGGGTAATGATTGAGGTACCGATGAACAGCGTCGCAAAACCAAAGAAGATCATCCTGTGCGCGGCGCCGGCATAGGGATCGCGTCTGCTGAGCGTTCGATGCGTGACAATGTCGTCAAACATCCGAAGCAGGCCGCCGCGCCAATCGACGGGAATACCCGCCGGTCGGCCACGGCGATAGCGCAGGATATGACGGACTAGCCCGACCAGGAACGCGGCGATTGCCGTCACCGCGATCAGATAGAACACGCCGATCGAGAACGACGTGAATTGCGAGAATATTTCGCGAGTTTGCATCGCGCTGAAATCCTAAATGGCAAACATCGCCGGCACGAAGCAACGGCGGCCGATACGTCGCTCGTATCCGGAGCTGTCTTGAAGATCTTGGGGCCTGACCCGGATAGCACGGCGCCCGGCATTTCTGCCGGGACGCCGCGTCCCGCGAGCTCAGGATAAGGCTTCGACTGCGGGACGGCTGTCGCCCAGCACAGGGACCGTCTCGGCGCCCCATAGCTGCCGCTCTCGAATCCAGGGGAGCGGATATTGGGGATGCGGGCTGTCAAACTCGCGCGCAAGACGATGCCCGTCGAAGATCGCGTCAGAGATTTGTCGCGGCGCATAGCAGTCTCCTACCCGGTAGACTGCCTGCAGTCCGTGCTTGTCCCACTCGCCACGCCGTTGCTTCACCTGCTGATACAGGTCCTGATTGGGCACGCGGGATGTCACGAGGATGATGGCGTCCACGTCGAGCACAACCGTATCTGTGCTTTCCCGACGCGGCAGTTTTCCATTCTCCGGATCGGTCAGTGCCCAGCCGTGCCGATAAAGATAAAACATCGTCAGTTTGCCGTTCTCGTAGGAATCAACCCAGTGGTTGCGAACTAGCGTGATGCCCTTCTCATACATCAGACGCTTGTTGTTCTGAACTTCCATCGTGAATTGGCTGTATTCCGCCGGATCCGACATGTTCGTAAGGAACGTAACCTTCTTGCCACGATCCGCGGCGAGTTCTGCCATGCTAACGCCGGTGAAGTGGCCGTCGCCATCAAGAACCACAACGTGGTTTCCTGGAATCGGCTTGCCCGCCATGATCTGCTCGGGAGTCAAGCAATTCGGGAGCCGAGCATCGCAGCCGGGTAGCGCGCTATGGCCTTCGGCACCGAGCCCGTCGGTGGCCCAGTGCGATCCAGTCGCGATGACGACCTTATCGGCACCGTAGGAAATCACGTCATCCGCCGACATCTTGCCGACGCCCAGGTGCACCTCGACATTCTTCATCTTTGCGAGCTGAAGCTGGCGATAGGTGGTCACGCGCCCCCACTCGTTCATCCGAGGATAGCGAATGACATTGCGCAAGTGGCCACCGAGTTCGGCCTCTGCTTCCCGCAGATGAACGTCATAGCCCCGCTCGCCGAGAACTCTCGCGCATTCCATACCAGCGGGACCGCCGCCAACGACCAAGACCGAGCATGGGTCAGAAGTCTTGGAGAAACGCTCCGGATGCCAGTTGCGACGGTACTCCTCCATGGAGGTTGCGTTTTGGGTACAGTTCAGAAGCCCGGCCTGGTTGAACTTCGACACACACTGATTGCAGCCAATGCATTCGCGAATATCCTCAGGTCTGCCGTGCTCGATCTTCTTGGGCAGGAAGGGATCGGCGATCGAAGGGCGCGCTGCACCGATAATGTCGGCAATGCCACCACGAATGACCGCCACCATGTCGTCCGGGCTTGTATAGCGGCCGTTGACCACCACCGGCACATTGCCCACAACGCTCTTGGCTTCCCTGACGAAAGGCAGCATCCAGCCGGATTTCCGGAAGCGCGATGTGCCAGCGTCCTCGCCCCACTCCTCGTAATCGCCGATCTTGACCGCCCAGAGATCGCAAACACCTTCCTTATGCATCAATTCGACGAACTTGATGCCTTCGTCCTTGGCCTGAAGGCCATGCGGTCCCTGCAGGGTGTCAATTTCGTAACGCGTCGTGATAGCGCTGGTGTCGCCGCAGGCCTTCTTGAGCGCGCTCATGACCTCGATATAGACGCGAGCACGGTTTTCCAGTGAGCCACCGTATTTGTCGGTACGCTTGTTGTAGCGCCGCTCGAGAAACTGCACCGGGAACGTGCTGTCGCCAGCCGTGACTTCGAGCAGATCGAAGCCGGCGTCCTGCGCCCTCTTGGCAGCCAGTACATACATATTGATGACGGCCTTGATGTCGTCTTCGTCGCACTCGGCGGCGTACACCGTGCGCGCCGGCAAGAGATTGGACGGAAGGCACGACGCCGACCGTGGCACTTCGCGCGATTCAAGCCGCGGCGAATGAATGCCGCCGTACCAGAGTTGGACTCCGGAGAGGCAACCATGCTGGTGAATCTCGTCGCACATCGGTCGCAGATTGCGGACGTCACCCTCGTCCCACAGCCGCGCCGACGTATAAGGAAACTCATCGGACTCGGGATGGATCGAGCAAAACTCAGTGAACACAACGCCCCAGCCACCCTCGGCTTTCATGCCGCGGAACTTCGCCTGCATGCCTGGCCGCTCGGATCCTACGCCGGCGCAATGAGACGTTTGAAAAAATCGGTTAGGCGAGACCTTTGGGCCGATCTTCACCTTGTCAAAAAGAATATCGTACTTGGGATCACGTGCCATTACCGACTGCTCCTTGGAATTGGAAGACTTCGAAGCTGCCGTAGCAAGGTCCGCGCCAAAGAAATTAGTCATGGTCCTTCAACGGATTGCTCGCGCGGAAGCTATTTATCAAGGCAGCGCGCAACGCTCTTTTGCTGCAATTCTGCAGCGCCGCTGAGATTGAGCAGCAGCAATTCGCACTAAGCGCTGGCGCTGATGTGGCTCTAGCCCCCGGGCGCGCGGCTGCTACTGCCGGACTACGACCGCCGCCGATTGATCGGCAAATGTGCGCGTTGCCGACATCACTTCCCACGAAGAGCCACGGTTACCCTCAGCTCGCAAGAGCGCAATATTCCTCACGAGGAAGACGCACCTCCCGCCGCGAGACTGTACTGGCTGCACAGAGCACGCCGCTTCGCAGCCGAGACTAGCTGCTTCCCTTGCGCGACCCGCACGAGTTGCGAGCGGTGCTGGCGGCGCTCCTGGTGCTGCGCAATTGCAGCGGCACATTTGCAAACACGCAACAGCGCCGCCTCCCGGATTTCCAGAGACTACGCCAAGTGCTTGATTTTCAATCGTGTTGCCGTTGGCACGCGTTGTGCTACGCGCTCCGAAACTGAAGATGCGGCAGGGACGTCTCGGCAACAACGATCATCGGACCAGTTCGCGACGGATGGCACGCAGCGCGCTGCAGCCACTTCAATGGCGCCATTCGTCAAGACTCGCCCACCCGGCAGACCGTCATGATTTGTAGAAGTCGACAGTTACGTCGTTCTTCCCTGAATGGATAACTGGCATGGAGACGATATGACGAACCCTGCGGACGCGAACGATGTATCGGATGATACCCAGCTCCGACAACTCGGCTACGCAACCTCGTTCGATCGATCCATGAGCCTCTGGGAGAACTTCTCCCTTGGCTTCACCTATTTGTCGCCCGTGGTGGGCGTATACACGCTCTTTCAATTTGCTCTGTCGACGGGTGGAGCTCCCATGTTTTGGAGTTATCTGCTCGTCGGGGCCGGGCAATTTCTGGTCTGTTTGGTTTTCTCTGAAATCGTTGCACAGTACCCGATCGCCGGCGGCGTTTATCCTTGGGCTCGTCGACTTGTCGGCGAACGCTGGGGTTGGATGACCGGTTGGGTCTATTTGTGGGCCCTAGCAACGACCGTTGCGGCAGTTGCTATGGGAGCCGGTCCATATTTGGCGCTTCTCGCCGGCTTTACCCCCTCGCCTTTGGTCAACGCCGTCACGGCAATGTTGATCATCTTTGCATCTACGCTGCTCAACCTTGGTGGAACGAAGATCCTCGCTCGCGTTGCGATGACTGGGTTCATCTGCGAACTATGTGGCGCGCTGGTCGTCGGTGCGTGGTTGCTTTTATTCGGTCGTCAGCAGTCCTTCTCGGTCCTGTTCGATACTAGCTCTGTGAGTGGCGAAGCGAGCTATTTGCCTGCCTTTCTCGCCGCAAGCCTGGCTGGAATTTTTCAGTATTACGGTTTCGAGGCCTGCGGCGATGTCGCCGAAGAGGTACCACACCCGGGCAAGACCATCCCTCGCGCGATGCGCCTGACCATCTATATCGGCGGCGCTGCCGCCATGTTCGTGTGCGTTGCGCTCATCTTGGCGGTCAAGGATCTCGGCGCCGTGATTTCCGGCAAGGATGCCGACCCCGTGTGGACGGTGCTGACCGCGAATTTCGGCGAGTTCGGGGCGCGTGCCGTGCTCCTCGTCGTGCTCGTTTCTTTTCTGTCCTGCGTACTTAGCCTTCAGGCCGCCGCCAGCCGTCTCATCTTCTCATTTGCGCGCGACGGCATGTTGCCGGGATCAAAGGCGCTGGCACAGCTGTCTTCGACCCACGTCCCAAGCAAGGCGCTCATTCTGTGTGGACTCGTTCCCGCGGGCATCGCTCTGTGCGGCTATTTCCTTTCCGACGCGATCGCGGTGGTCGTCAGCTTTGCCGCGGTCGGCATTTACCTTGCCTTCCAGATGGTCGTGGTCGGCGCATTGTCGGCCCGGTTAAACGGCTGGAGCCCATCAGGCCAGTTCAACCTTGGAGCTTGGGGCATGCCAGTCACAGTGCTTGCTCAGATCTACGGCGTTGCCGCGATTGTCAATCTCGCCTGGCCTCGAAGGCCTGAAACAAGCTGGTACGAGAACTATGGCGTGATCCTCACCAGTGTGGTGGTCCTGGTCGCCGGGTTGATCGTTCTGCCCTTTATGAAATCTGGAATCGCGCGCCTCACGGCGGCCGCGGACAAGGCTGGCTAGCCTCCCGAGCCTCCCAAAGCTTACCGCTATCTACCGAATATCGCGCAGACACCCGCAATCATTACGCAGAGACTGGAAAGACCTCACCATGCAGACGAAGATGCTGATCGGCTCAAAATTGGTAGCCGGAACGGACGCCGAGGAGACAATATTCAACCCTCGAACCGGCGAAGCAATTCTGCGGATCGCAGAAGCCTCGCAAAGCCAAATCGATGAGGCTGTTGGAGCAGCGCAACGGTCGTTTGCGAGCTGGTCGCGAACCACTCCGGCCGAGCGTTCGGGTTACCTCCTCAAAATCGCGGCCCGGATTGAGGATGACGCGGCGGATTTTGCAAAGCTTGAAGCGTTAAACTGCGGCAAGCCGATCAAGGCGGTCCTAAATGACGAGATTCCCGCCATCGTCGACTGCTTCCGTTTCTTCGCCGGGGCGGTACGCGGGATGCCAGGCATCGCCGCCGGGGAGTATCTAGCCGGCCACACGTCCATGATACGGCGCGACCCAATCGGTGTCGTTGCCTCGATAGCCCCCTGGAACTACCCGTTGATGATGATGGCCTGGAAGCTCGCTCCTGCCATCGCTGGGGGCAACACCGTTGTATTCAAGCCGTCTGAGCAGACGCCATTGACCGCGCTCAAGCTCGCTACCGCTCTTGCAGAGATATTGCCTGAAGGCGTCGTCAATGTCGTGCTCGGCCGCGGCGCGAGCGTCGGCCGCCTGCTAATCAATCACCCAGGTATCGATATGATCTCGATCACTGGCGACGTTGGAACCGGCAAGAAAGTCATCGAGGCGGCGGCCGGTTCGGTTAAGCGCACCCACCTTGAGCTCGGCGGGAAAGCCCCAGTAGTTGTTTTCGACGATGCGGATCTTGAGGCCGTCGTGTCCGGCCTGCGTGCTTTCGGCTACTACAACGCCGGTCAGGACTGCACAGCGGCATGCCGCGTCTACGCGGGACCCAAGGTCTATGACAAGCTGGTTGCCGACTTGAGCGCCGCCGTTTCGACCATCAAATACGGCCATTCCGACGACGCAGAGAACGAAATCGGCCCGTTGATCTCACGACGTCAGCAGGAACGGGTGGCATCTTTCGTCAAGACCGCCGCAGAATTGAAGCACGTTGAAATCACCACCGGCGGATCGGTTGGCAAGAATGGCTTCTACTACCAACCCACCGTTGTGGCCGGCGCTCGACAGACCGACGAGATCGTGCGCCGAGAGGTGTTTGGACCGGTTGTCTCTGTGACGCGCTTCTCGGATGCCGAGGAGGCCATAACCTGGGCCAATGACAGCGACTACGGCCTCGCCTCTTCGATATGGACAAAGGACGTTAGCCGAGCGATGGCTTGCGCCGCTCGGCTCCGCTATGGCTGTACGTGGATCAACACCCATTTCATGCTTGTTAACGAGATGCCGCATGGCGGCCTCAAGCGGTCGGGTTACGGCAAGGATATGTCTCTCTACGCCCTTGAAGATTACACGGTCGTGCGTCACGTCATGGTCGCCCACGGTGGATAATTGAAAGAGGGGCGTTCAGTCGCATGCCCCCGGAAAGCCGTTGGCGCGGAAGCCCCCCGCGCCAACTCACCGTCAAGCTTGGCCAGCCTGTCGCAAGGATTGAGCTTCACTTTCGCAGGGTCACCGTCCGTCCTGCTCAATTGGAACGCCGATAATGTTCCCCATGGACTCCCAACTCGTACCGTTGAATCGCTGAAGCAACAGCTGGGTGAACGCTTGACTGTTGCCTCCACTGGTATTCACCAGGATGCCCGCATGAACCAACGGCAATTTCAGATTCTTGAGGCTGCGCGACTGCTTGAGGACATTCTCACGCGATAAGTCGTCTCCACATTGCTTCAGAACTTGCTCAAGAATCATCCCATTGACCATGCCGCCTGCGTAATTCAGGTCTGACAGGTCGGCTCCGGGTACATGCTGAGCCATGATCTCCCGAAACAACTTGATTCCCGAGTCCCCGGCGTACTTTGGATCAACCGCATCCTTGAGATACGTTGCCGAAACAACGCCTGTCGACGCTTCGAGTCCTGCTGGCTTCAGCGTCGCGGCAATCGAGCTGGACACAACATTGAGGATTCGCAGCGGCCTCCAGTTGAGCTCGTTTGCTTTGCGGAGAGCCTGCGCCGCGAATTTGGGTGTAGCGCCGATGACCAGGACGTCGGCCCCCGAACTCTTCAGCCTTACAATCTGGCTATCAATGGTCGGCTCGGTGACCTCGTAGGACGCAGTCGCGACCCGATCTGCGAAATCGTCCTTGAACTGGAACTTGAGGGCATTCAAGAAATCACGACCGAGATCGTCATTCTGATAGAGCAGAGCTATCTTCGCTTTGGGTAAGGTCTCCGAGATGTACTTCGCGTAGATTCGGCCTTCTGTTTCGTAGCTCGGAATCCCGGTCGTCGTGTAAGGGAATTCGGAAAAGTCGGTGAATTTCGACCCACCTGAGATGATGAAGAGGTCAGGCACCTTTTTCGCGTTCAAGTATTTGATTGTTGCTGCGTTAGTCGGCGTGCCGAGCGACCCAAAGATGAAGGCCACGCCGTCATTCTCGACTAGCCGTCGCGTCTGCTCTACGGCTTTTGGCGGGCTGTAAGCATCATCGTATGCGATGAAGTTAATCTTGCGACCATTTACACCCCCCTTTCCGTTGAGATACTCAATGTAGGCAATAAGCCCCTTTCCTGTCGTCGCATAAGCGGATGCAGGCCCGCTGAAGGGGAACGTCGCGCCGATTTTGATCTCTGAATGCGTTACACCGGGCCATTCGGCTGTCGCGTTAGCCCGCGCGGAAAAAAGCGCCAATACCATGACGCAAATCATCGAGAAAATTCTTCTCACAGCGCTTCCTCCTAGTGAGGCACGTCTTTAGCGGTGCCACAAAAGGAAGTATCTTTATTGGTATGACCGAACCAAACTTGACAGTTTGCGCCAACTCCGACTCTAAGCTGAAGCAAAACCGAAGCTAGAGTTTTTTCGGTAGCTTGCTGTTCCGAAGGGAAGCCGACACGACTCAGCACCGCGAGAACTGCGTAGATTGCCCATTTAATTGGGCTTAGAGAAATCCATGGGCAAGTCGGCGGAGGCGACACCGTGCCGGAATTGCAATGGGGTCACGTGAGACATCTTTTTGAAGTGACGGCAAAACGCGCTCGTTTCACTATATCCAAGATAGAATGCGATCGACGTAATCGGTATGGACGTCATTTTTAGCAGAGACTTTGCAATGTGGAGACGCACCTTGTTGCGAAGGTCGAGATAGTTGATGTCGCTTTCATAAAGCTTTCGCTGAAACGAACGAAGACTCATCCCGAAATCGCTCGCGGCATTCTCGACATCGATATTCATGCCGGCGGAAAGAGCCGACGTCATCCAAGCTTCGATTGAGGCGGAAAATCCCAAATGCTGCTCTCGCGCGCGAATCGAATCAACCAACTCGGCTTCCAGTTTGGCGCTCGAGTTTGGATCCGAGTATTTTGCTGATTCACCGAGATTTGCCGCCGGAAAATAGATGGCGTTCTCGTTTCGCCCGAAGCGGACCTCACAGCGAAAAAAGGTGCGATATTCGGCAACAATGGTGTCCGAGCTGGGAGCGTGCTGAAAGTCGATCCAAAGCGGCGACACCTCCATTCCAAGCAGTGTCGTAAGAATTGAATGTTCAAGGGCGATTGTGAACAGAGCATCCTGCTTTCGTAACTTCACCGTTGGATCCGTGATGAGATAGCTCAATCTTGCAACGTCACCGTTGAGAGCAAATCCATAGTGTGTGTTATTTTGGAAAGCCGGAAAGTATCGTGTGAACTTTGAAAACGCGTCAGCGCCGGTCTGAGACGCCATCATGAGCGGCGCGATTGGACCCAGCCCGCTCAGTTGAAAGGCCTTTCCGAGCGTGAGGCCGAACAGCGGGTCCCCTTTCTCGACCGCAGCGGCCTCGAGCATTGCGGTGAACTTGGCGAGCGGCCAAATGTCGGCGCCACCGGCGACGCTGGGCCCTCCAAACTTGGCGGCCAACGTCTCCACATCGCCCCCCCTCGCAGCAATCGTCGCTAGAAGCGCATCCGCAATTAATCCAGTTATTATGCTTGCTTCTCGCATCAGGCCCTCATCGAGATAACCCAGGTTAAGCAAGAACCGGGCCGAGATGAGTTGTCGCACGGGCGACTTAGATGGACAAGCGACGGGTTGTGGGGACGCCAAGCTCCTGGCCGCTTCCTCGAATGCGACCTGCCGTCTGTCGAAGGCAGAAGGCGGCTAAAACCGCAGTTCGCGCGCTCTGTCTGCCCGCCCCCCCCTGCCCCGGCATGCCGCCAAGCCGGACGTCGCGCCTCGACTCGAGGAGTTTTGGTCCGGCCTGTCGTTTTTAAGGCTCAAGGGGCAGGAGCGGGACGCTGTTCGGGCCTTTGCGAGATCGCAGCCACGCTCTCGCACCGCAGCATCGGCGGGAGCTTTCCCGACTACCTAGTGTCATTCAACCCTTGAATTGGCTGGACAACTCGCCTGGTTTAGCTCCGGCGGCAAATCGATCGTCGGATTTCCGTTGAAGAAGCCGGCCGGCATAAGTTTGAAGCCGGTCGTGACGCAGGGCTGCACCGGAAAATCCTCGACCCGGACGGGATGGTGTAGTCCGAAAACATGCCACAAGACGACGTCGGAGTTCTCGATTGGTCTGTCCTTGGCGATAAAGTCTGGCAGCCCTCCCTCTCCGCTCGAATGGTTCATGAACTGACCTGCCGGGAAGCGCTCGTTTTGATCGTAAGCAGTTACCCAAACATGATTTTGGACAAAGCCGGCTCTTTTCCCAGAGGGCGAGTTTGGCCGCATGAACGGGGTGATGCAGTTCGGCGCTTCGAGTTTGTAGGCAACCGGCGAGCCCGCATAATTGAACTTCGTAGGGTTGATCACCTTCCAGTAGCGCTGGGTAGCGGCGTTCGCCCGCCGCGCTGCCTGCGTTTCTCGTTTGAAGATGGTTTCTTCCTCATAGAAGGCGTTTCCATATGGATTGGATTCGCCCTCCGGCTCAAGATACGTATTGCATTCGACGACACTGTTGCGATCGCCATCGACAGCCATATCGAGGCGGGCGCAGAAAATGTGCTGATGTATCTGGCCGACAACTCCAGGGAGAACTTCTCTTCCGAACTTTCCGGGCTTCCCGGCGATGCAACCAACGGTATTGATGATGCCGGTCGCCTTCATCTCGAATTCGATTGTGCCATCGAGCAAGAAGTACCAATAGAGAGCGTACTCGTAGTTGCCGACGGTGCAGATCGTCGAAACCACGAGCCTTCGCGCGCGACGGGTTTCCGCCCGATCAGTGCGAAAGTCCCAGTGCTTCCAGAGCAATCCGACATCCTCCTCGTGAATGCAAATTGCCTTCTCGATCGTAAGCGGTTCGCCTTCCATCGTATTGAGGTGAACGTCGAGGTATTCGATGGACCCGAGACAATCGCACCCGAGCTTCAGCGAGTTCGCAAGCTTGCCAATACCATACTCGCCGATGTCGAATACGTTCTTCCGGAAATGCCCATTCTCCGGGCTGCCATACGGCACTACCATCTCAACAATGGAGGCCCTGTAAACCACGGGCCGGCCATCGTATTGGACGTCGTGGAATGTCAGCGCCTCACGGCTGTTGAATCCCACCAGGAATGTCCATTTGTCCCACGTCAAGGTGCGGCCCGAGAGGCGAAAATTGACGCCTTGTGGCTGCACGACGTCGATTGGCTTCAACGGTGTCCGCGGTGTGATGAACTCACTTTCGTAATTTGCTTCCTGCATCGGGATCGGAACAACGCCGTAGTCGTCGACGCGAATTACTTCCCACGACTTGAGGTCGATTACGGCATTCAATCCCTCGATGGGGTGAGCGTAGAAATTTTCATTGTCGCGCAAGCGCAGCCAGGCGAAGACATGGCAGAGATGCCGCCCGCCCTCGCCCTCGATTCCGAACGTGCCGGCCGACCATGGATCGATGCAAACCTTGCTCATGTCCGTAATGCCGCGCTTGGCACAAGCCGCAATGAAAGCCGGGTTCTTCCTTACGAACACTTCGATCGCCGTGAATTGCTCAAGCTGGATCATCGGACGCTTGTCTGGAAATTCCTCCCGGGAAACGATTGCGCCGCGATCAAGCGATACTTCCAGTGCGAAAACACCGATCTTCGTAGCACTGAAGACGTTTACCCTGGCCGAGCGCTTTATCTGATCGCCCGTCCTGAACGACCGTATCTCAGCCTTCGGCGGTTCGAGCAGTTCGATCGTCTCGAACCTTGTGTCGTCTCCATAGGGAGCATTTCGCCTGACAATGGCCGTGACTGCACGGATCTCCTCGACAGTCAACGGTTGCAGCGGATGCGTGATTTTCTCGGGTTCGCTTCTCGAGCTCGAGCAACAACGCTCCTCGACGAAATCAGTCATTTTTCATCTCCCTTGAAGATTGACGCCAGCTGATGCACCCAGAGCTCAACAAGCGAATCCGACGACGTGGACGACCTTGATCGCGCCACTGCTAAATCCTGACCGGAAGCGAGGTCGTGCATCCCGCCCCCTTCACCGCATTGCGAAAAGGTAGCTCGGTTGCTGGAGAGCACCTTGACAATTCGCGCCAAACGGTCGGGCTTCCAGAGCGAACATGTCCGATCGAGAGGGCCTGCGACCAAGCGAGCCATTCAGTTCGCAAGGCAAAAACCCATGGCCGCGGGCGACCGCATCAGATTTGCAACCGCAACAGCGATCAAGATTGCGCCGATGACCATTCGCAAAACTCGACGGGTCTGAGGGCGCCTGAGCCGCCGATGAACAGCCAGTTGTCCCACCCCTACAAGTACCAAAGGAGGGGTGGTCGCTAGTCCGAAACCGAGCATGAAGAGACCTCCTCCTAATGCCGATCCCGTGAGCGCGGCGTTCAAGAGCGCCGAATAGACCATGGCGCAGGGCGCACAGCCCCAGGCGACTCCGGCGGCTATCCGTGACGACTGAATAGGGGAATGCCTGCGCATCCGCGCGGCCAGACCTGCAAACAGCCGGTCCGGACCCACGACCGGCGGAACCCAGCCAGCTATGGAGGCTCCAGTCCATATCAAAACAGCCGACGCAACGGCCAAGAGGGGTGTCCGAAAGTCGGCGAAGCGGGCAATCGCGCCGAGTGAACTCAGGGTGGCGCCCACCGTCGCGCCAAGCGCCGCGTAAACACCGACGCGTCCAATGTGTGGTGCGAGAAAACTCTGCGCGATAGTAAGCGAAGACCGGGCTTGATCGGGACGGACAATTGCCAATGAGGAAGCAATCGCGCCGCAATTGCCCACGCAGTGAAGACCACTCGCAACGCCAACAATCGCGCCGCTGACGATCGCCAGCTCAACCAGCATTCATCCGAGCTCGACGTTTCGTGTTGAGTGCGACGCGTGGCCCCATCCTTTGGATATCAAAAGCGGAGCCGCTCGCCGATGGCACGGCACGCCCGGATCCACACGCGGTCGTTTACCACCTCGAAAGCGACAGGTTGAGACGAGACGCGAACAATCACAGTCTCATCTTCCGGGTCAACGTAGACATACTGTCCGTGTACGCCGATCGCGCAGAATGCGCGACGCCCACGCTGGGGCGTGTACCACTTGTTGCGATAGTTTCCCTCAGGAAACAGCTTGGTGAACTCGCCTTTCGCCCAGGCAGCGGCATCGCCTCCGTTCTGAATATCATCAATCCACCATCGTGGGACGACCTGCCTTCCTGCGCTGACCCCATTGTTCCGCATCATCTCGCCGAATCGCCCAAGGTCTCTCAGCGTTGCACAGAACCCAGCCGCCGCTCGTGCCGCGCCATAAGCATCCAAGGTAACGTAAGCATCGTCTTCCGCGCCGAGAGGTGCCCATATGTATTGGCCGACGAGTTCCGCAAACGCCGCTCCGCAAGCGCGCTCAAGAATCCAGCCGAGCAGGTCCGTATTTGGCGACGCATAGTGGAACTTATCCCCATGCGCGCCGCCGTTGGGCCTCATACTCAGCAGGAACTCCCGCAAATGAGGCGATGGTAACCCTCCTTCTGGATTGACCTTCCATCCGCACGCGCGACGATAGCGAGCCACATCCCCGTCCGGATCGACGTAATCCTCCTCCCAGTGCAGTCCAACCGCCATGTCCAGCAGATGACGGATCCGCGCTGCCTCGTAGGCGGTGCCTTTCGCTTCCGGAAGATATTTCAGGATTGCGTCATCAGGATCTATCTTGCCGGCTTCGGCCAGGATACCGGCGAGAACGCCCGTAATCGATTTCGTGACCGAGAAGACGATGTGTTGCATCGATGGAGCAAAGCCGTGGTCATAGTACTCCCAAACGACGGTGCCGCGGTGCATGACCAAAAGGCCGTCGATTTCAAGTTGCTTGATAACGGGAAGCAATGTCGTCGGTCGTCCATCGAATCCGTCGAAGCGAACCTCCTCCAAGTCCCGCCCTGCACGACTGAGCGGGGACGCGTATGGGGGTCTTCTGATATTGGCGGTCGGCAGAATTTGACGAACGTTTCGAAACGCCCATTCATTGGCTGGCTTGGTCAGCCAATTGAGCAAGGTAACCTGAGATTCCTCCGGCGCGGGAAACGCCCGCATCATTGCCTTTCGGCCCATTCGTCGATCCATTTCAGGTAACTTGCCAAGCTGAAGAGGTTATCTGAGCATCGTTCCAGAAAGCTCGCCACGGCGAGATTGCGGTCGCTCCCCGTGCGGTCTTGACAGGCCGCTCCATTGTCGATCCAGCCGGCCACGGCGGCCTTCGGTCGGCGAATCGCCCTGCGCAGCAGTCTCCATCAGTCAAACCGTCGGGCAATCGCCCGAAGCGCCTCGATGTTTTCATAGTCCTTGTTGTCTTCTTCGCGGGTCGACGTTCCGTACGCAGGGTTCGCGGACAGCTTGACAGCCACTACCCCTCTCGAAGGATCAACATAGACGTACTGATTGTACACGCCGATCGCGCTAAACTCACCGCGATCACCCGGAGGAAGCCACCATTGATATCCGTAGCCGAGCGGAAAGGCATGGTCTCCGACTATTGTTCTTCCCGCCTGAAGGTGCGGAGCGGCTACCTTCGTCGAAGCAGCCACCCAGTCGGCGGAGACAATCCTGCGATCACCCCACAACCCCTTATTCCGATAGAGTTCACCCAACTTCGCAAAGTCACGCGCGGTCATGTTGAGGCAGGCGTACACCATCTCCCTGCCCTGACCGTCAACCAACCAAAAGCTCGACGATTCCATTCCGAGAGGTTCGCAGAGCTTCTCCTGCATGTAGTCCGAGATTGATCGGCCGGTTGCTGCGACCAATAGCATACCCAGAGCTTGGGTTTCTGCCGAATTGTACCGGCAGATCGTCCCCGGCTTCGCTTCGTTGACCAACGTCGGCACGAAGGCATCAAGCGAACCGCCAGGCATGGACGCCATTCCCAAACGAAAGATTTCAGAATTGGGATCGCTGTAATCTTCATTCCAGCGCGCGCCGGACGACATCTGCAGCACGTTTTTGATGCTCACGCCGGCATATGCCGATCCACCAAACGATGGCACGTACCGATCGATTGCATCATCGATGCTACCGATAAGCCCTTCCCCAAGCGCGATTCCAACAAGCGCGGAGACAAAGCTTTTGGCAACCGACATCGAAATCCAGTGGACGTCGCGACCGCCGGTGAGCCAATACTTTTCAAAGCGAATCTGACCATCCTTGAGAACGAGAAGCGCCGATGTGTGCGTGCCGTCCAAGAGGGCTGCCAAGTCCCTTGCCTGGCCATCAACGAGGTACGACTTCGGCAGTTCGATCGGCGCACCTTGCGGAAAGCTCTTGGCGCGCGTCGACGGCTTCATCTCGCTAGCCGGAAACCAATCCTTCAGCCGCGCGAAATTCTCGTATTGAGGTTGCCCTGTGAAAAGACCAAGCTCAATCATGCTTGTCGGATTGCTCGGCATGCTCGCGTCCCCCTTCGGCGTGTTGTTGCGCAAGCTAGCTCGCGTTCGAAACGCCGAATTGACAAAGTACGCCAAACTCCTTGTAGAGGCCGCTTCCATTGCAAATGCCACCAACAACCCGATTTGCCATCAACGACACTTCGCAACGCATCATTCCGCCAGCTTCGACGCTCGATTTAGGAAGGTAACTGTGGCTACATGAAGCGAAGGAGATGTTCGGGCTAACCGCCAGGGCAAGATCCAGCCACAAGCGAGAGCAGACGACTGATCTGGTAACGGATCCTGACGGACCGGCTAGTTGACGCCGCGTTCCCTGCCCGACCAAAACGGCCTTCTTAGCTCAGTCTTGAGGACCTTACCCGCCGCCGACGTCGGGAGAGGTCGATCCAGGATCTGCACACCGCGTGGGCATTTGAACGCCGCGAGATGCTCCCGACAAAATGCGATGACCTGCTCAGGGGAAAGATCGGCAGACTCTCTCGGCACCACACAAGCGAACACTGCCTCACCCCACGTGTCGTCAGGTACGCCAATGACGGCGACTTCCGCGATCTCCGGCATCAGCGATATCGTGTTCTCCACCTCTGCCGAATAGACATTCTCCCCACCTGTTACGATCATGTCCTTGAGCCGGTCGACGATATAAACGAATCCATCTTCATCCATGTAGCCGGCGTCTCCCGAGTGCATCCAACCGCCGCGCAATACGGCTGCGGTCGTTTCCGGCTGTTGCCAATACCCTTTCATGACGATTGGCCCGCGAACGACCACCTCGCCTGTCGTGCCACGAGGAAGCTCAGCGCCAGCCTCGTCGACGATCGCAACCTCGGCCGTTGCGACTGCCTGACCGCAAGATCGCAGTCGCCCCGACTGGAGATGCTCGGCCGTTGTAAACCGCGCCTCCATCAAAGTCGCAATCGGGGAGAGCTCGGTCATGCCCCACGCTTGCTGAAATCGCACGTGGCCTAACTTGTCCAGGACTCGTTGAAGAAGTCCATTCGACATTGGAGCAGCGCCGAAACAGACACGTTTCAGACTGCTCAGATCAAACTCATCGACTCTCTCATGATTGAGGATCATACTTATCATCGTCGGCACCAGCGTCACGTTGGTGATCCGCGCGTCCTGCACGATGCCGAAAAATGCGAGAGGATCAAACCTCGGCATAAACACGTGCGTGCCACCGAACATCGTTAGGCCGTATGTTGAGCAGCTATCGGAGAGGTGAAACATGGGTGCGGCATGCAGGTAGACGGCGTCGCTCTCAAATCCCATGCCCAGTGACATGTTCAGGGCATTGGTGACGAGATTGGCGTGCGAGAGCATCACCCCCTTGGGACGCCCCGTTGTGCCGCCGGTGTAATAGATACCGGCCAGTTCGTCTCCTCCGCGCAGCCTGTCCGCCGCAGGTTCCGTTGCCGCAATGACTTGATCGAACGGAAGCGCTACTCGCGCATGGGCACCGTCGAATTGAAGAATGGTGCGCATATCTCTCGCCGAGGCGAGGCTTCCGATCATTTCCACGAAATTGTGGTCGACAATCAACGTACGCGTACCTGAATCCTTGAGCAAACCATCGACTTCGGCTGGCGACAGTCGCGTGTTAATTGGCACGACCACTCCGCCCGCCCAAGGAATAGCGAATAGCGCCTCGAAGTATCGGTCATTGTTCAGTGACAGGATCGCTACCCGGTCCCCCGGCTCGAGACCGCTTGCAAGCAGAAAACCGGCAAACCGAGCGACCCTGTCGACTGTTTCCGACCATGTCCGTATCCGTGTCGCGTCAACTGTTGATCGACGCGCTGGGGCAATTTGGCACGCTCGCCGGAGCAACTGGGTCAGATACATGATCGACATGCGTAGCTTCTCAACAGGGAGAGTGGATCCAAGTCGCCGTCCGCTCCAGCAACAATGGATCGAGCTGGCCTTTTGTGCTTATGGCACCGGAACCGCCATTACAGGCTGCTTCAGCTCGGAGCGCCGATTGTCCGTCTTGTATGGGGACGGCGCGACTGTTGCGCGAATGCGCTTTTGGCGCCTGCCTGGATTTCCCCATACGACCTCGACCTCCGTGCCGACCGCGCTCATGTCGAGGTCGATCACGCAATGAGACATCATCTGCCGAAAGGTGTAGCTAAAGCTGCGCGAGGTCGCGACGCCCACCTCTTTTTCCCCCGCCAGGACTGAATTCGCATCCATCGAAAAGCGCTGCTGCCTTGGCATGTCCATGAAATCGTAGGGTTCGCTACCGGCCCGAAATAGGGAGCCCTGAACTTCCCGACAATCGTCGGCATTCCAGATCAACGTCATGATCTTGCGTCGAGGATTCGCGATCTCGCGTTCCAGTGCCGCGCGACCGTAAAAGTCGTGATCAAATTTCACGTTCTTCGACCACCCGAATTCGACGGGACTCCGATACCAGGCAGACACTTGATCCGCCTCAAAGCTTCCGGTCACCTTCAGACAACCGTCAAGCGTCCATTTCCTAAAATCAAGAATGCCGACTCGCTCGCGCTGGAGCAAGTCTTCGTAGAACTCACGTTCATTCGGCTCACACACCGCGGGAAGATAATCGTGCGTCACGGTTGGAAAACACGCTTCGAGATGATTGATCATGGCCGTGCGAGATCCGAGTCGCCTGATCCCTACCTCACTGCCGGCGGCGAGAATTGCCTTGCGCACGTCGCGCGCGTGAACAAGCGGCCCCTGTAGCTCAAAGCCAATCTCGCCCGCCATCCCCTGGCGTAAGAAGAGAGTGGCATGCCCAGCGACTTGGAAGGTGTGTTGATGCATAAACCTGACGTCACGCAGGCGCGGGCCGACAAGCTTCTCTAGCACTTCGACCGAGGACGGACCCTGGACCTGGAACTTGAACTTGCTGACGCGGTACTGCCACTCAGCGTCGTACCTCCCTTTGCGCAGTTGATATTCGAGCCAAGGCGTGACCGGTCCAAGCGCCTGAAACTCAAACGCTTCGACACCAAGACGCATCAAGATTCCTTCACCGATGATCTTGCCATCCTGGTTGCAACAAATGATGTGTTTTGCCTGCCCAATCGCAAATTTTGCGAAGCTGTTGACCGCAAAGTCGGAGAAGAGTTGCAAGGCTTGCGGACCCGACACGTGAAGTTCGTCCAGAAAGGACCATTCGCCGAGATAGCATCCTCTCTTCCAGGACTCGCTCTCGTCGATCCAGTCGGTGTATTCGGGCTTTCCCCAGCCGGCAACCATCTGAGTACCGGAGCGCAGCCGTTCAATCGTCAAACTCATCCGTTCTCTCCTAGTGACGTTCCGCCCGTTTGCTACTGAATCAGCCGGAACTTCCCGCCCTCGACCTTGATGAGGAATGCTGACCGCTCGTCATAGCCGTTGTGATCAACCTTGCTCATGTTCGACAGTCCGTTGTTGAGATAGACGTTCTGCCCCTGTTCAAGCTCATCCCGCAGAGCTGCCCGAAATTCTGACGTTCCAGGCTTGGCCGTCTTCAGCGCTGCTGGCGCGGCTCTTCTGATCAAGGCGACGACATCCCAAAGATGCGCAGCGAAGAGGTTTGGCTTCTGCCCATTCACCGCTTCATAGGCCTTGGCGAATTCTTCCGTGGCCAGCCGAAACGGATTTTGCGGGGGAAGGTCGGCGGCGATCGTGAAAGCCTCGCCGGCGAATATCGCGCCTTCGACGTTTTCTCCCCCAAGCTTGATGAACTCCTCAGTAGCAATACCGTGGGTCTGGAAAATCTTGCCCTGGTATCCCCGTTCGCGGAGCGCCTGCTGCGGCAAGACGGCCGGCGTTCCTGCGGATGCGATGAACACCGCATCGGGATTTGTCGACATTACCTTGAGCGCTTGCCCCGTAACGCTGGTATCAGCTCGCGCGTATACCTCGTGAGTGGTCAAGATCAGCCCGAGAGTAGGAGCCAGGCGGCTGACTTCCTTGTAATAGCCCTCTCCATAACCGTCGGACACACCGATATAGCCCAGTGTCTTAACGCCTGATCTGGATATGTGTTTCAGGATTGCGCTTGCCATCAAGTCATCGTTCGGAACTACCTTGAACGCCCACGCCCGCTTTTCGTCCATCGGTTGAACGATGGCGCTCGCGGCGGCGAGCGACAACAATGGCGTTTTCGACTCCAGAGCGATATCCAGCAGCGGGAGCGTCACCGGCGTCAGCGATGATCCGACCAGAACGTCGACCTTGTCTTGGATTACGAGACGGCGGGCGTTCTGTACGCCCTTGGTGGAGTCTGACTCATCATCCAGCGTGATGTAGGTGATTTTCTCGTCGCCGATTTCCTTTGGCAGAGCGGCAACGGCCCTGGACTGCGGCTGCCCGAGCGCAGATCCCGGGCCCGTTGCCGAAATGACAATCCCAACCTTGATGTCAGCTTGCGCCGGCATCGCCGATAAAATGATCAGTGCGAGCCCACAAAGCCCCGCCTCAACGCCCTTCATCGCAATCCCTCCCCTTTTTCGTGCTTTCTCGCCGCGGCTTCGTCTGACCGTTCCCGCCCCACACAACCAGAGAAAGACGTCCAGCCTCTTCGACGAACTCAGTCGCCCCCTTGAATTAATTGATATTTTACCATTCTATCGAATGATCGATAGAAAACCACAGGAGCCCTATGCCTGTCAAACATCTTCCCCCAAATCCGGACGCCACCCCGCGGTGGACGGCGATGTATCAAAAGGTCCTGGATGCAGCGGCGACTGCCTTCGCGGAGAAGGGCTATGCGGGCTCAAGCATTCGGGACATCGCGGATCATCTCGGTGTTCGGAGTGCGAGCCTCTATTACTATTGGACTTCGAAGGAGGCCGCGTTGGCCGCGGTTTGCGAAACGGGCGTCACCACGTTCATCGCAAACCTGACGCGCGCCGCATCCGAAAACGGCAGTGCCGCGGAGAAGGTTCATGCGGCAATCCACGTACAGTTATCGCCTTTGGCAGAGACACCCTACGCCGACTACATACGCGTGTTTCTTCGCCATCGTCACGAGCTGCCTGATAAGGAGCGTCGGCACATCGTTGCGCTGTCCAAACAATATCAGAAGCTCGTTCACGATATTTTTGCTGAAGGCGTCGCGAGCGGTGAGTTTCGATCGACGCTGAACGTCGAATACGCGGCCTTTGCTCTGCTTGGACTGTGCAATTCAGTGATCAGCGCACGGGTCTGGCCACGTTCGGCGGACATCAACAGCATCATTGATGAATATGCCAGGATCTTCCTTGCGGGAGTGAGTAGCCATGAGCTGCCTGACAACTCCCGAACGAAGCGATGATTTAGACAGTTCAGCATATCTCCGAGCCGTTAGCTATCCGCAACACTTGCAAACGTAGCTTCCCACTCCAAACCCGAAAAGGCCCGTCATGAACTTACTATCGCGTCGCACGAATTCGGATACGGCAGTATGGCAAGCAGTCTTTGAAAACTGCCCAGATTCCATTCTGGTGCTGGTCAACACAAAGATTGTTGCCTGTAACGAAGCTGCGGTTCGTTTCGGTGGCTACCGAAGCAGGGCCGATCTGGTATCTCGTTCGCCAGCCGAGATGGCGCCCGAGTTTCAACCTGACGGACGGCGATCGGCGGACGTTTCCAGGGAGAAGGCCGAACTCGCCTTGAGGGAGGGCTTCACAAGATTTGAATGGGTCTGCAAGACGGTCGATGGCTCGCTGCTGAACGTTCAAGTCGCCTTGGTCTCCGCTGAAATTGACGGGCAGCGTGTCGTCATTAGCTTTCGACGGGACATTTCGGACATCGTCGAGGCCCGAGAGATGAAATCTCGCGCCCTCACCAAGATGGCCGGCGAGTTTGAGCGGGACATCACCTCCATCGCGAGCAACGTCTCCAATGCAGCCAAGGCTGTCGAGGCCACGGCCGGATCTCTTTCTGATGCGGCGGCTCGGACGACCGGACGAATAGCTGAAATTTCCCGGGCATCGGATGAGGCATCGACCAACGTTCAGTCCGTCGCAAGCGCAATTGAGCAACTGACGAGTTCGGTCACCGAGATTAGCCGTCAAGTGAAGCAATCTTCGACGATAGCCGTGGAAGCGGCGAGAGTGTCGGAGCAAACAAACAAGCTCGTCAAGGGGCTCGCTGACGCCGCGCGCAAGATAGGTTCGGTAACCAGCATGATCAACGAAATCGCCAATCAAACCAACCTTCTCGCCTTGAACGCGACTATTGAGGCCGCCCGCGCAGGAGAAGCCGGACGCGGGTTCGCCGTGGTTGCAGCGGAGGTCAAGAGCCTGTCTACCCAGACAGCAAAAGCCACCGACGAGATAGGCTCCCATATTAGCGAAATGCAATCTGTTACGAACGAGACCATCACCGCCATCGAGGCGATCAGCCAAACCATCTCGCAGGTAAACGCAATCTCGTCCTCGATTTCTGAATCCATCGAGCAACAGAGCACCGCAACGCGCGAGATCGCTCGTAGCATTAGCGGCGCCGCGAACGGCACCTTGACCGTGGCCGGCAATATCCATGGTGTCACGGAAACTGCCGATCAAACCAGGCACGCGGCAGGTGAGATGTTTGATGCAGCGGGAAGCCTCGTCAAACAATCCGACGCCCTCGAGCATAGAGTCACCGGATTCATCGCTGCAATTAGTGCGGCTTGAGCGACCCACAGCCTTAGGGTCTGTCAGGTGAGCAGCAACACCTCGTCGCAACCCTGGCTATGAAGTCGGTCGACAATTTCGGCGCGCCGCTGTCGAATCAGGCGGGAGTTTAGGGATCCCTTCTCAGTGATCTCGCCGCTATCGAATGTCGGAGGCTCATTAAGAACGATCGCACGGCCGATGACTTGAGACGCTCCTGATATATGCTTGTTGATTTCGCTTAGAGCCTCCCTTAACTCGTTTCTGTATTGAGCATCCGGCAGACGGCCGGGTCCAGGCACGATCAAAAGCCCAATGTCTTCGCGATCCTCGCCTGTCACCACTACATCCGCCGCTCGCCCCGCCAAGGCCTGTAGCGCCCGGAGCCGAATAGCAGCTGCATCGACCCACGTGCCTGTCGTGAGTTTGAAGTCTTCTCCGACGCGTCCGTCAAACATCACGCCCTGTGCTGCATCATCGGCAACCGCGAGACGGATCGCGTCGCCGGTCCTGAAGAACCCTTCAGAATCGAACGCCATTAAGGTCGCTTCGGGCGCACGGAAATAGCCCTCCATTACGGTTGGTCCACGAACGCGCGCCTCGTACTTTCCCTGACAAGGCACCATTTTGAGCTCGAGTCCCGGCATCGGAACGCCTATGTTGCCTGGAGCAAGCCCGTCACTGTTGACCATGGTGATTGAGGGTGCAGTCTCGGTAAGTCCCCAACTCGTGGTCATCGGAATTGACCGTCCGGCGATGTCTTGCCCCAGCGAGACCAGCTCACGCCAAACGCGCGGAGACAGGCTCGCGCCGGCGTAGAACATCAAAGAGAGCCGGCTGAAGAAGCTGCCCGCAGTGGCCATGTCAGACTGAAGCGCCGGCAGGAGCAACTCGTAACCTTTCGGAACATTCCAATAGAGTGTCGGCTTGACCTCAGCGATGTTGCGCACGGTTTTGGCAATCTCTGCCGGCGTGGGCTTGCCGTCGTCTATGAACAAGGTTCCCGCATATCGTAGCACCGTATTTACAGCGTACGAGCCGCCAAAAACGTGGCTCCATGGCAGCCAGTCAAGAATGACGGGTGAATGGTTGGCCATAAATGGCCAAAGAAGTTCAATCTGGTCGAGCGACGCGCACATCATGCGGTGTGTCGTCGGCACGCCTTTAGGCGTGCCGGTCGAGCCGGACGTAAAGAGGATCTTTGCGACCGTCTCGGGAGCGAGGTCCGGTTGGCTTTCCAGCGTCGGCGATGCGATAAGCTGGTCGAGCATCAAAAATCCGTCGACATCATTCTTCTTCCCGACAACGATGATCCGTCCTCTCATTTCGGGAATTGTTAGGGCACGGCTGAACAGCGCAGCATCTTCCGCAAAGACCAACCCCGGATCGAGGACCTCAATGATGTGGCGCAAGCGGCCTAAATCGCTGCTCAGCGTGGAATAGGCAACCGACACCGGTGTGTATGGAATCCCCGCCATCATCGACGCGAGCGCCATCAGTTGATGTGCGATACTGTTACCTGACAGGATAAGCACTGGTCGCGCGCGCCCCTGAAGTCGTCTCAAGAGAAAAGCGGCGATCCTCTGTGCGTGATCGTGCGCCGTGGCATAACTGATCGTCTGCCAAGGTCCTCCCTCCTGCGCGCGCTGGGCCAGGAAGACCTTGTCGGGGACGGACGCTGCCGCGCGGGCCAGGTAGTCGTGAATCAACGTCGCGCTACACTCAAGGTGCGCCCGCGTCCGCAGCAGGATCGTCCCGTCAGCTTGACGGTCACAATCTACATCGACATGACTGAACTCCAGCTCGCCATATTGACCGCTCACGCTGGCGTTCGCCTCGTTCCTCACTGGCCCTATCTCCATCCCATGCCATTACGATCGAGCGCCAATTCGATTCCGTTCACGCTTTGGCGAACTCTTACTTCTTGATCAGAGGTTAGTTGCCTTTGCCATCCGGTCGGAACGCTTGATCTGCCGGAATCGTCGCAACAACCCGCAAAAGGTCCCACTCAGAGCGCCGAGCTGCACTGCGCGGCTGCGAATATGGCCGCAAATTGGGGCCACTGCCCGTGGGCAGTGGCCCCAGTCACGGGAGGTAAGCAGACGGAGACCGGCCTGCCAGCGGTAGATCAAGTTCGTATACTCACCCGGGCTAGGCGGGCTCGCATCGCGGGTAAGCGGTGACGACCTTCTTCACCGGCAGCGCTTGATGATCAATCGCGATGCCGTCCTTGAAGACCATATGGATGCGACGATAGTTTGCGGTGTCGACCAGGGGATCGGCGTCGAGAACAACAAGGTCCGCGAATTTGCCGGCTTCGACCGTTCCGATGACTTCGTCCTTGTGATAGGCGCGAGCGACATTTCGCGTCGCGGCGAGAAGCATATCCATGGGCTTCATCCCCAACTCGCCCATCGCCTTGAACCAAAGAACATGGTCCTTGCCAAGATCCCAGGGGCGCTCGTGCCTGTCTCCTTCTGGAAGATCCGCGAGAACGTCGGGGTCGGTGCATCCAGCATCCGTGCCCATCAGGATGGGCGCACCGGCCTTAATCAAGCGAATCGTGTTTTCCTTGTGAAAGCCGCCTGCATAACCCGCCATAAATTGGCCGGTGCGTTCCAGGTGGCACTGATAATCATGCGTAACAGGCTGGATTTCGCCCCACACGGTCTTCTTGATCATCTCTTCGATCAAATCATCCGGGATTGGCACTTGTGCAGTGAGCGTACAGTGCATCATGGCGTCCACCCCTAGCGTGATGGCATCGTTGAGGCTTTCGAGCGACGTGGTGTGGCTCAAGAGCGGCTTACCGGCTGCACGCGTCTCCTCTGCGATAACGCGCTGGACACGCGCAGAGAACGTAAGGTGAGGATTGATAGCTTCCGCCAAAATATGGTCGCTGATTGCAAACTTCAAAAGATCGACGCCGGTGGCAAGGTATCCGCGGATGATACTGCGGACCTCCTCCGGCGGGAGCGCGGCCAACCGACGTCCGACCCCGGCTTCGAACATCGCATCCATCCGGTCGCAGAAGGCTCTGGTCGCGACATTGCGCGATGCCTTGCTGAAATCCGCAGAGAATGGCCCCCCCATCCCGACGATGTTACCCGCTGCAAAGATCCGTGCGCCAACGGCCTTGCCGCTGGCGATGCGGTCGCGAGCATAGAGGACGGGCTGGAGCGCATTGTAGGTGTCAAACACGGTCGTCATGCCGCCCGCCAACGCGACCTGCGCCGCCTCCTCGATAACCTCGTGGAGACGTCCTTCGAAGCGTGCAAGATACTCCAGAGTCCCCACGCCGATCATCATCGTCCAGGCATCGAGAAGATGGACGTTGGCGTTGATAAGTCCGGGAATTACATATCGGCCGCTCGCTTCGATTACCTTGGCTCCTTCAGGCGGAGCGGAACCATTGCGAGCACCGACCGCCTTGATACGCCCCTTATCGATCAGGATCATCGCGTTTGGGACGGGCGGTCCGCCGTTTCCGTCGATCAGTGTCGCGCCGACGATTGCTATTTGTGTCACTTGATTTCCTCCTTGGCACTTTGGGTTGACTTGCAGATTCAAACAAGGCTGCCGCAGCCAGCGCGAGGCCCTGGCCGATCCGAGGCAGTTGAAGCGGGTCGCTCGGTAAAAGACCAATCCCCTTGAGAATCGCGCCGCCGAGACCAAGTGAAAACACGGCGTAGGTAGCATCGAACGCTGCCTGCCCTTCCAACTTCGTTTCGCCACTGGAAACTTGGTTTGCGATATCGCGCAAGATCCCGTCGTACAGCTTGAGCAGGCGCGTCTTGAGTGCATCCGAGCGCATTGCAAGGTGCCAGAGCTCGACGACAATCCGGTTAGCACTCTCGTCTGAATAGAATTCCTCAAAGAGTATCGTGACAAATGCCGCGACCGATCCTTTGCATCGGACACGCATGTCCTTCAGTCTGGTCTCCGTATTCGAGACCAGTCGATCGATCAGCAATGATGTCAGCTCATCGCGATTGCCGGCAAAATAACGAACCAGTGAGCGCGGCTGCCCGGCCTCGCGGGCGATGTCTTCCAGCGTGGTATTCGCAAGACCATTCCTAACCACGCAGGCCTCGAAAGCTGCGAGGATCTCGTCCTTCCGTTCGGGCGTTCGGGGTCTCGCCATTCGGCACCTAATCCGCCAACAAAACTGTCACAATTGACAGTTATCGAGCCCGAGTTTCTTGTCAAGACTGACAAGATTGGCGGCTGGACGTCGGAACCTATCTTTTTCGTCCTCTGGCGACGGTAGAGCGGCCGATCATCGCCAGATGGCCGGCCGCTCAAACGCTACTTCTTATTCACCAACGGGCATTGGCTCTCGGACAGCGGCCGGAAGGACTCTTCGCCGGACATTTCCGCGAGCACGCGGTAGAAGTCGCCGCGGTACTTTGAGTCAGAGGGGGACTTCACCTTCATCAGATACGTCTTGTGCATGACCCGGCCGTCAGCACGAATTTCGACGTTCTTGTTATAGAAGTCATTCACCGGGATCTCCCGCATCTTGGCCGCTACAGCCCTGCCGTCGTCGGTCCCTGCGGCTTGCACTGCCTTCAGATAGTGCAATACGGACGCATAGGTCCCAGCGGTCACCAGGTTCGGGATGAAGCCACCGGAGCGCTCCATGAATCTCTTCGCCCAGGTCCGCGTCTCTTCGTTCATGTCCCAGTAGAATGACGTCGTCAGTGTCAATCCTTGCGCAACGGTCAATCCCAGGGTTTCGACATCGTTGATGTAAATCGTCAGACTCGCCAAACGCTGACCGGATTGCACAATGCCGAACTCGCTCGCCTGTTTGATGGCGGCCAAGAGATCCGCGCCAGACATCGCCAGTCCGACAACCTTCGACTTCGAAGCCTGTGCCTGCAGCAGGAAGGAAGAGAAATCCGGGGATCCGAATGGAAACCGCACGCTACCAACCACCTTGCCGCCATTTTCTGTCACAAAGCGACTTGCTTCGTTTTGAAGCGAATGGCCGAAGGCGTAGTCCGTGGTGAGAAAGAACCAAGAATCTCCACCCTGCTTAGTAACCTGGCTGGCTGTGCCCTTGGCGAGGGCGTACGTATCGTAACCCCACTGTGTTGTCGTATCCGAGCAGGCTTTTCCCGTAAGCTCAGTGGTAGCGGCACCCGTAACGAGCAATATCTTGTTGCGTGAACGAGCGATCTCTTGAGTAGCGAGTGCCACCGCAGAACCGGCCAGGTCCGTGATCGCGTCGACACCTTCGGTTTCGAACCATTTTCGGCTCAGCGCCGCGGCGATGTCGGCCTTGTTCTGATGATCTGCTGTAACGACAACGATCGGCTTACCGAGCACCTTTCCGCCAAAGTCGTCGATTGCCATCTGTGTTGCTTCAACAGAGTGCTTTCCGACGAGATAGGAGAATCCCCCGGAGTGATCCGTCAAAACCCCAATCTTCACGACGTCGTCCGAGATCTGGGCATGCACGGCCACGTTTGAGAAGAGCATTGCCGCCGCTACGAGCCCTAGCATTTTTGAGTTCAAGATCATTCTCCCTATAGAGCAGCTAGACAGCCAAGGCTAAATCGCCAGCGCGATGCCGTCGTGGCCCGGGTCCGCTCCGCCATCGAGCCTGGTACCGTCAATTCGTATGCCGTGAACCGCGGCGAATCCAAAGGTGTACGGACTACGAATGACCTCATACCCTTCGGCTTCGAGCTGCCGGGTCGTCCCGTGGACAATCCGATTCGTAACGTCGATCGCGTTACTCGTTGCCGAGAACCGCGCCGCGCTGACCGCTTCAGTCATGGTCATGCCGAAATCAAGCACGTTCAAAATCGCCTGCAATACGCCCATAGCGATCTGCGTTGCGCCCGGAGCGCCTATGACCAGATAAGGTTTGCGGTCACGGAAAATAATCGATGGGCATACTGACGTGAAGCGCGACTTTCCAGGCGCAATACTGCCGGCACGCCCCGGCCGCGGATCGAACACCGCCATGCAGCCGTTGTAGAAGAAGCCAAGCCCGTCGGTGATCACACCCGACGGCATACCAAGCGAGTGCGTCATGCTCACGCAATTGCCGTCGCGGTCGACGACGGAGACATGGGTCGTATCCTTGGACGGAAAGCCGGAGTTGAACCGCGGCACGTCTATTTTGCGACGCGATACGATACGCTTCGCAACTTCGGCGGCATACTCCTTGGAAGCCAGCTTCTCGATAGGAACGTCGACAAAAGCGGGATCCCCGATCGATTGATCTTTGTCAACGGTCGCGCACTTCATCGCCTCGCAAACGATACGAATATATTCTGCGCTATTATGTCCAATACCAGCAAGATCGAAGTGCTCGAGAATGTTCAGCATCTCGACCAGCATCAATCCTCCGCCGGGCGGATTGTTGGTCGTGATATCGAAACCGCGATATGACCCGCGAAGCGGATCGAGCCATTGCGGCTCATAGGACGCAAGGTCCTCAGCGGTAATGAGACCGCCGTGCTTGCGCATGTCACTCGCGATGCGTTGGCCAAGCTCGCCCTTGTAGAAGACGTCCGCGCCCCCCTCCGCAATCAAGCGCAACGTCCTGGCATATTCCGGATTTCGCACCAGATCTCCGACGCGCTTCGGTGTACCGTTCTCTCGGCAGTAGAGCTTGCGGCCCGATGGCGTGTACGAGAGCCGTTCGACGACTGAGGCTCGTCCCATTGTGCCGGGATCCGACCAGAACAATTCAACGTGCGGCCGAACCATCCAGCCGCGCTCCGCCCAGTCGATCGCAGGAGACACTACGTCGCGCCACGGCAGCACGCCAAACTTGGAATGCGCCTCGAAATAGGCTTTCAGCGAAGCGGGGACACAAATCGACTGATAGCCGATATCGTTGACCTTTCCCTTCAGGATGAAACCATACCCGTCCCGAGCTTCCCCTTCGATCAGGTGCTGCCACATCTCCGGCCGGGCCGCCGCGGGCGCCGGAGCATGAAAATCAAGATACTTGTGAACCTTTCTCGAGGGCAGATAGATGCTGGCGCTGCCAAATCCGGCAATGCCAGTCATCAGCGGATCAACGACTCCTTGCACCAGCGCACATGCGACCGCGGCATCAACGGCGTTTCCGCCGGCCTGCAAAATCAAGGCTCCAGCTTCGGCCGCTTCGGCCTGAGCGGCAACAATCATGGCTTCTGACTTGGACATTCTTTCACTCACCTCCAGATCGACCGAGCATGTCGGCCGTCGATCATTCGGCGCTCCCGGCGCTGATCCCAATTGCATTTGACAAGGATCATTTATGCGCGTCCAATACCAATTAAGCGCGAATTGATGCCGTCGCGCTATCAATCAGCCAAGCGAACATCGATGATCCCCTCCTCAATTCTCGCCAAAATTCACTACTTCCTTGCGGTTGGAAACTCGCTGAGCTTTCGAAGGGCCGCGCAAACGCTTCATATTGCCCAGCCGGCGCTGAGCCGGAGCATCCGCCAGCTCGAGCAACAGCTGGGATTTTCTTTGTTTCAGCGCTCGACCCGGCATGTAGCGCTGACCCCAGCCGGAGAAGCGCTCTATCGCGACAGCGTCGATGCCGTACGACGCCTCTCTCTGGCGTGTACACGGGCTCACCAGGTGGCCCAAGGTCTCAGCGGGACGCTTGTTGTCGGCTATTCCACGTTTGCGGCTGTGGGGCCGATGTCGAGCATCATCATCGAGTTTCGAAAGCAATACCCCGGTGCGAACGTATCGCTACGCCTTCTCGCATCGTCTGAACAGCTCACGGCATTTGATGAGGGTGCGCTCGATGTGGGCTTCATGATGTCAAGCGTTTCGACGGCATCCTTGCATACTCACCCGATTTCCAAAGAGCGCCTCATCGCCCTCGTACCGAGCGACCACGTCTGGGCCAAAAGGCGGTCGATCACGCTCGAACGGCTGAGTACGGCGCCGATCGTCGTCGGGACGACCAGCCGTTGGCGCGGCTTTCGGTCACTTATCGATGACATCGCGGCAAAGCGCGGGCTGACCTTTAACATCGTCGAAGAGGCCGACGATGTCCCGGTGCTGCTGCAACTGGTGCGATCCGGGTTCGGCTGCACGGTTCTTGACGCGTCTTTCATCCCAACCCTGCCGCCGGGTATCAAATCGCTTGAGATCAGCGATGTCAGGGCGACGCTCGATATCGCTCTGGCGTGGCGAGCCGACAATCTTTCACCGCTAGCCGAGCGCTTTATCCAGCTTGCAAAAGACTCGATCGCAAAACAGCGCTATAAGCGTTAGTCGCCGCATCAGTCAGCGCCTCGAATGAGGCCCCCCTGCCCGACGCTCGATTGCCTAACCGCGATCGCGGGTCGTCTTTCGAACCAGCGTCGCAATATCGACGCCGAGGCGCCGAGCCGCCTCTCGCTTTGAACCGTATTTCTGAATGCTTTGCTGAATTATTATGTCTTCGAACGCTTTCGTGAGATCCTTCAATGTGCCTTCAGACTTGATGAGATCGGAAACGGGTGGCCCGGCCGTGACAGGGTCAGCACGCACCGACAAAAACGGCTCTGGCAGATCGTCGATCTCCGCAATTTCTCCGGCCACAATGCTCAAATACTCAACCAGGCTACGCATCTCGCGCAAGTTGCCCGGAAAGCTATGGGCAAGGATTGCACTTCTGCATTCCGCTGATAGTTTGAGTTGTGCTCCCCTTGCGCTCGCGACCTTCTGAAGAAGTTGTTGCAGGATTGCTTCCCGGTCGTCGCGTTCACGCAACGGCGGAATGCTCAACGGGAATGTCGCGATACGAAAATAGAGGTCCTTCCGAAATGTTCCCATTGCCATCATCTGGTGCAGGTCCCGATTGGTGGCCCCGATCACTCTCGCCTCGATCTTCTTGCTGACAGCGGATCCGACCGGTTGAATGCTCCCATCTTCCAGAAACTTGAGCAACTTGGCTTGGCTTGCGATCGGAATCTCGCCAATTTCGTCCAAGAACAACGTCCCACCCGCAGCGCTCTCAATGTAACCTCGCTTTCCGCTCTGCAAGGCGCCGGTAAATGCACCACGCTCATAACCGAACATCTCGGATTCAAAGAGAGATTCCGGAATACTGCCACAGTTCACGTGAACAAATGGCCTCACCTTCTCCCCGGCGATGTTATGCAGATGCTTCGCTATCGCTGTCTTGCCGACGCCGGACTCCCCCAACAGCAGGACACGAATGCTCCGCAGATACGCGATCTTTGCCCGTTCGATCCATCTCGAAAGTCCCGGTGGGAAAAGCAGATCGTCGGGTAGGTCAGATGCATTTCGAGTGCCAGCTCGTGACGGTGCAGATCTTTTTCCTTGGTCCGCAACATCGGGGCTTCGCAGCATATAGAGAGAGTATCCGCTAACGCCCGGACCTGTCAGCACAACGCGTCGGACTGCAAAGAACACCTTCCCGGTCGTTTTTACCCTTACGACGCCCTGCGAATGCCCTCGGCCGATTGCCGCCAGGAAATCATCCATATCGAGATCGCATTGCCGCGCATAGGCCGTAAGGGGCAAATGCCTGAAGGACTCCGCACCGCTTTCTCGCCGATCCCCGGCTTGATTGACGACCACAACTGTATCTGCTGCGTCGGTTACGATTACCGGTTCCGCAATCGCATCAATGAACAAACGGAATTGGGCTGAAAGAAGAACTGCCTCGAACTCCTCCGCACCTACATTCGGGCCACCTCGCAAGCCAACACTAAAGGGAGGCAGTTCGGTTGCTCCTGCCATTACAACTGGCCTCCGCCTTCCCCATCGTAGAGCTTTTGTTTCGCTTCAGAGAGCTCGGTCACGTTGCGAATGTTGCCCCAAAGGCGAATAAGAAAGCCATCGACTATGTCTGCGCGAACGTCATTGGATACGTATAGGCTTGTACCGTCATGTTTGCGATCCACGCTAACGGCATCATCCACGGAATAACTGCCATCGATGATATGTCCGACGAACGCTTCATTCTCGGGGCTTCTCGGCCAGTACAGACGGACGCTTTGAGTGCTTAGATCCATGTCTTCCGGTAGCCCATACAATCGCGACAGGGCCGGATTGCACATTCGCCACACCGATTGGTTCTCGAATACTTGCCGAATAATCTCGTCCCGGCCCTGCGTGGTATCGACCGGCTCCAGAAAGACGATTGCCCAGTGCGCCTCTTTTGCATGCCTAATGATGTTCGACAGAAGCATGAAATCGGCGGTGAGCTGATCGTAATGCGATCCCACCTGGCCAAACTCGATTTTTGAAAGGCGCAAGGCCCGCTCACCACCGTCCGCGACGATGGTCGCGCGTGCAACGGTTCGGATTGCCCGGCCCGCCCTTCCGAACATCCGGAGTTCGAGTGTGGCAGCAAAGCCGATCCCAGCATTTCGGCCAAGCATCGCACGTATTTTCTCGACCGACGTTCCATCATACACAGTCTCGATGGAAACCTGGCGCATATCCGTATCTGCAATACCGAGCAGCTCGGACTGTGACGCACTCATCCACCTGACGATGCCATCCTCATCCACAATATCGACCAGGAAGTCTGAATCGCATTGCGCAAGGGCGAAACGATCACCATCAAAAGACAACTCAGAATTGCCCATTTCAGACATGTTGGCTTCCGTCTCCCATCCGCCTGTTCGTCATGTTGCTGGGTCTGCTGCAATCTACGGCGGCAGCCCCTAATATCGCAAGCGCGCTTCTGAGCTCAGCCGGGAGATCGGTGCGGAGGCACACTCCCCGATCTGCGAGTTAAATGACCCAGCTTCGCAAGCATTCCACTTTTCGGCGTTTGGTCCATCCTCTCTGGCCTCTGCTGAAGACCCCGGAGCCCAGAGGCGGAAGCGCATCACCGAAACGTATCCTTCGGGGGCTGCTTTGAAAGCTCCGAATCTGGTCGCGATTTTTCCTCGGCGTCCTTCCCTGCTTCCAGTCCCGGTCTCTTCGCCGGCAAGATCATGCTGAAATCGCCGCAGAACACTACAACGTAGTCACGCTCTTCGTAGACGCCAACCGGCCGAAGCGACGATGCCCAGCGCCTCATACGTCGCAACAGCCCCATGCTTTCTAGTGCCCCAGTTGCGAGATGAACTTGGTGTTCAGATACGCATCGATCGCCTCGCTTCCTCCTTCCGAACCGTAACCGGAGTCCTTTACGCCACCAAACGGAACCTCGGGAAGCCCGAGACCATGATGGTTGATTGACACCATTCCGCTTTCGAAGGCAGATCCGATAGCAGTCGCGATCTTGGAAGATCTTGTATACGCGTAGGCGGCAAGGCCAAACGGCAAACGATTGGCCTCTTTGACCACTGCGTCGAAGTCCTGGAACGGCATAATCGGCGCAAGGGGGCCAAACGGCTCTTCATGCATAATCCGCATCTCATGATTGACGTCGACCAAAACCGTCGGCTTGAAGAAGTTGCCCCTGTTACCAACGCGGGTACCCCCGGTCCTTACTTTCGCGCCTTTTTGAACCGCATCAGACACGAACATCTCCATAGCCTGCAGACGCCGCTCGTTCGCCAATGGACCCATCTGTGTCGTGGCGAGGCGGCCATCTCCGACGGCTATGCTATCGGTTGCGGCCGTAAACCTTTCCACAAACTGATCGAACACCGTGTCCTGGACGAGAAAGCGCGTCGGCGAGATGCAGACCTGCCCGGCATTGCGGAACTTGGCAGCGGCGAGCAAACTTGCGGCGGCATCAATATCCGCGTCGGCAAACACGATCGCCGGCGCATGTCCTCCTAGCTCCATGGTGATGCGTTTCATATGCTGACCGGCTAGCGCGGCAAGTTGCTTGCCCACCGGCGTCGACCCCGTGAAGGTGATCTTTCGAATTACGGGATGAGGGATCAGGTATTCCGAGATCTCCGCCGGCACTCCGAAAACGAGTTGGACGACGTCCTTTGGCACTCCACCGTCGAGAAGCGCTCGAATCAACGCTGCACAGCTTGCCGGCGTTTCTTCCGGGCCTTTTACGATGATTGAGCAGCCAGCCGCGATGGCGGCTGAACATTTCCGTACGACCTGGTTGAGAGGAAAATTCCAAGGCGTAAATGCCGCTACGGGACCGACTGGCTCCTTGACGACCAATTGCATCACCCCCTCTGAGCGCGCAGGAATGATCCTCCCATAAGTTCGCCGTGCCTCCTCCGCGAACCAGTCCATGACGTCTGCAGAATGCAGCGTTTCGATCCGCGCCTCCGAAAGCGGCTTTCCTTGCTCCAAGGTCAGGGTCAACGAGATCTCTTCGACGCGCGTGCGCAGCAGCTCGGCGGCCTTGCGAAGCGCGGCGGACCGCTGCATCGGAGACGTGACCTTCCATTTCCGATAACCTCGGTCCGCGGCCTCGAGCGCCCGGTCCAAATCGCGGCGATCTGCGTGCGCGACCTTACCTATCACCTCGCCATTTGCAGGATTCAACACCGATTGATCGTTGCCAGAGCTGCCGCTCGTCCATTGGCCATCGATTAGCAGTAGGGTATCCGGGTACATTTTCAGTCCAATTGCGCGTTGTGGCGTTGTCGGGTTGCGTCTATGTGCGGGTGAGCGAGGACGCGAGGATGTTCAGGCCCTCGTCAAGTATTGAGTCCTGAATCGTGATCGGCATCAGAAGACGAATGCTATTACCGTGGAGGCCGCAGGTGAGCAGAAAAAGGCCGTTACTCAGTGCAGTGGAAACAACACGCTGGGTTGTCTCCTTGTCCGGCCGAGCTCGGTCGACGTCTTCGACGATGTCAAACGCGATCATTGCGCCCACACCCCGGATATTCTCGATCGGGAGTGAATCATTCCGTTTGCTGATCTCGATGATCCGATCAACCGCTCTTGCGCCGATCACGTTTGCCCGCTCAACGAGCTTCTCGTCGTCGATGACGTCCAACGTCGCCAAAGCCGCAGCACAGGAAATGGGGTGCCCACCATAGGTGCTGCCAAGCCCGCCGACGCCGAGCTTGTCCATGATTTGGTGTCGACCAATAACACCCGCCAAAGGAAAACCGCCGGCGACGGCTTTGGCGACCGTGACAAGGTCCGGCTCGACGCCGCTGTGCTGAATTCCGAACATTCTGCCTGTCCGTGCGAACCCGGTCTGCACCTCGTCTGCGATCAACAGGATTCCGTATTCATCGCAGATCCGCCTGATCTCCTTCAGAAGTTCAGTCGGCGCTTGGTAGAAGCCGCCTTCACCCTGGACGGGCTCAATGATGATTGCGGCGACGCGACTTGCATCGACCTGATACTTGAAGATGCTGCGGAGGTGCTTGATCGAGTCCTCGACCGAAACTTTCTCAGAAGGCACAGGAAATGGCGCATGAAAAACATCCGGGAAGGTCGGCCCAAACCCCTGCTTGTATGGGGCGACTTTTCCGGTCAGAGCTAACGTTGCGATCGTGCGGCCGTGAAATCCGCCGGAGAATGCCACAACGGCCGAGCGGCCAGTGGCTGCACGGGCCAGCTTGACGGCGTTCTCGACTGCTTCGGCGCCCGAATTTACCAGCAAAGTCTTCGCCTTTCCCGAAAACGGTGCGATCTCGTTCAGGCGCTCACACAGTTCGATATAGGGCTCGTATGGAGCCACTTGGAATGAAGTGTGCGTAAAGCGCTCCAACTGCTTCGAGACGGCCGCCATGACCTTAGGATGGCGGTGCCCCACATTCAGCACGGCAATGCCGGCGGCGAAATCGATGTATCGGCGCCCTTCCACATCCCAGATCTCGGCGTTCTGTGCCTTGTCGGCGAACACCGGACACGCATGCCCAATGCCAAGCGGCACGGCGTCCCTACGTCGCGCAAGCAGGCTCTCATTTGTCCCCATTGGTTACTCCATTGATTCGCAGTTATGCGGGGCACGTGCCGCCGCAGATGTTGAGCTTCGTCAGGCTGCTATGGGCAGGACCGGCAATCGGGGCGAGATCCCCAAGATTTGCTCCAGTTGAGCAGCGATTGCGAGCAAGCGACCTTCAGAATGATGTCGCCCTACAATCTGCAAGCCCACAGGAAGCCCGTTGCGCGTGAAACCGCACGGAACGGAAATTGCCGGGTTGCCGGTGACGGTGATCACAAAGGTCATCGACATCCAATCGATATAGGTCGTCATCGCTTGCCCATTGATCTCGGTCGGATAGGCCTTCTCCACGGGGAATGGCGGCACAGAGACCGTTGGGCATACGAGAAAATCATATCGGCCGAAAAAGAGCCGCATGTTCTGGACGAGCCTCGCGCGTTCTCTCTCAGCACGCAGCACCTCGTCAGCCGTCAAACTGAGGCCCTTTTCAACATTCCAGACGATGCTTGCCGGGATCCGGTCACGCTCCTTGCGGACCAACTCGCCTCGCAGCGTGGCGAACAGAAGTGCACGTTGCGTCTGGAACGTATCGATCGCTCCCACCAACTCCGGACAATCTTCCGATACCTCCGCGCCCGCCTCAGTCAACCGCTTGGACGCCGCCAAGGTGATGTCGGCAACTTCCTTGTCGACCTCAGCAAGACCAAGATTGCTTGAGTACGCGACCCTTGCGCCCTTTTGCGGCTCCTTCAGTTGCTCGCTGAAGGACACCGCGGGAGCTGGCTGTGACAGCGGATCATCGAGCACCTGAGCCGACTGAGCATCCAGCATCAGGGCCAGATCGTCGACCGTTCTTGCCATTGGCCCCTCAACCCAAATCGGATCGAAAGGTAGGAGACCATGTCCTCGCGCAACCCGCCCTGGGGTGGGACGCATCCCGACAATGCCGCAATAGCTTGCAGGGATTCGCAGACTCCCGCCAACGTCGCTGCCCATGGCGAGCCAAGCCGTGCCGCTTGCGAGTGCGGCGGCAGCGCCACCGGATGACCCGCCCGCAGACATCCGAAGATCCCAGGGATTTCGCGTCGCACCGTATACTGAATTAAACGTATTGGCACCGGCGAACTCGGGCACGTTGGATTTGGCCATCACAATCCCGCCGGCATTCGACAGAACCCCGACGGAGACATCTGTCTTGGCCGCTCGACTATCCTTGAACAACGGTGACCCGTAGGTGGTCAGTTGTCCCTCGACATCGTTGTATTCCTTTGCAACGAACGGCAGTCCAGCAAGCCAGCCAGGCGATCGTTCCATGTCTGTCGCCGAGAAAGCCCGCGCCGCGGCGCGGGCCTGGTCAAAAAAGCGCACTGGGAGTGCATTGACCGCGCCATCGATCTTCTCGATCCGTTCGATGACAGCATCCATGAGCTCGAGAGGCTTCAGTTCCTTTTTCTTCAGCGCTGCAACAGCTTGCCGCGCGGACAAACGAGTTAGCTCGTCGGATTTTGTCATCTTCGCAACCTCCCCAGTTCAATCAGATGATGTCGATGCACCCAGGAACGCTTGGCCTGGGATCGCCGCGATGAGTTGCCGGGTGTACGCGTGGGTTGGAGCGGAGAACACATTCTGAGTTCGACCCCGCTCCGCAACGCCACCTTGCTTCATTACGATAATCTCGTCGCATAGGCGTGCCGCGACCCGGAGATCATGGGTAATAAACAGCATTGCGACATGAAACTTGTCGCGCACCAGCTCGAAGAGCTCCAGGATCTGCGCCTGAATAGAGACGTCAAGCGCGGACACAGCCTCATCAGCGATGAGAATCTCCGGCTCCATGACGAGGGCACGAGCAATCGCGATACGCTGGCGCTGACCTCCGGAGAACTGATGAGGGTAACGATCGAACGCGCTGGCATCCAGACCGACGGTTCGCAGCATCGATCGCGCCCTTTCGCGAGCTTGCGCATCTGCAACACCATAGTTGGTCGGTCCTTCGACAAGGGTCTGCCCAATCGTCCTCCTCGGGCTCAAGGAGCGAAACGGATCCTGATGCACGACCTGGATCTTCTGTCGATATTTCCACAGCGCGGCGCCGTTGAGTGGCGCGATGTCGACGTCGTCAATCCTCACCTCGCCGGAGTCGGGCGCCATGTAGCGGGCAACGCACCGCGCGGCCGTCGATTTTCCCGACCCGGACTCTCCGACAATCCCGAGCGTTGTCCCCCGACGCACTTCGAAACTCAGCGAGTCCACGGCCTTTACAACCCGGCCCCTCCCAAAGATCCCTCTTTCGCCGAAGCACTTGGTCAGATTGACGGCGCGAAGCGCAACGTTTCCGGAGCCGATCTCCACGCTTCGCGGCCGCAACCGTGGAACGGCCGCAATAAGCGCCTTCGTGTAGTCGTGCCGAGGTGAGTAAAGAACGGACTTCGTGTCGCCTTGCTCTACAATCGTTCCGCTCTTCATCACGATGACCTGGTCGGCGATATCGGCCACGACACCAAAATCATGCGTGATGAATAGAACCGCCGTGTTGCGCTTCTGTTGTAGCTCCTTCAGGAGCTTCAGGATCTGCGCCTGAGTGGTGACGTCGAGTGCGGTCGTCGGCTCGTCCGCAATGAGCAATGACGGTTCCATCGCCAGCGCCATCGCGATCATGACGCGTTGGCGCTGCCCGCCTGACAGTTGATGCGGATATGCCTTCGCGATCAGTCGCGGCTCAGGCAGATGCACGTCGGACAGGAGCTCAATGACGCGACCCTTGCGTTTGCGCAAGCTACCCCACCCATGGGTCTTGAGCGCCTCCTCAATCTGAAAGCCGATCCTGTGAACGGGATTAAGTGCCGTCATAGGCTCTTGGAAGATCATCCCCATGCGACCTCCCCGGAGCTGTCGCAAGCGTCGATCGCTCGCCGCAAGCACATCTTCTCCCTGCAGAAGGATCTGCCCCGCTTCCAAGGGAAGCTCGTGGAGACGCATGACCGAAGCTGCCGTAACGGACTTTCCGGATCCGGACTCACCTACGATGCAAACGGTCTGCCCCGCGTCAATCGTCAGCGATAACTCTCGGACCGCGTAGCCGCGATCGCCCTTACCCGGCAGGCGAACCGACAGACCCGAGATCTCCAGGACCGGCACTCGATTGCCCGCGACCATGTCCGATTGACTCATAGCGCGATCTTTCCGCGGTTACGCGGGTCAAGCGTATCCCTCAAATGGTCACCTAGAACGTTGACAGACAAAATCGTGGCAGCCAGGAAGAAACCCGGATAGAGGATGATCCATGGCGCGCGCTGGAAGACGGCGCGTCCATCCGCGATTACGTTCCCCCATGTAGGCACCTCGGCAGGCGGCCCGGCGCCAATGAAGCTCAACGTCGCTTCGGTTAGCATCGCCGCAGCGAAGATGTACGTTCCCTGCACGATGATCGGCGCCAGCGTGTTGGGGAGAATGTGCCGCCAAAGCACCTTCACGGTGGGTGTCCCGACGCCAATTGCCGCCTCTACAAAGGGCTCTTCCCGGATTGACAGCGCGACACCTCGCACGAGCCTTGCCACTCGCGGCACTTCGGGAACCGCGATCGCGACAATTACGGTAAGCACCCCGGTGCCGGATAAGGACACGAGCGCGATCGCCAGCAGAATGCCGGGGATGGCCATGACACCATCCATGATCCGCATCAAGATCTTGTCGAGTGCGGGAAAATAGCCGGACAGGAGCCCGATGCCGATGCCGACCGCAAGGGAGACCACGACTACGCTGGCACCAATGAGAAGCGCGACCCTCCCACCATAAATGACGCGCGTCCACACGTCGCGGCCGAGCATGTCCGTCCCCATCCAGAATTCCGTCGTTGGCGCACGGAGCCGAAACTGCGGCGCCAGCTGGATGGGATCAAATTTCGTCAGTAGAGGAGCGGCCACAGCGAGGACGATCACCGCGACGAGCACGAGACAACCAGCGATAACGGGCACGCTCCCCATGCCCGCGTCTTTCATTTTATCGGAGATAGCTTTCATGGTCAGTATTTGATCCGAGGATCAAGGATCATATAAAGGAGATCGATGACGAGATTGACGGCAACATAAGCGAGCGACAGCGCAAGGATCACGCCTTGGATAACAGCGTAATCCCGACCGAGGACTGCATCGACGATCAGTCGACCAAGGCCCGGCACGTTAAAGACCGTTTCTGTCACGACAACGCCGCCGATCATCAGTGCAAATGCGACGCCGATGACGGAGACGATGGGAATGGCAGCATTGCGGAGCGCATGTCGCGTCAAGACGACAATACGAGGCAGGCCTTTCGCGTAAGCCGTTCGAATGAAGTCCGCCGTTAGAATTTCGAGCATCGCCGTTCGTGTGATGCGCGAGAACAGTGCGACATAAATGAAGCTTAGCGTCAGCGTCGGCAGCGCGATGTCACGTAGAAACGGCAATATGCCTTCACTGATCGGCGTATACCCCTGAACTGGCAGCCATTGCAGCTCAACGGAAAATATCAGGATCAAAATGTATCCGAGTACAAATACCGGCGCGGAGAATCCGACGACGGATGCTCCCATGATCGTACGATCGAGCCATTTACCCTTGTTGGCGGCCGCGGCGACACCAAGTGGTACACCGGCGATCACCGACAGGAGCAACGTCGTCGCGGCCAGCGATGCCGTCGGGCCAATCCGGTCCGCGATCATCGTCGTGACTGGCAACCCCGATACAATGGATTTTCCGAGATTTCCGTGCAGGAGCTGGAGCCCCCAAATGTAAAGCTGCTCTGGGATCGATCTATCGAGCCCCAGTTCTCGCGTGATGGCCGCAATCGTCTCGGGCGTCGCATAATCCCCCGCCAGAATGATCGCCGGGTTTCCAGGTGTCATGCGCAAAAGGCAAAAGACCAGGATCGCAGATATCGCTACGACAGGCAGTGTCACCAGAACTCTATATACAACTAGCCTTATCATACTCTCTCTGGTCCGATTGCTTGGCCTTCAGGGCCTCGACTTAATTCATTCCATTTGCCGCACATGGAGCGCCTCAAACGCGATGCCGTGATCCGGCAGTCGGCCACCTGAGCCGACTGCCGGACGAGTTGACTGATCGTACGGAGCTTCTGCCTACTTCTTCTCGACGTTCCAGAAGACCATCGCGGGTGCCTGCACCCAGCCGGAGATGTTCTTTCGATAGGCCGGCGGTTGGATGTAGAGGCCAAGGGGGATGTAGGGCAGCGTCTCATAGGCGCGATCATGGACCGCCTGCGCCAGTTCCTTCTGCTTGACGGGGTCGGACTCTCGTGCAAATGCCGCACGCAACCTTTCCATGTCAGGGTCAGCGGGCCAGCCGAAGAAGCCGCCGTCCTTTACCCCTTTTCCGCGAACATAATTGTTCGAAATCGGGTTCATCAGCTCGGCAACTGCCTGCGCTGTGTGAAAGATATTCCAGCCGCCCTGGTCGATCGGACCGGAGTTGGCGCGGCGCAACACCATCGTTTGCCAATCCATCGACTGCAGATCGACGTTCATGCCGATGTTGCGCAGCGCCTGCGCTGTCACGGGACCGAGTGGCGCGACAATCGCCACGTCGGTCGGCTGAAGGATAACTATCTTTTCGCCTTTGTAGCCGGCGTCCTTCAGCATCTGCTTCGCTTTGCCGATATCAGGCTTGTTGAGCAGAACCGCACCCTTGGAGGACTCGAATGGCGTCCCACAGCCGAAGATCGCGCCACATGCCTTGTAGTATTCCGGGTCGCCGACCTGCGCGAGGAGATAGTCTTCCTGGTAAATCGCATTCAAGACGACCTGTCTCATCTTCGGATTGTCGAACGGCGGCTGCGCAGAATTGAACCGCAGTATGGATACGTGTGCGAGCGGGTTGCGATCTTTGACGACGATGCTCTTGTCGGCCTTCAGCGCCGGCAACAGATCATGCGGCGGCATTTCCCAGACATCGATCTCGCCACGCAGCAGCGCGTTCATTGTCGTCTGCGCGTCGCCGATGACGACCCACTCGATGCGGTCGACCTTCGCAACCTTGCCGCCCGCCAGTCCACTGGCGGGTTCTGATCTGGGCTTATAGTCTGCGAACTTCTCATAGACGGCCTTGACTCCCGGTCGCCACTCTTCCGTCACAAGCCGAAACGGCCCCGAGCCAATGTACTCTGTAATCGCCTGGTTCGCGGGCGTATCCGCGATCCTCTTCGGCATGATGAACGGAACGTTCGAACTTTGCTTGCCGAGGGATTCCAGCACCAGGCCATACGGCTCCTTCAGTTTCATCCTGAAAGTGCCGTCGTCAACCTCCTTGAGTTCGTCGATGAACGTGAACAGCGTCTGCCCCATACCATCGACCTTGCTCCAGCGATTCAAGGACGCAACGACATCGGCAGACGTCACGGGCGCGCCATCGTGAAACTTCAGACCGCTGCGCAATGTGAACGTCCAAGTCAGCTTGTCCGGGCTGATCTCGTATTTCTCGACCATCTGCGGCTGCACCTTGAGCGCTTCGTCGGTCGAGAAGAGAGTGTCATAGATCATGTAACCATGATCGCGCGCAATATAGGCCGTGCTCAGGATCGGATCGGTGATCCGAAGGCCGGCATGCATGACGACGCGCAACGTCGTCTTCTGCTGCGCATTCGCCGCAGGGGGACAGCTCATACTTGCAATCGCCGCTGCAATTAAACCGAAACCGAACGCTCGAAATAATTTCATCTCCCCATCCCTGCTTTGAATGTATCTCTTGCTCCGACGCCCCCGATCGCAGGAGCACTGTTCTCTCATCAAGAACCATGCCATCCATTTTAGTGTTTGTTTCTCAGACGTTTAAGCGTGAGGCGCGCTCCGGCTGATGCAGCAGCGCATCACTATTCGCATCACCATCCTCGGTGTCAGGCCGATCGTCTGCCCTGCCCAAGCGTCAAACGGCGCCGTGCACGCAAAACCTCCGCGATCGTAGTCGTTTCGCCAACGTCTAGGGCACGCCCCACATTGGCTCTATTCGGCACACGACTTGCACGCCCAACCGCCGCACGAGCGACGAGGCGCGGCGATCTCAGACCGGCCCGCCGCCACTTCGGCGCATGCGATGCGCTTTCGTGCACGGATCGAAGCTGGCGATACGTGGGATGGACGCCGAGTGATGAAGAGCAACAGGATATTTGCGCCACCTCAAGACTACTACTATCTGCGCTTGCTCGAGCTCGGTCCGTTTCAACGTCGCGCTCGTGGCGGCTGGCGGTTCGGAACAAAGGTCATCAATGACGCAGTGATCGAACGCCTTATTGCCAGTGGCAAAGCTATTCTCAATAAAGATCTCGTATGCTTGGCTGACCCAACCAAGAAATGACCGGCTCTCACGAAAGCCAAGCCGGCCTCGGAGGCGTGTTATCGCTTCAATTGGGCGATATGTCTGGCTTGCCCTCAATAAACGCCTGTTTCATAGCCCGCTCGAGGTCTTCCCCGCCAAACGTACCGCGTTGCACGCGCCAGCATCGTCTTATGAGCGTCGGCCGCCGGGGGCTCGAGATTTCTCGGCGGCCACTGGTAGCCGGCTCAAGACTCGACCAACGATGGATCATCACACCAGAACCGTGACTTCGTTACCACTTGCTTCGTCGGAAGCGCCTGGTGATCAACGATCAAGCCGTCCTTAACGATGGTGTCGATGTTGGCGTAGGCTTTGAGGTCCTGCAGAGGGTTGCCATTCAGGATCAGCAAATCGGCAATCTTGCCAACCTCAATGGTGCCTAGGTCATCAAGCTTTCCGTAGGCCTTGGCGACATCGCGAGTCGCCGCAAGCAGCATCGCCATCGGCTTCATACCCATTTGCGACATAGCAACAAACCAGTTGAGGTGATCCTTACCCAGCGTGAAGGACCGCTCATCCAACTCTTCCTCGGATAGCTCGGCAAGAATGTCTGGATCTGTGCAGCCTGCATCTGTCCCCATCAGAATCGGTCCATCGGCCTGAATCAGCCTTATGGCGTTCTCCCGATGCACACCGCCTGCGCTCTTAGCCCATCGCCCCCCTTTTTTGTCCAGCGCTTTCTGGTATTTCTCAGTCGATGGTTGAATCTCGCCCCAAACGCATTTGCGAACCATGTCTTCGAGCGTCGACTGGGGAATCGGCACTTGTCCGGTGATCGTGCAATGCATCATGGCGTCGACCTCAAGATCGATAGCCGACTGCAAGCTCTCTACCGATGTCGTGTGAGTAACCACGGGAAGCCCTGCGCGACGCGTCTCTTCCACAATGATTCTTTGCACGCGCTCCGAGAACGTTAGATAAGGTCCGATTGGACCGAGGGACTGATAGGACGGCCCGATTACAATGTGATCGCTTATGGCGAACTTTAGGAAATCAATCTCCTTCGTAAGATAATCCCGAACTATCGCCCGTACTTCTTCCGGCGGAAGTGCACTGAGACGCCGGCCGACGCCCGCTTCAAACAGCTTGTCGGATCGATCTGCGAAGGTCTTGCTCATTGTAGGTCGGCATTCGAGACAAAAGTCGCCGCTAAAGGGACCGCCCATTCCAACAATGTTGCCGGCACAAAAAATCCGCGCACCGGCAACGCGGCCTTCGTTGATGCGTTTCCTGGCGAGCTTGACGGGCTCAAGAGCGTTCCAGGTGTCGAAAACCGTTGTCATCCCTGCCTTCAGAGCAATCTGAGCGGCCTCTTCTATGACCTCATGATAGCGGCCCTCGAACCGCGCCAGATATTCTACACCTCCATGCCCCATCATCATGATGCCGTCGAGGAGATGTACGTTCGAATTGATCAAGCCGGGAATCACGTGTTTTCCCCGACCGTCGATCGCGCGAATGTCTTTGACCGGAACTTCTCGCTGCCCGTCCGGCCAGATCCCGCCGAAGCGCCCCTTGTCTATCCAAATCGTCATGGGACGATCTGCGAAAGCGCCCGTTCCGTCGATGAGATTGCACCCTGTGATGATCAGCGAGGCTGTGGTCAACTTGATCTCCAAAATCTCGAGTTTAGGCCGCTCGATTTTTTTGCTTTGTCTTTCTGCAACGAGTCGCGGCTGCTGCGGGCATTGGTGTGAACTCACACAATGATCGCCGCCCCTCCAGGCCAACACCCCAGTTCGAGTCTGGACCGGTCAGCGGTCTTGCAGGCCGTCGTCGTGTACGACGGTCGAATTGCATGGCTGCACGCGCCGCGCGATCATCAACACCAGCAATTGCCGTGCCAGCACAGAGACGTTTGTAGGTGCAAGATTTTTTAAGCGAACATCTCAGAACCACGGCATTTTTGCAGCGGTCGTTGGATTTTTGCATCGCGCGAATTGAGCTCGTATTTGGCGCGACGCGCCGCCGAGGCCTCCCGAAGCTGTACATGCTACCTGCCTCGAGCAATCGGTGCCGCCGGCAATTGAACCGCCGAACTGGATCCTGCGCCTCCAAAGCCGCCTGCGGAGCGCCACATTCGGCGCCCCGCCGTACGACCTCAGCCTGCCAGCGATCGACAGCAACGTTTTAATTGCGCGAATGTTACGGCTCGGCCCGCACTGGGGGCTGATGCAGATCAACGATCGCCACTGCGATGAAGGTAACGACAACGCAGGCGGCGATGACGGTGAAGAAGGCCGTGGTCCCGTAGTTGAGGGCGAAAGTGCCGACGTAAGCACTGACGATGGCCCCTGCTCTGCCGAAGCCAGCCGCCGCGCCTACACCAGTCGAGCGGACGTTTGTTGGGTAAACGTGGGCAGCCAGCGCGTATAACGACCCCTGCGCGCCGAGCAGGCAGAATCCTTCGATACACAGAAGCGCCATCAGCAACGGTTTGGTCTCAGTTGACAGTGGCATCCCTGCTAGGATCGCAGCGCCGACAGCCGCCGCACCGGCGACGGCCAGGATCGCGATCCGCGTACCGTAACGGCCGATCGTCCAACCGGTGACAACGCAACCGGCGACGCCGCCGAAGTTGAACAATGCAAGACCGAAGCTCGCGGTCTGCAAATCGAAGCCTTTGCTCGTCAACAGTGTGGGAGCCCAGGCGTAGAGAACGTAGACCGGCAGCAAGCAGAAGAAGAATGCGATCCAAAGCGCTACCGTTGTGCGACGGAGGCTCGCAATGAAAAGTGCTCCGACCGACGCGCGCTCCACGCCGACAGCCCTGCGGTCCACGAAGACACTGGATTCTGCAGCCGTATGGTCGAGGATTCGGACGGACCTGGCCACCTTCTTCGTGTCAGCACCGCGAGCCAACAAATACTGCGGGGATTCCGGCAGTTTGATCGCAAGAAGCACCGCAACGATCATCGGCAATGCACCGCTGATCGCGAACAAGATCCGCCAGCCGTATTCCGGCAGCAGCTGTGCCGCGAGCACGCCGCCAATCATGCCGCCGATTGGGATGCAAACGATCCCGAGCATGACGGAAAGGCTGCGGTTTCGCTTCGGCGTGAATTCTGCAATCAAGGCGGTTGCTCCTGGGAGCGCGCCGCCTAGGCCCAGGCCCGCCAGAAATCGGCACAAGCTGACCTCGTTGACGCCATGTGCGCCAGCGATCGCCAGGGTTGCCGCCCCGAACAGAAACACCGACGCGATCAGAGCGACCTTGCGCCCCAGCCAATCTCCGACGAGTCCCCCGATCGGCGTGCCGATCGTCATGCCGACGAATCCAAGCGCCAGCGCCGGAGCAAAGTCACCGCGCGTGACGTTCCATTCCTTAATCAACGAAGGAATGGCGAATCCGAGAATCTGATTGTCCAGACCATCGAGAATGATGGCCAGCGCACACAGGAGCAAAACCTGCTTCCGCGAGGTACTCCATACCCCCTCTTCCGCTAGAACTCCGATGTCGATGACCGGCTGCGTCGTCGTTTCTAGAACTTGTGTCGTCATTTGGTTCCCCCCTTTAGTGCGGATTGTTGAAATCGTTCCTTTGCAAATTGCGCGACGCGGGCCTCCCAAGGCCCTCGGTGGACTCCGCCGCGTCCGTCACGTCAGCCTCCGCGGCCTTCGATCGTGCAGCCTCCATTCGAGCGGCGCTCAACGTGTTGGCAAGCAGACATGCGATGGTCATTGGCCCGACCCCGCCGGGTACGGGCGTGATCGCTCCGGCAACGTCGATCGCCTCCTCGAAAGCGACGTCGCCGACAAGCTTTTCGGTGCCTGCGCCGGACTTGATCCGCGTGATACCGACGTCAATCACCGTCGCGCCCGGCTTGATGAACTTGCCGCGAATCAGACCGGGGACACCGGTCGCGACGACGAGGATGTCGGCGTCCTTGCATCGTCGCTCGAGGTCGGTCGTACGGACATGCGCAATGGAGACCGTGCACAGCTCCTGCAGCAAAAGCCGCGCCATCGGTCGGCCAACGACGTTCGAGGCGCCCACGACCAGTGCTCCGAGCCCCGCAATGTCCTCGTGCACCGACTTGATCAAGCGCATCACGCCGAGCGGCGTGCAGGGAACCAAAGCGCCTTCCATGCCGGCCGCGATCCGTCCGACATTCACCGGATTAAACCCGTCGACGTCCTTGTCGGGACGGATTGCCGTTACGACGCGTGCCGTATCGATGTGGGGCGGCAGTGGAAACTGGACCAATATGCCGCTCACCGCCGGATCATGGTTCAACTGCTCGATCAGATCCAGAAGTTGGCGCTGCGTTGTGGCCGCATCGAGCACGAACCGGCGCGACCGCATGCCGACGGCTTCAGTCTGCCGCACCTTGTTCGAAACGTAGATGTGGCTGGCAGGATCGTCGCCGATCAACACGACCGCCAGTTCCGGGACGGCTGTCCCGTCGCGGACGAGCGCGGCGACGCCTTCGGCCACTTCCTTTCGAACCTCGGCGGCGAGCGCCTTTCCGTCGATGATGCGCGCGGTCATGGCAGGGTTCAGACCTTGGAAAGGTCTGCGCGCCGGTTGTCCTTCTTGTAGGGCGCCGGAGCGACCTTGGCGCGGATGTGCTTTTGTCGGCGTCCGGGTTCGCCCCAGACCACCACGACTTCGGTGCCGATCTCGGAATGATCGACGTCGATGGTGCACAGCGACAGCATCTCGCGAAAGAAGTAGCTGTATCCCCGCGACGTGGTCACCCCGACGTCCTTTCCGCCGCTCAGCACGCGATCGGCGTACATGAAGCCGCGCTGGTCGCGTGGCATTTCCATGTACTGGTAGGGCTCCTGCTCCTTCCGGAAGAGCGAGGCGTGGACATCTGCCACGTCGTCTCCGTTCCAGACCAGCGTACGGATCGCGCGTCGCGGATTGGCGACTTCCTCCTCGATAGCCGCACGCCCGATGAATTCATGGTCGAACTTGACGTTCTTGGCCCACCCGAGTTCGACCGGGCTACGGTACCAATCGCGGATGTCGTCCGACTGGAAACTGCCGGCGATGTTGAACGTCGACGCAAAGCCCGGCATCGCGGCGCGGAATTCGTCCTGGTACTCCTTCATGTCCTCATCGAAGATCGCGGGCATGTAGTCGGTGACGATCGTCGGGAAGCAGGCTTCGAGATGGTTGATGAAGATCGCGCGGCCACCGACCCGGCGGAGGCCAAATTCCTGGCCGGCGGCGACAATGGCGTCGTAGACCGCGGCGGCTTGCGTCATGGGTCCCTGCAGTTCGAAGCCGATCTCACCCGACATGCCCTGCCGCAGCGCGAGCATCTTGCACCCAGCGATCTCGATCTCACCCGAATGCATGAACTTCACGTCGCGCAGCGACTGCTTCGAGACCTTCTCAAGGAGCGCGAGCGATGTCGGGCCCTGGACCTGGAAATTGAACCAGTCGTCGGCCGCCGACGTCACGTTGTAGTTGCCATGGCGCCGGATGTAGTCGACCCAGAAGGTTCCACGTCCGAACAGCATGAATTCGTCGTCCGAGAGGCGCGTGAGAATGCCTTCCGCAATGACCTTGCCCTGCTTGTTGGTGTGGATCACATGCTTCGACTGCCGGACGTCGAACTTAGTGAAGCTATTAACGGATGTGTCCGAGAACAACTTCAGACAATCGGGTCCCTTGAAGCGCCGTTCCCAGAGGAACGACCAGTCGCCGATCGCGCAGGTCTCCTTCCAAGACATGCTCTCGTCGATCCAGTCGGTATATTCCGGAAGGCCCCAGCGTGAGGTGAAGTAGCCTTCGGGCGTCCTGCGCATGCCCTTGGGTGTCAACATGATATCGTCTCCGTTTGTTCAGTCGGCGAACACGATCGTCCGTTCGCCGTTGATGATGATGCGATCCTCGAGGAAGAGGTGGACTGCGCGCGAAAGCACCCGTCGCTCGATATCGCGCCCCTTCCGGATCAGGTCTTCCGGCGTGTCGCGGTGGCTGACGCGTTCGACGTCCTGTTCGATGATCGGACCTTCGTCGAGATCGCTCGTTGCGAAATGTGCGGTCGCGCCGATCAGCTTCACTCCGCGCGCATGCGCCTGATGGTAAGGTTTGGCACCCTTGAACCCCGGCAAAAAGCTGTGGTGGATGTTGATGCAGCGCCCCGCCAGAAAGCGCGAGAGATCGTCCGACAGGATCTGCATGTAACGCGCGAGGACGACGAGATCGGCGCGCGTCTCGGCAACAAGCGCCTTGATCTGCCCCTCCTGCTCCATCTTTGTTTCCTTCGTGACCGGAAGGTGATGGAAGGGAATGTCGCCCACCAGGCTGACCGTAAGCGACGAGCGCGGATGGTTGGAGACGATCCCGACGATATCCATATGGAGCTCGCCGAGCCGGTGGCGGTAAAGAAGATCGCCGAGACAATGGTCGACTTTCGAGACGAAAAGCAGCACACGCTTGCGTTCGGCCTGGGACCGAAGCTTCCACTCCATCCCGAACTTCCGGGCGATCGCCTCGATCCCGCTCCGCGCCGCCTTGGATCCCTCTTCCGAGAGGGCGACCGCGACCCTCATGAAGAAACGTTCGCTCATGATCTCGTCGACCTGCGCTGCCTCGACGATGTTGCCACCGTTTTCAAACAGGCAGCGCGAGACGTCGGCCACGATGCCTGGCACGTCGCGGCATGACAGCGTAAGGATGTAGGTAGACTTCGATACAGTCTCAGAGAGCATAGATTGATGGTTCCTCGCGGCCACGAACGACCGTTCCGGCAGCACCGATGTGGCGAGCGGATGTTACAAAGACTGAGAGGTCGGCCGAGGAAGGCGAGCGAGGTATCCCTAGGATTACGCCTCTGATTTCCCTCCCTAGGTCGTCTCTGCAGGACGTTGCTGGGGCACCATCGCGTATAATGTCGCCATTGAAAATCCCGGATTATTCAATACAAGCTATCAGCATTATGGATATCAGACGACTGGATCTAAACCTTCTTCTGCTGCTCGATGGACTGTTCCGGAGCCAGAATCTGTCGGCAGTTTCGCGTCAGCTTGGCATGAGCCAACCCATGGCCAGCGCAGGTTTGCGAAAGCTTCGGGACTTCTTTGACGATCCGCTATTCCTATCGACCGGGCGCGGCATGCGGCCTACGCCGTTCGCGGAATCGATCGCAGAAGCGGTGCAGACCGTGCTTTCGACGGTCGACCAACAGATCCTGCGCAAACCCCGCTTCGTCCCGGAGGAGAGTACTCGCGTCTTCACGGTCACGACGTCCGACATCGGCGTTTTGATCTTCATCCCGCCGATCCTGCAACGGATTCGAACGATGGCGCCCGCAGCCAGTCTGCGATGCGTGCCGACGTCCCATGAGCAGCTCGAAGACGCGCTCGAAGATGGCGAAATCGATCTTGCGATCGGCTACTTTCCAGACCTCGTCGGTCCGAACATCATTACCGAAGACCTGTTTGATCACCCCTTCACCTGCATCGTCCGAAAGGACCATCCGACAATTGGCGATACTCTGTCTCTCGAGCAGTTCCTCGCAGCGGACCATATCGTCGTCAATCAGCAGGGACGCAGCCAGGAGATCTTCGAAAGGCGAGTCAGGGAGCTCAAGCTGCAGCGCCGCGTCGTGCTGCACCTGCCGCATTTCATGAGCGTGCCGCAGTTGGTTGCGACAAGCGACATGATTTCCATCGTGCCATTCTCGCTTGGTGCCTGGTACGCGGATGCGGGCTTGAAACTCTTGCCGCCGCCGGTCTCCATACCTCTAATCGAACTCAGGCAGCACTGGCATCGTCGAATGGACAATGAGCCCGCCGTCCGTTGGCTTCAATCGATTGTGGCCGAGGAGTTGCGCGAGAGAGACCCAGCCCTGGCGATGTCTGCCGATTACGCCAAGTCACGCGCCAAAGCAGCACAACCTGCTATTGCCGGACGACCTGCGTTCAAGGAACGACCTGCATAGGCCTCGGTTTGTGACGATCAGCAACCTCCGGAAGGGTCCCCAGTCCGGTTGCTTCCTCGTCTTGTCAGCCGCATCGTCGGTTCTGCGCTCCGCGACCGATTTGGATTGTGCTCGGAGGGACGACGGTCGATTGCCGCAGTCTGCGGATATTGGTTTCCTCATCCTCTCATCGACGCAACGACAAGCTGGCGCCATCTACTGAGATACATGAACAACGGATGGATCTTCGAGCCTGTCTTGCCTCGGGCGACTTCGATTTGATGTGTTATTTCGACGGCAGTCGAGAAGTACAGATCAACGCGGTCGTAAATAGATTGTCCGGACGATCGCCAATACATTGAACGAGCTCTTGAGGAGGCATTGCGGGATTGCCGCAGTAGATGCGCATGAAGTCGGTTGCGAGATCGAGCTTTCGTGGCTCGCTTGCCTTGCTCCATTGTGCTCCAGTCAAATAGAGGAGCGAGCCAGGCCCCTCATCTGAGCCATTCTCTGCCGCCGCGACAACACGTGGGAGGAGAAGAAAAATCGCAAACAAGCTTGGCCTCACTGCGTCCGCCCCGTAGCCGGCGGAACGTCCAAGGCCGGGCTCTGATCAAAAAAATTGAACGGTCGCAGTCGAAAGCTGTGCCACAGGCCTGGCATAACTGGCCAGTCCTCTGCACGCGGCACATGTCGAAAGCCAATCGTGTACCAGAGCACGAGGTCGCGGCCGTCAATCGATCGTTGTGCCTGAACCCATTTTGGCAAGCCGTCTGCGTCCGGGTTCTCGTTCGGATAGGGACCAGAGGCAAATCGCTGATCGGCGGCATATGCGGTGGCCCATAACGGGTAAGCTGCGAAACCGGCGCGCACCTGCAACGGATCGTCTGGAGCAAGAATAGATGCCGCCGTATGCCCCGGAAGAAGCTGATATCCGGTTGGATATCCCTGGGCATTTCGTCGGGACGCGCTTTCCACGCGAAACTGGGCGGCACTCAGGGGAAGAGCGATCGGACCTTCGGTCAGCACGGGACTGCGTTCGACCTGCCAAAGAGATCGACGAGAGCCGTCCACAGATATCCGCCTCGGTACGAATCGATCCTCGACGAAGCGGTTATCCGTTCCGTCCACGTCCATGTCGATACGAAAAGACATGTAGTGATCGTGATTGACGGCAATCAGGCGCTTGGCGACAAGCGTACCATTCGCTGTCTCGGCTTCAGCGCCGGGATCGGCCAGGGTCATGACCGCCGCGCCCTTTGTTGCATCGATCCCATAGGCCCCGAGCTTGACGTCGATGTCGCCGGCCTGCCCGAACACATAATCGACCAAATAGTCGTAGTTGCCGACGACCGGAGCCATTCTAACCACGAGTTCAGTGGTGGGCCGCATCTCGTAGGTCCCATTTACCGCCTCATCATGCCTCCAGAGAGGATCACCGGTGGGACGTTCAAAGATGCAGACCGCCCCCTTCAAGCCGATTGGCTCGCCCTTCGCATCGGCAATCGTGACGTCCAGAAAGGCTGCACTCGCGGGGCAGTCCTCCCCGGGGCGCAACTGTGTTGATAGCAGTCCAAATCCATATTCGCCGATGTCCATGTAACCACGAAACGCCCAAGTCGGAGCGGGATCCATGTATGGCACGAACATTTCGCTGGTAGATATCTGATAGGCAATATCGCGGAAAACACCGCGATCCCGATAGCGGATCAATGACAATACGGCACCCAGCCGCGGATCGAGCCGCACGTGAAACGACCAATTGTCCCAGTGCACCTGCCCGCCATCGATCGTAACATTCGTACCTTGGGGCGCTGCGATCTCGACGGGCTTGGGAACCGCTCGACCATGCTCAGACTTCTTCCATGCATGGCTCGGCGTCTCGGGAGGTGCCGGCACGACGCCAAGATCGATGACTGACGTCACCTCCTTGTTGGTTAGGTCGACGGTCGCCATTACGTTTTCGATCGGTTTGCCCCACAGATTGTTCTCCGCCCCCGACCTGTCAACACACGGGACATTCAGCAGCCGTCTTTCTGCAAGGGCCGGATCGAGGACCGGACCCACCGTCAGCGGAAAACAGACGACATTCGCGAAATCGCTAATGTTGCGTTTCGCCATTGCGGCGCGCCAGCGCGGATCGGCCTTGACGACGTCTGGAGCAGCAAGGAATTCGTCAAGTGTGAGCGCGGCTTGCCGACGATCGACCTGAGCAATGCTCGTGAGTACGCTTGCCTTCAAATCGAGATGAGCTTCGTAGAGCTTTGCGTCGGCAATGAGGACGGCGATCGCTCGCCGTTCATAGGGCTTGCCTGGTGTCCAGCCGCGGACTTCACTCTTCGCGACCTCATCGAGCGTGAGGGAGACGAGTTTGTCTGACCGGCCAAGTTTTCCGGCCCTGCGCAGCAGTTCAGCCGCAGTGCGAATTTCAGCGGAGGTCAGCGCGTCCATTGGATGATTTGCTTGAAGCGAGGCCGCAAATCGCTGCTCGGCCGCGGCGTGGCCGCCGTACAATGCCGCGACGATGGCAATCGCGCGCCCAACAACACCAAACGGAGACGTTTTCGCGGGTTGCATCTCTACACTCCAATCGTGCGCCGAAAGCACTGCCTGCTCAGCATAGTGTCCGCAACTAGCGGGCGCAGCAAGTCGGCGAAGCTTCGTACACCTTCTTCCCCTGAAAGTAGGTGGTCACGACCTGCGTCTTGTGAATCTCGTTCGGAGAAATCTTGAACAGATCTCGATCGAGTACCACCATGTCCGCCGACTTGTTCACTTCGATACTGCCTGTGACCGTACCTAGGCCCATCGCCGCTGCGCTATTGAGCGTGTAAATTCGCAATGCCTGATCGAGTGAGACACCTTCATTAGGCCCAAGCACGCCGGAAACGGCTCCCTCCGGGTTGCGCCGGGTCACGAGTCCTTCGATGCCAACCCATGGATTGGCGTGAGGTTGAGCGGCCGGCCAGTCGGACCCGCCCGCAACCAGCGCCCCTGCCTTCAAGAGACTGGCGATGGGCAACATGGCCCAAGCGCGCTCATGGCCCACGGTTCTCTCGATCGCCGGTGTGAACGGGTGCGGAAACCAGAGCATTGGCGAGACGTCGGCGGCGACATTCAGTTCGGCGAAGCGCTTGTAGTCAGCCGGCGAAACGAAGCTCAGATGAGCGATCTGGTGCCGTGGGCCGTTTGGGCCGTTCCGGCGGCGCACCTCCTGCACGGCATCCAGGACCAACCTGACCGCGCCGTCGCCAACCGCGTGCATTTTCACCGGCACGCCCCGCTTGTCGAGTTCGGTTAACCGCTCGATCAATTCCGGCAGAGTGAAATTGGGTGCACCATAATAGTGATCACCATGCTCGTGAGATGGCAGATATGGCTCGAGCATCAGCGAAGTGTAGACCATCGGCACGCCATCGATCAGGAACTTGACGAAGTCCGGGCGAACCCGCTCGGTCCTCCAATCCTTGGCATCGTCCAACAGGCTGGGGTCCGGACTTCCGAGGACGCCGAGCAAATCCAGCGACGCCACCACTCGCAATTTCAATCCGCTGGCGGAACGATCGACCTCGGAATACGCTTTCAATGCCTCTCGAGGGACCATCGCATCCTGAATGCCGGTGATCCCAAAGCCGCTCAGGATATCGGCCGCCTCCCGGACCGCCCGACGCAGCCGGTCCGGCTGACGAGGCGGCGTTGCCTGTTTGACCTTCACCCAGGCCGGGAAGTCTTGAAGCAGCCCTGTCGGCTGGCCATCATCCATCGCGATATTGCCGCCGGCTGGTGACACTGCCCCCTGCCCGATCCCTACCTCGGTGAGCACGGCGCTGTTGACCCAGCGGTTGTGGTAGGTGTCGTCTCGCAGCACGACCGGATGCCCTGCGCTGACGGCGTCTAGACGCTTCAACGTCTCAATCTTACCCAATTGGGGAAGCAAGGCGCTGGCCCAGGGACCGCCAAGGACCCACTCCCCGGGCTGTGCCTGTTGCACGCAGGCCTGCACAGCCTGAATCACGGGGTCGAGTTGATCAGTGTACGGCAATGCGCAGGTGTAACGCGCGTCGTATGCTGCATCTAGCGCGTGCACATGGACATCGTTGATACCAGGCACGACCATGCGTCCGTTGAGATCGACGACCTGGGTCGAGGGCCCGACAAGGGCGGCTACGTCCTTGTCATCGCCGACTTCGACGATGACACCTCTGGTCACGGCAACGGCCGTCGCCCAGGGCTTATTCGCGCGCAACGTATACACGGCGGCATTCTTAAGGACCAGATCCGCTGGTTCTGCCAGGCTTGCGGTCGCGCTGGCCACGAGGAGGGCCACAGCTAGAATGGACTTCATCGGAGCAACCTCTCCAGAGTTGGGCGTACGCCCGCAAATCTGTGGTGCCCGAAATGCGCGATCAATCTGACCGGCTGGAACGATCCATTCTACTAGTAGAACGATCGGGTCTGGCTTCTCGGTCGACCCTGAGGAACGCTTTCCAAGACGATCTGGACACCCGCAACTCCCGTGCATTGTTCTCACATGGGACTGGAGCTCGCGTTCAGAATTGGCTTACTTCGTGGAAGCCGACGGACCGCTTCGGTCGCCCCTACATACCCGCAGCATCGCCAAGATAAAGCTGGTGCAGCAACTCGGGAGACTGCGCAAGTGCTGCACAGGGACCATCGTATACGATCCGCCCGCGTCGCATGACGTAGGCGCGATCCCCGATCGATAGCGCAAGCGCCGCGAACTGCTCAACAAGCAACACAGCGAGGCCTTGTCTGGCGAGTTCGCTCGTAGCCGCCATCAGCCTAGCGACGACGATCGGAGCAAGCCCGGCGGACATCTCGTCAATCATGATCACTTTCGGCTGCATCAGCAATGCACGGGCAATGACCAGCATTTGCTGCTCCCCTCCAGAGAGCAGCCCTGCAAGCACATTCTTCCGCTTTTCGAGCTCCGGGAAGAATACATAGGCCTGGCCTACGTCCACGTGTTTCGAGACCGCCCGTAAATTCTCCTCCGTGGTGAGCGTCCGAAAGACGGTGCGCCCCTGCTCGACGTGAGCAAGCCCCCTGCGCGCCCGTGCGCCGGGGCGCAAGCCATGGACGGCTTCTCCATTCAGCTCGATCGCGCCGCCGATGGTCGCCGCAATGCCCGACAGTCCTTCCAGGAAGGTCGTCTTGCCGGCCCCATTGGCCCCCAGCAGCACGCTCACGCTGCCACGTTCGACCATAATGCTGGCGCCGCGTACGACCGGAAGACCGGCGCGATTGACGACAATGTCCGAGGTCTTAAGTGCGCTCATGCCGCCTCCGTCTCGCCAATACCGAGATAGGCCCTCCTCACGATCGGCAGGTCGAGAACGGCGGAGGTCTTCCCCAACGCGATCACTGTACCGAAGTCGAGAACCGCGACGGATTCGCACGCGGCGCGCACCAGGTCCATGTCGTGGTCGACCAAAAGAACGGCGGATCCGAACACGCGGGGAATTTCGGCGATGCGCTTGGCCAGCAGAAGAGCTTCGTCATATGATTGGCCCGCCGCCGGTTCATCGAGAAGGGCCAGCACCGGACGGGCCGCCACGACGGCGGCGACGTCAAGCAGGCGCCGCGTGCCCACATCAAGCTTTGCCACCTTCAGGTCCGGGTCCGAACACCCGATCCAGGCCAGGGCTGCACGCAGTTGCCCGGCGGTTAGATCACCGGCCGCCAGCGTCAGATACGCTCCCAGCGAGAGATCAGGCGAAATTCGGTTCGTCTGCCAGGTGCGCCGGACACCCAGCCGCGCCCGTGCATGCGCGAGCAGCCCCTCGAGTGGGCGTTCCTGTAGCTCGATCCGTCCCTCGTAGTGCGCAAGGAATCCGGCAACGGCATCGATAAAGGTCGATTTGCCGGCGCCGTTCGGGCCGATCAGGCCGGTCACACACCGCGCCGGCACGTCAAGATTAATGTTGTCCAGCGCAATCACGGCGCCATAGCGCACCGTCAAACCACGCACAACCAATGCCGGCTTGTCGCCATGGTCGCGACTCGGCGGTAGGTCGGACCGGTTGAGTGAAACGGCTTCGACGAAACGCCGCGTTCGAAGACGGCCGTACCATCTCCTGAGGCCCTCGCTCATGCTCTCCCCAGAAGAGAGTGCCTGTACAGCGCCCACCGCGAACAAGACATTACCAATGTCTTGCGGCAGATCGAGCCGTCGCAGCAGTTCGGGAAATAATGTCACGAGCAGGCCGCCCAGGATCGCTCCCTCGGCATACTGCGCGCCGGTCATCGTTGCGACAGCGAACAGCGCCAGCGACCCGAACAGCGCAAAATTGTCGGCAACCAGAGTTCCGAGATAGCCGGCGAGCAATCCGCCCGCAACGCCGGCGACGAACGCACTCAGCGCGAAGGCGCCCAGCTTGGCGGAGGGAATACCGACGCCGTGGGCAGCGGCGGCCCGTTCCGAATGGCGGATGGACAACCATGACGAGCCCAGCCGTGAGCCAGCCACCAGTTCGAGGCCGCCGGCCATCAAAGCGAAGACGATCATTACGAAGACGAAGTATCCTTGGTCGGTCTCAAAAATCTCCGGACGTGGCACCTGGAGGAAACTCGTCTGGCCCGGAAACGTATTTGCGGCCAATATCGCGTCGAATGCCCCTGCAAAGCCCAGCGTGACGATAGCCAGATTGATGCCTCGCAGGCGCAGCGCTGGCACGCCGATCGCGATGCCGAACGGCATGGCCGCAAAGCCACCAATCAGTATCCACAAAGGCAGTCCGCCAGGTGCACCGGCAACATTGAGATAGCCAACCGTCCATGCACCGACACCAGCGAAGGAAAGTTGGCATAACGAGATCATGCCGGTACGCCCCTCGACGATCCCCAGACTGAGCAGGTTGATCGCCGTGATCAGCACAGCGGTTGCAAGGTAGACCCAATAGCCCGGTAGCGAGCCTGCTATGACACTTCCCATCACGATTGCGGACGCCGCAACAATACCTGCAGAACGAAGACTAGCGCGCATCATCAAAGCGCACCCCTCTCTGCGACCACAACAACACGCAAAGAATTACGAGGAACGGCACAGCGGCCCGGTATTCACCCAGTCCGGGTGTCGCCGCCGTGATGCCCTCCATCACGCCCATCGCGATTCCGCCGGCCAAAGTTGCCCAGAAATCACGAAAGAAGCCAATCAATGCCGCAGCAAGAGCCGGCACGACAAGCAGGCTCAACGCGAGAAAATTGGGAGCACGCTGCGGCGCGATCAAGATGAGCGCGAACGCAGTCGCAGCCCCGCCGACAACCCACACACATAACGACAGATTTCGTACCGGAATTCCAATCAGCTCGGCAGCCATCGGACGCTCGGATAGCGCTCTGAGCTGCAAACCAACGTGCGAACGGCTTAGGAACAGATCGGCACCAAGCGTAAAAAGAAGTGCGAGGATCAACGTCGCGAGAGACGCATTCGTGATTTCGACCCCCGCGAGCCGGAACGCCGAGCCTTCAAACAGCACGGGAAAGGCGTGGGGATGTTGGCCGCCTGTAATCCGAAGACCGATCGCCGCAAGACCTACGAGCAAGGCAACTGCGACAGCCGCCTTGGTCGAAGCCGCCGCGTCCGCGAACCAGTGTGTCATGATCCACCCGACGGCGCCGCCAACAACGCCGCCAACAACGATGCCTGCGAGCGTACAGGACCACAGAGGCAACCCGAGCTCGGCCGACATCGCGAAAGCAAACGCCCCTGCCGTACCGATGGCCGCGCCGACGAAATCGACGACAGCCACGAGGCGATACGTGAAGACCGCGCAGACGCCCAACAGGGCGTAGGTGCCTCCGGCCACAAGTCCGGCCACCGCCGCGGTAAAATAGCCGTTCATCCCACTCCCCAGTAACTGGCCGGATGGTCGTCGACACATCCGGCATCCCGTATCCGGCTCACTTTGCGGGCACAACCATCCAGTCCTTGGTCTCGACGGTCCAGCCGCCGTTCTGGAGCTTCATAACTTTCACGGCCTGCATCGGCGCATGGGTGGCGCCGGGGCCGAACACGAATGGCGAGCCGGCGAGTGGATAGGACTGCGGCATCATTGCGAGCAAGGCCTTGTTGATGCTCTCCCGCGTGACCGGGCCATCGATGCTCTTGATGACGTCGAGCATCACTTGCGCAGAGAGAAAGCCGCCTTGCGAGAAGGCCGTCAGCGGTTGCTTGGCCGCCGTCATCGTCGCGAGCCACTCCTTGTTAGCCGGCAGATTCTGCTCCGTGTACGGCTCCCACTCGGTGCCGACATATATCGACTGCTTGGAATCAGCCAACGCCTTGGCTACTTCCGCCGTGTAGCCTGGCGCTAGAAACAGCCAATTGATCCCTGAAATCTTCTGCGCGTCGGCGATCTTCATCCAGGCGACCACGGCCGGCTCGATCTCGTTGACCACCACCGCATCGCAGCCTGCGTCCCGCGCCTTGACGACGAACGGCGTAAAGTCGCCCGAGAGCGGAACCGTCAGGTCGACCAGCTTTGCCTTCTCCCCCGACACCTGCTCCCAACGCGCGATGGCCGCCTTATAGGCCTCCTGTGTTCCACCAATGATGACGAACATGGCGCAGACGGCTTTCGCCTTGAGCGCGCTGCTGGCAAAGAGCGCCATGGCGGTCGACAGAGTATAAGGCCCGACATTGACAGGCGCGATGTTCGGAGAATTAAAGCAAACTGGATCGACGCCAAGTCCATGGACGGAGAGCACATTCGCGCGTTTGTAGGTCGGCGCGTTCACGGCACACTCCAGCACGCTGGCGCTGCCGCTCATCGCCACAACTTTCTTGTTGTCGATGAAATTGCGGGCGGCTTGCGCGGCGACCTGGGGATCAGCCTTGTCGTCGGCGATCTCGTAGTCGATCTTGCATCCATTGATGCCGCCGGCTGCATTGACCGCATCATACATCGCTTTCGCCGCCTTGGGTACCTCGCTGAAATCAGCAGGTCCTGTAACTGTCGAAATCGCGCCAAGCTTGATCGCTCCTTCGGGACACGTCGGGCCGGCTGCATGCACCGAACCGGACCACAGGGCGCCCACGAAAATACCCCCGAGCAAAAACAGCTTTCCCAACGACATCGTCGCTCCCTCCGAGCAGAATCCCGATCACGCCGCAGGCCTACGCATCCACGCGGCATCTACGGCTGCGAATTTCGACAACGTGCTCTCGATAAGAGCGCGCTGGATACCTCGCGTAATGAAAACCAACCGCGTGCTCCGTTCTTTGCTGGGCCACGAACTGAGTTCGCTGGGAGGATGGAACACGTGCTGCACGCCATGGACGACGATGGGCGTGTCCGGCCGCTCCGCAATGTGGATCAGGCCCTTGAACCGCAGCAGATCCTCACCCTTCAGCATCGCGAGGTATTCGAGCCATTGCTTGAACGGTCCCCAGGCTATCGGGCGGTCGATCACTATTGAAAAAGTCGTGATGCCGTCGCCATGACGTAGGCCATGGCTGGGATGGGCGCAGCCCGGATCTTCGCAAGCTACATCATGAGCTTCGGCACGAAAGCCCGATCGTTCCGTGGCGCCCGTTGCCCACTTGAACCAGTTGACGACCTCCCCCGGCGCGGCGCGCGGACGATCCAGGCCGACTCCTACCAAGGCATCGGGAGGCGCGTCGCCGTCGCGGGAGCGGATCATCGTCGCGGTTGGATTTAACGCGGTCAGCCTGGCCAGTAGCGGCGCCAATGCGGTTTCTTCGATGAGATCTGTCTTGGTGATCAGCAGCCTATCGGCAACGGCCACCTGCTTGACGGCCTCGCGGTGCGCATTCAGGGTTGCAAGGCCATTCACGGCATCGACTGTCGCCAGCACGCCATCGATCCGATAGGCCTGCGCGAGTCGCGGCTCCGCAAGTAGCGAGTGCAGGATCGGCGCTGGATCGGCAAGACCGGTGGTCTCGATGACGACTCTCCGAAAATCGGGCAACAGGCCGGCCTCGGACCTGGCCACAAGACCGAGAAGCGTGTCCACCAAGTCGTTGCGGACAGTGCAACAGATGCAACCATTGTCCAGCAGCGCAAAGCGCTCCTCGGTCGTCTCGATCAGGAGGTGATCAAGGCCAATCTCGCCGAACTCGTTGATGATGGCTACGGTCCCGGCGAACTCGAGAGCCTTCAGGAGACGGGAAAGTGTCGTGGTCTTGCCACTACCAAGAAATCCCGTCAGCACAGTGACTGGACGAAGTTTGGCGTCATCAACGGCGCTCATAGACCGGCCGTCCTTCAAAGTAAGTTGTCTGCACCTTGGTGTCGGCGAGTTCGTCGACCGGAGTTTCGAACAGGTTCCTGTCGAGCACGAGAAGATCGGCCGACTTGCCCACTTCGATGGATCCAGTGACGCTGCCCATCTGCATCGCCCGCGCGGAATTGATGGTGTAGATCTGCAGCGTCGAGGCCAGATCAATGGCCTGCTCGGGCCACAGTGCCTCGTCGCCGAATTCGCCGGTGGGATTGCGCCGCGTCACCATACCTTCGATTCCTGTCCAAGGGTCGGGATTGGGGACTGCCGGCCAGTCGGTTCCACCAGCCATCAGCGCCCCCGATTCGAGAAGATCCTTGTTCGGCCAAAAGCGTTCGGCGCGCTCCTTGCCCATCGCGGCCCTATGGCCTTCGAGGAAGAAAGTCGGATACCAGATGATAGGAGAGAGATCAGCGATTGCGCCAAGTTCGGCGAAGCGCTTGATGTCGGCTGGCGTGATGTAGCTTGCGTGAGCGATCTGATGAGTGAGTTTGGTCGGCCCGTTGAAACCACGGACCACTTCGATTGCATCGAGCGCCTGGGTGACGGCGGCATCGCCAGTGCAGTGGATTTTCACGCTCATTCCCAGCTTTTCGCACTTGCCCAGCCAGCGGATCAGATCGGGTACGCTCATCATCATATCGCCGCGGAAACAGCAGCCACGAATAGGGTCGGCCGTGTACGGCTCGTGAAAGGCCGCGGTCTTGAAACCTGGCACGCCGTCGAGCAGGAACTTCACGAAGTCGGGCTTCACATGCCGTCCTCGGAGTTTTTCGCGAAGCTCGAACAGCTCATCGCCAAATGGACCAAACATGAAGGCGGGTTGCACTGCGGGCAACGAGCAGCCCGCCCAAGCGGTCAGAACGCCACGATCGTCCAACGCCTTGAGTGCTTCGGCCACCGGCCTGACCGAGAGGGCTTCTTGAAAGGCAGTCACACCGAAGGAATTGAGCATCTGCACCGATTTGGCGACTGCCGCTTGATTCATCTCGGACGTGTAGTGACCGGACTGATCGAGCGCGCGTTCGACTTCGGTAATGGCTGATTCAATCAGCATGCCGGTAAGCTCACCGGTCTGCGGATCTCGTCCGATCTCTCCTTGGGGCGGGTTGGGTGTGCTCTTGGTTATGCCAGCAAGACGCAGCGCCTCCGAGCTGCACCACCGATTGTGATAGGTTTCATCGCGCAACAGCACGGGGCGCCCCTGTGCAGCCGCGTCGAGCTTGGCGAGAGCCGCGCTTGTGTTAAGTGTGGGAAGCTTGTCAGATCCCCACTGCGCCCCAACAATCCACGCGCCCGGCTTTGACTTCCGAACCCATCCACTAACGGCATCGCAGATCTGATCGACATCGAGGGCGGACGTGAAATTGAGGTCGAACAGTTCTGCCTGACCGCCAACGAGCATGTGGACATGGATATCGACAATCCCCGGCATCGCCATGCTGCCCTTGAGATCGATGACCCGGGTATCCGGGCCGTTACAGCCGTTAACCGCCCGGTCGTCGCCGACGGCGATGAAGGAGCCATTGCGGATTGCTACCGCACTTGCCCAGGAACGTGTGGAATCGACAGTATAGATGCGACCATTGCGGAGGATAAGGTCTGCAGGCTGCGAAGCACTCATTAGGTAGTTTCCTTTGGAACGCCGTTGAGATGGCTGTTGGTGACTACGAAGGGGCACTGCAGCGTCTGGCTGTTCATCCGCGCGCATAGGCTAGTCATCGTCCGTAGAAGCGGTCCGCCACCTTGTGCGTCGAAGAGCTGGTCGAACAGGCGTCTGGTCTCGTCGGACAGGATTGGATCGAGCGACGTGCTGACCTCGACAAAGTCAGTACCAAGCTGCATGGTGCGTCCATCGCTGTGAGCGATCGCGTGCGTCGGCGCTGAAGGACGGTTCGATTACCAGCATTGGCCATCCGGCCCGGATCCGCCGCATGGCACCCTTCCGGAGCACCAGATCCATCGGCTCTGCCAAGCTTACGGGCGCACCGGCCACAATTATGGCTAGAGCCAAAATGAACTTCATCGCTGGACCTCTGCAGAAAGGGGCGCTCGCCTGCAAATCTGCGGCGCCGAAAATCTGCAATCAATCCGACAGGCCGGAACGCGCCGTTCTAACAGTGGAACGAAGACCGGGCATGTCCTTTCGACTCATCCCGGTGGGTGCCGGCCTAGATAATCAAGGAACACCCGCAATGCTGTCGGCATGCCGCTGCGGCTGGCGAACATGGCCTGAATGTAACCTGGTTGAAATTCCCACTGTGGCAGCAGGTGTTCGAGTTCTCCGCTGTTTACTTCATCGACGCAAATCAGGCGCGGCAACGCCGCGATCCCGACCGCATCCAATGCCGCCTGCTTGAGCGAGAGCAAGTCTTCGACGATCAACCGGGGACGAAGAGGTACCGTCCTGCGCTCGCCGCCACGATGCAACGTCCACTCGTAACGACTGTTGGAGTGCGGGATCGATAATGTTGGATGTCGAGAGATGTCGTCGGGCGCTTTTATGGCGTCTGCCCTGGCGAGATACTGCGGGCTCGCGACGAGAATGTCTGACGCTGTACCGAGGTTGCGTGCAACGAGACTCGAATCCTCGACGGGCGGCTGTCGAACCCGGATAGCAAGATCGATGGGCTCCTCCTGCGGATTAACCCGCCTGTTCGTCAACTTCAATTCAATGCGGACGAGCGGATGCTCCTTCAAGAACGACGGCAACAAGGGAGTTAGCCACAATTGGGCCAGCGTGATCGGACAGCTCACCCGCAGGGTACCTTGCGCCACCGGCGCCACCTTCCTGATGGTCCGGTAGGCCGCCCCCGCAAGATGCACGATCTCCTGACACTTCTCGTAAAAGTCCTGGCCGTGGGCCGTCAGCATCACACTGCGAGAACTGCGCTGCAGCAAGCGCGTCCCCAGACGCTGCTCCAGCTGAGCAATACGTCGGCTCAAGCGTGATTTCGGGATGTTGAGCGCGCGCGCTGCCGTGCTGAAGCCTTTATGCTCCACCACTCCGACAAAGAGCTGCATATCGTTCAGATCATCCACGGTTGCCTCTTCCTCCGGAAGGTCCCGCGTGCTTGTGCAGCGCCCATCTGAACTCGCCAGGTAACTTAGCGGATTCTCGCATCTATCAGGGGACCGGCTTACGAGAAGTTGCAGGGTATCCGGCGTGATACGTCCGCAGATGTTCGATGAACCAGCGACCTGCCGGACCGGGAGCTCTCGCAATTGGGTAGATCGCCGACATCTGAAGGATAAAGCCACCTGGCGGGCCATCCTCAATCGTCAATTCTACAAGTCGTCCTTCCGCCATATCCCCCGCAACCGTATGCGCTGGCATTCCGCCCCATCCGAGCCCGTTCAGCAGAAACGCATGCTTGGCGGAAAGGTCTGCTAAGCGCCAGGTCGAACCAGACATCACCCCAAACTCGCGGCCCGCGGACAGTTCGGAACGGTCAGTCAGCACGAGTTGGGTGTGCCGCCCAAGCTCGCGTTTTGGAATGGGCTCCGGGACGGAAGCAAGCGGATGATCCCTCGCAGCCACCATCACGAACGCGACGCCAAGCAACCTCTCGATCATGAGTCCGGGCGGCAGTAGGGGTAAGGAGCCCACGACGCCTACGGTCGCACGCCCGTCCATAACCGGTTGATAAGCGCTGCCGAGTGCCTCGACATAAAGACGGAGGGGCACTGTTGGAAACTTCTTCTCGAACTCTCTGGCGGTCTCGGTAATGGCTTCGATGGGAAAGAAGACATCGACCACGACGGACAGCTCAGGCTCAAGGCCCGACGACATTCCGCTTGCCCTGGTCTTGAGGTCCTCGACGCCGGCGAGGATGTTGCGCGCATCTGCCAGCAGGATGCCCCCCTCGGCCGTGAGCTTTGGATAGCGCCCCGATCGGTCGAACAAGGCCACGCCGAGCTGGCCTTCCAGATTCGAGACAAGCTCACTCACCATTGATTGGGCCCGACTGAGCTTCCTGGCCGCAGCAGAGAAACTGCCCGCTTCGGCAGCAACGACGAACGTTCGCAGTTGATCAAGGGATACGCCGTCGAGCATCAAAACACGCGATCTATCGGTCCCAGCGATGGATAGGATCGGAATTTAGCGTCTTTTCCGGGAGGCGCAACGATGAAACATCACGACCGTATCGGAGGCAAGGGCTTCCGCAACTGAACAGCTCACAATGCATCGTCGGAGCCACTTCGCCATGAAGCTACTGCATCTCGACTCAAGCATTCTCGGTGACAATTCCGTCAGCCGAGTGCTCTCCTCGGAAATCGTCGCCCGCCAAGTTGCACTGCACCCCGGCATCCAGGTCACCTATCGGGATCTCACCGCCGATCCCGCACTGCACCTGTCCGGCGCTCACATGGCCGCTTGGCAAGGAGCTCCCGTCCAGGACGAAGCACTGGCCAACGATCTCAAGAATGGCACCGACTATCTCGCCGAGCTGTTCGATGCCGACATCATCGTCATCGGCGCACCGATGTACAATTTCTCCATTCCTTCGCAACTCAAGGCGTGGATTGACCGTGTCGTCATCTCCGGTCGCACTTTCAAGTACAGCGAGACCGGCGTCCTCGAAACGCTGTTGCCGGCCTCCAAAAAGATCATCATCGCCTCGACACGTGGCAACGCCTATCAGGCCGGTACGCCGCAGGCCGCTCTCGAACACCACGAGAGCTATTTGAAGAGCGTCTTCGCGTTTCTTGGACTGAAGGACGTGACGATCGTCCGAGCCGAGGGATTGGCTTTCGGCCCGGACGCAAAGAATGCGGCCATCTCCAAAGCACGCAGCGAAATCGCGCAAATCGCTGCCTGACTCCTACCGACATCTCACCTCAAAGGTATTCCCAATGCAAAACTCTGGTCCCTTGGTCGCGGCCGCCGGCCGCGTCCTCATTGCTCTTGTCTTTGTCATGAGCGGCCTCGGCAAGCTCGGTGCCCCGAGCGCCATCCAGGGCTACATCGCCTCAGTTGGGCTCCCGCTGCCATTTCTCGGCTATTTGATCGCGCTCGCGGTAGAGATTGGGGGCGGCCTCCTCCTCCTGATCGGATATCAAACCCGCTCGGTCGCGGCACTCCTGGCGGTTTTCACCTTGGCTACTGCGGTGTTCTTTCACAACAACTTTGCAGATCAGCCCACGATGATCCATTTTCTCAAGAACATCATGATCATCGGAGGACTTCTCCAGATCGTCGCGTTCGGCGCGACCTCGTTCAGTCTCGATCGCCGACTCGGAGTCCAGCCGGCCTGACGCCGGCCTGACCTACGCACACAGAAAGTCGGACGTCACCAGCCCGGTCAAGAGTGCTTCCGCTTGGCTGCGATCGGCAGAGGAGACCCCCATGTTGTCCGGGAATGCCATCGACGTCACGACCACCATCGAGGAAGCGCCCTTTGGGCGCTTCCAGGTCCTCATTATAGCACTCTGCGCCTGGATCGCGTTGCTTGACGGCTTTGATACACAGGCGATCGCCTATGTCGCGCCGGTGGTCGCCGAACAGTGGAACCTGAGCGTCTCGGCCTTTGGGCCGATCTTCGGCGCAGGATTGATCGGACTTGCGATCGGCGCGTTCGTTTTCAGCCCAGTTGCCGATCGGTTCGGCCGAAGACGTGTCATCCTTTTGTCCGTGCTCCTGTTCGGTGCCTGCGCGCTGGCGACGACGTGGGCGAGCTCATTGAACGAGTTGCTCGTCTGCCGCCTCCTCACCGGACTGGGCCTTGGGGGAGCGATGCCAAACATCATCGCCTTGACCAGCGAATATGCCCCTGCCCGCCTGCGTGCAATGCTCATTGCCATCATGTTTTGTGGCTTCCCGCTCGGCTCCACTCTGGGCGGCTTCGTAAGCGCTCCGTTGATGAGTTCGTTTGGCTGGCAATCCGTGTTCCTGCTCGGTGGCCTCCTGCCGCTCGGGACCATCATCGTTCTGGCGATATGGCTGCCGGAATCGATCCGCTTTCTGGTTGCCCGCGGTGGCGAAGACAAGGCAGCCGCGAGTCTCCTTTTACGATTGAATCCGGCTGCTGGTGTCAGCAAGACCAGCAGCTTTGTCGTTGCAGATCCGCCAGCAACCGGCTTTCCCGTGACGCATCTCTTCCTGGAGGGGCGCGCAGCAATGACAGCGCTACTCTGGGCGGCATTCTTCATGAATCTCCTTGTCATGTACTTTCTCGTCAACTGGCTGCCCTCGCTGTTGAAGGCAAGCGGTTTACCGATCAACATAGCCATCCTCTCGACCGCCATCCTGAACCTCGGCGGCGTGCTTGGAGCCCTCACGCTGGGACGAATGGCGGACCGCCTCGATCCTTGCCTGGTGCTGGGTGGGGCTTACGCCACATCGGCCATGTTCATCGTCGTGATTGCAGCGGGAGCCGACACGCTGTGGGTTCTGATGACGGCCACATTTCTCGCCGGCTTCGGCATCGTGGGCGCGCAGATCGGCATGAATGCGCTAGCTGCAGGCCTGTACCCCACGGCCGTCCGTTCAACTGGGGTCGGTTGGGCCCTGGGCGTCGGCCGTATCGGGTCAATCATCGGCCCGGTTGTTGGCGGCCTTTTGCTCGGCGCGGGCTGGACTGCGCAATCAGTCGTGTTGGCGGCGACCGTCCCTGCCTTGCTGGCCTCCCTCTCGGTATTCGCGCTCCGCAATCGTCGGCCCGATCGCCCATTCCTGACGTCCACGGCCACGCTTCAGCACTAGCACCTCAGTTTACGCAAGAGAGAGACGACAATGCAGGAAGGATCAATCGTTTCGCCTGTCACGGAAACGCCGGAGCGACGAGCGTTTTATCAGAAGATAGACGAGAAGAACCTCACCGCGCTTTGGCTTTCCCTTGCCGAGTTGGTGACCACTGAACCAAGAAGCAATTGCAGACCCGCATTGTGGGGCTTCGGGGATATTCGTTCGTTGATGCTTGAAGCCGGCGAACTGATTACCGCCAAGGAGGCTGAGCGGCGTGTGCTCGTGCTGGAGAATCCTGGCCTTCGCGGGCAGTCCAAGATCACCACCGATCTCTATGCTGGCGTGCAGCTCGTGATGCCCGGCGAGGTCGCACCCGCTCATCGTCACACTCAGTCGGCTCTCAGGTTTATCCTCGAAGGCGAAGGCGGCTATACGGCGGTGAACGGCGAAAGGACACTCATGCACGAGGGCGACTTCATCATCACGCCGCCGTGGGCCTGGCACGACCACGGCAATCCGAGTGCGGATCCAATCTTCTGGCTTGACGGTCTCGATATCCCCGTGATCCAGATGCTAGACGCTTCGTTCGCGGAACATCTTCACGTGGACCAGCAGCCCATCACCCGGCCTGTCGGAGACAGTGACGCACGCTATGGATATAACCTCCTACCGGTCGACCATGAGAGTGCACGCGGATCTGGGTCCGTATTCAACTATCCATACGCGCGAACCAGAGAAGCGCTGGAGCGGCTGCGGCGATCCGATCGATGGGATCCCTGCCACGGCCTGAAGATGCGCTACACCAATCCGATCACGGGTAACCATGCCATGGCCACGATTGGAACATTCATACAGCTGTTGCCGAAGGGATTCGCAGGTTCGGGCTACCGCTCAACCGATGCGACAGTATTTGTTCCGATCGAAGGTAGGGGACGAAGTTACATTGCATCACATTCGGGAGACGAATTTGTCGTCGACTGGAGCAAGCGGGACATCTTTGTGGTTCCGTCCTGGCATTGGATCCGGCATGAAACGACCGCTATGGATGCTGTTCTCTTCTCCTACTCCGACCGACCGATCCAAGAAGCGCTGCATGTCTTTCGAGAGGACCGCGGCAATGTCTGACAATCGCGACCCCGCCTTCGTCTTTCCGCCGCCGCCGTCGTCTTCAGTCGCCGTTTTCGGCAGGTGCTCGCGCTTTCCGGTGCGCCGCATCTTTTGCGTGGGACGCAACTATGCGGCGCACGCGCGCGAGATGGGACGCGATCCCGATCGGGAACCGCCGTTCTTCTTCTTCAAGCCTTCCGACACGGTTGTGGACAACGATGCCGTTGTACCGTACCCGCCGGAAACAACGGACTTCCAATACGAGATCGAGCTTGTCGTAGCCATTGGCAAGGGTGGATTCGAGATCCTGCCGGAGCAAGCCCAGCACCATGTGTTTGGCTATGCGGTAGGTATTGATCTCACACGGCGCGACCTGCAATTGCAGGCCAGAGCCCAGGGGCGCCCCTGGGACTGGGGAAAGAGTTTTGACTTGTCAGCGCCGTGCGCCCCTCTTCACACTGTTGAGCAAGTGGGCCATCTCACGCAGGGGCGCATTTGGCTGGAGGTGAATGGACAAACTAAGCAGGAAGCCGACATATCCGAACTGATATGGTCCGTTCCGGAGATCATCTCGATTGCATCGCGTTCAATGCACCTGAAGCCTGGCGACCTGATCTACACGGGTACTCCGGCCGGCGTTGGCCCCGTGGTGCGAGGCGACGTGATCCGCGGCGGGATCGATCGTCTTGGCTCGATCAGGGTGTCGGTGAGCTGAAGGGGGAGCGGCAAGGCTCGGCCCCCTATACTGCATTGCGCGAATTCATTCTCGTAGGCGAAATTCGCGAAATGAAGTCCGCGCCGGTCATAACATGAGCAGTAGAAAACGCCAGGATCGTCAAGGTTGCACGATGAACGTCGGCAGCCTTCATCGCCCCTTGGCCAACGTCAGGATAGTCAAACGTGCCTGTCAGATCCGAAAGAAATACGACTCTGTAGTTGTTGAACATCGCGTCGCGTGCTGTCGCGTGACAGCAGTTTTCCGTCGTCGTGCCTGAGATCACGACAGTGGTGGTGCCCCATTCACGCAAGATCAGATCGAGGTCGGTCGCAAAGAATGCGCTGTAGCGGTGCTTCTTGATGACGTGTTCACCCGGCCGCGGCTTCAGTGGTTCGAAGATGTCGACACCAGGAGTGTCGTCGACCAGTGCCGAGCGGTCGGCGATCGGCGGATACAGATCGCCATAGCGACCAGTGTCGCTACCATCCCGCCTGTGCACGTGAGCGGTGTAGATGATGCGGATGCCCTTGTCGCGGCAAGTCTTGAGAGTCTCCGCAAGTTGAGGCGCCATCGCGGCGGCTTGAGCTGACCGCAGCTTCGCGTTATCGCCCACGAAATCGTTCTGCATATCGACCACAATCATGACCGTCCTTGACGGCTCGATGAGATCAACGTGAAGCGGCATGACGACCTCCTAGTGTTTGGCAGAAAGTCGACGATTAGCATGCCATTCGGCCCCTCCGCTTTGCTCATACTGCCAATCTATGGTCTCGGCTTGCCATCAGGATTGTAAGCCCCTCTGATCGCGGCATAATGCCGTCACCCGCCGGAGCAAAGGGCTCCGTCCGAGTTGGCTCAGATCGCAGACCGACAATGGCGTTCATCTGCGTGGAGTTGGAGGACATTTCGCATGACTACGATGCAAGATACCGTAGTCGTTGGCCTAAACGACTGCTTTGAGCATTGGCACCACGTCACATGTCGACAGTTCTCGGTTACCGAAAGCGAACGTAGCGCCTATCGCGATTTCCGGGCCCGGGTTTCGATTCGGAAGTTCGGACCGCTGATGATAAACAGCATCTGGTCATCCACTAAAGCGGCTGACCGCATCCGGGTCATCCGCGGACCGTCGGAAATCAGGAAGGATCCAAGGGACTATTTCATGCTGTGGCTCGCCCGATCGGGTGAGGTGTCATTTCAGCAGGCCGACCGCATTGCGCGTCTCCGTCCCGGAGACCTTGTTCTACACGACCAGTCCCAGCCCTTCGTGCTCGACTTTGGTCGAACGGCACGCGCGATGATGATATCAATTCCGCGCCCCCTGCTCTTGTCTCGCATGCCGACGGCACCAAACTTGACGGCCTTTCGGGTGTCGGGACGGTCAAACTTGGGTGCGCTCGCTGGGTCCTTTGCAAGCCATTTAGTCCAACTTGAAGGCGCAGTGAGGGACGATGTGGTTCGAACGTTGAGCGTGTCGGCCATTGACGTATTCGCCGCCATGCTCGAGGCGGAGCTGACCGACCATATCGAGCGCAACCCGACCCTGGAGCGACTGGAGGAGGCTAAGAGCTACATCATGTCAAACCTTCCCGACAACGGCATGACCCTCGATGCGATCGCTAAGGCGGTCAGTGTTTCGCCCAGGACGCTCAATCGCCTGTTCGCGCGTGAAGGGACTACCCCGATACGATGGCTCTGGCAGCAGCGACTTCTCGCCAGCCATACTGCGCTTTCCGATGGACACATTCGTCAGGTTACTGAGGCCGCTCTCACCTTTGGATTTAGCGACTTTTCACACTTTAGCCGTTCGTTCAGGGCGGCTTTCGGCAAGACGCCGCAAGACGTAATGCCGCGTCGACGGAGTTCGTCCCGTAAGCCGAATGTCGCTCCTGATGCTGCGAACGGCAGATAGCTCCGGAGACCTCGCTCCACAACGACCTCGAACCGTCTCTCGCCCACGACCGGTTCACGGCATTGTTTTCGCGCACTGCCGCAAGTCGAAGAATCGATCTCCCGCGCCTACCGCAACGCAAGCCGACAGGGTCCCGTTCCGATACGTGCGGATGACTTTAGAGCACGATGCATGGATCGTCCTGGAGCGTCTGCGACGGAAGTTCACCGAAGAGTTCACGATAGTTGCCGGCAAAACGGCTCCAGTGCCAGAAACCCCAGCTTGCCGCGACGTCGCCGATGGGAATTCGCTGTCCAGCCGCGGCCAGCAACTTCAGTTCACGGCGCACGGCGTTCAGACGCCCAACCTGCAAGAATTGCTTGGGTGAGATGCCAAACGCATTCCGAAAGCAGTCTTGGAGATTGCGTCGGCTCACACCAATGTGCCGGCAGATATCGTCAACGCTCGGCGGATCTTGGCGACGGGACAGCGTATAGGCGAGAGCGCGATCGGCAACCTGCTTCTGGGAGGTAGCACCTGTCACGGAGATGGCAGGCTTCGAAACCAGGGCATCAGCGACGAGTTGCAGGAGCGCGCTCTGCAACTCGCTACGCGACCGAGCAAAATCGAGGGCGCTCGTTCGGCTGCAGGCGTTGAAGACATCAACGAAAACCTGCTGCATCACCGCAAGACGAGCGGCCGAAAGCTGGACGCACGTATGTTGCATCGCAGCGATATCGCAGGCTAACCGCTGTTCGCCGATCCCGGCAAAATGTTCAGCAAGCCATTGCCGGTCCATCACGATGTGCGCGACATCCATATATCGCGGGGTCATGACCAAAGGCAGATCAGCGCCATCGCGAAACAACGAGCATGGGTACGGCAGCAAACGGCCGTTGAAGTGACAGTCCCCGGATGCTGCAATAGGCAAGCTGAACAGGAGCGTACCCGACCTTCCCATTCCTCGTATCGTTAATGCCTGCGACACCCGCTCGCGAATAATTTGCACATGATCAAGCTGCAGCACGGTCAGCTGTCCGCTGAACCGTCCGGCCGAAAACTGCTCAACCCGTAGCGTCCAGCCGGACAATCGCCCGGCGTGTTCTTCTGCGTCCCGCGAATGGAGTTCTACAACGCGTGGGTCCCGCCCCTCCTCTTGCGTACGGACCTTGTCATCAGGCATCGCGTGAACCTGTCGCATACAGCGGCATCAGGGGCCGCCATGTGATCTGATCTCCGTAGCTAAGTCATGTCGGCTGCGGACGTGAATTCGCGATCAAGCCTGAGGGGCAAAACGCCCGCCGAATTGCACGAAACGTCGTAAGAATGACTTGACACCAAGTGTCCTTGGATGTCTCGCCTACAGCCTGCGGCCATTCCTGCCCTGGGAAAGCCGTCGTTTAATCTTCGGCCGATAGCACAGGCCGTGGATGGCGCCTTGACAGTAGACGCCAAATGCATCGCGGTTAGTCCACGCCGCTGCAGGTAGCGGCCAATCGGTGCCATGCTTGAGGAGAACGGGAGCGGCAGCAATTGGCAGCTAGAGCGACCAAGACCCGACGTCGCCAAAGCCAGGTGAGTAAACGATCTTGGGAGTTCGAATTGGACTTGGCGCGTTCGGCCGCCTCTGATCAAGCGCCATCCGCAAGCGATCGCCCTCGTCCGGTGTTAGCACGCAATCAACCATTAGGTTGACCGCGAATACCTTATCCGAAATCGTCGTCACGTGTAGTAAGACCGACGCCAAGACAACGTCGCCAAGCCTTCGGGGGCCCTATCCTTGGATTTTCTGGCGACCAAAACGATCAAAGGGACGTATCGATGAAGTTCGCCAGCCTAGCCGTCGCGCTCATTTCTGTGCTCTCATTGACCGGGCCGGTGCTAGCGAAAGCACCGGTGAGCTGCCACGCTTCCTCGAACGGCGAAATCGAACGCCTGTTTGCTACCTTCAATGCAGCTTGGGCGACAAAGGATCCCGATAAGGTTGCCGTGCTGTTTACTCGCGATGCTGTCCTGCTTCCGACCGTATCAAATCAGGCACGCACGACGTCTGAGGGAGTACGTGACTACTTCGTGTCCTTCCTCAAGAAAAGTCCGTCAGCACGCATTGATACCGGCACGATCAGGCTGGACTGCAACACCGCGTCTCGTGCCGGGACCTGGACCGTCACGCTCAAAGACGATTCTGGCACCAGCCAGGATATCAAGGCGCGCTACACCTTCATCTATCGCTTTGATCGCGGTACTTGGAAGATCGACCATCTACATTCATCAGTCATGCCGGAAACGACCGATCCGAAGTGACAGGCACGCACCAATAGAACGCGGCGCCCGCGAACTCACACCGCCCTGCTCTGCGTTGGCGAGCGACCTCCGCCATCGACAACCAACACGGCTCCCGTTACGAACGACGCTTCCTCGGACGCAAGGAATAAGCAACAGGAAGCGATCTCGGAGGGTTGCGCTATTCGACGCAATGCAATGCGTTCCGTGAGTGCATTGTACTCGGCTTCGGGCGTGCTATGCCGTCGAGCGGCAAGGAGCTCCATCTCATGGTCACTCATCGGAGTCTTCACCCAACCTGGAGCCACCGCGTTGGCACGGACGCCATCGGCGCCGTGAGCAAAAGCGATCGAGCGCGTGTAGGAAACCACCGCCGCCTTGCTCGCCGCGTAGCTAACGTTGTCCGGGCTAGAGTTGAACGCAGCAACGGAGGCGATGTTAATGATCGCACCCCCACCTCGCCTGAGTAGCGGCAGTGCGGCGCGGCAGACCCTCATCGTTCCCGTGACATTGACATCGAGCGTGCTGGCCCACACGTCGTCCGTGATGGTGAGGGGCTCGTCTGGTACAATCAGCCCGGCGGCGTTGAGCACGATGTCGAGTCGGCCTCCACACGACTCCACGGCGCGCGTGACATCGGCCTCGTTGGTGACGTCGCCGTGGACCGCCGTCGCACCGAGACTGCGAGCCGCATCGTCCAGCGCGCTAGCGCCCAGGCCGAACAGCACCGTGCGCGCTCCATGGCGCGCGAACAATTCGGCTGCCGCGTGTCCAATGCCCGTGGCCGCGCCGGTGATAAGGGCCGTTCTTCCGGCGAGGCGGCCTGTCATTCGGCGCCCCATTGCCGCTCGACGGCAAAGCCGGTCTCCGGCAGCGTCGAGCCGCCGTCAACGACGATCGTTTGGCCCGTTACGTATTTGGCCTGTTCGGAGGCGAGATAGAGCATCGCGAATGCGATGTCGTCAGCTTCGCCCATATGACCGACCGGAATGAACCGTCCGATCCGCGCCATGTTATCCGGCGTGCTCATTGTGCCGCGCCCCGGTTTGGCGATGAAGCCCGCCTCGACGCCGTTGACCGTCACTCCGTCTCGGGCATGTTCGAATGCCGCACCGCGAATAAACGCATTAACACCAGCCTTTGCCGCCGAGTAATGGACGCCTCCACCCATGGCGGTGCGTGCCGAGACCGACGATGTGACGAGAATTCGACCGTAGCGCCGCGCTCGCATGTACGGGATGGCCGCCTGCGTGAGCCAGAAACAGGCATTAAGATTCAGCCCAAGCGTTGTGTCGAGCTTTTCCTCATCCAGTTCCTCGAGCGAAGACCATAGGCACCCCCCGGCATTGTGGACCAAGACATCAAGCCGGTCGTGCAGTCCGGCGACCTGATCGACAAGTGTGTGGAGGCCAGTTCGGTCCAACCCACCGAATGGAATTGCGTGGGCGCGGAGGCCGCGCCCCACGAGTTGGCCGGCTAACTGCTCCGCTAGGTCGAGCGTCCGATTGGCAACAACTACGGTGGCACCGGCCTCGGCCAGGCGCGTGACAATCGCCGCGCCGATCCCTCGCGCTCCTCCAGTCACGAGTGCCACTCTATCCGAAAAGTCAAATGGACGATTGGGCATCGGACGCGCCTCACCAAACCAATCAAGCCAGACCGGATCTGCGCAGAAGGAGGATGAATCGCTCAAGGACCAGCGTGTGCCTTTCGACATCCTCGGCCGTCGTCGCCGGGCACATAAGCAGCATGGTATGGAACGGCGTCACCAGAATGCCCTCGTTCATGTAGAAGGCATGAAGCAAGGTCTCGAGGTCTCCGTTTCGCGCAGCAATCACGTCGGCGCCATTGCGGGGCGGTTGCGGCATGAACATGACCTCGGCACGCGCACCGATCTGGGTCACATGCCAAGGCAGACCATGGACGGTGATGAGGCGCCGCGCCTGGTCGGCAAGCCGGGTCGCATTTGCAATCATGCCCTCGTAGTTCTGAGGCGTCAGCACGTTCTCCAGCACGGCGCGCATCGTTGCCACCGTGAGCGCGTTGCCGGCGAGCGTGCCGCCAATGCCGAGATGAGCCGACTGGCGCTGCCGCGGATTAGCGAACGGAACGAGTTCCCACATTCGCTCAGCGATTTCCCGGCTTAGACCGAAAATGCCGGCCGGGATGCCCCCGGCAATCGCCTTGCCCGCGACGAGAATATCGGGCTCCAGGCCGTGGAGCTGCGTATATCCACCGGGTCCACAGGATAGCGTATGGGTCTCGTCGAGGATCAGCACGGTTCCAGTGCGGCGCGTGATGTCGCGCAAAGCATCGTGAAACCCGGGCGCGACGGGGATCATCCCGAAATTCGTCATCAACGGTTCGGCGAGCACGCAAGCGACATCGCCATGCGAGAGCTCCGCCTCCAGCGCGGCAATATCATTGAACTCTACGATCCGACTGACGGCTGCGTGGTCCACCGCATTGGGATGGATCTGGTTACGCATGCCGATCTGGCCATCCCGGATCTCAATATGCGCCTCCTCGATGCCACCATGGTAGCACCCGGAGAATACGAGAACCTTAGGACGTCCGGTAACCATGCGAGCGATGCGAATCGCGCCACGATTGGCATCCGTCGCGGAGGTCGTCAGCGTCCAATAGCGCGAACCAAAGCGACGCGACAGTTCTTCGCCAACCCAAATGCTGTCCTCGGTCGGCAGCATGGTCGTCGTGCCGCGCGTGAGTTGCCGCAGCGCTGCCTCCGTGACGAATTCCGGTGCGTGACCACACATGCCGCCGGTGTCGCCGAGGCAGAAGTCGACATAGTCGTGCCCGTCGATATCGCGGATGTGTGCGCCACGAGCTCGATCGACGTAGATCGGGAAACCGCCGGCCCAGCGCCGCATCCAATGCGAAGGACCACCATAGAGAAAGTGCTGCCTGCCTTCTTTCCAAGCCATCGCGGAACGCGGATGTTGCGTCAAGAAGCGTTCCTGTTCGCGCTTGATCAGATCAACCAGATTCACGGCAAGCATAGATTCTCCGCCATATCAAAGCTCGATCCATGCGGTCTTAAGATCGCAATACTCGTCGAGTGCATGAAGCGACTTGTCGCGCCCGAAACCCGACTGCTTGAAACCACCAAGCGGCACTGTGATGTCGGCGCCACCATAGGTGTTGACGTGCACGACACCGGCATTGATGGCGCGCACCATGCGATGAGCAGTCGATAAATTCCCAGTCCACACCGCCGATGAAAGGCCGTAGCTAGTGGAGTTGGCGAGCGCGACCGCCTCCTCCTCGGTATCGAAGCGTGTCACCGCGAGAACTGGACCAAAGACTTCTTCGCGCGACAACGCCATATCCGACCTGACGTCGGCGAAAATCGCTGGCGACATGAACGTGCCACCGCTGTCGCGTAAGATTTGTTCGCCCCCGGTCAGGCGCCGGGCGCCTTCGCGTTCGGCCAACGCAACTGCCGCGAGATTACGTTGCAGCTGAGCCTGGTTCACGATCGCCCCGATATCGGACGTCAGTTGGAGAGGGTCACCTACCCTGAGCATCGCCGTGATGCTCAGCATATCGCCCATGAAGCGATCATAGATGGCGGACTGCACGAGCAGTCGCGAGCCGGCGACGCACACCTGCCCCGAGTTGCGGAAGATACCGTTGACCGATACTTTCGCCGCGCGTTTAAGATCGGGCGCATCTGCAAAGACGATGTTCGGAGATTTGCCTCCGAGCTCGAGATAGACGCGCTTGAGATTCGAGCGCGCCGAATATTCGAGAAGCCTCCGGCCGACGGCCCCCGAACCGGTGAATGCGATCGCGTCGACGTCGCCATGCATGGCAAGCGCTTCGCCCGCCGTCGTCCCCCGACCGGTAACGACATTAAGCACGCCATCCGGCAATCCCGCTTCGCTGGCGAGTTCCGCGAGCCGCAACAATGTCAGCGAAGCCAGTTCTGGCGGCTTGACTACCACGGAGTTGCCCGCCGCGAGCGCCGGCGCGATCTTCCAAGCCCCGATCATCATCGGGAAATTCCAGGGGACGATGACGCCGATGACACCCAGCGGCTCGCGATGGATCAGACCGAGGACGTTCGGCCCGGTCGGCGCGATCTCGCCATAAACCTTGTCGACCGCTTCCGCATAGAAGCGGAATGTCCCTGCGGCGGACAAGGGTTCGGCCTTGTAGGCCATGTTGATTTCGGTGCCGTTGTCACGGACGCCCAATACGGCGAGATTCAGCGCATTGCTCTCGATCAGTTCGGCCAACCGCAACAGGATCATCTTGCGGTGAGAAGGGGCGGCGCGCGACCACGATCCTTGCTCATAGATCCGTCGCGCTGCCTTGACGGCATGGTCGATATCGTCGGTGCTACCGTCGGCGATGCTTGTGAATGTTCTGCCGTCAATCGGCGATACGACATCCAGTCGTTCGCCGCGCGCAGATCCCACACTCCTGCCGGCGATGAACAGCTCCTTCGGTCCTACAGGAACATCCCTTAGCCGGTCAATTTGCTCCTGCTGCATGTCTCGCGCACATCGTGAGCATGCGCCACACGCATCCCCACGCCTTTCCGATATCAGACTGAGGAGAATAGGCGCTCTTACCCTCCCACATCGCAATCCACCGATAGGTTGATGCCAAAACGGCCGCAAAGCGTCCAACAAACTTGAACGGCATAGCTTTTCCACCTACCCGTTCTTTGCCGCGACAGCGCCAAGCCGTCTTTAAACCTAAGAGCCGCCGCGGCTTCCGTGGGGGCGACACCGCGGAGCAGCTAGCAACCATGCCCCTCATCGCGCACCCCCGGATTCTCGTTATCGGTACAGGAGATACCAAGGCAGACGAGTTGCTCTTCATTAGCAATTGCATCGCGGGAGCAGGTGGTGAAGCCGTCATGATGGATGTTAGCGTGCTCGGTGACCCCTCCTATTCACCGCAACACGACAAGCACGCCGTTGCCGCCGCTGCCGAGAGCACGATTGAGGCGATCGTAGCAAGTGGCGACGAGAACTCCGCGATGGCGTTGATGGCGCTGGGCGCTGCGCGGCTTGCTCGGCGTTTATTTGATGCCGGAGATTTTGACGCCATGCTTGCGATCGGTGGCACCATGGGCACGGATCTTGCCCTCGATGTTGCTCAAACTCTGCCGATCGGCGTCCCGAAATTCGTGATCTCGACGGTCGCATATTCGCATTTGATACCGCCGGAGCGAATCGCAGCTGATCTCATGATGATCCTGTGGGCTGGCGGCCTGTACGGCCTGAATGGTACCTGCAAGGCCGTGCTCTCGCAGGCTTCTGGCGCCGTGGTCGGCGCGGCGCGTAGTGCGATGCGGCCGCGGACGGTTCGTCCGGTGGTTGCCATGACCTCGCTCGGCAAGAGCTGCCTCAGCTACATGGTCGAGCTCAAGCCTGCGCTGGAAAGCCGCGGCTACGAGGTCGTGGTGTTTCACACGACAGGCATGGGCGGTCGTGCCATGGAGTCGATCGCCGCCAAGCGAGGTTTTGTCGCGATCCTCGACTTCAGCCTTCAGGAGGTCGCCAATCAACTGACCGGCTCGGTGGTCAACTCCGGAGCTGATCGGCTGGAGAATGCAGGCAAGGCCGGTATCCCGCAAATCGTAGCGCCTGGCGCGATAGATATGGTTGATTTCCCTGCGTGGCTGCCCACGCCTTCGCACCTTCTGGATCGACCGTTCCATGCCCACAACCGGCTTCTGGCGTCAGCAACCTCCGGGCCGGACGATCGACGCAGGATCGCGCGTGCGATCGCCGACAAGCTTGCTTCAGCACAGGCTCCGGTCGCGTTCGTGCTACCGACGGGTGGAATACAGCAATGGGATCGAGAGGGCGAGGCGCTGCACGATCCCGAAGGGCTCGCGGCCTTTATTGGCGAGATGCGCGCTGCGATCAGGGCGCCGATCGAATTCCACGAGATCAAGGATCACATTAATAGTGAGGCCTTCAACACCACTGTGCTCGCCATTTTCGACGAATGGGTAAAGACCGGGATCGTTCCTGCCGGTCAGACATCGGTCGCGGCGTGAGCTCGGCCAACTCTAAAGCGCTGGTGCTGGACTTCGGCGGCGTCATCTCGAAAACACTTTTCGAAACCCATGCGTCGAGCGAGATAGCGCTGGGCCTGCCGCCCGGGACCCTGAGCTGGCGCGGCCCTTTTGCGATTGAGACGGATCTGCTCTGGGCCTCCATGCAGCGCGGCGAAATCTCGGAGCGCGACTACTGGCTTAGCCGGAGCCGAGAGGTCGGACGGCTGGTCGGTGAAGATTGGCGCGACATGGAAACTCTGGTCAAACGCGCGCGCGGAGCCGATCCGATGGCCGTGATCCGGCCGGAAGCCGATCGCGCAATCCGGATGGTCGCGGACGCTGGCTTCAAACTTGCGATCCTGTCCAACGAGCTCGACCTGTTCTATGGTGCCGAATTCCGCACTCGGCTGCCCCTGCTCTCGCGCTTTCACACGATCATCGACGCCACGTACACCAAGATATTGAAACCTGATCCACGCGCCTACGCGTTGGTACTGGATGCGCTGTCGCTGGATGCCGCTTCATGCCTGTTCGTCGACGACCAGAAGCGCAATATCGACGGTGCCATCGCATGCGGGCTCCAGACGGTCCTGTTCGACGTTCGCGATCCTTATTCAGGATATGCAGCGGCGTTGCGGCCCTTCGGCCTTGAATTCACCTAGAATGACGGCAGGTAGATCATGCGCGACACCAACTTCCTGATCGAGAACAATGCCAAATCTATCTGGCATCCCATGGCACATCCCGCGGAGATGCGCGCCAATCCGCCGCGGATCATAATGAAGGGCGACGGCGTCCACATCACCGACGTGAATGGGCGCACCGTGATCGACGCGGTTGGCGGACTCTGGAACGTTAATCTCGGCTACAGCTGCGACCCCATCAAGAAGGCCATCGCGGATCAGCTCGACGCGCTCCCCTACTATTCCGGCTTCCGCGGCACATCGACCGGACCTTCGATCGAGCTCGCCTATGAGCTCACCGAATGGTTCAAGGCCGAAGGCATGGTACGGGCCTTCTTCACTTCGGGCGGCTCCGATTCCGTCGAGTCGGCCCTCAGGCTTGCGCGGCAGTACTGGAAGATCAAAGGACAGAGCGACCGCACCAAGTTCCTGGCGCTGAAGAAAGGCTATCACGGCACGCATTTCGGCGGCGCCTCCGTCAATGGCAACGCCAATTTCCGCCGCAACTACGAGCCACTGCTGCCGGGTGTGTTTCATATCCCGGCGCCCTGGACCTATCGCAATCCCTTCGACGAGACCGATCCCGCGCGCCTCGCCAGGCTCTGCGCCGCCGCCATGGAGGACGAGATCGCATTCCAGGGAGCGGACACGATCGCAGCCTTCATCATGGAGCCCGTGCTCGGCGCTGGCGGCGTGATCGTGCCGCCCGATGACTTCATGAAGCTCGCGCACGAGATCTGCGACCGGCATGGCATCCTGATGATCTCTGACGAGGTGGTGACCGGTTTTGGCCGGACCGGCGCCTGGTCGGGCGCACGATTATCCGGCGTGAAGCCCGACATGATGACGATCGCCAAGGCGATCACGTCGGGCTATTTCCCGCTTGGGGCCACCCTGATCAACGACAGGATTGCCGAAGCGTTCGAGGCCGACCAGGGCAGCTTCGGGTCGATCGGTCACGGCTATACCTATTCGGGGCATCCGGTGGGATGCGCAGCCGGCATCGCGGCTCTCGCCGAGACCAGGCGGCTTCGGCTCGATGAGAACGCGGCCGCGCGTGGCAAGGAGCTGGGACAGGCGCTCGAGCAGCTCAGGGCGCGCCACGCCTCAATTGGCGACGTCCGCTACAAGGGCTTGATGGCCGCAATCGAGCTGGTGTCCGATCGCGCCACCAAGAAGGCGATCGACAAGAAGACCATGGCGGCCGTGGCCGACCGTGCCTATGAGGCCGGTGTGATGCTTCGCGTCTCCGGCAACAACATCATCCTGTCGCCGCCGCTGATCCTCACGACGGCAGATGTCGCAAGGATTGCCGAAGGGATCGACACCGGCCTTTCGGCGATCGCCTGACACTCGAGGAGCGGCTTCGCCGGCCTCAGAAGCCGAGCGCGAGGCCGTCCTTGCGGTGGTCGGAGGCCCCAAGCAGCACGCCGCGTGCATGGTCGATCCGGATCGCCTGGCAGCCGCCGATCGGCTCCTCCGACCAGCGGGCATCGTGGCCACGTGCGAGCAGATCGTCCCTGATCGCCGACGGGATTGTCGTCTCCAGCGACAAGACGCCATCAAATGCAAACGACCGCGGCGCTTCGGCGGCAGCCTGGATGTCGAGGCCGAGGTCAAGAATGTTCGAGATCAGGTTGGCGTGGCCGGCCGCCTGATAGTGCCCGCCCATCACGCCGAACGGCATCACGGCCCGGCCATTCTGCATCATCATGCCCGGAATGATCGTGTGCATCGGCCGCTTGCGCGGTCCGAGCGAATTCGCGTGACCCGGCCGGGCGCGAAAGCTCCAGCCGCGATTGTGGAGCAGCACGCCCGACTCCGGCGCATAGATTCCGCTACCGAACGGATAGAACAGTGAGTTGATGAGCGAAATCGCGCTGAGGTCGCGGTCGACGACGGTGACGTAGACGGTGTCGCGATGCTCGATGTCGTCCCATGTCTGGCTTGACGAGGCGCGCGTCATGTCGATCTTGTTGCTGATTGCGCCGATGTAGTCGTCCGACAGGAACGAGCCGGCATCGATCTTCTCCGTGGCCGGATCGCAGAAATAGGCGTCGCGGGCCCGATAGGCTGCCTTGGTGGCCTCCGCCAGCAGGTGAACGCGGTCGGCTTCCGAGAGACCAGCGACATCGAAACCGGCGAGCGTGCGCAGGATCATCAGGGCCGCCAGGCCCTGCCCGTTCGGCGGACACTCAAAGATGTCGTGGTCCCGATAGCGCGCCGAGATCGGCGTGACGTAGTTCGATCTCTGCGCGGCGAAATCCTCAAGACGATGCGCGCCGCCAAGCCCGCGCAAGACGCCGACGATCTCTTCTGCGACAGCTCCCTCATAGAAGCCTTTGCGTCCCTCACGGGCGACCCGGCGCAGGGTCTGTCCGAGCTTCGGCTGGGACCTGCTATCGCCGACCTCCGGCAGCCGGCCACCCGGCAGGAATTGAGCCGCGGTGGCCGGATGATCCTCTACGCGCGACCGGAACCGCGCCCAGTCTGCGGCCACGCGCGGCGTCACGCGGAAGCCCTGTTCAGCGGCAAGGATGGCGGGACGAAAGATCTCCTCCAGCGACTTGCTGCCGTGATCGGCGACCAGGGTGCACCAAGCGTCGATCGCACCGGGCACGGTGACGGATTCCGGCGACGTCGGCGGAATATCGCGAGCGCCCGCGCCGGCGTATTTGTCCGCGAGCGTACCGGCCGGCGTGTACCCGGAACCATTGAGCGCAATGGGCGACCCGGCTTTTGGCGAATAGAGCGCAAAGCAATCGCCGCCGATCCCGGTCATCTGCGGTTCGACGACACCCTGCACCGCCACTGCAGCGATCGCGGCATCGACGGCGTTACCACCTGCCTTCAGGATCTCGACGGCCGCGAGGGTCGCCTGCGGATGTGACGTCGCAGCCATACCCTTGTCAGCGACCGCGACGGATCGGGCGATCGCCATGAAGTCTCTCATTACAACGTCCTCATTCTCTGATTAACCCATCGTCCGCGGCCGCGACCTCGGATCGAGCACATCCTGCAAGGTGTCGCCGAGCAGGTTGAAGGACAGCGCCATCAGGAAGATCGCAGCGCCCGGCCAGATCGCCATCCACGGCGCTTCCTCGAGATAGTTCTTGGCCGTGGTCAGCATGTTGCCCCAGGACGCACCCGGCGGTTGCTGGCCGACGCCCAGGAACGACAGGCTGGCCTCGGCGATCACCGCAAAGGCCATGGTCAGCGTCGCCTGCACGATCAGCGCGGGCACGATGTTCGGGAAGATATGCCTGAGCACGATGCGCCAGCGTGGATTGCCGACGACATAGGCGGCCTCGACATATTCTTCGAACTTCACGCCCATCGCCTGGGCGCGACTGAGCCGGACGAAGACGGGAATGGCGGCTACACCAATGGCGATCACGGCATTGATAAGGCTCGGCCCCAGGAAGGCGGCCAGCGATACCGCGAAGATCAGGGCCGGTATCGCCAGCATCGCGTCGGTGAACCGGGTCACGACGCCGTCGACGAGCCCGCCGAGATAGCCGGCACACAGCCCCACGGGCACCCCGACCGCAAAGGCGATGCTGACCGAGACGAGGCTCGCCATGAGGGAGGCGCGGGCGCCAAAGATCATCCGGGACAGGATGTCCCGTCCGAGATCGTCGGTGCCGAACAAGTGGGCACGACTCGGCGGTTCGCGAAGGGCGGCCCAGTCTGCTGCCGCCGGATCAAAGGGAGCGATGAGGTCTGCGCCAACCGCGACCACCACGACCGTCGCCACGATTGCCGCTGCCACGAGCGCGACCGGCTGCCCCGCCAGGGCTGCCAACGCCAGACGCAACGGACTCTGCCGCGAAGCCTGTGGCCTGACCTGGCGGATGCTGAGGGCGATCGTCATGACTGAACCCTCAGCCGTGGATTGACCACGGCATAGGCGACGTCCGCAAACAGGTTGAGGAGCAGGAACACGAGCGCGGTGCAGAGAACGGCGCCCTGGACGACCGCATAGTCGCGGTTGAACACGGCGTCGACGACGAGCTTGCCGAATCCCGGCATCGAGAACACGGTTTCGGTGAGAACCGTCCCGGACAGCAACTGCCCGAACTCCAGTGCGCCCAGCGTGATGATCGGCAGCGCGGCATTGCGCAGCGCGTGGACGAGGATCACGGTCATTTCGGTTAGCCCCTTGGCCCGTGCCGTCCGCACGTAATCGTTCGACAGCACCTGCAACATTGCGCTGCGGGTGTGACGCATGATCACGCCGCTCACCGCAAGACCGAGAACCGTGGCGGGCATGATCATCGAGCGGAGGTTGTCGAGCAGCCCCTCCGTGAGCGGGACATAGCCGGACGCCGGCAGCACCCGCCATTTGACTGCGAACAGCAGGATGAAGAGGATTCCGAGCCAGAATGCGGGCATCGAGATGCCGAACAAGGCCACGCAACGGGCCGCATAGTCCAGTGGCCCTCCCCGCGAGATCGCGGCGAGAATGCCGAGCGATATCCCGAACGTCAGCGCAACGATCATCGCAAGCGTCGCGAGCTCCAGCGTCACCGGGATCTTCTGTTTCAGGAGCTCGACGACGGTTTGCTGCGTCCGCAGCGAAATGCCGAGATCGCCATGCGCAATTCCCGCCACCCACTTGCCGTAGCGGACCAGCAAGGGATCATCGAGATGATATTTGGCGCGAATTTCGGCGACGACCGCGGGCGATGCCTCGTCGCCCGCCAGCGTCAGCGCGGGGTCGCCCGGCAGGAGTTGTTGCAGCGAAAAGACGATGACCGACACGAAGAAGATCGTCGGGAGCATCAGACAAATTCGCCGCAACAGGAAACCGAGCATGACGGTCGCGCCTCAGTTCATTCTCAAATTGGCGAAGCGAACCAAACCGTCGGGATAGGCCACGAAATTCTTCATCTCCGCCTTCCGTCCCCAGAAGTATTTGCGATGGAAGGCAAACAGCATTGGCCGATCCTTCAGGATGATCGACGCAGCCCTGGCCCAGGCCTCGCGACGCGCCTGCGGTTCGGAAGCGCGGCGCGCCGCCTGGAGCGCAGCATCAACGTCAGGATTGCAATATTTGCCGATGTTAAGCGGCGCATTGCAGGCCGTGAAGTTGTAGATATTGCCGTCAGGATCGGTCCGGCCGCTCCAGAAATAGGTGAACATCTCGAAATCGCCCTTTTGGGTCATGTCGAGCGCGGTCGCAAACTCGGTCGCCTGGATCTTGACGTCAAAGCCGGCGTCGCGCGTCATCGCCTGGATGATCTGCGCAAACTGCACGGTCTCAGTCTGTGTCGGGGTGACGAGCGTGACGACGGGATGAGGCTGACCTGTCTCGGCGAGCAGCGCCTTGGCCCTGGTGACGTCGCGCTTCGGAATCGGGATGTCCTTGACATAGAACGCATTGCTCGGGGCGATCCACTGATTGCCGGGCGTGTACTGGCCCTTCGACATCGCCTGGACGAGCCCATCACGGTCGATCGAGAGCTCGAATGCTTCACGAATCCGCGGATCCACTCCCATCGGTCCCTTCGCCTTGTCGCCGGCACCAATGTTGTAAAGGATGCCGTTCCAGCCGAGCTCGGTGCTCTCTTCGACGGCGAAGCGGTTGTCCGACTTCACGCCGGCGACGTCGATCGGCGCGATCCGCTCGATCAGGTCAAGCTGCCCGGAGCGCAGGTTTGCCAGCCGAACGGTCGCATCCGGCAAGGTCTTGAACACGACCTGATCGAGATGGATGTTGTCCTTGTTCCAGTACTTGTCGAACTTGTCGACGACGATGCGGTCCTGCGCCACCCTCTCCCTGAACTTGAACGGACCTGCACAGACCGGCGCGGTCGTGAATTTGTCTCCGAGCTCCCTGGCGGCCTTCGGCGACACCATCATGCCGGCGCGGTCCGAGAGATAGCCGACCAGAGGCGTGAAGGCTGAGGCGAGGTTGAGCCGTACGGTGAGGTCGTCGACGACCTCGACCGACTTCAGCGGCCCGAGCTCCGCCTTGCGCTGGGACCCCTGCATCGATTGATGCCGCTCGATCGAATACTTCACCGCTTCCGCATTGAAGGGTTCGCCGTCGTGGAAGACCACGTTGGGGCGCAGCTTGATGATGAGCGACAGATTGTCATCGGACCACGACCAGGACGTCGCCAGTTGCGGCACGAATTTCAGGTCCGGCGTGATGTCGATCAGCTTGTCGCACAAGGCGCCAAAAATCATGCGCGTGGTGAATCCCCGGCTCAGCGTCGGATCGAGGATGTCGACGTCCTCGTTGAACCCGAAACGCAAGGTCTGCGCCTGGGCGCCGACCGAAACCGTGAGCAAGGCCAATGTCGCAACCAATAGCCGTTTCATGAATCTACCCCTGCTGAATGGCGGCCGACGCCGGCCTGTCCTGGAAAAAGCCGAGGAGCCGCTGGATTCGCTCCTGATGGAAGTCGTCGTCTGCACGGGCCGCAGCCTGCATCGGCGCGACCTCGCGCCAGCGGTGGCAAGCGACCGTGTGCCCCGACGCGATGGCCTCCATGGGCGGCTCGACGCGTGTGCAGATGTCCGCCTTCAGCGGACAGCGCGTGTGAAAGCGGCATCCGCTGGGCGGATCGATCGGGCTCGGAATATCGCCGCTGATCGTGGCTGCACGGGCGTGTCCGAACGATGGTTTCGGGATCGCACCCAGCAGCGCACGCGTATAGGGATGACGAGGTCCGCTGAACAGGCTTGACGTAGCGGCCACCTCGACGAGACGGCCGAGATACATGACCGCGATGCGGTCGGAGATGTGCTTTACGACGGCCAGATCGTGAGCAATAAACAGCAGGCTCAGTCCAAGCCGCATCTTGAGCGTCTTGAGCAGGTTGAGGATCTGCGCCTGCACGGAGACATCGAGCGCGGATACCGCCTCGTCGCAAACGATGAAGGATGGCTCGAGCGCCAAGGACCGCGCGATGCCGACGCGCTGCCTCTGGCCGCCCGACAGCTCATGCGGATACCGGGCGGCGAACGATGCCGGCAGTCCAACCATGTCCAGCAGCTCGGCAATCCTCGCTGCGCGTTGCGGCCTCGGAACAATGTCGTGGAGCAGGAGCGGTTCGCCGACCGCATCGCCGGCTGTCATTCGCGGATTGAGCGACGCATAGGGATCCTGGAACACAAACTGAATGCGGCGCGGCGCACGTCCGCGCGAGGTCCCGCTGCGATATCGAGCACCTTCGAACTCGACGTGACCTGAAGTCGGCTCGATCAGCCGGACCAGCATTCGCCCCGTCGTCGACTTGCCGCAACCGGACTCACCGACCAGGGACAAGGTCTCTCCTTTTACGACGTCGAAGCTGACGCCATCCACCGCGCGCAGCAGCTTCCGGCCCCGCCGAAGAATCCCGGCTTCAACCGGGTAGTGCTTGGCAAGATCAACCGCCCTGAGGATCGGCTCGCTCATAGCGGCGCTTTCCAGCAGGCGCCAAAGTGCCCGTCGCCCAGATCGACCAGCTCCGGGCTGGCCTCACGGCAGACTTCCGCTGCAAACGGACACCGCGGCTCGAACCGGCACCCCGGCGGCGGATCGGATGCGAGCGGAAGCGTCCCTCCAATCGCGGGGAGCCATTCGCGGGCGACGTCGATCCGCGGAATCGATCCCATCAAGCCGATCGTATAGGGATGCTCGGGCTGTTCGAACAGGGCACGCGTCGGCCCCTCCTCGACGATACGCCCCGCGTAGAGCACCGCCACGCGGTCGGCATTCTCGGCAACGACGCCGAGATCGTGCGAGATGAAGATCATCGCCGAGCGCAGTTCGTCTTTCAGCTCGCGCAGGAGATCTAGGATCTGCGCCTGCACCGTCACATCGAGCGCCGTCGTCGGCTCGTCCGCGATCAGGAGCGTGGGTTGACAGATCAGCGCCATCGCGATCATGACGCGCTGGCGCATGCCACCCGAAAGTTGGTGCGGGTATTCGTCGATGCGGCGCTCTGCGGCCGGCAATCGCACCTTGCGCAAGAGATCGATCGCACGATCGCGCGCCTCGCGACGGTCGCAGCCGCGATGCCGGATCAATCCTTCTGCGATCTGAAAGCCGATGGTGAGTGCCGGATTGAGGCTCGTCATCGGATCCTGGAAGATCATCGCAAGTCGGTCACCGCGCAGGTCGCGCATCGCGGCGGGGTTTAGCGTCAAGAGGTCGGCGCCCTCGAAGCGCACTTCGCCTCCTGCTTTCATTCCCCGCGGCAGGAGCCCCATCAATGCAAGCGATGTCAGCGATTTTCCGCAGCCGGATTCGCCGACAATCCCGAGGGTCTCACCACGGTTGAGGGTGAAAGAGAGCCCATCGACCAGGGCGACGCCATCGTTGCCGGTGACAACGCGCAGATCGCGCACCTCAAGCAACGGCTGCAAAGGAACATTGAGATGAGACGACGTCGGGCTGCTGCCGGAAGCTGGGACTATTTGTTGCGCCAATTGCGACGAGGGCAGCCCGCCGCTCAAACGGAGCGGTCCTGCGGCAAGCGGGTGGATGCTCTCGAGCCCGAGCCCATGCGGTGACATCGCCGGAGTTACGCCAGTCCCTTGAAGAAACAATCAAGGTACCGTGATGTGCCGGCTGGTTCGGCTCAATCAACCGAATGGTGGAGATCGATCACGCGGGGCAGCAGGGCGGCGCCTAACCCTTCAATGTAGTTTCGACATCATCGCAACCACGGCCGAGCGCGTTTCAACACCGAGCTTCTCGAAGATGTGGATGAGATGCGTCTTGACCGTTGCGTGCCCGATACCCAGGCACTCGCTGATCTCGCGGTTGGTCCGCCCACAGCAGACAAGCTCGATTACATCGAGTTCGCGTGACGTGAGACCGTAGCGCGAGGCCTCTTCTCCCGCCAATGGCGTCCGACCGACTAGATTAAATTCCAGATAGTCGTGAATCTTTGCAGCGAGATCCATCGTGCCATCGGGGATCTTGCAACCCGGTCCCCATTGGATACTCATTCCAGCAACGATCCTGCCGTTGCGACGAAAGAAGAAGTCGACCATGTCGACAATGCCCCATTGATTGGCGAAGGACCGATAGGCAGCAGTTTCGGCGGTGAAGCATTGCTCGGTCGCCACGCTCAACCTTGCGAAGGGCTTATCGGCCGCATGCTTGGGGTGCAGCGGGTCGAGACGATTCATTGACTCGACATACTGACGATGAAAATCGGCCGAGACGTTGCTCAGCATGAAACGCGTCAGCTTCAGATCGTCATCGACTTCGTAAAAGGCCGTCGACGAACCCTCAAGTATGCCCTTCGCGAACTGAACAGCCTGACCGGTGGCCGAATCTGAGCGGCCTATGGGCGTAAACATGGCCAACCCTCCTAGGTTACTTCCCTGAAACCTGAAACCGGACGTCAGACGCGTCCGTGTCCTCCACGCTGGAGCAGACATTCTGTCCAGTCAAGCAAAATGCGGGCCAGCCGTTGCGTGATGTCGCTGAAATAGCTGGTGAACTCCGCCGTGACCGCAAACGATCGCATCCACCTTTCGGTGGATTGCTCTTCACGCAGTCGACCTGTCAGGCCGTTCGGCCAATCGGCGGCACGAAGCCACCCAGCCGCTCATCGAGCAACTGCGCAAACTTCAGCGTGGTGCGATCGCCGAGATAGGGTCCAACGATCTGTATGCCAGCAGGAAGCCCGCCAACGAGACGCCGGGTCGGAACGGCGGTCGCCGGAAGATTTGCGACCGTTACGAGGCCGGGCCAGGTGAGATTGTCCATATAGGGGATCGGCACGCCGTCGACGATGATGCGGCGCTCGAACTGGGCCGCCATATCGGCACGCGCCGTGTCGTGCGGAAATGCGACCGTTGGCGTGATCGGACACAGCAGAACGTCATGACCGACGAAGAAGTTGCGCCACGCGCGGAACAGCTTCTGGCGCTGCTCAGCAAGATCGAAATATTGCGGCAGGGTCTGTTGGACCGCATCCGATATCCGCCGCGCGTAGCTGTCCGCCGGCGCTCCTTTCCCCGCTTCGATGACGGCCTCGCGCGCTGGTGGCGGCAGGCCCGCACCGATGATCGCAAAGAGCGTTTGCAGGTACACTGCATAGCTCTCCGCAGGGTCGATCGCTGGCCGAGCAACCGTGTCGACGTGAACGCCGAGCCGGCGCAGATCAGACACGAATGCCTCGATCGCCGCGGCATAGGATGAGTCCAACGGATAGGCCTCGTCGTCGTTCCACACCGCGACCCGGAACGCCCCGAGTTCGTGATGCCGCGGCGGAGGCAGTTGGATGCCTGCAGCACCCGGTCCAAAAGCCGGCGGCCCAAGCACGACGTCAAGCAGGAGCTCAAGATCAGCCGCGCTTCGCGCCAATGGACCCGCCACGCCGAGCTCAGGCTCGGCGAAATGGCCGGGAGGTGGTGGGATGTGGCCCTCGACCGAGACCAGACCGTGGCTCGACTTGTGTCCATATACGCCGCAGAAATGCGCAGGCACGCGGATCGAGCCGCCGATATCGCTGCCGAGCTCCAATGGCGTCAGGCCGGCGGCCAGCGCGGCCGCCGATCCGCCCGATGATCCCCCCACCGTGCGCTCTACATTCCAGGGGTTCAGCGTGAGACCGAATAGCGCATTGAAGGATTGATGATCCGCCGCGCCAGCCGGCAGGTTTGTTTTGCCGAAGATCACTGCGCCAGCCCCGCGAATTCGTCCAACAGCGACGGCATCCTGCGCGGGACGATAATTGCGCAACTCTTCGATACCGCAGGTCGCCGCCATTCCAACGGCAGCAAACGAGTCCTTGATCGTCATCGGGATGCCGTGCAGCGGTCCGTTGCCATGGCCCCGCGCGCTCGCCTCGTCCGCGGCACGGGCCCGTTCGCGCGCGCCCTCCTCGTCCAGCGCGACCACCGCGTTATAGACCGGATTGAGCGCCTTCACCCTTGCAAGGTGCAGGTCGAGCAGCTCCAGCGCACTGACCTTGCGCGCTGCAAGCGCCTCCTTCATCGCTCGGGCGGTCGAGTAGGTCATGTCGATTTCAGGCATGGCGGCCCACTCCTCGATCTGATGTCCCGCTGCACGCGGACCCACGCTTCGGCGCAAGGCGCCGGATGCTCAACAGGTTCACGCCCGTTCGGTCGCGCAGCATCGGCCAAAGTCCGCGCGGCGACCATAGCATCACAATCACCGCGACCACGCCCAGCATGACCAGGTACCAGCCCGCCGATATTCCCAGTTGATCGGTGATAATCTCGCGGAGGCCAAAGAAGATGATCATGCCGACGATTGGACCTTCCAGCGTGCCGATCCCGCCGATCAGGACGATGAACATCATGTACACGACCCAGTTGACGTCGAATGCGGCCGCCGGCCCTACATAGAGATTGCCGAGAAAACTTAACGCCCCGGCGAGGCCGCAACCGGCCGCCGAAATGACGAAGACAATGAAGCGATTGCGCTGCACATTCACGCCGACGCTGGTTGCGGCGACGTCATTGTCCCGCACGCTCATCAGGCCGAGACCGAAGCTCGACGTCATCAGCAGATAGAGCGCCCCGAGCGTGCCCAACGCGAGCGCACCGGAAATCCAGAACAGAACGGACTCGAACCAGTCGAAATTGAGCAGCCGGCTTGTCGACAGTGTCACGCCGGCGGTTCCCCCCATCAAAGCGGACTTTGTCGTGAGCGCGGCGATGATTTCTGCAAACACCCACATCGCAATCGAGAAATAGGCCTCCCGCAGCCTGAACAGCGGCAGGGCGATGATCGCGGCCACGATGGCGCAGATCACGGGTGCCACCGGCAGGGTCCAGTATGGCGAGACGTCAAGCCACCCCGAACTGAGAAATAAGCCGTAGGCGCCGAGCGCGACAAAGACCTGATGGCCGAGCGACACGAGCCCGCCGTAGCCCGCGAGCAAGTTCCACATCTGCGCCATACTCAAGATCAGAAAGCATTCGGTCGCAAAGCGCAATGCGCCTTCGCCAAGCAGAGCCGGCGCCACGGCGATCAATCCGGCGCTTGCCGTCCACACCAGGGTTGAGGTTCTCGACATCGGCGTCAGGTCCGGTTGGAGACGATACCGGCGGGCCGGATCAACAGCATAATGAAGAACAGCAGATGCGCGTACAGCAACCCGGCGTTGGGATCGAACTTCAGACCGGCTAGTTGCGCCATGCCGAGGGCGATCCCGCCGACCAGTGCGCCCCAGAACGATCCGATGCCGCCAAGCACCACTACCTCGAAAGCGATAAGGAGGCGTTCCGCGCCGGAGAACGGCGTGAAGCTCGAGCGAACGGCGAGCAGCACGCCTCCGATGGCACCGAGCGCCAGCGACAAGCCCATGACGTAGTTGTAGACGCGGTCCGGCTTGATGCCGAACAGGCGCACAATATCGCGCCGATCAGCGGTGGCGCGGATGACACGTCCGAACGTGGTCCGCTTCAGGATCCACTGAAGCGTCAGGAACAGCAACACGGCGAGAAGCAGCGTGAGCAGCGGCATGATCCCAATATTGAGACCAAGCAGTTCGAGGCTCGCACGTGACAGTTCGCCTAGCTGCACGCTTCGCACATCGGCTCCGAACAGCTCGACCATCAAGTTGCGCAGGATAATCGAGATACCGAACGTCAAGAGCAGTGGCGCAAGCGGATCCGGCTGGCGCGCGACGCGATTGACGATGAGCATCTGATACAGCCAGCCGACAACGAAGGACGTCGCGACAACGGGAATGAGCAGGAGCAATGGATGGATTGAGGGAAACATGCCGACGAGGAAGACAGAAAAAAAGGCGCTCAGCACCATGAACTCGCCATGAGCGATATTGACGACGCGCATGACGCCGAACACCAAGGCAAGGCCGATTCCAAGCAGGCCATAGAGGCCGCCCAGAAGAGCTCCGTTGATTAATGTTTCAACCCAAGCCATTCGTACCCCCGACCGGGCTATATGCCGAAATAGGCCTGCGTAAGCTGCGCAAGGCTTACGTCACGCGCTGCCGCGCTGAGCGAAACCCGCCCCTTCAACAGGCAGTAGACACGATCAGCCGCCGCATAAGCCCGCTTCACGTCCTGCTCGACGAGGACGAGCGCCGTTCCTTCGGCGCGAATGTCAGCGAAGGAGCGATAAATCTGATCGACGATCACGGGCGCCAGTCCCAGCGAAATCTCGTCGCACAGCAACAGCCTTGGATTGGCCATGAGCGCGCGGCCGATCGCAACCATCTGTTGTTGCCCTCCCGACAACTGCGCCGGACGCGCATTGCGCCGCTCTTCAAGGATCGGAAAAAGATCGAACACCCGACGCAGCGTCCACGAACCGGCTCGGCGCGTAAGCGTACCCATCAGCAAGTTCTCTTCGACCGTCAGCGCATCGAACAACATTCGCCCTTCAGGCACCATGCCGAGGCCAAGTCCCGCGATCTCCTCAGCCTCTTCTTGCGAGATATCGCGGTCCGCAAAACGGATCGCCCCGGACTTGGTCTCGATCAGGCCGACAAGCGCACGGAGAAAGGTCGATTTGCCGGCGCCGTTGGCTCCAAGCAGGGCCACACTCTCCCTTTCCGCAACACTGAAATCCAGACCCTGGATCGCCTGAAGATCGCCATAGAACGCATTCAGGCCGGTCACCTCAAGCAGCGTCATCGGCCGTCAACCCCATGTAGATCTCGCGGACAATTTGGCTCCCCATGACGTCCGCCGGCGGACCTTCTAGCACCTTGCTGCCGAAATTCAGCACGAGGACGCGATCGGCGACCGCCCGCAGCGCGTGCGGAATATGCTCGATCCAAATCATGGCATGATCGGCCTTGACCGTAGCGATGATCTCGACGAGCCGCTCCACCTCCGGTTCCGTCAGACCGGCCGCAATTTCGTCGAGCAGGATTAGATGCGGCCGCGATGCCAGCGCCTTGGCGAATTCCAGTCGCTTGCGATCGATGAGCGGCAGCGCGCCGGCTAGCAAGTCAGCCTTGGCCGCAAGCCCAGTCCGGCCGAGTACGTCCATGGCCCAGGCCGAGGCATCACGATCGCTCAAGCCTGCGCCAAAGCTCGCGGCGACTAGCACATTCTCGAACACAGACAGATGCGGAAAGGGCTGCGGGATCTGGAACGCCCGACCGACCCCCAGCCTCACGCGCTGATATGGCGCGAGATGCGCGATGTCGCGCCCGTCGAGCACGATGGATCCCGCCTCCGAGCGAACCAGCCCGACGATGAGGTTGAGCAACGTGCTCTTCCCCGCGCCATTCGGGCCGATGACGCCGAGGCACTCGCCCGAACCGACGTCAAAAGAGAGGTCTTCGGCGACCTTGATGGCGCCGAAGCTCTTGCACAGGCCGGTGACGCGAAGGCTGGTCATGCAACGAGATTCCGCCCTTCGCAACTACGCGCGTCACGCCAACTTCGAGAGCAGCGCGAGTTCGGCCTGCTTGGGAATAAACGGCGCCGTGCCGTTGTGCACGATCAGGAGCTCATATTTCGATTTGCCGCTCTTAGCCTTGCGCCACTGGCCGCCCGACAGAGACGTCACTGCGACGTTCTTGATCGGAGAGCCCTTGAACTTCACGGGGCCTACGATCGTCTCGATATCGAGGCCGGCGATCGCATCGCGCAGCGAGTTCTTGTCCTTGGGATCGCTGTTGCGCAGTGCAGCAATTCCCGCCTCCCATAGCGCATGGGCGTAGCCGATCGGCTGTGTCCATTGCTTGCCGGTCGTCTTTTCCCATTCGGCCGCAAGCTCTGCTGCGGTTTGCCCCGTAAGGGACGATTTGAACGGATAGGCCGGCGTCCACCACACTTCCGTCGACATGCCGTCGCCGCGATCCCCTAGCGCGTTCAGCGCGCTGGGAAACAGGAAGGCCGCCGCGACCGTACAGATCTGCGTTTTGAAACCAGCCTGCGCGGCCTGATTCCATAACGTGACCCAATGATTGCCGTAGGTGAAACCGGAGACGATATCCACGCCGCCGTTCTTGAAGGCTGACACCTGGTTGGAGAAGTCGTCGGTTGCGATCTGGAACAGGCCGGCAGAAAGCTCCTGGAAACCGGCCTGCTTAATACCTCCGGGAAGGCCCAGCTTGGCATCTGAAAACGCCGTGCCCGGGGGATTATCGATATAAAGTGTGCCGACCTTCTTGTTGGTCTCGACCGACTGCCACATGCCGACGAAGTTCTTGACTACGTCATCGGCGCCCCAGAAGAAATGGAAACTATAGGGGAAGCCTTTGTCCGGCGTCGACTTGCGCGGGAACATCCACCCTTGCCACGGCACCATCGTCGAGAGGGTCGGTATGCCGCGCGCATCGGCGAGCTCTCCCACGGGAATGGCAGCATCACCATCCTCGATGAGGATCAGATCACATTTTTCGCGCAGTACCAGTTCGCTCGCCACCACTGACGAACGGTTCGGGTCGGACTGGTTGTCTTTGATAACGAACTCGACCGCGTAGTTCTTGCCGCCGATCTTCAACCCGTCCTTCAGATAGGCCTTGATACGCTCGTGGACCCAAGAATCCGGCTCGGCAAATGGCGCGCGCACACCGGAGAGGCAGCCGACCCAGCCGATCTTGAGCGTGTTTGAGGCTGCACGCGCGACGTTCACGAGGGGGAAGTTAGCAGCCGAAGCGACCCCCGCTGCGCCTGCGCCCTTGAGCAGGGTTCGACGGTTGATACGCGTGGTCGAGGTGTTCAAGAGCCTATGCTGGTCAGTCATGACGTCCTCTTCAGCTAATGCAAATCCAGAAATCTCAAGCCGCGGGCCGCTCGATCGCGCCTCGGCGGATCGCGGCGAAGCGAACCAGCGTGTTTTCGATCACGTCCCGTGGGATGTTTCGGACGATGAAGACGAGCCGAGTCGCACGATCGGCGGACGGCCAGCTCTTCAGTTCGATCGGTGGATGGAAGATGTGCTGCACACCATGCACTACGACCGGATTGTCTGGACGTTCGGCGATCTGGACCAATCCCTTGAAGCGCAGCAGGTCCTCGCCCTTGAGGGTAGCCACATAGTCCAGCCAGCGCGAAAAGGCCGCCCACTGGACTGGCTCATTGATCGTCAGGCTGAAGCTCGAAATGCCGGGATCATGGGCGTGATGGTGGTGATCCTTGTGATCACAGTCCGGGCCGCAATTCTCGTGAGGAGCATAACCAATACCGTGGTGGTGCCCGGTGCTAGACGCCGCGTCGAACCAAGCCGCGACGTCCTGCGTCCGCGCTGATGGGTCGAACATCCCGGCGTCAAGAATTGAAGCGGGCTCCACGGATCCGTTTTCGATCGGCTGCAACGTCGCCGTCGGATTGATGGCGGCGATCATCCGCCGCAAAGCCGCGACGGTCGCCGCATCCACCAGATCGCATTTGGTCAGCATTATCCGGTCAGCGACGGCGATTTGCTTGATCGCCTCGTCCTGACGTTGCAGCGTCCGCGCACCGTTGACGGCGTCCACTGTCACCGCCACGCCGTCGACCCTGTAATGTCCCGCGAGGTCAAGCGATGTCATCAATGTGTGCAGGATCGGGACCGGGTCGGCAAGGCCGGTGGTTTCCACGAGCACGCGCGTAAATTCTGGCAGTGCCCCGGCCCGCCTGCGCCTTTGCAGATGGCCTAGCGTTACGATTAGATCGTCCCGCACCGAGCAGCAAATGCAACCATTCTCGAGCAGTGCGAAGCGTTCCTCACTGGTCTCAATCAGGAGATGATCGAGTCCGACCGCACCGAATTCGTTGACGATCACGACCACGCCCTGAAGCTCAGGCCGACGCAGCAAATGATTGATCACCGTGGTCTTCCCGCTGCCAAGAAAGCCGGTGAGAACGGTGACGGGAATCAACGCCCGGTCTGCGGGGCCTGTCATCGCTCGGCGCCCCGCTCATAGACTTTGCGGCCCTCGAAGAAGGTCATCTCGACCCGGGTCTCGGCGATCCGGTCCGGCTTGACGTCAAAGATGGACTGGTCAAGCACGATCATGTCGGCGGATTTCCCGACCTCGATCGATCCGATGGTCTTGGCGAGACCGAGCGCGCGAGCGCCCTCGATCGTGTAGATCTCGATCACGGTGGCCAGATCGAGGGCCTGCTCTGCCCACAATGACACGCCAGGGAAATCGCCGGACGGATTCTGCCGCGTCACCATTCCCTCGATGCCCTGCCAGGGATCGGGATTGGGGACGACCGGCCAATCCGAGCCACCCGCCATCAGCGCGCCAGCCTCCCTGAGATCCTTGTTCGGCCAGAAGCGCAGCGCTCGTTCCTCGCCCATCGCGGCCTTATGCGCCTCGAGGAACACAGTGGGATACCAGATGATCGGCGAGAGATCCGCGGCAACGCCGAGCTCGGCAAAGCGCGGGATATCGGCCGGCGTGATGTAGCTCGCATGCGCAATATGATGGACCAGCGACGTCGGCCCGTTGAACGACCGCACCACGTCGATCGCGTCGAGCGCCTGCGTCACCGATGCGTCGCCCGCGCAGTGGATCTTTGCGGCGATGCCAAGCTTCTCGCATTTGCTGAGCCAGCGGATCAGGCCGGGGACGTCGAGCATGGTCGAGCCGCGGAAGCAGCAGCCGCGCACTGGATCGGCGACGTAGGGTTCGTGGAAGGCTGCCGTCCTGGCGCCGGGCACTCCGTCAAGAAAGATCTTCGCGAAATCCGGTTTGACGTGAGCGGTGCGATAGTCCTCACGCAACGCGAACAGTTCGTCACCTGCGGTACCGAACATGAAGGCCGGCTCGACGATCGGCATCGCGCACGCAGACCACGCGGTCAGTTCCCCGCGATCATCCAACCCCTTCAACGCGGCCAGGATCGGCTGCATGCTTGCGGCGTCGAGGAAGGCCGTAACCCCGAACGAATTGAGCACGCCGATCGCATGTGCCACGGCGGCACGATCCATTTCGGGTGTGAAATGCCCCGCCGCGGCAAGCGCCCGCTCGACGATGCCGGATGCGGCTTCAATCATTAGGCCGGTGAGCGCGCCACTCGATAGGTCGCGGCCAATCTCGCCGTTGGTCGGATTCGTCGTGTCCGACCCGATGCCCGCGATGCGGAGGGCCTCCAAGCTCGCCCAGCGATTATGATAACTGTCGTCACGCAGCAGCACTGGATGACCAAGGCTCGCGGCATTTAACAGGGCCGCGGCTTCGTCGGTGTTGAGCTTCTGCAGCAAGTCGTTGCCGAATTGACCGCCAACAATCCATGCGCCCGCCGGTGCTTCGGATGCCGCCTTGCGAACGGCCTCTGCGATCTGCAATATGGAGAAACTTGATGGAAAGCGTAGCTCGAACAGCCCGGCGTGCCCGCCAACCATAATGTGGTTGTGGATGTCGATGATCCCGGGCATCGCCATCCGCCCGGCCAAATCGATGATCTTGGTATCAGGCCCGACCAGCGAACGGACATCGGCTTCGTTGCCGAGCGCGATGAAACGTCCTCCCTTCACGGCGGCGTATTGCACCCAAGGCCGGCTGCGGTCGACAGTGTAAATGCGACCGTCCCGAAACAGCGTATCCGCGAATGCCTTGCCGACGGTCATCTCAGTTCCCTTGGTCTCGTCGACCTGAACCTGAGCCAGGTGCCTCGTGCCCACAATCAGCCGTTTGGTGGATCACCGGGCAACGCCAAGGTGCCGCAATCTTTCCGTCTCGAAAAAAATGGGCGGGCCCGCATGGGCCCGCCCAGTCACCAGATCGCCCGGGCATCGGAGTGACCGGCGGGAGGTTCGGCACTTCCAAGAGCTCTCACTTATGAACGAAGGGCCGCTTCGGCGGCGCTGCCGGCTCATCCGGTGCCCACAGGCGGAAGCTCAGATTCGCGAACACCGAATAACCCTTGGTGATCGAAGCAGAGTCGAAGCCGGGAGGAGCCGCCGTTCCGCCGGAAGCCGACGCGGAGAACTCGTGCGTTGCCCACACGGTCAATGCAGCAGGACCAAAATTGTATCCGACGAGACCGCCTGCGGCCCAGAGCGCATAACGATTGGTATTTATGGCATTGCCATAGAACGCGCTCGAGGAGTCGTTCGTGACCTGGCCGGCGAAGTAGCCGACCGGACCAAAGGTCCAGTTTCCGATCGTCTTAGTTGCTGTGAACTCCGCGTGGAGGATGTCACCGGTCTTGTAGTTGGTAACCGTACTTCTGGTGTTCATTTCTTGATAGAGATTGGCCGTCAGATTCCAGCCATCCTTGAGATATGAGACCACAAGGTTTGGCTGGAACGTCCACCACGGATTTCCGATATTTCCAAGACCGTTGACGCCGGAGATCGTGCCATTCGGCACATAAATGCCAAGCCCGGCCTTGATGAAGAACCCGCTGTCACCAAGCCGCCAGCTCAACTCCGCAGGCACAATAAAGGTATTGTGCATGCCGGCCGGGTTGATGTTCACGGGGTTGCCGACGTCAGCCATGACCCATGGCTGCACGATCACTGCATCGTAAGTAGCGCCGAGGAAGGTCCAGCCCGGCACCCAAAGCAGTCCGGACGCTTCGACCGCAGCATGAACCGGTGTTGCAACGCCGCCGACGTTGGGAGCGCCGGGGCCTACAATGTTGGCCTGATAAGTGAAGACCTGGTTGAACGAGTAGAGCCCGGGTGGCGGATCGGCTGCGGTGCCTCCCCCCAACGTGATGCCGGGCTTTTGGGCCCAACCAGCATATCCAAACTCATAAGCGACCGCCGGCGTGCTTCCGGCCACAGCAGCAACGGCTGCCAGCGTTATCAATGCTTTCTTCAATGTCGTGTCCCCCTTGGTTGGCCGAGGCAATGCTCAGTTGATCCAGCAGGAGCGTAGGAAGGGGGACCAGACGGCGTTATCCAAATTCGGCAACGCACTTCGAAGCTGCGACATTCTGTGCCAACGTGCTGTTTTTGTCACACCACTTTCACATGCCGGAGACCTCGACGCGTGAAGGCATTTGAACTCGATGAAGGAACTGTTTCTAAAGCGTCTGTGACGGCAATTCGCCGAACAGTTCGCGGTAGTTGCCGGCAAAGCGGCTCAAGTGCCAAAAGCCCCAGCTGGCGGCGACGTCGCCAATCGACACCCGCTGTCCGGTAGCTGCGATGGTCTTCAGTTCACGGCGTACGGCGTTGAGGCGCGCAACGCGCAGGAAGTGCGTCGGAGAGAAGCCGAATGCATCCCGAAAGCAGTCCTGGAGATTGCGCCGACTCACACCAATTTGCCTGCATAGGTCATCAACACTCGGAGGATTTTCTCGGCGGGACAATGCGTACGCAAGCGCGCGGTCAGCGATCGTTCTCTGCGGGGTTACACGAGTAATGGATATGTTCAGTTCTGACGTCAGGACCTCAGCAACTAGCTGCAGGAGCGTGCTCTGCAATTCATTACGCGATTGCGCGAAATCGATGACGTTGGTTCGGCTGCACGCATTGAAGACGTCGCCGAAAACATACCGCATCGCCGCTAGACGCTCGGACGGAAGCTTGAAGTAATTGTGCTGCAACGCACCAAGCGCGTCGGCTAATCGACGATCGCCGATCCCCGCAAAATGATCAGCAAGCCATCGTCGGTCCACAACGAGGTACGCGACGTCGAGATACCGCGGTGTCACTAACAACGGCAGATCGGCACCATCATTGACCATAGGAAAGGGGAACGGCAATACGTGGCCATTGAAATGACTATGCCCCGATGCCGCTATCGGCAAGCCGAAAACGAGCGCACCCGCCCCTGCGGTACCCCTCTTTATCAAGGCTTGGGATGTTCGCTCGCGAACAACCTGCACATGATCAAGCTGAAGTACTGTCAGTTGTCCGCAGAAGCAGCCTGCTGAGAACTGCTCAATCTGCAGTCTCCAACCGGCCAAGCCGCCGGCGTGCTCCGCGGCGTCGCGCGAACGGAGTTCGACGACGTAGGGTGCTAATGCCTTCTCCTGCATACGGCACTCCCCATCAGGCATCGACCGAACCTGTCGTGTGGGGCGGCTCGGGAGGCGGCCCTTATGTGGTTTCCGGATCCAAACTCATAGAATGCAGCGATGGTAATCGCGCAATCAACCTTTGGGATGACCGTTCCGGCCGAAATGCATGGAACATCGTCAGAGCAATCGGCACCCACAATTGGGATTTGGACATTACTGCCATCTCTCTTCTGTCTCAAAGATGAGCGCTACGCCATGGTCCGGCGTCAGCTACTCACCTCGAGACACACCTGCCCACTATCGAGAGCAGCTCAATAGCCTTCGACATCAGCGGCTTAAAGAGCGACTTCCCATCCGCTCATCGCTGCCGCAAGCGTATTAGTCAGAAGGCAAGCAATCGTCATGGGACCAACGCCCCCCGGCACCGGAGTGATGCCGCGCGCGTGCCTCATCTCGGCTGTTACAACATCGCCGACGATCGCAGGGCGGCCTTCCGGCCCGGCAACTCGGTTGATGCCAACATCGATCACGATTGCACCAGCCTTCACCCAATCGCCGCGCACGAGCCCCGGGCTTCCCGCGGCTACCACGAGAATATCGGCGTGAACTTTGTCACCGAGAAGACAATGCGGTGCATTCTCGGACCGAAGCCGTGATCATAGAACTCATGCACGACGCTCCCACGGTGCAATACGATCAAGCCATCAATTCATATTGAGGCCGAAGGGACAAGCGACGATTAGGAACGGTTGCGGCACGACAATCGATGCTGCCACCCGCCCCGCCTCGGAGAGCGCGATGCGAAAGGCAGCGATCGTGAAATCACACATTGACGAACGGCCGCAGATTCTGCCGATTAGGACACTGCCTGCGCCGTGGCAAGAGCCGGAATTTTGAGTTCGACGAGAACGTTGCGATAACGCCAGTTGCTGCGATTGTAGAGTTCGTGCGGAATGCCGGGCTCGCGCCAGAGTGCGGTTCCAGGCGTCTCCTTTGTCGGCTTGCGGCGGCCGTCGGCGAAATGCATCTCATTGTCGCCCTCCGTCAGGGGAATGACAAGATAGGGCAGATCGTGACGGTGCCACGGCTGCCGCTCGCCGGGGTCGAGCGTGAGGCCCCAGACCCGGACATGCTCGTTCTCGAACAGGATTTCGTCTCCAATCGGTCCAAGCGGGGCCTGGGGGTCGAAGGCGGCTTCCGTCATGTCATGCTCCGTCAGTCTGCGCGTCGCCAGAAAATCTGGCAGTGTTGGCACCAAGAATTCGCTCGCGTTCGGTTTCGCTCAGCGATGCAAGCTGCTCGTGCGGCCGCATCAGGCCCATCGGGAAAGGCCAGTCTGACCCGAACAGGATCCCGTCGGTGCCGAATACCGTCTGGGCAAGCCGCAATGCGTCGACATCGTGGGTGATGCAATCGACCGTCAAATTCCGAAGCGCGGTCCGCGGCGATGGCAGGGCCGTGTCGACTCCAGGCCGATCGGTGCGAAAACCCTGCTCAAACCGTCCGGCGAGCATCGCGGCAGCACCGCCACCATGCGCGAAGCAGAAGGTGATGTCGGGAAACCGCGCTGTCACGCCGCCGAAGACGAGATGCGCAATCGCGACGGTGGTCTCATAGGGATTGCCGAGTAGGTTGGACAGATAGAATGGCCGCAGCCGCGCATCATCGCACTCACCGGGATGCACCAGCACGAAAGCGCCCACCCCATTCAGCACCCGCCAGAGCGCGTCATAGCGCGGATCGCTTAGCATGCTTACCGGGCCGCCCGACGGCGCGCTGAAGCGCCGGGCACCACCGGCGATCCCGCGCGCAGCGATGTCGGCCGCGAGGTCCGGGTGCTCGATCGGCAAATGCGGCAGCGCGGTCAATCGTCCGGCGTGACGCCGGGTAATGGCGGCGAGCCCATGGTTGACATACTGCACCCAGCGTGCCGCGTCCTGCTCTGCGAGCTGCCGCCGATAGAGCGGCGGCGGCGCCGAGATCCAGGCCTGCGCGATCCGGTTTGCATCCAACCAGGCAATCAGCGCTCCCGGCTGAAACAGCGAGCGGATGCCGATCTTGTGACGGTCGACGAGCAGTGCATTCGCAGCCGCATCCCAGGACACACCCTCTATTTCGGCAAGCGCCTCGGCATCGATCGGCACCTGATGCGTGTGGATGTCGAGAAGGATCGGTTTCATGCGCCCTGCTCCGCCGTCGCGTTCGCGTCCTTGCCGACGATTTCCCGATACAGCTCCAGCGCGAGCCCTTCCCGCATCGGCATGATGGCTGCGACGTGGTCGTCGGGACGGATCAAGACAAGCGTGTCCAAAGGGCAGCCGACCCGCAGCAACAGCCGATCGCCGACATCCAGGAGCGATTGGTCGCGCAGGCCTGAATCGAGCGGAGCGTCCCAGCGCGACACTACGAAATGCGCCAATCCCGGACGATTCTGCGGGATCGATGGCCGCCGACGCGCGTCGGTGAAGTAGAGCGCGATGAAGCGATAGTCGATCAGATCGTGCAACCGGCACGGCCGGCCGTTGCCGCCATGGAGCGCGAAGTCGGGCATGCGATCGCCGACGAGCAGCCGTCCGCGGTCATGCTTGACCATCGACCATTGCGCGCTCTCGTCCGTGCCCAGCCTGACACCCAGCAGGGTCCGGGTCGCGGCAACACCCCAGCCGCTTCCTGACATGATGGCGCCGACGTCCCCTTCGCCGCCCATGTACTTGCGCGCAACTTCGGCCATCTCGCCGGAGCCGTGAATGGCGAGCGGCCGCTGTTCGCGCGCATAGCCGTCGAGCAGATTGTCGGTTGCCCAGCCGCGCGCGATCCAGGCAAGACGCCATGGCAGGCTGATCGCATCCAGGATTCCGGTGTTCAGGCCGAGCGCCCACATCGGCGTAATCAGATGCGCGGCATCCCCCATCAGGAAGACGCGGCCGCGCCGCCATTCGGAGGCGATCCGATGGTGCACCCGGTAGACGACCGTGTTGATCACCTCCAGACTATCGACCTCGCCGATGAAGCGACGCACCTTGGCGGCAAACTCCTCATGGCTCGGTGGCTCGGCGCCGGGCGCGAGCGGGTAAAGGAAACGCCAGCAATGCGGCTGGCGCACCAAAACCATCCATTCGTTGGGGTCGGAGAAATAGGCGAGGTATGGATAGTCACGCGGGTTGGCGACATCGAGATCGAGCTTGAGATCGACGAGCATGTAGCGCACATCGAGCGATACCCCCTCGACCGGGATGTCGAGCTGGCCGCGCACCGTGCTACGGCCGCCGTCGCAGGCGAGCAGATAGGAGCCCTCGACCTGCCGGAGCCCGTCGGGAGTCTCGAACGTGGCCATCACACCGTCAGACGTCTGCTGGAATGCGTGGAGGCGGTGATTAAGATGCAGCGCGTCCGGCTGCCGCGCGCCAAGCGCCTCGCTCAAGATTGGTTCGAGATGATGCTGCGGCAGATTAATCACGAAGGGATAGCGCGTGTCGTCCGACAACAACGCGGTTCGCACCGACATGGTGGGCTGGTTGGTCGCAAGGTCGATGCCGCCGATATCCTCTACCCGCAAGGCGTTGGCGAGCACCTCGTCTGCAACGCCATACCGGCGGAAGGCCTCGAGCGTGCGCGTCAGTATGGTGCCGGCCTTGGTGTCCCGCGAGAGCGCTTCATCCTCTTCGAACAGCAGGACCGGCAAGCCGTAGAATTGAAGCGCCAGCGCGGTCGTAAGCCCAACGGGACCGGCACCGACGATAATGACAGGTTTCATGCGCTCGCTCTCCGCTATGTCTGCGCGGGATAGGCGAAGTCGCGGCTGACCAACGATGCCGTCATCGTGGCGGCGTCGGACAGCAGAAACAGCAGCGGTCCCACCACATCTTCCGGCTCACCAACGCCAGTGGATGCACGCCAGTTCGCGTCATCCGTCCCCGCGTTGGCCGCTCGATATTGCGGTGTGTCGATCACCCCGGGAGCGATCAAGTTGAATCTTACGCGATGGGCGGCCACTTCCTTTGCCGCGCTCTTGGCGAAGGCAATCAGGGCCGCCTTGGTCGCCGCGTACGCAGACGCCTGCGGCCACCCCTGATGGGCGAGTCCCGAAGAGAATGCGACGATGCTGCCATGACGGCGTGCGACCATCCCTCCGATCACGGCCTGATAGCACCAGACCACGCCGTTCAAATTGATATCGAGGACCCGTTGCCATTCCGTCGGATCCATGGCCTGCACCGCAGTGCGCGGCTGGATCGCAGCGCCACAGACCAAACCATCGATGCGACCGAATTCACGTTCGATGCCGGCAAATGTGGCAAAGACCTCGCCGCGGTCGCCGACATCGAGCCTGCGTCCGACGATCCGGGAATCCTCTGCGGCCAGCGTCTGCATCGCCGAAATATCGACATCGCACACGACCACGCGCGCACCCGCTGCGGCGGCGGCCTTCACCAAGGCACGCCCGATGCCGTTCGCCCCGCCGGTGATGACGAACACGTCGCCGTGGGCGTGGAAGACCGCTCTCATCAGGCGGCATCCATGGCAGGAACATCCGACACACCATAGAGATCGTGGGCAACGAGCCGATTGCGCAGCTCCCCGAGCCCGCTGCCACGCACGACGATCTCATCGCCCTCCTGCATGAACACCTGCGGCTCTCGCGCATTGCCGACGCCCGCGGGCGTGCCGGTGAGGATCACGTCGCCGGGGTGCAATGTCATGCCGAACGACAATTCGGCGATGAGCTCGGCGATTGGAAATGCCATCTGCTTGACCAGGGCGCTCTGCATGACCTTGCCGTTGAGCACGCTTTCAAGACGGATGTTGGGAATATCAAGCTCGTCGGGCGTAACCAGCCAGGGGCCGATCGGCATGGTTCCGTCGATGCTCTTGCCCTTCAGCCATTGTCCGCCGTGGCGCCGCTGCAGATCGCGCTGCGAAACGTCGTTCGCAAGGCAGTAGCCGAAGACATGATCGAGTGCGCGACTTGCCGGAATGCTGCGACCCGGTTTGCCAATCACAAGGGCCAGCTCGGCCTCATAGTCCCATTTCGAAGAGATCCGCTTGTCGAAGGCAATATCGTCGTTGGGACCGATCACCGTATCGGGGCTCTTGGTGAAGAAGGTCGGCGCCTTCGGTTTGTCGACCTCCTGCCCCTCGCGCTTGCCGCGCCCCTCCTCGAAATGATCCCAGTAGTTCCAACCGGTACAGAGAACGTCGCGGCGAAAACGCCTGATCGGCGCGCGCAAGCTGGCGCCTTCGAGGGGCACGCGCTGCAAATCGCCCATTGCCCGCACTTCGGCGATCGCCCTGGCCTGTGTTCCGCTGGCCGCGATCAGGTCGACGAGATCGCCGACCTCCCGGGGCAGCAGCAGGACTTCCGTGCCCTCGACCACACCGACGCGGTCGATCCCGTCATATGCAAGGCTCACAAATCGCATGTCGATCTTCCACTCAACCGTTCGGCAGCACCGCGATCGCGTTGATCTCGATCAGATAGTCCGGCGAGGTCATCTTGGTGATCTCGACCATGGTCGAGGCCGGCAGCGGCGGCTTGAAATATTCGCGGCGCACCGCATGGATGGCGTCGAAATGCTCCATGTTGCGAACGTAGACGTCCACACGCACGACGTCGGCAAGGGTGCCGCCGGCGGCTTCGACGGCAGCCTTGACGTTCTCGCAGACCTGCCGGGTCTGCTCGCTGACGTCGCCGATGCCTGCGATCGATCCGTCCGGGCGTCGCGCCGTCATGCCGGAAACGAAAACGAGCTTGCCGCTGGCTTCGATCGTCGTTGCCTGGGAGAAATGCCCGTTGGGCTTGCGAAGTTTGTCGCTGGATACTTCCTGCTTCATGTTTTCAGACCTTCTGAATCGCGAGGTTGTCGTCGAGGATGATTCCGAGCTTCCGACCCGCGTCGATCAGGCTGCGGACCGTCTCCGGGCCGAGCCGGCAGGCTCCACCGCTGTTCTCACGCGCGGCAAAGGCAAGCTCGCCCGGCGCGTAGACGCGCTCATGTCCAGGCGCGCGTCGTGAGGCCGACACGCGCGCAGCCTGTACGGCAACACGCTCGCCGAGCTCGCCGCCGGCAGGGAAATGACCGACATCGATCGCAAGAAAGAACTGGCTGCAGCCGTAAGGCACGCCCGGATCGCCATAGAGCGGCTTGACCTCGGCGCCGACCGCGCCGCCGGAGAGCCCTCCGCACAGCATGTCGACCATGAAGGCGAGCCCGAACCCCTTGGGACCGGCCGCCGGCAGCAACATGCCTTTGATCGCCGCATGCGGATCCGTCGTCGGAGCTCCCGCCGCATCGGCGGCCCAGCCTTCCGGGATGGCACGGCCTGCGGCCGCGGCAAGGCGAACCTTCCCCATTGCAGTCGCACTCAGCGCAAGATCGGTCTCCGCCTGAAACGGGCCGCGCGTCGGCACTGCGATCGCGATCGGATTGTTGCCGACAAGCGCCTCGGCGCCTCCCGGCGCCGGCATCAAGGGGCGTGTGTTCGACATCACGATCCCGACGAAGCCGAGATCGGCCATGATCCGCGCATAGCGCCCGGCGGTGCCGAAATGAAAGGCGTTCCTCACGGCGACGACGGCGACGCCAAGCTGCCGCGCCTTCTCGACCGCGAGCCGCAGCGCCTGGCGCGCGATCAACTGACCCAACGCGTTGCCGGCATCCAGCACGATCGCGCCGTCGCGTTCCGACACCACCTTGCCGATGGAGGACGTCGAGATCGATCGCTGCGCCAGCCGGTCGAGATACATCGGCACCAGCATCACACCGTGCGACGGCACGCCCTCGACGTCGGCCGCGACGAGATCATCGGCCACCACCTCGGCGTCGGCGGGCGCAACGCCGGCGGCGGTGAACAAGGCCGCCGTCACCCGCGCGAGATCGGACGCGCGGATCTCCGCCGTTGCCGGCGTGGCGGCCGCCATCAGCGCGCGTCCTCGTCGTTGTCGTACCAGCTCGGACGCTGCGGATAGTGCGGACCGTCGTAGATCTCGACCACGATGGTCTCCTCATGGGCGATGGTCGGGCCGTGCACGTTGCCCTTCGGATTCCAGTAGAACGACCCGTCGCGCAGCACGAGACCGTTGTGCTTGTACTCGTAGTGGCCCTTCAGCACGAACATGAACTGGTTCGACGCATGCAGATGCGGCTGCGGGATGCTGGTGCCCTTGTCGAACTTGATCAGGCAGATCGACGCGCCCGTCCCCTCGTCCCGCCAAAGCACCTTCTCGTACACGCCTTGCAGCGACTTCGGCCGCCAAGTCAGTTCGTTGCTCTTGATCAGGACTTCTTCGAGCTTGGGCATGTCAGCCGGCATCTGGGGCATTGTGCTCACGTTACCTGTCTCCCTTCATGGATTAGGGGCGCGCGGCGTGCGCGACCCTCGCGAATCTTGGATTTGCGAAAGCCGGTGCTTGAGGCTTGATATGTGCTCGCGCATCGCTTGCGCTGCGCCTTCAGCATCGCCCGCCGCCACCGCATCGGAGATCGCCATGTGCTGGCGATTGCTGGCTCCGATATCGAGGGTCTGCCACAGATGGAGATACCAGTAGCGCCAGGAGCGTTCGTGCAGGTTGCGGGCAAACTCGGCCATCACCTGATTGCCCGAGATCTCACCGATCTTGCGGTGGAACGCCCGGTCGCTGACAGTGAAGCCGTCGATCTCGGAAACGTTCTCGTCGACCTTCTTGAACCTGGCGAGCGCCTTGAGCTCGGCTGCGGTCTCCGGCGTGGCGTTCAGGGCCGCATGGCGCGCGAGCTCGGGCTCGACCGTCATGCGTGAATCGAGAATCTTGATGATCTCGGCAATGCTGTCGGGCAGCACGATCACGCCCTTGCGCGGCATGATCTCGACCAGACCATCGGCAGCGAGCCGGTGCAGCGCCTGGTGCACCGGCGTGCGGCCGAGGCCGAGCAGCGCGCAGATCGCACCTTCGTTGAGATATTGGCCGGGCAGGAAGAACACCGTGATGATTCGTTCCTTGATTTCCTCATAGGCCCGATCGACCAGCGAGCCGGTCTTTGGCGTCGCCGCCGGTGCGGCAGCAGCCTTTGGACGTGACGTCGCACGGGTCTTGCCCTTCGGCCCGCTCCCCTTCCGTACGGTTTTTTTGACCTTCTTACCCACATCTCGCTCCCTAGTGTCGTTCGGCTGCAGGCGGCAGCCAGGGCGCGATCAGCAATTCGACGCCCTCGACAGCGAGATAGACGAGAAGGCCGAGAATCGATAGGGCGAACAGGGCCGCGAAGGCCAAGGGCGTGTCGAGTTGCGAGGTGGCGGTGAGCAGCAGGAAGCCGAGACCTTCGCTCGAGCCCACGAACTCGCCGATCACCGCTCCAATGACGGCAAGAGTAATCGCGACCTTGGCGCCGGTCATGACGAAGGGAAGTGCTGCGGGAAACTGGACCTTGAACAGCACCTGACTGCGCGAGGCCTTGAGGCTGTGCGCCAGCTCCAGCAACTCCTTCGGCGTGGCGCGCAGACCCGCCGCGGTGTCGACGACGATCGGAAAAAAGGCAACCAGCCATGCGATGGCGAGCTTGGACTGCAGATCGGGGCCGAGCCAGACCAGAATGATCGGCGCCAGCGCGACCTTGGGCACCGACTGCAACGCCACCAGCAACGGATAGAACATCAGATTAAGCGTGCGCGATTTTGCCACCGCGACCGCCATCGGCACGCCGAGCCCAACCGCTAGCGCAAAGCCGTAGACCGTCTCCTTCAGCGTCACCAAACTTTCTTCGAGCAGAAGACGGAAATTGGCAATGAAGGCGAAGAGCACCTTGTCCGGCGGCGGCAAGACGACGACGGATAATCGCCCGAGCCGGCAAATCAGCGCCCAGACAATGACGAGAAGCACCAGCCCGGACAGCGGATAGATGATGCGGGTCAGCGAGCGCGTCGTCATGATGCCACCGCCTCGAGATGGGGCACGATGCCGAGCGCCTCGCTGGCGGCGCGCTCGGCCTGCGTGAAGGCCGGCGTAAAGCGCACCGCCTGACTACGCGGATAAGGCAGCGAAATCCGGATCTGCTGCGACACCCGTGCCGGCCGGCGGCTGAACACGATGACCTGATCGGCCAGATAGACCGCCTCGGAAATCGAATGGGTCACGAACAGCACCGACGCACCGGTCTCCTTGCGGATGCGCAGCAGCAGGTCGTTCATTTCCAGGCGCGTCAGCTCGTCCAGCGCGCCGAACGGCTCGTCCATCAACAGCAGGTTCGGCCGGTGAATGAGTGCGCGGCACAAGGCCACGCGCTGCTGCATGCCGCCCGAGAGCTGATGCGGTCGCGAATTGTGAAACTTCGACAGGCCGACGAGCTCGAGAAACTCGGCTGCACGCGCCCGCGCCGCGCGATCGCTGCGCTTCAATATCTCCATCGGAAACAATACGTTGTCGATGACCGAGCGCCACGGCATCAGGCTCGGCGCCTGAAATACGAAGCCGTAATCGCCGAGCGGGCCGTCGACCTCGCGGCCGTCGATGGTCACGGAGCCCGCGGTCTTCTCGATCAGCCCCGCAACGATGCGCAGCAACGTCGTCTTGCCGCAGCCCGACGGCCCGAGCAGCGCGACAAGCTCGCCGCGCTCGAAGGTAAAGCTCGCATCGTCGAGCGCCACCACTGGCTCGGTCGCCCGCGATCCCAGTTCTTCGACCGGGAACACCTTGCGGACGCAATTGATCGTTCCGAATGCCATCAGCTCCGCTCGCTCAGCACACCGGGCACCGCATCTGGATGCGCCACCTCGCCGCATTCGACGCTCAACGATTGCGCACCGTACCGGCTTTCAATATCAACTGAAATATCTTATGATATTTTATTGGTCAAGTGGCGTTCGACCGCGAATTTCGCTGCGAAATCGTCGTTCGCGTGGAGCGTCCGATATCTCAGGAGTGAGTGAACATGTCGGTATTCAAGACGCTCGCCGCGCTGGTGGTCGGCGCAACTCTCACGCTTAGTTCGGCAGCTACGGCGCAGGAGCGCGACGTCAAGTTCATCCTCGACTTCATCAGCCTCGGACGGCATGCGCCCTGGTACGTCGCCCTCGGCAAGGGCTACTTCAAGGAGGAAGGCCTCAACGTCACCATCCTGCCGTCCAAGGGCACCGCCGACGCGATCCGCTCCGTGGTGTCCGGCATCGCCGACATTGGCTTCATCGACATTCCGAGCCTTGTTGCTTCCGGCGCCGCGGGAGGCGCAATCAAGATCGTCGCCGTCAACTATCAGAAGCCGCCTTACTGCGTCTTCAGCCTCGATCCCGGCGCCAACATCACCGAGCCGAAGCAGCTCGCGAACCTCGAATTCGGCTCGAGCACCGCGTCATTCCTGCCGCGCATCGTTCAGGCCTTCATGGAAATGAACGGCGTCGACAGCAAGACGCTCAAGATCGTGAACATCGATGCCGCATCGCGCGTGCCGATGCTGGCCGCGCACAAGGTCGCCGCAATCGACCAGTTCGTCATGAGCGAGCCGGCCATCCGCCGCGCCGTGACCGATGCGAAGCCGCGCTGCCTGTTCCTCGGCGACTATGGTCTCGACATCTATTCGAATTCGATCGGCACCACCGAAGAATATCTCGGCAAGAATCCCGACGTCGTGAAGAAGTTCGTCCGCGCCGCCATGCGCGGCTGGCAATACGCGCTCGCGCATCCCGAAGAGGCCGCGCAGATCGAAATCCAGTATGTGAAGGCGTTGAACCCGGAGATCATCGTCGAGGAGCTGAACATTTTGAAGCGGGTGGCGATCACGCCCGACGTCGAGAAGAGCGGCTTTGGCACCGTATCTTTGGAGAAGATGAAAAAGACCGTCGACTTCATCAACAAGAACGTCGACATCGCCGGCGAGAAACTGACGGCCGAGCAGATCTATCGCCCCGGCTTCCTCCCCGACACACCCGTCTTGCCGCAGTAGAGTGCATCCCGGCCTGCTAGTCTCTTCCGCGCCGCACCTCGCAGCGCGGACAATCCTTTCGCACGAGTGAGCATTCGACCGTGACTGCCGCCCGCACCTTGATCCTTCTCTGCTTCCTGCTTGGCAGCGCTCTGCCGGCCTTGGCCCAATCCTTCCCCACCCACCAGGTCACCATTATCTCGCCCTATCAGGCGGGTGGGACCAGCGACATCATCGCCCGTGCAATCGCCCAGAAGCTCGCCCAGATCTGGTCACAGCCGGTGATCGTCGAAAACCGGCCGGGCGCGAACGGAACGATAGGCATACGTGCGGTCACCCGCGCGCCGGCCGATGGGCACACGCTGCTGGCGGTTGCCTCAAGCGCGCTGACGGTCAATCCGACGGTGTTTGCCAATCTGGGTTATGACGTGGGTCGCGACCTCGCACCGATCACCCGCACCGGCCAGGTCACGAATGTGCTGGTCGTGCATCCGTCAGTGCCGGCCCGGACTGTCAGCGAGCTGATTGCCGTCGCGAAGGCACGGCCAGGAACGTTGAGCTATGCCTCGCAAGGCGTCGGCTCCAACGGACATCTGAACGGCGAGCTGTTCAAGCTGCGCACGGGCGTTGATCTGCTTCACGTGCCGTACAAGGGAAGCGCGCCGGCCGTGACCGATTTGATCGGCGGCCAGGTCCAGCTCATGTTCGACAACCTTCCCTCGGTGCTGGAGCAGATCAGGGCCGGCAGTTTGCGCGCGCTTGCCGTGACATCGTCCCGGCGCAGCCCGCTCTTGCCGGACGTGCCGACGATCGCGGAATCCGGCGTGCCTGGCTTCGATACCAGCGCATGGTTCGCGTTCCTCGCGGCGAGAGACACACCGGAAGCGCTGCGAGCGGCACTTGAAAAAGCCGTCGTTTCCGCGTTGGCGGACGCCGACGTTCAGCACAGGCTTTCGGCCGCCGGCGTCGATATCGTTGGCGACGGCGCTGCTGCGCTCGCAGCCAAGATCACGCAAGACACTATCGTGTGGAAAGACGTGGTCGAGGCAGCCAAGATCAAGGTTGACCAGTGATATGATTCTGCGGGTGAACTCGCCGTTACGCCAGTGACCGACACATCGACTTTGCGCAAGGCGGCCTGCCTTTCGAACGGCTGGCAAGTCTCAAGCCTTCACCAGCATGGTGGCGACTTCGCTACTGAAATGCCTATCGTCACAGGGATCTCAGATCGCTGGCATAGGACGAGCGTACTTCTCTCCGATAGCGATCCTCGCATTATGCACGGTTGGCGGGACGTTGACGGCTGTCACCGTTGATTGCTCAGCCTTGGCGCTCTATCAAGGTCACAGGCTGCCAGTTCCTCAGTTCTCGCTTGGTCCGTTTTTGGCTATGTTGGCTTGTTTCTTTCTGCGAACGACGCCGCAGACGCAACTCAGAAACTCCATTAGCGATGACCCAAATGAGCAAGGTCCGAACGCCAATCCCTGACGAGATTTCGGCTGAAGTCATGTTCCAGCATGACCGAACCTGTTGTGTGTGCAACACGCCTGGATTGGCGGTTCAGATTCACCACATAGACGAGGATCCGACACATCACGAAATGAACAATCTCGCGGTTCTCTGCCTGCAGCACCACGATGAAACTCAAGTACGAGGCGGGTTCTCGCGGCGTTTGAAGGCCGCTGACGTCGTACGAAACCGCGACGATTGGATTCGTCGCGTCCAGGCGCGTCGCGATAAGGCCGACGGGCTTGTCATTCAGCAGATGGCCAGGATCGCGGCCACGTGGTCGGAACAAGAATGGACAGAGCCTTCGACGGCCCACGTGATGGGCTTGCTCAACGCGCTCCCCAGCATCCGAAGGGCTGCAATGACCGCGGCCCGACCACTTTGGGACACTGGTATCACGTCGGAAATGTGCCAAGGCTCCTATAGTGCCATCGATATTCTCGAGAGTGCTTGGCTGAGGCTGGCACGCTTCTATCCACCGGACCATTTCGGCGGACGGGCGGCAAGCCATTTCTTCATTGAATTTGTTGCAGGGCGTTTCGAATGGCATCGCGAGATTTGCGAGCCACGCGGTCCGGGGACGTCGGGTACCCTTGTCAATGTTACATCGGGCGGTGCCGTCCTCAACGACGTTGCTGCGGCAATCGCGGAGACCGTAGAGGGATTGTACATAGGGTTTTCTCTTGATGACTTTGACCTCAAGGCTTGGCGCAGTGACTGGGACGCCGCTGAACGAAGTGAGGACGATGAGGTCAACCCGGCAAGCTGCTCCTAGGACCGCCAGCGCAAGCCCGCAGCTCCGTACTTGTGGGCGCTAAATCTGCCGCTTGATTGAGCCCACATTGCTGAGCTTCTTTGACGACACGGTGATAGTCGAAGTGTCCGCGAATACGCTCAGCCGTAACAATAAGCGATTGCGACGGCCATCGCCAATTGCTCCGCACCTTCACAGCTCTTCCGCCACTTCAGGGTGCCGCCTCACGTTGGCCGTAATGAGATTTTTCTTTGATCTCCCGGTGCACACGTCGTGCACACGCCACCTTCTAACGCCTTGAAAACCTTAAACTCTCCGTCCAATCCATCATCGGGGCCACAGAAAAGCGATAGTCTTGCGGTTTCAATGACTTACCTAAATCGAGTGATCTGCATCTTGAGCTGTTACCCGCACCATCTAGCCGTTCGCAACGTCATCCTCAAGATCGCGCTTCCGGGCAATCGGTTTGAGAATCGCGGCTATCAAGAGAGAGCAACACCGATCACAAATGCCGCAATCAGAACAAGCTTGATCTCGCGCGGCACGGATCGTCCAACACATCAGCAGAGAGTGAGCAACCCGCTCACATTGGACAACGCTTGCAATGGGCTGCGCGAGCCGGTGCCCGGCGAAGCCGGATCAAAAGCAGGCGCTGGTGTCGTTGCGGGTTCACCGCGCTCTTCTAGAGCGAGCCATCGGCGGTTAGCAGGAGAGTCTTGAGACACAAGCCGTATCCGAGGATTCGCACCCCTGCCCTAGACCACCCTCACCTGGTTCGGATTGCGGGCGGGGTCGCCCCAGAACGCATCATTCTCGTATTTGCGCCAGAGGTCGCCAGGCAGCACGGTCTTGCGCCCCGGGGATTCCACGCGCCTGCCGACCTTGTGCAGACCTGGTGTGCCGATCCTGCGGTCGAACTCCTCGGCGTCGAACTCGATGTTCTGGAAATCATGCGCGAAAGGCTTCTCGCCGATGAACTCGTAGACCGCGGCGATCGCCCGTTCCGGCTGGGTGGTCAGCGTCTCGTAGGTCAGTGCCAGCAGGCACGCGGACTGCTCGCCGCAAAACGCTTCGCGTAGCGCATTCCAGGCAAAGCCAACCATGCCGTTGGGGCCGGCCATCCCATCGACGCGCGAATACACCGTGCCGCTGGGGTCGAAGTTGAAGATCCCCGACGGCTGATACTTGTTCCTGCGAATGAGCCGCTCGACCGAATCTAGGATCCAGGGGATGTGGCGGACGCAGCAGATCACCTTGGCGCGCGGAAACAGCTCGGTGACCAGCGGCAACCGCGCACACCAATTGCGGTTGGTGTCGAAAACCACATGCCCTTTCGGCAGGTCGGCGTAATAGGTCGAGAAGATCGCCTTGATGAGTTCGCGGCGCTGCTCGTCGCTGATGAAGATCGCGGTCTCGTTGCTCATGCTCATGCTGCGCAGCATGCCGTCGACCAGCGAGCCGACCGGCCCGGTCATGCCTGCACGAAAGCGCGGGTTCTGCCGCAGGATAGCCGACAGCAACGTGGAGCCGGCACGCGGAAGTCCGGAAATGAAATGGATATCGCCCTGCATGATCCTGCAAACCTGACCGTGGATTCGTGGCTAGACTACCAGAAAATCCCGCTGCTGAAGCAGATTCGGGCTCACTGCGGTCAGCGTGATCGAGTGAAGGGCGTCCAGCGCAATGGTGGTGTCGGCCGGGTTACCGGCGTTGTGGGGGTCGGCGGCGATCGCAGCCAGTACGGCCGCAGCGTCCGCATAAACAGAGTGGCTGAGCTGCAGGACGTCGTGCGCCACGTCGAAATTTCCGATGGTCGCCGTGGCTGCCGCCGGCGCATTGAACTGGAACACGAACGTATCGCTCGCCGCTGACGCCGTCAGAGCGGCGCCGTCTCCCTGCACGGTCACCAGATGCGATCCGTCATTGTTGGTGACATCCTGAGCGATGACAGCGCCATCGGCGCCATAGCTGACCAGAGACTTGGCGTAAGGCGGATTGGCGCCGAAATAGAAACTGGCGACCGTCTCATTCGCCGTCGACGGCGTCAGCAGCGTGTTCAAATGCGCATCATCCGTCGGTGTCGCGTTCTGGAATTCGATCTGCAGCGGCCCCGAACCGACGCCCTGCACCAGAATGTGCGCCGTGCCGCCGGCGACGGAGATCGCGATGTCGGTGTCGTGGCCGCCGTTGACGGTCGAGACCGACACCGCATTGGGATCGACGCCTTCGAGATGAATGCGGTCGTGCTCGTTGCTGCCGGTTGCCCAGGAGAAGTCGGTGATCTTGTCGGTTACGCCTGCGGCAAGATCGCTGCCGCGGAAGAAGAACACGTCGTCCCCCGTCCCGCCGGTGAGACTATGCGCGCCGACACCGTAATGGATCACGTCGTTGCCCGATCGATCCGGCCCCGCGGTGATGGTCGTGGTGTTGGCCGCAGAATCGTAGGCGAAATGGAAGTCCGACAGCGAGGCGATATCATCGCCGCTCACCGTGAGGCTGACCGATCCGCTCGCGCCGCTCAGAACCAGAACGCCATTGATGAACGTTTCACTCGTGGCGTGGAAGCCGTCGACGACGATCTGATCGCGCGTGCCGAAATGCGCGATCGCGTTGACCGGCGCGTTCGCCGCGCTGAATTCCAGTGCGGCATGGCCCGCCGCAGAGAAGTCGATCGCGCCGGAGCCGGCCGCGCCGCTCGCGGTGAGGTCGAGCGTGCCGTTCTCTATGGTGATGCCGCCTGTGAACGTGTTCGCCGTTCCCAGCACCAGCGTTCCCTCGCCATCGAGCAGCAGATGTCCCGCGCCGGTCTGGCCGCTGGCATCATGCGAGCCGGTCATGTCGGCGATCACGTCGCTGATCGTGATGATGTGCCCCGCATCCGGAGCGAAGGTGATGGTCTGGTTGCCCTGGAGGAAGATGCCGCTGCCGAGGCCGGATCCGGAATTGTGGCCGGCATTCGAGCCCGAACCACCCGCGACGCTGTTGTCATGGGCACCGCCGCTGCCGCCGAAGGTCAGCGAGCCGCCTTCCTGGACGAAGATCGCGCCGCCGGCGCCGAGGCCGCCGCCGCCCGATTGATAGTTGCCTTGCCCGCCGCCGAAACCGCCGGCGCCATTCGCGTAGCCCCAGTAGCCGGCACCACCGCCACCACCGAACCCGCCGGCGCCGCCCGCGCCCCGCACCCCAGCGCCGCCACCACCGCCGAAACCGCCGGCACCCCCGGCGCCGCCCGTGAGATCCGCAGGGTTGACGACGCCGCCACCGCCACCACCGCCAAAACCACCGGCGCCGCCCGACGTGGCGGACCCCGCGCCACCACCGATGCCGCCACCAGCGCCGCCGACATAGCCGTAGCGACCGGAGCCCCACGGACTGGTGCCAGTGACGCCGCCGCCACCATCGGTACCACCCCCACCGCCACCGGCTGCCGCGCCGATAACGATGCCGCGACCGGGCACGTAGCCAAAATAGGTCCCGCCCGACGCCGCGAGGCCGATGCCGCCGCCGCCATTGATATTGCCGGCGCCGCCCATGCCGCCGCCGCCGCTGCCGGAATAGCCGTTGAAATAGCTTCCATTGCCGCCGACCGCCCGATCATGTGCAAAGCTGACAGTGTCGAGGGTAACCGCTCCGCCCGAGGCGATGAACAGGCCGCCGCCAAGTCCCGCGCCGCCACCGCCGCCGCTGGTGGAGTCGCCACCTTTGGCAACCGCATTGATGATGCTGAGATTGTCGATATCGACCGTGCCGGAATAGACGAACAGGCCGGGAAGCCCGTGGGCGTCCAGGGTATGCCCATTGCCATGGATGGTCAGCGTATCGCCAGCGGCGAGATTGAACGCCGCGAGTTGTGTGCTCAAGACGAGGTCGTCGACGATGTTGAACGTGTAGTGCGTGTTGACGTGTGAATATGCGCCGGTCAGATCGATCGCTGCGATGTCAGCGGCGAGTTCCGCGGCCGTCGTGATCGTAAAGCTGGTGGCGGTCGTCGCAACGTTCACATTGGAGGTCGCCGACGCGGCGCTGGTCGCCGAGCCCGCCCCGTTCACCAGCGTTTGTGTCGCCGTGATCGTGTGAGCGCCGGCGCCGAGAGCAAGGCCGTTGGTCGAATAGATCGCGAAGTGGCCGGTCTGGTCCACGGTGCCCGAGCCGATCGCGGTCGTGCCGCCATCCGCGTACAGCGTGATGATGTCACCGGCCTTGCCGGTGCCGAAAGCCTCGACGCGTCCGCCGGGATCGTCGACCGAAACCACCGATGTGATCACCGGCGCGACCGGCGCGACCGTTGCCACGAAACCCGATGCCGTGCTGGTGAGATGATCCGCATTGGTCTCTGTCACCGACACGGCCTGGACGCCGGGGTTCAGGCCGGAGATGGTCGTGATGTCGAAATGCCCGGTGGCGTCGACGATTCCCGAACCGATGGTGACGCCGCCGAGGGTGATCGTCACGATGTTGCCGACTTCGCCCGTGCCGACGAACTCGAGCGCACCGCCCTCCACCGTTGTTCCGATCTGCGCCGTGATCGACGGCGCGATCGGGTTGACGTTGACGGTGAATGCCGGCGACAGGCCGCTCGCCATGCCGTCGTCGGTCTCCGTCGCGGTAAAAGTGTGAATGGCGTCTGCAAACGTCACGGTGGTCGTGATCGAGAACGTGCCGTTGGCGGCAACCGTGCCGGTTCCGACCGCCGTCGTGCCGCCGTCGGCGTAAAGCGTGATGGTGCCGCCGACGTGCTGGGCCGTGCCCTTCACGGTCACGGTGGTGCCGTTGATGGGCTGGCCCACCAGCGCGGTGATCGCCGGCGCATTCGGCGTGACGTTGACCGACACGCCCGAGGAGATCAGGCTGACGAGGTTGGCGGCGTTGGTTTCTGTGGCACGGATGATATGCGCGCCGCCGAGAATGTTGGCGAAGATGTCGAAATGACCTGTCGCGTCGACCACGCCGGTGGCCAGCACGGTCGTGCTGCCGTCGGCGAACAGCTTGATGGTCTCGCCGACCTCGCCGGTGCCCTGCACCTCGATGCGCTGCGAGGTGCCGGAAACGGGAAGCACCGCCGAGATGACCGGCGTATCCGGGATCACGTTCACGGTGAATTGCGACGACACCGGACTGACGAGGTTCGCGGCATCGGTTGCCGTCGCGGTCAGGCGGTGCACGCCGTCGGCGAATATCACCGTCGTCGTGATGTCGAAGTGTCCGGTGGCGTCGATGACACCGGTGCCGACCGGCGTCGTGCCGCCATCGGCATAGAGTGTGACAGTCTGGTTCGGCTGCCCCGTGCCCTTGACCTCGATGGTGCCGTCATTGTCGGGCTGGCCGACCAGCGTGGTGATGATCGGCGCCGACGGAACGACAGTGATGGAGAGACTGTTCGATGCCGTGCTTGGCAGGTTCGACGTCACGGCGACCGCCGTCAGCGTGTGAGTCCCATTGCTCAGGCCCGCCGAGGTCACGATGTCGAACTGGCCGCTGGCATTGGTGGTGCCGGTGCCGATCAGCGTCGTACCACCGTCGGCAAAGATCTGGATGATATGGTTGGGCTCGCCCGTGCCCTTCACCTCGATCGGCCCGCCATTGAAGGGGTTGTTGACCAGCGCGGTGATCGTGGGTGCCGTCGGATTGACGTTAACGGTGAAGCCGGCCGACAGCGGACTTACCAGGCCCAGGCTGTCGGTCTCGGTTGCCCGGATGGTATGGATGCCGTCGGTCAGCGCCGGCGTGACGATGTCGAAATTGCCGTTGGCATCGGCGACGCCGGTCGCAAACACGGTCGAGCTGCCGTCGAGATACAGCTTGATGATCTGGTTGGGCAGCGCCGTGCCCTTCAGCTCCACGGTGTCGCCGTTGAGCGGATGGCCGATCTGCGTCGTGATGACAGGTGCGCTCGGAAGCACCGTGACCGCGAATCCGGCTGAGAGCTGCGACGACGACCCGGTCTGCGAAACCGCCTGGAACGTGTAGAAGCCGTCGGCGAGCGGCGAGGTGATGAGATCGAAGTTGCCGTTGGCGTCGACGATGCCGGTGCCGAGCACGGTCGTGCCGCCATTGGCGATGATCGTGACCGTGGTGCCCGGAGCGGCCGTGCCGCGCAGCTCTACGCCGCTGCCGTAGACCGGCTGGCCGACCACGCCGGTGATTCCGAACGGGACCCGATCGGTCAGCATCACGCCGCCGCTGTAGGCCGTGATGTCGAACTGGAACTGAGAAAAATCGACGCCGGGATTGAGATGCAGATCGACTGAATGAACGCCATCGCTGACGGTCAGGACGTTGCCCGCGCCCATCGTTGCCGTCGTATTTGCGGCAAAGCCGACGAGCTTGATTGTATCGCCCGGGTTGAAGCCGTTGATCTGGTTGGACAGCGTCACGCCTGCTTCCAGGATCAACGTCGCGCCCGAATTGGGTACGAAGGTGATGATGCCGCTGCCGATCGAATTCACCGAGGTGAGATCGATGGTGCTGTTGCCACTCAGCACCATGCCGCCGGTCAGCAGGTTCATGCCGGTGATCGTCAGCACCGACGTGCCGGACGCACTGATGGTGCCGCCGCCCGTGATCTTGTTCGCCAGCGTGTAGTGCGCCGAGCCCGACAGCGAGAAGGAATCGTTGACGAGATCGCCCGCCGTCAGCGACACCGTGCCGGTGTTGGAGATGTCGATCGTCGTGCCGGTGATGGCGCCCGACAGGGTGACGTTGCCGGCGCCCGCGACATGGATGACGCCGAAGCCCGCACCCGCGATCGTATCCGAGACGGTCAGCGTGTTGCCCAGCTGCGGCGCAAACGTGATGTTCTGCGAGATCGTGAAGAGGCCCGAACCGATGCCCTGCCCGTCTCCGCCGGCAGCGGTTGTGGATGCACCGCCGAGACCGCCGACCGCGGTATTGCCGCCGATCGAACCACTCTGGATCGTCAGTGATCCGCCGGACGCAACGAAAACGCCGCCGCCAAGACCGGCGCCGCCACCGCCACCACCCGACGCGACCCTTACCCCGCCGCCGCCGCCGCTGCCCGCGCCATAACCGCCGCTGCCGCCGAGGCCTGCATAAAGGTCGCCACCGAAGAAAGGTGGACTACGGGGGACAACCCTGTAAACGCTGGCCCCGCCACCACCGCCGCCGCCAAATGAGCCGGCCAGACCGTTGCTTCGCGAGTGCGCGTAGAAGGCCGGCTGGCGCCCCCAACCGCCCGCGCCGCCGATGCCGAATCCACTCACAGGGCTCCCCGGCCCGCCGCCGCCGACGTAGCCATTGTAGCCTCCGGCGGCGCCGCCATTGCCACCGGAGCCACCGATCGCAGAGTTGCCGGTGAACGCCACGCCGTCGAGCGTCGCGGACGCACCTGCACCAATGAAGAGGCCACCGCCCGCACCGAGACCGCCGCCGCCGGCGCCGGCATAGGCCTGGGCAACGGACCCGCCGTCGTGACCATGTGCGAGGGTGCCTTCGATCGTCAGCTGGCTGAGCACCAGATTGCCGGATTCAAGATCGAAGCCGGAATAGGTCGCCGTGCCATTGACCGAACCGTCGATGACGTGACCGCCGCCCTTGATGGTGAGCGTATCGCCGGCGGCAAGAAAAAGCGCTGCCATGTTGCCGTTCAGCTTCAGGTCGGCCGTCAGCTCGATCTGGTAGTCGATGTTGGTGCCGTAATAGAAGCCGCCGGGATTGATGGCCGCGAGCGCCGCATTGAATTCCGCAATCGACCCGACAGTGAAGCTCGCAATGGGATGGCCGGTGAAGGCCGGCGGTCCCATCGACGCGCCGGTCGCGAAGGTGAAGCTCGACCCGTTGCCGTTGACGGCGCCGTTCAGCGTGTGTCCGTTGGTATTGATGGTGAGCGTATCGCCGGCGGCAAAATTCAGCATGCCCGCCGACAGGCTGCCGAGCGCGGTGTCTCCCTCGAGATTGATGACGTAGTTGATGTTCGGCGAGGAGAAGAAACCTCCGACATTGATGGCATTGAAGGCTGTCGTCAGCTCCGCAACGCTTGCAACGTCGAACGTGGGGATCGCATTTCCGACCAGCAGGGCGTTTCCGCCGGACACACCTGCCACAAAACTGAATCCGCCGCCGGCGCCGTTGACGGCGCCGTCCAGGGTATGGCCCGCGGTATTCACCGTGATCGTATCCCCGGCGACGAGGGTAAGCTTCGCCAGTCCCGCCACCAGCGGAATGTCTCCGTCGAGATTGATCACGTATTCGACGGACAGGTTCGAGACAGGATTGGAGTTGACGGTCTGGATCGTGGCGACCAGGTCGTCCGTCGTCGAGACGTTGTAGATCGGCTCGACTGTCAGCGTGCCGCTACCGGTGTGGGTGAAGACCTCGCTGCCGTAGAATGCGCCCCGCAACAGCACATCGCCGGAGCCAGAGACGTTGATGGCACTGGCCGTGATCCTGGTGAGGACGGTGACGTCGCCGGCGCCGGTTATGTTGAGGACATTCGTTCCGATGCCCTGCGCCAGCACGACCGCGCCGGCGCCCTGAATATTGAACGTGCTTTGGGTGCCGCCCACGAACTGATCGATCGTGAGAGTTTGTCCGGCGTTGGACGTCAGGCCGACCGTGCCGCCGTAGTTGAAGAGATCGTTGCCGATGCCCTGGCCCGCCGCACCATTGGCGGCGCCGCCAAAGCTGATACTGCCGCCACCGGCACCGCCCGTTGCACCATTGTTGGAGAAGGTCCAGTCGTTGATATCAAGCTCGCCACCCGGCGCGACGAAGACAGCGCCGCCAAGGCCCGCACCACCGCCGCCCCCGCCTGCCGCGGCAACGGAAAAGCCTCCAGCCCCGCCGGTCCCGCCGCCATAGCCGCCGCTGGCGCCTCCGCCGGGACCGGTGTTCCCGCCGGCGCGAAAGCCGCCTCCGCCCCCGCCGCCGCCGAAACTGCCGACGCTTCCGCCGTGAAGGCTAGACCCACCCGCCCCGCCATAACCGAACCCCAGTTGACCCGGGCCGGATGTCCCGCCCGCCCTGGGCCCCCCGTAAGTGATTGCGGTGCCGCCAACGCCACCATTTCCGCCGAAGACATGGTTGTCGGTGAAAGCGACGTCGGTCAGGGTCGCCGAGCTGCCGGCGCCTACGAATAGTGCGCCACCCGCGCCCAGGCCACCACCACCACCGCCGGACGACGTACTGCCTGCGGATGACCCGTCACCGCCGTGCCGGACAAAGTCGGCGACGGTCAGGTGATCGATCGTCACGTCGCCGGATTGCAGGACGAAGCCAGAATAGGTGGAAGCCCCGCTGATCTCATGGCCAAGACCGTGGATCGTCAGCGTGTCGCCCAGCGCCAGATTGATGTCGGGCAGCGCGCCGTCGAGCGTGAAGCTGCCGACGATATCGATCTCGTAATTCTGGTTCGCGGATGAGAACACGCCGCCGACGCTGATTTCGTTGATCGCGCGAACGAGCTGCGCGGTGGACGACACATGGTAGACCGGCACCTCGTTGAGCTTCAGTTCGGTGCCGCCGGTCCCATCGGACACCAGCAGGAATCCATGCGGCGCGATGTTCTGCTCGGCCGGATCGAAGTGGACGGTCGCAACCGGCACGCCGCCGGGGCCGGTCAGCGTCAGCACGTTGTTGACGAAGCTGCCGATGCCGGTGGCGTTGATCGTCGCAAAGTCGATGGTGTCGCCGACGCCGAAGCCATGCACGACCGCGCTCGGCATCGCGCCTGTCACGGACAGGGTCTGCATCCCCGTGGCGAAATTGATCGATTGAATGCCAGACAGTCCGCCGTTGAAGTTGGCGACAGTGTCGCCATCGCCGAGATCGAGTGAGCCACCGAGCGAGACCGAGGTCGTGAAGGTGACCGTGATGGCCGGCCCCGCGAAGCCGAGATCGCCGCTTCCCGTGAACGCATTGCCGAAGGTGCCGGAATGGGCAATGACGAGGACGCCATTGTCGATGACCGCTCCGCTGCCGAGCGTCCCCTGGCCGCCGAGCGTGAGCTTGGCGCCGGCGTCGATCGTGGTGCCGCCGACATAGGAATTGGCGCCGTCGAACTCGACGGTGCCCGGCCCCTTGATCTCGATCGAAATGCTGCCGCCGTTGCCGCCCTGGTCGGCGATCGCGTCTGCGATCGTGATCGCATTCCCTAACGTCGGCGCGAGAACGATCGACTGATTTCCCTGGAAGAAGATGCCGCTGCCGAGCCCCTGCCCGGCGCCGGGCATAGAGTACAATTGATGCGCCGCCTGGATGGCACCCGCAGCGCCTCCGGCCACGGAGCCGCCGGACAGCGAGCCGCTCTCGAGGATCAGCGTGCCGCCTTCCTGGACGAAGACTCCGCCGCCGGCACCAAGCCCGCCGCCGCCGACATTGCCGATCTTCGACTGATAGTACCCGCCGGCCCGATAGGCGAAGGAGACGCCGCCATTGCCGGCACCAAATCCCCCGAGGCCATAGCGACCGCGGAGCCCGCCGCCGCCACCGCCGCCGCCGAAGCCGCCATTGCCGCCGGCAGCGTTCTCGCCGTTGCCGTAGCTGTTGGTGTTCGTGTTGAAGCCGCCACCGGCACCGCCGCCGCCGCCGAAGCCGCCCTGTGCACCGGTGCTTCCACCTCTTAGGGCACCGCTAAAGGCGCTACCGCCCCCACCACCACCGCCAAAGGCGCCGGAAGCCGGGTGCGATGAGCGATACGACGTCGCTCCTGCGCCGCCTCCGCCCTGAAGATTTGGCAGGCCGAGCCCGCCGCCGGCGCCGCCTGCATAGCCCCAGCCGGAGTAGATCCCGTAGTGATTGGGATGGAACACCCCGGTCAAGGAGCCAGGGGTGCCATCGATGCCCATGCCGCCACCGCCGGCACCGCCTTGAAAAATTCGGCCGGCCGGGTTCACGCCACCACCGTTGCCGCCATGCGCGGCGTTGCCAATGAAGTTCACGTTGGCGATCGTCGCCGACGCACCGGCCGCGACGAACAGGCCGCCGCCAAGCCCGGCGCCGCCGCCGCCACCGCCGATGCCGCCATCGCCGCCCTGCGCCAGCGTGTGCGCGATGGTCATGTCCTTGAACGTGACGGTGCCGGCATATTCGAAGAAGCCACGATGGGTATTGGCGCCGTCGAGCGTGAAGCCGGCACCATCGACCGTCAGTTTGCTGCCGCTGGCGAGATTGATGGCGGCAAGATCCGAGCTCAGCGACGCCAGCGAAATATTGCCGGCGAAATGGATGACGTAGTTGAGATTCGCGCCGTAGGCGTTGCCGCCCGAGCTCATCGCCGTCAGCGCCGCGTTGAGCTCGGCCGCGGTGCTCACCGTGAAGCTGGTCTGGGCCAGGCGGACGTTGGTGCCGCCATTGCCGTCCGCGACCAGGGCAAGGTTGAGATCGAAATGCTGCGCGGGATCGAAATGCAGCGTCGCCACCGCCGTGCCGCTGACATTCTTCAGCGTCATGACGTTGTTCGCATCGATCGTGAAGGAGGTCGCGACAACCGATCTGAGATCGATGGTATCCCCGACGTCGAAGCCCTTGAGGGTGACGGCGGGAACGCCGGTGTCGAACACGGCGGTGATGATGTGACCTTGGGCGAAATTGAACGTGCCCGTTCCGGTCACGGCGGCCTGGAATTCGAACGTGCCATCGTGGTCGAGGGTGATCGCGCCGTTGTCCGTGATCGCGTTCACGATCGTACCCGGCGCCTCGAACCGCAGCGTGCCGTTGTCGATGATGGCGCCGGTGCCGGCGCTGCCGCCGGCCTCGACCTCGAGCGTGCTGCCGCTGTCGATGGTGGTGCCGCCGGCATAGCTGTTGGCGCCGGCGAAGTGCACCGTGCCGCTGCCTGCGATCTCCACATGACCGCTACCGCCGTTGCCGCCCTGGTCGGCGATCGCATCGGAAATGACGGCGTGCTCGCCGGCAGTCGGCGCGAAGGTGATGTTCTGGTTGCCCTGGATGAAAATGCCGGAGCCGAGCGCCTGTCCGTCGCCTCCACCGTGGTTGCTCAGCCCCGCCGTGACGGAGTTGCCGGAGACCAAGCTGCCGGCAATCGTCAGCGAACCACCTTCCTGCACGAACACAGCGCCGCCGGCGCCGAGGCCGCCACCGCCGCCAGCGACGCCATTGCCGCCAGCACCGCCGCCGAACCCGCCAGCGCCCCCGCCACGGCCGCCGCCGCCGCCGAAGCCGCCGGCACCGCCGCCCGCTCCCGACCCGAAAGCGCCCGAGGCTCCGCCGCCACCGCCGAAACCGCCATCGCCGCCGACGCTGGAGCTTGTGCCCATCGACGTGGTCAGGTAGCCCCCCGCACCGCCACCGCCACCGCCGCCAAAGCCGCCAGGCGCACCCGGCGTGAGGCTGCTGCCGCTCGGCGATATGCCGCCGGCAGCGGCCTGCGAATAGCCCGCGTGGCCCGGGACGTTGACCCCGAGCGTGCCGCCCGGGTCTCCCTGGATGAAGACGAAGGAGCCGTGGCTGCTGCTGTAGAAGGCGCTGCTGCCGGCGGTGCCCATGCCACCACCGCCGCCACCCTGGTATGCCCTATAGCTGTTTCCCCAATCGCCTCCGGCGCCACCCCTGGCCGCGTCGCCCGTGAACGTCACGGCATCGATCGTGACGGCCGCACCCGCTGCCACGAACAGGCCGCCGCCGAGGCCCGCACCCCCGCCACCGCCTTGGGCACCGCCGGCGCCGCCCTGGGCCAGCGTGTGCGCAATGTTCAGATTGTTGATCGAGACGTTGCCGCCGAACACGAACAGGCCACGATAAGCATTTGCGCCGTCGAGTGAATAGCCCGCGCCATTGATGACGAGATGGCTGCCGCTGGCCAGATTGATCGCGGTCAGATTGGCGCCGAGCGAGGCAATGGAGATGTTGCCCGCGAACTCGATCGAATAGTTGGTGTTGGCGGCAGCAGCTCCGCCACCCACGCTGATGGCGAGCAGCGTCGCGTTGAGCTCCGCCGCGTTGTGGACGGTGTAGACGTTGGACGGCTTGATCACGGTGCCGCCGGAGCCGTCGGCCGAGAATGCGAAGCCGTAGGTCGGTCCGCTGAAGTGCAGATCGGCGCTATGCGTGCCGTCGGTGACGTGCAGAACGCCGGTCGACGAATTGAACGACTGGGAGAACTGCCCGGAACCGTAGTTGATCCCGACCAGGTCGATCGCGTCGGTCGCGCCGCTGAAGCCGGTGATGGTGCCGGCAAAGCTCGCCGGCACGTCGATCTTGAGCGTGGCGAGCGCGCCGTTGAACGTGATGGTCTGGCCCGATCCGACGCTCGCGCCGAATTCGACCGTGCCGCCATTGCCGACGGTGACCGCCCCGGCGCCGGTGACATTGCCCGCGACCAGCAGCTTGCCGCCACTGTCCGCCTGCAGCGTGCCGGTGTTGGTGACGTTGCCGGCGAGATCGAGCGTACCCGCCTTGGCGTCGATGACGCCGCTGTTGTTGACCGCCGTGCTGACGATCGTGGTGCCGCTGCCGGTCTTGTCGTAGTTGCCGGCGACGTTGAGGGTTCCGCTGCCGGCGCTCGACGCGATGTTGAAGGCGCTTCCGCCGGTCGTGGCATCGGTGAAGGTGACGCCGGCATCGATCTTGAAGGCCGCGCCGTTGTTAAGTCGCAGCGTATCGCCGGAGAAGGCGCCGGTCTGGCCGGATCCGTGCAGCTCGAGCGTCCTGCCGTCGAGCGTGAAGGTCTCGTTATTGGCGTCGAAGAAGGTCGCGAGCCCGTTGACGATGGTCGTGCCGCTGCCGGTTTCGGTGCCGCCGGTGAAAGTCGCCCCGTTGGCGTCGATCAGCGTACCGGTGCCCGACAGAGTGCCGCCGGACTGGGTCAGGCTGTTGATTGTTTCCGAGACGGCGCCGAGGCTGATGTTGCCCGGCAGCACGAAATCATTGGTGACGGCGACATTGACCAGCACCGGCACGCTGGTCACGCTGCCGTCGGTCGCGGACACGGTGAAGCTCGCGACCGGGTTCAGCGTGCCGTCGCTGACGAAGATCACCTGCCCCGCGGCAAGCTGCGCCTGGGTGAAGCTCGTGATCGCAACGCCGGGCGCACTCGACAGCGCCACGTAGCCGCGTTGCGTGCTGCTGATGTTGAAGGTGAGCTGGCTCGCACTGTTGTCGACATCGCTGACGCTGAGGTCGGCGGTGGTGATGGTCGTCGCCAGGCCTTGCAGCAGCGCCGCCGCATTGTCGCCGGACAACACAGGCGCATCGTTGGCACCTGATATCGTGATGGTGATGACCTGCGTGCTGCCGTCGCTTCCCCTCACGGAGAAGGTGTCGGTCATCGTCGCGCCGGCGGCGAGCGCCTGCACCGTGGAATTGCTGTTGTCGAGCGTGTACCTCCAAACGCCGCCCGAGGACACAGTATAGGTGCCGTAGCCACCGGTGCTGGCGGTCTGCGTGGCGACGGCCACGAAGGCGACGGAGGACGTATCGGGATCGAACAGCGTCAGCGAGCCGGTCGCGGTCGGCGTCCCCGGCACCGCGTTGGCGACGCCGCCCGCCTCGACGACCGAACCGGTCGTCGTCCCACTCATCGTGGCCGGATCGTCGGTGCCGAGGATGTTGATGGTGACGGACGAGGTGGTGCCGTCCGAACTCGAGACGGAGAAAATGTCGGTGTAGGTTTGCCCGCCCACGAACTCGTCATGTGCGGAGCTCGCGACATAGCTCCAGGTGCCATCCGCGGCGAGCGTGAAGGTGCCGTACTGCCCGGCCGTGCCGGCCTGCGCGACGAAGGATTGCGGACTGTCGGGGTCCTGGATCGTCAGCGTGCCACCGGTCGACAGCGGCGCATTGGTTTCAGTCAGATTGCGCGTCACCGCCGATATCACGGCGGCATCGTCGGTGCCATTGATCGTGATGGTGACGACCTGCGGCGTACCGTCGGCGGTCGTGACCGTGAACGTATCCGTCAGCGTGCCGCCGGCATTGAGCCCCTGAACCGCGGCATTGCTGTTGTCGAGTGTGTAGGTCCAGACCCCGGACGACGTGACGGTGTAGGTGCCGAAACCGCCAAGGCTGGCCGTCTGTGTCGTCACCGCCGTGAAGGTGTTGGCGGGATTGTCGACGTCGATGTCGGTCAGCGTGCCGGTCGCGCTGGGCGTCCCCGGCAGCGCGTTGTTGAGGCCACCTGCTTCGGTCACCGACCCCGTCGTGGTGCCCGATATCGAAGCCGCGTCGTTGCTGCCGAGGATATTGACCGTGACGGACGAGGCCGTGCCGTCCAAGCTCACCACGGAGAACGTGTCGGTGTAGGTCTGCAGGGCGACGAATTCGTCATGTGCCGAACTCGCGACATAGGTCCACGCGCCGTTCTGGGCGACGGTGAAGGTGCCGTAGTGCCCGACCGTGCCCGCCTGCGCCACGAAGGTTTCGGGATTGTCGACGTCGTGGATGGTCAGCGTGCCGCCGGTCGACAGCACTGAATCGGTCTCAGTCAGGCCGACAGTGTCCGCCGACAGCACAGCGGCATCGTTGGCGCCGTTGATGGTGATCGTGACCAGCTGCGCAGTGCCGTCGACGGTCGTCACCGTGAACGTGTCGGTCAGCGTCCCGCCGGAATTGAGCGCCTGAACCGCGCTGTTGCTATTGTCGAGATTGTAGGTCCAGACGCCGCCCGACGTCATGGTGAAGGTGCCGTAACCGTGGTCGCTCGCCGTTGCGGTCCCGACCGCCGTGAAGGTGTTGGCGGGATTGTCGACGTCGGTATCCGTCAGCGTACCGGTCGCGCTCGGTGTCCCCGCCGCCGCGTTGTTGACGCCGCCCGCTTCCGTCACCACGCCGGTGCTGGTGCCCGACACCACGGCGGGATCGTTGACTGCCTGCACGGTGATATTGACGGTCGCCACATTGGAATCGGCGAGGCCGTCATTGACCTTGTAGGTGAAGCTGTCGGAACCGTTGTAGTCGCCAACCGGCGCATAGGTGAACGAGCCGTCGGCGTTCAGCGTCAGGGTGCCGTGGGCCGGACCGTTGACGAGGATGGCGTGCAGCGCATCGCCGTCGAGGTCGGTGGCCCCGGCGAGCACGCCCGTGCCAGGCACCACCAGCACATGGTCTTCGTCGGTCGCGTAGCTGTGCGCGATCGCCAGCGGCGCGTCATTGGTGCCGTTGATCGTGATCGTCACATATTGCGTGGTGCTGGTCGCGGTGCCGTCGTTGACGACGACCGCATAGGTCAGCGTGAGCGTCTGGCCCTGCTTCAGGAAGTCGAGATCAGCCGCGGCGGGCTGGTAGATCCAGCCGAACGTCGTGGCGGCGCCGGTGGACAGGTGCCCGCTGGTGTCGATCGCAAAAGCGGCATTGTCGATGAGTGCCAGCGCGCCGGCCGGCAGGCTGAAGGCCTGGCCATCCAGTTTGACGACGGGCCCACCGACCGTCGAAGCCGTCAGCGTGTCGCCGACGTCGAGATCGACCACCGAGATCGAGCCCGTCAGCGAGACGACCTGCGCATGCGCGTCGGCATCCTCACCGGTCGTTGCGGTGCCGCCGGTCACCACGGGCACGTCGTTGGCGCCGACGATGGTGATTGTGAGGGTCTGTTGGCCGCTGGTGAGAAGGCCGTCGCTGACCTCGACCGTGTAGGTCAGAACCAGGCTCTGCCCCTCCCGCAGGAAATCCAAATTGGCCGCCGACGCATCATAGGTCCAGCCGATGCCGGCAGCGCCGCCGTTCGACGTCCCGGCGTGGAACGACAATGCGTTGCTGGTCAGCGATGCCGCCCCTGCCGGCAAGACGAAGGCGTGGCCATCGAGGGTCACGACCGGCGAATTGATGATCGAAGCCGTCAACGTGTCGCCGATATCGGCATCGGTCACCGGCAAGGTGCCCGTCAGCGTGATGTGCTGCGCGGCGGCGTCACCGGCTTCCGGGGCGGTCGCCGATGCACCGGCCAGCACGGGGGCATCCTCTTGGCCGGTGATCGTGATGGTGACATTCCGGCTCGCCAGCCCGCCATGACCGTCGCTGACGGTTACGGCGTAGGTTTCCGTGACGGTCTGCCCGGCCCGCAGGAACTGGATGTCCGCGTTGTCGACGAGATACTGCCATGCCGCCTGTCCGCCGAGGCCGTTCACGGTGTCGGCGGTCACATGCGCGCTCATGGTTCCGAGCGCCAATCCACCTGCGCGCGTCGAACTGACGAAACCGACCGAGACGACATGCGCATCCGCCAGGTCGACGTCGGTGAACGCGATCGTGCCATTGGCGTGCAGCAGCCCATGAGGATCGAGTGCCGTGTCCTCCTGCACCGCGCCGGTCGTTTGCGCTGCACCGATCACCGGCGCGTCGTTGACGGCGACGACCGTCAGCTCGCGGGTGACGACGGTCGTATCGTGCCCGCCGTGATCCGTGCCGTCCGGGTCCTGCACCGTCACCGTCAGCGTCCGGGTCAGCGGCGACGGATTATCGCTGGTGTCGGTATAGAAGACCGCACGCAACGCGGCTGCAAAATCAGCAACCGTCGGCTGCTGGCCGGCCCTGGCCGTCAGCGTCAGCGTTCCCGTTGCCGCATCGAACCGACCCTCGATCAACGCGGTGTTCGCGAAAGAAAGGACGTCTTCGCTCGGCTGATAGTTGCCGGTGATCTGGATCGTCGCCCGCAGCAACGTGCTGCTGTCCGGATCAGACAAGGCCAGCGCCGGAGCAACCGCGACCGGCGTTTGCTCGGGCGCGACCAACGCCGATCCGGCGTTGAGAACCAGCGACGGCGCATCGTTGACCGGCGATCCCGGGCTCGATGCACCTCCAGGACCAGCTCCGCCGTTTCCTCCGCCGGGCGGATGAGGGGCGACATCCAGACCGGTGTTCGTGGGCGGGTTGGCGCCGGAGCCTCCATTCGGCTGAAACGACGGTTCGTTCGACCCCGCACTGTACGAGCCAGGCGGCGATGACGAACCGTGCGGACCGCCGCCGCCGGGCGTGTTGCTGCTGTTGCGGTCCGCAAGGTTCTTGATTTGGAGAAGGTGGTTCAGCGCATCCAGCTCGCCGGCCCTATCGGCGTCCGTCTTCGCCTGCTCGCTGGCGGCAATTTGAGCTGTACCGGTCGGCTTCAGCTCCAGCTTTCCGCCTTCGCTGCTGATCGTCGCAATGGCGTTGCCGTTCTTATCGTAGGCCGTCGCCTGATGCAGCCCGTCATTCTGCTGGAAGATGGATAGCGTGACCGATCCATCGTCCGGGGAGATCTCCCCGCCCCCGGCCGAGCCCGTGATCTTGGCGGAACCGATCGGCGTCCCGATCCGCATGTCGCCCGACTTGGCAATTTTGCCCGAGGCGAAACTGAGCGATCCCTGGATGAGATCGAAAACTTCCAGATTGGCGCTTCCATGCAGGTCGAATTTGAATTCGCTCAATACGAGCCGCGAACCGTGCCCGATCTGGAACGCACTGCCGTCGTTGAAAACCAGTCCGGCGACGCCAGCGCTGTCGGTCTGGACCACGTCTCCCTTGAGCAGAACATCGCCGTTGTTGAGCGCCACGACGACGCCGTTGCGCAGGACCGTTACCTGCCCTTCGACCCGTACCGCATGTCCGATCACCTGCATCGCCGGCGACGGCGCATCCTTGGCTGCGTACCTTCCGGGAGCGGCAGGTCCCGCCAGTGCCGCGACGATTTCGCCGCTCAGCGTCGCACCATCCGGCGACCGTAGCGCGTGCAGATTTTCCGATTTGAAATAGCCGGGAACGACGTGGATCTTTCCATCGACCCCAATCAGCCGCAGGTCATCTCCGGCACGCTTGAAATCGGCGCTGAGAAGCAGATGCGTGTCCTGGACCGCGGCCACGGACGTCTCCGGCACGCCCTCGATCGAAAGCTCCTGCGAAATAGACAGCGAAAAATGTCGATCACTGCCAACGTGCAGCATCATTCATTCCATCAAAAAAATGGACCGCGTAACACGGTCGAAAGTCACCGCCGAACAAGCACCCGATCGACGCTGTCGCTGCGCTCTCCGTCTACCGACGGATGCGATCAATCCTCTTCATGCATGTCCTCAGGACCATCACCGAAGCATCCAGCACCGCTCGCATCCGCGAAGCCCGGAAGCGTCGACTCCTCAGCGGCCCATTGGTACGGTATTCGGCTGCTGAAGGCTGCGAACGAACGTTCATATGTGCCTATTTTCATCGATCGTGATTTCCGCCGGAAAGCCGAGAACGTCATTCATCGTAAATCGCGACATTCTCGTTCCGCGCACGAAATCCAGCTATGAAATCAAGGTGCGCAGCGACATGAAGCCCTGCGGGTCCTCCGCATCGGGCTCAACATTTGCGGTAAAGATCGAGACCGGCCCGGAAGCGCCGAGCACCAAAAATGGTCAGATGACAGCAGATCGTCTAATGCTGCCCATCACCCGTTCAACCACGTCATGGATCGCATCGGTGAGTCGTAAAACAAGCCTCGAAGGCTGCATCGATGATCGCGAGCTTGACGGCTTGCGCCTTGTGATATTCGCGGCGGAAGCCTTTCGATACCCACAGCCGGGACTTGCCGCGCGCTCCGACCCAGCCGAGGCTTCCCATGGACTCCGCTTCGGCGAGCTTGCGTCCAAGTTGCGTCCGCGACAATTTCAGCCGCTGCGCCAGTGCGGAAACCGACGTCACGTCGGTCGCAATACGATCGACGGAGGCGTCCCCTTCCTCACAACCGACGATCAAGCGATCCATCAGCACGCCGCCCTCGTTGACCCACGTGAACAGCTTGAACGTCGGTTCGGGCTCGCGAACCATGTGAGACCCGAGCAGACCGTCGGCAATCATCGGCTGCATGAGGCGAACCACCTCCGGCTCGGCCGCCAACGTCGCCGACCGGCTTCCGCCATCGAGGCCATCCAGCGTTGCCAGATGCAAGAGATGCCATTGATACAGCGATTCAAGCGCCGCAGGTGCCGGCTCGACCGGGCGATGACGTTTGCCCTCGCTTCCCGCAACATGGCGCACGATGCCGTATTTCAGCATCTCCTTGATGAAGGCGGCGGCGGTATTCCGGCTTGCGATCTGGTGATGCTCGACAAGATCGAGCACACGCGCGGTCAGCACTCCGGCGCCGGCTCCGGCCACGGCACCATCCCGGAAGAACTGCGCCACCGCCGCATGGGCCATCAGCCATCGTTGCTGCGTCGCGAACAACGATCCCATCCGTGGATCGGCAGCGTTGAGAAGCAGGAGCGCCCAGGCCTGGCCGCGCACGCGGGCTTCGAGCGCGGGGTTCAGAAAGATGTCGTCAGCATTCAGTGCCATCTGGCGTCCTCCGGCCATCACTGCACGCCAAACATTCGAGGCAGCAAGCGCCAGCGCACCCATTATCGCATCGAGATCACGAGGTCATCTCGGCTCTCCTCTTCGCTGGCAGGGCGACGTCGTGCCGCGCGATCACTGCCCGCGTGGCTTAACGTGTGCTGTCCTTCGCAGGGGAATTCTCCTACGAAGGGATCCTTGAACTGGGGATTGCTGGCGCGAGGCACTTTGCAATGAATTTCGTCCCGTCGAACGCCGGCAGAACCGGGCGCGTCCTTCCAAAGCACCTCAAAAGCCTGGAATCTCAATCGATCGAGATCATGCGCGAAGTCATCGCCGAGTTCAAACGGCCGGTGATGCTCTATTCGATTGGCAAGGACTCCAGCGTCATGCTGCATCTGGCGCTCAAGGCGTTCCACCCTGCCAGGCTGCCGTTTCCGCTGCTGCACGTCGATACAACGTGGAAGTTTCGCGAGATGATCTCGTTTCGCGACGAGACCGCGCATCGCCTCGGCCTCGATCTGCTCGTCTACACCAACCAGGATGGTCTTTCCCGCGGCATTTCACCGGTCGCCTCCGGTTCGTCGATCCACACTCAAGTGATGAAAACCCACGCACTCAAGCAGGCGCTCGACCTCTACGGCTTCGATGCGGCTTTCGGCGGCGCCCGCAGGGACGAGGAGCAGAGCCGGGCGAAGGAGCGCATCTTCTCCTTTCGCTCGCGCGGACACGTCTGGGATCCCCGCAACCAGCGCCCCGAATTGTGGAATCTGTTCAACACCCGTATCGGGCCGGGAGAAACCGTTCGCGTCTTCCCGCTATCGAACTGGACCGAGCTGGATGTCTGGCACTACATCCAGCTGGAGAATATTCCGGTGGTGCCGCTCTATTTCGCCAAACACCGCCCGGTCGTTGCGCGTGGCGGCTCCTGGATCATGGTGGATGACGAGAGACTGCCCCTCATTGCGGGCGAGCAGCCAGAATCGCGGCGAGTTCGATTTCGAACGCTGGGTTGCTATCCGCTGACCGGAGCGATCGACTCCAGTGCCGCAACGCTGGAAGATATCATGGCGGAGATGAGATCGACGCGACTTTCGGAGCGGCAGGGCCGCCTGATCGACAGCGACGAACCTTCATCAATGGAGCGCAAGAAGCGCGAAGGCTACTTTTGATGGAAACCCGCGAGCCTCCCGGCGAGGCGACGACCAAGGACCTGCTTCGCTTCCTCACCTGCGGCTCGGTGGATGACGGAAAGTCTACGCTGATCGGTCGCCTCCTGCACGACTCCAGGCTCATCCTTGACGACCAGCTATCCTCGCTGGCGGCGGCTTCGAAGCGCCACGGCACGACGGGAGACGACATCGACCTCGCGCTTCTCGTGGACGGACTGGAGGCCGAACGGGAGCAAGGTATCACGATCGACGTTGCGTATCGCTTCTTCACCACGCCGCGACGTTCCTTCATTGTCGCCGACACGCCCGGCCACGAGCAATACACGCGGAATATGGCGACGGGCGCATCGACGGCAGACCTCGCCATTCTCCTGATCGACGCACGCAAAGGCGCTCTGGCACAGACCAGACGACACTCCCTGATTTGTTCGCTTCTCGGCGTACGCCATGTGGTCCTCGCGGTGAACAAGATTGACCTGGTCTCCTATCAAAGCGACGTCTTCGCTCGTATCGTCAATGAATACAGAGCCTTTGCCGAAGAGCTCGGTTTTTCGTCGATAGCATCGATTCCAATCTCCGCCCGACATGGCGATAACGTTACGAAGGTATCGGACAACACGCCCTGGTATCGCGGGCCAAGCCTGCTCGAGTATCTCGAAACCGTTGATGTGAGCGGCAATGCGATCGACGGTTCGTTCCGCTTTCCGGTGCAATGGGTCAACAGACCCCATCTTGATTTCAGAGGCTACGCCGGCACGGTGGCCTCCGGGACGATCAACGCCGGCGATCCCATCGCCGTCGCCCATACCGGCAAAATCTCAAGAGTGAAGGAACTTCTGACCCCCGAGGGCGCTCAGACCTCCGCCCACGTCGGAGACGCGATCACGATCACGCTCACGGACGAGCTGGACATCGGCCGCGGCGATCTGCTGGCTAGTCCGGAATCTCCGCCCGAAGTATCGGACCAGTTTGCCGCACATATGATCTGGATGAGTGACCAGCACTTCATGCCAGGCCGCTCCTATCTGGCACGCATCGGCACCCGAACGACGCCTGTTACGGTCACGGCCATCAAGTACAAGATCGACGTCAACACGCGCGAGCATCTTGCCGCGCGTACTCTGGGCCTCAACGATATCGCATTCTGCAACCTGTCGACGGACACGCCCGTCGCGTTCGATCCGTACGAGCAGAACCGCAGGACCGGATCATTCATCGTCATCGACCGCGCGACCAATCTCACGCTCGGCGCGGGAATGATCGCGTTTGGATTGCGGCGCGCCTCCAACGTCCCTTGGCAGGCCACCCTGATCGGAAAGTCGGAGCGCGCTGCGCAAAAGCACCAGAAGCCAGCGATCATATGGCTGACCGGCCTGTCCGGTGCCGGCAAATCGACCATTGCCAACATCGTTGAACGCCGGCTTCACACTGGCGGTCACCACACCATGATGCTGGACGGCGACAATCTGCGCCATGGGCTCAACCGCGACCTCGGCTTTACGGAGGCGGACCGCGTCGAGAATATCCGTCGCGCCGGAGAGGCCGCAAAGCTCCTGGTGGATGCAGGCCTGATCGTGCTCTGCTCATTCATTTCGCCGTACCGCTCCGAGCGGGATATGGTGCGCCGTCTGGTGTCCGACGGAGAGTTCATCGAGGTGTTCGTCGACACACCTATCGACGAATGTGCACGGCGCGATCCGAAGGGCCTCTACGCCAAGGCGAAAGCCGGTCAGATCAAGAACTTTACCGGCATCGACGCCCCGTATGAACCACCGGTAACGCCCGAAATACACTTGCAAACGATCGGTCATCGGCCCGAGCAATTGGCGGACCTGATCTTGAAGAAGCTGGCCGTGCGCGGAATCGTAGAGGCAAAGAATTGATACGGCGTCCAAGCGCCAGATTGAGATCACGACATCATTCGGATTTGGTACGCCACCGCCCCACTGCCGCTCGTTCAGCGTCAGGTATCGCCAATGGACGGTGTTAGTTTTCTCTTGAGCTCCCGGCGTACACGTCGCGCACACGGCACTCTCTAACCGATTGAAAACCTGAAACTCTCGCTCCAGCCCATCATGGGCTCGGTGGCGGCGGCCTCGCTCGCCCTGCGCGGCGACGGATCGCATTTCATGCCGCTCGACAATTGCATCGAGGCAATGCGGCAGACCGGCGAGCCATGAATGCGAAGTTCAAGGAGACGAGCCTCGGCGGATTGGCGGTCAACTTGCCGGAGTGCTGAACTTTGCTATTCGCCAACGTCTTGATGCATGGCCCGATGGCGGGCGTTCACGATCGCCCCATCCGCCCCTCGCTCCCCGGGCCAAGTGCCGCCACAACTGAAAAGCTGTGCTCGGCTGCATCGAGCGCCGCGGCGATGTCGGCCTCGCTATGGGCGGCGCAGAGGAACATGTTGTGCTTCGGGTGGAAGTAAACGCCACGCTCGATCATGGCATTGCAGAAGGCGAAGCCTTTCCGGAAATCCGGATCGTCGTCGAATAGAACTGTCGGCATTTGCGCTGGGCCCGACTGGCGAATTGACAAGCCGAACTGCCGCGAGCGTGTTTCCAGGCCCTCCCGCAATAATCGTCCCAAATAGGCCAGGCGGTTCGGAACATCGTCCCGGCGCACGATCTTCAATGTCGCGGCGGCGGCCGCCATGGAGACCGCCCCCGCCCAGAACGAACCCGTCACGAAGACCTGGGACGCCGCACGACGTAGCCAGTCGGCCCCGGTGACGGCTGCCAGAGCGTAGCCGTTTGCGATCGCCTTGCTCCACGCCGACATGTCCGGACGGACGCCCAGCGCTTCCCAGCTCCCGGCGGTATCGAGACGAAAGCCCGCGCGGACTTCATCGATGATCAGCACAGCTCCCTTGTCACTGCACAGACGCCGTGCAGCCTGGGCGAACTCCGCAGAGGGGAGTTCCTGGTCGAAGCCCATGTCATGGCGATAAGCAGAGACCAGGATGCCTGCAAGATCATCCCCTGCTGCCTTCACTGCCCCCTCAAGGCTCTCGACGTCGTTGAACTTGAAATACGACAGATGGGCGCGATCTTCCGCGGTCACACCGAGAAGCGAGGGTGAGCACCACGGCACAGCTCCATGATAGGCACCCTTCGCAACCAGTATCTTCCGCTTCCCCGTCGCCGCCCGCGCGATGGTGACGCAAGTCGTTGTCGCGTCGGTGCCGTTCTTCTGGAACTGCGTCCAGTCGGCATGCCCAACCATGTCCACGACCAACTCGGCCAGTTCGACCATCACTTCGGCGGGACCGTTGAGACAGTCGCCTTCGCGCCGCTGGCGCTCGGCAGCCTCATCCACTTCGGGATGGTGGTGGCCGAGCAGATTGGGTCCCCAACTGCACATGAAGTCGACGTACCGGTTGCCGTCGACATCCCAGAGCACTCCGCCCTCGCCGCGGCGAAAGAACTGCGGGTAGGCGTCCGGCAACTTGGCGGCATGAAGATGCCCCCACATCCCGCTCGGAACGACCTTTTCAGCGCGAGCGCGCAACGCAGCGTCCTGTGTCCTGTTCAATCCCGACATATCGGTCTCCTGATCAATTATGATATATCATATATCTAAAAAGAAGCCGCGAGCCAAGCGATTTTGGCGCGCCAGTGGCACGCTCGTGCAATGTTTCGCGACCTGATTGCATCCGAAACTGAAACGAGAGATCAGTGAGTTGCGGGTGCGCGGACGTTTTCGCCATGGTGCACAACCAGCCCGCCCTATATTATATATAAAATGGACAAGGGGCTGGGCCGGATCGGCAGGCAGACCAAGACCGGTTTGAGGACCTAAATGGCTGATGTTGACCTGAGACTGGGTGATCGCGGGGTAGGACCAGTTGCCCGCGACAGCTTGACGAGCCTTGTCTACAACAATCTGCGCCAGGCGCTGATGGAAGGCCGGTTCTCGCCTGGTCACCGTTTCAAGATTCGCGAACTTGCCGCGACCATGAATGTGTCGGAGACGCCCATTCGCGAAGCGTTGATGCAGCTCGTGCGCGGGCGCGCGCTGGAAATGCAGGCCGGGCGCTCGATCATGGTCGCCCACATGACAGCCGCGCAATATATCGAGCTCCGAACCGTCAGGCTGTTTCTCGAGGGCCTCGCCGCGGAGCACGCGACGACGCGCATTTCCGAGGCCGACATTGACAGGATGGAGGCGATCCATCGCGAGCTAATCAGTGCCGAAAAGGAGCACAGATGGTCCGATGCGGTTCGCGTCAACTGGCAGTTTCACCGCAGCCTCTATGATGGATCGGGACTTCCGGAGGTCCTCGCCATCCTCGACGACATCTGGATGCGCAACGGTCCGTTGCTGAATTTTCTTTATCCGCACGCGCCACCGACCTATCCGAACGAACATCAACATCTAACGGTGCTCAGATTTCTTCGGCAGCGCCGGCCGGACAAGGTTCGCGAGGCGATCCAGGCCGACATGATGGAAGGCGGCCAGAATCTCGTCCGGCTTCTGGAAAAGCATGGCGGCACCTCCAATATCCCACCGGACGAAGACTGAGCAGCAGCGCCTCAACGACGCCGCCTCTGGCGCAGGCTCTTGATTGCGTCGATGATCGCGCGCTCGGACAGGCCGTATTTCTCGAACAGATAGCCGGTCGAGCCGCCTTCGGCGAAAGTATCGCCGACGCCAACGCGGCGAAACGCGACATCCACGCCCTCTTCCAGCAACAGTTCAGCAACCGCGCTGCCCAATCCGCCGATGATGGAATGGTTCTCGGCCGCGACCACCAGCGGTACCGTGCGCGCCAGCGCCACGAGCTCCGGATCGAGCGGCTTTACCGTCGACATATCGACCACCGTCAACGATATGCCCTCGCGAGCGAGGGTCTCAGCAGCGCGTAGCGCAATCGCCACCATCATTCCGCAGGCCACCAGCAAGCCATCCGCGCCGCGACGCAACACCTGCATTTTGCCGATCCGAAAGTCCGACGTTGCCGGAGCCGGCTCGTCCGAACCGTCCGCACGCTTGAGCCGCAGATAGACCGGTCCCTCATGCGCAGCGGCCGCAGCGACGGCGGCGCGTACGGCGCCTTGACCGCGGGGCTCGATCACGGTCATGTTCGGCAAGGTACGCATCAGCGCGAGATCGTCGATCGCCTGGTGCGAGACCCCGAGCAGCGTCGTGAGACCCGGGATGACGCCCACGATCTTCACGTTCGCACGCGGATAGGCGACCTGCATGGCAATCTGATCGTAACAGCGCCGGGTAGCGAACACGCAGAAGCTATGGACGAAGGGAATTTCGCCGCATCGGGCTAATCCTCCCGCGATCCCCACCATGTTGGCTTCCGCTATGCCCACCTGATGAAACCGTTCCGGAAAAGTATCCCGGAACAGATCGGTCTCGGTCGGCAGCGTCAGATCAGCCGTCAGGCAAACGATACGCGGATCGCGCCGAGCGGCCTCGACGAGGGCTTCTCCGTAGTGCTTGACCGCGGGAGCGGCAGCGGCGTCGCGCGCCGTGAAATCGAGAACCTCAAGGGAGGTCCGATCATTCCCGGCCATCATCTTGGTCCCTCCCCGGCAATCTGCGATAGTTCGCTCAGCGCCTTCGCCGCGACCGGCGATGGCAGTTTCAGATTGTGGGCAAGCAGCCCTTCGAGCGACGGCACACCCTTGCCGGCAAGCGTGCGGGCCACCAGACATGTCGGACGTTCCCTGCCGCGCGCGCGCTCGAGGCCGGCGAGCAGTGCGGAGATGTCGTGTCCATCGACGGTCTCGACGGACCAGCCGAACGCGGCGAACTTCGCGTCGATCGGCGCCACCGTGACGACCTGATCGATATGCCCTTCGACCTGCATCTGGTTGTCGTCGACGATCAGGCAGAGATTGGAAAGACGCGCGCTCCCTGCAAACAGCGCCGCCTCCCAGAGCTGCCCTTCCTGCAATTCGCCGTCGCCGAGGAGCACATAGGTCCGCGCCGGAGACCGCCGGCGACGCGCGGCGAGCGCCATGCCAATACCGACAGATAACCCCTGCCCCAGCGAGCCGAGCGTCGCTTCGATGACGGTCCCGACGCGCTCCGATGCATTGATTTCGAACGGCGATCCGTCGCCGCAATAGGAATGGACTGCTTCACGGTCGACCAGACCGCGCGCCGCAAGCGTGGCATAGAAGATGGCCGTGTTGTGCGCGGTGGACAGCAGAAAGCGGTCGCGATCCGGCCATTCGGGGTCCAACGGATCGAGACGCAGCTCGGAAAAATACAGGACCGCGAACAGGTCGGCCGCTCCCAATCCCTGCTGCACATAACCTTGCCCGGTGGGCGCAACCAGATTGATGACATCGCGCCGAAGGCTCCTGGCAATGCGCGCCAGCTCCTCGACATCGGTTGTTCGCGGCGCGGGCTGTCGGTCGCCGCTGGCTCGATCGTGCATTTCTTCTCCTTTGCCGCGACTTCAGCCGCGCGTCGCCGCGGTAAAGCGATCGAGGATGTTGCGGGTGATGCGCTGCGTGAAGGGATCACCGCGCTTCAGTCCCATCACCCACTCGCAAGTGGCAGCCGTCAGCACCTCGCCCTTGCCGCGCGTCATGTGCACCATCATGCCCGAGCCGTACTTGTAGCGGGCGAGCCCCTCAGGCGTGACTTCGCCGGTGACACATTTCACCAGGCCTTCATGGTCGCTGCTGCGCACGTAGTACCGGAAGCCCTCGCCCGGGGGCTCGTCCTCCGCCAGCACCGCCGGTGCCATGGCGAGAATCTGGATGGACTCGGGCTGACCTTCGACGGGAACGGGAAACGGAAGGCCGTGACGGAACGTATAGTCGAGCCCGTCGACCTCGTAGGCGAAGATGCGCTGCTTGTCGCCGAAGATGTCGGCATAGTGCAGTCCGGTGCCGGCAAAGGCCCAATGCTCGGGACGATACACCGTGAAACCTCTCTGGCCGTTCGGCGCAAAGCCGCCCCAGGACGCATAGAGACCGTGCACGCCGTTCACCCCGACGGTCGAGGCGCCGGGCCAGCGGACATTGCGGTCTTCCCACGCCGACGTCATCCGCCGCGCCTTGTCGGTGCCGGCCACGGGATCCCTGTGGACGGCCTTGAACTTGTGGCAGACCTGCCGCTGGCCGTCATCCTCGAGCCGGATCTGCCACAGGAAGTTGGCGCCGAAGCGCGCCTGCCGGCCACCGGCTTCGACGTAGCGCTCGATCGCTTCGCGCATTTCCCAGGTCCAGTACTCATCATGGCCGATGATGGTCACACACGGATAGGCGTCGAGCAGCTCCGGCCGATAGTGCAGATCAGTCTGGGTGATCATGTCGAGCTGATAGCCCTCGCTCTCCGCCCAGAGCACGAAATGGCGGTCGTACTGAGCCCAGCCCGAAGCGGCGTAGTATTGGCCAAAGCCGTTGGCGAAGGCCCATTCCTTCATCGGATAGCGCGGTGCATCGCCCATCTCGGGCGCGGGATCGGCGCAGATGCGCGGCGCGCCTGCGGGCAGCCAAACCACACCACGCGTCCACGGCCGCTGCAGCGACAGTACCGGCGAAGGCTCATCGCGGTTCGGCCCTTCGACGCCGAAATAGTGATTGGCACCTCCGAAATCGTTATAGGCAGTCCAGGTTCCGGTCGGCAGGATCATCAGGATCCTGGCTCGCCGCGTCTTCTCCGTCGGCCGCACGACGAAGAAATGGTGCTGGACGAAGCGGGCTCCATTCGCCCGCTCGCAGGACGACACCACACGATAGAAGCCCGAGCGCAGATCCGACGGTAGCGTCCAACGATGAGAGACCGGCCAGTTGCAGCCGTTGCGATAAGCATCGGGCGGCGTGGTTGCGAACACACCATCAACCGCGCTCACCTCGTGCACCATTTCCGGCTCGAGACCGTCGCGATAGATTTGCAGCCGCCAGGCCCTCGCCGTTGCCGTCGAATGGAAGACGACCTCGTCGCCGGGATCGTACGACATCGCGGCAGTGTAAGTGTAGACCTCGGGTATGGCAGGATCGCCGCGCGGCGCCTCGTACCATGGCTGGCTGCCCCAGTGCTCGTCCGCATGCATCGGACGCGTCTTGCGGGGAGCGACGTTGACGGATCCCATTTCCGGCGATTGAAACTCGCGCTTGTCCGACATGACAGCCTCTTGTTCGAAGTGCCATACCCAACTGGGGATGGCGATATGACCTGGTAAGCCGAAGTCGCCAGCCTGCTAGGCGCCAGCAGGTATGACGAAGGGCCTTGGATCGAGGAATCGATTGACCACGTTCAACGTGATCGTACTGATGTTGTTGTCGTAATTGTTGTGACTCAGCGACATGCCGTAGGTGATCGATCCCGTCGCGAAGACTGCACCGCCATTACCGGTCTCGAAGAACACCATGTCGGCACGCACAAGCGCGTTCTGTGTGCCGTCCAGTCCATCGACTACGGTGCGAAACTCCTCCGGCGTCGGCAGCGCGCCGGCTCCCAGTCCCTCGGAGGTCGCGATCCGCAACGCATGCCGCGGCGTTCCCAGTTCGAGATCATACCGGTCGATCTCGCTGCCGACCGCGCCGTTGTAGCGAAAGCCGAAATCACCGAACTTCTCGTAACGGCCCGTCCCCTCGAAGATGAACGCAACGCGCCGGTCCTCGCTTTCGGCGGTGCGCAGGTAATAGCCGCAGGTGTCGTTGATCATCGCGGAAAACCCGACGCCGACGAGCTTCTGCGGCGCAAAACCCGAGTGCCGCCACAGCGAGCCCGGCTCGCCGGTGCCGGCAAGATGCACCTCGCCCGGTTCGGACTCCCAGGTCCGTGTCCCTGCCATGCCGCGACGCACTTCGAGGGCGGCCCGTGCTGCCGGATGAAAGCCGCAGCGCCAGTAGAACGCATTGCCGCCCATGGAGATGTGCCGCCCACCGGCGTTCTGATACGCCATGATCGCGTTCATCATGTTGAAGCTGAAATATTCCGGATGGGTCGGCGTTATCATCGCACGGTAAGGCGCAAGCGCCCGCGCGCCCTCCCGGTCGAGCTCGACATCCGTGATCAGGTCGTAGGCGATGCCTTTCTCCTCGAGCCAGTCGAGGATGTGGGTATCGTTGATTAGGTTGAACCAGTAACCGCGCGGCCGCATGTTGAGGATGGGGCGCAGCCAGGAGCTGTAGGCGCGGCCCGATCCGTCGACGTGGCAATCATAGGTCGACTGGCCGATCTCGGGGTTCTCCTGCATGAAGACATCGTCCAGCGGCAGCCACAACACGTGCTCCATCAGCGTTTCGAAATGAACCTGATAGAGCCGTAGCGCACTGTTGGCATAGGCGAGATAGGTCCCGACTGACGCGACTACGACAAGATCGGCGCGCTTGGTCTGCCTGCCCGGCGTCACGAAGAAGGTGACATAGCTCTCGCACTGCCCGTCGGGGTCACCGCTCGACGGCGTCAGCCGCAGCGCATAGACGCCCGATCGCCAATCGCCGGGCACATCGAGCACGCAGGTGGCCTGCCACTGACAATCATAGATGTCGTCGCTGTGGAAATGGATGGCGGCATATTCGCGCGGCGAAAGCCGGAAGTCGTGTACGGCGCCGGACCAGTGAAATCCGGTGACGCCTCTGCGAGGCAATTGGTGCAGGCGGCCATGCAGGCAGTTCGGCGAGATGTCCTTGATTGATAGCGTCGAGATGCCATCGGAAAAGTCCCAGAACGCAACGAGCCCGGCCTCGGTCGTGCCCGTCCGCTGACCACAATCGAATACACGCAACTCTTCCGCGTCGAGTTGTCGCGAAAGGATTCGCGGAGCCTCGATCTTGCCGTCGAAGTGAGCGGTATATTGCCGATCGCCGTTCAAATGATGGGCTGCAATCAGGAAAGGCAGTCCGGAGTCGACATCAAGGGTCGCCGGTAGTGCAAACGATTGCGAGTCGGCCGCCGCCGGGCGAACGCCATCTGCCGGAACGATCAGCGAAACCGTGGCCGACGCTTCCCTGAAATCGAGCGCGCACGCTATGAAAGCCCAGACGCGTTCACGCAGCTTGACGTCGAGGACGAAACGAACAGGCCCGCCGTCTGCTCGGCCCAGGACCAGCACCGGATGTCCATCCTCGTCGAGCTCGAGCGCATAACCCCGTCCCGAACCCTGGCACCAATTCCCCATTACGGCCCTGGGATTGTCGGCAATGCGCGTGGGATAAACATAAGCGCCGAAGGACCAGTGCGCAGCGGCGGGCACCAGCACACCATCATGCTCGATGATGGCGTTGGAGCCGGGCCGGATGGGCTGATCGAGGCAAGCATGCTCGCCGTCGATGTTGCTTGACATGATCTCGTACTTGAAGCCGGGGCCGTTGGCGTCGACGTCGCCGCAGCGCAGCCGCAGCACCTCGACCTTGACCTTCGGCCGCTTGCTGCTGAGCTGGAATTTCACCTGCTCTCCCGCCGGCACGCTGATGCGATCGGGATAGCCGAGATACTCGTTGGTCTTGTAGATCACCCCAGCATCTCCGCCGGTAGCGCCACGCTGGTCATCTCCTGCCAGCGCAGCTTGAAAACATGCCATTCAGCCTCTGCGAGCGAGGTGAAGACGCGATCGTCGACAAAGGGCATGGGATCGCCGCGACGCCTGGGGATTCGCGATAGCCGCCACGCCTTTCCGGGCTCGAGCACGATGAGGACCAACCGGCCTTCCGGCCGCCCCCACCGCATCCGCGCCAGAAGCTTGCGCAGGTCCGGACTGTGGACCCCGAGCGGGCTTGCGCGGAATTCCTCCACGAGATCGAGCCTCTTGGGATCGATGACGTAGCGCATCGCGTTCGGGTCACTGGTGTGATCCATCGTCGGCTCCTGTCTTGCGCGCGCAATACGGCTGCCGCGTCGGCATCAGCGGGTCAGCCAAGCCATCCAGCGCTCGCGCAGCGCGTTGCGGTTCTCGCCGATCCAGGCGAAGTCCGGCTTCACGAGCTTTTCGTAGTTTTCCGGTGACGTCGCATAGAGATTGCGCTCTTCCGGCTTCATCAATTCGATGGCCGACTTGCTGGCGGTGGCATAATTGACGGCGCGCATGAACGGCACATGCGCCTCCGAGTTTGCATAGAAGAAGTCGAGATAGGCCATGGCCGCATTGACGTCGGGCGCGCCTTTCAGGATGGCCATATAGCCGGTGTCCCGGATCGCCTGATCCCAGGACAACGCCGCCGGCACACCCTCCTTCACGACGGCCAGCGCGCGCCCGGAGTAACTCATTGCCATGACCACCTCGCGACTGCGCATGATCTGTTGCACTTGGTCGCCGGTCTTCCACCAGACGGAGACATTGGGCCTGATCTGATCAAGCTTCTTGTAGGCGCGGTTGAGATCCAACGGGAAGAGTTGGTCCGCCTTGACGCCATCGGCAAGCAGCGCCGCCGCCGGCACCCACCAGTCGCTATCGCCCGTATCCGGCAAGCCGCGCGGGCCCGGAAACTGTTTCACGTCCCAGAAGTCGGCCCAATTCTTCGGCGCCTTCTCCTTGAAAGCCTCCGTGTTGTAGGTGATCAGCATACCGCCGGTCGTGCGCGCGACGCCATAAGGCTGGCATGCGTCGGAGACGCCGAACTTCTGGACGTTCGGCAGCTTGGCACAATCGATCTTCTCCAGCATGTCAGCGCGCCCGACGAGGTCGGGTCCCGTTGCGGTGACGATGTCGAACTCGATCTTGCCGGTTCGCTGCATCGCCTTGGCGCGTGCCCATTGATCGGGAACCTCGATCGCAACGGGAACGACTTCCACATTCTTTGCCTTGCTGAAAGGTTCGTAGAAATGCTTGGCGAGCGTGTTGCCCATCAGGCCGCCGGTCGTGGCAATCACCACCTGATCCTCGAGCTTTTGAGCAGCGGCCGGCAACGTCGCGGAAAAGACGACGGTCATTGCGCAAGCGGCTGCCGTCAACTTCCACATGTTCTTCGACATCGGCGTACTCCTCTGTTGGCTTGCACGGACTATGGGGTCTTGCTGCGGGATCTGAGGGCATGAGCCCCGAGCAGAATTGCGATGGACAGGACGATTAGCAACGTGGCGATCGCGGGAATGATGGGTGTCAGGTTCTGCTCGATGTCCTCGAACATCCGGCGCGGCAGGGTCTTCTGACGCACACCCGAAAGGAAGAATGACACGACCGGCTCGTCAAACGAGATGATGAAGGCAAACAGCGCACCGCTCGCCAGGCTCGGCAGGATCAGCGGCAGCGTGACGTAGCGGAAGGCGGCAAAGCGCGTCGCGCCACAGCTCATGGCCGCGGCCTCGAGATTGGCATCCACCTTTCCCAATGCGGCAGCCATCGTGAAGACGACGAAGGGCAGCGTAAGCACTGTATGTGCCAGCACGAAACCGGGGATGGTGCCGGAGAGCCCAATAGTCTGGAAGAAGAGATAAAGACCGACCGCGATCGCGATATGCGGCACGATGATCGGCCCGATCAGCAGGACCTGGAACAGGGTCACGAGCCGACTGCGGCCGCGCACCATGGCATAGGTCGCCGCGGTACCGATCACCGAGGCGCAGATCGCGGTCAGGAAGGCCACCTGCAGGCTGAGCCAGGTCGCCGCGCGCCACTGCCGGCTGTCGAAATATTCGGCGTACCATTTCAGGGTGAAGCCGGACGGCGGAAACGCCAGATAATCGTTCTGCCCAAACGACATCGGAATAACGATGACCAGCGGCACGATGATGAAGGCCAGCACGGCGTAAACACAGGCGCCGAGCGCGAGCGATCCCTTGTCGGCGGGCGGCTTCACGACGCTGCCCCCATCAACCGGTCAAAACGCAGGGTCTTGCTGAAGATGACGGCCAGCAATGTCACGAACAGGGTGAGCACGCCCACGAGGGCCGCCGCAAAGGGCCAGTCGAGCACCTCACGGATCTGCTGCGAAACCAGCGTCGAGACCATCATCTCCTGCGGCGAGCCCAAAAGCGCCGGCGTGATAAAGAAGCCAAGCGCCGTGAGAAACACCAGAAGTGAGCCACTGACGACGCCCGGCAGGCTGAGCGGCAGGATGACTTCGAGGAAGGTGCGCCAGCGCGTCGCGCCCAGCACGGCGGCGGCGCGCGTGTAATCGTTCGGAATGCTGCGCAAGGCACCGTAGATCGGCAATATCATGAACGGCAGCAGCACGTGGGTCATGGCGATGACCACCGCGCTCTGGGTATAGAGCAGCTTGAAGGGCTGCGAAGTCAGGCCGAGCCCCATCAGCGCCGAATTGATCAACCCGTTGCGCTGGAACAGAATGGACCAGGCTGCCGTGCGGACAAGCACACTGGACCACAGCGGCAGGATGACACACACCGCAACGAGGGCGGCGACCGCGCCCCTTGCCCGGCTCATATAGTAGGCCACCGGAAATCCGAGGATAACCGACAGCGCCGTCACCAGCGTCGCAGTCCAGAGCGTGCGGGCCAAAACGCGTGCGTAAACCGGATTGCCGACGACGCGGGCGTAATTGTCGAGGGTCGGATGCGGCTCAGTGACGCTGATCACCAGGAGCTGCACGATCGGATAGATGAAGACGAAGGCGATGACGGCGAAGAACGGCGCGAGCAGAAACAGCGTCGAAAGGCCGCTCAGCCGGCGGCCGTCGGAATGCCAAAAGTCAGAACGCACCAGCTTCATCACTCACGCCCTCGATAGAGCAGAAGCGCCTCCATGGGCACGGAGAAGGACGCGATATCACCCGGGGCCAGGTGACCGACATCGGAGGCACCGGCGATGCGTGCACGCATCTCGGTGCCATCGGCAAGGCGCCCGATCAGGAGCAGCGCCGATCCGGCATAGACGATATCGCTAAGCGTGACCTTGATGACGGGCGCTGTGCCGGCACCAAATTGCAGGCGCTCCGGCCGCACCGCCAGGACTGCCGACTCGCCCGCCCTCACCGGCTCGACGACAGCATTTGCCGGAAGGCTCCACGTCTCGCCCCACGGCAGCCTCACCGCGACGGCGTCGCTCGCACGTTCGACGGTAACGTCGACGAAGTTCATCTCGCCGATAAAGCCCGCGGTGAAGAGATTGGCGGGACGCTCATAGAGCTCGCGTGCCGGCCCGATTTGCTGGATCCTGCCATCCTTCAGAACGGCGATCCGGTCCGCCATGGTCAGGGCTTCGCTCTGATCATGGGTCACGAAGATCACTGTGATGCCAAGCTCGGCATGCAACCGCTTGATTTCGAGTTGCATGTCCTCGCGCAGATTTTTGTCGAGCGCACTGAGCGGCTCGTCCATCAGCAGGACGCGCGGGCGATAGACGATCGCGCGGGCGAGAGCCACACGCTGCTGCTGGCCGCCCGAAAGCTCGTTCGGACGGCGCTTGCCATAGCCGCCGAGACGCACCGTTTCGAGCGCGGCTTCCGCACGCGCATGACGCTCGGTCTTCTCGAGGCCACGCATCTTCAGGGGAAAGGCGACGTTGTCGAGAATCGACATGTGGGGGAACAGCGTATAGTTCTGGAAAACCATTCCCAGATTGCGCTTGTTCGAAGGAACGTAGGTCAGGTCTTCGGAATCGACGTGAATGCTTCCGCTGGTCGGAAATTCGAATCCGGCGACGCTCATCAGGATCGTGGTCTTCCCGGAGCCGCTCGGCCCGAGCAGGGCGATGAACTCACCGGCCGCGATATCGATATCGACACCATCGACGGCAGACACCGCGCCGAAGCGTTTCTCCAGGCGACTGATGCGGATCGATGCGCCCGATACCGCTTGTCTGGCCGATGCAATATTCACGGAGACCCATCTCCTTCTTCCGTTACCGTCGAGAAGCGTCGCGCCCTCGGGCCAACCTTCGTATTTGCCTGGAACTTCCTCGATATAATATTTGATATATCAGGCTAGCGTGCAATGAACCGTGCGACAAGGGCCATTTGCGCATCGAGCATGGGCTTTCCGCCGATCGTCCTCGCGCCCTGCCCGGCAGCCTTGGCAAGAAGTCGTGTGAGGGCCGGATTCACAATGATGTCGCTGACCACAGCGCCCGGACCGATACCGTCGATATCCAGAGGCAGCGGATCATCCGCTTTCATGCCGAGCGACGTCGTGTTGACGATCAGATCGAATGACCGCGCCTCTGCATGATCGGCGCTGACTTTCGTGGCTGGATAGTGCTCGGCCACGGCCGCCGCGAGTGCGCGAGCTTTCTCCTCGTCGCGGTTCATGATCGTAAGCTCGCGCGCGCCGGCTTCCGCCAAGCCGAAGGCGGTCGCGCGCCCCGCTCCACCCGCCCCGACCTGGAGCACCTTCCGGCCGCGCACCATGATCTCGTGTTGGGCGAGGCTCGCGATGAATCCCCTCGCATCGAGATTGTCGCCGACGAGCCGGCCCTCGGCCGTTCGCTTGACGAAGTTGACGGCACCGATCATCCGCGCTGCGGGCGTGATCTCATCCAGATGCTCGATCACCTGCGTCTTGTGCGGAATCGTCACGCCGAAACCAAAGACGTTGCGCATCAACCTGATGCTCGCGACGACCGCTCCGAGATCGCCGGGCAGGACGTGGAGCGGCGACACCGCGACGTCATCATCGATCGACTGGAAATAGGCATTCATCACCGCACTTGCCCGAACATGGTCGATCGGGTCGGCCAACACGAACATGATCTTGGATTTGCCGGTGATCTCCATGATTGCTCTCCTCAGGCCGGCAAGGCAGCGCGGCCGTAGCTGCCATAGCGTTCGAGCACCCGCGCCATCTCATCGTCGGGAAGGATCGCAGGCGCGCCGGCCTGGCAGGCCAGCAGATATTGCCGCGCGAGGGTTTCAAGCTTCACCGTGAGGTCGAGGGCTGCCTGCAGCCCTTTGCCTGCGGCAATCATTCCGTGGTTCGCCAACAGACATGCCTTGCGCTTTTCCAGCGCAGCGACGGCGCCGTCGGCGAGGGCGCGGGTGCCGAACGTCGCATAGGGCGCGCAGGGCACATCGTTTCCGCCAAAACTGGCGATCATGTAGTGGAAAGCCGGAATTGGTTTTGCAAGACAGGACAACGCGACGCAGCAATCGGCGTGGGTGTGCACGATCGCGTTCACATGCGGATAGGCATTCAGAATGGCCAGATGCATGTGCCATTCGCTGGACGGCAAGCCGTCTCCGACCACCGTCCCGTCGCGCTTCAAACGAACCAGCCTGTCGGGCGTCGTATTGCCGCTATTGCCACCGGTCGGCGTGATGAGAATGTCTTCGCCCATGCGGCAGCTGACATTTCCGCTGCTGCCGTGATTGAAACCCATGGTTTCCAGGCGCGCAACGACATCCAGCACGGAGTGCCTGAGCTCACGTTCGGTCAATTGGCGTCCTCCGGATGCAGCATGGATTCGAGTGTTCTCGTGAACAGGTCGACCGGGCCCAGCTTGCCCGATTTGAGACAGAGAGCGACCGGATCGTCTTCTTCAGTCACGGCCGTGCCGATGCCGGGCCCGCCATAGGAACCGACCCGCAGGCGCCGGATGCCGAGGTGATCGACGATAGAGCCAGACGTCTCGCCGCCGGCCACGACGAAGCGCCGCACGCCAGCGCGGCGAAGCGAGACGGCTAGTCGACCAAGGATGCTTTCAGCGAGTTGCGCCGCGCCTTCGCGGCCATATCGCTGCTGGGCCAAATTGACGGCGGCGTAAGACTCCGACGTAGCGATGCCAACTGGACCGTTTTCCAGCCGCGGCCGTGCCCAGTCGAGCGCGGCAGCAACCACCGACTCGACGCCACCCGCCTCGAGAAGATCGATGCGAAGCACAGGATGGTATTTCTCGAACTCGGCGAGCTGCTCCAATGTCCGCTCGGCGCAACTCCCGGCAAGAACGACGCCGGCTCCACCGACCGCAGGCAGACTCGATCGCGTCTCCGCCGTCGGGATGAGCCCCTGCGCCCTCCATATCTCCGGATAGTGCTGGACGATTGTCGCATTACCGGTCATCAGCTTCCAATCACTGGTGAGCGCGGCAAGCATCGCGAGGTCGCGATCGTAGATTGTGTCCGCAATGAAGTAGCGGACACCTCGCGCCGCCTCCTCCGCGATCGCGCGTTTCAGGTGATCGAGCCCCGCATCCAAGAGTGGGTGAGCCAAAAGGCCGACCTTGGTTGGGGTCTGCCGCTGCAGAACCCGGACCAGATCCGGATCGGTCATTGGCGTCAGTGGATCGTTGCGTTTGGGCGACTCCGAGATCAACTCGGTGCCGAGAAACAGATGGCCGTTGTAGACGGTCCGTCGGAGCGCCGGAGAAGCCGGACAGAATGCGGTGTATTCCGCACCTGACAGTCGCATCAGCAGGTCCGACACCGGACCGATATTGCCCCGGTCGGTGGAATCGAACGTTGCGCAATACTTGAAGAAAATCTGCCTCGCGCCTCGCGCAAGCAGCGCCCTCGCCGCGCTCTCGGTCTTGGCGACGGCTTGGTCCGCGGGAATGACGCGCGTCTTCTGTGCAACCACAATGGCGGGAGAATCTCCGAGGCTGGCAACCAGGTCGGGGTCAGTCACAAAGCCGCAATCGATGCCGGCAGCAATCAGCATGGCGGCCGTTTCCATGCCGCCGGTCAGATCGTCCGCTATCACCCCAAAGATCGGCTTGGTCATTCGTCCGAAAGCCCTCCCAGAACCCGCGGAGGTCTGATACATGATATATCAAATATTGCAAGACAAGTTCTTCGGAGGCGGGCGAGCCTGCCGGGTTCGATTTCGAGGAGGCCGAGCGTCAGCTTAAGAACCTACGCCGCAGTCATCAGCCACGGAAATCCCGCCGGGATCTGCCGACGCGTACCAACCGACCTTCTGGCTGGCGCCGACAAATCGCTCGACGACATCTCCGGTCGATCATTCAACGGGGAGCAGCGGCAAGCTCGTCACGGCTATCCGACGCTGGACAACGGCACCTTGACGGTCGCCAACTTCATCAACGCGATGGCGAGGTTGTCGAGAACATGATCCCAGTCGCCCTCGATACGGGGGCGGAACAACCGAGCCGATGGGTACCAGGGACTGTCGGCACGATCGAGAAGCCACAGCCAATGCGCCGAATGGCCCAGCAAGATCCAGACAGGGACGCCGAGCCCGCCCGCAAGGTGGGCAACAGCGCTGTCCGTCATGATGACCAGGTCAAGGTTTGCGACGACGGCCGCCGTATCTGCAAAATCCTTCAACTCGGGTGCGAGATCGATGATCGGCCGGCGCAGCTCGACGCCTTGCAGCTCCTGCTCGGGCGATCCCTTCTGCAAGCTGTAGAGCTGCACGCCCGGAAAATCGACGCTCTGCAGAAGGCGCTCGAGGGAAATGGCGCGCTCGGCATTCCGTTCGAATGTCACGCTGCCCGACCAGACGATACCAACCTTCAGGCAACCTGCTCCTTTGCGAAGATAGGGTTCGAACTTTGCCTCTCGTTCCGCCGGTTTTGAAAGATAAGGTTGGGCTGGAAGCAGGGACAGATCCGGTGTGAAAAGCCCGGGAAGGCTGCAGAAGGAGCAGTAGTAGTCGGCCTCCGGCAACGGCTCACCTTTTGCAACGACCCGGTCGGCAACGCCAAGAGAGGCGACCAGGGAGCAGAGCGCCGGCTGGCATTCAACGATCAGCTCGCCGCCCAATCCCTTTACCCGCGGCAGGTATCGCAGCGCCCACAGGGTGTCGCCGAACCCCTGCTCGGCGAGCACGAGCAGCCGGCTGCCGGCGTATGGGGTTCCTGTCCATTGGCGACCGGACACCGACCTTGCGGGGATCTGACCGGAAACGAGGCGGACCTCATAATCCGCCCACCCCTTCCGATAATTTCCCAGATGAAGATAGCTGCGGGCCCTGTCCCATCGGGCGAGGTGAAAATCCGGCTGCAGCGCCAGCGCCCGGTCGAAGGCCATGATGGCCTCTCCGTGCTGTCCGACTTCCGCGTAGCACAGGCCGAGATTGTGATGAAGAAAAGCCTCATTGCTCGAAAGCGCGATCGCCCGCTGGTGGCAGGCGATCGCGACATTGTAGAACTTTAGATGCTTGAACGCGGTACCCAGATTATTCCAAATGCCGGAGCCCATCGGACTGAACTCAAGGGCGTCCCGATACCATCTCAGCGCATCGGACTGTCGCTTCATCGCCGTCAGCACATAGCCATTGGCGTTAATCAGATCGCCGTTGTTCGGATGCTGACCCATGGCGTTCTGGAGCAGTGCCTGGACCTCGTCATACTTCTTGGCCTGGACCAATTCGGTCACCTGCCCGAGAACCTCCCCCACGGAGAGATTCCGGGCCTGGACCGGAGGTTCGGATACGACGCCCTGAACCTCCGGGAACTGATCGACACGCACAGTCATCGGATTCTCAGACTCGCTTATGAATGCCAGGCGGCGGCCATCGCCGTCTGCAGGGTGGGATCGTTTGGAATTTGGCTGTTGGTCACGGCAGTCGGATCGAACGCGGGGTTGTTCTGTCCGAACGTCGCCATGGCCTGGACGAGCTGCGAGACACCGCTGTCGATCTTCATTCCGTCCGCGGCCAGAATATCCTCGAGCTGGTTGCTCTGGTCGCTGAACCAGTTTGCCACGGTGATATGCCGGGTCGTCCCCATGACGTCGATCACGAGGTCGTTGCCGGACTGCACGAACCAGAGACTGTCGTGGTTCACGCCGCCCTGGAGCTCGAGCTCGCCGCTGGGCGAGCTCGATGACGCGCTGTTGTCGATGGTCGTATCGCCGTTTCCGGCGAGATAGATGGTTTGATCGCCGTTGCCGATCAGCGTGGTGACGCCGGCGCTGGCGACCAGCGTGTTGCCGTCACCGATGGCCGTCAGCGTATCGTTCGTGCCCGTGACCGCCACCGTGTTGCCGGACCCGACCACCGTCGCGCTGGACGCACTTCCCGACAGGGTCACGCCGGCATTGCTGACCGTGATCGCATCACCGCTGCCGGTCGCATTGATGTTCGTGCCGGCACCGTTGTTGATCAGCGTCAGCGTGTCGTTCGCGCCGAGCGTGATCTGATCGGCAAAGCCGCCGGCATCCACCGATGCGGCAAGATTGTCCGCCAGGTTTACGGCCGTGGCCGCGGAGGTCGTCACCACGGCACCTGTCGCATTGAGCGCGATTGTGCCGCCTCCGGCCGTCAGCGTGTCGTTGGCGCCAGCGACGACGATCGCGTTCCCCGTCCCGGTCACTACGGCAGAGCTGCCGGTGCCGGTGAGTGTCAGCGCCGTCGCGTTCGCTGTCACGCTCTCCGAGACGCCCGATACGGTCACCGCATCGCCCGTCCCCGTCACCACGACGGTGTCGCTGGAGCCGGTCACGGCGAGCGTCGCCGAGCTTGCCGACAGCGTCACCACGGCATTGCTCGCCGCGACCGTGTCTCCGGTGCCGGTGGCTGTCACCACCGTGTTGGCACCATTGAGCAGTGTCAGCGTATCGTTCGCCCCGAGCGTCACCTGGTCGGCAAAGCCACCGGCATTCAGCGTCGCCGCGACATTGTTCGCCAGGTTTACGGCCGTCGCCGCGGTCGTGGTCACCACGGCACCTGTGCCGTTGACGGCGATCGTGCCGCTTCCAGCGGTCAGCGTGTCGTTGGTGCCTGCGACGACGATCGCGTTCGCCGTTCCCGTCACCACGGCGGAGCTACCCGTTCCCGACAGCGTCACGCCGGCATTGCTGACCGTGATCGCATCGCCGCTGCCGGTCGCCTTGATGTTCGTGCCGGCGCCGGCATTGAGCAGTGTCAGCGTGTCGTTCGCCCCGAGCGTGACCTGATCGGCAAAGCCTCCGGCATCCACGGTCGCGGCAACGTTGCTCGCCAGGGTTACGCTCGTGGCCGCGGTGGTCGTCAGCACGGCGCCGGTCGCATTGAGCGCGATCGTGCCGCCGCCCGCGGTCAGCGTGTCGTTGACGCCAGTAACGACGATCGCATTGCCCGTTCCCGTCACGACGGCAGAACTGCTGGTTCCCGTGAGTGTCACGCCGGCATTGCTGGCCGTGATTGCATCGCCAGTACCGGTCACCTTGACGTGCGTGCCGGCGACGGCATTGAGCAGCGTCAGCGTGTCGTTCGAGCCGAGCGTCACCTGATCGGCGAAGCCACCGGCATCCACAGTCGCGGCGATGTTGCTTGCCAGGGTTATCGCCGTCGCTGCGGTGGTCGTCACCACCGCACCCGTGCCGTTGACGGCGATCGTGCCGCTTCCCGCAGTCAACGTGTCGTTGGTACCCGCAACGACGATCGCGTTCCCCGTTCCGGTGACCACCGCGGAGCTGCCGGTTCCGGTAAGAGTCACCGCGGTCGAGTTCGCCGAAACGGTGTCCGATACCCCCGATATGATCACCGCATCGCCCGTCCCGGTCACCACCACCGTGTCACTGGACCCGGTCACGGCGAGCGTCGCCGAGCTTGCAGACAACGTCACCACGGCACCGCTGGCGGCGATCGTGCCGCCGCCGGTCGCCTTGAGGACCGTGTTGGCGCCATTGAGCAGCGTCAGCGTATCGTTCGCGCCGAGCGTCACCTGATCGGCAAAGCCGCCGGCATCCAGGGTCACTGCGATATTGCTTGCCAGCGTTATCGCCGTCGCCGCGGTGGTCGTCACCGAGGCGCCCGTGGCGTTGACGGCGATCGTGCCGCCCCCCGCGGTCAACGTGTCGTTCACGCCCGCGATGACGATGGCGTCCCCGCCCCCCGTCACCACGGCGGAGCTGCCGGTGCCGGTCAACGTCACCGCCGTCCCGCTTGCCGTCACCCCATTCGATGTGCCCGAGACAGTCAGCGCGTTGCCCGTTCCGAGGACCGTGACATGGTCGCCGGACCCGTTCACGGTCGCGGTGGAGGTGGTCGCGATCAATGTCACATCCGTGTTGTCGACATTGACCAGGTCGCGCGTGCCGGTGATCTGGAGCGTTCCGCTCACGCCGCCGGCGTTGATCGTCACGACGTCGTCGGACCCGCTGACGAGGACCGACCCGAACGGCACGCCGTTGGCGACGACGAGCTCGTTGTTGCCGCTCACGACGATGACGTTGTTCTCGCCGTTCAGAACGTTGGTGACGCCCCCGCCATTGCCGCTGAAGATGACGTTCGCATTGTCGACGTTGATCGTATCTCCGCCGCCCGTGGCGGTCACGAACGACAAATTGGCGGGATCGTCGATCACCACCGTATCGTTGCTGGCCAGCGTCACCCGGTTCAGGAAGCCGCCCGCATGAATGGCGGCGGCGACGTTGCTCGCCAACGCCACCGATGTGGCCGCAGTCGTCGTCAGCACCGCGCCGGTGGCGTTGAGCGCCACGGTGGCGTCTCCCGCGGTCAACGTATCGTTCACCCCCGTGACGACGATCGTGTCGCCGCCACCCGTCACCACGGCCGAGCTGCTCGTGCCGGTCAGTGTGATTGCCGTCGAGCTGGCCGTCACCGGCACGAACGATCCGGACACCGTGACCGAGTCGCTCGTTCCGGTGACCACAACCGTATTTCCTTCGCCTTTCACCGTCGCACTGGACGAGGTTCCGGACAGCGTCACCGCCGTATTGGTTACATTGAGGACGTCCTGCCTGCCGCTGACCAGAACCGTCGCGCTCGCTCCGCCGGCATTGATCGTCAACGTGTCGCTCACGCCGCTGACCAAGAAGGTTCCGCCGGAGCCAGGGGAATTGACCGTCAGCGTATCGCCCGTGCCGCTGACCAGCACCGGCCCATTCGCAACCCCGTTGAGAGTGACGACCTGGCTCGTGCCGCTCAGGGTGACCTGATCGTTCGATCCCGTCAGCGTATTGGCAACTCCGGCGCCATTGCCGCTGAAGTTCACCGCGACATTGCTGAGGCCGATCGTATTGCCGCCGCCGTTGACCGTGAGTCCGGTGCCGGCGGCATAGTTGACCAGCGTCAGCGCGTCGTTGGACCCAATCGTGACCTGATCGGCAAAGCCGCCGGCATCCACCGTCGCTGTCATATTGCTTGCCAGCGTCACGGCCGTGGCCGCAGTGGTCGTCAGCACCGCGCCCGTCGCGTTGAGCGCAATCGCGCCGCCGCCCGCCGTCAGTGTGTCGTTCGTGCCCGTAACGTAGATCGCGTTTGCCGTCCCCGACACCACGGCCGAGGTGCTGTTGCCCATCAGCGTGATGACCGTCGAGCTTGCCGTCACCGGCACGTAGGATCCGGACACCGCGAGGGCGTCGTTCGTTCCCGTCACCACCACCGAATTGCCGGATCCGTTCACCGTCGCGCTGGACCCGTTCCCGGACAACGTCACCGCCGTATTGGTGACATTCAGGACGTCCGACGTGCCGCTGACCAGCACCGTTCCGCTCGCGCCGCCGGCATTGATCGTCAGCACATCGCCGGCTCCGCTGACCACGACCGGACCATTGGGTGCCCCGTTGACGGTCAAGACCTGATTTGCCCCGCTCAGCGTGATCTGGTCACTCGACCCGGTCAGCGTGCTGGCGAGACCCTTGCCGTCACCGCTGAACGTCACCACGGCGTTACTGGCGGCGATCGTATCGCCGCCGCCGGCGACCGTGATGGCGGTGCCCGCCGCATTGTTGTTGAGCGTCAGAGTATCGTTCTTTCCTATCGTTACTGGATCAGCAAAGCCGCCGGCGTTCACCGTCGCAACCACACCATCCGCCAGGCCAATGGTCGTGGCCGCGGTGGTCGTCAGCACGGCGCCCGTTGCATAGACTGCGATCGTGCCGCCCCCCGCGGTCAACGTGTCGTTTGCCCCCGTAACGGCGATCGCATTTCCCGTCCCGGACACCACGGCCGAACTGCTGGTTCCGGTCAGCGTCACCACCGTCGAGCTGGCCACCACCGTGTCCGACGTTCCCGACACCGTCACCGTATCGTTCGTTCCGGCCACGACCACCGCATCACTCGATCCCGTCACCCAGAGGGCTGCCGAGCTCGCGGACAGCGTGACCGCGACGTTGCTGGCGGCGACCCCGTTGCCGGTCCCGGTGGCGGTCACCGTCGAGCCCGCGGCATTGGTCAGCGTGAGCGCGCCGTTCACCCCGAGGGTGAACTGCTCGGCAAAGCCGCTTGCATTCACCGTAGCGGCGACACCGTTTGCGAGAGTCACTGCCGTCGCTGCGGTGGTCGTCACGACGGCACCGGTCGCATTGATCGCGATCGAGCCGCCGCCGGCGGTCAACGTGTCGTTCGCACCCGCAATGACAATCGTATTCCCTGCACCCGACACCACGGCCGAGCTGCCGGTCCCGCTCAGCGTGACCGTCGTCGAGGTGGCGGTCACGGTATTCGACGCCCCGGACACCGTCACAATGTCCTTCGTCCCTGTTACGACTACCGAATCGCTCGCTCCGGCAACGGCAAGGGTTGCCGAGCTGGCCGTCAGCGTCACTGCGGCGTTGTTCACGCTGATCGCATCACCAGTCCCGGTGGCCGTGATCACCGAGCCCGCAGCGTTGCTCAGCGTGATCGTGTCGCTCGCGCCGAGCGTTACCTGATCGGCAAAGCCGCCGCCATTCACCGACGCGGCCAAACCGCTGGCAAAGGTGAGTGCCGTCGCCGCAGTCGTCGTCACCGCAGCACCCGTCGCGTTGAGGGCAATGGTGCCGCCCCCGGCGGTCAGCGTATCGTTCGTGCCCGCGACGACGATGGTGTTGCCCGTTCCCGTCACCACGGCCGAGCTGCTCGTTCCCGTCAGGGTCAACGTGGTCGAACTCGCCGTCACTTTCTCCGACACGCCAGAGAGCGTCAGCGTATCCTTCGTCCCGGTCACGACCACCGTATCGTTGCTTCCGGTCACCGCGAGGGTCGCCGAGCTTGCCGACAACGACACCGTGACGTTGCTGGCGGCGATCGAATCGCCGGTGCCGGTGGCCGTGATCGTCGCGCCAGCGGCATTGGTCAGCGTCAGCGCGTCGTTCGCTGCAAGCGTGACCTGATCGGCAAAGCCGCCGGCATCCACCGTTGCCGCGACACTGCTCGCCAGGGTTACGGTCGCCGCCGCGGTGGACGTCACCACGGCGCCCGTCGCGTTGAGCGTGACCGCGCCGCCGGTGGTGGTCAGCGTGTCGTTCGCCCCCGTCACGAGGATCGTATTGCCCGCGCCCGTCAACACGGCCGAGCTGCTCGTTCCCGTCAGGGTCACAAAGCTGCTGGTGGCGTTCAGGCTCTGGTTTGCACCGGTCAACGTGACGCTGACCCCGATGCCGCTCGTCGAGATCGAGTTGCCGGTTCCGGTGATCACGGTCCCGGACGATCCCGATACCAGGGTCACCGCCGTATTGGTCACATTGATCGTGTCGTTCACGCCGCTGACCACGACGTTCCCGCTCGCCCCGCCGGCGTTGATCGTCAAGCTGTCCTTGGTGCCGCTGACCACGACCGGGCCATTGGGCGTACCATTGACGGTCACCACCTGGCTCGTGCCGCTCAAAGTGACCTGGTCGTTCGACCCGTTCAGCGTGCTGGCGACACCCGCGCCGTTGCCGCCGAACGTCACGGTAGCGTTGCTGACCGCGATCGTATCGCCGCCGCCCGTGGCCGTGACGGTCGTGCCTGCCCCGTTGTTGGTCAGCGTCAGCCTGTCACCGGCTCCGATGGTCACCTGATCGGCAAACCCGCCGGCGTCCACCGTTGCAAGGACACTGTTCGCCAGAGTTACGGTCGTCGCCGCGGTCGTCGTCAATACAGCGCCCGATCCATTGAGCGCAATCATGCTGCCGCCGGCGGTCAGCGTATCGTTTGCTCCTGTAACGGCAATCCCGGCCGTCATCGTGCCCGTCACCACGGCCGAGCTGCTCGTTCCCCCCAAGACCAGCCAGTTGCTGGTTCCCAACGCCTGAACCGTGTTGTTGGCGCCGTAGAGCGTCGCGCCGGACGCCGCCCCCGCCAGTGCTATCGCCGTGTTGGCCATAACCAGTGTTTCGTTCGTGCCGGTGACCAGCGCAGTGCCGCTCGCGCCCCCGGCATTGACCGTCACCTGGTCGTAGGATCCACTGATCGTCACATTGCTGGCCGCGCCGCCGGTGTTGATCACCACGACGTCGCTGCCTCCGCTGACGACCGCGTTGCCGCTTGCGCCGCCGGTATTGATCAACACGCTGTTGCCCGACCCGCCGATCAGCGCGGGACCAACCGGAGCCCCATTGACCGTCACCGCGGAGTTCGTTCCGTTCACCGTCACCTGATCATTCGAGCCGGTCAGCGTGGCGTGTGCGCCACTTGCGCCGAACACGACGGACGCGTTGTTTGCGAGGATGACGTCATTGCCGCCGGACCATATGCTCGAGCCTGCAGCATTATTGGTCAACTGCAGCCAGTTGCTGCCGTACAAGGTAATCTGATCCGCCAATCCCGCGGCGTCGATGAGCGCCGAAGAACCAAACGTCAGCGTGATCGCGTCACCTCCCGCCGTCACCATCTCGCTCGTGCCGGCAACGACAATCGAAGCAGACATCCCCGTGACCACTACCGAGCTGCTCGAGCTTGCCAGCACGACCCCCTCGTTCGATCCAGTCACCTGAACCGTGTTGTTGGTGCCGTTCAGCGACACGCTGGATCCGGTGCCCGACAGCGTCACCGTCGTATTGTTCACGTACAGCGCATCGTTTACGCCGCTGACAACCATGGTGCCGCTTACGCCGCCCGCGTTGACCTGGACCCAGTTATTGGAGCCGGTGACGATCACCGGGCCGGCAGGAACGCCGTTGATCGTGACACTCTGATAAGTCCCGCTCACGGTCACCTGATCGCTGTCGCCGGTCAGGGTCATATAAGCCGCATAGCCGCTATGGCCGACAGCGGCGAACACCACCGACGCATTGCTGGCGTTGATGATATCGTAATAGCTGTAGCCATAGTTGGCGGAAACCGTGATGGTCGAGCCCGCCGCATTATTGATCAGCGTCAGCCTGTCGGAAAAGCTGAGCCATATCTGGTCGGTCATTCCTGCGGCATCGATCGTCGCCGTGGAGCCGATCGCCAGCGAGATCGTGTTACCGCTTCCTGTCAGTGCGACGCTTGCATCCTGCGCAATGGTGATTGCATTTCCTGTCCCCGTCACGACCGCGGAAGTGCTCGCGCCCGACATCGTCAGCGCCGACGAACTGGCGATCACCGTGTTCGACGAGCCCGACACCGCGGCGCTCTCGTTCGTCCCCGTGACCGCGATCGTGTTGCTGGTGCCGCCCACCGAGACGCTGGAACCCGTCCCCGTGAGTGTGACCGCCGTGTTGCTCGCAAGGACGGTACCGCGCACGCCGCTGACCACTGCGTTGCTGCTCGCGCCACCAGCATTGATCGTCACCTGGTCGTCGGTACCGGTGATCGCGACGCTGGCGCTCGCCCCACCGGTGTTGAGTGTGACGCCATTCTTGGATCCACCGACCAGCACGCTGCTCGTGGCACCGTTGATGGTGACCGCCTCGCTGCTCCCGCTCAGGGTCACCTGATCGTTCGAGCCTGTCAGCGTGGCGCCTGACGGGGTGACCGCTCCTGTGAAATTCACGGAGACGTTGCTTGCGCTGATCCATTGATTGCCGCCGGCCGATATGGTGGTGCCAACAGCGTTATTGATCAGAGTCAGGCTGTTGCTGCCGTATAGGGCGAACTGATCGACCATTCCCTGGGCATCCACCGTCGCCGAAGCACTGCTCGTCAGCGCGATCCAGTCGCCTCCCGCCGTCAACGTGTCGGCCGTGCCCGTCACGTAAATCGCAATCGGCGAGCCGGTCACCGCCGCCGAGCTGCTTGTGCCCGTCAGCGTCACCTGCTCGCTCGCTCCGGTCACCTGAACCGTGTTGTTGACGCCGCTCACTGACAGGCTGGATGACGTCCCCGCCAGCGTCACCGCCGTGTTGGACGCAGCGACGCCGTCGCGCAGGCCGGTGACCAGCACGTTGCCGCTCACGCCGCCGGCATTGATCGTCACGCTGTCGTCGTTCCCGCTGACCACCACGAGACCGCTCGGAGCCCCATTGACCAAGACCGCCAGACTGTTCGCCGTGACCGTCACCTGATCATTCGAGCCGGTCAGCGTGGCAGCCGAAGGCGCGCCGGCCAATCCAAGGAACGTCACGGCCGCATTGCTGGCGGTGATCGTGTCATAGCCGCTGGCCGTGATGCTGCTGCCGGCGGCGTTGTTGGTCAGCGTCAAGCGGTTGTTGCCGGTCAGGGTTATCTGATCGGCCAGTCCAGCGGCGTCCACCGTCGCCGAGGCGCTGGCCGTGAGCGTGATCGCATCGCCTCCCGCGGTCAGCGTGTCATTCGTGCCTGAAACGTAGATCGCGACCGGGCTGCCGGTCACCACCGCCGAGCTGCTCGTACCCGCCAGATTGACCGTCTCGCTCGGTCCCGTCACCTGAACCGTGTTGTTGGCGCCAGTTATGGTCAAGGCGGACGACGTGCCCGTCAGTGTCACCGCGGTGTTGGTCACGTTCACTGTGTCATTCGTGCCGCTGACCAGCACGCTGCCGGCTGCTCCGCCGGCATTGACGGTCAGGCTGTCATTGGAGCCACTGACCAATATTTGCCCGAAGGGAACGCCGTTGACGGTCACGGCCTGCTTGCTGCCGCTCACGGTCACCTGATCATGGACGCCCGTGATCGAGTTGTTGATCAGCGTCGTTCCCGTGTTCACGCCGGTAAAGTTCACCGACACGTTGCTGGCCGTGATCACGTCGCCAGTGCCGGTCGCTCCGGTGGCCAGGATGTGGACGCCATCGCCGTTGTTGGCGAGGATGAACGTATTCGACGCCCCCAGCGTCACCTGGTCCACGAATCCGACCGCATTCACGGTCGCACTGGCGCCGTTCCCCAGCGTCAGCTTCGTGTCGGCCGTGGTCGTCAACACGGCGCCCGCGGCGTTGATCGCGATCGTGCCGCCGCCCGCGGTCAGCGTATCGTTAGCGCCGGCAACAACGATCGCATTGGCGTCGCCCGTCACCACCACCGAGGTACTCGTCCCCGTCAGCGTCACCGCCGACGAGCTGGCCACCAGGGTCTCCAGCGTGCCCGACAGCGTCACCGAGTCGTTTGTTCCGGTGACGGTCACGATATTGCCGGCACCGATCACGGTGGCGCTGGAGGCCGTGCCCGTCAGCGTCACCTGCGTCGAGCTGGCGATGACCGTATCGGCAACGCCGGTGATGGTGACACTGTCACTCATGCCGGTGACGGTCACCACATCGCTGTTTCCGATCAGAATGAGGCTCTGGTCATTGGCGGAAACCGTGAGGCTCGTGTTCGAAACGGTGCTCGTCACTGTCGTTGTCATGACTTCATTTCCTGAATTGCAGAATCTGGGTGCGTGGCGGTCACTGGACGGTGGATCGGGTCAAACTGAGTTTCTGGAGCTCGGCGCGCACATGCTGGAGCGCGCCGCCCCAATCGCCTGGCTCGGCCTGCCGGAATTGCCGCAGCGTCGGATACCAGGGGCTGTCGTCGCGGTTCAGCAACCAGCGCCAGCAGCGGTCGAAGCGGTTGAGCAGCCACACCGGGCGTCCGAGCGCGCCGGCAAGGTGCACCACCGCGGTATCGACGCTGACGACGAGATCGAGCGCCTCGACCAGCGCGGCGGTCTCGCCGAAGTCGTGGAGATCCTCGGTCCAGTCGTGCAAGGACAGACCGGGCGGCGGCGGCTCGCCGGCCGCCGGCCCCTTCTGCAACGAGACGAAGCTCACGCCCGGCAGGTCCGCCAGCGCTGAAAATCGCTCGAGCGGGATAGACCGGCGCCGATCGGCGCCCATCGCCTGATTGCCGGCCCAGACGAGACCGACGCGCAGGCCGTCGAGTTGTCCGAGCCGCTGGCGCCAGGCAGCCGCGCGCTGCGGATCGGCCCGGAGATAGGACGTCTTCCGCGGTATGGTTTCGAGGGTGGTGCCGAGCGCAAGCGGCAGGCTGAGCAGCGGGCAATGCAGGTCGAATACCGGCAGCGGATCACCATGGGCGACGATGCGCTCGATTCCCGGCAGCCCCGCCAGCAGTGGCACCAGCGGCCGCTGCACCTCGAGAACGACCCGCCGTCCTGCGGCGATGTCCGGCACGAAGCGGCAGAACTGGAGCGTGTCGCCGAGACCCTGCTCGGCATGCAGCAACAGGACCCGGTCGCCGACCTCCCCGCCGTCCCATAGCGGTTGATTGAAGCCGCGCAGATACGGCTTGTTCTTCTCCTGCTTCCAACGCCACTCATATTCCCGCCAACCTTCGTCGAACCGGCCGTCGAGCAGCAGCGTGATCGCCAGGTTGGTATGTGCGTCGGGATAATCCGGCTTTTGCGCCAGCGCGGTCCGGATGCAACGGGCGGCTTCGTCAGGCCGTCCAAGATCGAACAGCAGGCTGCCGAGATTGTTCAGCGCCTCCGGCCAGGCCGGATCGTGATCGAGCGCCGCGCGATAGCACGGCTCCGCTTCCTGAAAACGGCCGGACTCGCGAAGCGCGTTGCCCAGGTTGAGCTGCGCGGAAACATAGTCCGGCTTCAGACGCAACGCCTCGCGGCAGCATGCTTCCGCCTCATCCGGCCGCCCGCGGACTCGCAGCAGATCGCCGAGATTGTTCAAGGCCTCAAGGAAGCCCGGGTTGAGCTTGCAGGCCTCGCGAAGGCTCAGCTCCGCCTCTTCGAGGCGCCCCAAGGCGGCGAGGAGAATGCCGAGATTGTTGTAGGCCTGCGCGAATGCGGGATTGAGGCGCAAGGCCTCCCGATAGCAGCGCTCGCTCTCCTCGAAGGCGCGGAGATCGAACAGCACGGCGCCGAGATTGCTATGAGCCGCCGCATGGTCCGGCTTCTGCAGCAGCAACTGCCGAAACACGCTGATCGCCTCGTCGAAATGCTTCCGCTTCACCAGCAGGTTGGCGAGATTGAAGCGGGCATCGACATGATCAGGGGCATAACGCAACACGAAGCGGTAATGCGCTTCTTCCCCCGCGAGGTCGCCGCGTTCACCGAGCAGGATGGCAAGCTGGTTCTGCGCATCCGGATTGTCGGGCTTGTAGAACAACGCGTCCCGGTAGCTCGCGACGGCCTCGTCCAGCCGTCCGAGCGCGCGCAGAACGGCCGCCATGTTGCCGTGATAGACGCTGTTGCCCGGCTGGAGCTTGACGGCACGGATGATGAGCTCAAGCGCCCTCGCGGCGTCACCAGCCTGGAACGACGCGACCCCCAGGAGGTGAATGCTATCCGCATGATTCGGTTCGGATGCCAGGATGCGCCGATAGATCGTCTCGGCCTGCGCAAGGCGGCCTGCGCGATGGTGCGCAAGACCGGCCTCGAACGACACAAAACCTGACGGTCCTTCAACATACATTACGATGTGACCCATCGTCGATGAGATGACGTAGGGGCGCCTGAACGCTGACCAGCTATCGCATTTCGCTCACGCCCCGCGCCCGATCATTCCGCGACAACCTTGAGCGAACCTGGACGCAGCTCAAGCGTCCGCGCGTCAGCAGCAGCTGACTCGAGATTTCTGCTTTTGATTGTTTAGAAGCCCGCAGGAGCGGCCGGGCGAGTATCGCTATCCGATCGCGGCCGCTACATGTGCGAGAGAGAGGGAGAGAGAAACATTCATTCCAAGCCGATCAACTTCCCTCACTACCTCTACCTGCGTGTGCGAAGTCAGAATGTCGCAACCGCGGAAAGAGAGCAAGATGCATTCGGAAATTTTCAGAAAGATTCTCACACGCGGAGAGTGTCGGCGATGGACGCGGAGACTCCTTGCGATCGATGACCTCCTTCGGCGCAAGATCGGCGGCAATTAATTCGCTCGCGATAAGAAACTGATTTAGCAACAAAACAAAATCCGCCATCGTGCGCGCATTCCCGCGTTTGGATTTTTCCGTGCACTAAGAAACTCGATCTGGATCTCTTGCGAGGCGTTGAACGTCAACTCGGCCCGAGCGATGTGGGGGTAATCCTCGCAGGCATATGCAGCCAACCACCTCACGCGCCACGGCGAGCGACAGATGCTTCTGTCTCCAGCTCAACGTCCACGCTGAGTTCGCCTGCAGCTCGCCGTTTGGCGTGGTGCCTTGCTTTCGGGAGAGCACCGCTACCCTGCGGCCCTTCAATCGCAGCAGCGCCGAAGCCTGGCCGCTGGAGGGCCAGGGTTGGCTGCATCGAACGGCCTGACGTCGACATGACGAAGCGAACATCATCGGCTGCAAGGACGTTCGCCTTGCGTCGCCGCGATTGAGTCGTTAATATTTCATATCCTGGGGTTGAAGGCGCGCAAGAACCAGTGACCCGTTTCACCTTTCAGAATCCAACCCGCGGACCTGTCTCCGCCCCGCGTCTGATCTCGCGGGGCTGACCAGGGAGCGCATCGCCGTCTCGTTGTCAGCCGCTTCTGCGCGTTTCCTCGCGCTCACTGACTTCATGAGACCGCAATGACCCTGATCGCCATCAAAGACGCTTCCCTGACTCGGACCGAGCTGCTCTTCGCCGAACTGAGTTTTTCGATCGCCAAAGGCGATCGCCTTGGCCTTGTCGCCGCCAATGGACGCGGCAAGTCTTCCCTGCTTCGTATTCTGGCGGGCGAGGACGATGCAACGACCGGAACCGTCACCCGCTTGCGCGGGCTGGTCGTCGCGGTCGCCCCGCAAGATCCACCCGAACGGCTCCTATCCCTCAGCTTCTATGACGCCGTGCGCGACGCGCTCGCCCCCGAAATTGCCGAGACTGAGAGCTGGCGCGTCGATGTCCTGCTCGATGATCTCGCGGTGGAGGAGTCCACAAGGGGCCGCGCCGTTCGCGGCCTGTCCGGCGGCTGGCAGCGGACAATGCTCCTGGCGCGAGCCGCCGTGATCGAGCCAGATCTGCTCCTGCTGGATGAGCCGACAAACCATCTCGACATCGGTCGGATCGGTGTGCTCGAGACGTTTCTCGCCGCCTTGCCGCGCGACTGCGCCGTGGTCACGGCGAGCCATGACCGGGCTTTTCTCGATGACGTGACCAACCGCACGCTTTTCCTGCGCCCGCAGGAAAGCGCCGATTTCGCCCTGCCCTATTCTCGCGCCGTGCAGGCATTGGAAGAACGCGACGCTGCGCGAGAAAGGCGGTTCGAGAACGATAAGCGCAAGGTCAAGGCGCTCCGGCAGCAAGCGGCGAAGCTCAAGAACATCGGAATCAATTCCGGGTCCGACCTGCTGGTGGTGAAGACCAAGCAGCTCTCCGAGCGGGCTGACAAGCTCGAAGAGCGCGCCCGACCAGCTCATCTGGAGCGCTCCGCAGGCACGATCCGCCTGACCAACAGTGGCAGCCACGCCAAGGCGCTCGTAACGGTCAGCGATACGGCGATCACCACGCCGGACGGGAGACTCTTGCTCCGTATCGGACCGAGCTGGATCGAGAACGGGGACCGGGTGGTTCTGCTCGGGGCCAACGGCACCGGCAAGACGAGGCTGATCGAGAGGCTACGGGCAGCTCTCACGGGATCGGATCCGGACATGCGAGGGGCGACAAGCCTCAAGCTCGGATACTCCGATCAGGCGCTGTCCCAGCTCGACGCGTTTGCGACGCCTTGGGAGGCGGTCAAGCGTCTGAGCAATCTTCCGGATCATCTGGCACGTTCCCAGCTCGCCGGCGCCGGGGTCGGCATCGACGCCCAAACCGCCCCCCTCACGCGTCTCTCGGGGGGCCAGCGAGCGCGGCTTGCAATGCTGCTTCTACGGCTGGCGCAGCCGAATTTCTATCTGCTGGACGAGCCAACCAATCATCTCGATATCGAGGGCCAGGACGTGCTGGAGAGCGAGCTGATCGAACACGGTGCGGCCTGCCTTCTGGTCAGCCACGACCGGGCCTTTGTCCAGGCCGTGGCGACACGAATTTGGGTCATCACGGGCAAGCGGCTTGTCGAGGTCGATGACCCGGCGCCGGTCTTCGAGAAGCTGATGTCCAATTGAAGCCCGCGTCGCCGGCCCAATGGCTGGCATGCGACACAGCGAAAGCGGCTAAGCGGCGCCCCCCGGTCGCCGCTTAGCCGAGGCCCCGCAGGACGATCTAATAGTTCGTCCCGGACTTCTCGTTCGGAATGCCGTCGATTGGGCATTCCTCGGTGCCGACCATCGGGCGCGTCAGCGCCTCGACCATGTCGCGCGTCCCTTCGGGATCGGCGATCCACTTGGTGTAGAAGTCATAGGGACAGGCCGCGAGGCCCTTTGCGCCCTCGCCGGAATTGATCATGCCGGTGTAGCCGCGGTGCAGCAGCTTGAAGAGATGGTTCTGCGACTGATTGTTGCGGCGGGCATCACGGATCAGGCTCTTCGACAGGCCGGCGTACTGGATGCCGTATTCCTCCTCGCCGGTCTCGCCCAGGGTACGTCCGTCGAAGCCGACGATCGCGGAGTGGCCGAAATAGGAGTAGACGCCGTCGAAGCCGGCGGCATTGGCCACCGCGACATAGACGTTGTTCGCCCAGGCCATCGCCTTGGAGATCATCACCTGCTGCTCCTTGGCCGGATACATGTAGCCCTGGCAGCGCACGATCAGCTCCGCCCCCTTCATCGCGCAATCGCGCCAGATCTCCGGATAATTGCCGTCGTCGCAGATGATCAGGCTGACTTTCAGCCCCTTGGGGCCGTCGGAGACGTAAGTGCATTTTCCGGGATACCAGCCCTCGATCGGCACCCAGGGCATGATCTTGCGATATTTCTGCACGATCTCACCCTTGTCGTTCATCAGGATCAGCGTGTTGTAGGGCGCCTTGTGCGGATGTTCTTCGTGACGCTCGCCGGTCAGCGAGAACACGCCCCACACCTTGGCCTTGCGGCAGGCTTCGGCGAAGATCGCTGTCTCCTCGCCCGGCACCTGCGAGGCGGTCTCGTACATCTCCTTGGAGTCGTACATGATGCCATGGGTGGAATATTCCGGGAAGATCACGAGATCCATACCGGGCAGACCGAGCTTCATGCCGACGACCATGTCGGCAATCTTACGGGCGTTGTCGAGCACCTCGGCCTTGGTATGCAGCCGCGGCATCTTGTAATTGACGACCGCGACTCCGACCACGTCGTTGCTGGAGGAGATGTCACCGTGAAGCATCTGGAACGCCCTTCTATTTCTGGTTTTTCGTCTTTCAGTCGGCTGCGTCAGTGGCTGATCATCCAGGGCCGCGCGGTCGGAAAGCCGACGGCGCCGCTTTTGCTCTTGGTCACGAGCCGTCCCGGTTTCTTCTTCGTGCCGGTCCCGCAGCAGCCGCAGCCCGGACCATGCGCGGCCTTGTATTGATCGAGCGTCTTCGGCGCGTGGCTGCTGCGCTCGTTGGTCGCGTGCGCCTTGCGCTTGTCACTGGGCATGCAGAAGAACGCCGGCGCGGTCAGGATTACGCGCTGTGATTCCGTCTCACAGCGTGGACAGTCCTGCGGGTCGTCGCATTCGGCCATCGGCCGCATGTCGGTGAACGGGCCGCAATCATTGCAGAGATATTCATAGACAGGCATCGTCGCTCCCTTCGCTGTTGCCAGTCGGATGCGGGGCGCATCGCCCCGCATCCATTTTGCGCAGGCATCACTTGTCAGGCGAGATCGGCATCTGGATGTCACCGGTGATGTGCTTGATCGGTCCGGCCGACGACGGCATCACATCGAAGTCGAAGATCTCCGTCGGCAACCACAGCGTCGCGCAGGCGTTCGGCACGTCGACCACACCGGAGATGTGGCCCTGGCACGGTGCGGTGCCGAGGATCGAATAGGCCTGGGCGCCGGAGTAGCCGAACTTCTTCAGATACTCGATCGCGTTGAGGCAGGCCTGGCGGTAGGCAATGTGGACGTCGAGGTAATGCTGCTTGCCGGCCTCGTCGACCGAGATACCCTCGAAGATCAGATAGTCCTTGTAGTTCGGCGTGATCGGCGACGGCTTGAACACGGGATTCTTGATGCCGTATTTCGCGACGCCGTCCTTGATGACGTCGACCTTGATGTGCAGCCAGCCGGCCATTTCGATGGCGCCGCAGAAGGTGATCTCGCCGTCGCCCTGGCTGAAGTGCAGATCGCCCATCGAGAGGCCGCCGCCGGGCACATAGACCGGGAAGTAGATCTTCGAGCCGCGCGACAGATCCTTGATGTCGCAATTGCCGCCATGCTCGCGCGGCGGCACCGTACGGGCGCCTTCGAGACCGATCTTGGCCTTGACGTCACCCTTGGCCTGGCCGGCGTGAGCGGTCGGCGCGAACGGCGGATTGGCAAGGCCCGGGACCCGGGTCGGGTTGGTCGCGATCAACTCGGCTTCGCGTGCGTTCCAGGCCGCGAGCATCTTGGCATCCGGCAGGCAGCCGATCAGACCGGGATGGATCAGGCCGGCGAAGTTGACGCCGGGCACGTGGCGCGACGACGTGTAAAGGCCCTTGATGTCCCAGATCGACTTCTGCGCCAGCGGGAAGTGATCAGTCAGGAAGCCGCCGCCGTTCTGCTTGGAGAAGAAGCCGTTGAAGCCCCACAGGCTCTCCTTCAGCGGTCCAACGTCGAGCAGGTCGACCACAAGCAAGTCGCCGGGCTCGGCACCCTTGACGCCGATCGGGCCGGACAGGAAGTGCACGATCGACAGGTCGATATCGCGCACGTCGTCGGCCGAGTCGTTGTTCTTGATGAAGCCGCCGGTCCAGTCGACGGTTTCGATGATGAAGTCGTCGCCGGGGCTGACCCACTCGACGATCGGAACCTCCGGATGCCAGCGGTTGTGGATCTTGTCGTTTTCATAGGCCGACTTGGTGAGATCGACCTTGATCAGTGTATCTGGCATCGAGATGCTCCCCTTCGTTTTACTGGTTAGACAGACAGGAATTTCGAGATCTGCGCGGCATCGACGCTGTCGCGCGGATCGTCACGCACGATCTCGCCGTTCTCGATCACGAGCACGCGGTCGGCGATGTCGAGCGCGAAGCTCAGGACCTGCTCCGAGACGACGATCGAGAGCCCCCGCTCGTCGCGGATGCGCTTCAGCGTGCGCGCCATCTCCTTGATGATCGACGGCTGGATGCCTTCGGTCGGCTCGTCCAGCAGCAGCACCTTCGGCTTGGTGGCGAGTGCCCGAGCGATGGCGAGCTGCTGCTGTTGCCCACCTGAGAGATTGCCGCCGCGGCGGCCCTTCATCTCCAGCAGTACCGGAAACAGCTCGTAGATGTCAGCGGGCACTTCCGAGCCGCCGGAGACGACGAGGCCCGTCTCGATGTTCTCCTTCACCGTCATGGTCGAGAAGATCATGCGGCCCTGCGGCACATAGGCGAGGCCCTTTGCCACCCGGTCGTAGCTCGGCAGCGAGCCGAGCTCGGTGCCGTCCATGGTCACCTTGCCGCTCTTCGTCGGCACGATGCCCATCAGCGACTTCATCAGCGTGGTCTTGCCCATGCCGTTGCGGCCCATGATCGCGACGATCTCGTTGGGCGCGACCTGCACATTGAGGCCGTGCAGCACCTCGCTCTGGCCGTAGGCGACGTGGAGATCATTGATTGTCAGCATGGATGTCGCTCCTCAGTGACCGAGGTACACTTCAATGACCTTCGGATCGTTCTTCACCTTCTCCATGGTGCCCTCGGAGAGGATCTGGCCCTGGTGCAGCACGGTGACCTTGTGGGCGATGTCCTCCACGAACTTCATGTCGTGCTCGATGACGAGCACCGAGCGGTCTTTGATGATGCGATTGAGCAGCTCGGCGGTTTTGGCGCGTTCGGAGACGCTCATGCCGGCAACGGGCTCATCCAGCATCAGCAGGTCAGGGTCCTGGATCAGCAGCATGCCGATCTCGAGCCACTGCTTCTGACCGTGGCTGAGCAGCGCCGCGCTCATGTTGAGGCGGTCCTTCAGGAAGATCATTTCCGCCACTTCATGGACGCGGTCGCGCACGGCGGCATCGCGCGTGAAGGTCAGCGCGCCGAACACGGTGCGGCCGCGCGGATAGGATATCTCCAAATTCTCGAACACCGTGAGGTCGTCGTAGATCGAGGGTGTCTGGAACTTGCGGCCGACGCCGGCCTTGACGATCTGGTTCTCCTTCAGCTTGGTCAGGTCCTTACCGCGGAATTCGATCGAACCCGACGTCGCCTTGGTCTTTCCGCAGATCAGGTCGAGCACGGTGGTCTTGCCGGCCCCGTTGGGGCCGATGATGACGCGGATCTCGTTCTCCTCGACATAGAAGGAGAGATCGTTGACCGCCTTGAAGCCGTCGAAGGAGACGGTGAGACCTTCGACCGAGAGCAGGAAGGGCTTGGGCTGATGTCCGACGAGCATGAAATCCTCCTCACTCTGCCGGTGCGCCGTCGGCGACCGAATTGTCGGTCCAGCCTGACTTTGGCTTGCGTGCGCCGATCAGCTTGCTGATGCGCGGCTGGACGTAATCTCCCCAGATCCCGGCAAGGCCGTTCGGGAAGGCGAGCACCACGGCGATGAACAGGCCGCCCAGGCCGAACAGCCAGAGTTCGGGGAAGGACTCCGAGAGGCTGGTCTTGGCAAAATTGACGAGGAGCGTTCCATAGACGGCGCCGAGGATCGAGAGCCGGCCGCCGACCGCCGTATAGATCACCATCTCGATCGACGGCACGATGCCGACGAAGGACGGGGACATGAAGCCGACATTGAGCGCGAACATCGCACCTCCGATCGCGGCGAAGATCGCGGCGATGCAAAAGGCGAAGATCTTGAAATTGGCGACGCTGTAGCCGGAGAACCGGACCCGGTCCTCCTGGTCGCGCATCGCCACCAGGATGCGTCCGAGCTTGGAGTGGCGCACCAGCTGGGCGATGCAGATGCAGGCAAACAGCAGGCCGACTTCGAAGAAATAGAGCACGACCTTGGCGTGGTCGGGACGGATATCCCAACCCTTCAGCGTGCGTAGATCGGTCATGCCGTTGATGCCGCCGGTGTAGCCCTGCTGTCCCACGATCAGGATGGTCAGGATCGCCGCGACCGCCTGCGTGATGATCGCAAAGTAGGTGCCGCCCACACGGCGCTTGAACATGGCAGCACCGATGATCAGGGCGAAGATGCCGGGCACCAGGATGACGGCCAGGATGGTGAAGGTCAGGCTGTGGAACGGCTTCCAGAAGAATGGCAGCGCGGTGATCTGATTCCAGTCCATGAAATCGGGGATGCCCGGCGTCGACTGGATCTTGGTGTTTTCGACGCTCGACGCCTCAAGCTTGAGGAACATCGCCATGCAGTAGCCGCCGAGGCCGAAGAATACCCCCTGCCCCAGGCTCAGGATGCCGCCGTAGCCCCAGCAGATCACCAACCCCAGCGCCACGAAGGCGTAGGTCAGATATTTGGCGACCAGGTTGAGGCGAAAGACGTCGAGACAGAGCGGCAGGATCACGACCAGAAAGACCGCGAGCACCAGGATGCCGATCAACTCAGATCGCGTGGCAAAACGACTGTCGTTCATGAGTCTAGCCCCCTGCACTTCCGTTATTTGCGGACCTTGAGGGCAAACAGCCCCTGCGGCCGCAGCATCAGAATTCCGACCACTGCGAGCAGCGTCAGCACCTTCGCCATCGAGCCCGACATGAAGAACTCGAGCGTCGACTGGGTCTGCGAGATCGAGAAGGCGGAGGCGATGGTGCCGAGCAGGCTGGCGGCGCCGCCGAACACGACGACAAGGAAGGTATCGACGATATAGAGTTGGCCCGACGTCGGTCCGGTCGAGCCGATCATGGTGAAGGCGCTGCCTGCGACGCCGGCGATGCCGCAGCCGAGTGCAAAGGTGTAGCGGTCGACCTTGGCCGTGTTGATGCCGACGGCGCCTGCCATGATGCGGTTCTGCACGACGGCGCGGACCTGGCGGCCCCAGCGCGAACGGAACATGATGTAGGCGACGCCGATCGTGATCAGCACCGTCAGGCCCATCACGAAGACGCCGTTGATCGGTACCTCGATCGAGTCGGTGACGTGCAGCGAGCCGAGCATCCATTGCGGCAGCTCGACGCCGACCTCGCGCGCACCGAAGATCGAGCGATAGGCCTGCTGCAACATGAGGCTGAGGCCCCAGGTCGCAAGCAGCGTGTCGAGCGGTCGCTTGTAGAGGTGCCGGATCAGCACCCATTCGACCAGCATTCCGAGCGCGCCGGAGGCCAGGAAGGCCAATATCATGGCGAGGAAGAAGTAGCCGCTGAACAGGCTGGGCAGATAGGACTGGAAGAAGTTCGACGTCATCCAGGTGACGTAGGCGCCCAGGATCATGAACTCGCCATGGGCCATGTTGATGACGCCCATCTGGCCGAAGATGATCGCGAGCCCGAGCGCCATGAGCACGTAGACGGAAAACAGGATCAGGCCGGCAAAGCCCTGCATGACGAAGATCGAGCCGAGGTCGCCAATCGAATAGTCGCCGAACATCTGATTTCTCCGTCGAGGGGACAGCGTCCCGCGTCCGGGGAACAGCGTCCCGCGTCCGAGGGTCCCGCGTCGCGATTGACATCGCGACGCGGGGGTCGTGGGCATGGACTTGCAATCCACGCCAGGGAGCTCTTGGTGGGGAAGCTTGCGGGGAAATCCGCGCGCTTACTGGTAACCCTTCGGGAACGGATCCGGCTCGACCAGATCTGCGGTCTCGTAGATCAGCTCGAACTGACCATCGAGCTTGGCGCGACCGACACGGGTCTTCGACCAGAGATGATGGTTCTCGTGGATGCGCACATAGCCTTCCGGCGCGCCCTTGAACTCGACGCCGGGCGAGGCCGCCGCGATCTTGTCGACGTCGAACGAGCCGGCCTTCTCGACCGTCAGCTTCCACAGCCAAGGGCCGAGATAGGCAGCCTGGGTGACGTCTCCGATCACGGTCTTTTCGCCCCACGCCTTCTTGAAGGCCGGCACGAACGCCTTGTTGTTGGGATTGTCGAGCGACTGGAAGTACTTCATGCAGGCATAGGCGCCCGCAATGTTCTCGCCGCCGATACCGTCGATCTCGTCCTCGGTCACCGAGATCGTCAGCAGCGGCTGTTTGGAGAGGTCGATGCCGGCAGCCTTCAGCTGCTTGTAGAAGGCGACGTTGGAGCCGCCGACAACGTCGGTGAAGATCACGTCAGGCTTGGTCAGCTTGATCTTGTTGATGACCGAGTTGAACTGTGTCGAGCCGAGCGCGTAATACTCCTCGCCGACGACCTTGCCTTTCAGCACGTTCTCGACATGCTTGCGCGCGATCTTGTTCGAGGTGCGCGGCCAGATGTAGTCGGAGCCGATGAAGAAGAACGATTTGGCGCCCTTCTCCTTGGCGATCCAGTTCAGGCCGGCGAGGATCTGCTGGGTGGCTTCCTGGCCGGTGTAGATCACGTTCTTGGACTGCTCGAGACCTTCATAGAAGGTCGGGTAGTAGAGCATGCCGTTGTACTGCTCCATCACGGGCAGCACCGCCTTGCGCGAGGCCGAGGTCCAGCAACCCATAATCGCCGCGACCTTGTCGTTGACGAGGAGCTTCTTGGCCTTTTCCGCAAAGGTCGGCCAATCGGAGGCGCCGTCTTCCTGGATGAACTTGATCTTGCGCCCGAGCACGCCGCCGGCGGCGTTGATCTGCTCGATGGCGAGCTTTTCGGCCTCGATCGACCCGGTCTCGGAGATCGCCATGGTACCGGTCGCCGAATGCAGGATACCGACCGTCACTTCGGTGTCGGTGACCGCAAGACCCGTGGTGTTGACCGCCGAGGTCGCCGGGGCCTGGGCGAAGGACGCCCGCGGCAGCATGGTGATGGCCGGCACGGCCGCCATTCCCATCAATAATTTGCGCCGGAGCGGCGAGAACAGGCCCTTGTTGGCTTCGTCTGACATGAGCACCCCACTTTTTGTTCGAGGACACGCGATTGGTGCCGTGAGGATGGCTCGAATTTGTGCAGCGCAAGCATACGCAAGATCGCGTATACTGCACCGCAAAATACCGACGTAGGCTTTTGGTACGGGATTTGCGAGGGATCCGGCGACAGTTTCGGAAGTGGGGTTCGAGTGGCAGGGCGGCAGCGAATAGACCGCGTCAGGCGCCAGTACAACCAATGGGTCGCCAACCAGACGCTGGAAGACTACGCGCTGCGCTTCACCGCCAAGAGCGCACGGCGCTGGTCCGCCGCCCGTGTCGCCAACACCGCGCTTGGTGCGATCTCATTTCTGGCGCTGGAAGCGATCGGCGGCACCATCACGCTGAACTACGGCGCCTCCAACGCGATCGCCGCCATTCTGGTGGTCAGCGTCATCATCTTCCTCTGTGGCCTGCCGATTGCCTACTATGCCGCAAAATGCGGCACCGATATCGACCTGCTGACCAGAGGCGCCGGTTTCGGTTATATCGGCTCGACCATCACCTCGCTGATCTACGCGTCCTTCACGTTCATCTTCTTCGCGTTTGAGGCGGTCATTCTGGCCGCGGCGCTGGAGCTGTGCTTCGGAATCCCCCGCCCGCTCGGCTATCTCGTCAGCGCCATCGTCATCATCCCCCTCGTGACCCACGGGATTACCCTGATCAGCCGCTTCCAGCTGTGGACACAGCCGATCTGGATCGTCCTGCACGTGCTCCCCTTCCTGGCGATCGCCTGGGCCAATCCCCATTCGTTCACGGAGTGGCGGACGTTCGCCGGCGAGCATGGCGATCCCAACGGGCATCTCGATCTCCTGCTGTTCGGCACCGCCGCGTCGGTGGTGTTCTCGCTGGTGGCGCAGATCGGCGAACAGGTCGACTTCCTGCGTTTCCTGCCGCGCGACCGCCGTACCTCTCGAACCTCCTGGTGGATCGCCCTGCTCAGCGCCGGCCCCGGCTGGATCATTTTCGGCGCGCTCAAATTGCTGGTCGGCTCCTTCCTGGCCTATTTCGCGCTGAGCCATGGCGTCGGGCTCGAGCAGGCTGCCGAGCCGGCCAACATGTATCTCGAAGCTTTTCGCTATGTGCTGTCGCAGCCGGACCTCGCGCTGGCGCTGACCGGCACTTTCGTGATCCTGTCGCAAGTCAAGATCAACGTCACCAACGCCTATGCCGGCTCGATCGCCTGGTCGAACTTCTTCTCGCGATTGACGCACAGCCATCCCGGTCGCGTGGTCTGGCTGGTGTTCAACGTCGTGGTGGCGCTGCTCCTGATGGAAATCGGTGTCTACAAGGCGCTGGAGCAGACGCTGGCGCTCTACTCCAACGTCGCGATCGCATGGGTCGGCGCTCTGGTCGCCGATCTCGTCATCAACAAGCCGCTTGGCCTGCGTCCACCGCAGATCGAGTTCAAGCGCGCCCATCTCTACGACATCAACCCGGTCGGCGTCGGCGCCATGACGATCGCGACCATTGCCTCGATCAGCGCGTTCTATGGCGTGTTTGGCCCGACAGCCAAGGCCCTGTCGGCCTTCGTCGCTCTCGCAGCCGCCTTCGTCTCGGCGCCGCTGATCGCGTGGGCCACCGGCGGCAAGTACTACATCGCCCGGAAGCCGAAGCGGGGCTGGCAGAACGTCGAGGCCATCCAATGCTGTATCTGCGAGCATTCGTTCGAGCCGGAGGACATGGCATCATGCCCCGCCTATGCCGGACCAATCTGCTCGCTGTGTTGCTCGCTCGACGCCCGCTGTCATGACCTCTGCAAGCCGCACGCACGGGCCGGTGCACAGGTGTCGGAAGCGCTCGGCAAGATGCTGCCCGAGACGATCCATACCCGGCTCAACTCGCAGTTCGGTCAGTATATCGGCGTATTCGCTGTCTCGGCCGGGCTCGTAGGGCTCGTGCTCGGACTGGTCTACCTGCAGACCTCGGCAACCGTGCATGCCGACGCGCTGCTGGCTGACGTGCTATGGAAAGTGTTCTTCTCGCTGATCATCATCATCGGCGTCGTTGCCTGGCTGTTCGTGCTGGCGCAGCAGAGCCGTCGCGCAGCGGAGGAGGAAACCCGGCGGCAGACCACGCTCCTGATCCAGGAGATCGACGCGCACAAGCGCACCGACGCCGAATTGCAGCGCGCCAAGGAGGTCGCGGAGTCCGCCAACCTCGCCAAGAGCCGTTATGTGGTCGGACTGAGCCACGAGCTGCGCTCCCCGCTGAACGCGATCTCCGGCTATGCGCAATTGCTCGAGCAGGACAACAGTCTGCAGGCGCGGCCCCGGGATCAGGTGCGGGTAGTCCGCCGCAGCGCCGATCATCTGTCGGGGTTGATCGACGGCATCCTCGACATCTCCAAGATCGAAGCCGGACGGCTCTACCTCTCCCGCGACGAGGTTCGCCTCAACGACTTCCTCGATCAGCTCGTCGGCATGTTCCGCCTGCAAGCTGCCGCCAAGGGCATCGACTTCATGTTCAAGCGGCCGGCGATTCTGCCGGTCGTGGTCTATGCGGATGAAAAGCGGTTGCGGCAGATCCTGATCAATCTGCTGTCGAACGCGATCAAGTTCACGCAGACCGGCAGCGTCAAGTTCGTCGTGCATTATCGCAGCCCCGTCGCCGAATTCGAGGTCGTCGATACCGGCCCCGGCATCCGGCAGGACGATCTCGAACGCATCTTCGCCCCATTCGAGCGCGGCGCGCTCGGCGTGGCGCAGCCGCAGACCGGGACCGGCCTGGGTCTCACGATCAGCCGCCTGCTCGCAGGCGTGATGGGCGGCGACATCAAGGTGACGAGCACGGTCGGGACCGGCGCGACCTTCCGCGTGAAGCTCCTGCTCTCCGAGGTCACCAATCCCCGGCGCGATGCACCGGTGGAGGCGCCGATCTACGGCTATCTCGGCCCGCGCAAGACGATCCTGATCACCGACGATGACCCGACGCATCGCGATCTCCTGCGCGAGGTGCTGGCGCCGCTCGGCTTCATCCTGCTCAGCGCCCCCGATGGTCCCGGCTGCCTCGCGCTGGCGCAGCACTGCCGGCCCGACCTGTTCCTGCTCGATATCTCCATGGCCGGCATGGACGGCTGGACGGTGGCAGAGACCTTGCGCGCCAACGGCCATCACACCGCGCGCATCCTGATGGTGTCGGCAAGCGCGCTCGAAGCGCATGGCGCGCCGCTGGCGCAGCCGTTCCACGACGGCTATCTGATGAAGCCGATCGACATCCCGCGGCTGCTGGAAACCATCCGCCAATTGCTCAAGCTCGACTGGCAATACGACGCCGAACAGGCCCCCGCGCCGCTGTGGAAACCGGAGAGCGGCTCGCGACCCCCGGGGAAATATGTCGAGGAGCTGATCGATCTTGGCCGTCTCGGCTACGTCCGGGCGATCCAGCTCAAGCTCGACGAAATCGGCACCGAGCTGCCGGAGCACGCCGACTTCGTCACCCATATGCGCGCACTGCTCGACCGTTTCGATCTCGATCAATACATGGCGACGCTGAAAACCCTGCACAGCTATGATCACTGACCCCAAAAAGCGCGACGTCGCCCTCGTCGTCGACGATTCTCCCGAGACGCTCCGTCTCCTGACCGACGCGCTCGATGGCGCAGGCATGACCGTGATGGTCGCACTCGATGGCTTGTCCGCGATGCGGATCGTCGACCAGATCACGCCAGACATCGTGCTGCTCGATGCGGTGATGCCAGGCATGGACGGGTTCGAGACCTGCAAACGGCTGAAGCGCGATGCCGGCCTCGACGGTGTGCCGATCATCTTCATGACGGGCCTTGCCGAGACCGAGCACATCGTGCGCGGGCTCGAAGCCGGCGGCGTCGACTATGTCACCAAGCCGATCGCGATTGAGGAGATACTGGCACGCATTCGCGTCCATCTTGCCAACGCGCGGCTGACCCAGAGTGCGCGCGCAGCGCACGACGTCTCCGGCCGCTATCTGCTCGCGGTGAACGACGCCGGCAAGATCAAGTGGGCCACGCCGCAGGCGCAGAAGCTGCTGGCGGATGCCCTCGCAGTCGATGCCGACGATAACTTGGTGCTGCCCGACCCGATACCGCAATGGATCGATCAGATCCAGAAAGGCAAAGCCGCCTCGAAGACTGCCGCGATGGCATCGTCTACCGGCAGCGAGCAGCTTCGGCTGCAATATGTAGGCAAGCTCGGCCCGAACGAATTGCTGCTGCGGCTGGCAAAGGATACAGGCACAGACTCGCCGGCGGAATTCCCTCGTGAGCTCGGGTTGACGACACGTGAGAGCGAGGTGCTGTCCTGGCTGGCGAAAGGCAAAACCAATCGCGACATCGCGCAGATCCTTGGCCTCTCGCCACGCACCGTCGACAAGCATCTCGAGCAGATCTATGCCAAGCTCGGCGTCGAGAACCGCACAGCGGCGGCGGCGATCGCGGTCAACGCAAACCGGCGCAATTCGTAGAAGCGCATCTCGTCGAACCTGATCTGAGAGGTCGTCGGGCGCACTGCCTGACTGCGAAGCGCAACCAAGCGCCAGTTTTGCGCCGCACCATCCCCCGGCCCCTTGGAACGCTCACTTTTTGAGCATGCAACGGCGGCTGAGCTCAGGCTTAATCACGCCAACGTCGAGTCGTGCTCACCAAGAGGTGGGCAAGACATACGACAGGAGTGGAGGATCGGATGCGACAGCTCGTGCAGGTCGCTCTCTGGGTGTTCGTCTCTACGCTAAATGGCACGGCGCTCGCGTTCGACCGCGGACAATACGACAACGTCCCGCCTGACATCCGCGCATGGTTCAAGTCCGTGACCGCGCCGAACGGCGTACCATGCTGCGACATCTCGGATGGTCACCGTACCGAATATGATTATCGTGACGGTACCTATTGGGTGCCGATTGAAGGAGAATGGATGGCCGTACCCGAGCGGGCCATCATTCGCGATCGCGGCAATCCGGTCGGTCAGGCCGTCGTGTGGTACGTGCATCACCGCGGCAACATCATCATCAGCTGTTTTGTGCCGGCAGACGCAGTGTAAACTGTCGAACTGTCAGCCGGTCACCATATAGCTCCGGCCTGTTGACGCCAACCGACCGCGACCTGTGCATCGCGCCACGCATTCGCCGCTGCAGCAGCACTCACAAGGTGCTGGAAGGCACCACACCCAAGGGGCGCGGTGCCTTCGTCCTATCATGCGTGCCAGGCCGCAGTGACCGCGCCCTGAAGGGCCGTATCGTTCGGCAACGTATGAATGCTCGCGCTGGTTGGATCAAATCCGGCGTTATTCGCCGAATAGGTCGCCATCGCCTGCACCAGCTGCGATATCTGGCTGTCGATCTTGAGACCGCCAGCCGTGATCGCCTGCATCGAACCTGCGCTGCCCGAGAACCAGTTGCTGATCGTCGTGCTTGTATTGGAGCCAAGCAGATCGATCTTGAGATCATTGCCGGCCTGCTCGAACCACAGGTTCTGATCGGTTATGCCGCTGAGGAAGTCGATCTCGTTCTTGGAACCGGTCGCGGCCGACAGATTGATCTGCGCCTGCCCGGTGCTCGTGGTGACCTGGTACACATTGCTTCTGGCGCCGCCATAGGCCGTCTCCGCCCCCGAGCCGAACTGGAAGACGTTCGCGCCGTAGTCGTTTCCGGTGAGCGTGGCGTTCGCCGCGCTTCCCGTCCAGGTGAAGGTCGACGTGGCATCCACGAGGTTCGACCTGCTCCAGTTGCTGCCGTTTGCGAACTGAATGTGCGTGAGCCCCTGGATCTGGCTGCCGTCGCCCCAGTACTGGAAGTTCACGCGGAAGGAATCCCCCGTCATCGGCACGCTCAGCGTCATGGCATCGCCACTGCGGCTGAACTGCACCTCCCACGGGTTGATGTCGCTCAGCACCAGCGTGTCGTCGCGGCTGTAGCCCGAGCCGGGATTGGTCAGCGTGTCGTGACCGTATCCCTTGGCGAAGACGATGCGGTCGGAGCCGTTGCCGGAGACGGTGATCGTATCGTCGCCCGCGCCCGCGTCGGCCGTGACGTTGGTCGCCGGCAGGGTGATGGAATCATTACCCGACGTGCCGCGGACCCAGGCCTTCGCGGCGATACCCGTACGATCCCAAACAGTACCGTCAGCAAATCTGATGTAGTTGAGGCCGTAGATGGACGTGCCTCCATCCAGGAACTGCCACAAGGCCGTGAAGGTATCCCCGGTCGAAGGCACCTTGACGATCAGCTGGTTGCCCGAACGGGTCAGCTGGACCTCCGACGGAAGAATATCTGTCAGCACGAGAGTGTCGTTGCGCTGGTAGCCCGAGTTCGGATTGTCCAACGTATCGTGGCCGCGGCCCTTGGCGAAAATGATCTGATCTGCGCCGGTACCGCTGACACTGAGCGTGTCATCGCCCGCCCCACCGTCGACGACGATACCCGTCGAGGGCAAACCTATGGAATCGTTGCCTGACGTTCCTCGAACCCAGGCGTTCGCGGCAATCGCCGTCCGATCCCAGACAGTCCCGTCTGCAAACTTGATAGAGCCAATGCCGTAAGTCAGGCCATCGGCATAGAACTGCCAGAGCGCCGTGAACGTCTCACCGGTCGCGGTGATCTTCGCGATCAGCTGGTTTCCCGACCTCGACAGCACGACATCCGACGGCAGAAGTCCCGCGAGATCCAGGACGTCGGTACGTTGGTAGCCGTTGCCGGGGTTGTCCAGCACGTCGTGACCGTTGCCGACCCCGAACACGATGCGGTCGGAGCCGTTGCCCGAGACACTGAATGTGTCATCGCCGGCACCGGCGTCGACCGTGGCAGCGTTCACCGGTAGGCTGATCGAGTCGTTGCCCGCCGTCCCCCTGATCCAGGCGTTCGACGCGATGAACGTGTAGTCCCACGTCGTCCCGTCGGCGAACTTGATGGCGCTGATTCCGTAGGAATTGACGTTGCCGAAGACGAGGTCGTTGTGGATCGTGATCGCGTCGGTGGTGTCGTTGCGGAACTTGACGATCAGGTCGCCGGCACTGTTCGAGCCCAGGATGACGTCCTGCGCCGAAACGTTGCTGCCGAGCGCCACTATTCCCTTGCCGCCATTGAGTTGAACGTCGGCCAGCCCGTCGCCCTTGTCGTACTTGATCGTGTTGTTGCCATCCCCGCCCGCGCTGGCATTCCCGAACTTGATCGCGCCGTTCCCCTGCGTGATCTCGAATACGTTCGAGCGCATGTTGCTGCCGACGAGATTGTAGTTGTTGGCGGTCCCGATCCAGGTGAACGCGGACGGTCCCTGGCTCATGTCCAGAACGGTGCCGTCACTGAACTTCACGTTCTTGATCGCGCTGGTGACGACGCCGTTGGTAAAATGCAGGTCGCCCCAGACATTGATGCTGTCGGCATCATCGCCGCGCAGCTTGAGGATCAGGTCGCCGTAGCCATTGGTCTGCCAATAGACGTCCTGCGCCGAGATGGTCGGACCGAGATTCAGCTCACCGGTGAAATTGTTAGCCTGAACGTTCAGCGCCTGGCCGCCCTTGTCGAACTTGACGATATTGATGCCGCCGACCGCGCCGGCATCGGCGAAGTTGATCTTCCCGTTCACCGCCGTGACCTCGTAGATGTTGGTCCCGAACGTCGTGCCGGTGATGTTGAAGTTCGCGGTATTGCCGAGCCAATTGAAATTCGAAGGACCATGGCTCATGTCCAGCACGGTTCCGTCGCTGAACTTGACGGTCTTGACCGCGCTGGTGCGGACTCCATTGACGACATGCAGGTCGCCCCAGAAATTGACGCTGTCGGCATCGTCGCCACGGAGCCTCATGATGAGATCGCCGTAGCCGTTGCTCTGCCAATACACGTCCTGCGCCGAGATGGTCGGACCAAGGTCCAGCTCGCCGCTGAAATTGTTGGCCTGCACGTTCAGCGCAAGACCGCCCTTGTCGTACTTGACGATATTGATGCCGCCGACCGCGCCGCCGTCGGCAAAGTTGATCTTCCCGTTCGCCGCCGTGACCTCGTAGATGTTGGTCCCGAACGTCGTGCCGGTGATGTTGAAGTTCGCGGTGTTTCCGAGCCAGGTGAAATTCGAGGGACCGTGGCTCATGTCGAGAACGGTTCCGTTGCTGAACTTCACTGTCTTGATCGCGCTCGTGACGACGCCGTTCGTGACATGCATGTCGCCCCACACGTTGATGCTGTCGGCATCATCGCCGCGGAGCCTCATGATGAGGTCGCCATAGCCGTTGCTCTGCCAATACACGTCCTGTGCCGAGATGTTCGGGCCGAGATCGAGCTCGCCGCCGAAATTGTTGGCCACGACGTTGAGCGCCTGCCCGCCCTTGTCGTACTTGACGATATTGATGCCGCCGACCGAACCACCATCGGCAAAGTTGATCTTGCCGTTCGCCGCGATGACTTCGTAGACGTTGGTCCCGAACGTCGTGCCAGTGATGTTGAAGCCAGCGGTATTGCCGAGCCAGGTGAAATTGGACGGACCGTGGCTCATGTCGAGAACAGTACCGTCCCCGAATTTGACGGTCTTGATCGCGCCGGTGAGACTGCCATTGAGGATGCGCAGGTCGCCCCAAACGTTGATGCTATCGGCATCATCACCACGGAGCCTCATGATGAGGTCGCCGTAGCCGTTACTCTGCCAATACACGTCCTGCACCGAGATGTTCGGGCCGAGATCGAGCTCGCCGCCGAAATTGTTGGCCACGACGTTGAGCGCCTGCCCGCCCCTGTCGAACTTCACGATATTCGTGCCGCCCGCCGCAGCCGCATCGGCAAAGTTGATCTTTCCGGCGATCGTCACCTCATAGATGTTGGTACCGAGATTCGTGCCGGTGATGTTGAAGTTTGCCGTGTTCCCGAGCCAGGTGAAGGCGGCCGGACCGTGGCTCGTGTCCAGAACTGTCCCGTCGCTGAATGTCACGGACTTGATCGCGCTGGTCACGACGCCGTTCGCGAGCTGCAGGTCGCCCCAAATGGCAATGCTGTCGGCGGCGTCCCCCCGAAGCTTCAGGAACAAATTGCCCCAGGAGTCGGTCTGCCAGTACACGTCCTGCGCCGCGATCTGCGGGCCGAGTACAAGGCTGCCGGGGAGATTGTGGGTGTCGACGATAAGGTTCTGAGCGCCCTTGTCGAACTTGACGATGTTGGTGCCGCCGATCGCGCTGACATTGGCGAAGTTCAGTTTGCCGGGCGCCGTCACCTCATACACGTTGGTGCCGTAGACCGAACCGACCATGTCGAAATTGGCGGTGTTGAGCACCCAAGTGAACGTCAGCGGCAGGCCATGGCCGGCGCTGGGCTGTCCGAGGGCCAGCGACGTGCCGTCGCTGAACTTCAGCGTGGACAGCGTGCTCGAGATGCCCCATGCATTGGCGGTCAGTGCGCCGAAGACCGTGAGGCTGTCGGTGCTTCCCCGCAGCTTGACGACGAGATCACGGCCGTTGGCCTGAAGGATGATGTCATCGGGCGAGATGCCGCTGCCGAGACGGACGCTGGTGACCGTCTGGTCCATGGTCACCGCACCGTCGCCGCGGTTGAACACATAAATCTCCCCGCTGCCGCCCGCGAGAACGGCCTTGACCTGGTCCGGGTTCCAGATCACCCCGTCCGAGAACGAGATCGCGCGCAAGCCTCCGTTCGCCGTGAACTCGTTCAGGACGGTGATCGTCTTGCCGGTGCTGTTGACCGTGATCACCAGATTGGCGCCGCTATTAGCCACCGGCCGCAGCAGGCTGACATCCGTCGAGGCGATGTCGGTGAAATCGAGCTCGGACTGAAGATGACCGGGATCGTCGATCACCACATTGCCGCCGGAGGCACTGTAAACATAGGTATCCCGTCCGCCCGCACCATGCAGGGAGCGGTCCACCGTGCCGGCGACGATGGTATCGTCGGTCCTGAAGCCGGTGATCGACGTATCCGTCGACGCGGTCTCCTGCACCAGCCACATCGCGCGCAGATCGGCCTGGGTCCACACCGTGCCGTCGTCGAACACGATCTGCTCGACGCCCGAGGTCTGGTTTCCGGTCTCCTCGTCCGTGAGCAGGATCGAGCCGCCGTCGCCGGCGCCGGGTGCGCTTTCGGCAATGACGAGCGTCATGTCGGCCCCGTTCCGCGTCAGGTGAACGGCCGATGGCGCGATGTTCTGCAGCCTCAGGGTATCGAAGCTGCTGTAGTTACCGAGCCAGACCTCGTAGATGGTGTCGTTACCGTCACCGCGCGAATAGACGTAGGTGTCGTCGCCCGTCCCGCCGTACAGGATGTCGTCACCCTTGCCGCCGCGTAGCGTGTCATTGGTATTAAATCCGTAAATCGTGTCGTTGCCGTCTGTCGTAAGCTCCACCAGAACACGCGCACGCAGATAGTCCTGTCCCCAGATCGTCCCGTCATCGAAGACGATCTGCTCGACGCCCGAGGCAGTCCAGCCCTTGAGGTCATCATAGAGCAGCACGGACCCACCATCGCCCGCGCCCGGCGCGCTCTCGGCAATCACCAGTGTCAAATCATTACCGTTCCGGGCCAGGCTGACCGCGCCAGGGGCGATGTTGTGGAGCCTTAGCGTATCGAAGCTGCTGTAGTTGCCGTTTCCAACCTCGGCGATGGAATCGTTTCCGTCGCCGCGCGTGTAGATATAGGTGTCGTCTCCGGCGCCGCCGCTGATGGTATCATCGCCCTTGCCGCCCTCGATAACATCGTTGGTGTTGAAGGCGACGATGGTGTCGTTGCCCGGCGTCGAGGCCTGCGCCAGCACCTTCACGCGCAGATCGCTCTGGGTCCAGACGGTGCCGTCGTCGAACACGACCTGCTCGACGCCCTGGGCGAACCAATTGTCGAGCTCGCCCTGCAGCACCACGGAACCACTATCGCCGGCGCCCGGCGCGCTTTCGGCGAAGACCAGCGCGACGTCGCTGTAGTTGACGCGGGTGAACGAGACGTCGGCCGGGTTGATGCCGTGCAGCACCAGCGTGTCGAACTCCGGCCCTTGCGCATCGGCGAGGTCGTAGATCGTATCGTGCCCGTCGCCGCGGGAATAGACGTAGGTATCGTCACCCTGGCCGCCGTAGAGATAATCGTCCCCTGCCCGGCCCTGCAGCGTGTCATTGTAGCCGAAGCCGTAGATCGTGTCGTTGCCGCTGGTTCCGGCCTCGTCATCGACCTGCAGCAAGATGTCGTGCCATCCGAGCACGGTGCCGTCGGCGAAAGTAAAGTTCTCGATCCGGTCGTCCATCGTCGCGATCAGGCCATAGATGATGGAGAACTCGCCGCGGACGGTCAGGCTGTCGTCGGTGCCGTTGATCGTGATCCTGATATCGCTGGTGTTGCCGTCGTGGTGGAAGGTCAGGTCGCTCCGGGAGATGCCTTCCTTGAACTTTACGGTATCGTCGGTGCCACTCAGGATGTAGTTGACACGGTCCTCGATCGTGTCCGAGCCATAGCCCCGGCCGAACACATAGGTGTCGTTGCCGTTTCCGCCGGTCATGAAATCGTTGCCGGCGCCGCCATCGAGCAGATCGTCGTAATTAAATCCGGTGATGGTGTCGTTGCCGTCGGTGCCGGCGGCGGCATCCAGCGCCTTGATGATGTCTTCCCAGCCGATGTAGCTGCCGTCATCAAAGGTGAAGATCTCGATACGATCCTGCTGCGTGTTGAGCAGGCCGTAGGCAACGCTGAACTGGCCCGTGACGGTCAGAACGTCGCTGGTGCCGTTGATCGAGACCTGGAGATCGTCGCTGACGCCCACGCGCTGGAACGTCACGTCGTCCTCGCTGATGCCGGCGCCGAAATGCACATAGTCGTTCGAGGCCTGCCAGACCCAGACTTCCCTGTCCTCGATGGAGTCGTGGCCATAGCCGAGGCCGAAGAAGTAGTGGTCACCGGAATCGCCACCGGACATGAAGTCGGTCCCGGCGCCACCATTGAGGAAATCGACGTCGGGCGTTCCGATCAGATTGTCGTCGGTCGCATAGGACGGCATGCCGATCGCCTTGGCGATGTCGAGCTGGTCCCAGGTAGTGCCATCGGCGAATTTGATGATCTCGATCTGCTTGTCGAAATCCTGGAACGCGGTGACGAGGCCAGGCCTGCGGCCGGCGAATTCGTCGACCACACGGATCTGGTTGTTGGTGCCGTTCTGGGTGATCAGGAGATCGAAGCCGTCGCGGGTGAAGGTCAGGTCCGAGACGTTGAGGTGGGAGAACCAGATGCTGTCTTCCTGGTTCTGCCCCAATCCCTGCCAGACGTCCTGGATGACGTCGTGGCCGAAATTGTACCCGACGATATAGGCATCAGAGCCACCCTGCCCTTGCGCCAACTGGTTAGTGGAGTCGAGGTAGAACAGGTCGGTCTTGGTGTCGTTGCCGGCGATCGTCCCGCTGCCGGTCTTGATCTCGGAGGCCGGGATATCGAAGATCGCGGCCGCCTGCTGCAGCGAAATCGCAAGCGGCACGTCCTCATAGGCACCGACCAGGTTCTGGAACAGGAACGCGTCGGTAAGCTGATGGCCCTCGTTGTCGCGCTGAAAGTCGGGCAGCACGACGTTGATGATGTCGTGCCACTGCGCAAGGAAATCCTGCGCGCCGCTGGCCGTCGCGGGGGCGGCGTGGAAGATCGCCTCCAGCATCGGCACCAGTTGATGGTCCGTGCTCGGGCGGAACGTGTCGCTCGCAACATCGTAGGTGATCCCGGCGAAGAACGGCGCCAGAGGACCTTGCGCCGCAAGGCGGACGGCGAGCTTGTTCAGGGTGTTCCACGAAGCCGTGAGACCGTCCGCAACCACGTGAACCGCGTCGGAACTCGGATTCTCGCTCATGACGAAGCCGAGATCGAGGCCTGTGTAGCGCTCGAGGAAGGCGATGTCCTGCGCCGTCAGCTTGTTCCAACTACCCTGCGCCGGGGGACTTGCCAGGACCATGTCGATAGTCGGATGACCATAGACGAGGGTCTTGTCGGCATTGTAGACGGGCTGCCCGCTCGCATAGCCGTAGTAAGGCAGGTTCTCCCCACTCGGAGCCCCGTACTCGCCCTTCTTGACCAGGAAGTCGTAGGCGATGCCGCCGGTCCTGGTGACGTCGCCGACGAACCAGAAATCCTGCGTCGCCTCGGTGCCCGGTGTGCCTGCCGGCACCGGCACGGCGCCCGTCCAGGCATAGAGGATAGTCCGGGCGGCCTCGCGCAAGCTTGCGAGCGACAGCGTGTTCAGCGACGGCAGCGCCGCGTCGACCGTCTGCACCAGATCCGCATCGAGCGTCATCGCCACATGCAGGTCGGTCAGCGTGCCAAACCCCTTGAGGTCGGGCCGGCTTGCGGCGTCGGGGCTGACGGAGCTGTCACCCTGCCAGGTCGTGTGGGTGTTGTCGGTGTCGAACTGCACCTCGCCGATCGTGCCGGTGGTGCCGTCACCTCGCACGAAAGTGCCGGTGGCGGCAATGATATTGCCGCTGTCGGTGGTGTTGGTCACGGTCGATCCGGTCGAGATCGAGACGATGTCGAGCGAGGCCAACGACTTCAATTCGCCGGCATCGGTCTTGCCGTCCTCGTTGGCGTCGACCCAGACCTTCAGGGTGGCGAAGGTGTCGGCCGCATCGACGACGCCGTCGCCGTTGAAATCGGCAAGGCCGTCGTCCAGCGCGCTGATCTTGCCGTCGTGATTGCCGTCGAGGCTCGCGAGCTGCGTGAAGCCCGGCGTCTGATCGTTGCCGAACATCTCGCCGATGTCGTCGATCTTGCCGTTGCCGTTGAGATCGCGCACCAGCATGCCGTCGCCGCCGCGCACCCAGCCGACCCGCTCGGCGAAGCCATCCTTGTCGACGTCGAACGAGGCGTTGTTGCCGGCCATGGATGACAGATTCACCCCACCACCGTCGAGGTCGAGCACCAGCGGATCGGTCCAGTTCCGCATTTTACCAGTCAGCGCCTGGCCGATCTTCTTCATGGCCTTGAGGGCCGAGGCCGCCGTCTCGAACCCGGCGGTCCAGCCGTTGCTGCGCTCGATCAGGTATGTCACCTGGATGACGAACAATCCCGCGGTGAGGCCACTTGAAGCGTCGGTCGTGAAGTTGAATTTTGGGATGAAGGTTTCGTTGCCCTCAGCATCGACGACAACAAGATCGCCTTGCGCATTGCGGCCGTACCTCTCACCGAAGCTGCCAACGGCGTACTTGCTTTCCGTGCCCCATTGCACGCCGCCGGTCAGGGTCATTCCATAGAAGGTAATACGATCGTCCGTGCTCGCATCTTCGATCAGGAGTTGACCATTGTGAGATGCTTCAATCTGGTCCTGACCTCCACCGGTGTGAACAACCGTCCCTGGGCCTGTTCCCTTGACCTTATCACTGCTGTTCGTCAGCAGGATCGTGCTGGCACCCTTAACCTGAAGTCCTGTACGCACCCCGAAATTTGGATCCGAGTAAAGAGCGAGACTGCCTTCGCTACCCGAATTCAGATAGACCGGTCCGCCATACTGCGAGAAGTCCGCCGTATCGTTTGCGGCCGAACCGAGGTCCACGGTCACCGCCACCGGAATGCCGCGCGTATCAAACTGCTTGACGATCAGCGTGTTGTTCGGTCCGGTCAGATTGATGTGCTCGACAGAGGTCAGGTAGTCGACGCCTTCTGTCGAATCATCCAGAACGACGAAAATATTGTCTCCGTTCGGGGTCTTGCCATTGGCTGATGAGACCATCACCGTATGGCTGTGCTCGGACTGCTCGAAACGCGCCGTGTCCTTACCTGAACCGCCATCCACCCAATCAGTGCCACCATAGCCGAGCAAGAACGTGTCGTCGTCGGCACCGCCGAACAGCAGATCACTACCACCCTTGCCGTCAAGCGTGTCGTTGCCTTTGCCGCCGACAAGAAGATCGTTGCCCGAAGCACCATAGAGATGATTACTGCCACCTCCGCCGACCAACATAGCTCCGTCGGCTGGAAGAGCGCCCTCTCCTTGGCCGATTTTTCCATCCTCGACTGCTTTGATATCCGCGCCACCATCCGTCGTCGCCGCGATGAGTTTGACGATTTGATCGGTATTCCCGTTCCAGATCGTCGAAAGGGCCAACTCGGTTGACGCTGCGTCTATTCCGCCAAACTGCGCGGCCGCCGTCGTCAGATCCTTCTTTCCCAGTACATCGACTTGCGCGCCGCCCTTCGTCCAAAGCGCTCGGCTAAAGTCTCCTACGAGCTGATTTTTGTCGCCGTCGTAGTGAAGCGCACCCTTCTGATATCCGGTATCGCCGGTCGTGTCCTGATCGTGCGTGATCTTATTGGCTGCGAGTAAGCCCGCATATTCCACAGCAATTTCGGCAAGAGCCTTTTGAACTCCACTGTCCTTCAAATACGATGCAATACCAGGCTTGTCGTTGAGAACACCCAACATGTCCGCATCATCGAACAGTGCACGGATCGCAGCGTCCCCGAACACGAGACCCCAATTCTGCACCCCCGGATTGTAGAGCGCCGAGTAAGCAATCATGCGCATCATCTGATCGGCGGGGCCCGCGGTGCCGGTAGACGATGACAGGCCGAGAGCATCTCCAAGCCGGTCATCGTAAAGCGAATCGAGCAACGGCGCTCCGATGCTGTGCCAAGTGCCCGCGGAATTTCCTAGCCCATTGGGGCTTGTATTTGCCCACAAGAGAATCGTGAGCAACGCTTGGCTATGCAGATCGAGGATGCTTCGCGCTCCTCCGAAAGAGTCGATGTAGTTTACGCCCGGAGTCTGAGAAAATCTGAGCGGCAGCACTTCCGCCAGGAGCTCGCCCGTGACAGCGTAGGCAGAAAGCTTCGAGAAATCGTACGCCCACGGTGTCTGGTCACCATAGATCAATCTGCGCGTCGACTCCGCCACTAGATTGATCGGCGGCAAGTAGCTCGCAATCGCGGCTTGGTATGCGTTAACGACCCCGTTGTTGAAAGTCATATTGTCAAAAAGGACACCACTCTTTCCGTAGAGTCCCGCTACGTATCCTGCCAAGCCTCCACCCAGCGAGTGCCCCGTAAGCGAAAGCTTTTGCGGATCGACACCTAAGGCCAGTACATCCTGATAAAACCTGATAGCTTCCTCGCCTTGCGAGCCGAGCGGAAGGCCAGCACCGATGAGATAGCCATTGCTTGCGTCTTTCCAAAATTCGCCCGCAGTGTCGGCGTTCGTGCCTCGGTAAGATATGATTGTCTGGCCGTCAGCCGCCTTATACGCGATCGCATAGAAGCCGCTAGCCGGGTCAGCCGAAGCCCTCAGTATCGATAGCGAACCGATCTGCGTACCAGCCGCGCTGGCGAGGCCATACACTCCCTCGCCGTAACCTCGATTGTAGGCATCTAACGAAAGGATCGCATTCAACAGCGTCTGATCAAACATTATCTGCTCCTTCGATCGAAGTCTTGCGCATTCAATTCGTTGGCTAGCGTGGCGCCGGAGTACAACCGATCGCCGTCCAGCTGCGTCTTTATCGTCTTTAGCCACGGTAACTTCGTGTCGATGCCGACCGTGATGGGATCGTTCGTCACCTCGATGACAACCTCGCGAAGCACGATTCCGGAACCAAACGTCCTGACCAGGTTTGCGGGATCGACCTGTTCGACGGACTTTGGATCATTGAGATCACGAAAGCGGACCAACATCGGAATTTCATCAGCATGCAGCGTGCGCCGCGGCCGCAGCTCCTTTAGAAGTCGCACCTTCGGGAGCGGATCAGTCTCTGATTTCAATAGGTCGGCAAAGGCATGGAACAGTAGCCATGCGGGAGCCCCGAGGCTTCCAAAACCAACCTTCGGTCCACGCAGCAAGGAGAAGAAGGTCCCTCTAGGACCCAAGTCCACCACGACTGCCTCACCTGTCACCTCGTTTCCGAACCCACCCATGCTTCTCAGCACCGGCCTTGTGTCCGATTGCTTGACCTGAATGACGCCAGAGGCGCTCACGGAGCTGCCGTCAAGATCAACCTCGAACGTCAATCGATACCTGACGGTTTCGCTTAGGAATGCCGCATGCGAAGGGGCGACATAACTTCCCGCGAGAGCAGCAAGAATGCCGACGATGATTTGCCTTCGAGGACAACGAGTGACAGCCACGATTAGCTAGTCTCCGTCGGCGCATCGAAGTCCACAAAACGATATCCCATCATCGCTCCCTCAAGCTCTCCTGCCGATACCGCAACAACGGCGACATCACGTATTCGATGATCCTTCGCCGTCCCGTCTTGATCTCCACCGTCACCGCCATGCCGGGTGCGAGGTTGACCATCTTGTCCTCGACCTGCATCTGCGTGCCTTCGAGCGACACGCGCGCGGCGTAGAGCAGCTCCTGGCCGGCGGGCTCGCTCGATTCGGCGAGTGCGCCGCCCTGCTTCGCAGCGCCATTTCGCTCCGGCGGCTTGTCCTTGACGATGGCGTCGCCCGAGACGCTGATGACCTTGCCGTGCAGCAGGCCGTAGCGGGTGAAGTTGAAGGTGTCGATCTTGATCTCGGCGTCCTGGCCATGCTCGACGAAGCCGATGTCGCGGTTGGAGATCATCGCCTCGACCTCGATGCTGGAGCCGCGCGGCACGATCATCATCAGCTGCTGCGCCGGCGAGACCACGCCGCCGACGGTGTGGATCGCGAGCTGCTGCACCGTGCCGTCGATCGGCGCGCGCAAGAGCTGCTCGTCGGTCTTCTGCTGGGCCTTGATGGCGTCCTGACGGAACTCGTCGGCCTTCTTCTGGGCATCGGAGAGGTCGCTCAGGACCTGTCGCTCGAAGCCGGACCTGGTCTGGGCGAGCTGCTGCTCCAGCGCGCGGCGCGCCGCCTCGATCTCGACAAGCTTGCGCTCCTGCACGATGCGCTCGTTCTGCTGGTCGATCAGGCGGGTCTGGGCGTCGATCCAGGCAATGCGGTTGCCGTACTGGATATCCATCGCCTTCTTGCGGATGGTCAGCGTCTCCTCGAGCAGCGGTAGCGTCGCATCGATCTTGGCGATCGCCGCCGTGACCGACTGCGCCTCCGCGCGCTTCTGGTCGATCTGCTGCACCACGGAGGCGAGCTTTGCTTGCTGCTCCGCAGCCTGCGCCAGCATGGCGGAGCGGGCCCGGGCGATCTCGACCTCGGATGCGCCCGATGGCTCCTCGAGGTCATGGGGTGCGGCAAGGTCGCCAAAGCTGCGGCGCAGCGCCGACAGGCGCGCGACGTCGAGCATGCTCGCGACGAGGTCCTGCCCCACTCGCTTGCGCTCGGCCTGGGTCACCGTGCGGTCGAGCTCGACCAGCACCTGACCGGCCGTCACCTTGTCGCCGTCGTGCACATGGATCGCCGAGACGATGCCGGTCTCCAGCGGCTGGATCGTCTTGGTGCGGCCGGTCGGCACCACCTTGCCGGTAGCGGTGGCGATGATGTCGACATGGCCGAAGGTCGCCCACCCGATCGCCAGCGCGAAGAACAGGATGATGGTGAGGCCCACCGCCCGCCCGACCGGCGAAGCCGGTGTTTCCAGGATCTCCAGCGCCGCGGGCAGGAACTCGCGCGCGTCGCGCTGGCGGCGCCAGAACGTGCGGCTCTTGCGCTCGATCACATCAGCCGACGACATGGAGACCCGCCTGGATCTGGTGCAACATCGCGTAGCGCCCCGCCTTCTTGATCAGCTCGTCATGGCTGCCGTCCTCGACCAGACGGCCGGCCTCGATCGTGAGGATGCGATCGGCGTGACGCACCGCCGAGAGCCGATGTGCGATGATGAAGACGGTCCGCCCAGCGCAGATCTTGCGCATGTTGCGCTGGATGATGTTCTCGCTCTCGTAGTCCAGCGCGCTGGTGGCTTCGTCGAAGATCAGGACGCGCGGGTTGGTCACGAGCGCCCGCGCGATCGCGATGCGCTGGCGCTGGCCGCCCGACAGACTGGCACCGCGCTCGCCGACCACGGTGTTGTAGCCGTCCGGCAGCGCCAGGATGAATTCGTGGGCGCCGGCAAGCTCCGCCGCGGCGATCACCCGCTCCATCGCCATGCCTGGGTCGGCCAGCGCAATGTTGTCGCGGATGGTGCGATTGAACAGCACGTTCTCCTGCAGCACCGTGCCGATCTGGCGCCTGAGCCAGGCGACGTCGGCGACCGTGAGGTCAATGCCGTCGATCAGGATGCGGCCGGCCTCCGGCACGTAGAGCCGCTGGATCAGCTTGGTCAGCGTCGATTTGCCGGAGCCGGAGGGACCGACGATGCCGATCACCTGTCCGGGCGTCACCTTCAGCGAGATATCCTGCAGCGCCAGCGAGGTGTCGGGCCGGTAGCGGAAGTTGACATGATCGAAGGTCACCTCGCCCTTGATCGGCGGCAGCGTCGCGCGCGAGGGATCGAACATCGGCTCGGGCGCGGCGTTCAGGATGTCGCCGAGCCGGGCGATCGAGACCCGCGCCTGGTGGAAATCCTGCCAGAGCTGGGCCAGCCGCAGCACCGGCTGCGCCACCCTTCCGGCCAGCATGTTGAAGGCGATGAGCTCGCCGACCGAGAGACCGCCCTCGATGACGAGGTGCGCGCCGAAATAGAGTGTCAGCGCGGTGACCAGCTTGCTGATGAACTGTACCGACTGGCTCGCCCAATTGCCGAGCGAGAGCACATCGAAGCTGGCGCTGACATAGCCTGCGAGCTGCTCCTCCCAGCGCCGCTGCATCTGCGGCTCGATCGCCATCGCCTTCAGCGTCTGGATCGCGCTGACGCTCTCGACCAGGAAAGCCTGGTTCTCCGCGCCGCGGTCGAACTTCTTGTCGAGACGTTCGCGGAAGATCGGCGTCACGCCGGCCGATATCGCGACATAGAACGGGAACGAGCCGACCACGATCCAGGTCAGGAACGGCGAGTAGTAGAACATCACCGCCAGGAAGACGAAGGTGAAGCCGAGATCGATCACCAGCGTCAGCGCCGAGCTGGTGAGGAAATTACGGATGTTCTCGAGTTCGCGGACCCGCGCGACGGAATCGCCGGCCCGCCGCGCCTCGAAATAGGCGATCGGCAGCGCGATCAAATGGCGGAACAGGCGCGCGCCGAGCTCGACGTCGATCCGGTTGGTGGTGTGGGAGAAGACATAGGTTCGCAAGGCCCCGAGCACGGTCTCGAAGATCGAGACCGTGATCAAACCGAACACCAGAACGTCGAGCGTGGTGTAGCCACGATGCGCCAGCACCTTGTCGGTGACGACCTGGAAGAACAACGGCGTCACCAGTGCAAACAGCTGCAGGAAGAACGAGGCGATCAGCACCTCGCCGAGCAGCCGGCGATATTTGTGCATGGCCTGGAGGAACCAGGTGACGTCGAAGCGGCGTGCGAGGTCGGACAGCGACGCCCGCCGCGTCATCAGCACGATGCGGCCGGTCCAGCTTTCCTCGAACTCGGCACGCTTGACCACCTGCGGACGATTGACGGCGGGATCGTGAAGGAGCGCGTCGTCCGTGCCGACCTTGCCGAGAATGGCAAACGATCCGTCGCGCCGCTCGATGATGCCGGGCAAGGAAAGCTTGGCAAGGCCCGTCCAGCTTTCGCGAACCACCCTCGCCTTCAGCTTGAGCTGCTTGGCGCAGCGGAGCATCTCCAGCACGCCGACAGCGCCGCCGGAAAACTGGTGAGCGATCTGCGCCGGATCCACCGACACCTGATGAAATCGCAACAGCAGCGCAAGGCACTGCAGCCCCGTATCCTGTTTTACGGCTTCCACACCCACCCCAGCCAACCCACTACCTTAGATCGCGTTACCGACTATTGCACGTTTCCTCAGGTCGTCAAAGATCGATGCGCAACCTGTGGAGATGGAACTTTCCTAAAGTCTTATCGAACTCAGTTTCGCACGCTGCACTATTCTGCCGCCGAGATCGCAACGGGTTCGATTCCACGCTCTGCATTGGACGCCCGCTCCGCTGAGCAACGCGGAACCTGGCGGCAGAATTGGATCGTGCTGACGTTTGTCGAATTGGCCACGCGCGTCTCCTCTGCAATCGACAGCCGATCGTTCAGATCACGCTGGACTCAACAAAGACAACGACATGTAGCTCAGTCGTCGACCGGCTCATGGAGAGCCGTCTTCGCGCTTCACGCGCTATCGTCGATCACGCCCCGCTAGGATTTCCGGACTACCTCACAGAGGCTCGAACGCAGACAGCTGCCACCGACGACGCGAGGCCATCCAGCCGAACTTCTTGTGATGAATATCTATGGACTGTCTGGGCGGACCGCTGCGCGAACTGCGGCGAGTAGCTGCTACTCAGCCAAGTTCGTGACGAGCGCGAGATGATAGAGGGACGTCATTCACATTCGCCAGCCAACTTCCCTCTATTCCCCTGCACTACCCTTATGTGCATAGACATAATGTCGCAACCGTCGGAAAAGAGCAAGACGCGATCGGAAATAATTTTGGGGAGACGCATCTGGTTCGGGAACAAATCTGCAATATGTTTGTTCGCGGACAAATTCCGTCAAGACGTCGTCACCTGACGCGCGATAGCTTGCAGCTGTTACGGCAAATTGTCCCGCAGGAAAATGTCGATGCGGATACGCTCCTGGTCGGGGCTGATCGGCTCACCCGAACAATGCGCGAGCAGGACGCGCGCCGCCGAGCGCGCCTCGTGGCCGGGATCCTGGTTGATGATCGCATCCAGCGTGCCGCGGACCAGGAAGCGCCGCGTGTGCTGGGTCAGCTCATGGGTGATCCAGACCACCTCGCGCGCGCGACCCGAGGCTTCGAGTGCATCGGCGATGCCACGGTTCCCGGCGCCGCAGCAATAGATGCCGCGGAGGTCGGCATGGCGCGCGAGCAGCGCGGCCGTGAGCTTGCGCGTGCGGTCGCTGTCGTCGCGGCCTTCGATGACAGGCAGCGCGCGCAGGTTCGGATACTCGCTCGACAGGATCTGGTGGAAGCCGAACTGCCGCTCGGTGTGGTCGCGCAGCGACAACGAGCCCGCGATCACGGCAACCGTGCCCTCCTTGCCGGCGAGGAAACGGCCCATCAGCGTTGCCGCGGTCCGTCCCGCCGCCGGATTGTCGATGCCGACATAATGCAGGCGTCGCGCGCTCGGCGCGTCCGACACGAGGGTCACGACGGCCACCCCGCGCGATGCGAGTTCGTCGATCGCGGCGCGCACCCTGGGATGGTCGAGCGCGATGACGGCCACTCCCTGATAGGCCGGCGACAGATTCTCCAGGGCGCCGGCGAGCACGTCGGGATCGAACACGTCGACATGGAGGATATCGATGAAGCCGCGCTGACCGGCAAGCCACTCCGCGGTGCGCTGGACCTGCTCGGTCAAATTGGTCATGAAGCTGTTGCTGCCGGTCGGCAGCACGAAGGCAAAGCGAAAGCTCTGCCCGCGCGCGAGCCGCGCCGCCGCGACGTCGGCGCGATAGCCGAGCTTCGCTACCGCAGCCTCGACACGCGCGACCGTCTTGGCGCGTACGCCTTCGCGCCGGTTGACGACGCGGTCCACCGTGGCGAGCGAAACGCCGGCCGCACGTGCGACGTCCTCGAGCGTGGCGCGAACGAGCGGCTGGGCCGCGCCGGCCGTCATTCGCGCGCGGCCCACAGCATGCCGCGGGTCATCAGCGTCCGGATCTCGGGCACGTCGAGCTCATAGGCGCGGTGGCCGAGCGAGGAATAGAACACCCTGCCCGCGCCGTAGCGCTTCTTCCACACCACGGGCATCACCACGCCCTCGATCCAGGGCGCGTGCTCTCCGGTGAAGGTCGTCGTCGCCAACACCTCGTTGGCGGGGTCGACATGCATGTAGTACTGCTCGGAACGATGCTCGAAACTGCTGAGACCCTTCATGATGGGGTCTTCCGGCTTCGTCAAGTCGACCTTGTAGTCGATGATGTTGCCGGGATGGGCAACCCACTGCCCGCCGCACAGGAACTGGTAGTCGACCGAATCGCGGAACGCATCGCACATCCCGCCATGATGGCCGGCGAGCCCGACCCCGCTGCGCACGGCCGCGCAGAGATTGAGCGCTTCCGCCTTCTCGATCTTCGACATCGTATAGATAGGGATGATCAGCGACAGATCGTGGATCCCAGGATCGGCGAACGCCGCCGTCGTGGTCTCGACCCGCACCTCGAAGCCCTCGGCCTTGAGCCAGCCGCGGATCATCGACGCACAGAGATCGGGATCGTGTCCCGGCCAGCCGCCCCAAACAATCATTGCCTTGCGCATGTCTCAATCCTCAATCGATCTGCCCGGTTTCGCGTCCGGCCGGCAGCATCGCCGGCCGCTCGACGCGGCTCTCGATCCTGACGCGCCGCCCCTCGTCGGCGGAGGTCTGGAACGCCTCCATCACCTCCAGCACATGGAAGGCGAGCGCGCCGCTGGCCCGGTGCGGCCGGTTGCCCAGGATCGCGGTGGCCATATCGGCGACACCGATGGAGCGGAACTCGCCCTCGACGTGGCCGTGCGTGAGCGGTGCGGCCTCCCACTCGCCGCCGGTCTTTGCGATCTGCACCTCGCCGCCGAAGCGGTTCGGATCCGGCACCAGCATGCTGCCCTTGTCGCCATAGATTTCGATCGGCGCATGCCGGTGCTTCGGGACATCGAAGCTCATCGCGATCGAGACGACTGCCCCGCTCTCGAATTCAAGCGTGCCCGCGACGTGGGTCGACACTTCGACCGGGATCATCGCGCCGTTCATGGGTTGGCTGGTGACCAGCCGCTCGGACCTCGGGCGTGCGGTCGATCCCATCACGCTCGCGACGGGACCCAGCAACTGCACGAGATCGGTGATGTAGTACGGCCCCATGTCGAGCATCGGCCCGCCACCGCGCAGATAATAGAAGCCCGGTGCCGGGTGCCAGCGCTCGTGACCGGGGCAGCCGAAGAAGGCGCTGCCCGCAACGGGCGTGCCGATCGCGCCGTCATCGATCAGCTTGCGCGCGGTCTGGTGCCCGCCGCCGAGGAACGTGTCCGGCGCGGAGCCGACGAGAAGGTTCTTCTGCGCGGCAAGCTCCATCACCTTGCGCGCTTCGGTGACGTTGATGCCGAGCGGCTTCTCGGAATGAACGTGCTTGCCGGCGTTCAGCACCGCGAGGCTGACGTCGGTGTGGGCGAGCGGCACCGTGAGATTGACGACGATCTCGACGTCGTCCCGCTTCAGCAATTGATCGACCCGCATCGCCGGCAGGCCGAAGGCTGCGCCCTGCCGCTCGGCAGCCTCGCTGCGCATGTCGGCGAGCGCCTTGATCTCAAGGACGGGGAAGCGCTGGGCCGCCTTGAGGTACGCCGTACTGATATTGCCGCAGCCGATGATTCCGATGCCTATTTTTCTCATTACGATCTCCGTGAGATGCCGCTCATCCCTTGACCGCGCCCGCGGTCAGGCCGGCGACGATGTGTTTCTGCGCCAGAAGGAAGAGAATGACCGTGGGCAGGATGGTCAGCGTGATGAAGGCCAGGATCAGGTGCCACTCCGAGGAATATTCGCCCTGATAGACCATGATGCCGAGCGGCCAGGGATACAGCGCGTCGGTGTTGAGCATCACCAGCGGCAGCAGATAGGCGTTCCAGCTGTTGACGAAGGTGATGGTGCCAACGGTCGCCAGGATCGGCCGCGACAGCGGCAAGGTCACGTAGCGGAAGAACTTGATGTAGCTGCAGCCGTCGACCAGCGCGGCCTCCAGCAGCTCGTAGGGGATGTCCTTGAAGAAACGGCGCAGCAACAGCACGCTCATGGCGAGGCTGAAGGCCACCTGCGGCAGCGCGACACCGAAATAGGTGTCGAGCAGCCCGAGATCGCGCACCTTGATGAACAGCGGCAGCACCGCGGTCGCGGCGGGAAACAGCAGACCGAGCGTGAGATAGCTCAGCAGCATCGAGCTGCCGTAGAACCTGACATGGGCGAAGGCGAACGCCGCCATCGAAGCCACGATCAGCGTCAGCGTAACCGCGAGCGCCGAGATGATCAGCGAGTTGCGCAGGAGTTGCCAGTAGCGCGCGGAGAACAGGATGTCGGCATAGTTCTGCCACTCCCAGTGCTGCGGCAGGCCGAACGGATTGACCCGGAGCTCGCCGAGCGATTTGAAGCCGCCGAGCACGGTGGCGAGCAGCGGCACCAGCACGAAGATGGCGATGGCGGCGAGGAACAGCGCCTTGAACAGCGCAGCGGGATCGAACGGGGCGCGGGAGGTCTCGGTGCTACTCATCGCGCATGAACCATCGCTTGTAGGTGAAGGCAAAGGTCACGCAGATCACGAACAGGATGACGCCGATGGCGCTGCCATAGCCGACCCGCATGCGCGAGATGCCGTTGTTGTAGAGGAAGCTCACCATCGTGTTGGAAGAGTCCGCAGGGCCTCCGCGCGTCAGCGGCATGACGAGATCGAACAGCTGCAGCGAGCCGATGATGGCGAAGAACACCGAGAGGCGGATGGTCGGATAGAGCAAGGGGACGACGACGTGGCGCAGGGTCTGCATCCGCGTCGCACCATCGATGCGCGCGGCCTCGACGAGGCTCTTGTCGAGGCCCTGCAGCGCCGCGATGAACAGCATCATGTGGAAGCCGAAATACTTCCACACGATCACGATCAGCACCGCCAGCATCGCCGTGTCGGTCGAGGCGAGCAGATGCGGCGGCTCGGCCCCGAAGGTGCGCCAGATCGAGGCGACGAGGCCGTAATCGCCGTCGTAGACGAAGCTGAAGATCAGCCCGGTCGCGATCTCGGCCAGGATATAGGGCATGAAGAACAGCATGCGCAGCGCCACCGCGCCACGAAAGCGCTCGGCGAGCATCAGGGCGAGAGCAAGCGCAAGCGGCAGCTGGATCGCGAGCGAGACCGCGATGATCAGGCCGTTATTGCGCAACGCGAGCCAGAACGCGCGCGTTTCCAGCACGAAACGGTAGTTGTCGAAGCCGATCCAATTAGTCGGCCTGCCGAAGCCGTTCCAGTTGAAGGCCGAGTACCACGCGGCTTCGCCGATCGGCACCACCACGAACAGCGTGAACAGCAGCAAGGCCGGCGGCAGGAACAGGATCAGAACCGTGAAGCGGCCGTCCCAGCGCGGGCCGCGGACCGCGGCCTGCGGAGCCGTCTCGGTCGCAACGTCCATCGCCGATGCGAACGCGATCCGCCGCGCCACCGTCAGTTGCCCTGCTTCCAGGCTGCCTCGATCGCCTTGGCAGCGTCCTGCGGGCTCATGCTGCCGCCGGCGATCTCGGCGGTGACGTCGTTCACGACGCGGCCGACGGAGGGACCGAGGCTCTGGTCATAGAAGTTCTGGTGATAGTTCGACTTCGCCAGATTGGCCGCGATCAGCTTCATGAAGGAATTGTTGAGTCCGGCGTCGGCGCCCTGCACCACAGGGATGATGAAGTTGCCCGCCGCAAGCTTCGTCTGCACGTCCTTCGAGACGAAGTATTTCAGGAAATCGACTGCCTCTTTCGGCGAACCCTTGGTGACCAGCCAGCCGGTGATGCCGCCGAGCGTATCCGTCGCCGCGCCCTTGCCGCCTGCCACCACCGGGAAATCGAACCAGCAGATCTTGTCCTCGGAGAGGCCGGCCTTGTCCGCGGCGAGCGCACGCTGCAGGTGATAGACCGTCGAGATCGCGAGCGTCATCGCCGCCTTGCCGTCGCCGAAATAGCCGACGGCCTGCGGATTCTTGAAACCGAGGAAGCCGTTCTGGAACGGCTGGAGATCGACGAGCTGCTTGAACAACTCGCCCGACTTCTGGAAGGTCTCGCCTGCGAAACCGCCATTCTCGCCGCGGAGTGCAGCATCGAACGCCGGCTTGCCGCCGATGCGCACGGCAAGATGCGTCCAATAGAAGTGCAGCGGCCATTTGTCGGCGCCGCCGACCACGATCGGCGTCACGCCGGCGGCCTTCAACGTCTTCACAGCAGTGAGCAGATCGTCCCAGCTCTTGATGCTGGCAGGATCGACCTTGGCCTTGGCCATCAGCTCCTTGTTGCAGAGAAAACCGACCTGCGACAGCGCGGTCGGCAATCCATAGATGCGCCCGTTGCTGCTGAAGGCGGCGAGCGCGGCCGGCGTGAGGCTGTCGCTGTAACCCTTGACCTGGTCGGTGATGTCGTCGAGGACGCCGGCCTCGATCTGCGTCTTCAGGACGCCGCCGGCCCAGCTATAGATGATGTTCGGCCGGTCCTTGGATTGCAGGATGGTCGGCAGCTTGGCCTTGTAGGCCTCGTTCTCGAGGAACTGCATCTCGACCTTGGTGCCGGGATGCGACGCCTCGTAGCTGCGCGCGACCTCCTCCCAGATCTTCACCTGGGCCGGATTGGCCTCGATGTGAAGCCATTTCACCGTTGTGTCGGCTGCGGCCCAATTGGCCCCAAGCAGGCATGCGGCAGCGGCGAGTCCCAGCTTCCCGAGCAGCCTCATCACATTCCTCCCAACCGGTTCTTCTATTCTTTGGCTGCAATCCTGCCTTCAATTTTTGAGGTGCGCAACTAAAATTCTGACCTATGAACCTCACCATGGAAATGACTAAGGTTTGCAGAGGAAACAGGCGGCACCCCACGCCGTCCGCAAGCAAGCCGAGAGGTATTCATGGCCGCCATCTATTCTGACCTTGTCGGCAAGGTCGTTCTCGTCACCGGTGGCGCATCGGGAATTGGCGCAGCGATCGTGCGGCGCTTCGCGCAGCAAAAGAGCAACGTCGTGTTCTTCGACATCAAGGAAGACGAAGGCCGGCGCCTCGCACGCGAATTGTCGGATCAAGGTCTCGGCGCGCATTTCCAGCGCGTCGATCTGACCGATATCGCTGCGCTGCGTGCCGGCGTTGCGCAAGCGCGCAGCGCGCACGGCGCCATCGACGTCCTCGTCAACAATGCCGCACATGACGAACGGCACAAGACCGAGGAGATGACGCCGGAGTATTGGGACGACCGCATCGCGGTGAACCTGAAGCACCAGTTCTTCGCCGCACAAGCCGTGTTGCCGGACATGAAGGCGGCGAATGCCGGCGCGATCATCAATTTCGGCTCGGTATCGTGGATCGCCGGACAAGGCGGCATGGCCGCCTACACCGCCAGCAAGTCGGGTGTGATCGGTCTGACACGTTCCCTCGCGCGCGATTACGGCCCCTACAATATCCGCGTCAACGCGATCGCACCGGGTTGGATCATGACCGAGCGCCAGCTCGAGAAATGGGTGACGCCAGCGGGCGAGGTCGAGCTGATGCAGCGGCAATGCCTGAAGCGGAAGCTGGTGCCGGACGAGGTCGCAAAGTTCACCGTCTTCCTCGCCTCCGACGAGGCCTCCGCCTGCACCGCGCAACATTACGTCGTCGATGGCGGATGGGTGTGACAGGCATTGAGGATGATGGCCGCATCCGGATGCGAACCGGATGCCGCTGAATCCTCCCGCAGCGTTGGTCTTTCGCCTGCTGCACCGCGAAACCGTCCGCGCCGCAACATTCAAAAATGAGACTGCCCGTCAAGCCGGACGAGGCGTCCGCGCGTGCACTGCATTCGACTTCGGCTAGCTTCCCCCTAAAGCCGCGGACCGTTCGAGAGCCGCGGACGCCGCGCCAATTCGGCCCGGCAACAAACCGACGACACAGGGAGGAGCACAATGTCGAAATGCAGCATCGGACTGCTCGCGCTGAGCAGCCTGTTTCTATCAAGCGCGGCCATCGCCCAAGAAAAGATCAAGGTGGGCGTCACCGCGACCCTCGAAGGCACCTACACGGTGCTCGGCGAGGACGGCATGCGCGGCCACCAGACGGCACTCAACGTGCTGGGCAAGAAGATCGGCGACAAGGAACTCGAATTCATCGTCGCCTCGACCGACGCGACGCCGGACTCCGCGGTGCGCGCGGTCCGCAAGCTGATCGAGCAGGACAAGGTGCAGATCCTGCTGTCGCCGCTCTCCGGCGACGAGGGCATCGCGGTGAAGAATTTTGCCAAGACCCACCCGGAGCTGACCTTCATCAACGCGGCATCGGGTGCCCAGGAAACCACCTATGTCGATCCTGCCCCGAACTTCTTCCGCTACAACATGGACGGCGCGCAGTGGCAGGTCGGCCTCGGCAAATATGCCTATGACGAAAAAAAGTATCGCAAGATCGCGACCGTCGGCGAAGACTATTCCTTCATCTACACCCAGGTGTTTGGGCTGGTGCTCGAATTCTGCGGCGCCGGCGGACAGGTGACCAACCGGCAATGGGTGCCGCTCGGCACCAAGGACTTCGCCTCGGTGATCGCCGCCTTGCCCGACGATGTCGACGCGATCTATCTCGGCCTTGGCGGCGCGGACGCCGTCAACTTCCTCAACCAGTATCAGCAGGCCGGCGGCAAGGCGCATCTGATGGGCGGTTCCATCATGATCGACCAGACCATCCTGTCGTCAAAGGGCAACGCCAAGAATGCGCTGATCGGCACCATCGCGGCAAGCGGCCAGGCCGACACCTGGGAGGATCCAGGCTGGCAGAAATTCGTGAAGGCCTATCAGGACGCCTTCCCGCCCAACAAGCGCTTCCCGAGCCCGTCGCTGCTGGCCACCAACTACTACGGCTCGACCATGGCGCTGATCCTCGCGCTGCGTCAGGTCAACGGCGACCTCTCCAACAACCAGGGAAAGTTCAGAGAAGCACTGGCGAAGATCGAGCTCGACGCGCCGAACGGCAAGATCAAGCTCGACTCCAACCGCCAGGCGATCGGCACCAACTTCGTCACCGAGGTCGTCGATGACGGCAAGGGCGCGCTGTTCAGCAAGGTCGTGAAGGTGATCCCGAACGTCAACCAGACGCTCGGCTATGATCCGGCGGTGTTCTCGAAGATCGGATTGCCGAGCCGCACCGTGCCGGAATGTAAGAAGTACTGACGCATCACGCGACAAGACGTCGGGGAGCGACTCGCTGACGCGGTCGCTCTCCGCTCTTGCAATCTCGGCGGCGTTGTTGAACGCTGGCTGAAAAGAAGAACATTCGGGAGGGAAGGCATGAGCCGGGCGCTCGCCGTCTTCCACGGCCGCTTTGGCCGGGCGACGGTTTATCAGTTGAACCGCCCTTTCAATATCCACGCTCATCGCGAAGGTCATTTGATCTTCCATGTCGGCGGCATGCCCGCATGCATCGATGTCTCCGACGGACACTACGATCTCACCGAGACGTCCGTCGTCGCCGTCAATCCCTGGGAGCCGCACAACTTCCTGCCGAGTGATCTTGACGGCGGTGCCATCTTCTTCGTGCTCTACGTCAACGCCGAATGGTTTGCGCCCGATGCCTCCGGCACCGAGCGCATGCGGTTCGGCCGGACCCAGTTCAGACGCACGCCGGCGCTCGACAAGCACATCCGGCGCACTGCCGCCCTCGTGTGCGGCGCACCATCGCTCTCCAGTCTCGATTCCGAGCTAAGGCGGCTGATCGACATCTGCTACGACGAAAGCTGGCAGCAGGCCGAGATCGCGCGCGATCCGCGGGCCAGCGGCTCCGTCACCGATTTTCGCGTGCGCAAATGCATCAAGATGATGACGGAAAGCCCCGGCGCGGAGATCGAGCTCGACACGATCGCCCGCGAGTCCGGCCTGTCGCGGCCGCACTTCTACCGGCTGTTCCGCGTCCAGACTGGCGTCACGCCGAACCTCTATCTCAACACGCTGATCATGGAACAGGCGCTCGAAGCGCTGGTGGCCAGCGAGACGCCGATCGCCGACATCGGCTTCGATCTCGGCTTCACCTCGCAGAGCGGTTTCACCCGTTTCTTCGCCGCCAATGTCGGGATGGCCCCGACCGATTATCGTCGCGCGGCCAAGGTTTTGCGCGCCTGAGCGCTGCACGAAAAGATACTCACGATCAAACGTCGCTCTCGCCGCCCGGCTAGGATGTGGCCCAACGCGATCCCAAAGATGATCGCGACCGACGGGAGCGCACGTCCATGGCAAGGCCTGCAGCCACTGCTGGGCTGTCCGACCTGCATTCGATGAACTTTCGGCGTGTCGCCCGAACCAGCGGACGGCGCACATGAGCCGATTTGTCGAACGCCATCCCGCATGGGCGCTGATCACGATCATCGCCATTGCCGTCCTGCTCTGGCTCGTCTTCGCGGTCTGGCCGCCCGGTCTCGAAGAGGCGATCGGCCGCAAGCGCGTCTTTCTCAACGCCGTCTTCAACGGCGTCACGCTCGGGGGCCTCTACTTCCTCGTCGCCAGCGGTTTCACGTTGATCTTCGGTCTGATGCGCAACGTCAACCTCGCGCACGGCTCGCTCTATCTGTTCGGCGGCTATGTCGGCTATGCCATCAGCTCGGCGACCGGCTCCTGGCTGCTCAGCTTCATCGTCGCCTTTATCCTGACCGCCCTCGTCGGCGTGCTGCTGCAGGTAATCGTGTTCCGCCGCATGGAGGGGCAGGACCTCAGGCAGACCATGGTGACGATCGGCCTGTCGATCGTGTTTGCCGATCTCATGCTGTGGGCCTGCGGCGGCGATTTCTACCAGATCCAGACCCCGAGCTGGCTGATCGGGCCCGTGGACCTGCCGCTGATCACGGCGGTGAAGTCCTCGGGCGAGCCGGTCTATCTCAGATATCCGATGGTGCGGCTCGTGATCTTCGCTGCGTCCGTGATCATCGGCGTTGCGATGTGGCTCGCGCTCAATCGCACCCGGATCGGCATGATCATCCGCGCCGGCGTCGATGATCGCGACATTCTCGCCGCGACCGGCGTGCGCATCCAGCTCGTCTTCGTGCTGGTGTTCGCGTTCGGCGCCGGCCTTGCCGGCATCGCCGGCGTGGTCGGCGGCACCTTCCAGTCGTTGTCGCCGGGCGAGGACATCCGCTTCCTGCTGGCCTCCCTCGTGGTGGTGATCGTCGGCGGCATGGGCTCGATCCCCGGTGCGGCGCTCGGCGCGCTGATCATCGGCCTCGCCGAGCAGCTCGGCTCGGTCTACATCCCAACCTACGCCATCGTCGTGACCTTCCTGATCATGGTGCTGGTGCTGGCGATCCGGCCGCAAGGCCTGCTGGCGAGGCGCTGAGATGTCGCTGGCCCACGATGCCCGCGTTGCCGTTCATCCCGCCGCCGGAGCGCAGCGCCCGGCGCGGACATGGCCGGAGCTCAACAATCCCTCCGCCTGGGTCATTGCGGCCATTCTCCTGATCATGCCGCTGATCGCCAACGGCTTCTTCCTGATCGAGATCTTTGCGACCACGATGATCCTCGGCATCATGGCGCTGAGCCTGATGTTCCTCGCCGGCTATGGCGGCATGGTCAGCCTGATGCAGCTCACCATCGCGGGCTTCTCGGCCTACATGGTCGCCGTGTTCGGCGTGAGCGGCAACGCCAATATCAGCCTGGGCTGGCCGTGGTGGCTCGCCGTTCCCATGGCGCTCGCGCTGGCGACCGCCTTCGGCACGCTTGGCGGTGCGCTCGCGGTGCGCACCGAGGGCATCTACACCATCATGATCACGCTCGCGATCGGCGCAGCCTTCTACTATTTCACCAACCAGAACTGGGCGATCTTCAACGGTCACACCGGCATCAACACCGTGGCGACGCCCCATTTCTGGGGCGTCAACTGGCGCGCCGACATCCCCTTCTACTACGTGGTGCTCGCGGTCGCAGCACTCTGTTATTTCGCGGTCGAATATCTCTCGCGCGCGCCCTTCGGCCTCGCGCTCCAGGGCGTGCGCGACAATCCGCGGCGCATGGCGGCGCTCGGCTTCAACGTCAACGCCCATCGCGTCGCCGCCTATGCCTTCGCGTCCTTCATCGCCGCGCTCGCCGGCGTGCTCCAGGTCTGGAACTACCGCCAGATCTCACCGGGCTCGGTCAGCGTCGGCGCCTGCATCGACGTGCTGATCATCGCCGTGGTCGGCGGCATCACGCGGCCGATCGGCCCTTTCATCGGCGCCCTGATCTTCGTGCTGCTGCGTACCTTCGCGCTCGACTTCCTGGTCAGGCTCGGGCTCGACGGCAACCGCTTCCGCCTGCTGATCGGGCTCGGTTTCCTCGCCATCGTGTTCTGGTCGTCGGACGGCGTCATCGGCCTGTGGCAGCGCTGGCGCCAGCGTCAACGCCGCGACGACGGCCACTCTCGCGGAGGGCGCCGCCATGGATAGCGTCGCCCAGCGCCTCTCCGCCGTCGGCGCCGGTGCCGCGCTCGAGCTGCGCGGCGTGACGCGGTTGTTCGGCGCGCTGGCGGCGCTGACGGACGTCACGATCACCGTGCGGCCCGGGGAGCGGCGCGCCGTGCTCGGCTCCAACGGCGCCGGCAAGACCACACTCTTCAACTGCATCACCGGTGACTTCCCGCCCTCCTCCGGCACCATCCGCTTCTTCGGCGAGGACGTCACCCACTTCCCGCCCTATGAACGCATCCGCCGGGGCTTGCGCCGGACCTACCAGATATCGGCACTGTTTCCGGGCCTCACCGTGCAGGACAACGTCTATCTCGCCTGCCGCGGCGTCTCGCGCGGGCGCTTCTCGTTCCTGCGCCCGGGGCAGAACGACGCGCTGATGCATGCCGCGGACAATCTCGTGCAGGCCGTGCATCTGTCCGCCGTGAAGGACCAGCGCGTCGCCGAGCTCGCGCACGGCCAGCAGCGCCAGCTCGAGATCGCGCTCGCGCTCGCCGGCGCCCCGCGCTTCGTCCTGTTCGACGAGCCCGCCGCCGGCCTGTCGCCGACCGAACGGGCCGAGCTGATCGAGATCCTGACCTCCCTGCCCGCCCATATCGGCTACATCATCATCGAGCACGACATGGACGTGGCGCTGCGCGTCGTCGAGAGCGTCACGATGATGCACAACGGACGCATCTTCAAGGAAGGCCTGCCGCAGGAGATCCAGTCCGATCCCGAGGTGCAGGAGCTCTACCTCGGAGGCGGCCATGAGTGAGGCCCGCCGCTCACCCGCCGCGCTCGAGGTCCGCGGCCTCGACGTCTACTATGGCCACTCGCACGCGCTGCAAGGCGTCGATCTCACGCTGGAAAGCGGCGTGTTCTCCGTCGTCGGCCGCAACGGCATGGGCAAGACCACGCTGTGCAAGGCGATCATGGGGCTGGTCGGCGTGAGCGGCGGATCGATCCGCGTGCGCGGTGAGGATGTCACGCGGCGGCCGCCGGCCCAGATCGCGCGGCTCGGCGTCGGCTATGTGCCGCAGGGACGCCGCCTCTGGCGCTCGCTCAGCGTCGACGAGCATTTGCAGCTTGCCGGCGGGATGCGCTCCGGCGCGTGGACCGTCGAGCGCATCTACGACACCTTCCCGCGCCTCGCCGAACGCAAGGGCCATGGCGGCGGTCAGCTCTCCGGCGGCGAGCAGCAGATGCTGGCGATCTCGCGTGCGCTGCTCACCAATCCGCACCTGTTGATCATGGACGAGCCGACCGAAGGCCTTGCGCCCGTCATCGTCGCGCAGGTCGAGGAGATGCTGCTGCGGCTCGGCGAGGACGGCGACATGGCCGTGCTCGTGATCGAGCAGAACATCGGCGTTGCCACCGCGATCTCGCGCAACGTCGCGATCATGGTGAACGGCCGCATCAACCGCATCATCGACTCCGGCCGCCTCGCCGCCGACCGCGATCTGCAGCAACGCCTGCTCGGCGTCGGACTTCATGCCGAGCTCGAACCCGATGTCGATATCCCCGCGTCCGGCTCCGAAGCAAAGCCGGCGCCCGCGCCGCGCCGCGATGGACCGGTCCGCATCTACGTCTCGAACCCCGTGCTGCCGACGCGATGGTCGCAACCAGTGCCGATCGCCCGCATCGAGGCGGCGGCCCGCACGCGCTCGACGGAGGTCACGCGGCTGGAGGAGACGACGCGGCGCAGGCGCGAGCCCGCCCTTACGCAGACGGCGGGCCCGCCTGTCGTCCTGGTCGTCGGGACGCTCGATACCAAGGGCCAGGAGCTGCGCTTCATTCGCGACATCATCGCGGCAGCCGGCCTTCGCACCCGGCTGGTGGACGTCTCGACCAGCGGGAAGCATTCCAGCTGCGATGTCTCCGCGCAGGAGATCGCGCTCAATCACGGCCGCGGCGGCGCGGCTGTGTTCGGCCCCGACCGCGGCGCGGCCGTGACCGCGATGGCCGATGCCTTCGCCAACTGGCTGCGACGACAGGGCAACGTTGCCGGCGTGATCTCGGCCGGCGGCTCGGGCGCGGCGTCCCTGGTCGCGCCGGGTATGCGCACGCTTGCCGTCGGCCTGCCCAAGCTGATCATCTCCTCGGTCGCCTCGGGCGACGTCGGCCCTTATGTCGGCCCGTCCGACATCACCATGATGTACTCGGTCACCGACGTGCAGGGGCTGAACACGATCTCGCGCGCCGTGCTGGCCAATGGCGCCAATGCGATCGCCGGCATGGTCAAGGCGCGGCTCGATGAAAGCGCCGCAACGGCCCGCCAGACCGGCGGCCTGCCGTCGGTCGGCATCACCATGTTCGGCGTCACGACTCCCGCGGTGCAGAAGATAGCAGCCGAGCTGCGCGACGATTTCGAATGCCTGGTCTTCCACGCCACCGGCGTCGGCGGCCGCTCGATGGAGAAGCTCGTCGAGTCCGGCCAGCTCGCCGGAATTATCGACCTCACCACGACCGAGATCTGCGACCTGCTGATGGGCGGCGTGTTCCCGGCGACCGAAGATCGCCTCGGCGCCATCATCCGCAGCCGCCTGCCTTATGTCGGATCGGTCGGCGCGCTCGACATGGTCAATTTCGGCGCGCCCGACACTATTCCCGAGCGCTACCGCGGCCGCAAATTCCACGTCCACAATCCGCAGGTGACCTTGATGCGGACGACGGTCGAGGAGAACGAGCGTATGGGCCGCTGGATCGCCGAACGCCTCAACCAGATGGATGGCCCCGTGCGCTTCTTCCTGCCCGAGGGCGGCGTCTCCGCGCTCGATGCACGCGGCCAACCGTTCTGGGATCCGGACGCGGACACGGCGCTGTTCCGAGCCCTGGAGCGCGATGTGCGCCAGACCGGCAACCGCCAGCTCATTCGCATCTCTAAGAACATCAACGATCCCGACTTCGCCGCCGCGATCGTCGGCGCGTTCCGAACGCTGTTCGGCCGCGCCGGCACACGGCGGAGACTAGCGAGGTGACCGATGGCCAGGTTTGAACGCGCTGCCCTCCTGAAGAAGTTCCGCGACATGGCAAGGCGCGGTGAGCCGATCGTCGGCGGCGGTGCCGGCACCGGCCTGTCGGCCAAGTGCGAGGAAGCCGGCGGCGTCGATCTCATCGTCATCTACAATTCCGGGCGCTATCGCATGGCCGGGCGCGGCTCGCTCGCAGGCCTGATGGCCTACGGCGATGCCAACGCCATCGTTCTCGAAATGGCGAGCGAGGTGCTGCCGGTGGTCGGCCAGACCCCGGTGCTTGCGGGCGTCAACGGCACCGATCCGTTCCGCGACATGGACGTCTTCCTCGACCAGCTGAAGGCCCTTGGTTTCGCCGGCGTCCAGAATTTTCCGACAGTCGGCCTGATCGACGGCACCTTCCGCGCCAATCTCGAAGAGACCGGCATGTCCTATGCGCTCGAGATCGACATGATCGCGAAGGCGCACGACAAGGACATGCTGACCACGCCCTACGTCTTCAGCGAGAAGGAGGCCGCCGCGATGGCGATCGCCGGCGCCGACATCATCGTTTGCCACATGGGCCTGACGACCGGCGGCACGATCGGCGCGCAAACTGCCCTCAAGCTCAAGGACTGCCCCGCGCGGATCGACACCTGGGCCACGGCAGCGCTCAGCGTCAATCCGGACATCCTGGTGCTGGCCCATGGCGGCCCGATCGCGGATCCCGCCGATGCCGATTTCATCATGAAGAACACCCGTCATTGCCACGGCTTCTACGGCGCCTCCTCGATGGAGCGGCTGCCCGTCGAGCGGGCGCTGACGGAGCAGGTCCGTCAATTCAAGGCGATCGGCGCGCGATAACGCCGGATAGGTCGAGGGAGGGAAAGATGTCAGGGATGCTGGTCGGTGAATTGATCCTCTGGCTGATCGTCGCGATCATCGTGATCGTGGTCGGTGTCTACATCGTGAACTGGCTCTACCACCGCTCCTCCAAGGAGACCTCGTTCGTCCGGACCGGCTTCCTGGGCGAGCGCGTGGTGATCAACGGTGGCGCCTTCGTGCTGCCGTTCATCCACGACTACACGCCGGTCAACATGAACGTGCTGCCGATGGGTATCGTGCGGTCGAGGCAGGACGCCGTGATCACCCGCGACCGTATGCGGGTCGACATCGAGGCCGACTTCTATGTCCGCGTGCAGCCGACCCGCGAAGCCGTCTCTATCGCGGCCGCAACGCTGGGCCGCCGCACCATGGAACCGGGGCAGCTCCACGCCCTCCTCGCCGGCAAATTCATCTCCGCGATCCGTTCGGTCGCCTCCGAGATGACGATGGAAGAGATGCACGAGCGTCGCGGCGACTATGTCGCGCGGGTGAAGACCAACGCGGCCGAGGCGCTCGCCCAAAACGGCCTTGAGCTGGAATCGGTCGCGATCACCGATCTCGACCAGACCGACCTCGAATTCTTCAATCCGTCGAACCGGTTCGACGCCGAAGGCCTCACCCGCCTGATGGAGGACATCGAGGCGAAGCGGAAGGTGCGCAACGACATCGAGCAGGACTCGATGATCAAGATCCGCTCCCGCAATCTGGAGGCCGAGCGGCAGGCACTCGAGATCGAGCGGGAGAGCGAGACCGCGCGCCTGGAACAGGAGCGCGACATCGAGATGCGCCGTGCGCTTCAGCGCACCGAAGTCGCCCGAGAACGGGCCCTGCGCGAAACGGAGGCCGAACAGGCGCAGATCTCGGCGCGCGAAGCCATTGAGCGCGCCCGCATCGCCAACGACCAGGCCATTGCGGAAGCCCGCATCGCCTCCGAACGCGAAACCCGCCAGAAGGAGATCGAGCGCACCCGCACCATCGAGGAGAAGGAGCTGCTGGCGCGCGAGGAGATCGAGAAGACCCGGATCGCGAACCAGCGCTCGATCGATACCACACGTATTGCCAGCGAACGCGAGGTGCGCCAGCGCGAGATCGAGCGCATGCGCACGGTGGAGGAAGCCGAGATTGCCGCCCGCGAAGCGATCGAGAAGGCCCGCATCCAGCAGGACCGGGTCGTCACCGACGCCCGTATCGCCAACGAGGAGGAGACCAGGCGTCGCGAGATCGAGCGCACCCGCGCCGTAGACGAAGCCGAGATTGCCGCGCGCGAAGCGACCGAGAAGGCTCGCATCGCCCAGACCATGACGGTCAATGTCGAGCGCATCTCCTCGGACGAGCGCACCCGCGCGCTGGAGATCCAGCAGGTCCGCACCATCCAGGAGGCCGAGATCGAGGCGCAGCGCGCGGTCGAGGCCGCCCGCATCGCCCGCGAGCGGACGCTGGCCGCAGAGCGCATTGCCGCCGAACAGAACACCCGGCAGCTCGAAATTGAGCGCAACCAGACGCTGGACGTCGCCGGCATCACGGCGCGTGAGGCAACGGAAGCCTCCCGCATCGCGCAGGAGGAGCGCGTCCGCTCGCTGGAGATCGCCCGCAACCGTGCCGTCGAGGAAGCCGACATCGCCTCGCGCGAGGCGATCGAGGCGGCTCGCATCGCCCAGGAGAAGGCGGTTGCGGCCGAGCGCATCCAGGCCGACCGGGAAACCAAGGCGCTCGAGATCGAGCGGACCGGCGTTCTGGAAACGGCCGAATTGAAACGGCGCGACGCTGTCGAGCGCCAGCGCATCACGGTCGATCTGGCGCTCGAAGCCGAGCGCATCAACTCCTCGAAGAAGCGGGAAGTGCTTAACATCGAGCAGAAGAAGGCCGTCGAGATCGCGGACGAGGACCGCGTCATCGCCCTCTCCACCAAGCGCTCCGAACGCATCGACGCCGATCGCCAGGTCAAGCAGGCCGAGATCGTCGCGCGCAAGGAGGTCGAGACGACCGACGTGTCGCGCGAGCAGGCACTGGAGGCCGCCCGCATCGAGCGTCGCCGAGCCATCGAGCAGCTCGAGGTCGCCCGTGTGCAATCCTTGCAGGAAGCCGAGATCGCCTCACGCGAGGAAGTCGAGCGCGCCCGGATCGCCTCCGACCGCGGTCTCGACGAAGCCCGCATCGGCCGCGAGCGCGAGTTGCGTAAGCTCGAGGTCAATCGCGAGAAGGACGTTGAGACAGTGCTGATGGAGAAGGCGATCGCGATCCATCAGAAGTCGCTGGAGGAGTCGGCCGCCCGCGCCGCCGCCGAGGAAGCACGGATACGTGCGACCGAAGCCGCCGAGCGTGTCGTCACCGCGCGCGAGAGCGAGATCGCCAAGCGCCGCAAGACCGTCGAGGTCCTGCTGGCCGAGAAACAGGCCGAGGAGACCCGGATCGCGGCCGAGGCCGAGCGCGTGCGCGCCGCGGTCGAGGCGGAGGCGCAGCGCATGCTCAACGAGGCGGAGAACGTGCTGACGGATCAGGCACGCTACTCGCTGTTCCGCCGCAAGCTGCTCGACCGCATCGAGGGCATCGTGCGCGAGAGCGTCAAGCCGATGGAGAAGATCGAGGGCATCCGCATCCTCCAGGTCGACGGCCTCAACGGCAACGGACATGGCGGCGGCAACGGCGGCCGCAGTGCCACAGACGAGGTGATCGACTCCGCCCTGCGCTACCGCGTCCAAGCACCCCTGATCGACTCCATCCTGTCGGACATCGGCGTCGAAGGCGGCAGCCTCGCCAAGATGCCCGGCCTGATCCGCGAGGCTCGCGACATGCAGGGCATCAAGGACTCCGCGCGCAAGAGCGGCGGTGGCGACAAGCCTGCCGCCCCGCCCTCGGAAGGTGGCGAGCCGCCGGCCGAGCGCGGCCCGCGGAAGAAGAGCTGAGGTCTGAACCATGGCCCGCGTCTACGTCTCCACCGTCGTCAACGCCCGCAACGATCGGGTCTGGGCGCGGGTGCGCGATTTCAACGGCCTGCCGAACTGGCACCCGGCCATCGCCGAAAGCCGGATCGAGGGTGGCGAACCCTCGGACAAGATCGGTTGTGTGCGAGATTTTCGCCTGCGCAACGGCGACCGCATCCGCGAGAAGCTCTTGGGGCTCTCCGACTACGACATGTTCTGCACTTACGCGATCCTGGAATCGCCGATGGGCGTCGAGAACTACGTCGCGACCCTCAGGCTCACGCCAGTCACCGACGGCGACCAGACCTTCATGGAATGGACCGCGGAATTCGACTGTCCGCCGGAGCGGGAGACCGAGCTCGTCGGCAATATCGGCGGCGGCGTATTCCAGGGTGGCTTCGATGCGTTGAAGCGCGTGTTTGGAGGCTAGCCGTGCCGCATGTCGTCAAGAGCACGATCCTGGACGCGCCGACCGAGGCGGTGTGGAACGTGCTGCGCGATTTCAACGGACACGATCATTGGCATCCCGCGGTTGCGACCTCCGCGATCGAACGCGCGCAATCCGCCGACAAGATCGGCTGTGTCAGGCGGTTCAAGCTCAAGGACGGCTCCGAGCTGCGCGAGCAGTTGCTGGCGCTGTCCGACCTCGAACAGACCTTCAGCTATTGCCTGCTCGATACGCCGATCCCGATGTTCAACTACGTCGCCCATGTCCGGCTGCTGCCGGTCACCGACGGCGACCGAACCTTCTGGCATTGGGAGTCGCGGTTCACGACACGATCCGAAGACAGGGACCGCATCACCCACATGGTCGCCGAAGACATTTACCAGGCCGGGTTCGAAGCGATCCGCCGGCATCTGAAGGAGGCCGCCTAGATGGCCGTGACAGTGAAGACCTTTACGAGCGCCAGCGAGGCGGCCGGGGCGTTGTCCTCGGACCGCAGCGCGCGCTATCTCGGCGGCGGCACGCTGGTGATGCGGGCGCTGAACGAGGGCGACGTCTCGATCTCGACCGTTGTCCGCGCGCAGGACCAGGCGCTGATCCGGATAGACGCGTCCGGGCCACGCGTGACGCTGGGCGCCGGCGTCACCTTTGCGCGCGTGCTCGCCGAACGCGATCTCGCCTTCCTGCACGGCCCTGCCCGCTCGATCGGTGGCCCCGCCGTACGCAATATGGGGACCATCGGCGGCAATCTGTTTGCGCCGAGTCCCTACGGCGATTTCACCGTGGCGCTGCTCGCGCTCGACGCCACCGTCGCGGTGCAAGGCGGCTTCGGCAGCCGCGACATCCCGATCGAGGAGTTTTTGCAGGCGCGCGACCGGCAGGCCGGCACGCTGGTTCTGTCGGTGTCCTGCACCCGGCCGGCCAGCAGCGAGGCCTTCCGCTATCGCAAGATCGCCCGCATCAAGCCGAAGGGCGGCGCGGTCATCACGCTCGCGGCGCATCTGCCGGTCAGCGGCGGACGGATTGCGGGCGCGCGGATCGCGCTGGGTTCGATGGCCCCGACGCAGATCCGCGCCAGGGCAGCCGAACGGGCGCTGGAGGGGCGCTCGCTGGATGCCGCGACCATCGCGGCCGCCGCGTCCGCGGCGAGCGAGGGAACATCACCGTCCGACAACGCACTGGGCAGCGCCTGGTATCGCCGCGAGATTGTCGGCGTGCATTTGCGGCGTCTGCTGTCGGGACAGGAATAGAGCGCCATGTCGAAAATTCCGCTTCAGTTCCGCCACAACGGCCGCGACGTCGCGATCTTCGTCGACGGCGGCACCAATCTGCTGGTCGCTCTGCGCGAGCTGATCGGCGATATGACGCCGAAATTCGGCTGCGGCCAAGGCGGCTGCGGCACCTGCAGCGTCTTGGTGGATGGTGAGCTGCACCTTTCCTGCCTGACGCTCGCCGAAACGGTCGCAGGCCGCTCGGTCGAGACGCTCGACGGCATGAAGCAGGGCCCCAACCTGCATCCGCTGCAACGCGCCTTCGCCGACCATTTCGCCGCCCAATGCGGCTATTGCACGCCGGGCATGCTGATGGCCGCGAAGGCCCTGCTCGACCGCAATCCTACGCCGAGCCGCGACGAGGTCATCGAGGCGATCTCCGGCAACATCTGCCGCTGCACCGGCTACGAGCCCATCATCAATGCCATCCTCGCCGCCGCCGGCGGCCGGGTCAGCGCGTAAGGGAACGCGACCATGCTGGAACTGCGCAAGGACATTTTTGCCGACGAGCGCGACGACAATCTGAAGGAGATCGGCAAGGGCACTCAGCGCCAGGACATGCTCGGCCATGTCACCGGCACGTCCAGCTATTTCAACGATCACAAGCTTCAGGGCATGCTGCATCTGAAGGTCGTGCGCTCGACGCATGCGCATGCAAGGCTCCGCCGCATCGACACCACCGAGGCCGAACGCTCCTCGGGCGTACGGCGCATCATCCGCGGCGCTGACGTACCGCGCAATCTCAACACGCTGCTGAGCCTGATCAACTTCGGCAAGGACGACGAGCCCTCGCTCGCAGTCGACAAGGTCCGCTACAAGGGCGAGCCGATCCTCGCCATCGTCGCCGACAGCGAGCGCGAGGCCTTCGAAGCGATCGCAAAGGTCAAAGTCGACTACGAGCCGCTGCCGACCGTGTTCGACGTCGAGGACGCGCTGAAGCCGGGCGCCCCCGTGGTCAACGAGACCTATCCCAAGAACACCTTCACCTATCACGAGACCTACGACCACCAGCGCCTGCGCTTTGGCGATGCCGATGCGGCGCTCGCGACCGCCGATCATGTGCTCGAGCAGCGCTACCAGATGTCCCCGATCGAGCACGCACCGACCGAGACCAACGGCGCGATCGCAGCGCCCGACACCAACGGCCGCTACGTCGTCTACACCTCGACCCAGGCGCTGTTCTTCTCGGTCGACACCTGCGCCAAGATCCTGGACGTGCCCTCCAACACCTTCCACTTCATCGGCGGCACCGTCGGCGGCGGTTTCGGCGGGAAGGTGGACACACTGACCGAGCCGCTCGCCATTCTCGGCGCGATGCTGACCGGGCGGCCCGTGCGCTACGTGTTCGGGCGCGAGGAGGAGATGCAATACGGCCCGCCCCGCGGCGCCGAGCGCATCTACATCAAGGACGGCGTGATGCGCGACGGCCGCATCGTCGCGCGCAAGATTCGCGCCTATTTCGACAGCGGGGCCTATACGCGGCTGTCGAGCTATGCCGCCGTGAAATGCGCCGCGCATCTTCCGGGCCCCTACACCATCCCGAACGTCTATGGCGACGTCTACTGCGTCTTCACCAATCGCACGCCGGCCACCGCCATGCGCGGCTTCGGCGTCACTGCGATGGATTTTGCGATCGAATGCCAGATGGACAAGCTGGCCAACCTCGTCGGCATGGACCCGATGGAGTTCCGCATCCTCAACGCCTATCGCGACGGCGACATGAAGGCGCACCGGCGCGAAGCCAAGAACACCGCGCTGATCGAATGCGTGCAGGTTGCAGCCGAGAAGGCGAAATGGCCGATCCGCGAGGAGTTCAAGCGTGCCTCCTCCCGCAAGGACGGCGGCGGCGGCCGCGCCGCGATCCCCGCGACGCCGACGGATTCTTCGCGCGGGAGGCCTGTGACGCCAACGCAGCAGCGCACCAGCTATGACAGGCTTCCGCCGACCGTGACCCGCGAACCTCCGCGCGATCCGCCTCCACCCGCACCGCCTCCGCCGCCGCCCCGCCCGGCTGCCCCATCGCACGGGGCGACCCGCTTCTCGTCCGTGTTCGGAACAAGGAGACGCTGAGATGACCAGGCATCGCGGACGCGGCATGGCGTCGATCAACTATCCCATCGGCATGAATCTCGGGGGTGATCCGAGCCAGGCGCTGGTGCATTCCAATCCGAGCGGCAAGTTCACGGTGGCGCTGTCATCGATCGACCTCGGCCAGGGCATGAAGTCGGTGACGCGGCAGATCTGCGCGGAGACCTTGGGCGTGCCGGTCGAGGACGTTTATGTCGACACGGCAGACTCCGACACCGGACCGCACTGCATGGGCTCGTTCGCCTCCCGCGGCACCCACCGCGTCGGCAACGCCGTGATGGCCGCGGCCCGCGAGGCACGCGGCGTGATGATGGAAGCCGCGGCCGAGGAGCTGGAAGTCAACGCCGCCGATCTCGAAACCGACGGCCGCGGCAACATCCACGTCAAGGGCGCGCCGCACCGCTCGATCTCGACCAAGGACGTCGCCATCGCGGCGCAGTTCAAGCAGGGCAAGACCATCTCCGGCCGCGGCATCTTCCTCGTGCCGTTGTCCGACGTCGATCCTGAGACCGGCGAGATGTCGCCGGCGACATGCTACGCGCATGCCTGCCTCGTCGCCGAGGTCGAGGTCGACGACGAGACCGGCGAAGTCGCGATGGTCCGGATGGATTCCGCCTATGAGCTCGGCCGCGCCCTCAACCCGCGCCTGGTCGAGCAGCAGCTTGTCGGCGGCGCCTGGATGGGCGTCAGCCACGCGCTCTACGAGACGCCGGAGCCGTACTATCCCGAGCCGATTCACGGTCCCCGCGACTTCGTCGAATATCTGATGCCCGGTCCCGGCGACATCTGCCCGCACGATATCGCCGTGCTGGAACGCCCCGCTCCCGACGGTCCGTTCGGCGCCAAGGGCCCCGGCGAGATGTGCGCCAATCCGGTGCTGCCGGCCGTGGCGAACGCGATCTTCAACGCCGTCGGCGTGCGCATCGACGATCTGCCGATCACGCCGGAAAAGGTGCTGCGGGCGATCAAGAGCCAGGGCGGTGCACGGCCGCAGGCGCGGCGCTAAAGGAGACGCCGTGGCCGTTCGCAGCAACATCGTCGGCATCGACAGTCCGGAGGCGCTGGAGAAGGCGCTGCGGGCCGCCTATTACCTCGCCGACGAAGGGCTCGCGACGGCTGCCTATCTCGGCCTCGCCCTCGGCAAGCCGCTGCTGCTGGAAGGCGCGCCGGGCGTCGGCAAGACCGAAGCGGCCAAGGCCATCGCCGCCGTGCTCGGCCGGCAATTGATCCGCCTGCAATGCTACGAAGGCATCGACGCGTCCGCGGCACTCTACGAATGGAACTACCCGCGCCAGATGCTCGCGATCCGCCAGGCCGGCGACGACAGCATCGACATCTACGGCGAGACCTTCCTGATCGAGCGACCGATGCTGGCGGCGCTGCGCGCGCCTGACTCCACCGTCCTGCTGATCGACGAGATCGACCGCGCCGATCAGGAGTTCGAGGCGTTCCTGCTCGAATTCCTCTCCGACTTCCAGATCTCCATCCCCGAACGCGGCACGGTGCGCGCCGCCGAGCGTCCCGTCGTCGTGCTCACCTCGAACCGCACGCGCGATCTGCACGAGGCGCTGCGGCGCCGCTGCGTCTATCACTGGATCGACTATCCCACCGCGGAGCGGGAAGCACGCATCATCATGATGCGCGCCTCCAGCGTCGCTGAAGCCACGGCCCGCGCCGTCGTCGCGGCCGTCGAGAAGCTGAGACGCGAGCCGCTGAGCAAGGCGCCCGGCATCGCCGAGGCCGTCGATTGGGCCGAGGCCGCGACGCTGCTCAACAAGGGCGGCGCGCGCTGGCCTGATGCCTTCAAGCGGTCCATCGGCGTAGCGCTGAAGGACGAGGAGGACCTGCACTTCATCGCGCCGCGCCTCGATGCCATGCTGGCGGAGGCAACCGCATGAGTGCCGAGCTGCAGCTCCCGCGTGCTGCGCGGATCTTCGTCTCCTTCGTCGCACTCCTGCGCGTCAACGGCTTTGCGGTCGCGCCGGAACAGACCACCGCGTTCCTGGCCGCGATCGACCTGCTCGGCCCGCGCGACCTCAGGGATATCAGGCAGGCGGCGCTAGCCACCCTCGCCCCACCGCCCGAACGCCGCGCCACCTTCGACCGCCTGTTCGATCTTCATTTCCGCGGCAGCGAGGCCATCGAGCACGCCGACGAGGGCGAGGACGACGAGACCGTCCGTCTCCAGGAGGAAGGCCGCGGCGACGAGGAGCCACTGCTCTCCGATGACGCCAACGAATCCGGCCTGACTGCAACGCGCACCGAAGCGCTGGTCGAGCGCCGCTTCGCCCGGCTCTCCACGACCGATGCGCTGCGTCGCCTGGCACGCGAGGCCCCGCGGCGCCTGCCGCGGCGGCGCGGGCACCGGCGCATGCGCGCGCGCCGCGGTCCCTTCGCCGATCTCCGCCGTACTCTACGTGACTCCGTCCGCAGCGACGGAGAGATTTTGCGGCTCGGCCACATGAAGCGGCGCCAACGGCCGCGCAAGATCCTGCTGCTGATCGACGTCTCCGGCTCGATGAAGAGCCGTACCGAGGAGAACATGAAGCTTGCGCATGCGCTGGTGCAGGCCGCCCCCAATGTCGAAGTCTTCACCTTCGGCACGCGGCTCACCCGTGTGACCCGCGCGCTGCGGCTGAAGCGGCGCGAGCAGGCACTGAACGCGGCGGCGCATCTGGTCAGCGACTGGGACGGCGGCACCCGCATCGGCGACGCGCTGCAGGCGTTCCTCGCAGTCCCGCGGTTCGGCGGCTATGCCCGCGGCGCCGCCGTGGTCGTCGTGTCCGACGGGCTCGAGCGCGGCGAACCCGACGCGCTGCGCGACGCCGCGTCGAAATTGTCGCGGCGAGCCTGGCGCCTGAGCTGGCTGACGCCGCTCGCGGCCGGACCGGGCTTCCGCCCGCAGACGGAAGCGCTCGTCGCGATCGAACGCTTCGTCGACGATCTCGTGGACGGCGGGTCGAGCGCCTCGATCGTCGCCCATGTGCTGGCACTGGGACGAAGGAGAGCTGCGTGAACGGTATTGTCGACGGCCATCACCACATCTGGCGGCAGGCCGACCTGCCCTGGCTGACCGGCCCCATGCAGCCGCGCATCTTCGGACCGTACGAGCCGATCCGGCGTGACTATCCGATCGAGGAGTATCTCGGCGATCTCAAGGGCACCGGTGTCACCCGCTCCGTCTACGTGCAGACCAATTGGGCGCCCGAGCACTTCGAGGAGGAAGCAGCCTGGGTACAGCGCACCGCGGAGGAATATGGCTGGCCGCACGCCATCGTCGCGTACGCCAATTTCGCGGCCGACGACGTGCGTCCGCAGCTCGATCGCCTCAAACGCCATCCGCTGGTACGTGGCGTCCGTATGCAGCTGCACTGGCATGAGAACCCGCTGTACCGCTTCGCAGCGCGTCCGGACCTCTGCGCTGATCCCGTGATCCGCCGCAACGTCGCACACCTGGCCGATTACGGCTGGAGCTTCGACCTGCAGGTCTTCACGCCGCAGATGCCGGATGCCGCGCAGCTCGCGGAGTCCTGTCCCAAGGTGACGTTCATCCTCCAGCATGCCGGCATGCTCGAAGATCTTTCACCGGCCGGCCGCGCGGCCTGGCGCGCCGGGATGGCGCGGCTCGCGACCTGTCCGAACGTGGTCTCGAAGCTGTCCGGGCTCGGCACCTTCATCCACCGCAACGATCCCGCGCATATCGCCGCCGTGCTCACCGACACGGTGGCGATCTTCGGCGCCGAGCGCTGCCTGTTCGGCTCCAATTTTCCGATCGAGAAATTGTGGACCAGCTATCGCGAGCTCGTCGATGCCTTTCGCGCCGCCGCCGCACCGTTCAGTGCGGAGCAGCAGGACGCGATCTTCAGGACCACGGCGACACGCGTCTACCGGCTTTGACAGACAGGAAACGACACAGGGAGGGCAAAGAATGGCGCTGGAGATCAAGATTCTGGACTATGGCGATATCGAGCTGGAATCGAGCTTCCTGGTGCTCGGCCGCGACTGCGGCCGCACCCGCCGCGTCCTCACGCTCGGCTTCCTGATCCTCGGCGGTCCCTACCCTGTCGTGGTCGACACCGGCTACCGCTCCAACCAGATCATGGAGACGCTGGGCATGCGGGGGCTGCAATACCACGAGCACATGATCGAGAACCAGCTCGCGCGCCATGGCGTGCGCATGGGCGACGTCCGCTTCGTCTGCCACACCCATCTGCACATCGACCATGCCGGCAAGGACGACCTGTTCCCGATGAACACGACCGTCGTCGTCAATCGCAAGGAGCTCGAATATTCCGTCTCCGGCCTGATGCATCCGCAATATCCGGCGCCCGACATCAAGCACCTGATCGACCGCCTGCACACCAAGAGCGCGCTGCGCTTCCTCGACCTCGAGATCACCGGCCCGATCGAGCTGATGCCCGGCGTCTATTGCGATGCCGCCAACGCCCACACCGAGGGATCGATGAACATCATCGTCCACACCGCCGACGGCATCGCGACCATCTGCGGCGACGTGATCTACGACTTCAACGATCAGATCGTCACGCCCTTCCACGAGATCCACGATTGGGAGCCGCGCACCACCGGCAATCACGGCACCAGCAAGCGTGCGGAAAAGGCCGCGATCAAGAAGCTCCTCAGCAATTCGCGCTACCTGCTTCCGGTCCACGACCGGCCCGCCAAGATCGAAGGCGGCAATGTCGTGGGGCGCCTGCACGACCAGGTCCCCGGACCGATCGTGCAGTCCCTGCCCCAGCGCAACTGGTTCCCGGCCTGAGATGATCTTGGGATAGACCGATGACGCACGTCACGCTGCGAAGCGAATTCGAGAACCTGATCGACCCTTACGCGCCGGTCGCACAGATCGGCACCGGCTTCGACTTCACGGAAGGGCCGATCTGGCATCCGGTCGATCACTACCTGCTGTTCTCGGACATGCCGGGCGACGTGCGCCGGCGCTGGGATGCGCGGCGCGGCGTGGTCGAGGTCAAGCGCCCATCGAACAAATGCAACGGCATGACCTATGATGCCGAGCTCAACCTGATCGTCTGCGAGCACGCGACCTCGTCGCTGGTCCGCGAACGCCCGGACGGACGGCGCGAGGTGCTCGCCTCGCATTTCGGCGGCCAGGAGCTCAATAGCCCGAACGACGTCTGCGTGCACTCTTCCGGCGCGATCTATTTCTCCGACCCCTGGTACGGGCGGATGCCGGTCTACGGTGTCGAGCGGCCGCGCCAGCTCGGCTTCCAGGGCGTCTACCGCGTCGTGCCCGGCGGCGAGCCGCGGCTCGTGGTCGAGCGACACCTGTTCGATCAGCCGAACGGGCTGTGCTTCTCGCCGGACGAGAAGCTGCTCTATGTCAACGACACCGTGCAGGCTGTGATCCGGGTGTTCGACGTCAACAGCGACGGCACGCTGTCCAACGCGCGGGTGTTTGCGAGCGGCATCAAGTCCGAGCTGGAGCCGGGCCTGCCTGACGGCATGAAGTGCGATCAGCACGGCAATGTCTGGGTCACCGCGCCCGGCGGCGTCTGGGTCTATTCGCCGCGCGGCGAGCTGCTCGGCAAGGTGCGCGTGCCGGAGCTGGTCGCCAACCTCGCTTGGGGCGGGCCGGATTTCCGCACACTCTATCTCACCTCGACGCATTCGGTGTACGCGATCCCGACCAAGGTCGGTCCGCGTCACGAGCCCTATATGAGCGGCCGGCGCGCCGGCGGCGGAGCGGGTCCGAGTTCGTCACCGGCCTCGCCTGTTCTCGCCGAGGGCGAGATGCGGCTCGATCCGCAGCGCTGCGCCATGATCATCCAGGATCTCCAGAACGACGTCATCATGGACGGCGGCGCGTTCGCGGAGTCGGGCGCGCCAGGTCATGCGAAGCAGCAACATGTCGTCGAGAACGTCCGGCGCCTCGCGGAGGCAGCCCGCGCGCGGGGCGTCGCCATCATCCATGTCTGGTTCGTGGTCGAGCCCGGCGCGCCCGGTGTCACACTGAACGCACCGCTGTTCGAAGGCCTCGTCGACAGCAAGGCGATGGTCCGTGGCAGCTGGGGCGCGGCACCGGTCTCGGGCCTGGAGCCGCGGCCCGGCGACTTCGTCGTCGAGAAGATGCGGATGAGCGCCTGGGAAGGCACGCGGCTGGAGACGATCCTGAAGGCAACCGGCAGCGACATGATCATCAACACCGGCGCCTGGACCAACATGTCGGTCGAGCACACCGCGCGCACCGGGGCCGACAAGGGCTATTTCATGATCGTGCCCGAAGACTGCTGCTCGACCATGAATGCCGACTGGCACAACGCCTCGATCAATTTTGCCATGCAGAACGTCGCGGTCGTGACCAGGGCCGATGCCGTCATCAGAGCGCTGGGATGAGCTGTGGCAAAGCTTCTGCATCTGTCCTGCTCGCCCCGCGCCGAGTCTTGGTCGACGGCCGGCGCGCGCGTCTTCCTTGATCGCTTCCGCGAGGCCCGGCCGGATTGGGACATCGATGTCGTCGACATCTGGCGCGAGCGGATGCCGGAGTTCACCGGCCCCATCGTCGAGGCCAAATACGCGCGCATGAAGGCCCAGGCCTTCACCGAGGCGCAGCGCGACAGCTTTGCGGAGGCCGAGCGCATGGCCATGCGCTTCTCGCTCGCCGACCGCGTGCTGATCTCGACGCCGATGTGGAACTTCGGCATTCCCTACAAGCTCAAGCAGTGGTTCGACATCATCGTCCAGCCCGGGCTCACCTTCCGGTTCGATCCGTCGCAAGGCTATTTCCCGCTGCTGAAGGACCGGCCGACGCTGGTCATCCTCGCCAGCGGCAGCGACTTCGCCACCGGCATGAACCGCGGCCGCATCGACATGGCAACGCCCTATCTGCGCGAAATCCTGCGCTTCATCGGCATCAACGATGTCCGCTTCGTGCCGATCGGGCCGACCACGGGACCGCAGCAACCGATCGAGGCTGCCCGTGAAAGAACCCATCAGCGCCTTGCGGCCATGGGCGCGGCCTTCTGAACCGGCGCGTGTGCCGCCAATCGAGACGGCCGGGAGCTTCAAAACAAAACTTCGAAAACAACCCCATGCACAGTAGGCGATGACAGCGGAATCAACGGCTTGCACACGCACACGGGGGCGTTTGACACGTCGGGCAAAACATGCGGCAGCCGTCGGCTGGAATGGGCGCGTTCAGTCATACTGCGCGGTGTGCGAGCTGCCGCGCTGCACCGCGCTTTCCGCAACGGCCGATCCCGTCGCGGGCATGGCTCCGCCCGATTTCGGGAATGTCAGCGTCTCGGTCAGCTCACCGTGCACCATCGTCACCTCGCGCTGGTGCACCGAGCTGAGCCGCCAGCCCTGGTAGTCGCCGTCGAGCTTCAGGCGCAGCGTGGCCTTGCTGGTCTCGTCGACGAAAATGCCGACGCTCTGATCGCCGCCGACGACGGTTCCGACCAGCACGAGCCGCAGTTCGGCGGGCGGAGGTCCGGGCGGCGGCGCCGGCACGTTCGCGACAGGCCCCGACATCGCAGGGGGCGACGGCGGCCGCCGCGAGGCCGAGAAGATCGGCCGCTCGTTCGTGTCCGACAGGGCCGTAAGCGGGACGGCCCAGAGCGGATTGCCGCGCATCGCCTCCCGACTGACCGGAGAGCGCGACGGAGCCGCGGACGCGACCGGCGCCAACGCCACGGGAGAGTCCCCGAGGCTGGACGTCGGCCCGGTGAAGCCGGGGACGTCGACATCGGAAAAATCCGCCGGTAGCGCGGAGGTCGCGGCGAAAGCGTCGAGCAGAGGCGCCAGAACGAGCGCGAACCCCACCGAAATCCGCCGCGCCGCCTTGTGCCCTCTCATGGTCCCAGTCATCGGCCTGTCGGAAGCAACGTGCAAGAATCTCAGTCCAGGAGGCCGGCGGCCAGCAGAGGCAGGGCGAGCGGCTCGCCAGCACTGAGCACCGAGAGGAGCAAGGCTTATCGGCCGCCGATGTGACACTCGTGCGAAACATCCGTCACTTCCCCCGATGTTTCCCCTGCCTGTTGCGGCTGCGTCATGCCGCACCTCGACACCCGCTGCCTGCCCCAGTATGACATTGTTGCTACATCGTCATACTCGCCTGCTAGAGCGTGGCGCTGCTGGAATGGTTGGGGTGCGGAGGCGTGGCGGTGCGTGGGTCCTTGTTGCGGATGTTTTCGGCCGCGGCATCGTCAGCCCTATGCGCTTTGCCGGCTACGGCCCAGGAGCGCAGCGCGGTCGCGGCCGCCGAACTTCCGCCGGTCACCGTGGCAGCCGAGGTGGAACAGCATCCGAAACGGCTCGCCCGCAAGAAGCCGCCGAAAAATGGGGGCATACGCAGTCATCCGACCGCCGCCCGCACGGACAATTCGACCGAGGGCGGCGGCGCGGCTGGTGCTGCGCCCGCCGGCTCGTCCGCTCTGCAGCCCACTTCCGCCAGCGCCGTCCGCATCAGCGGCAAGGAGGTCAATGCCGTCCCGTTCTCCCGGCCCGGTGAAGCGCTGGAGGCGGTGCCCGGCCTGATCGTCACGCAGCACTCCGGCGAGGGCAAAGCCAATCAATACTTCCTGCGCGGCTTCAACCTCGATCACGGCACTGATCTCGCGATTAGCGTCGACGGCATGCCCGTCAACATGCCGACCCACGGCCATGGGCAAGGCTACGCCGACATCAATTTCCTGATCCCCGAGCTGATCCAGTCGATCGATGTGCGCAAGGGACCGTATTTCGCCGACCAGGGCGATTTCGCATCCGCCGGCGCCGTGGCCATCGACTATGTCAACAAGCTGCCGCACAACATCGCGGAGCTGACCTTCGGCAGCTTCGGCTACGGCCGCGCCCTGGCGGCAACGTCGAACGCCGTCGGCGCCGGCACGCTGCTGACGGCGTTCGAGGCCACCAAATATGATGGCCCGTGGCAAGTGCCGGACGACATCCGCAAGCTGAACGGCGTGCTGCGCTACAATCAGGGCACGGCGACCGACGGCCTGACCCTGACGGCGATGGCCTATTCCAATGGCTGGAATTCCACCGACCAGGTTGCCCAGCGCGCGATCGACCAGGGGCTGATCGATCGGCTCGGCACGCTCAATCCCACCGACGGCGGCACCTCCAGCCGGTTCAGCCTGTCCGGCAGCTGGGCACAGTCGAGCGAGTACGGACAAACCAATGTCCGCGCCTACGTCGTGCGCTCGGACCTGCGGCTCTTCAACGATTTCACCTACTTCCTCGACAACCCCGTCAATGGCGACCAGTTCAGCCAGCTCGACCGCCGCAGCTTCGGTGGCGTCGATGCACGGCATGCGTTCGACTGGCGCTTTGCCGGCCTCGAATCGCAAACCCGCGTCGGCGTGCAGAGCCGCTATGACGATATTCATGTCGGCCTGTTCAAGACCGAGCAGCGCAGTTGGCTCTCGACGGTGCGCGACGACCGCGTGCAGGAGGGCAATGTCGGCCTCTGGACCGACACGACCACGCGCTGGACCGACTGGCTGCGCACCAGCGCCGGCATTCGCGAAGATGTCTTTGCCGGACACGTGTTCAGCGACACGCCGCAGAATTCGGGCAATGCACAGGCGTCGATGGCGAGCCCTAAGGCCGGCCTCGTACTCGGCCCCTGGTACAGGACCGAGTTCTATGCCAATGCCGGCTACGGCCTGCACAGCAATGACATCCGCGGCGCAACGATCACCGTCGATCCCAACGACAAGGTGACGCCGCTCGAGCGCGTGCCGCTGCTGGTGCGCTCGCGCGGCGCCGAGCTCGGCATCCGCACCAAGCCGATCGAGGGCCTCACCAGCTCGCTCGCGGTCTTTGTCCTCGACTTCGACTCGGAGCTGCTGTTTGTCGGGGACGCCGGCACCACCGAGCCGAGCCGGCCGAGCCGCCGCGTCGGCATCGAGTGGACGAACCAGTACAAGCCGCTGCCGTGGTTGATGGTCGATCTCGACGTCGCCCAGACCCACGCACGCTTCACCGATTTCGACCCTGCCGGGTCACGCATCCCTGGCGCACCGGCGTGGGTGGCCAGCAGCGCGATCACGCTCGGTGGCGACACCGGCTGGTTTGGTGCGCTGAAGGCGCGTTATTTCGGTCCACGTCCCCTGATCGAGGACAACAGCGTCCGCTCGCAGTCGTCGCTGATCTTCAATGCACGTGCCGGCTACAGGTTCGACAACGGCGTTCGGGTGCAACTCGACGTACTCAACCTCTTCAACACCCAGACCAACCAGATCGAGTACTATTACCTGTCGCGGCTGCCGGGCGAGCCCATCGAGGGTGTCGCGGATCGTCACGTCCATCCGGCCGAGCCGCTTGCGGTCCGGCTGACGGTCGCGGCGAAATTCTGATCGCGGCGAGCTTGCGGGCTGCGTCGATGCATAAGCGCCATCGACCGTCATAAATCTCCAAAAAATCTGACATAGAGCGGATGCTTTGATGAACCGAGAGCACGAGTTCGGCTGACGCAAGACCCCGGCTCCGACCGCCCAGCGGTCGCGTTCGAGGCAGGAGTGAGGGGAATGCAATCTGAGCCGGACATCACCATGATCGCCTCGGCTGAGCGGTTCGCGCGTACGGCGCAGCAGGACGAGACCACCGCGATGGGTGGACCGTTTGCGCGCTCCTGGGCGCTCGTTCCCATCGTGACGGCGTCGGGCTTTGCAGGCCTCGGCTACGAGATCGTGTGGACGCGGCAGCTGAGCCTTGCGCTGGGCACCGAGATGATGGCGGTGCTCGGCGTCATCGCCGGATTTTTCGGCGGTCTGGCCCTCGGCGCGTTCGCGCTCGACGGGCTGATCCGCCGATCGGCATCGCCATGGCACGTCTATGCGATTCTTGAAGCCGTCATCGCGGTTTGGGGCCTGACCAGCGTCTGGCTGCTGCCGGCGGCCGCGCGGGCCTTGCCGCCTCTGCTCGGCACCGAACCATCGCCGGTCCTGCTGTGGGCCGGAAGCCTGGCGCTGCCGACGCTGGTGCTGCTCCCGGCAACGATGGCGATGGGCGGAACCCTCGCCGCGCTGGAGCGGATGATGCGTCATGCGCGCGGCGAGGCGCGCGTCACGGCAGGCGTGTATGGGGCGAACACGGCCGGAGCTCTGGCCGGCACGCTCGCCTCAACATTCCTCCTGATCCCGGCGCTCGGATTTTCGGGAACATTGCTCTGCCTTGCCGGCGTCAACGCGTTCTGTGCCCTGGCAACGTTTGCGCTTGGACCCGCAGCCGGCAAGGCCGATCTCGAACAGAAGCGGCCCGAACGACTTCGCGACCTGCGGCTCACGATCACCCTGTTCGCCACGGGACTGCTCGGAATCACCTTCGAGGTCCTCGTGGTCCGGCTTGCCGCGCAGGTGATGGAGGATACCGTCTACACCTTTGCAGGGTTGCTGGCTGCGTATTTGCTCGGCACTGCCGCCGGTGGCTTGCTCTGGCAGCGGACCGGCCGCGATGCCAACGATGGCAATCTGCGCGGCCTGCTCGCCGGAGCCGCACTCGCCTGCATCACGACCGCCGTGCTTGCACCCTTTGCCGGTCGGCTGGTCGAGATCGCAGCGGGCGCGGACGTGTTCGGCGAATTGGCCGTGGCGATCGCCCTCTTCCTCGTCCCCGCAACCGCAATGGGCGCGCTGTTCGGCCTGCTGGCGCAGCGGGTGAGCGATCAGCGCGGCTCGGTCGGATCGGCGGTCGGCATCAACAGTCTCGGCGCCTGCATCGCACCGCTGGTGGCGGCACAATTCCTGATCCCGGCCCTTGGTGCCTGGACGGCGCTGCTTGCCGTTGCAGCGGGCTATCTGCTGCTTTTGCCGCCCAGCCGATCGGCGTTGCTGTGGTCCGCTGCACCCGCGACCTGCGCACTCGTGCTGTGGCTGCATCCGACGCCGTCGTTGACGCGAGTGCCGGCGGGTGGCGCGCTGCTTGCGGTTCGTGAAGGACCGATGGCGACCGCGAGTGTCGTCGACGACGCAGCAGGCACGCGCTATCTCGAGGTCAACGGGCATTTCCGCATGGGCGGGACCAGCTCGACGCGATCCGACTATCGGCAGGCAATGCTCCCGCTGTTGCTTCACGGAGCGCCGCACCGCGCCCTGTTCCTGGGCATCGGCACCGGCGCCACCATGATTGGCGGAACTCAGATGCCCGGCGTCAGTGTTCACGGCGTCGAACTCTCGCGGGAAGTGGTGGACTTGCTGTCCTGGTTCGTCGATCCGCATGCGGTGTCAGTGCCGCGCCTGACCGTCGCGGATGCCCGCCGCTACGTCGCGGCGGATACCGGCCAGCACGACGTGATCATCGCCGACCTGTTTCACCCCGCGCTCGACGGCAGCGGCGCGCTCTATACGGTGGAACATTTCCAGGCCGTGAAACGCAGGCTGGCGCCTGGCGGTATCTTTTGCCAATGGCTGCCGCTCTACCAGCTCGACATGCCCTCACTGCGCGCCATCATCCGCGGCTTTCTCGAAATCTATCCCGACGGCGCGGCCTGGCTCAATCACTACAGCGTCCGCACCCCGATGCTTGCACTGATCGGAACGCGCGACGGCGGCCATCTCGATATCGACGCGCTGGGCGCGCGGCTGCACGACCCCGCGACCGCAAAGGCGGTACGGCCCCTCGGGTTCGACTCACCCATCGACCTGCTCGGCCAGTATGTCGGAGGTCCGCGCGCCCTCGCCGCCTTTGCCGGCGAAGGCCCGCGCAACACGGATGATTATCCGTTCGTGACGTTCGATGCGCGGCGGAATGTTCATGCGCTCCGGGCAGCCCCCTGGTCGCTCCTGCTTGCCGTCACGAAGGAGATTGAACCGGATGCGAACGAACTGCTGGCCGGCGTCGGCGGGCGCGACGCGCTCGCCGCGCGCCTCGACGCCTATTGGCGTGCGCGCAACCGCTTCCTCGAGGCCGGCGCGTCGCTGCCCGGCGATCCGCGCGGCGCCGCTCTGATTGAAGCCGCCTCGCCGGGTCTCATCGATGCGCTTCGCCTGAGCCCCGAATTCGATCCGGCCTACGGGCCGCTGATGGGCATGGCGAGATCCCTGCTCGGCTCGGACCGCGCGGCAGCCGCGCGCCTGCTGCGCAGGATCAACGAGGCCATACCCTCAAGGCCCGAGGCGCGCGAGCTGCTGCTGCGCGAGTTCGGCTTGCGGAACGAGTGATCCGCGCCGAGGATCTACGGCGCGAAATTGATGCGATAGCCCCAGCAGTCGAGATGATCGGGGATCGCGTTGAAGGCGATCGTGATCCTCTGCCCACCCTGGTTCCGCGGCACCTCATGGTAGAGGTAGCTGGGAAACAGCACGAGATCGCCGGGCTCGGCCTCCGGCAGGGCATATTTGCCCGCGTTGAAGGGGCCGATCGCAGCTTCACGCGTGTGGTGGCGGAAGGAGAAGTCGAAGCCGCCGGGCGGCCGCACGAAGACCGTCTTGCACGCCGGATGCGAGGGCGTCAGATAGATGATGCCGGAGACGAAGCTATTGGCATGGGAATGCAGCGTCTGGTTTCCGCCGGTCTCGAGCATGTTGGTCCACATCTCCTTGACGGTCCAGCGCAGCTTTTCGCCGAACAGCAGGACACCGAAATCGACAAGCTTGGGGACGGCAAGCTCGGCGATCTCACGGAACAGCTCGTTGTCGCGGGGATCGGCAACCTCGGTGTGGAAGAGCTGGCCCGAACGCAGATTGCCCTCGACCCTTGTATCCCGGATCGCAGCCACGGCGGCTTCGTTCAACGCGGGCGGCAGCAGCCCGGGCGAGCGCAGCAATGGAATCGGGAAAAGCGGCTCGATCTGGTCCATGTCGCAACGTCACCCTGTTCTTGAAACGCGGGCAGACAATGCCCGGGCTAAGATGACACCGCGATGACAGCGCGCAGGATCTGGAGAATTCTCCAATCCGGCTATTCGTGCGCGCCGAGCACTTTCAGCTTCTCGCCCGGCAGCAGCTCATGGCGCCGTTCGCGCACCTCGTCCGAAGCACGCGCGGCCATGTCGACGCATTCGTCGAACTCGCCGTTGCCTGCTTCGACCAGCGCCTGATGCAGGTGCCGTTCGGCGAAATAGCGCGAAAGATGATCGGACGGCAGGGCCGCCGCCAAGGCGCGCGCTTCCGCGACCGCGACGTTGCAATCCTCCTGCGTCGGCTCCTCCGAGGCAGGCGCGGCCGCGCCGGGGCTGGCCATGGCGCAGCCAAGGCCGGCGAGCAGGCCGAATGTGCAGATGACGATACGAAACAGATGCATGTCAACCGTTCCGGGCCGCGAAGCCCGCCTTAAAACGAGTACGGCGGGCCGCAAGGCTGCGTCCCGCCGGATGGCCTCACATCACGTCAGTGGTGGTCGTGATGATGATCGTCGTGGTCGTCATGATCGTGGTGATCATGATCGTGGTCGTTGTCAGCCCGCTGACCGAGCCGGCGCGCCAGCTCGGCGTTGGTCTCGACCAGGAGCTTCGGCGAGCCTTCCGGCCGGACGAAGATCGGGTTGGCATAGAACCAGACGTTCGAATAGGCCTGAACGTCGTGGGTCACCTTCTTGGCGCCGTTCACCGTCTCCAGATGCGTCGGGCACGCCGGATCGGTGCAGCTGACCTGCGCGTTGTTGGCGTCCAGCAGCGGATTGCCGGCCGTGTCCGACACGTTCGGGGTGCCGTTCGGAATGTTGGTTCCACGCGCACGGATGTAGAACGGCTTGGTGCCTGCGGTAAACGTCGTCGTGAACGTCAGCCGCACGCCGTCACGATCACCCCGATGCTCGCGATGCATCTGCGTCGCGGGGATCTGGCGGGCAATGGTCGCCGAGGGATTGTACACGATCGACGCGCCGGCCGTGCCCGCGGCATTCGCCACCGCGTAGTTGGGCGCGTCGGGCGCAACGACGCCGGTGATCTGACCGGTGATCAGGTCGACGTGGTCGAGCGACGGCTTGTTGAGCGGCTGCTTGATGCCCACCGGCACCAGCAGCGGATTGTTGAAGCTGTACGGAGCGTTGTTCTCCCGCGGCACGGTCAGCTGCATCTCGACGGTGATCTTCTCGCCGGGCCGCACCACCAGGGTTTCACCCATGGTCTTCCAGTCGTCGCCGCGCGTCTTGGCACGGAACACCATGTCCGGACCGATCAGGTCGGCGTTGACCGAGTACGAGTTGCCCGAACGCATGCCGTCGACGACGTGCTGCGACGAGAACCGGCCGGCATTCGGAACATAGAGCTTGGTGTACTCGCCGGGAATGAAGTCGGCCGTGGTGAAGGAGTCGCGTGCACCGCCGGCGCCGCGGCTGTGCCAGTCCGAACTCACATACATGAAGAAGTTGCGGCCCTCGCCGAGCAGACCGTCCCAGAGGCCGCCGACCTTCGCGGTGTAGATGCCGCTCATGCCGTAGGTGCCGCCGCCGACTGCGCCGGAGGTATAGGAGCCGGAGCCGCCATTGGCACCGCCTTCGGCGAAGTGGCCGGGCGATTCGATGCCGAACGCAACCGTCGGGCCCGCGTTGTTGAAGTCGCGGAAGTGCTCGATGTTGTAGCCCTTGTTGGCGGTCGCGCTGAACGGACCCTGGCGTTCGGTGTGGGTCGGGATGAGGTAGGATTGCAGCGGATAGTTCGCCTGCAGCCACTTGACGCCCGTCAGCGCCTTCTGGTGGCCCGCAGTGCCGGTGTTATTGACGTTGTCCTTACCGGGCCAGAGCTGGTTGCCGCCGGCGTCGATGGTGGGGCCGATCGCGTCGGTGTCGGCGCGGTCGAAGCGGTATTCGAATTCCGCCATCTTGTCCGCGTTGCCGGGCTTCCGCCGGTGCATCGGGCGCTGTCCGGTGATGACGGCGACATCGACGTGCTCGTGGCCGGGCGCGATCCACTCGAGACCTTCGATCAGCACCTTGTCGTACTGCGCCGAGCGATTGACGATGGTCGGATACTCGACCTCGCGGATCGACTGCCAGCGCCACATCTGGGCGCCGGTGCCGGAGCCGTTCGGGGTACCCTTCAGGCTGGAGATGGTGATCCCGTCGATGGTCTGGCCGAGCGTCTGGCTCCAGGTCGTCGTGGTCTGTCCGGGAAGATTGGCGCTGGTGTCGCTGAAGCGGCAGTCGCGATTGCCGGAACCGCCATGGTTGCCGAGGGTGAACCAGTCGAGATCGAAATTGTTGCCGCCCGCCGACGCGGTGCCCCGCCCGACCGCGCGGTCGATCGTGTAGCCGGCTGCGACCGAACCGTCCGTGCACGTGTTGTGATTGTGCATGTCACCGGCAACATAGGGGTTGCCGCGGCGCTCGCCGCGGCCGAACTCCTCGGCCGTCGCGCTCTGAGTCAGCGCCAATGATGCCGATGCGGCGGTCAACAGGATCGTCTTGCCAGATGGAAACATCTATCTCCCCTCATTCAAGTCAGATATCGCGAACAACAGAAAATCCGGGAATTCGAACTCAGCGACGTGAGCGACTCCCTGCGCGGCGCGATCATGACCAGAGTTCCGATACAACTTCGTGAAGGATTTGTGTTTGGCGAACGCAGGTCGGGAATTTCCGCAAGGCATCTTGCCTCCGGCGTTTGTCCGTTGCATATCCGCGCCGCACGAAAGTGACAGTTGAAATGCTCTGCCGCATTCAGCGGCGGCGCATGCTGCGAGATTTGTGACAACCATATGTCAATGCCGGCAACACCAGTTGAAATGCAGTCCTTTCCGACATCGCATGCGGGAGGTTCGGATTCGGGCGCCGATGCCGCGCATGGCGCGGCAACGCCGTCGCGCTCCTTTGTCTCAATGCTCGTGCGGCTCTCGCGCGAACCCTTGCTGCACTTCACCCTGCTCGGAGCGATCATCTTCGGCGCCGATGCCGTGCTGCATCCGCCGGCCAAGGACGAAAAGGTCATTGCGGTCACCAAGGTGCTGCGCCAGTCCTTCATCGACAATTTCGACGAGGACAAGGAACGCGCCCCGTCGAGCGAACAGCTCCAGAAGATGATCGACAGCTGGGTCGCGAGCGAGATCCTGTACCGCGAAGGCAAGGCGCTTGGCGTCGACCGCGGCGACGAGACCATCCGCGACCGGATCGCCTTCAAGATGCAATTGCTGATCTTCGACCAGATCCGCGTCCCCCGTCCGACCGACGAGCAGCTCAAGGCCTGGTTTGCGGAAAATCACGCCCGCTTCGACGAGCCGGAGCGCGTGTCCTTCTACATCACCCCGCCCACCGATCAGGCAACGGCGCAGCAGCGGCTCGACGACATTGTCCAGCAGCGCGAATCCGAGGAGCTGCAGCATCTGACGCGCGCGATTCTCGCCCGGCCGGTCGAGAGCCTTGCCCCGGCCTTCGGCGAGACTTTCCGTGACCAGCTGTTGGCGATGCCGGAAGGGGAATGGAAGCTGCTGCAATCCAAGGACGGCTGGCACGTCGCCCGGCTGGATTCCCGGCGCCCCGGAGATCTCGCCAGCCTCGACAAGGTTCGGGATGAGGCTGCCCGGATCTGGCATACGGATGAGACCCGCAAGCTGGCCTGGGAAGCGGTCAAGCGGCTCAAGGCGTCCTATCAAGTGCGGTACGAGCCGTGAGCGCAATCCGTTATCTGCGATTGGCGCTGCTGGCCGTCACGCTGGCGCTGGCCGTGCTGGTGCGGCCGCCGGCCGTCAGCGCGCATGAAGCCGCGATGGGCGTGCTCGAATTCCGCGAGGTCCGGCCCGGCGCCTTCGTCGGGCGCTGGAGCATCGAGCCGTCGATCGGCGCATCGCGCGTCGACCTGCGCGTGCCGCCGCATTGTTTCCTCCGCCTGCCGGAGATGAATTGCGGCACCAAGGGGCTGGTGGGTCCGATCACCATCACCAATCTCGGCTCCAACATGTCGGTCGTCCTGATCAAGGTCGTCCCGATCGAGGGCGAGCCGCGCAGCTACACCATTTCGACGGCCAATCCGGTCGTCTCCGTTCTCGGCACCGGCGCGCCGACGCTCGAGGTCTGGCTCGAGCTGGCCAGGACCTATGTGAACTACGGCATCGACCACATCCTGCTCGGCGCCGACCACCTGCTGTTCGTGCTGGGCCTGATCTGGATCGTCGGCGGCGGCTGGCGCCTGGTGAAGACGATCACGGCCTTCACGATCGGGCACAGCGCTTCGCTGGCCGCGGCCGCCTTCGGCCTGATCGGCGTGCCGGAACGCCCGCTCAATGCCTGCATCGCGCTCAGCATCGCCTTCGTCGGCGTGGAGATCGTGAAGCAGCAGCGCGGCGAGATCGGGCTCACCGCCCGCTATCCGTGGATCGTCGCGTTCAGCTTTGGCCTCGTGCACGGCATCGGCTTTGCGAGCGCGCTGGCCGGACTTGGGCTGGAACGCCGCCTGCTTCCGGCAGCGCTGCTGTTCTTCAACATCGGTGTCGAGATCGGACAGCTCGCCTTCGTGTTGCTGGTGCTCGCCCTGATCTGGGCGCACCGCCGGCTCGATGCCGTCGTGCCGCGCTGGGGCGAGGCGCTTCCGGCCTATCTCATCGGGTCGGTGTCGATGTTCTGGTTCTTCGGCCGCCTGGCGCGCGTGTTCGCCGTGATCTGAGCGAGAGTTTGAGCACAATGTCTTTCCGACTTCCCCTCCCCCTCACCACCGCGATCGTTTCGCTCGCGCTGATGCAGCCGGCGCTCGCGCATGAGCAGGCCGGCGTGGCAGGCGGCCTCGTCAGCGGCCTCCTGCACCCGGTCACGGGCATCGACCATTTGATCGCGATGGTGGCGGTCGGAATCTGGGGCGCGCAGCTCGGCGCGCCCGCGATCTGGATCCTGCCAATCACCTTCCCGCTCGTCATGGCGATCGGCGGCGTCTTGGGCGTGCTGCATGTTCCGCTTCCTTTCCCGGAAGTGATGATCGCCGCCTCCGCCGTGATCCTGGGACTAGCCGTTGCCGCCCGGCTGCGCCTGCCCTTTGCCGCGGCCGCCGTCGTGGTCGCGGTGTTCGCGATCTTTCACGGGCATGCGCACGGCGCCGAGCTGCCGCGCGCGGCGAACGCGCTGGCCTATGGCGTCGGCTTCGTCACCGCCACCGGCCTGTTGCACCTGTGCGGCATCGTGATCGGCACGCTGACGCGCTGGCCCGCCGGCGAGCGCCTCATCCAGGGACTCGGCGCCGGCATCGCGGCGATCGGCTGCTATTTCCTCGCCCAGGGCGTCGGAGCCTTCGCATGAAGCCGAATCTATTGCGCGCCGCGATCGCAGCCTTGATGCTGATCGCCGGCGTAAACGCCGCCGAGGCCCACATCGTCGCGGCCCGCCTCGGCGATTTCTACATGGGGGTCGTGCACCCGCTCACCGATCTTGGGGATGTCGTGCTCTGGACCGCGACCGGCGTGCTGGCCGGCACGCTCGGAGGCGCCAAGGGGCGCTGGCTCATCCCCGTGTTCCCGCTGGGGCTGCTGGCCGGCCTGCTGCTCGGGCATGTGTTCGGCGCGGTGTCCACGCAGCTTGCCGACGCGGCCATGATGCTCGCGCTCGGCATGCTGCTCGCCGCGGCGGCGCAGGTGCCGACCGTGCTGCTGTGCGCGATGGCCTTCGTGGTCGCCGTGATCAGGGGCGCGGCGAACGGCGCCGACCTTGCGCCCGAAACGGACCGAGTGCTGTTTGCGGCAGGCCTTGCCTGCGTCGGCTACGCCGCCATCACGTTGACGATGGCGCTCACCGCGGCCTTCAGACGGACGGCGGCCGACAGCTCGACATCCTGGCGGGCCATCGCCGTTCGCGCCCTCGGCGGCTGGATCGCAGCGATCGGTCTGATGATGGGAAGCCTTGCGCTGGCGTCGTGAACGCCTGTCCTCAGGGCGCAACCAGTTTCTTGCGGATCGCGTAGCGCACCAGTTCGGCGGTCGACGACATCCTGAGCTTGCGCATCGCCGAGGCGCGGTGGGTTTCGACGGTCTTCACGCTCAGTTTCAGGATCTCGCTGATCGACCTGTTGGTATGCCCCTCCGCGATCAGCTGAACCACGCTTTGCTCGCGCGAGGTCAACAGCATGTCGGACCGGTTCTGCTTGTTGGTCCGGTAGTCGTGAAGCAGCCGCTCCAACAGGACGCTGGTGAAATAGGGCCGGCCGTCGAGCAGGGCTTCGATGGCGGACATCAGATGCTTGCGGGCATCGGACTTGAACAGGAAGCCGCGCACGCCGGCCAGAATGGCCTCGGTCAGCAGTTCCTCGCTCTCGTGCATCGTCAGGATCAGGACTTCGGCGCCGACGTCGAGCGACTTGAGGCGACGGCTGACCTCCAGCCCGTTCATGACAGGCATGGAATAGTCGACGATGATGACGTCCGGCCGGGTTTCGAGCGCCAGCGCCACCGCCTGCTCGCCGTTGTTCGCTTCTCCGCTCACGATCCAGCTCGAGTGCGTCTCGACGATCGCGCGCAGCCCGGACCGCACGACTTCATGATCATCCGCAATCAAGATGCGTTTCACGGCGCGGTTCCCGTTTGCCGGTCCGGCTGCCCTCGTCAGGGCACCACCGACAGACCGGCAGCAAAGTGGAACGATCATACGGACCGCAGCCGGAACGTTTATCCCACAAAACCCTGAGATGGGCCGGGAAACGTACCGAGGCCGCGCAGCCCGCCTCAAGCCTCGACCAGCCCGGACCTGACCGCGTAGCGGACCAGCCCCGCCGTCGAGTTCACCTCCAGCTTGCGCATCGCGGCCGCGCGGTGGGCTTCGGTCGTCTTGACGCTGAGGTTGAGGATCGCGCTGATGCCCTTGTTGCTGTAGCCTTCCGAAACCAGCTTCACCACCAATTGCTCGCGTGCCGTGAGCTCATGGTGGCGCTCGCCATCGGCGCGCGGCCGGCGATCGAGTTCCGTCAGGCAGCTCCGGGTGCAGAACGGCCGGTGAAGCAGCAGCGACTCGACCGCCGCAAGCAGCAGCTTGCTCGCGTCCGACTTGACCAGGAACGCACGCGCCCCCGCCTCGAAGGCCTGCTGTGCGAGCAGGCTGGAATTGTGCACCGTGAAGATCAGGACCTCGGTCTGCAGCGGGTATTCCCTGATCCGCCGCGCCACCTCGACGCCCGTCATGCGCGGCATCGAGAAGTCGACGATCGCGACATGCGGCCGGCTTTCGATCGCGGCGGCCACCGCCTTCCCGCCATCGTTCACCTCCGCCACGACCTCCCAGTCGGCGCGCTGCTCGATCACCGCGCGCAAGCCGGCCCGCACCGCCTCGTGGTCGTCGGCAATCAGAATTCGCTTCATGGCAGGGCACTCCAGACGTCCTCACGGCGGTTCGCGCAGGGTCGTGACTGCGGCCGCCTAGTGTTCTTTTGTCGATCGCGTGCTGGTGCGGACCTTCGCACCTCTCGTGGCTCTTCGACGATTATCTCCGCTCGTTGCAAGATGATGCGGGAACATGGCGCACAGGACCGTGCCCGGCTGCGGGATGGCCCGGTTGGATTGGATCTCGAGCGTGCCCCCGATCTCGTGCAGCCGTGCCCGCATCGCGGGGATGCCGACGCCGATCGATCCCGGCGCGCCATACCTGCCGCGGCCAGCGGGCAGACCGCGTCCGTTGTCGCTGACCGTCAGATGGAAGCGGTCATCGACGATGTCGATGGTGATGGTGACCTCCGTCGCCTTGGCGTGACGAAAGACGTTTGTCAGCGCTTCCTGCACCACACGCAGCAAGGTGCGCTTGGTCTCGTAGGGAAGCCGGTCGACATCCGGCACGATATCGACGCCGACAAGCAGCGACGTGCGCGCGGCAAATCCTTCCGCGTAGCGCGCAATGGTGGCCTTCAATCCCTCGCCGGCCAGATTCCGGGGATGCAACAGATAGGCGAAGGCGCGGATCTCGCGCAGGGCCTCGTTGATCGAGCCGTCGATCTCGTCGCAAAGCCTCGCGCCCGCGGCCGTCTCCTCGAGGCTGTTCCGGATCCGCATCAGGCCGAGACTGGCGGCGATCAGATGCTGACAGGTCGAATCGTGGAGATCCGACGCGATCCGTTGCTGAATGCCCTCCTGAATCGAAACCAGGCCGACATCGACGTCGAGCCCATCGCCGCGATGGGGGGCGCCATCGAGGCCGCCATTCCGTGCTGCGCGGTGACTGCCGATCAGGCGGACCACATTGCCGAGCGCGGGATCCACGACCGGCACCACGGTCGTTTCCATATTCCGGGGCGTGCCGCCGAGGGAGAGCCGGTGCCGGATCCTGATCTCCGTCCCTTCCGCAAGGCACGCGCGAAACGCCTCGCAGATCGATCTGGCATCACCGGCGTTCATGCACTCGAAGACATCCAGTTCGCGGACATCTTCCGACGACAGACCGAGATAGGATTCGAACTCCGGATTGATCGCCTCGTACGCGAAGCATCCTTGAAGGGACGGTCGCACCGCAAAGAGAAGATCGGCCGAACACGTCCAAAAGAGCGATCCGATCGATTCTTCCGACGCTATTTGCAGCCAGTCTGCTGGATTGTTTCGACGCGACTCACTGCGGGGGAAGCTGTGTAGTTTCACGGTACGCACCCACTCTTCCTCGGCGAGCTCCCGATATTGAAGACAGTATCGGAGCCCTCCGTCTCGTCCGCTGGCGCAACACAAACCACCCAGCCTGGAAGACGTGCACCATGCGGCCTATCCACTATATACCCCGACGCGGGCATACACCAACAGGTAGCATTCCAGAGAAACTAAAATCTCGGATTCGTGACGGCCTTCGCGCGGCGCACGACTATGCAGTTTGTGCCACGCCGTCCCCCGGCGCTGCGCTCCTATCCGGCAGAACAAAGCTAAAAACTGCGGGTTCCTGATTTCGCGAGGCGCCTGCCTTGCGCAAGGCTACCTGATGCTACTGCCGGCCGCGCCCGACTTCCGCTTCCCTTCCTTCTTCGCCTTTGGAGCGGTCGGGGCCGGCGGCGCGATCTGCAGGGGATGGGAGGGCTGCGTCAGACGGTTCGTCGCGGCATCGTCGCGGAGCGCATCGGTATCGAGGCGCTGGCTTCTATCCACCGCATCGCGTGGATCGGCAGCGGCATCCGATGCGGCCACCGTGCCGACGAGCAGACCAATCAACAACGACAAGCAACTCACGCGCATCGTTCAGGCACCTCTCAGAAAGCAAAGTCCAGGCGGGGGCCGATTCGGACATCCCTGTATCGCCGCAATGGAACATTCGACGTGCGCGCCTCGTAAAGCACCGTGGTGGTCAGCGACACGTTGCTTGCGAAATTGTACCTCAGGCCCACGTCCGCCGAATAGAGCTGATCCCGACGGCCCGAGTTGAGCCCGTCGGTAAACCAGTAGGCTTCGAACAGCGGCGTGCTCACGATCGACCATCTCGGATCGAGCTTGACCTCGATGCCGAGCACGGCGTCGAAACGCCAGCGGCGCGCTTCCGCAAGATCGGAGAACCGGTAGGTCAGGAGCAGCAGCGGCGAGAACGTCGCGTTACCGGCGCGGAAGTCGCGCGCCACGGACCCCATCACGTCGTGCGACGTGAAGGCGAGGTCGCGGTAGATGCCGTCGAAATCGTAGCGATTCTCGTAAATAGCCGAGAAGCGCCAGCCGTCCCAGTTCTCGGTCAGGCGCGCGCCCACGCGCGCCACGGCAAAATTGCTGTCCTTCTCTCGCGAGAATGCTTCGTACTGGGTGCGCGCATAAAGCCGGTAGGACAGATCATTGGTCAGATTCCCGTCGAGCCTGACGCTCACGTCCGGCTCGTAGTAGATGTCCGACTTGCGGTTGTCGCGGGTGAACAGGGCATTGTCGGTGAAGGTCGGCGAGATGGAACCGACCACACTCCAGGCCGGGGCGGAGATGTATGGCACAGCGGCCGTGCTCGCCTTGAACTCGGTCAGGTCAAGATCAGCCGCGCCTGCGGGACCCGCGCCGAGCAGACCAACGATCGGCAGAAGAATTCCTGATCCCCGCATGGCTTTCCTCCGATGGCTTCCGTGTACATCGGGTACTCGCCTAGGCTGTGCCGTGATTGTGGCGTGTTAATGTTTGAGTTTTAAATCCTGAGTTGATACGACCGATCAGCCTTTCGTAAAAGGCTGCGACCCTAATAGTCGACCGCGTCCCTTATGATCGGGCAAGTCATGCAGTGGCCACCACCACGGCCACGTCCGAGCTCCGCGCCAACGATGGTGATGACCTCGATCCCCTGCTTGCGCAGCAGCGTATTGGCATAGGTGTTGCGGTCATAGGCGAACACCACTCCGGGAGAGGCGCAGACGAGGTTGGCACCACTGTCCCATTGGGTGCGCTCGCGCATATAGGCGCCGCCGCCGGTTTCGACGACGCGGAGCTTCTTGAGCCCCAGCGATTCCGCCACGACGTCCACGAATGGGCCCTCGTCCTTGCGCAGCTCGATACCGGCGGAATTGTCGGCCGGACGGTAGGAGAATGCGGAAATGTTGTTGACGATATCGGGATAGATCAGCACGCAATCCCGGTCGGCGAAGGTGAAAATTGTATCGAGATGCATGGCCGCCCTGAGCTTCGGCATGGCGGCCACGATCACCCGACTGGCCGCCTTCTTCGCGAACAAGGCCGCGGCGACCTGACTGATGGCCTGTCTCGACGTCCGCTCGCTCATCCCGATCAGGACGTTGCCCTTGCCGATCGGCATCACGTCGCCACCCTCGAACGTCGCCAGGCCATGGTCCAGCGTCGGATCACCCCACCAGACGTTGACCTTCCCGGCAAAGTCCGGGTGGAACTTGTAGATCGCGGCCGCAAGGATTGGCTCCTCGTGGCGCGCCGGCCAGAACAGTGAATTGATCGTGACGCCGCCGTAGATCCAGCAGGTCGTATCGCGCGTGTACAATGTGTTGGGCAGCGGCGGCAGCAGGTATTCGGTCATCCCGGCAGCTTCCCGGATCAACTTCAGCATCTCGCCGCCGTGGGCTTCCGGAAAATCATGGGTCGACAGCCCGCCGATCAGGGTCTCCGCCAGCTCGCGTGGCTTGAGTCCTTCCAGGTAGTCGCGCAGCTCTTCGATCAGACCAAGGCCGACCTGATTGGGCACGATCTGATTGTCGAGAATCCATGTCCTCGCCTCCGGGATGGCGACGGTCTCAGCGAGAAGATTGTGCATCTCGACCACTTCGATACCGCGGTCGCGCATCTTCTGGACGAAATCGAAATGGTCGCGCTTGGCATTGTCGACCCAGAGGACGTCGTCGAACAGCAACGAGTCGCGGTTCGTGGGCGTGAGGCGTTGATGGGCGCGGCCCGGCGAGCAGACCATCACCTTGCGCAGCTTGCCGACCTCCGAATGAACGCCGAAGGAAATCCCAGAGTCCGACGCCTGATTGGTCATGAGCTTTACCTCCGGAAAATGCTCCGCTCAGATCGTGATGTAGCCGGTCGCCAGGCCATGAATGCCGATCACCGCGCCGATCGCGACCACCGCGAAAATGCCCCACTCGACCGGCGTAAAGACCTTCGCCTTCTGTTCGAGCCGAGCCCACAAATAGAGTGCTGTGCCGGGCGCATAGAGGATCGCCGACAGCAGCAGGTATTTCATGCCCGCCGCATAGATCAGGAAGAGCGTGTAGACGACGGCTATCCCGGTGAAGATCAGGTCTCGCCTGCGCGCCGCCGGGTTCTTCTCATAGGTCTCACCCCGCGTGACCAACCGGAGCCCGAAGGCGGCTACCAGGAAAAACGGGATCAGATTCATGACGCTCGTCAGGTTGAGCATCAATGAGAAGGCATCCCTGGACCAGTAAGTGCTGATGACGAAGAGCTGGACGACGATGTTGGTGAGCCACAGCGCGGCCGCCGGAACCTTGTTCTCATTCTCGGTGCCGAACAGGGCCGGCATGTCCCTGGTCCGGCCGGCGGCGGACAGCACTTCAGTGCAGATCAGTGACCAGGCAAGATAAGCCCCGAGCACCGACACCATGAGACCGACGCTGACAAAGACGGCGCCCCAATGCCCCACCACGGCTTCCAGAACCGTGGCCATCGAGGGTTGCCGCATGTCGGCAATTTCGGCCCGCTGTAACACCGCGTAAGGCAGCATGGTGACCAGCACCATCAGGCTCGTCACGACCACAAACCCCATGATCGTCGCGGCACCTACGTCTGACCGCTCCCTGGCATAGCGGGAGTAGACGCTTGCGCCCTCGATCCCGAGGAACACGAACACCGTCACCAGCATGGTCGCGCGGATCTGCTCAAACAGTCCCTTGTCCGGCATGCCTTCGCCGCCCCAGAAATTGACGCGGAACAGGTCCGCCTTGAAAGCGAAGATCAGGATGACGATGAAGACTAGGATCGGAACGATCTTGGCGATGGTGACGACGGTGTTGATCGCAGCCGCCTGCTGCACGCCGCGCAGGATCAGGAAATGGAAAAACCAGATTCCGACGGAAGCGACGATGATGGCGATCACCGTATTGCCGTCACCAAACACCGGGAAGAAGGCGCCCAGGGTCGACTTGATCAGGACCCAGTAGGACACGTTGCCGATGCAACTGCCGGTCCAGTAGCCAAGCGCGGACAGGAAGCCGGGATAGTCCCCGAAGCCCGCCTTAGCATAGGCGTAAACACCGGCATCGAGCTCGGGCTTTCGCTCGGCGAGCGACTGAAACACGCGCGCCAGCGTGTACATGCCGCCGCCGGCGATGCACCAGGCGAGGATCGCACCGAACGGGCCGGTCGCGATGCCGAATGTCCGCGGCAGCGAGAAGATGCCCGAGCCGACCATGGAGCCGACGACCATGGCGGTCAGGGCAAACAGCGAAAGCTTCTGGATCGATGGCGTCGCCGTCATGTGAAGGCTCCGAAGCGACAGTCCCGACCTGCGCCCCGGCCGGTCCGCTCGTACCGGGAGCGATGATGCGCCGCGGACCCGGCATGGGCCTATCGGGTGATTACCTAGTCAGGGTGCAGGATTACCCTCGCCGTGCGGCGCGCTCACGCTGCGGCCGCCGGGTCGCGCGCTGCGGCCGGCTCCTTGCCGCCGAACCAGGCCACATACAGTGTCGGCAGGTAGATCAGCGTCAGAACAGTCGCAACGAGCAGGCCGCCCATGACCGCAAAGGCCATCGGCCCCCAGAACACGGTCGGCGCGATCGGAATCAGGCCGAGCACGGTGGAGACGGCGGTCAGCATGATGGGGCGGAAGCGCGAACTGCTTGCATCCACTGCGGCCTGCCAGGGCCCCTTCCCTTGCGCACGCTCCGCCTCGATCTGACCGATGAGGATGACCGCGTTCTTGCTGATCATGCCGAGCAGCGCCAGGACGCCGAGAATGGCGACGAAGCCGAGCGGCTGCCCCGAAAGCAGCAACGCCGCGACGACGCCGATCAGACCGAGCGGGGCAACGCTGACGACCATCAGCAACCGGGAGAAGCTCTGCAACTGCACCATGAGCACCGTGAACATCACCAGCAGCATCATCGGCAAGACCGCCATGACCGACGCCTGCGATGACCGGCTTTCCTCCACCGTGCCGCCAACCACGACATCGTAGCCGCGCGGCAATCCCGCCCTCAGCTTGGCGATGACCGGCGCCAGCTCGTTGACGACCGCCTCGGGCAGCGTTCCATCGGTGATGGCGGCTCGCACCGTCAGCGTGGGAACGCGATCGCGCCGCCAGATCAGCGGAAACTCCTGGTCGTACTCGAAGGATGCAAACTGGCTCAACGGAACGCTCTGCCCGCCCGCCACCGGCACCTGCAGCGTACGCAGGCTCGCCAGCGAGACACGCTGTTCGTCCGTTGCGCGCACCACCACGTTGACGAGGTAGATGTCGTCCCGCACCTGCGTGACCGGCATGCCCGATATCACCGTGTTCAGGACGGTGGCGATCGCCTGCGAACTCAAACCGAGAAGGCGCGCCTCATCCTGATTGACGCGGATGCGCACCTGACGGTCGGGCTCCATCCAGTCGAAATTCGCGCTCTTTGCCCGGGCATCGGAAGCGACGATCCGGGCGACCTCGAGTGCGATGTCGCGCACCCGTTCGGCGTCGGGGCCGCTGACCCGATATTGCAGCGGCCATCCGACCGGAGGTCCGAGGCCGAGCGGCGACACCGAAGAGACGGCGTTCGGAAACTGCTCCGCCAGGAATCGCTCCAGCTTGGCATGGAGGCGTTGGCGCGCATGAATGTCCCTGGCCACGACGACGGCCTGCGTGAAGAAATCGTTCGGCAGCTCGACGCTGAGCGGCAGATAGAACCGGATCGCGCCGCGTCCAACATAGGTGCTCCAATGCCCGACATCGGGATCACCCGCCAGAACCTTGTCCAGCCGCTTGGCCGCCGCCTCACTGGCATGGATCGAGGCATTTTGCGGCAGGCTGACATCGACGAGCAGCTCCGGCCGATCGGACGATGGAAAGAACTGTTGTGGAATGAGCGGAAGCGCGAGCACGGAGGCGGCGAACAGCGCGGCCGTGCCGCCGAGCGTGAGCCATTTGGCCCGTAGCGCGGACACCAGCAGGCTCCGATACCATCGGAAAGCCAGCCCGGCTACCGCCGCGCCCGGCTTGGGCGGAACCAGAATTGTGGCGCCGAGCAGCGGCGCGAAGATGACGGCGACGAACCAGGAGGCCAGCAGTGCGATCGCAATCACCACGAACAGCGAAAAGGTGTATTCGCTGGCGGCACTGGCGGCGAAGCCGACCGGAATGAAGCCGGCGATCGTCACCAGCGTCCCGGCGAGCATGGCAAGAGCGTGGGTCCGGAAGGCGTAACTGGCAGCCGCAGCCTTGCTGTCGCCCAGCGCCAATCGGCTCAGCGTCGCATCCGTCGTCGTCATCGCGTCATCAACCAGCAGCGCGAGCGCGATGATCAGCGCGCCGAGCGATATCCGCTGCATGTCGATGCGGAGAACCTCCATGGCCGGGAACACGATCGCGAGCGTGAGCGGGATGGCCAGCGCAATGATGAAGCCTGGACGAACGCCGAGGCTGACGAAGCTCACGACGAGAATGATCGCGACGGCCTGCAGCAGTGAAGTCATGAACTCGCCGACCGCCTTGTCGACCACGACGGCCTGGTCCGCCACAAGGCTGGGCTCGATCCCGATCGGCAGATCGGCCGTGATCCGTGCCATCGCCGCCTTGACGTTCCTGCCGAGCGCCAGGATGTCGCCGCCGTCGCGCATGGAGATGGCGAGGCCGATCGCCGGATGGCCATTGATCCGGAACAGCGGCTGCGGTGGATCGGCAAAGCCGCGCCGCACCGTGGCGAGATCGCTCAGGCGCAGCATGCGGCCGCCGGCGGCGAAGTTGATGCCGGCAATGTCCCGCTCCGACCGGAAGCTTCCCGATATCCGCAGCGAGATGCGCTCCGTCCCGGTCTGGATCGTCCCGGCCGGCATGATGGCATTTTGCGCCCCCAGCGCTGCGACCAGGGCTGCGCGGTCGACGCCCAGATTTGCCAGCTCCCGCTTGGAGAACTCGATGAAGATCACCTCATCCTGCGCACCCACAATTTCGACCTTGGCGACGTCAGGCACGCCCAGGAGCTGCGAGCGGATCGCCTCCACCCGATCGCGCAGCTCGCGCTGGCTGAAGCCATCGCTGGTGAAGCCGTAGACAATCCCGAAGGTGTCACCGAAATCATCATCGAAGAACGGGCCGACGACGCCAGCCGGCAGCGTATGGCGAATATCGCCGATCATCTTCCGCACCTGATACCAGGTATCGGACACAGCTCTCCCGTGGGCGCTTCCCTTCAAATTCACGAAAATCGTGGCGAGCCCCGGCCGGGTGAAGCTGCGCAGGAAGTCGAGATGCGGCGTCTCCTGCAATTGGCGCTCGAGGCGTTCCGTCACCTGCTTCATCGTCTCATCGGCGCTGGCTCCCGGCCAGGCGGCCTTCACGACCATGGTCCTGATCGTGAAGGAAGGATCCTCGTTGCGGCCCAGCCGGACATACGACAGCACGCCCGCGACCACGGCCACGAGCATGAGATAGACGACGAGCGAACGGCGCTCGAGGGCCCATTTCGAGAGGTTGAATCCGGTCATTGCTCCGACCCGAGCACGCGCACCTTCTGCCCTGGATGAAGAGACTGGACGCCCGCGGTGACGACGATCTCGCCGATGTCCAGTCCCTGGGAGATGATCACCTGCGACGGATCGAACCGCAGCACATCGACATTCCGCACCGAAACCGTGCTGGTCGACGGATCCAGGATCCAGACGGCCGGCTGTTGATTCATCCTGATCAGCGCGGTCGCGGGAACGTCGATCATCGGTCCGGCGCTCACCTCGGCGCGCCCGACCACGGTCGCACCGAGCCGCATTGCCGGCGGCGGATCCGTAAGGCCTACCTTGACCTCGAAAGTGCGCGTGACCGCGTTGGCCTGGGCGGCAATCTGGCGGATGCGCCCCGTCGCCGTCGCCGCCGGATCGTCAGTCAGGCTGACCTTGACCTGCAGATCGGCAGGCGCAGCCCTCACCAATTGCGCGGGCACGTCGAACACCGCGTCACGGCCATCCTGCCGCGCGATCCGCACGATGGTCTGCCCGGCCTGGACAACCTCGCCGGCGGCCGGCCCGGTGTCGGTGATCTTTCCCGGCGCATCGGCGCGCAGCTCGGTAAAGCCGACCTGATCATGTGCGGCGCTCAGCTGTGCTTCGGCCGCATCCACCTGCGATCGGGCAGTCTGCTGCGCCTGCGTTGCCGCCTCGAAGTTGGCGCGCGTGGTCCATCCCTGTGCAAGCAACGTCTGCTGCCGCTCGAAATGATTACGGGCCTGCGTGAGCTGGCCCTGCGCGGCTGCAAGCGCGGCCTGTGCCTGACGCAGCGCATTCAGTTCGTTCTGCGATTCAAGCTGTGCCAGAAGCTGCCCGGCCTGAACGCGATCTCCAAGCTTCGCGTCGTTCGCGAGCAGCCGCCCGCCAATCCGGAACGCCGCGCTGACCTCGTCCTCTGCCTCGATGCGTCCAGTGAACGTGAACGGTGTCAGCAGCTCTCGCTTCTCGATCGTGGCGGTGCGGACCGGACGCGGCGCCGGCGCGACATTCTCTGCCGCTTCGCGTTCGCAGGCGGCCAGAAGCAGCGCAGCCGTACCTGCCAGAAGCATCTTATTACCGGACAGCCGTGTCGGCATGACCTGATCACCGCACAATTCGAAGCAATACGATCTTGCCGCGGAACCATCCCGCTTCCATCGGTAAATCTACCGAGGCATCGCGGATGTGATCGTGATCGGGATGGCGACGATGGCTTGGAAGATTCCGTCCGCTCCGTCAGGCATTCACCCAATACCGAGAACCTTGTGAAGCGCGCATAAAGGTCCGCAGCAGTCATGGCGATGCGTGCCATCGCCGTGACGGCAGGCTAGACGGCGGGGCGGCCAAGCGATGCCCCGAAGATTCACGCAACGATAGTGGAGGATCGACATGAGAAAGCTTGGCTTACTGGCGGGCGCAGTGTTCATCGCGCTGAGCGTCGTGGGCTCGGCAACGCCGGGACATGCGCAGGCGCAGGACCTGGCGTGGTGCTCGAAGATCAAGGGAATGCTCAACTGCATGTACGAGACCCGCGACCAATGCCGTGCATCGGTCAGCGGCCGGCACGGCACTTGCGTCCAGAATCGCCGGCGCTAGCGAAGCATGCATGCCCAGCGCCGTGAACGGTCGGGCGGCGCGGAACGATTTCATCGTCGCGCGCCGCCCCACGTCCGAAACACGCACCGCACCTGCCCCACCCCATCAGGACATCCATCCACCGGGCCCCAGGGTTTCATCCGATCCCGGGGGTGACGCTTGCGCGCTACCCTCACCGCAGGGTTCCGGTTCTTCCACCCAACGGGAGGTCTCCATGTCCGATCTCGTCGCGATCGTCTATCCGTCCGAAGCGAAAGCCGAGGAAGTGCGTCAGCGACTGCTCAAGCTGCAGAAGGAGTATCTGATCACCCTCAGCGACGCCGTGATCGCCGTGAAAACGGATTCGGGCGGCATCAAGCTCAATCAGCTCGTCAACACCACCGCCATGGGCGCGATGACCGGAAGCTTCTGGGGCCTTCTCATCGGTGTCCTCTTCCTCAATCCGATCCTCGGAGTCGCGGTGGGCGCGGCCTCGGGCGCGCTCGGCGGCGCGCTCTCGGATTTCGGCATCGACGACTCCTTCATGAAGAGCCTATCCTCGAGCCTGCAGCCCGGCAACGCGGCCCTGTTCGTCCTGATCAAGCACATGACGGCGGACAAGGTCATCAAGGAGATCAAGGACGCCGGCGGCGTCGTGCTCAAGACGTCCCTCGACGAGACCAAGGAAAAAGTGCTGCGCGACGCTCTCGCCAGCACCGTGGAGCAGACGGCGGCTTGAGCCGCCGTCCTTCCCGTCTCAACGCCTGCCGCCTGCAAGGCGCAGCATCATCATGAACAGGTTGATGAAGTTGAGATAGAGCGACAGCGCCGCGATGACCGACTTCCGGCCGGCGGAGGTGTGATCATCGGCGCCGTCGTACATCGCCTTGATCCGCTGCGTGTCGTAGGCCGTCAGCCCGGCAAACACGCCGACGCCGATGATCGAGATCATCCAGTCGAGCGTGCTCGACGCCAGGAACAGGTTGACCAGGCTCGCGATGATGATTCCAATCAGCCCCATGAACAGGAAGGTGCCGAACCCGGACAGGTCGCGCCTGGTCGTATAGCCGAACAGGCTGAGCGCGCCGAAGCTGGCGGCCGCGACGAAGAAGACGCGGGCGATCGACGAGCTGGTATAGATGTGCAGCAGCGTCGAAAGCGATACGCCGACCAGGGCTGCATAGACGAAGAACAGGGCCCGTGCCGTCGATACCGAGAGCGTGTTGATGCGCGAGCCGATGAAGAACACCAGCGCCAGCGGTGCCAGGATGAAGACCCACATCAGCGGGCTCTGCAGCAGTGCAGGCCCGGTGAGCTCGTAGGTGAGCCAGGCGACGACCGCAGTCACTCCAACGCCTGCAGCCATATGGCCGTAAATGCGGAGCATGTAATCATGCAGTCCGGCATCCGCCGCTATCGCGCCGCCGGCTGTCTGCGCGGCTGCCGGATTCTGATCAAATTGGGACATCATTGGCCTCCTTTGAGCTCGCCGAGCAAGGCCACGCTAACCCGCAGCCTTCCGGACCGGCATCGGACAATCACCCGAGAGCTGCCGGTGAAAACCACCCTGTCCCGCCCAACGCCAGGGAACGGCTAAGCACATTACGGGGCTGCAAGGCCGGCGGCGCTCCTCGGCCTCTAAGTCCTTTGGACTAGGCCCCTTACACCTTTGTCACTTGGACGCCGGCCGGCGCAGGCCTAATCGAGAAGCATGCGCTTCTTCTTTCACATCGCGGACAAATACGGATTCTCTCCCGATGGGATCGGATGCGAGTGCGCCGATCAGGAAGCGGCCATGCGGCATGCACGGTATCTCGCCGACGAGCTCGCCAAGGGCGGCGAGTTCTTCCGCGGCAGCGTCGTGCTCATTGCGGGACGGCCGGCCGCCGCCCGCGTTTGAGCGCTTGAGGGCGCCGCGAGCCGACGCCGTCTGCTGATTTCCGGCCCTCGCCTCCTACAGAGAATCCCTGATGGGCGCCCCCGGCGCACACTTCTAAGGTCCTCGTTCCGGAACGGCCGCTGGATGCGGCCGCCTCATCCCGGACTGGAGGGCCATCTTCCGTCATGGCGGTCGGGTCAAACGAGGTCGATCAGACGTTCTCGCGCAACGCGTTGATCGCGCTTGTGGTGGGGTCGATGGTCGGATCCGGCATCTTCGCCCTGCCGGCCGCGTTCGGACGCGCCACCGGCGCATTTGGCGCCATCATCGCCTGGATCATCGCCGGAACCGGCATGCTGATGCTGGCGCTCGTGTTCCAGTCGCTGGCCCAGCGCAAGCCCGAGCTCAATGCGGGCATCTATGCTTATGCCAAGGCCGGGTTTGGCGACTATGTCGGCTTCGCGTCGGCCTCCGGCTATTGGATCGGCTGCTGCCTTGCCGACGTCGCGTGTCTCATCCTCATCAAGGGCACCCTTGGCCTGTTCTTTCCCATCTTCGGCGATGGCACGACACCGGTCGCGATTGCCTCCGCCTCGCTGCTGCTCTGGAGCGTGCACTTTCTGGTGCTGCGCGGCGTCAAAGGTGCGGCTGCCCTCAATACGGTCGCGACCTACGCAAAGGTCATCCCGATCCTGCTGTTCATTGCGGTCGCCGCAATGCTGCTGGATCGCGAGCAGCTGTCGCGTAATTTCTGGGGAACTGAGCAACCGGACGCCCGGCAGATCGTAAGCCAGGTTCGCTCCACGATGCTACTGACCGTCTTCGTCTTTGTCGGCATCGAGGGTGCGAGCGTCTATTCCCGCTATGCCCGGCGCCGCGCCGACATCGGTTTCGCAACGGTGGCCGGCTTTTTGGTCGTACTCTGCCTGCTCGTCCTCGTGACGCTGCTGTCCTACGGCGTGCTGCCGCAAAGCGCGCTGGCGGATCTTCCGACGCCCTCGATGGCCGGCGTGATGGAATCGATGGTGGGACGCTGGGGCGGCGTCTTCATCAGCCTGGCGCTGTTGATCTCCGTCCTCGGCAACTATCTGTCCTGGTCGCTGCTTGCGGCCGAAATCCTGCATTCGGCGGCGATCCACCGGACGATGCCCTCCTTTCTGGCCCGCGAGAACGCGCACAAGGCTCCGGCCGGCGCGCTCTGGCTCACCAATTGCGTCATCCAGGCGTTCCTGCTGGTCAGCTTTTTCGCAGAATACGCCTTCACGCTCGCCCTGAAGATGACGAGCGCAATGACGCTGGTGCCGTACTTCCTGGTCGCGGCTTACGGCCTCAAGCTCGCATCGACCGGCGAGACCTATGATCGTGGTCCGCAGATGCGCACCACCGACGGAATTCGCGCCGGCATCGCGACGATCTATGCGGTCGCCATGATCTATGCGGGAGGCCTGAAATTCCTCCTGCTGTCCTCGATCCTCTACGCACCCGGAACATTGCTGTTCCTGATCGCCAAGCGCGAACGCAAGGAAGTCGTCTTTAGCAGGATCGAAGCCGTCCTGTTCGCGGCGATCGCACTCGCCGCAGGCGCCGGGATCTGTGCGCTGGCTGTCGGAGCCATCACGATCTGAGCCGTTGTACCTGTCCGCATGGAGGCGAACATGAATAGTCACACCGCGCGTTGGGCCCTGGTTCTCGGCGGGCTCTTGGCCGTCGCCGCGTCGGCACCCCTCGCCGTCGCGCAACCAAAGGACGGCGGCGCCACGGCAGCGAAAGAGCCCGCGGCGGCCGCAGCAAAGGATGCTGCGCCCAACACCAATACCAATCCGACAAAGCACCGCTACTGGCGCCATCGCGGCGGCCAGCATCCCCATTATGGCAGCCGCCGCGTTCGGACCTGACGGCCGCGGAAGGATCGCTTCATCTGGCAACGGATCGCGCGATGAACGAAACCAGGATGGGACCAGATCGGCTGCACGAGTTCGTTCTGCAGGACGCCGCTGCGACGCGGCCGGGAGATGTCGCGCGGACGCGGGGCCTGCTGGCGACGGGCCTCGCGCTGCTTGCCGCGGGCGTCGCCCTCTTCCTGGTATGGCAAACGGTCTCCAGCCTGTTGATCCTGTTCGCCGGCGTGCTGTTCGCCGCGTTTCTGGATGCGCTGGCGCGCGCGCTGGCTCCGGTCCTTCCCCTCAGCCGCACCTGGCGTCTGACGCTGGTCGTCCTGCTGCTGACGGCCCTGTCCGGCTTCGGACTGATCTGGGGCGCTGGCAAGCTGCCGGAGCAGACACGTTCACTGCTGAAGGTCATGGATGCACAGGTCGACGTCCTCCAGAACCATTTGCTATCGTATGGCGTCGATCTGCTGGGGCCCGAATGGGGCCGCGACTTCGCACAATGGCTGTTCGCCGATCAGGGCCGGTTCCTCAGCCACGCCCACTTCCTGCTGGGCGGTGCATCGAGCCTTCTGACCGCCGTGCTCGTGATCCTCTTCCTCGGTGTGCTCTTCGCCTTCGACCCCACCACCTACCGCGACAGCGTCGTCGTTCTGGTCAGGCAATCCTACCGCGCCCGTGCACGCAGCGTGATGGACGAGATGGGCAACGTCATGCGGCTGTGGTTCGTCGGCCAGCTGATCCGCATCATCCTGATGACGATCCTGGTGTGGATCGCGCTCTATCTCATCGGCCTGCCCGGCCCCTTCGTGCTCGGGCTTCAGGCCGGCCTGTCGAATTTCATTCCCTATCTCGGGCCGATCGTCGCCGCGCTCCCGATCGCGCTGGTCGCGATGCCGCTCGGCGCATCCCTGCTGATATGGGCGGTGGTCATCTACACGATCATCCAGTCGATCGAGGGCTACGTGATCGGCCCGTTGATCCAGCGCCACGCCGTCGAGACCCCTCCGGCATGGACGCTCGTCGCCATCGTCCTCCTCGGCGCGCTGTTCGGCATCATGGGCATCGCGGTCGCCATGCCGCTGGTCGCCATCGGCCGCGTCGCGATCATGCGGTTCTATGTCGAGGACTATCTCGGCGACCACATCGAGGCGGCAACAATCGCGGGTGAGCAGCAATGAGCGGGATCGACGCGCAGCACAGTGATGCCCCCGAGCCTTTGAGCCGCTCGCGGGCGACGCAATTTCTGTGGCAACAGCTGCCCTATATCGTGGCGCTGCTGCTTGCCATCGCCGGCGTCGCCTACACCAACGTCTCGCACCAGCCTTTGACCGGCTATTGGGAATTCCTGGCGCTCGCCATCGGCGTGGTCTGCGTCGTCACCAAATGGCCGGAGACCGAAGGCAGGGAGAGTCAGATCCGGCTGGTCTGGACCCAAGCCCTGCACTGGATCGCCGTGCTCGTCACGATGAACATCATGCTCGTGTCGGGCGTCCAGCAGATGCTTCCGACGCCCGCGACCGGCCTCGTCCTGCTGACATTGCTTGCGCTCGGCACGTTCCTCGCGGGCGTGAGCCTCTTGTCCCTGCAGATCGCCTTTCTCGGCCTTGCGATGGGCGCGGCGGTGCCCGCGATATCCTGGCTGAAGCAGTCCATCCTGTTCTTCCTGCTCGGGGCCGTCTTGCTGATCGGCCTCGCCATCTCCTTCTGGCTGCGCCAGGACCAGCAGCCTTCACGCAGCTCCAGCGACATCGACAAACAGGCGGAGGGTTGAAATGCGTGCATTGCGATCTCTTGCTGCCGCCGGCGCATTGGCGGTTCTCTGTGTGATCACCTCGTCGGCGCGCGCCGAGGGATTCAGGGTCGGCAGGCTATTGTGCTTCTCGGAGCCGCGCGTGGGACTTGTGCTCGGCTCGACACAGGCGATGCGCTGCGTATTCACGAAGCTGCGCTCGCACCGGCAGTACGTCTACGAAGGACGGATCAAGCGCGTCGGCCTTGATATCGGCGTCACCAGCGCCGGCACGTTGTCGTGGGCCGTTTTCGCGCGGAACTCGCGGGTTGGTCCCGGCACGCTGCGTGGCAGCTATGTCGGCGCCAGCGGCAACCTTGCATTGGGACCCGGGCTCGGCGCCAACGTCCTGATCGGCGGCTCGCGGCGGAGCATCATGCTGCAGCCGATATCGGTGGAGCGCTCGATCGGGCTCAATCTTGCGGCGGGAGTGTCGCATCTGACGCTGGGACCGCGCGGCCAGCTGTGATGCGCATCTGGCGTCCGCGACTGTGCGCCGCGGAGGATGAGCACATTCCCGCCCCGCCGTTCAGGGTTTCGTCCGATGTCGACTGGGGGTGCCCGACGTTACGATCCTCCGCAGGATCGATCGAGCTTCGACCACCCGGGAGGATCGCATGACCGTGTATGACAGCCGTGGGACCTTGAACGCCCTGGGCACCCCACCGCTGTGGGCTTGCGCACTGCTCGGCGTCGTCCTGATCGCCGCCGGATTCCTCGCGCTCGGCGATCTCGCCTTCGCCACCATCATCAGCGTCAAGTTCATCGGGCTCACGGCGATCGCTGCCGGCGGGTTCGAGATCGCACACGCGTTCTGGATCAAGGAATGGGGCAGCTTCCTGTGGCGGATCGTTCTCGGTGCGCTCTACCTGGCCTTCGGCCTGATACTGCTCACCCAGCCGGCCTCCGGCGCGCTGATCCTGACCTATTTCCTCGGCGCGGTGCTGTTCGCATCGGGCGTCATCCGCTGCGTGCTGAGTTTCGCCTACTGGCGCCAGAACGGCTGGATGATGCTGATCTCGGGCATCATCGGCACCATTGCCGGGGTGCTCATCCTGTTCGGCTTCCCCGACATCAGCGTGTGGGCGCTCGGCTTCCTGCTCGGCGTCGACCTGATCTCGCATGGCCTCGCTTGGCTGCTCTATGCCCTGCAATCGGCGCGAAAGACCGCGTGACAGAGGAGAACAACAAAATGGAAGCTGCCAGCCGCCGCGCTTTCCTCGGCTTCGCAACGAGTGCCATTGCAGCCGCCGCGCTCGGCACCGCCGGAGCGCGCCTCATCAGCGTCGCGGAAGCGATGCCGGTCGATCCCGATCCCGGTCGCGCCGGCGCCTCCCCGGCGCCAGTGATGCCGGCGCAATGGGGACCGGGACCCGGTCCTGGTTGGGGCAGCGGCCCAGGCTGGGGCTCGCCCGGCTGGGGTCGCCCGCCGCCACCGCCACGCCGCCGCCGCCGCTGGGTCTGCTGGTGGCATCGCGGTCGCCGCCATTGCGGATGGCGCTGGAGGTAGGACGTCTCTCAAGGTGACGGAGGGAAACGTGCGCAACGGGAACCAGTGGATACTTGCCGCCGTGCTGGCCGCGCTTCTGGTCGGCGCAACCTGGTTTTGCGTGTCGGTCTGGCGATCGACACCGGGGATGCCGGTCTACGGCAACGTCATCCTGGCCGTCGCTGCGGTTCTCATGCTGGTGTCGGGCTGCGGCCTGATCGCGCTGATGTTCTACAGCCAACGCAAAGGCTACGACGAGCCCCCGCGCAGCAACGACACTGCGCGGAAGTAGCGCGATCGGCGCGATCTCGACTGCATTGACGCCGGCAGTTCCGGACTCCGGGAGCAAGGAGCGATCCATGACCCTTGCCGACGTCCTCATCAGATTGCCGGCAGCAAGCCTGATGGCCGGGCTGATGGCCGGGCCCGCATGGACGCAGCCGGCTCCGCCCGCACCTGCGGTCGGCGTCGTCGAGGCGACGCGGCGGCCGATCACCGAGAGCAGCGAATTCCTCGGCCGGATCGAGGCGATCGACCGGGTCAACATCGCCGCCCGCGTCACTGCGTTTCTGGACCAGCGCGTGTTCACCGAAGGCGCCGAGATCAAGAAGGGCGACCTGCTCTACCGGCTCGAGCGCGGACCGTTCGAGGCCGACGTTGCAGCCAAGCAGGCCGAGGTGGCACAGCTGCAGGCCACGCTCGAGAACGCCAGGCTGACGACCGAACGCGCACGCACCCTGCTCGGCGGCCCCGCTGGACAGCAGTCAACCTACGACGCCGCGATCGCGGCCCAGCGCAGTCTGGAGGCCCAGGTTCAAGCCGCCCAGGCGCAGATGCGGGCCTCGCAAATCAACCTCGACTACACCACCATCAGCGCGCCCATCGGCGGCAAGATCGGGCGCACGGCCGTGACCGAAGGCAACATCGTCGGGCCGAGCTCGGGCGTGCTGACCACCATCGTCAGCCAGGACCCGATGTACGTCACCTTTCCGGTGCCGCTGCGTCAGGGACTGGAGCTGCGCGAGCGCTACGGTCCGCAAGGCGGCCTCGAAGCCGTGGCGATCCGGTTGCGGCTGCCCGACGGGCGCATGTACGGCCAGTCCGGCAAGCTGAACTTCGTCGACAACAGCATCGCGCAGAACACCGATACGATCATCGTTCGCGGCGACATCGCCAACCCGATCCTGCACGCTCCTTCAGCGGCAGGCGTCACCGTTCACGAGCTGACCGACGGCGAATTCGTCACCGTCGTGCTCGAAGGCGTGCAGCCGGTCGAGGTGCTGGCGATTCCGCGCGCGGCGGTGCTGTCCGACCAGCGCGGCGACTATGTCCTCGCCGTCGGCGCCGACAACAAGGCCGAGCAGCGGCGCATCCAGCTCGGTCAATCGACGCCGACGATTGCCGCCGTCATCAGCGGGCTGACGGCCGGCGACAAGGTGATCGCCGAAGGACTGCAGCGGGTCCGTGTCGGCCAGACCGTCGCGCCGGAGCCGGCAAGCTCCTTGATCCTATCGAGCATGAAGGGCTCGGCCGGCGAGACGGCTCCGCCAAAGGACGCCGGCGCGGCTCCTCCGGTGCGTCCGGGCGGCAGTCCATGATATCAGGGATTTTCGTCGACCGGCCGCGGCTCTCGATGGTGATCGCCCTGGTCATCGTCATCGCCGGCGCGCTCGCGCTCAAGCAGATTCCCGTGGCGCAGTTCCCGGACATCGTGCCGCCGCAGGTCACCGTCGCCGCCAACTTCCCCGGCGCTTCCGCCGAGGTCGTGGAAAGCAGCGTCGCCCAGCCGCTGGAGGCGCAGGTGATCGGCGTCGACCGCGCGCTCTACATGAAATCGACCAGCGGCAATGACGGCAGCTACACGCTGACGGTGTCGTTCGCGCTCGGCACCAATCCGGACATCAACACCGTCAACGTCAACAACCGTGTGCAGAGCGCCTTGTCGCAATTGCCGACGGAGGTGCAGCAACAGGGCGTCACGGTGCAGAAGCGATCCTCCTCGATCCTGCAATTCCTGGTGCTCTACAGCGCCGACGGCAAACAGGACCCGCTCTTCATCACCAACTACGCCATCATCAACGTGCTCGATGCGATCGCGAGCACACCGGGGGTCGGCCAGGCCAATCTGTTCGCCAGGATGAACTATTCGATGCGGATCTGGTTCGATACGCAGCGGCTGACCAGTCTCAATCTGACGCCGTCGGATGTGATCGCAGCGATCCGGACGCAAAGCGTGCAGGCGCCCGTCGGCCGCATCGGCGCGCGGCCGATCAGCGACGACCAGCAATTCCAGTTCAATGTGCAGACGCTGGGCCGGCTCGCCAGCGTCGATCAGTTCGCCAACATCGTGCTGCGCGCCAATCCGAACGGGTCGTCCCTGCTGGTGAAGGACGTTGCCCGCGTCGAGATCGGCGCGCAGAATCTCGACAGCGAAGCGCGGATCGACGGGCGCGCCGCGGTCCCGATCGCGATCTATCTCGCGCCCGGCGCCAATGCGGTGACCACCGCGCGCGCTGTCGCCCAGACGATGCAGCGGCTGTCCACCCGGTTTCCGCCTGGGCTCAGCCATCTCGTGCAATACGATTCCACGAGCTTCGTTCGCGATACGATCGCCGAGGTGCTGACGACACTGGGCGAGGCCTTCGTCCTGGTCGTGATCGTGGTCTACCTGTTCCTCGGAAACATCCGCGCCACGGCCATTCCAGCCATCGCCGTGCCCGTGAGCCTGATCGGGACCTTCGCCGTCCTGCTGGTGTTCGGCTATTCCGCCAACACGGTGTCCCTGCTCGCGATGGTGCTCGCCATCGGCATCGTCGTGGACGACGCCATCGTCGTGGTCGAGAACGTCGAACGCGTGATGGCGGAGGAGCCCGATCTGTCGCCGGCCGAGGCCAGCAAGAAGGCCATGAGCCAGATCACGGCGCCGATCTTCGCGATCACGCTGGTGCTGCTCTCAGTGTTCGTGCCGATCGCATTCATCCCCGGCATCTCCGGCACGCTGTTCCGCCAGTTCGCGGTCACGATCAGCGCCGCGATGACGATCTCGGCCCTGAATGCCCTGACGTTGTCGCCGGCCCTGTGCGCGCTGCTGCTGCGCCACGGCGGCCCGCGCCGCGGCATCATGGGCCGCGTGCTCGGCGGCATCGACTGGCTGCGCGATCGCTACAGCGGCGGCGTCCGCCACCTCGTGCGCAGGGCCTCCCTGTCGCTCCTGCTGGTCGCCGTGTTTGCCGGCGGGATATTCGGCCTGTCGCTCGTGACCCCGACGGGATTCCTGCCCGAGGAAGACCAGGGCGCCTTCTTCACCTCGGTGCAACTGCCCGACGGCGCCTCGGTGGCGCGCACCAGCGAGGTCACTCGGCAGGTCGAGGACGTCCTGAAGCAGATGCCGGCCGTCGATCACGTGCTTGCAGTGATCGGGTTTTCCCTGCTCGACGGCGCCTCCGAGCCGAACAGCGCGCTGGTGGTGTCGCGGCTGAAGCCTTTCGCCGATCGCAAAGCGGCGGCGGATTCGGCGCAGGCGCTGATCGCCAAAATGTTCGCAGCCGGTGCGCAGATTCGCCAGGCTAACGTGCTGCCGTTCAACCTGCCGCCGATCATCGGGCTCTCCACCGGCGGCGGATTCGAATATCAATTGCAGGCATTGGAGGGACAGAGCCCGGCCGCGATCTCAAGCGTCACGAACGCGCTGATCGGCGCCGCCAACGCCGACCCGCGGCTTGCGCGGGTATTCTCTACGTTCACCGCGACCAACCCCTCGCTCTATCTCGATGTCGACCGCCGCAAGGCTCAGGCGCTCGGCGTCACCGTCAGCGATGTCTTCACCGCCCTGCAGGCGACGCTTGGCGGCATCTACGTCAACAACTTCAATCTGTTCGGCCGGACCTGGCAGGTCAACCTGCAGGGCGAGGCGTTCGACCGGAGCGACACTTCGGATATCTGGCGGATCTACGTGCGCAACAATGGCGGGCAGATGGTGCCTTTGCGCTCACTGGCCGGGCTCAAGATCGTGACAGGGCCGCAAGTCATCACCCGTTACAACAATTATCGCTCGGTGACGGTGAACGGAAGCCCGGCCCCCGGCGTCTCCTCGGGCACTGCGCTGGCTGCTATGGCCGAGATCTCGGAGAACGTGCTGCCTGCGGGCTACGGCTTCGCCTGGACCGGCACCGCCTATCAGGAACAGGCGGCGGCAGGCCAAACCGGCATCGTGCTCATGCTCGCGGTGTTGTTCGCCTATCTGTTCCTGGTCGCACTCTATGAAAGCATGGTCATCCCGATCCCGGTGCTGCTGTCGGTGGTCGTCGGCGTGCTCGGATCCTATCTCGGCATCAAGATCGCGCGCCTCAATCTCGATCTCTACGGCCAGATCGGATTGGTGGTGCTGATCGCCCTCGCCGCGAAGAACGGCATCCTGATCGTCGAATTCGCAAAGGAGCAGCGCGAGGCGGGCGTGGCGCTCGACGAGGCCGCTGTGCAGGGCGCCCATATGCGATTTCGCGCCGTCATGATGACGTCGGTCGCCTTCATCCTCGGCCTCGTGCCGCTTGTCATCGCGACCGGAGCCGCTGCACTCAGCCGAAGGGCGGTGGGCACGGCCGTCTTCGCCGGCATGCTGGCCGCAAGCACGATCGGAATTTTCCTGGTGCCGATGCTCTACGTGATTTTCCAGCGCCTGCGCGAGCGCGCAAAGTCGGCTTTCAAACCAAGCCGTCGGCCATGACGGCGCTGGGCACTTCGTGGTGTTGCCGCAAGGCGCAGGCGGGCGCCTATTTCGTCCCGCTCCTGGTTCCGGCAGTCGTTGCGCGGCCGCTTGCCGAAAGGCCGAGCACCATGTCCGAGAACCGCTCGCCTTGCACCAGAACGTGGTCGTGAAGCCGCGTCGCGGCGAGTTGCTCGTCACCGGCGCGGATCGCTTCGAGAACCCCGGCGTGCTCCTGGAGCGATTGCAGGAGACGATTGCGCGCCCGAAGCTGGATGCGGCGATATGCGCTCAGGCGCTTGTGCAGGGCGAAGGCCTGATCGGCGAGGAAGCTGTTGCGGCTGGCGCGATAGATCGCTTCGTGAAAATTGCGGTTGTCGGCGTAGTACTGCTCGCTGTCGCCTTCGCGCGCGGCGATCTCGCAGGCACGGTGCGCCGTCTCCATCGCCGCGTCATTGTCCGGCGTCAGCCGGCGCGCGGCCAGCCGTCCGCACGCGCTCTCGATCTCGGCCATGGTCTCGAACATCTCGAACAGCCGGGTCGGTGACGGGACGCTGACGATCGCGCCCCGGCGGGGGCGGACATCGATGAAGCCTTCGGCGCCGAGCTGAAGCAGCGCCTCCCGAATGGGGGTCCGCGACACCCCGAATCGCTCAGCGAGCGAGGCCTCGTCCAGGCGATCGCCCGGCAGGAATTCCCCTGCAATCACAGCGTCTTCGATCGACTGCTTCAGTCTGAAGGCCTGGCTCATCGTATACACCTGATCCCAAGATTCCATACCACATGCTTGACAAAACATACAGCATGCAGTTCATATATGAATTGTATGCAATATTAGAATTAAAAAATGCAATCAGGCAACGGGAGGTATGGAATGAGAATGTCACGACGCCAAGTCCTGGCCCTGGGAATCGCAGCCCCGGCGCTGCTCCGGTTCGGAGAGGCGCGCGCGGCCACGGCCCTGAAGATCTCGCACCAGTTTCCGGGAGGCACCGCGACCGAGGGCGATTTCCGCGACCGGCTTTGCCGGCGCTTCGCGGCGCTGATCCAGGAGCGCAGCAAAGGCGCGATGACCGCCGAGATCTATCCGGGCTCGTCGCTGATGAAGACGAACGCGCAGGTTTCGGCGATGCGCAAAGGCGCGCTCGACATGAGCCTCATTCCGATCTCCTACGCCGGCGGCGATCTTCCCGAACTCAACATCGGCCTGATGCCGGGTCTCGTCACCGGTTACGACGAAGGCCTCGGCTGGAAGAACAAGCCGATCGGCCAGGAGTTCAGCAAATTCCTCGCCGCCAAGGGCCTCGTCATCATCACCTGGATCTGGCAGGCCGGCGGCGTCGCCAGCCGCTCGCGTCCACTGGTCGAGGTCGGCGATGCCAAGGGCATGAAGATCCGCGGCGGCTCGCGCGAGATGGATCTCGTGCTGCAGGCGGCCGGCGCCTCGGTGCTGTCGCTGCCCTCCAACGAACTCTATGCGGCGATGCAGACCGGCGCGTGCGATGCCGCCCTCACCTCGTCCACCAGCCTGACCTCCTTCCGCCTGGAAGAGCTCGCCAAGCATCTGACGACCGGGCGAGCGAAGAGCTACTGGTTCATGCTCGATCCGCTCGTGATGTCGAAGGCGGTGTTCGAGCGGCTTTCGAGCGAGGAGCGCGACGTCATCGTCTCGGTCGGCGCCGAGCTCGAAGCGTTCGGCCGCGCAGCGGCGGTGGAGGACGACGTCCGCGTCGCCAAGGTCTACCAGGCCGCCGGCGCGACGGTGCACGATCTCGACGACAAGACGGTTCAGGCGTGGCGCGAGCTTGCGCGCGACACGGCCTGGAAGGACTACGCCAACAAGAACGAGAACTGCGCCCGCCTGATCAAGCTCGCCGTGGAGGCCGGCTCATGAGCGCGCACGGTGTCGACCTCGGCCACTCCCCCGTCATGACGGCGGCGCGGCCCGGCTCCCCGGTGGGACGGATCGCTCGCGCGATGACCCTGCTCAACAGGGCGATCGTCGTGCTCTGCTCGATCGCGCTCATCGTCGCGAGCTCGATCCTGAGCTACAGCGTGGCCGCGCGCTATTTCTTCAACGCGGCAACCTATTGGCAGGACGAGGCCGCGGTGTTCCTGCTGGTCGGCGCCACGTTCCTGTCGACCGCGTTCGTGCAGTCCGGACGCGGCCATATCGGCATCGAGGCCCTCACCGGCTATCTGTCAAAGCGCGGCAATGCGATCCGCATGCTCGTGGTCGACGCGGCGAGCCTGCTGTTCTGCTGCTTCTTCGCCTGGAAATCCTGGACGCTGTTCCACGAAGCATGGGTCGACGGACAGGTGTCCGGATCGACCTGGGCCCCGCCGCTGTGGATTCCCTACAGCATGATGTCGCTGGGCATGACGCTGATGACGCTGCAGATCGCGCTCCAGCTCGCCGCGAGCCTCGATGCATGGAGGAGCAAATGAGCACGCTTGCCGTCGGACTGATGTATGGTGGTGCGACCCTCGCCGTCATGGCTTCGGGCATGCCGATCGCGCTGGCGCTCGGCGCGGTCGCCGTCATCTTCATGTATTTCTTCATGCCCGCCGCATCGCTGGATACGGTGACGCAGAACGTCTACGAGGAGATGGCCTCGATCACGCTGCTGGCGATCCCGCTCTTCATCCTGAAGGGGGCCGCGATCGGCAAATCGAAGGCAGGACAGGATCTCTACAGCGCGCTGCATGTCTGGATGGGCCGCATCCCCGGCGGACTCGGCATCGCCAACGTGTTCGCCTGCGCGCTGTTCGCCGCGATGGCCGGATCGTCTCCGGCCACCTGCTCGGCGATCGGCTCGGCCGGCATTCCCGAGATGCGCAAGCGCGGTTATTCCGGCGGCTTCGCCGCCGGCGTGATCGCCGCCGGCGGCACGCTCGGCATCCTGCTGCCGCCCTCGATCACCATGATCCTGTACGCGGTCGCGGCGGAGCAATCGCTCGGACGCCTGTTCCTCGCCGGCATCGGGCCGGGCCTGCTCCTGGTGCTGCTGTTTGCGACCTACGCGGTGCTGAGGTTCAAGGCCGAATACGCCGCGGCGCAACGCGCCTATGCCGCTGATCCGGCGCAGCACCCGATCCTGTCGAACGAGCGCTTCACCATGGCGATGCGGTTCGGCGCGCTGCCGCGCGTCATGCCCTTCGTTGTGCTGCTCAGCGGCGTCATGATCGCGCTCTATGGCGGCTACGCGACGCCGTCGGAGACCGCCGGGCTCGGCGGCATCCTGGCGCTGGTCCTGATCGCCTCGATCTACGGCGTGTGGCGGCCGCGGGATCTCGGTCCGATCCTGGAATCGACGCTGAAGGAATCGACCATGCTGATGCTGATCATCGGCATGTCGCTGCTCTACTCCTACGTGATGAGCTATCTCCACATCAGCCAGGCGGCGGCGCAGGCGATCGTCGCGATGCAGCTGTCGCGATGGGTGCTGCTGGGGGCGATCCTGGTGCTGGTGGTCGTGCTCGGCTTCTTCCTGCCGCCGGTCTCGATCATCCTGATGACGGCACCGATCATCCTGCCGCCGCTCAAGGACGCCGGCTTCGACCTGATCTGGTTCGGCGTGGTGATGACGATCGTGATGGAGATGGGCCTCATCCATCCGCCGGTCGGCCTCAACATCTTCGTCATCAGGAACATCGCACCCGACATCCCGCTGCGGGACGTGATCTGGGGAACGCTGCCTTTCGTCGTGCTGATGGCATTCGCGGTCGTCCTGCTGTGCCTTGTCCCGTCGATCTCGACCTTCCTGCCCAACCTCGTGATGGGTCCGCCATCGCGATAATCGAGGAGCCACGCCCCATGCTGAACGACATCCGATCCGGACGCATTGCCGCACCGGAATTCCTGGCAGGGCTGATCGACACGCTGACGCAACGCGGCCGCGCGGTTCTCGGCATGAAGCCGGATCGCGAGGCGGGCGAGAATCGCGATCTCGCGCTTCTCGGCGAAGCGCTGCTGTCCCGGCGCGGCGAAGCCTCCGGCGTCGCGATCGCGCAATCGCTGCTGGCGGCCTTCGAGCAGGCGGCCGAGCCGGGGCGGCTGAAATTCCTCGCCTCGCTCGCCGACCGGTTCGGGCCCGACCGCCGCGCGATCGAGCTCGCGATCGCCGCCTACCAGCGCAAGGAGGGCGGCGACGGGTCCAAGCTCGAAGCACTCCATGCCGCCGCGGAGCCGCGCCGGCAGGAGTTGATCCGACGCCTCAACCTCGCGCCCGGCGGAACGGCCTCGCTGGTGCGGATGCGGGAGGTGCTGCTCTCGCTGCTGCGCGAGCATCCCGAGTTCCAGGCGGTCGACGACGATTTCGTCCATCTGTTCTCGTCCTGGTTCAACCGCGGCTTTCTGGTGCTGCGGCCGATCGACTGGACGACCTCGGCGAACATCCTGGAGAAGATCATCAGGTATGAAGCGGTCCACGCCATCCAGGACTGGGACGACTTACGCAACCGGCTCGAGCCGCCGGATCGCCGCTGTTACGCGTTCTTTCATCCGCAGCTGGTCGACGAGCCGCTGATCTTCGTCGAGGTCGCGCTCACCCGGGAGATTCCCGGCGCGATCGGCCCGCTGCTGGACAAATCGCGCCAGGCGATCGCGGCGCGCGAGGCGACGACGGCCGTGTTCTATTCGATCTCGAACACGCAAAAGGGACTTGCCGGCGTCTCCTTCGGCAATTTCCTGATCAAGCAGGTGGTGCAGGATCTCGCCCGCGAGCTGCCGAACCTGAAGACCTTCGTCACGCTGTCGCCCGTTCCCGGCTTTGCCGGCTGGGTCAGGCGCGAGCTCAAGACCGAGGCCTCCGCCGCGATCGACGAGGACACAAGCGGCGCGATCGCCGCGCTCGACAACGGCGGCGACATCGCGCAGGCGAAGGATGCCGTCACCGCGCTCGCCGCCTATTACTTCCTCAAGGCGAAGCTGCCGTCCGGCAAGCCGGTCGACCCGGTCGCCCGCTTCCATCTCGGCAACGGCGCGCGCCTCGAACGGCTGAACTTCCTCGGCGATGGCTCCGCCAAGGGCATGAAGCAATCCTACGGGCTCATGGTGAACTATCTCTACGCGCTCGAGCATATCGAGGCGAACCACGAAGCCTTTGCCGAACACGGCACCGTCGTAGCGTCCGACAAGGTCAAGAAGGCGCTCCGCGCGAAATTGTCATCGCGCGACCTCGTTCCCAGTCCTCCCACCAACTCGCAACGGAAGATCTTGTCATGACCTGGAATCTGTACGACCGCCTGCTTGCCGGTGCGGCTTCCGACCAGTCGATCTGCATCGAGAAGGACAACGGCGCGACACTGAGCTATGCCGACCTTGCCGCCCTCAGCGGAAGGTTTGCGAATTTACTTGCCGGCAGCGGCATCGGTCCGAACCACCGGGTTGCGGCCAAGGTCGAGAAGTCTGTCGAAGCCCTCGCCCTCTATCTTGCGACGCTTCGCTCCGGTGCAGCCTATCTGCCGCTGAATACCGCCTATACAGCGGCAGAAACCGAGTACTTCATCCGCGACGCGCAGCCGACATTGATCGTGTGCGATCCAAGGGACGAAGCCGACCTGCGCGCGATTGCCGCGAAGGCCGGCGGACGCGTCGAAACGCTCGATGAGCAGGGCCATGGCTCGCTCATCGACGCCGCAGCGGGTCTTGCAGCGGATTTCGATACCGTGCCGCGCGCGAAGGACGATCTCGCCGCCATCCTCTACACGTCAGGGACGACCGGCCGCTCGAAGGGGGCCATGCTGACGCACGGCAATCTCGTCTCGAACGCACTGACCCTGGTCGAGCAATGGCGCTACTCGCACCGCGACATCCTGATCCACGCCCTGCCGATCTATCACATCCACGGGCTGTTCGTGGCCGGCAACGTGACATTCGCGGCACGCGCACGCATGCTGTTCATGCAGAAGTTCGACGGCGAACGCATCCTGGCCGCCATGGACCGGGCGACGGTGCTGATGGGCGTCCCCACCTTCTATGTCAGGCTGCTGCAGAGCGCGAATTTGAGCAAGATCACGACCGCGAACATGAGACTGTTCGTTGCCGGTTCGGCACCCTTGCTCGCGGAAACCCATCGCGACTGGAAAGACAGGACGGGTCACGAGATCCTCGAGCGCTACGGCATGACCGAGACCGGCATGATCGCCTCAAATCCCTATGACGGTCCGCGCATTCCAGGCTCGGTGGGGCATCCCCTGCCCGCCGTCGAGATCCGCATCGCCGATCCCGAGAGCGGCGCCATCCTGTCCACCGACGAGGTCGGCATGATCGAGGTGAAGGGCCCGAACGTGTTCGCCGGCTACTGGAACATGCCCGACAAGACCGCGGCCGAATTCCGCCCCGACGGCTTCTTCATCACGGGCGACCTCGGCAAGCGCGATGCGCGTGGCTGCCTGTACATCGTCGGCCGCGGCAAGGACCTCATCATCACCGGAGGCTTCAACGTCTACCCGAAGGAGATCGAGACGGAGATCGACGCCATTCCCGGCGTCTCCGAGAGTGCCGTCGTCGGCGTGCCTCACGCCGACTTCGGTGAAGGCGTAACTGCCGCCGTCGTCCGCTCGAATGGCTCCGCCGTAGACGAACGCTCCATTCTGGAGGCGCTTTCGGGACGATTGGCCAAGTTCAAGCAGCCCAAGCGCGTCATCTTTGTCGATGAACTGCCGCGCAATACGATGGGCAAGGTGCAGAAGAATCTGCTGCGGGAGCGTTTTGCCGATGTCTACTCGGCGAAGGCCGGCTAGATCGGCGGCCATTCGCGCCCCGTGTCATTGACGCGGCGCGGCTGCAAAAAGGTCCGAGACGGCTGCATCGACAGCGATATCGACCAGTGACGGCCCGTTCGACGCCAGCGCTTCGCCGAGGATGCGGTCGAGATCTTCGACCTCCGTGACCCGCCTGCCCGGACAACCGAGACCGGTGGCGAGAGCGACGAAATCGAGGCCGGGCAGCTCGATGCCCGGCGGGCGGTGGGCCTGCATGATCCGGCTGAAGGCGCGCATCGCGCCATAGCCGGAATTGTTCATGACGACGAAGGTGATGGGGAGCTTGCGCTGCGCGGCGGTCCAGATCGCCTGGATGCAGTACATCGCCGATCCGTCGCCGATCAAACATACGATCCGGTGCCCCGGCCGCGCCAGCGCGACGCCGACCGAGGCCGGCAGGCTGTAGCCAAGCCCGCCGCTCGCCATGGTGTAGAAACTGTCCGCGCCGCGCATCGGCATGAACTGCTGGATTGCCGGGCGATGCGACGGCGCCTCCTCCACCACGATCGCATCCTGTGGCATCAGCTCCGATAACCGGCTGAGCGCATAGGCCGGAGGAATGGGGCTGCTCGCAGCGGGAACGGCGAGCCGTGGACGTGCCGCCGGTACGTCACGATGCGCGACGTCCGGCAACACCGACAGGAGCGCGCCGAGCGCCTTGGGAAGCGTGCTGATGATGGTGTCACCGACAGCCGCGGACGCCGCCTCGGTCGGATCATCCGTGATCTGCCAGACCGGGGTTCCGTCTTCCAGGAGGTCGCATTGACCTTCGACGTGAAAGGTGAACACCGGCGCTCCGACCACGACGACCAGGTCGGCGCCTCGCAAGGCGCGCGCGAACGCGGCCGGCGCAGCCGGCAGGAAACCGGCAAATTGCGGATGCCGTTCCGGGAAGCTCGACCGGCTCGACATCGGGCTTGCCCACACCGCGGCCTTCGCGCGCTCGGCAACAGCAACCATGTCATTCACGCTTCCGCTGCGATCAACCTGAGGGCCGACCACGAAGGCCGGCCTTTTCGCTGCGCCGATCGCTGCGGCGAGCTGATCGACCGCGGCCGGATCCGGCGCGAACTCCGTGGCGATACGGCGGAGCGGGACAGCCGATGCCGGCCGCGCCCAATCGTCCGACGGCACCGACACGAAGGTCGGGCCGCGCGGATGCTGCATGGCGGTGAGAAAGGCCTGCGCGATCGCCGCGGGCACGTCCTCAGGCCGCGCGGGCTCCGCGCTCCATTTCACGTAGGGCTTGGGAAACTGCTCGGCATCCTCGGCGAAGAGATAAGGCCGCATCCGCAGCAGGCTGCGCGCCTGCTGCCCCGCGGTGACAACCATCGGTGTCTTGTTGCGAAACGCCGTGAAGAGGTTGCCGAGGGCGTGGCCGAGCCCCGCAGCGGAGTGCAGATTGACGAAGGACGGACGCCCGGTCGCCTGCGCATAGCCATCCGCCATGCCGACGACGCAGCCTTCCTGCAAGCCGAGCACATAGTCGATGTCATTGGGCCAGTCGCCGAGAAAGGCAAGCTCAGTCGAGCCGGGGTTGCCGAAGACGCGATCGACGCCGAAGGAGCGAAGCACACCGAGGGTCGCTTCCCGAACCGTGAGGACTTCTGAGTTCATTGGTCGTTATTCCCAGGGTGCTTCGCCGTGAGCGCAATCAGAACGGATAGTGCTGTGGTTGCGTCTCGATGGTGATCCAGCGCAGATCGGTGAATTCCGCGATGCCGGCCTGACCGCCGAAGCGGCCATAGCCCGATCCCTTCATGCCGCCGAACGGCATCTGCGCTTCGTCGTGCACGGTCGGTCCGTTGACATGGCAGATACCGCTTTCGATCCGCTGGGCCACCGTCAGTGCACGGGCGACGTCGCGGCCGAACACGGCGGCCGAGAGGCCGTACTCGGTGTCGTTGGCGAGCCGCACGGCCTCGTCAACGCCGTTGGCGTGGATCACCGAGACGACGGGACCAAAGCTCTCCTCCGCGTAGATGCGCATGCCTGGCGCGACGCGGTCGAGCACAGTGGCCGGCACGACCGTGCCGGTTCGTGCGCCGCCCGCAAGCTTGACCGCTCCCTTGGCGATGGCGTCGTCGATCAGTGCAACGACGTGCATCGCGGGAGCTTCGTCGATCATCGAGCCGACCACGACCGGGCCAGAGCGCGGGTCGCCAGCCGGGAGCGCGCTTGCCTTCTTCGCAAGCTTCTCGACAAAGGACGCAGCCACCGCCTCGTCGACGATCACGCGCTCGGTCGACATGCAGACCTGGCCCTGATTGATGAAGGCGCCGAACGCCACGGCGGCGACGGCGGCATCCAGGTCGGCATCGTCCAGCACAACCAGCGGTGCCTTGCCGCCGAGCTCGAGCAGCACCGGCTTGAGGTGGCGTCCGGCGAGCTCGGCGATGACGCGGCCGACCCGCGTCGAACCGGTGAAGTTGATCCGCCGCACGGCGGGATTGGCGATGAGCCGCTCGACCAGTGCAGGCGCATCGGCGGGCGCATTGGTGACGACGTTGACGACGCCGGGCGGAAAGCCGGCATCCCTGAAGACCTCGCCGACCAGGCGGTGCGTCCCCGGGCAGATCTCGGAGGCCTTCAGCACGACCGTGTTGCCGCAGGCGAGCGGCGTCGCGACGGCGCGAATGCCTAGAATGATCGGCGCATTCCACGGCGCGATACCAAGGCACACGCCGGCCGGCTGTCGCACAGACATCGCGATGCAGCCCGGCTTGTCGGACGGGATCACCTCGCCCGCGATCTGCGTGGTCAGCGACGCTGCCTCGCGCAGCATGCCGGATGCAAGCTTGACGTTGAAGGCCGACCAGACCTCGGTCGTGCCGATCTCCGCCATCATGATCTTGATGAAAGCGTCGCGCTTGGCATCGAGCACATCGGCCGCCTTCAGCAGCAGCGCGCGCCTCGCGTTCGGGCCGAGCGCCGACCATGACGGCAACGCAGCGGAGGCCGCCGCCACAGCGGCATCGGCATCGGACACGGTCGCCGCGGCCGCGCGGCTTGCGACCTCCTGCGACAGCGGATTGCGCCGCTCGAACGCCTTGCCGCCGGAAGCGGCCTGATCCCGGCCGTTGATGAGAAGACTGACGTCCATTAGAACCTCCCTGATATTGGTGATGGCGCCGGGCCTAGCCGAGCAGCCGCGATTTTCCGGTTTCGTGCGCAAAGCCAAGCGCGATCATCGCCGCGAATGCGAGCGCGACGTAGTATCCCGTGATCGCGTAGGTGGAGCCCGTCTGCGCAAACAGGCTGGTGGCGACGAGCGGCGCGATGCCGCCGCCGAGCACCGTCCCAAGCTGCTTGCCGATCGACACCCCGGTAAAGCGGATGCGGGTCGGAAACAGCTCCGGGAAATAGCTCCCTTCGGTGCCGAACATCAGCGGATGGATGACGCCCGCAGCGAGGATCACTGCACCCATGATCAGCAGCGTGTCGCGGCTCGCCACCACGCCGTAGAACGCGAACATCGAGGCGGCCGCGAGCACGACGCCCGCCAGGAACAGGCGCTTGCGTCCGATCCGGTCGGACCAGGCGCCGATCAGCGGCATGGCCACGAGCCCGACGAGATTGGCGAACAGCACGGCCTGCGTGATCACGTCCTTCTGGACACCGAGCTGGCGCGTCGCGAAGGAGATGGTGAAGATGGCGGTCAGGTAGAAATAGGAGGTCTGCGCCATCTCGGCGAAGAACACGATGAGGATCGGCCGCCAGTGTCCCCTCACCGCCTCGACGGCCGGCACCGCATCGGACTCGCCGGCCTCACGGAACGTCGCGGTCTCCTCGATGCGCCAGCGCATGTAGACGCCAAGTGCGACGAGCACCGCGCTGATCAGGAACGGAACGCGCCAGCCCCAGGAGAGCAGATCCGCCTCCGGCAGGCGCGAGATCGCGAGCGCCGCGAACGAGGCGAGCACGACGCCGACGGGCCCTGCCGCCTGGATCACCGCCGCCGAGAAGCCGCGCCGGTGGCCGGGGGCGCTCTCGATCGCCATGAGGATCGCCGCGGTGGATTCGCCGCCGAGCGCGAAGCCCTGGAGGAAACGGAGCACAACCAGCGCGATGGTCGCGAACACGCCCGCACTGGCGTAGGTCGGCAACAGGCCGATCGACATGGTCGCAAGTCCCATCAGCAGCAATGTGCACAGCAGGACCGATTTGCGCCCCAAGCGATCGCCGAAATGGCCGAACACCAGTCCGCCGAGTGGACGCGCAAGGAAGCCGACGGCGAACGTCGCGAACACCGCAATGCTCGCCGTGAGCTGGTCGAACTTCGGAAAGAACAGCTGGTCGAACACCAGCGGCGCGATCAGGCCGTAGATGAAGAAGTCGTACCATTCGATCGCGGTGCCGATGGTGCCCGCGATCAGGATGCGCCGGCGGCTGCTCGCCGTCTGCCCGGCGCTGAGGGCGGCGGCATGATCGTCGTAGTCCTCGAATGCTCCAGTCGTCACGTTGTCCTCCTCCGGTGTCATTGTCGTCTTGTTATTGGCGTATGGCCGCGGGCCGCATGCGGCGGAGCTCGATCAGCTCGCCAGTCGCGCCGCATCGCTCGCATCACGGCCGAGCGCGCAGGCAAGGACGCGCCCGATCGTTCCGGCCTGCGAGGCGGCACCGCGCCAGGCCACGATCTGATCGGGACGTATCAGCGCGAGGTCCGCCTCGTAGAGATCGCGCAAGGATTGCGGCAGCGTCACGAGCTTCAAATCGATCCCGAGCGTGCGGATGGCGTCAGCGACCGCAGCTTGCGTCGGGGCGATCTCGCCGAACCGGAGCAGCGTCCATTCGAACCCGAACAAATCGTACAAGGACACGCCGTCATCCAGCCACGCATGCGGCGCGCGGCCGCCGGGACAGGCGCTCGGGACATAGACGTTCGCGGCATCGGGCGGAGGCTGGCTGCCATCGGAGACGATGATCGGCGAGCCGTCGTAACGTCCGCCGAAGGTGACGCCCGGGATGTTGAACTCGGCGCGGGCATGCTGTTCGAGATAGACGCCCGCGATCCGCCGCGCCTCACCGCCCTCGTCCGAGGCGTCCTCGAGGTCAGGCGCCGGCGCGAAGAGTCCGAGCGAGTCCGCAAAGCGGCGCGCATAGTCGGTGTTGCGGAGCGCCACCGGACGACGCTCGATCTCGTAGCTGTCGAGCAGCGTCGCCGGGCTCGTGCCCTTGACGACGCTGGCGAGCTTCCAGCCGAGATTGACCGCGTCCTCGATCGCGGTGTTGTAGCCGAGCCCGCCGGTCGGCGTGAACAGATGCGCGGCGTCGCCGCCGAGGAACACCCTGCCCCGCTGCATCCCGTTCGCGACCAGCGCGTGACCTGCGGTCCAGGTCAGGAACGACAGCACCTCGCATTCGATGGCTGCGCCGCAAGCACGCTGGAATGCGGCCCTGGCCTCGTTGGTCGTGATCGCGCTCTCGTCCTCGCCCGGCCGAAGCTGCGTGTGAAACGCGAATTCATCGCGGCCGTTCACCGAGGCCATGAAAGCGCGGCGGTCACCGTTGAAGCAATTGTACATCCACGCCCTGGCGTGCGGGATGCTCGCGTAAAACTCCGGGGCGCGGAGATAGACGGCCAGCATGCGGCCGCCCATGAAATCACGCTGCGTCCCGGTCTCGCCGCCATAGGCGATGCCGAGCGATTGCCGGACCATGGAGCGCGGCCCGTCGGCGCCGACCAGAAAGTCGGCCCTCACCTGGAAGCGGCTGCCGTCATCGAGACATTCGATCTCGCCAACGATGCCGTCGTCCTTCTCGACGTAACCGATCAGCCTGTGGCCATAGTTCAGCTTGATGCCGGGAAGCCGTTCGGCGTGGCGGCGCAGCACCGCCTCGACATATTTCTGCGAGACGCGATGCGGCAGCTCCGCCGCACTCCAGGAGCCCGACATGCCCTTGATCAGTTCGCCCGCGCGTGAGGACGACGGCAAGGCAAAGCGCGCCAGCTCGTAACCGGAATAGCGGGTGAAGTAGGCAACGTCGGTCGGATAGTCCGCGGGCAGGCCTTCGCGCCTGATCTCGTCGGCAAAACCCAGCCGCCGATAATGCTCCATCGAACGCGCCTGCGTCGCGTTGGCCTGCGGATTGAATGCGGTGCCGGGCTTCTCGTCGACCAGGATCGCGGACACGCCGCGCCGGCCGAGTTCGTTGGCCAGCATCAGCCCGCAGGGCCCCCCGCCCACGATGAGCACCGAGGCCGTCAGACGTGTTTCCAAGACGCTTCTCCCTACCAGCATTATCCTGCATGGTAAGGTAGCCTGACGATATCGTCAAGTAGCCTGACTAATCGACATCCTCGAGCGTATCGAACCGCTCGCCATAGACCGCGAGCCCTTTCAGGATCGCGTCCATCGTGGCCTTGCCGAGTTCGGCCCGCATCTCCTGCTCGGCGATATCGACCGCGTCGCGAAACGCATCGAGCCATTTGCGCCCAGCCGGCGTGAACATCACGATGCGCGCGCGCCGGTCGGTCGGATCGGCGATGCGATCGACGAGGCCGAGCTCGGCGCATTGATCGACCAGCTCGCCCATCGCCTGCTTGCTCATGGAGGCCCGGCGGGCGAGCTCGGTGAGCCGCGTCCCCTCGACGTCGAGATTGCGGGTCAGGCTGACATGGGCGATGCGCGTCTCGTCGTGGCCCCGCTCGCTCATCAGCTCAAGCACGCGGCCTTCGAAGCGCCGCACGGCATTGTTGAGCAGGCGGCCGATATTGGCATGCCGCCACGCGGTACCCGATGTTCTGGCTTTCACGAGATGTGTTTCCGATTCGACCCGTCGAGAGTTCGCGAAGCTAGCACAACAGACGGCCTTGCGCGCTCGGAGAGCCGATCGCCGCATGTAACGGCGCTATGGGACTACGGGCGGTGTGGATCAAGACACCGCCCGACATCCGGGTTTCCAGCGATACCGACGAGGGAGGCTTACTGGGACCGATCCGACGTCCAGCCCTTGTACTCGGCGATGTTGTCTCTGGTCACGAGCTTGGACGGCAGGAGCTCGACGGTGGAGGCCGGCTTCTGGCCGTTGAGAATGCCGACGCCGACTTGCACCGCGCGCCGCGCCATGAAGAACGGATCCTGCGAAGCGGACGCCTGGATCTGCGGCGACTGCGGATCTTTCAGCGCGGCCTCGATGTCGGGTGCGCCATCGACCGCCGTGATGATGATGCCCGTGCGGTTCTGCTGGCGCGCGGCAAGGTCGGTGCCGATCGCCTGAGGATCGTTGATCGCGAAGATGGCGTCGATCTTGGGGAAGCGGGTCAGATAACCCTGCGCCACGGTCAGGCCGCCCTCGCGCGAGCCCTTGCCGTCCTGGTCGCTGGACAGCACCTTGATGCCGGGATTCTTCGAGAGAACGTTCTTGCAGCCGACGACGCGGTCGATCACGGCGGAGACCTGCGGCCCGTTCTCGATGACAACGTCGCCCTTCCCTCCCAGCTTGTCGACGATGTACTGGCAGGAGATCTCGCCGGCCTGCACGTTGTTCGTGGTCACGGTGGCGTCGGCGCCTTCAGCCGCGGTGTCGACCGCGACGACCACGATGCCGGCGGCCTGCGCCTTCTTGATCGCCGGCCCGATCGCCTTGGGATCGCCGGGGTTGAGCAGGATCAGGTCGACGCCGGCGGCGATGAAATTGTCGATCTGTGTGACCTGCTTGCCGAGATCGTATTCGAAGCCGACCGTCGTGATCTTCACGTTGGAATTGGTCTTCTTCGCCTCGAACTCGGCGCCCTTCGACAGCGCGACAAAGAACGGGTTGCCCATCGATCCCAGCGAGACGCCGATCGACTTGAGCTCCTTGGCGAAGCATGGCGCGGCGCTGAGGGCAAGCGCCGTCGCGGCGCCGGCGAGCGTGATCGTCTTCAACATTGGCTTCCTCCCTGGTCTGTCTTCATCCCCGGCACGGCAGACCAGTTGCCGCAACGGAATCTCGTATCCTCACGTCCTGACCGAACCTTCACGTTCTGGCGGAGCCTTCACGTTCTGGCGGAGCCTTGCAGCCGGTAGCGATCCAGCGCCACGGCGCCGATGATCACGAGACCCTTGATCACATATTGCCAGATGTCGGAGACACCGATCAGGATCAGGCCGTTCGAGAGCACCGCGATGATCAACGCGCCGATCAGCGTGCCCCAGATCGAGCCGATGCCACCGACGAACGAGGTGCCGCCGAGGATCACGGCGGTGATGGCATCGAGCTCGTAGGACTGGCCGAGCTGCAGGCCGTTGGCGGCATAGAGCCGCGCCGCCTGCATGGCGCCGCCGAGCCCGGCGAAGAGCCCGGAGATGCCGTACACGAAGATCAGCACGGCCCAGACCTTGATGCCGGCGAGCCTCGCCGCGCTCTCATTGCCGCCCACCGCATAGATGTGCACGCCGAGCACGGTCCGGCGCAGCACCAGCCACGAGACGAAGATGACGAGCAAGGCGATCACCGAGAGCCACGGGATCGACGCGACGCCCGGAATGAGCGTCAGCGAGCCGTTGCCGATGAAGGCATAGGGAATGGACGGATTGAACACGGTGGTGTCGGCGCCGAGCAGCCGCGCGAGGCCGCGCACGGCGGTGAGCGAGCCGAGCGTGACGATGAAGGGCGGCAGGCGCAGCAGCGCGATCAGCGCGCCGTTGACGATGCCGAAGCCAAGGCCGGTCAGGACGGAGGCCGGCAGCCACAGCATCCCGAGCTCCGGCAGCTTGGAGAGCGTCAGGCCGGCCATCGCCGAGGCCGCCAGGATCGAGCCGACCGAGAGGTCGATGCCGCCGGTGAGGATAACAAAGGTCATGCCTGCGGCGAGCACGGTGTTCACCGCGGCCTGCTGCAGCACGATGCCGAGATTCTGTCCGGTGAAGAAGCGGCCCTCGGAGAGAAAATGAAAGCCGACGCACAGGATCAGCAGCACCGGCAGCATGCCGAGCGCGCTGATCAGCATCCTCACCCGCTGGCGCTTGGTCTCCGCAGCCGCGCCGTTGGTCGTCGAGGGCGCGGGCTTGGCCTGCGAGGCACCATTGTCAGGCATCCAGATGCTCCATCCCCGTGGCAAGCGCCATGATGTCTTCCTGCGTCAGCGGCGAATGCGGCCCGCGTGCGACCTCGCCGGCGATGTGCCCGGCGCGCATCACGATGACGCGGTCGCAGATGCCGATGATCTCGGGCAGATCGGAGGAGATGACCAGGATCGCAGTGCCGACCTTGGCCAGATTGTCGATGATCGAATAGATCTCGGATTTGGCACCGACGTCGACCCCGCGCGTCGGCTCGTCGAGGATGAGGACCTTCGGCGCAATGGCAAGCAGCCGCGACAGCAGCACCTTCTGCTGGTTGCCGCCGGACAGACCGCCGGCGGGAACGCCGACATTGGCGGCGCGGATGCTGAGGCCTGCGAAGGCCCGGTCGGCGCGCTCGCGACCCTTGTCGCGATCCAGGACCCAGCCGAGCTTGGCATCGCGCCCGAGCACCGCAAGATTGATGTTGTCCAGACACGACATGTCGAGGAACAGGCCGAGCGCCTTCCTGTCCTCGGTCAGATAGGCGATACCGGCCTCGAGCGCCGCGCCGGGGGTGCGAATGTCGATCGGACGTCCCTCGAGTTCGAGCCGGCCCGAGGTTTTCGTCGCCGCGCCGATGATGAGATGCGCAAGCTCGGTGCGGCCCGCGCCGATCAGCCCGGCGAGCCCGACCACCTCGCCCGCATGCACGGTGAGCGAGCAGCCCTTGACGCGGTGACCGTCGGCCATGTCGATCGCCGCGAGCACCGGGTGCCCGCGTCCCGCGTCGGGATCGTGATCCTTCTTGTAGAAGGAAGAGACGTCGCGCCCCACCATCAGCCGGACGATGGTATCGGCGCGGATGTCGGGCTTATCGAGCGAGCCGACCAGCCGTCCGTCGCGCAGCACGGTGACGCGGTCGCCGAGCGCATAGACCTCGTCCATGCGATGCGAGATATAGATGATGGCAAGCCCCTCGGAGCGCAGCTGGCGGATCAGGGCGAACAGCCGTTCGCTTTCGGCGGCCGACAGCGAGGTGGTCGGCTCGTCCATGATCAGGATCTTTGATCTCGCATGCAGCGCCCGCGCGATCTCGACCAGCTGCCGCTGGCCCATGGACAGGTGCGCCACCAGCGTCGATGGCAGGAAGTCCGCTCCCAGCCGCTTCAGGATCGGGCCGACGCCCTCGCGCATCGCGCTGCGCGCCAGCAAGCCGGCCCGCGAGATCTCACGCCCCAGATAGATGTTCTCGGCAACACTGAGATTGGGAGCCAACGAAAGCTCCTGATAGATGATCGAGATGCCCGCCGCACGGCCGCCGAGCGGGCCTTCGATCCGCACCGGATGTCCTTCGATGCGGATCTCGCCGCCGGGATCGGGCCGGTAGGCGCCGGACAGGATCTTCATCAGCGTCGATTTGCCGGCGCCGTTCTCGCCCATCAGGGCATGGATTTCGCCGGCATAGACGGTGAGATCGACCGTACGCAGCGCCTTGATGCCGAAGAAGGTCTTCGAGACCCCGCGCATCTCAAGGATCGGATCGTTCATCGTGCCTCCCGGCGCACAATGCGTTCCCCACCCGCGTCTCAATCGGTTTGTCAGCGCGGCTCACGCATTAAACAAAACGCCGCAAGCCAGGGCAATACCGAACAGACGGGAATGCAGCATCAAGGCGAGGCTAGTGGCGCCGCCGATACAGTTCGCGCCAGGCGGGAAGCCGCTCGGCATACGCATCGACCAGTTCTGCGTCGGGTTCAAACGTCTCGACGCGCTGCGGCCGCGTGCAAATTGCGGGGATCGCCTCGCCCGTGACAGCAAGCCGCCCCAATCTCGCCGCACCGAATGCCGCGCCGGTTTCGCCACCGGCAAAACGGTGAACCGGAACACTCAATACGTTGGCCAGCACCGAGAGCCAGAACGGAGACCGCGAACCACCGCCGATGACGTCGGCCTCCGCAATCGCGATGCCGGCGTCCGCGAGCACATCGCGGCAATCGGCCAGCGCAAAGGCAACGCCCTCGAGCACCGCCTGCACGATCGCCGCGCGATCGGTGCCATGACTCAGACCGTCGAGCATGCCGCGCACGACGGGATCGTCGTGCGGCGTCCGTTCACCGGCGAGATAAGGCAGGAAGCTCACAGGAGACGGCGCTCGCGGGCGCGACCCCAGCGGCGCCAGCAGCTCGGCCTCGGTGGCGCCGAACAGGCGCGCGGCCCAGGCGAGGCACGAGGCGGCCGACAGGATCGCGCCGGCCTGGATCCACATGCCGGGAATGGCATGACAGAACGTGTGCACGACGCGATCGGGGTTGGCGGCAATCCTGTCGGTCGGCGCCAACAGGGCACCCGAGGTTCCCAGTGATACGAACGCGGTTCCCGGCCGGATCGCACCAATGCCGATGGCACCCGCCGGATTGTCACCGGCACCGCCGGCGATGATCGGCGGTTTGGCCATGCCCCAGCGCCGCACGAGCTCACTGCGCAGCGTTGTTGCAGGCGCGCATCCCTCGACCAGGCGCGGCATGTGATCGCGCGACAGTCCGGTCGCGGCCAAAGCTGCGTCCGACCAGTCGCGGCGGGCAACGTCGAGCCACAGCGATCCCGATGCATCCGAGACATCTTCGACGACTTCGCCCGATAGGACGAGGCGCAGATAGGCTTTTGGAAGCAGAACGAGTTTGGTCGCTGCGAATACATCCGGTTCGTGCGTCGCGACCCAGAGCAGCTTCGGCGCGGTGAATCCCGGCATCGCCTTGTTGCCCGTGGTCGCGCGCAGGGCGGGCCAGCGCTGCTCAAGGATACGGCACTCGGCGGCGGAGCGTCCGTCGTTCCAGAGGATGCAGGGCCGCAAGGGTCTCGAGCTCGCATCGAGCAGCGTGGCGCCATGCATCTGGCCGGACAGTCCGATGCCTTCGACCGCCGCCAGCTTTTTTCCATGCGACGCCTTCAGGGCATCCAGCGTGGCAAAGGCCGCATCGATCCACTGCGCGGGGTCCTGCTCGTAATAACCTGGTTGCGGCGAGACGGTCGCGAGCGGCCGGCTCTCGCTGGCAATCACGCGCTGGGCATCGTCGACGAGAACGGTCTTGACCGCGGAGGTGCCGAGATCGATGCCGAGATACATGATTGTCTCCCGCTCACTTCGCCGCGTCGATCCATATCCCCGGCTCCGAATGCTCGCGAATATGGGTGACCAGGAAGTCGGAAAAGACCCTGATCTTGGCGGGCAGCCTGACGCGGTTTTGATAGGCGATGTTCATGGTGAGCAGCGGCAGCTCCCAGTCGCTCAGGACGGGCACCAGCCGGCCGGCCGCGATGTCGCCCTGCACGATGTAAAGCGGCTGGATCAGGATGCCGAGCCCTGCGCGCGCCGCGCCGCAGATGATCTGGCCGTCATTGCTGTCGAGCGTCGGCGCGATCCGGACGGTCTGCGTCGCGCTGCCCTTGCTCAGCCGCAGCGAATAGGGATCGTTGGCAAGGTTGTAGATCAGCATGTTGTGGCGGGCGAGATCGGCGGGATGCTCCGGCCGGCCGTGCTTCTCCAGATACGAGGGAGCCGCCGCGAGCACGCGATGCATCTGGCCGATGCGGCGGACGATGATGTTGGAATCCGGCTCGTGCTCGCGCGTGCGGATCGCCACGTCGATGCCGGCCTCGATGAAATCCAGATAGCGGTTGGCACTGATGATCTGCACGCTGAGATCAGGATAGAGCGCGCGGAAGGCCGGCAGCATCGGCGCGAGATAGATCATCGCGAAGGACAGCGATGACGTCACGCGCAGCATGCCCTTCGGCGACAGCGCACGATCGGAGACGGCGTCCTCGGCTTCGGCGAGCTCGTTCAACAGCGTGCTGCAGCGCTGCAACAACTCCTGCCCTGCCTCGGTCAGCCATTGCCGGCGCGTGTTGCGCTCGATCAGGCGGACCGCAAGCCGCTCCTCCAGCGCGCTGAGATGGCGGCTGGCAGCCGCGTTCGACATCCGCAGGATTTCGGCGGCCTTGGACAGGCTGCCGAGCTCGGCGGTTTTGGAGAAGACTTCGAGTTGGAGCAGCCGGTCCATTTTTGCGAAATGAGGAAAAGAGACTTACAAAGTTTGACCTTTATTTCCGATTTCTGCAAGGCAAAATGGCGCCAACAAAGCACAATGGCAGGCGAGGAAATCAGGAAATGTCGGGCCCGATCAGGCACATCGTGATGTGGCGGCTGCGCGGGGAGACCCCCGAGGAGCGCTCGGCCGCCCGGGTCAAGGTCAAGACCCTGTTCGAGGGCCTCAAGGGCCGGATCGACGGCCTGACCCATATCGAGGTCGGCATGGACGTCAGCGCGGTGGATTACGCCTGCGACGTGGTGCTGTTCTCCGAATTCACCAGCCAGGCCGCGCTCGCCGCCTACGCCAATCACCCCGAACATTTGCGCGTGCGCGAGGCGCTTGGCGACTTGCGGATCGGACGCTTCCAGGTCGATTATCCCATCAAAGAGACCGGCGCATGATCGGTTCGTTCACCTTTGAAAACCTGCCCTGCCGCGTCGTGTTCGGCAGCGGAACCCTGGCGAGCGCAAAGGCCGAGGTCGAACGGCTCGGCGGCAAGCGCGCGCTGGTGCTGACGACGCCGCAGCAGGAGGCGCAGGGCAAGAGCCTGGGCGCCGCGCTCGGCCCGCTTTATGCCGGCATCTTTCCGGGCGCGACCATGCATACGCCGGTCGACGTCACCGAGCGCGCGCTAGCCGCGATGAAGGCATGCGAGGCCGACTGCGTCGTCTCACTCGGCGGCGGCTCGACCACAGGCCTCGGCAAGGCGCTGGCCTTGCGCACCGGGGTCAACCAGCTCTGCATCCCCACCACCTATGCCGGCTCGGAGATGACGCCGATCGTCGGCCAGACCGAGAATGGGCTCAAGACCACGGTGCGCGACGCGGCGATATTGCCGGAGACCGTGATCTACGATGTCGACCTGACCCTGACGCTGCCGGCGGGCCTGGCTGCGACATCAGGCATCAACGCCATCGCCCACGCCGTCGAGGCGCTCTATGCGCGCGACACCAATCCCGTGACCTCGCTGATGGCCGAAGAAGGCATCCGCGCGCTCGCCCGCGCCCTGCCCGCCATCGCGGCCAAGAGCGACGACCGCGAGGCCCGCACCGAAGCGCTCTATGGCGCGTGGCTGTGCGGCGTTTGTCTCGGCACCGTCGGCATGGCGCTGCATCACAAGCTCTGCCACACGCTCGGCGGCACCTTTGATCTCCCGCACGCGGAGACCCACACGATCGTGCTTTCGCATGCGCTGGCCTACAATGCGCCGGCAGTGCCCGAGGCGATGGCGCGCATCTCGCGTGCGATCGACTCAGACGACGCATCGCAGGGTCTCTATGACCTCGCCAAGCGGCTCGGGGCGAAGCTGGCGCTGCGCGACATCGGCATGCCCGAGAGCGGCATCGACAAGGCCGCCGACCTCGCCGTCACCAACGCTTACTGGAACCCGCGCCCGCTGGAGCGCGATGCCATCCGCGACCTGATCGCGCGCGCCTGGGCCGGCGAGCCGCCCGGCGCCGTCAAAGCGGCGGCGTGAAGCGATGCGCCGCACGCTGATCAAATCGGCCACCGTCATCAGCATGGATGACGCGATCGGCGACCTCGCGACCGGCGACGTGCTGGTCGAGGGTAGCCGCATTGCCGATGTGCGGCCATCGATCGACGTTGCGGCCGACACGGAGATCGTCGACGGCAAAGGCCGCATCGTCATCCCCGGCCTGATCAACGCGCATATGCACACGTGGCAGACGGGCTTGCGCGGCTTTGCCGCGAACTGGACGCTGCTGGAATATTTCCGCCGCATGCATGCCGGGCTCGCAACCGTGTTCCGGCCCGAGGACATTCATATCGCGACGCTTGTCGGTGCGCTCAACCAGATCAATCACGGCGTCACCACGCTGGTCGACTGGTGCCACAACAACCCGACGCCCGATCACACCGACGCCGCCGTGCGCGGACTGATCGAGAGCGGCATCCGCGCGGCGTTCTTCCATGGCTCGCCAAAGCCGGAGCCGAAGCCGGGCGAGCCGCATTTCTCGGAAGTGCCGCATCCGCGCCGCGAGGTTGAACGGCTGCTCGCAGGTCCCCTCGCCGACCGCGACGGGCTCGTCACGCTCGGTCTTGCGATCCTCGGTCCGCATTATTCGACGCTCGACGTCGCCATGCATGATTTCCGACTGGCACGCGAACTCAAGCTGATCGCATCGATGCATCAGGGCGGCGGTCCGGCCAAGACGCCCGGAGGCTGGGAGAAGCTGCTCGAGGCAGGACTCGTCGGCGCCGGCATCAACATCGTCCATGGCAACGACCTGCCTGATGATCTGCTCGATCGCATGGTCGATCTCGGCGTGTCCTTCTCGGTCACGCCCGAGAACGAGATGATCCAGGGCCACGGCTTTCCGATTACCGGACGGCTACTCAAGCGCGGCGTGCGGCCGACCATCGGCATCGATCTGGAATCCGTGCTGGCCGGCGATCTATTCTCTGCTGCGCGCGTCGCGCTGTCGATGCAGCGGGCGCTCGACAATGCGGAGTCGCGCAAAGCCAGCGGCACCATTCCGGCGACGACCACGATTCCCGTGCGCGAGGCGCTGCGCTGGATCACGACCGAAGGCGTCCGCATGCTCGGCCGCGAGCACCAGATCGGCTCGCTCACGCCGGGCAAGCTCGCCGACCTCGTCATCGTCAACGCCTCCGATCTCAATCTCCATCCGGTCCACGACCCCGTTGCGACCGTCGTGATGCAGACGAGCCTTGCCAATATCGAGGCCGTCATGATCGGCGGAGCCTGGAAGAAGCGGAATGGCAAGCTCCTGGTCGAAGGACTGGAGACGAAGAAAGAGCTGCTGAGCCAATCCGGCCGGCGGCTGGTGCAGGACATCGAACGACAGGGGCACGCCGCCTGACGGCGTCAACGGACAAGAACAATGACAGACGCTTCGAAAAGCATCGCTTTTGTCGGGATCGGCAAGATGGGCCTGCCGATGTCGGTGCTCGTCGCCAAGGCCGGCTATGCGGTCACGGCGTTCGACCAGAGCGCAGCGCGCATCGGCGAAGCGCGCGCTCAGGGCATTGCGATCGCCGCCTCGCCCGCCGAAGCCGTGAGCGGCAAGACCACGGTCGTGACCTCCCTGCCCGATGATGCCGCCTTGCGCGGCGCGCTGCTTGGCCCCGCCGGCCTGATCGCGGCGATGGCCGCCGGATCTGCCTTGATCGAAACCAGCACCGTGAGCGTCGAGGCTTCCACGGAGGTTGCGGCCGCCGCACAGGCACGCGGCGTTGCCTATCTGCGTTCACCGGTCTCCGGCAATGCCAGCATCGTCCACACCGGCGCGCTGACTTGCTTCGTCTCGGGGCCAAAGGATGCCTTCGAGAGCGCAAAGCCGCTGTTTGCCGCCTTCACGCGTGCGCAGACCTATCTCGGGCCCAGTGAAGAAGCCCGCTACGCAAAGCTCTCGGTCAATCTCATGATCGCGGTGTCGGCGGCGATGATGGCGGAGAGCCTGGCGCTGGCGCGCAAGGGCGGCATCGCCTGGCAGGACATCTTGAAGGTGCTCGACGACAGCGCGGTGGCATCGCCGATGGTGAAGTACAAGACGGCGCCGCTGCGGGCACGAGATTTCGAGTCCACCTTCTCCTGCAAGCAGATGGCCAAGGACCTCGATCTCATCCTGGGTGCCGGCCATGCCGTCGGCGTGCCGCTGCAGCTCGCAGCCCAAGTGCGCGAGACCTATGGCTCGCTGGTCGCCCAGGGCGACGGCGACACCGACTTCATCGCGACCGTCAAGCACCTGGAACGGTTGTCCGGGCTCGACGAACCGAAACTCTGATCGCGGAGATGCACATGCGTAACTTCAACGAGAACACGATCACGGATGCGGTGCTGGAGCGGATCGCGGGTGCGAGCGATCCGCGCATCAAGCAAGTCAGCGAGGCGCTGGTGCGGCACCTTCACGCCTTCGTCCGCGAGGTGCGGCCGACGCAGAAGGAATGGGAGTACGGCATCGATTTCCTGACCCGCACCGGGCACATGTGCGACGACAAGCGCCAGGAGTTCATCCTGTTGTCGGACACGCTCGGCGTCTCCATGCTGGTCGACGCCATCAACCATCCGGTGCCGGAGGGCGCGACCGAGACCACGGTGCTCGGCCCGTTCTTCGTGCAGGCCGCGCCGGAGAAGGACAGCGGCGCCGATATCTCCGGCCCGATGGAAGGCGACCCGATGCTGGTCACCGGCTCAGTCTCGACCGTGGACGGCAAGCCGCTGGCCGGCGCCATCGTCGACGTCTGGCATTCCGACGATGACGGCTATTACGACGTGCAGCAGCTCGACGAGATCGGGAACCTTGCGATGCGCGCGCGCTTCCATACCGACGCCAACGGCCGCTTCCATTTCTGGTCGATCAAGCCCGCCGCCTACCCCATTCCGCATGACGGCCCGGTCGGCGACATGCTGGAGGCACAAGGACGCCATCCCTGGCGTCCCGCACATGTCCACTTCATGATCTCCGCGCCCGGCTTCGAGCAATTGGTGACGCATGTGTTCGTCGCCGGCGACAAATATCTCGACAGCGACGTGGTGTTCGGCGTCAAGGACAGCCTGATCCGCGAATTCACCAGGCATCCCGCCGGCCGTGCGCCGGATGGTCGCATGGTCGAGAACGAGTATTTTCATCTCAACTACGATTTCGGCCTGAAGCAGGTTGCGAGCAGCGCAAGGGCCGCCTAAGCCGGACGACAACGCAGCGGACCGGCAAGAGTCCGCGATCGGGGTAGACAGGGAGCAAGGATGGGACCGCGGGTCAGCACGAGCATTTTGGCCGATCGCCTCACCGGCATGATCGGCCCGCGCGCGAGCGTTGCGCGCGGTGTGCTCGATCAGCATGGGCAGAGCGAGTCGCACTATCGGAGCCTGCCGCCCGATATCGTCGTCTTTCCCGAGACGACGCAGGAAGTGGCCGACATCGTGAAGCTGTGCGCGGGCGCGGGCATGCCGATCGTCCCGTTCGGCGCCGGAACCTCGCTCGAAGGCAATGCCGCGGCGGTCGCGGGCGGCGTCTGCTTCGACTTCGCACGCATGAACAAGGTGCTGGCGGTGCACGACAGCGACATGGATGTCGTGGTGCAGCCCGGCATCACGCGCAAGCAGCTCAATGCGGAGCTGCGCAATACCGGACTTTTCTTTCCGATCGATCCCGGTGCGGACGCCTCGATCGGCGGCATGACCTCCACCCGCGCCTCCGGCACCATGGCGGTGCGCTACGGCACCATGAAGGACAATGTCATGGCGCTGGAGGTGGTGCTGGCCGACGGCCGCATCATCCGCACCGCAAAGCGCGCCCGGAAGTCGGCCGCGGGCTACGATTTGACACGCATGTTCGTCGGCGCGGAAGGCACGCTCGGCGTCATCACCGAGGTCACGCTGAAAGTGCACCCCGTGCCGCAGGCGATCTCGGCCGCGGTCTGCAGCTTCGATACGCTGCACGACGCCGTCGACACCGCGATCTCCGTGATCCAGTCTGCGATCCCCGTGGCTCGCATCGAGCTGCTCGACGACGTCATGATGCGCGGCATCAATGCCTACGCCAAGCTGGGCTACCGCGAGGCGCCCACCCTGTTCTTCGAATTCCATGGCTCCGAATCCTCCGTCGCCGAGCAGGCCGAGGCAGCGCAAGCCATCGCGGCCGACCATGGCGGTCATGGTTTTGCCTGGGCCAAGGCACCGGAAGACCGCAGCCGGCTCTGGCACGCCCGCGACAACACGCTCTATGCGGGCCTCGGCCTACGCCCCGGCGCGCGCGCGGTCATCACCGACGTCTGCGTGCCGATCTCGCGGCTGGCGGAATGCCTGACCGAGACCCGCCGCGATGCCGACGAGCACGGCTTCACCGCGCCCATCGTCGGCCATGTCGGCGACGGCAATTTCCACATGCTGATCCTGATTGACCCCACCAAGCCGGAGGAGACCGAAGGCGCCAAGGCGCTGCAGGCCCGCATGGTCGCCCGCGCCATCGCCATGGACGGCACCTGCACCGGCGAGCACGGCATCGGGCTCGGCAAGATCGATTATCTCACCGACGAGCTCGGTGAGGCCGTCGACGTGATGCGGCAGATCAAGATCGCGCTCGATCCTGATGGATTGATGAATCCCGGGAAGATCTTTTCAGGCGGAGCCAGGGAATGAGCGACGCGCTCCCGATCGAAGTCACCTCGCCTGTCCCGCTGCTGGAGCTGCGCGGCATCAGCAAGGAGTTTCCCGGCGTCAAGGCGCTGGATGACGTGTCCTTTGCCGTCTACCCCGGCGAAGTCCACATGCTGCTCGGGGAGAACGGCGCAGGCAAATCGAGCCTGATGAAGGTGCTGTGCGGCGCCTACCGGGCCGACGCCGGCGAGTTCTACCATCAAGGCAACAAGGTCGCGATCTCCTCCACCGCAGATGCGCAGAAGCTCGGCATTGCCGTGATCTTCCAGGAGTTCTCGCTCGTCCCCCATCTCGACATCGCCCAGAACATCTACCTCGGCCGCGAGCCGAAGGGCCGCATCCCCGGCACCATCGACCGTCGCAAGATTCTGGCGGACGCGAAACGCGTGCTCGATACGATCGGCTTCGACATCGATCCCTCCACCATCGTCGACAGACTGGGCGTCGCACAGCAGCAGATGGTCGAGATTGCCAAGGCGATCAGCCAGAACGCCCGCATCCTCGTCATGGACGAGCCGACCGCGGCGCTGTCCGACCGCGAGACCGAACTGCTGTTCGCGCTGATCGCGCGGCTGAAGGCTGACGGCGTGTCGATCGTCTATATCTCGCACCGCATGGCCGAGGTATTCGCGCTCGGCGACCGCATCACCGTGCTGCGCGATGGCCGCCGCATCGACGGCGTCAAACCCGCCGACGTCACGCCGGACCAGCTCGTCCGCATGATGGTCGGCCGCAACGTCGACATGACCTATCCGCGCAATTTTGCCGACAAGCCCGGCGAGCTGCTGCTCGAGGTCAAGGGCCTCTCCGCATCGACCGGCATCTCCGACATCAACATCGAGGTGCGCCGGGGCGAGATCGTCGGGCTGTGCGGCCTCGTCGGCTCCGGCCGCAGCGAGGTCGCCCGCGCCATCTTCGGCGCCGATCCCGTGACCTCGGGCGAAATCATCTTCGACGGCAAGACCATCTCGGGCGAGCCTGATCTCGCCGCCCGCCGCGGCATCGCGCTGATCCCCGAGAGCCGCAAGAGCGAAGGCCTCGCGCTGCTGCGATCGGTCAGCGACAATCTCGTGGTATCCGCGCTGCGAAAGCTGTTCCCCAGCGGGCTGTTCGACCAACGCAGCGCGCAGCGGACCTCCGATGCACTCATTCGCCAGCTGCGCATTGCAACGCCCAGTGCACGGCAGACCGTCGGCCTGCTTTCGGGCGGCAACCAGCAGAAGGTCGTGATCGGCAAATGGCTAGCCGCCGGCTCGAAACTGTTCATCTTCGACGAGCCGACGCGCGGCATCGACATCGGCGCCAAGTCGGAGATCTTTGCCCTGATCGACCGGCTCGTCGCGGAAGGCGCGGCGGCTCTGATGATCTCGTCCGAGCAGGTCGAGATCTGCCATGTCTGTGACCGCGCCTATGTCATGCGCGAGGGCCGTATCGCCGGACACCTGACCCGCAACGAACTGACCGAGGAGAACATCGTGCGACTGGGGATGCATCATGCGTGAAGCCGCGGTCGTCTCGGAGCCCAATCCACTGCAGCGCATTCCCGGCGTTGCCATCGTGCTGGTGTTGCTGATCGCGCTGTTCAGCGCGATCGCGCCCGGCTTCCTGTCGGTCGCCAACCTCTCCAACGTGCTGGTGCAGTCCACCATCCTGACCATGCTGGCGCTGCCGATGACCCTGATCATCATGACGGAGGGGCTGGATCTCTCGATGGGCGCGGTGCTGACGCTGACCTCGCTGTGCGTCGCCATCGTCTCGCTCGCGACCCACTCGATGCTGCTGGGCCTCGGTGCCGGGCTCCTCGTCGGCGCGGCCTTCGGCATCGCCAACGGCTGGCTGGTCGCGATCCTCGGCATTCCGCCCTTCGTCGCAACGCTGGGCACGCTCGGCATGGCGCAGGGCCTCTCGCTGATCGTCAGCGACGGCCAGAGCGTGGTCGGCATCCCCCACAGCGTCCGCGACATGTATTCGGCGACGGTGCTCGGTATTCCCGTGCCGATCGTGATGGCGCTCGTGACCTACGCGGCCTTCCACGGCCTGCTCTATCACACCCGCTTCGGCACTTACATCTTCGCCCTCGGCGGCAATCGCGAGGCACTGCGCTATGCCGGTCTCTCGCCGAACAAGCTGCTGATCGCGGTCTACGCGCTGGGTGGCGCCATGGCCGGCATCGCGGGCCTTTTGATGACCGCACGGATGAACTCCGGCCACCCGACCGCCGGCCTCGGCCTCGAGTTCGATGCCATCGCCGCCGTCGCCGTCGGCGGCACCTCGTTCGAGCGCGGCAATGGCTGGCTGCTCGGCACGCTGCTCGGCGTCCTCTCTGTGGGTGTGCTGCGCAACGGGCTGAACCTGATCTCGCTGCCCTCATCGGTGCAGGTCGCAAGCGTTGGCGTCCTCGTCATCGTTGCCCTGTTCCTCGACGGCCTCAGGAGCCGCGCATGACCGATATCAGCAAGGACGTCATGGCGCCGCCCCGCTCGTTCCTGTCGCAGGATGCGATCCAGGTGTTTTACCGCCTGCTCGCAGCACTCCTGATCTGCGCGGTGCTCGCCGTGCTCAGCGATTCCTTCCTCAGCCTCGGCAACATCCTCAACGTGCTCCGGCAGGCGAGCCTGACCTTCTTCATCGCCTCAGGCTTGACCCTGGTGGTGCTCACCGCGGGCCTTGATCTCTCCGTCGGCGCCAACGTCGCGCTGTCGGCCTGTATCGCCGGTACCATCATCCACAAGACCGGCTCGCCGGCGCTCGGCATCCTCACCGGCCTTGCCTGCGGCGGCATCGTCGGCCTGCTCAACGGCGTCATGGTCACGGCGCTGCGCATCCCCTCCTTCATCGCCACCTACGGCATGCTCTGGGTGCTGAACGGCCTCACCTACTGGTACATGGCGGGCGAGACGCTGCACGGCTTCCCCGCGGGCTTCCGCCAGATCGGCAGCGGTTATCTTTTCGGCCTGCCCATCCCGGTCTACCTGCTGCTGGTGTTCCTCGGCATCGGGACACTGTTCGCCCAGCGCACGATCTGGGGCCAGGAGATCTATGCGATCGGCGCCAACCCGGTCGCGGCGCGGCTCTCGGGCATTCCGGTCGCGAAGCGCCTGCTGCTGGTCTACACGGTGTCCGGCACCATGGCGGGGCTCGCCTCGATCATCTTCCTGTCGCGGCTCAATTCGGCCGAGGCCGACATCGGCGAAAGCTTGACCCTGCCCGCGATTGCGGCCGTGCTGATCGGCGGCACGTCGCTGTTCGGCGGCGTCGGCACCGTGTTCGGCACTTTCATCGGCGCGCTGATCCTGACGCTGGTGCTGAACGGCATGAATCTGCTGTCGGTCAGTGCCAACTGGCAGCCGCTGGTGACAGGCATCATCGTCATTCTCGCGGTCTGGCTCGACATGAAGACCCGCCGCCGCGCGCAATGAGTTCTCAAGAAGTCCAACAAGCAAAATGAGGGATGGAGGCAATATGAAGAAGAAGCTGGGTTATCTGGCGCTGCCGCTGCTGATGGCGGCTGCGTTCACCACCGAAGTGCGTGCCGACGGCGAGACCATCGCCGTCTTCACCAAGAACCAGACCAACCCGTTCTTCCAGACGGTGCGGGTCGGCGCCGACAACATGGCGAAGGCGCTGAACGCGAAAACGCTGCAATACATCCCGACCAAGCCGGACTCGATCCCCGAGCAGCTCAGCCAGATCGAGGACGTCGTGGTGAAGAAGCCGAGCGCGATCGTCTTCACGCCAGTCGACTACAAGGCGATGGTGCCTGGAGTCGAGAAGATCAACGAAGCCAAGATCCCCGTCGTCAACATCACCGACCGCTCCGCCGGCGGCAAATTCCTCTCCTTCGTCGGCGCCGACGATTACAGCCTGGGGCTGGAGACCGCGCGCTTCCTGCTCAAGACGCTGGGCGGCAAAGGCAACATCGTCATCATCGAGGGCGTCAAGGGTTCGCTGACCAACGTCGACCGCGTGCGCGGCTTCAACGACGCGCTGAAGGAAACGCCCGGCGCCAAGCTGCTGGCCTCGCAGCCCGGCAACTACCAGCGGCTGCAGGCGCTTCAGGTGATGGAAAACCTGATGCAGTCGAATTCGCAGATCGACGGCGTGCTCGCCGCCAACGACGCCATGGCCGTCGGCGCGATCGAGGCACTCGACGGCGCCAACCGCAAGGCGCAGGTGATCGGCATCAACGGCACCAAGGAGGCGATCGACGCCATCAAGTCCGGCAAGCTGCTCGCCAGCGGCGATTACAACGGATTTGCCCAGGGCTGCCTCGGCACCATGATGGCGATCCGCTCCTTGCGCAACCAGCCTGTCATCAGCGAGATCGTGCTGAAGCCGACCGTCATCACCAAGGACAACTATCAGCCGTTCGACGTGCCGCTGGAGCAGCGCACCTGCCCGACCTTCGAGGACGCCGGCAAGCTCGGCGCCAAATAGGGACACGACGAACACGGACGGCCGCGCTCGCGGCCGTCCCAAGAACGAAGCCAAGAAGAAACCAAGAAGCGGAGACCACCATGCTGTTCGCCATTCACGCCGTCGACCGCACCGGCGCGCTGCCGACCCGGCTCGCCAATTACGACGCCCACAAGTCCTTCCTGAGCGATACCTCGCGCTTCGGCGTCAAGATCGTGATGTCGGGGCCGCTCGTCTCCGACGACGGCGCCACAATGATCGGCAGCCTGTTCCTGATCGAGGCGCCCGGTCGCGCCGAAGTCGAGGCCTTCAACAAGGCCGATCCGTTTGCCGCGGCCGGCATCTGGGAAAGGGTCACGATCACGGGCTTCCTGCGCCGCCAGGGTTAGGATTTCGCACGAGCTGACTATTCTTGAGAAGGCGTCTCAACCGCCTTCGAGGGCGTCTTGCCCCGTCGCCGGCCAACTCGCCGTCACAAACCGGCTAGTGGATGGTCGGGTTGTCGAAACGCAGTTCCGCCTGTGCAGTCACGATCTCGAAGTGTGCCGTATCGTGCCTCGCAGCCAGTTCGCGGGCAGCCGCTTGATCCCGGCTCCATCCCGGCTCACGACGCGCGCGGCGCTCCCGATAATCGATCAGCCAGATGGTTTCCCAGTAAGTGAGGCCCACGAAGACATCGCGCCCCTCGGAGTCCGGCACCAGCTCGCTCAAGTAGGTGACGTGGCTCCGCAGCTTCTCTGCAGTCATGACCCGTCTCCTCGCTTGGCTTTGGCTAGGCATGCGGTCTTCGTAGGGGAATGACCTGAGCCGAATGCATCGGCTGCGGAAGTTCGGCCGACGTTGATTGCGCCCCTTTCCTGGCTCTGAACTTCGTCCAGCGAAGTTCAGGCTTGTAGCCGTAGAGCACATCGAGCCAGGTTTCGGACAGCGTCGCGGTCGCGAAAGGCAATTCGGGGATGGTCCAGTCGGTGCTTCTCTCGATGCCTGTACTCATAGGCACTCGAACCGCCGACCCCGCCCATACCAGGCCGCCGGCCGGCAATTCGACGTATTCGCAATCGTCCCGCTCCGTCCATTCCTGAACTGAGCGGGCGAGACTTTTGGGGTGATCGGCGAACAAAAGGCCGACGATCTCATGACTGTCAATTGAGCGGACGAGATAAGCTGGCATTGGCAATCCCAAAAATTGGGCAATCTGAAAAATTGGATATTGCCTATTTTTCCCGATCTTGCCAAGTCCCTCGCGGGCGCCGGGAGCATGAACCCGTGCGATAGCCGCCCGATTAATCTATCGGAATTCGGCAGAATTTCGCTCGAAGGCCTGCGCTCATCACCATTAAGATGAGGCCTTTCTTCTATTTTTTCCCGAAATATCAACCGAACGGTCGATGCCATGAGGAGCCCAGGGACTACATTCGGCCCGATTCACCAATTCTGCACTTTGGTTTGACCCAGGCCGGCGAAAACCGCAGACTCGAAAAACCGGGATTTTGCATCACCCTCCCGGGGCTGGAGCAGCGCCGTCCGCATTGTGATTTCAAGCGGGCGGCGCTGTTGGAATCTTCGTGCTTCGGACCGAACGCCAAGCGGCCAGCTATCCGAGCATGATCATAAAGGAAGAATGCAGCTATCCGTCTTCGGGGTGAAGCGCGGCCTTCATGCTCCGCAGCTTGGCAATCTTCCACATGATCCGCTCGACCAGGCCGTCATCGAAATCCGACAGCTGAACAACGAGTTCCTTGAACCTTTGAATCTTCCGGTCGAAGACCGAGCAACGATCGCACATCGTCTGCAATTGCCCTGGCGGATGGCTTTTCTTGATATCGACGCAGGTGAAACATTCAAAATATGGGACGAAGTTAATGCGCGTAATGCCGGGCGTAAAGAACGCACGCGACGGCTCGCGATTCATATTCGGGGATTAGCGCAAGGAATCGCTGGGCTAGCAGAGCCCCTCCGTCAAAGTGCGGACGCCGACGATCTTTTCACGCTCACATAAAACTCTATAATGAGCGCTTTAATCGACGCATTTGATCGACGGGTATTGCATTGCCATCATCCATCGAATTGATCGTTGCCTCTCATGTGGCATTGAAGGACCGGCGGGGGCTCGAAGAGCTGCGGGAGCATCGTCGCCGGCTGCTCGAGCAACTCCGGACCGTATCCGGCATCGATCCGATCCGGGCCATCGAGCGGATGGAGGAAGACATCAAGGCGATCGACGAGGGGCTCGAGCAGCTCAAGCCTCCGCCGGGCACATTGCCCGACAATGACTGGCGCTAGCTCAGTTCCGTGCCTTCAGAAGCAGGCTCGTCTGCCGCTCCATTTGATACGCCAGCTGCTTGCGCTCGAATCTGAGCGCGCCTGCTCCTCGAGCGTGGTGTGTCCCTCCCGCTCGAGGATGTCGATGAGAAAAGCCCTGTCCTCAATATGCCGTTGGCGCTTCTGGATATCCTCCATGAGGCCTTCGAGCTCGGTTCGAAGATCTTGATTCACAATTGATGCCCTTCAATCTCAAACTGAAAGGCATCCACTATGTGTCTGAGAACTTAAGCAAGGTTTGCGTCGGGTCGTTGCCTGGCCCAACCGTCATTAACTCGAATGCGGCTTCTTTAATTCCGGAGGCGGGCTTGCCCGAGGCCTCGTCAGAGTGGCCCGGCCTTCGGCCTGGACGGTTCGCCGGACGAGCGTCGGCCATGCCCCGCCGCCGACCGCTCCCGGGGCAGGTGGAGCGCCGGGCCCGACGATCGGGGCAAGCCGGTCGCGGACCGACGTGTCAGCCCGGTTCCGGCGCCCGGTATCCGAATCGACGAAGGCCGAACGTCCCCTGTCCATCCTTGGGCTCTCCGCCGCGGATGTGCAGGGAACGATTCACCCTGCGGCAAAGCTTCCTCCTCCTGCCTTTCCCCCGACCCGCCCGTATGAACTCGACGCCTTGAGCGACCGCCACGTTGCAGCACAGCGGTGCCGGGATTAACTAGCAAAATCAGATTGCTAACGCACAAAATACACGCACAGTTTGTGCAACGCAGCGAGCCCTAGTGAGGTAATTGGCTACGCCAATTAGGCTGAATCCGGTGTTGCGCACGCAAGGGACGTCGGATCGATTGCTGCAAGCTGTGACTGAAATGTCATAGGTGGGACCGTAGCAGTTTGCTAATTCTTCCCGAGCGATAATATTTGTTAAAAGACTTTTATGGTGGGGACCATGAAGCCGGCGCATTTAGCCTTAGCAACCATCATCTTGGCGGTCGCCCCCGCGAGAGCTGAACAGTTTTCCATCAACGATGCCTTGCGTCAGGCGATGCAGACCAACCCGGGAGTGGGTGAGGCCTCAGCCAACCGCCGGGCAACCGAGAGCGAGCTCCGCCAGACTCAGAGTACGCTGTTACCGCAAGTGCGTATCGACGCCAGCTATGGGCCTGAGAAGTTCGACCAATCGCCCGGCTTTATTGCGCCGAGCATTGCGGTGCCGACGACGGGATCCGGGCCGTGGCGCAACGGCAGCCAGGAATCGGTCGTTGTCCGGCAGCTTCTGTTTGATGGATTCACCTCCATTCACGAGGTGTGGCGCCAGAATGCGCGGGTGAACGCCGCTGCCGCGCGCGTCAAGGAGCGAACCGAGCTTATCGCCCTTGATGCTGCCGAGGCCTATATCGACGTCGTGCGCTATATGCGCATGGTGACCCTGGCCCAGCAGAACGTCGCCAATCACGAGAAGATCTTCTCGAACGTGAACTCCCGCTTTTCGGGCGGCCGGGCCGGCGAAGGCGACCTCGAGCAGTCGAGGGAGCGCGTCGAAAGTGCTCGCGCGGCCCTGGCCGAATTTCGCCGCAGCCTCGAGGATGCACGGGCGAAGTACCGCAAGGTCGTCGGCATAGAGCCTTACAATGTGCGCTTCCCGGGCACGTTGCGGGGGCTCCCGGCAAGCCGCGATGAAGCGCTCGCGGTGACGCTGCGGTTCAACTCCACGATCAACGCCGCCCAGTCCGATGTCGATGCCGCCAAGCACGCCTTCAAGTCCACGGATGGCCTGTTTGCCCCGAAATTCTATCTCGAAGGCCGGGCGACGCATTACGACAACTCCTTCCCCTATGTTGCGGCCGCTGGCTCGCCCGCCGTCACCCATGAGGACTACAGCGGCAAGGTGGTGATGTCCTGGGACATCTTCCGCGGCGGCCAGGACGCCTGGAATCGCTCGGAAAAGGCCGAACGGTTCACGGAAGCGACGGCACGGCACGCCCGCCTGCAGCGGGATGCCTATGAGTCGATCGACAAGGCCTGGAACGCCCGTACGGTCACGCAGACCCGCATTACAGCGCTGACCAGCGAGCTGGAGGCGGCCCGGAAGACCATCGCCGCCTTCCAGAAGGAGTATGAGCTCGGCCAGCGCTCACTCATCGACCTCCTGAATGCCCAGAACCAGTTCTTCAACGCCCAGGTTTCGCTGACCTCGGCGCGGGCGGTCGTGGTGTTTGCGGACTATCAGCTGCTCGCCGCGACGGGAACCCTGATCGAATATCTGAAGGCCCCTCCGCCTGTCGACGCAGCTCCGACCGATCTCAACCTGTTCGGCCTGCCGGATTACAAAGTGCCGACCATCCGCTGGACCCTGCCGCAGACCGGCTCGGAGCCGGTGCGGGTTGCGGTACCGGCACCGACGGCCGCGCCGGTTCGGCTGTCCTACGCTGCGACCGGGCCTGCCACGTCGGCATTCGGCGATCGCTGGTCCGGGGAGCCTGAGGCTGGGTCCGCCAAGGTTGCCGGCGTGTCGGCTTGGTTTGCGCAGCGCGAAGGCGCCGGCGGGCCGATCGTGCTCGATAGCTCGACCAGCCAGCGCAGCTCATATGCCGCGGCCGAGAAACCCCATTGGCTGCTGACCGCATTCTCGCCAATTACAAAATAGTAACATCGACCGGATGACGAACGAAAAGCCCGCACTTGTGCGGGCTTTTTGATTTCAGCCTACCCCCGATAATGCACGGATAGCCTTGCGGACGCTCCATTGTTAATCGTTAATCTCGACGGCCCAAATGACTAAATGAATTAACTGGCAATTTGTCGTAGTCTTTCGACGACTTTGCAAAGTTCGCGTCATCGCTTTTCATTTAAGGCATACCAGCTTGTTGTTTCGTCGAACAAAGACGGCTTCGGCCGCCCAAAGTGCACGCCCGGACAACATCGGCGAGGGGCCCGCGGTATCGGCCCGGGCCGAGAGAGTCGAAGCGCAGCAAGGCGATCCGCTGCTGGACTCGCTCATCTTCCTGGCCGGACATCACGGCAGAGCCGTCACACGCGACGGCTTGCTCGGCGGCTTGCCAATCCTCGACGGGCGCCTGACGGTTTCGCTCTACGAACGCGCAGCGCGCCGCGCGGGCCTCGAGACCGAAGCCACCCAACGCAAGCTGCTGGACATCCCGCCTCTCGTTCTTCCGGCCGTGCTGATCATGAAGAACGGAACGACGCTGGTGCTGCTGAGCATCGACGAGGCCAAGCGTACCGCCAAGGTGATCGACCCCAGCAACCGGCCGTATGTGCCGCAGATGCTGACCCTCGATGCGATCGCCGCGGGATATACCGGTTACGCATTTTTCGTCCGGGCCGCTGCCGAGTTGGACCCGCGAGCCGTTGCCGCCGGCAGTCTGCCGCGGCAACACTGGTTCTGGTCCGTCGTAAGGGCGCATTGGCGCAACTACGGCCACATCGCGCTGGCGGCGCTGCTCATCAACATTCTCGCCCTTGCCATGCCGCTCTTCACGATGAGCGTCTATGATCGGGTCATTCCGAACGGAGCCATCCCTTCACTCGTCGCTCTCTCGATCGGCATGGGTCTCGCCATCGTCTTTGATCTGGTCCTGCGGATGGTCAGGAGCAAGATGATCGACGTGACGGGCAAGACGATCGATGTCGTCCTTGCCGCCAACATCTTCGAACACGTCATGTCCGTGAAGATGGCGCAGCGACCGACGTCGGTCGGCATCCTCGCCAACCAGCTTCGCGATTTCGATTCGGTTCGCGAATTCTTCACCTCCGGGAGCGTGGTCTCGGCGACCGATCTGCTGTTTGCCGTGCTGTTTGTCGCCGTTCTCTTCGTGGTCGCCGGCCCCCTCGCCTGGGTGCCGCTCCTGATGCTGCCCGTCATGATCGGAATTGGCTTCCTGCTGCAACGTCCGCTCAACCGGGCGATGAAGCGACTGCAAGCCGAGTCGGCCGCGCGTCATGGCGTGCTGGTGGAATCGCTCGCCGGCCTCGAAACCGTGCGCGCGTCGGGCGGTGAAGCAAGAATGCAGACGGCCTGGGAGCGCTCGGTTGCAGCGACGGCCCGGTCCGGCGAAGCCGTACACTTCTGGTCGTCCCTGGCGCTGACTGCGGCAAACTCGGTGCAGATGTTGACCAGCCTGCTGATGATCATAATCGGCGTCTTTCTGATCCAGAACGGCACCCTGACGGTCGGCGCCCTGGTCGCGGCCAATATGCTCGCCGGCCGGGTTCTGGCGCCGATTGCGGGCATCGCGTCCGTGATCACCCGCGGCACTCAGACCTTCTCGGCGCTCAAGTCCATCGATCGGATCATGACGCTGGAGCGGGAACGTTCGCCAGAACGGACCTATGTCGCCAGGAAGATCGAACAAGGCACCATCAGCTTCGAAAATGTCTCCTTCACCTATCCCAATGCGCCTGGGAAGGCGCTGGACAAGGTCACCTTCAAGATTCAGAGCGGTGAGCGCGTCGGCATCATCGGTCGGGTGGGTTCGGGAAAGACGACCGTCGGGCGCCTGTTGCTCTCCTTCTACGAGGCACAGGATGGCCGCATCCTGGTCGATAGCGTCGACTCTCGCCAATATGATCCCGCGGATCTGCGCGCCGGCATCGGCTTTGCCATGCAGGACACCGATCTGTTCTTCGGCAAGCTGCGCGACAACATCACCCTGGGCTATCCGGCGGCGACCGACGAGGAAGTGCTCGCGGCCTCGCGCCTTGCCGGCGTCGAGAGCTTCATCGCAGGCCACCCTATGGGCTACGACATGCCCATCGCGGAGGGCGGACGCAGCCTCTCGGGCGGTCAGAAGCAAGCCATCGGCCTCGCGCGCGTCTTGATCCGCAAGCCGCGGATCCTGTTTCTGGACGAGCCGACCGCCCATTTCGACGTCCGCAGCGAGGCCGAGTTCCTCGAGCGGCTGAAGAAGCTCGACGATGCGCAGATGACGATCGTCATCTCCACGCATCGTCTCTCTCTGCTGACCATGGTCGATCGGCTGCTGCTGTTCGACAACGGCCGGCTGGTGGCCGACGGGCCGCGCGATCACGTCTTGAGCCTGTTGCAAGGCAAGGCTCAGTCGGCCGAGCCTGCCGTCAATCCCCGAGTGGTTCAACAAGTCCAGCCGGCGCAGAAGTCCAATGTCAGCTGATTTCGCTTACGCCAATGATATTCGCGCGGCCGTCCGATTGAGAACGCCGCGGACCTCCCGGATGCTGCTGTGGGCGTTCTTCGCCCTGCTCTCTACATTCCTGATCTGGGCTCATTTCGCCGTGCTCGAAGAGGTCAAGCGCGGAAACGGCAAGGTCGTCCCCTCGCGGCAGATTCAGGTCGTCCAATCCCTTGAAGGCGGGATCGTCGGCGACATCCTCGTCCAGGAGGGAGCGGTGGTCCAGCAGGGGCAATCCCTGATGCGGATCGACGATACCAAATTCGCTTCCGAATTTGGCGAGATACGGGAGCGCCGCGCCTCGATGGCCGCGCGCTTCGCGCGGCTCGACGCCGAAGCCAGGGGCCGCAGCGAGATCGTCTTTCCCGACCAGATCGATGTGGTCGCTCCCGCCGCCGTGGCAACGGAACGCAGCGTCTTCAAGACCCGCGCCCTCAAGGTTTCGCAGGACGTCGACGTCCTCAATCAGCAGATCGTCAGGCTGACCCAGACATCCGCCCTGCTCGATCGCGAGCTCGCTTTGACCCGCAAGCTCTACGATCAGAAGGTCGTTCCCGAGATCGAAATGCTTCGTCTGGAGCGTCAATCCGCAGAGGCCAAGGGGCAGATCGCCGAAGCCAAGGCGAAGATCGCGACCACGATTTCGACCTTCCGGGCGGCGGCGGACGAAGACCTCGCCAAGGCGCGGGCCGACCTTGCAGTCCTGGACGAGAACATCAAGTCCGCCCAGGACAGGGTGCGCAGGACGGATCTGCGATCGCCGGTTCGCGGCATCGTCAACAAGCTGAACGTCACGACGATCGGCGCCGTCGTTCAGCCCGGCGCGAACCTCATGGACATCGTACCGCTCGACGATTCGTTGCTGGTCGAAGGCAAGATAAGGCCGCAGGACATCGCCTTCATCCGCCCGGGCCAGGATGCCGTCGTCAAGATCTCCGCCTACGACTCCTCCGTCTACGGCCATCTCGCCGGCAAGGTCGAGCGGATCAGCGCCGACACGATCCTCGACGACAAGGGCGAGGCCGCGCAGCGACCGGAGACCTACTATCGCGTGATGGTTCGAACCGACAAGAACCATCTCGGTACGGAGGAGACCCCGCTTCCGATCATCCCGGGCATGATCACGACGGTCGAGATCCTGACCGGCAAGAAGAGCGTTCTGGATTACATCATGAAGCCGGCTCGTACCCTGCGGGATGAGGCGCTGCGCGAGCACTGAAGCGGGACCAGACTGGGACGTCTCGTCATCGCGCTTTGGCTTGTCGTCCGAGCATGATCTGGCCGGAAGGCCGCTTCGCGCTTGTCCGGATCATGCTTTGGATCTGCCCCGCCCGGCTTGCTTAATGCCTCCTTAATGCGCGATCGCAAGCTTTAGCATCGCCGGAGAGCCGCGGTTCATCGCACCGTCTCATTCCCGGCCACGCCTCCCCTGTTTTAACCCGACTTAAGCGCGCCCACGCGCACGCTGGCTCCCGATAAACAGGTCGGGATGACGATCAGGCGCGCAAAGACGCCGGCGACGTCCCGAAATATGGGGACGGTCAATGAAGTCGCGTTTTGCACAGCGACGGCAGGGCATTCTGACGTTTGCGGCAGCCATGCTGGTTTCGCTCACCGGTGCTACGACCTCGGTCGCGTTTGCGTCCGATCTCGGCCCGGCTGATCCGGCCGAGATCGCGCCGGCCGGAGCAGATACCATCCAGGCTCCCGCGACGTTCTTCACGATAAACGCCGTGCTGGCGAAGCTGGACCGCGAGCGCGGACGCGGGCCGAATGCCGTGCGTCTGGCAGCGCTGACGCCGCCCTCCTCCACCGCCACGGATGCCGCGCCTGAGCCCGTCTCTCCGGCCGTCGTGCCGCCGCTCGGCAATGAACCCTTCGGTCTCTTCGCATTCCGGGCGCCCGACAACGATATCTGGCGCAAATGGCGGGCCGTCGAGGCAGACCTCGTCAAGGAGCAGTCCGTGCTCGAGCGCTGCGGATCCGCCCCTGCGAGCTGCCCGCCTCACGCCGCGCAGTTCCTCAGGCTCGTCGGCGCCGTCAAGGCCAAGTCCGGGCGAGCTCAGCTCGAGGAAGTCAATCTCGGCGTGAATACCGCGATCCGCTATGTCAGCGATCTCGTCCAGCATCGGGAGCTCGACCGCTGGAGTTCGCCGCTGGCGAGCTTTGCGACCGGCAAAGGCGATTGCGAAGACTATGCGATCGCCAAATACGCCGCATTGCGCCAGGCGGGTTTCCCGGACGCCGACATGCGCCTTCTCCTCGTCCGCGACCGTACGGTCCGGCAGGACCACGCGGTGCTCGCCGCCCGGCTCGACGGCCGCTGGCTGGTCCTGGACAACCGCTGGGCGGGCCTGCGGGAGGACAACGGCGAGCTCAACTTCGCCCCGCTCTTCGCGATCAATCACGACGGCGTGCATCTGTTCGCCAAGCCTTATGCGAAGGCTGCGCCGCTTACGGCCGAAGCCGCGCCGGCAGCGGCGGGCGCGGAATGGGCGGGCTCGGAGCCCGCGGAGGCAGGTGGCGGCGGCTCGCTGAGCACGCTGACGCTGGTTCTCTGAGGCGAAGAAAAACCGCCGGCGGAGTCCCCGCCGGCGGTTTTGTCATGCGTTACTGCCGCTTACGCCACGTGAACGGCGTTCGCTGCTGGTATGCCCGTGCTGATATGGGCAAGATCGACCGCGTGAGCGGCTGTGTTGTCGGCGGAATAAAACAGTTCATTGGTGGTCTTGTTGAAGAAGAAGTTGGACCCTGCGAACGCGCTGTCGTGCGTCTGATCGTTTGCACCGGACACATCCGCGTTGAAGGTAACAGCCTGGGCCGTATTGATAGTCAGGTTCAGGTTTGCAACGTCGACGACGATCGAATCGCCCAAACTGAAGTCTGAGATCGTTACATTGGCGCCGCCATTGCCGTGTAACACGAACGTGTCATTGCCGGCGCCGCCCGACATGGTGTCAGTTCCTGCCAGGCCAGCAACGAGAGTGTCATTGCCAGCGCCGCCATTCAAGACATCCGTGCCGGCTCCGCTACCTGCGCCCGCATAGAGGACACTGCCGGAAGATTGAGCCGTCAAAGTATCCGCAAATGACGATCCAAAGACATTTTCGATGCCCTTGATGGTGTCACCTGAGGCACCACCACCCACCGCGGCGGCAACGGTGTCGGTTTCTGCGGTCAGGTTGACCGTCACCCCGGAGGTCGCGTTGCTGTAGTCAACGGTATCTCCTGGTCCCGTTCCGCCGGTGATCGTATCATTCGCGGCACTCGCGGCGATTACTTCGGGCGCGGCCGTACCTGTCAGGCTGGCGTTAGTACCGATCAGAGACACTGTCAGATTGTCAGTGCTTGCGAACGTATCGCCGTCACCATCAGTGATGCTGATCGCGAAGTTCAGAGTGGTGCTGGCAATCGTTGTATTTTGTCCATACGAAAGAGTCGTCAGCACGACCTTGTCGTCTTGGTCCGGGACAGCAGCCCCGCTGGCGATATTCGTGACGTCGACCTCGCTGAAGGTCGAGAAAAGCGCGCCGGATACAGTTCCGGTAGCGCCCCAGTGCGCCTGGTCGACAATAACCGCCGTGCCGTCTGCCTGCACCAAGTCCCAGGTGACCGAATTGGTATGAGTCGCGTCCCAGACGGTGACCAGAAAATGTTCGTTCGTCGAGTTGTTCCCCTTGCCGATGCCGACAGTCACCCCGGTTTGCAAATCACCGAACCTGAACATGACTGTTTCGCCGGAGTCCAGGTTGCCGTTGTCAATGCCCAAGCCCGGGTTGTTCTTGTGCAAGACGTGAGAGTTTGGACTCGTGCTGCCGCTGTTCCATCCGTCAATAAGGACGGTGCCGGCAGGCACCGTGGCGGGATCGTTGCCGCTGAGGAATGTTCCGGTGCCGTTGACGATCGTCAGATAATCGCCGTTGCCGCCGTTCGGCAACTGCGAAACGAAACTGAAAGTCGTCGTTTGCTGCAGAGTGTTTGTATCCACATGGAAGTTGTAGGTTCCATCGATGCCTACAGTCAGTTCAAAGAACTGCTTCGTATGCGCAAGGTCCGTGAATGCAAACATCTCCCCGCTTTTCGTGGCGGAATTGTAGTCGGTGTACTCATAGAAGGAGTACAGCGTCGTTGTCCCACTCTTCACGTCAACCTTGAAGAGCTCGTGGCCTGACACCGCCGTATTCGTATCCGTGATGACATAAGTAAGGCCACTCGGGTTCGCCCCCATAGAGACTGAAATGGGAGCGATTGCATTCGGGCCATCGGCGCCGAACTGCGGCTGCCATGTACCGTTAATCTGCGTGTTGTTGCTGAAAGGTGCAATCGCGTCTTGGATGGCACCAATCGACGGCGTGTCGTCGTTGACGTTCACCGTCAGCGAGCCCGTCGCCGTGTCGCCGTCGCCATCCGTCACCGTGAAGCCGACCGTGACGCCGAGGTTCTCCTCCGTCGTGCTGCTGGTCGGATGCACCAGCGGCTCGGACACCGTGAACGTGTAGGAGCCGTCAGGCGCCACGTCGAGCTTGAACACCACGTTGCTCGAGGTCGCACCCGTCGCCGTCAGGATGGTGTGGCCCGCGACCACCGTGGTCGCATAGGTCAGCGTCTCCTGGGCCCCGAGCCCGTTGGCGTCCTTGTAGATCGCCTTCAGCCCGACCGGGTTGGTGAAGCTGATCGACTGCAGACCGTCGGCGCCCACCGCGAACAGGGTACCGGCGGCACCCGTCGCGACCTTCACGTTCGCAACACCGTCCGCAGGCACGTCGTTGCCGACGAACAGCGTCTGCGCCTCGTCGTCCAGAACCGTTGCCGCCGTCACCGTGCCGGCATTCGGCGTGTCGTCGTTGACGTTCACCGTCAGCGAGCCCGTCGCCGTGTCGCCGTCGCCGTCCTTCACCGTGAAGCCGACCGTGACGCCGAGGTTCTCCTCCGTCGTGCTGCTGGTCGGATGCACCAGCGGCTCAGACACCGTGAACGTGTAGGAGCCGTCAGGCGCCACGTCGAGCTTGAACACCACGTTGCTCGAGGTCGCACCCGTCGCCGTCAGGATGGTGTGGCCCGCGACCACCGTGGTCGCATAGGTCAGCGTCTCCTGGGCCCCGAGCCCGTTGGCGTCCTTGTAGATCGCCTTCAGCCCGACCGGGTTGGTGAAGCTGATCGACTGCAGACCGTCGGCGCCCACCGCGAACAGGGTACCGGCGGCACCCGTCGCGACCTTCACGTTCGCAACACCGTCCGCAGGCACGTCGTTGCCGACGAACAGCGTCTGCGCCTCGTCGTCCAGAACCGTTGCCGCCGTCACCGTGCCGGCATTCGGC